>JACPUC010000002.1 GCA_016192455.1 Candidatus Tectimicrobiota bacterium | reverse complement strand
GTAACCGATGCGACCAGGTTCAGGTCGTTGATGGCAAAGAATTCGGTGTTCGAGTTGCTCCCGGAGGAGAAGCCGCTGGCCAGCCATCGAATCCGGTGGGTTCCGGCGCCTATCAATGTCGAGCCCAGGTTAATCGTGCTCGTATCCCCGGAGTTGCCAGCGTTTATGGCGAGAGGGCTGCCAATGTTCGAGAATCCGCTGCCGGAATCGATTTGTAATTGAACCTGGTAGCCGAACTGGGTCGGGAACCCAGGGTTGTGGTTGTGGATGTGCAGGAAGCTGATGCTCTCCAGTCTCATCGCCGAGGTCGTCGTAACATCGATATAGGGGTAGTTGACCGGGCCGAGAAACCGGGTCAGATGGACTTTACCGGCCCCCCCTCCAAAAGTCTCGGCAGGCCCGCCGCCGGTCTGCGAGGCGACTCCCGAAATCCCGGCACCAGTCGGCGCCCCGACGGACGTCGAGATGCTTCCCGCAGAGGTTGCGTTTTCGAAGTCCCAGAACAAGCTCTTCTGGATCTGATGGGTTTCATTTTCGACGTCCCAGAACAAGGTCTTCTGGGTGGAGGCCCGGACTGCCACGGGGTGGACGCTCGGGCCATCGATGCCTTGAAAAACGACGCTGGAGCCCGTGGCGTCGTCAAACTGGCCGTCGTTGTCCAAGTCCCATGCAAGGGTCAGGGTATCGCCCGGATCGGCGCTACTCCCAGAAGCATCCAGCAGGATGGACCCGCCTTCAAGCACGCTGTACGGTCCACCAGCGTCGGCCACGAGTGAGGCGCTCGCCGGGGAACCATTGCTGACGATGGTGAACAGAAGTAGCAAGATCGCTACTACTCCGGGGTTAACGCTCTTCGTGGTGCGCGGTTTCATTTCTCATCTCCTTGACGGGGAAGCACCGATAGTATTCGCCGCATGAAGTTCAAAATGAGACGAGTCCTGGACCCTCTGAAGGGGGTGAACGCAAGCGTGGCCGCGCGCCCCCTGGAGACTAAAAAGACCTCTTCTCTCTTACAGTTTCGCCAGCAACTGACCTCTTTCCACCACGTCCGTCACGGCATGGCTTGAACAACAAAGCTCCGCTGTAAAGCAGGCTCAGCCACTCCACGGAGCGGCTGGCACTGGCTGCGGGCGAAAGCCTGGTAAACACGCTGAACCCTCAGCGTCCTTCGAGCCTCTCCCCCTTAGCAACGATGCTTCAACGTACTGTCACCGTCTGATCCTTTGGCGGACCCCCTCTTGCAAGGGTGTGGGCTTTCCCGCGTCAGGATGGCGCTGGATACCCTGGTTGTTGAAGTAGTCAATGTATAGCGGGGTCGTCGCCGCATGTCAACCCTAATAACAAAATACAAACAATTTCCACATGTATTTCCTGAGAAAGTTCCTAATGGCCTGATGCCAAGCTCTGCCGGCGCCCTGCGAACCAATCCTCTAAGTTATTGATCCATATGCAGATACCAGCACGAAACGCTGTCCTGTGCGAACCCACAAGCACGCCGATGTACAGAGGCTTGAGAGGGCGACGGTCAGTCTAAGGGGTTAGAGGTGGCACAAATGTGCCCCAAACCCTTCTCATGGCCGCGTCCTGAGGTGGGGTCTAGCTTGTAGGTGATTGAGATAATGGAAGTTACTTGGTGGAGCTGACGGGGATCGAACCCGTGACCTCTTGAATGCCATTCAAGCGCGCTCCCATCTGCGCCACAGCCCCACCGGAAGGCAGGATGCACGATACCACCTTTCCCCTCGCTTGCCAAGGGGAAGTCTCGGAAGCCTCGCCTCGCCGGTCCAAACGAAGCCCGGGCGGCGCCTGGAGCAGAGCAGGAGGACAGCGCCAAGCGGGCGACGACGCAACTCCTTCCTCACCTCCTCCCTCGCCGGTCGCAGCCTTCCTCCACCCAGGAGAGCAGTCGCCGCAACGACTACGTTCATCTCCGCGTGGGCGGCTCCGCCGAGCACCTCGCCCGTGGCCGGGCCCCCTTCTGGAACATCGTCGGCGGCGTCAGATTGCGGTTGATTCCCACGTTGCGTCAGAGTAAATTTCGCCGAACATCGGCGGCGCGAGTCGGGGCGTCGCGGGCTTCTCCCGGCTCCCGCAATGGAAGCCAGCGAGCCAAGGCCGCCAGGCGAGGCAAGGTGGTAGGCGCGTCCCCGAGACGGCTTCGGAATGACTGCGAACCCCAGAGGTCACAGAGGCTTTGAGGACGGGCGCTGCCGCGCCCCCGAGGTGGAGGAGGAACCCCATGCGCTATGCTTCTGCTGCGCTGCTTGTGCTGCTGCTGTCCATCGGCGCTCAGGCCGCGTTGCGCACCGAGGCGGTTGAGTACCGGCAGGGTGACACGCTGCTCCAGGGCTACCTCGCCTATGATACGGACTTCCAGGGCAAACGACCGGGCGTCTTGGTGGTCCACGAATGGTGGGGCTTGGTCGATTACCCGAAGAACCGCGCCGAGGAGCTGGCGAAGCTTGGCTACGTCGCTTTCGCGCTCGACATGTACGGCAAGGGCAAGAGCGGCGCGACGCCGCAGGAGGCTGGCCAGCTCGCCGGCGCCATCCGCGGCAACGTGGATCTCATGCGGGCGCGCGCCCAGGCCGCCCTGGAGGCGCTGAAGCGGCACGAGCGGACCGACCCGCGGCGCACCGCGGCGGTGGGCTACTGCTTCGGCGGCGGCGTCGCCCTCGAGCTGGCGCGTAGCGGCGCCGACCTGAAGGGTGTGGTGACCTTCCACGGCTCGCTGGCCACGCAGCGCCCGCAGGACGCCAAGAACATCAAGGGGCGGGTGCTCGTCCTGCACGGCAGCGAGGACCGCAGCGTGACCCCGGCGCACGTCGCCGCGTTCCAGGAGGAGATGCGCAGCGCCGGCGTTGACTGGCAGTTGAACATCTACAGCGGCGCCACGCACGCCTTCAGCAATCCCGCGGCGCGCATGCCGGAACGCGGCCTGGCCTACCACGAGCAAGCCGCGACGCGCTCCTGGGAGGCGATGAAACTCTTTTTGGCGGACATCTTTAAGTAAAAAGGAGCGCGGCGGAAGCGCCCCGAGCATCTCACTTCTCTGAGAAAAGGGGGAGCTTCACCGGGAGCTCCCCCTATGTGCATCACCCCACCCCAGTCCTGGGGCCTTGCCATAGCGGCCGTGGTTGGGGGCTCGTTTGTGGCGCGATCTTCAGTTAGCCCGAGAGGAAGGGGACCCGTCCGCCTGCCTTTGTCTCCAGGCCGCCCCTCCGTCTACGAAGGGACCGCGATGCAGCGCGGTCGTCCCGGCTTCCCTGACTCCTTCTGTCCCTCTACCCTGGCGAGCAGGAATAACCCCCTACCAATCGGAGGACGACACCGCTATCTCACTTTGCAGGCGGAGCCGCATGCCGCGCCAAACGCGTGGCGAGGCATGCCTCCCTTGCGCGCCAGGCTTCCCAGCAGTCACACCCCGCCGCCACGCCTCATTACTGAATGGGCACCAGCTTGCCGTCCACCACCTTCAACATCACCGCCTCTTTGTCGACATCGCCATCTGGTCTCATAGTCGTCTTTCCGGAGATGCCCGGGAAATCCTTCAGCTTCGCAAGCCCGTCGCGAATCTTGCGGCGATCCTCATCGATCTTGGCGGGGTCGTTCGTGATACCTTCCTCCTCGATCACCTTCTTGAGGATGAAGATGGCATCGTAGAAGGCAGCCGACTCCTGGGCCGGGTTGACGTTGCGTTCGCTGCGTTCCACGATGCGCTTCACGAAGTTCTGCACGCGGGCATCCGAGCTGCCGGTCCAGAAGGACTGCTGCGTCCAGGCGCCATCGGCGAGCTTGCCTGCCTTGTCCACGGCGCGCTGCTCGAAGGAGATATTGCCCAGCACGGGCCCGTTGAACCCTTGGCGGCGCACTTCCCGGATCACCAGGCCGCTCTCTTCCGGCAGCGAGGAGAGGACGATGCCATCGGGCTTGTGCGAGATCGCCCGCGTCACCTGGGCGGAGAAATCAAATGCCGCGGTTGGGTGGCTCACCTTGTCGACGATCTTCACGCCCAGCGGCTCCAGCAGGCTGGGGTAGACCATCTCCCCATCGCCGCGGTTAATCGCGTCCTGGTTGTTGTAAATGACGACGACGTTCTTGATCTTCTTCTCCGCCACCCATTTCTTCACGGTCTTCTCATAGAGCATGTTGGTGGGGATGGCGGTGCGGAAGGTCCAGGGGCGGTTCTTCGCCGCAATCCCCGGCTTCGCCGAGGAGGGGGAGATGATGGGAATCGCCGCCTGATTGACGACCGGGAAGGTCACTTCCGCCTCCGCAGAGAGGAAGGGCCCGACGATGACCAGCACGTTATCCCGCGCGATGAGACGGCGCGCCGCATTGATGGCTTCCTGCGGCTTCGATTGGCTATCGTAGACGATCGGCTTCAGCTTCAGGCCGGCGATGTTCCCCTGCTTGGCGAGGTCTTCCTGAACCAGCTCGAGCGTCAGCATCTGTTGGCGCCCGTGGAAGCCGATCGGTCCAGCCTGCGGGATGATGAAGCCGATGCGAATCTCCTCGCCCTGGATTGCCGCGGCCTGGGACGGCGCCCCTGCCAGCAGCCCTCCCAGCATGAGCAGAAGCAGACCAGCCAACACGAGTGAGCGGAGTTTCATGGTTCTTCCCCCTTCGTTCTGCTTGACGTGCCCAGACGCACGGCACATCCGTGCGCTCTGTGGGTCGGTGACCTGGTTGACGATCTTCCTGCCGCGGGTTTGCACGAGCGCCGGCCTCGCCGGCGCGCCGCGCCCGCCCTCACCGTCTCGCCGGCATAAGCCGCGCCGGCCGGGCTCGGTTCAGCAGCGGCCGCGATGGTCGCGCGCGAATCAGCTCATATCAACCAAGTTCCAGCTTCCTGTCAAGCGAAGGCGGCACGAAAGGGGCGGCCTGGTGCCGGGGAGAGACACGCCCTGCGCGGCTCGGGAGCGGCTCGCACCGCACGCCAGGAAGGGTGGAGAAAGCGAGCCAGGTCTGCACACCCAGGAGAGACGTCGAGGCCGGCCGGAGGCGCGCCGGAGCTGACCGCCAGACGTCCTAGCTGCCGAAGTAGGCCGCGATGACCCGCTCGTCGCGTTGAATTTCCGCGGGGGGTCCCTGGGCGATGAGCTCTCCCTGGTCGAGGACAAAGACGCTGTCACAGAGCTCCATCACGACCTTCATATCGTGCTCGACGATGAAGATCGTCTTGCCGCGCTGGCTGAGCCGCGCGATGTGCTCGATGAGGGAATTGAGGAGGGTGCGATTCACGCCGGCGGCCGGTTCATCCAGGAGGATGAGCCGTGGATCGCGCATCAAGCAGCGCGCAAACTCCAGGAGCTTCTGCTGGCCGTACGAGAGGTTTGCCGCATACTCGTTCCGCAGGTGCGCCAGCGAGACCAGTTCCAGCAGCTCCTCGGCCTGGTCGCGCGTCGCTTCCGCGCGGTGATCATCGGTCGCCACGAGGAGGTTCTCGAACGCCGTCAGCTCCGGGAAAACGCGGATGATCTGGAACGTTCGGGCAATGCCGGCGCGGGCAATTTGGTGCGGCTTGTGCCCGTCGATGCGCCTGCCCCGGAAGCGAATGCGCCCGGCATCAATGCGATAGAGGCCGGTGATGAGGTTGAAGAGCGTGGTCTTGCCCGAGCCGTTCGGCCCGATGAGGCCGAAGATGCCACCGGCAGCCGACGCAGGGGACGCCTCGGAGAGCGCCCCGGCAGCGTCGCCCGCCGCCGCGGCGGCGGAGTCGCTCGTGGTCGCGGAAGGGCCCCTGCCGTGCTCGGAGGGAGGCAACGTTAGGGAGCAGGCATGCACCGCCCGGACGCCGCCGAAGTGCTTCGATACCTGCTCGATGCTCAACAGGGGCTGCGGGCTCATCGTTCCACCTTCGCGGAGCAGGGGGCGGGCGCGAGACCGCCTTGCCGACGGCGGCGTGGCGCGGCAGCGGCAAGGCTTTCGCACGGCTGAGCTGCGCCGCCCGCCGAAGCCTGCGGCAGACGTAGCATCAGAGCACCCGCACGGTCCTGGGAACAACGTACCCCATTCGTCCCTCTTGGCCAAGGCGGATCTTCTTGCACGCCTCGCGCCGTCGCGCCGAGGGAGCGTCGGTCCCCGCAGTGCGCCGCCCCCTTTGGCGCCGGCGCTCCGCTCTTTGACCAGAGAGGCTCTCTGTTGTATCGCAGATGGATTTCGCCGTACCCTACGCCTCATCGGCGGATGAGCTTCTGGTCCGCGAGACGGCCCCGGCGGCGGGGCAAGGGCGGGTTTACCGCGACAGACCACCCTCGTTCCCCACCCCGTGCCTCGTCCCGAAATCGTGGCACATGGTCCCTGCCTGCCGCCGCGATCTCCTCCGTGCCGTGCCAGGGGAGGCATTGTCCTCTCTCGCGCCGCCAGGAATGCCGCTAGGCTTCCGGCACGGAGCACCCTCGAGGAAGGTCGCCGGCGATCGCCCGTTCTCCAGCCCGGGCCCGAGGTCGGCGGCGCCTCCTGCGAGCCCGGCGCGGCGGCGTCACGTCTCGACGCCGCTCCTCCAGCACCTCTCACGAGGATGGCCGCCCACCCCCACTCCCAGATTGGACGACGCAGATGCTCCGGTCGCTTTACTTCCTGCACTTCTTCGCGCTTGGCACGTTCATGCCCTACCTCCCCATCCATTTCCGCGACCTCGGGATGACGAACGCGCAGATCGGCGTGCTGGCTTCCGTGTTGCCGCTCTTCATCACCCTCGCCCCCGCCTTCTGGACCCAGGCCGCGGACCGCAGCGGCACGAAGAAGCACTTCGTGGTGCTCGCCTCGGCCGGCAGCGCCCTGGCCTTCCTCTTTCTCGCTCGTCTGCATCCCTTTGGCTTGGTGCTCCTGGGGCTCTCCATCTTCTGCTTCTTCCGCAGCCCCACCGGCTCGCTCCTGGAGAGCATCACCTTTGAGCACCTGAAGCTGCGCGGCGGAGACTATGGCCGCATTCGTATGTTCGGCTCCTTCGGATTTATCCTCAGCGTCCTGGTGATCGGGCAGCTCTTCGAGCGCTGGGGCACGCCGGTGCTTTCCACCAGCATGCTGCTGTCCGGACTCGGCGCGGCCGCCTGCGCCGCGCTCCTGCCGGCTTCGCCGCAGCTCCAGAGCAGTGCCGGCGGTCGGTCGCTCGGCCGCCTCCTCGGCAACCGCACCTACGTCATCTACCTTGCCACCGCCTTCCTCATGCGGCTCAGCCATGCCGGCTACGTGACCTTCTACTCGATCTACCTCGACAGCCTCGGGGTGTCGCGCGGCATCATCGGCGTGGCGTGGTCGTTGGGCGTGATCTGCGAGGTGGCGGTGCTCATGACCTCGGGGCGCATCGTGCGCCGGGCCGGGGTGCAGGCCCTGATCCTGCTCGCCATGGGCGCCGCGGTGCTGCGCTGGTTCCTCTTCGCCACCGCCACGAACCCGGGCGTCCTGGTTGCGGCCCAGTCGCTCCACGGTCTCACGTTCGGCGCTTTCCACGTCGGCAGCGTCACGCTCATCCAGAGCCTGGTCCCCGATGAGCTGCGCGCCAGCGGTCAGGGGCTCTTCACCGCCTCGGCCTACGGGTTGGGGGGCATCCTGGGGGCCTGGATGGTCGGGGCGATCGCCGCCGCCGCCAGCATCCCCGTGGTCTTCGGGACCTCGGTGGGGATTGTCCTCCTTGCCCTTCTGGTCTTCATCATCACGGTGTTGCCGCGCTTGAAGGATGTGGCCTTGTTCGGAGCGGGGGAGCGCGTCTGACCTGGCCGCCCCCCTGCCCCGCGGCCGGCGCGGAGGCGGGCTCAGTAGACGAGAATGCCGAAGATCGCCGCGCCAAGGATGGCCAGGGCTGGATGGAGGTTGAGGAAATAGATGACGATGAAGGTGACGACGACGATGAGGCCGGTGTGCCAGTTCTTGACGCTGGAGGGGAAGATATCGACGACGACGATGAAGACGAGCGCCACAATTGCCGGCCGGACCGCCTTGAATGTTGCCTGCACCTGCGGCAGGTCCTTGTAGGCGAAGAAGAGCTTTGCCAAGATCATCATGGCGATCATTGAGGGGAGGAAGACGCCGATGGCGCCAATGGCGGCCCCCGGCCAGCCGGCCACCTTCAGTCCAATGTAGCCGCACATCTTCACGATGATCGGTCCCGGCAGGGAGTTGCCCATCGCCAGCGCATCGACGAACTCCGCCTGCGACAGCCAGCGGTGCACATCGACCACCTCCTTCTCCAGGAGGGGGATCATCGAGGGGCCGCCGCCGTAGCCGAAGATGCCAATTTTCAAGACGGAAAGGAAGAGCTGCCAGTAAATCACCATGGTGGAGTAACTCCCAGGCTCGCGATCGGGCGCGCAGCGCTCATCAAACCGCCCAGCCGCCCCGACCAGGCAGGCATCATGCGGCATGCGGAGCAGCAGGAAGGTGGAGCACCGTGTTCCACCCCCGGGGCGCTCCCCCCCGGGTCAGGCGGTGATGATAGCAACAGGGTTTGACGGCGGTCAAACGACGCGGCGACGGGAGCGCCGGGGCCGGCGACGCCGTCGGTTGCGGCGCGCGGGCAAGGAGACCGCGGCGGGCGGAGTCCGGCGATCGCGGCCGCCCGCGAAGGGCAACGCAGGCGCCACGTCGGGCGCGCTTCCGGGCGGCGGGCAACTCTGCTATCATACCGGCCGCGGCATGCTCGGCGCGTTTGCGTCGGCGCGCTGTGAGCATCGCCGCGGCGGAGTGTGTCTTCTTGCATCTCACCACGCCCACGCACGCCGGAGCGAATCATGAATAGAAAGTTTGATATCCGCAATCGCGAGCGCCTGAAAGCGCCGGAACGTCTCAAGAACATGCCGCCGGAACAGCTCGTGGCCAGCCTCTCCATCGCGCCGGGGAGCACCATCCTCGACGTCGGTTGCGGCGTGGGCTTCTGGACCATTCCCCTGGCGCGCCACATCGGTGCGGCTGGCAGAGTCTACGCGGCCGACATCTCGCCGGAGATGCTCGAGGCGTTGCGGGACGAGATGCAGGAAGCAGGAATCACCAACGTCGAGCCGCTCCTCTCGGAGGAATCGAGGGTTCCCCTCACCGACGGCTCGATGGATGTGGTCCTCATGAGCTGCGTCTACCACGAGCTCGACGACCGCGCCACCATGCTCGCCGAAATCCACCGCCTCCTGAGACCTGGAGGGCAGTTCATCAACCTAGACTGGCGGAAGAAGGAGACGCCCAGCGGCCCGCCACTCGAGCACCGCCTCGAAGTCGCGACGGTGCAGAGCGAGATGACGGCGGCAGGGTTCCTGGAGCCGCGCGAGGTCGATCTCTACGACTACTACTTCATCGTCTGCGGCAAAAAGAGCCGCTAACATCGAACTCGAACGGAAACCGGGCCGAGGCGTCCTTGCGGCGGACTCGTGAGGCGTGGGCTCCCGGGGGGCGAGGGTAAAGGGAACCGATGATGGAAAGCGCGTACGATGTCATTGTTGTCGGCGGCGGCCATAACGGCCTCGTCTGCGCCGCCTTCCTGGCGAAGGCCGGGCTGAGCGTGCTCGTCCTGGAGAAGCGCCACAACATCGGCGGGGGGTGCTCGACGGAGGAGATGACCCTGCCGGGGTTCAAGCATAACCTCCACTCCATGGCGCACACGTGGCTCAACCGCGAGCGCATCTTCCAGCCGCTCGAGCTCGACAAGTACGGCCTGCGCTACGTCTATCCCGATCCCGTCTACTGCATGGTCTTCGAGGATGGCTCCAGCATCGGCCTCTACCGCGATTACCGCCGCACCCTCGCCGATATCGAGAAGTTCTCCAAGAAGGACGCCAAGAGCTACCAGGACATCTACGCCACCTTCAAGGGGGTGACGGCGCTGGTGCAGGCGGCCTGGTACAACCCGCCGTTGCCGCCGTCGAAGGTCTCCGCCCCCCTGGAGCAGACGGAGAACGGCCGGCGCGTGTTGAAGTACATGCAGGCCTCGCCCTTCGTCTTCTGCAACGAGAACTTCGAGAACGAGAGGGTGAAGCTCTGGCTGCTGATGATGGGGACGCAGGGCTCGAACCCCGGGGACCTCTACGGCACCGGCATCATGACGCTGGTGCTCCTTTACGGCCTGCACGCCCCCGTGGGCATCGCCGAGGGCGGCTCGCGCAGCCTGGCCGAGGCGCTCGCCCGCTGCGTCGAGGCCCACGGCGGCACGGTGCTGCGCAACGCCGGCGTGCAGAAGATCCTCGTGCGCAACCGCCGGGCCGTGGCCGTGCGGCTCGAGGATGGGAACGAGATTGCGGCCCGCAAGGGGATCGCCTCCAATACCACGCCCCTCCCCACCTTCTTCGATCTCATCGGCAGGGAGACCATCGAGGAGATCGCCGGCGAGCGCTTCGCCCACGACGTGGAGCACTACCAGCCCGACCTGATGACGCTCTTTACGACGCACTACGCCCTGAACGAGCCGCCGCGCTACGTGGCGGCCGAGAACAACCCGGCCATCCACAGCTCGGCCTTCGTCGCTTGGGGCATGGAGTCGCTGCTCGACTTGCAGCTCCTTTTCAACGACATCAAGGCCGGCGTCCCCTCGCCGCACCTCAGCGGCTACTCGATCTGTCCCACCATCCACGATCCCACCCAGGCTCCGCCCGGCAAACACACCGCTTTTGCCTGGCAGTTCGCCACCTACCAGTTGAAGGACGGCCCGGAGAAGTGGGACGAGGTGAAGGAGGACTACGCCGACCAGATAGAGGCGCTCTGGCGCCGCTACGCGCCGAACATGACGTGGGACAACATCCTGGCCCGCTACGTCTACTCGCCGCTGGACATCGAGCGCACCACCCCCAGCATGTTCCGGGGGGCGAAGCTGCACGGCTCCGTGGGGCCGGATCAGATGGGCTTTTTCCGGCCCTTCCCCGGCTGGTCGCACTACCGCATGCCGATCGAGGGCCTCTACCTCTGCGGCGGTTCCTGTCATCCCCAGGGGGGCATCACCGCCGCGCCGGGGTACAACGCGGCCGGCGTCATGGCGCAGGACTTCGGCATCAAGCCCTGGTGGATGCGGCGGTCGTGAGGGCGGAGGGTGCCCGGCTCCACCTGCCCTGACCCAGGCGCGGCGCCGCCAGCGGCTGCGAGGGATCGGCTGTTTCCCCGCGCCGCCGCCTCCTCACCGGCTTCGTGCGCCGCCCCACAAGCGGCATCGTGGCGGTTCAGGGCATGTCACGAGCCGCCCCGCCTCACCTCCTTCCATGTCCCACAGCGCGGGCAGCAGGCGCCGAGGCGCTCCGTGCTGGCGAAGCTCTGCCCGCACGCCGCGCAGGTGCAGTCCCTGAGGAGGTCGGCGGTTTTCTGACCGAGGTACATGCGCTTGGCGAACTCCTCGAGGAGGTCGTGCGCTTCCGCTTCCAACATCTGCCCACATTGCGAGCAGATCGTCTCGTAGTACGCCGCGAAGTACTCCCGCAGCCAGCCTGCGTAGGGTTCGTCCCCGGCGGATTTCCGCCCGCAGCAGTCGCACTCCACCGCCGAACCTCCACCGTGGAGCCGGGAGGGGGCGTTGCGCCGCGCCCGCGCCATGGGGCCACGCGGACCTCGCCCGGCTCCTCGCCGGCAGCGGCGCCTACCAACAGAACAACGTAGAGTTCAACGTGTAGGAAGGCTGGACGACCTCCTCCTCGATGCCGCTGATAGCGCGGAACTCGTAGCCGAATTTCCGCAGGAGATCGAAGAGGTCGTCATTCCGCCGTCCAAATGTCGTCAGCTTCGAGGGATGCACGCTGAGAAGGATGCTCGGATGCTCCTCGCTGAGCGTGCGGCGCATTCCCAGCAGCACATCGATCTCCGCGCCCTCCACGTCCACCTTCAAGAAATCCACCTTCGGAATCCCGAGCTCCTCGCGCACCTCATCGAAGACGCGCAGGTCGATCTTCTCGAAGTTCGCATCGCGCCTGTTGATCGCCTCGAGGTCGCTCTGCTTCACCGAAGCCGCCGCCGGGAAGATCAGCTTGCCCCGGCTCACCTTCAGGTAGGCTTCATGGGCGCCGCTGAAGAGCCCGTAGTTCAGCGCCGTGACGTTGGCTCCATCATTCAGGCTCAGGTTCGCCAGGAGCTCGCGGAAGAACTGCTTGCCGGGCTCGAACGCATAAACGCGGCGGCAGCGCGCCTGGGCGAGGAGCGTGTAGTAGCCGGTGTTCGCCCCGATATCAACGAACACGTCGGTGGGCGAGAGATGCTGCAGGACGATCTCCGTCTCCTCCTCCTCCCAGCGGAAGGTGCCGCCGACGAGGAAGAGGTTGCCGAGCAGCGCCTCCTGCGGCATGAGCATCCTGAACCCCGCGCGGTGATGCGTCTTGACCACCTTGATGGGCTCGCCCCGGTAGGGCCCCAGCAAGGCCTGGATCCTCCGGCGCTGGGTTCTGGAAAGACGCTGGTAGAGCCTCAAGAGTAAGTGGAACATGCCTGGGGAACCTCTCCTCCCTGCCCCTCCCTACGGCGGCATCCTGAGAGTGGCCGGCGCATCCTTGCGCGCCGCGGCCCGAATGCTCTCCGAGGGACCAACCTTATGGACTCCTGAGGGGCGGATGCGCATACTATACGTTAAGGAACCATCTCTGCCGAGCTAGGAAATCGGCGCGCCGCTGCGCTTCTCCCCCACGCCGAGCCGTGGCGGCCGGAGTGAGGTCGCCGCGCGCGTGGAAACAGGAGTTATTGCGGCATCGGCAGGGCGGTATTTTCGGGAGAATTGCTTGATTTCGTGCCTCGGTCCCCGTACGCTAGGGTTTTGCGACCTCTCCGCCGAGCCTTCAGCCGGAAGGTGAAGAAAGGACATGCCCCTTTGAGAACGCCGCACCTCGTCTCCCAGCCCTTCCCTGCGACCGGTCCGCGGCTCCAGGTGCTGAGTCTCCTTGCCGCGCTGCTCGCCGTGGTGAGCGTCTCGGGGATGGCGCTTGCTGAGCGTCACCTGCGCACCAAGGAGCTTTCCAATGTGCGGGCCGCCTGGGTGACGCGCATTCACGACTATGCCTTCCAGCGCATCGCCGTGCTCCCCTTCGCCAACGAGAGCGACGACCCCGTCGCCGGCGAGAAGGTGGCGCAGTTCATCTACAACGAGCTGCGGAACAACCGCTCCCTCCACCTCTTGCCGCCGGAGAGCGGCACCGGCGAGACCCTGCCGGAGCTCCGCCGGGCTGAGGTCGGGATTGCGCTGCCGCCGGAACGCCTTGAAGCCATCAAGAAAGTCGTGCAGCGGCGCCTAAGCCGGGCGCTGAAGGCCCAGGGGAATGCCGAGGCCGCCGCCGGGGCCGCACGCCCGACGGACAAGCAGGGCGAGGAGCTTGTGCCGGAAGCGCTGGGAACGATCGACGCCGTCCTGACCGGCATCGTCTACCTGTATCGTGACCGCGAGGGTGGCCCCCTGGCGGTCGACAGCCCGGCCGCGGTGAGCTACGGGGCGCTCCTCATCAGCCTGCGCGACGGCATGGTGCTCTGGCAGGCTCACTACGCCGAGACGCAGGAGGCTCTCTTCGATAACGTCTTGAAGATGGGGCGCTTCCTGCGCGGCGGCGCGGTCTGGCAACGCAGTGACACGCTGGCGCGGTTGGGGACTGAACGCGTCATCCGAACCTTCCCGGACACGGAGAGCAAGGCCCCAGGGTCCAATTAGCTCACCGCTGCGGCGCTGCCCCACCGCAGCCGAAATGCAGCCGCTGCGTGCTTCGCGGAAGCGTTTGCTTCCCGCTCGCGGGCGCGGCTGCCGTTCCCGCTCGATTGGATCGCCTCGTTCCACCCCACCGCAGCGTTGCCGCCTCGTCCTCCCCTTGCTACCCTGCATCGTCGGGCGATCCTCGGGTATGGAGCGTCGCTGGTAGGCGCACCACGCACCACGCAAAGGTAGACAGGGAGGTGGAATGGTGAAGAGCCCGAGCGAGCAGAGCTTGAGCGCTGAGCAGCAGCAGGTCAAGGAGGAGCTTCTGCTCATCCTCGATCGCGGCGCCGCGACCATGCGGCAGGTGGTGCTGGCGTATGCCGCGGCGCGCACCTGGCAGCGCGACGTGAGTTGGCTGGCCTTGCAGGCGGGCAAGGAGTATGGCGCCGTCGTCATGCATGCGCGGCGCTGCCTCGGCGCCACACCGCACGGCTCCTCCGCCGAGCTGCGCAAGTCGCTCCAGGACGCCCTGGAAGAGGCGGAGCACTACGAAGCCTACCTGGAACTCCTCACCTGGCGCCTCGAGGGGAAACCCTGCCCGATCGCTGACATGTACGAGTACTGCCCGCCGAAAGCCTATGCGCTGCTGGGATACGGCGACTACCGCCGGACGCACGAGCGCTGGCCGCATAACTATGCCTGCTTCACCGAGCGCGCCGCGCTCTGCGAGGCCAGCTCCGCCTGGGGCGCCGCACTCATCCGCGCCTGCGGCGAAGGGGGCGCGGTGAGCTGGCACTGGGCACAGAGCAGAATTCCCGTCAGCGACGAGTTCAGCCGGCGGCTGGTCGAGATCGAGCGCCGCATCGCCGCGGACGAGCTGCACCACGGCCCGGAGACCATCCACGCCCTTATGCGCGACCTGCCCTCACGCGAGGAGTTCGACGCGCTGCGCGAGCGCATCAAGCGCGTGCGCATCCTCGAGATCTGGCAGCGCAACGAGCAGTACCTGAAGCCGCTGAGCGACGAGGCAATGCGCGCCCTGGAGGCCGACTTTTACGGCGAGCGCATCGCGCCCGCGACGGTCTTCCGCGCCGCGGCGCTTTAAAGTTGTCGCGGAGAAATTCCGCCACCAATTCGAGGCGTTGGACGCGGAAGTGGTGCAAGGTCCTTCCTAGGGAATCGCTGCCCCCCTCCCCTCACGCCGCGAGTTGTTCGGCGGCTCGCCCAGGGGCAGACGCCACGCCCATCGCCGCACCCCCTCCGTCGCCCCATCACGCGCCGTTGCGGCGAGTCAGGTGCAGGGGAGAGGTATGCGAGGTTGACTTTTGCTTTTTATTCGCTTACCTTGCCCCTATGCACTCCCGCAATGATGACCTCATCGCCAACCTCGAGAGCTGGCGGCATCTCTACCGCTCTCTGCGGAGCATCTTCGTGCCGCGCTCCGTCGCGGAGCGCATCACCCGCCTGGGCCACGACTACCGCCTCCTCCTCGATCAATACATGGACAGCACCGATGCCAGCGTGAAGGCTTTCTGCCTCTCCCAGCTCCAGACCCTCAGCCAAGCCATGCGCCAGCTTATCGAGGAGAACCGGGAAGCATTCGGCGAGCTGAAGCTCACCATCAAAGAGATCGAGACTGAGCTGCCGCCGTCCCCCCCGCCCCGGCCGGGGCGTCGTCCGCCTTCGTCGCGAGCGTGGAGGTGATGATTCGGAGCGCGGGCATCTTGCCCGCAGCGACCCCCAGCGGCGGCGCAGTACGGGCGGGACGCCCGCACGCCGCATGCCCGCTTTTGCGGGCGGCGAGGCGCAGCGTGGCACGCTTGCGCCGCCTCGCACGCCCGCGCCACCCCGCTCCCTGCCGCCGTGAAACCCATTGCCACTTCGTCGCGCTTCATCAACCCACGGAGCGCCCGCGCTCCTACTCCCACAGCTTCCCTTCAACTTCTGTCACCCCGCTTCACCCTTCCCTTCGGCTCTTATCCTTTGTACCCATACTCTCGCCGCGCCGCCTCGAGCGTCAGGTAGCCGCGGGCCAGGTCGCGCGTGATCGCCGCGCGGCTGCGCTGGCGTGGATCGCCATAGCCGCCGCCACCCGGCGTCTGCAGCTCGATGATATCGCCCGCCTGCAGCGCGATGTGCTCGTCCTTCGTGCCGAGCGGCGGCTCGTAGACGCCGCCGCGCCGCAGGAAGCGCACCCGGCTCGTGGCTCCCGGCTGGCCGCCGTGCACGCCGAACGGCCCGCGCCGGCTGCGATCCCCCAGGATGGAGGCGACCGCCGGGCCGTCACGCAGCTCGTAGCGGTAGATCGCCCCGAAGCCGCCCCGCTGGCGGCCGGCGCCGGCCGAGTCGACCCGCAGCGCCACCTGGTGGTAGAGCACGGGGTAGAGGTGCTCGATGATTTCCCAGGGTTGGCTGCGCGCCATGCCGACAGCGGCGTTGCAGTGCGTCAGACCGTCGAGGGTCGCCGCCGCGCCGTTGCCGCCGCCGGTGAAGCTGAACATCACGTAGCGGCCGCGCCGCGCATGCCGGCCGCTGATCAGGATGGCGTTGAGCGTCGAGAAGCAGGCGGCGGGCACCTGCTTCGGCACCGCCTGCCCCAGCGCCCCCAGCACCACGTCGATGATGCGCATGGCCGTCTCGTTGTACCCCCCCGCCGCGCTCGCCTCCCCCGGATGCAGGAGGCTGCCGGGAGGAATGGTGAACGTGATGGGTGCGAAACAGCCGCCGTTCAGGGGGACGTGCGGGAAGACGTGCTTGATGGCCACGTAGGCGCTCGAGATCGCCGTACTCAGCGACACATTGACGGTTCCCTGCGCCTGCGGCGAGGTGCCGGTGAAGTCGAGGCTCATCTCGTTGCCGCGTACCTCCAGGGCCAGGACGATGGTGAGCGGGCGGTCCTCCACGCCGTCGTTATCGAGGCCATCGCTGAATCGGTAGGTGCCGTCGGGAATGTCGGCGATGGCGGCCCGCATCTGCTGCTCGGCGCGGCGGCGCAGCTCGGCGATCGCCGCCTGCAGGAGGTCGGCCCCGTAGCGCTCGATGAGCACCCCAAGGCGGCGCTCGCCGACGAGCAGGGCGTTCACCTGTGCCTGCAGATCGCCGTAGCACCACTGCGGCACGCGCGTGTTCGCCAGGATCGTCTCGAGCAGCGCCTCGTTGAGCACGCCGGCAGCGTAAATCTTCACCGGCGTCAGGCGGAACCCCTCCTGGAAAATCTCGCTGGCGCGCACGCCGAAGTTCCCCGGCACATTGCCCCCCAGGTCGATCCAGTGCGCGGTGTTGGCGAGCATGGCGAAGAGCTTGCCGTCATGGAAGACCGGCCGCACCAGTTTCATGTCGTTGAGGTGGCTGCCACCGGAGGCCGGATCGTTGAGGATGAAGATGTCACCCGGCGCCAGACCGCCGGCGCCGGCCTCCTCCATGACCACCTTCACCGCGAACTGCATGATCGCCACGAAGACCGGCAACCCTTTCGGGCCCTGGACGATCACCTCGCCATCGTGGGCGGTGTAGATGCCGTTGGCCATATCGCACGACTCGGAGATCACCGGCGAAAAGGCGCAGCGCCGCAGCGTCAGGTCCATCTCTTCGGCCACCTGCTCGAGGCCGCCCTTGATCACCGCAAGGGTTAGGGGATCGAGTTCCATCCTTGCTCTCCCTGCACGGAACGACACGGTCCCGTGCCTCGTCCCATCGATTCTGCCGCCGTTGTCCCGCCGCCGCGACGCCCTCCGGCCGTCGACCTCCTGGTTCAGGCCGACGCGGCGGGGGAACAGCCGGGGGAGGCTTGCGGCGCCTCCCCTGAGGCGCGATACTCAAGAGGGGGGCCTCCTTGCCGGACAGGGCATGACCTCCTCCGGCCCCTTGGGTTCCTCCCCCGCCTCCGCCCCATTGACATGGGGTGGGGGGGTATCCTATATTGGGGGGAGCGGCCGCCGGTGGTTTTTCCTTGCTTGGCTCTTCCCCAGGAGGGTTCGCCCATGGCACGTGATCCCGTCTGCGGCATGACCGTGGCTGAGCATGCCGCAGCAGCCAGGATGGAGTACGACGGCGCGACCTATTACTTCTGCAACCCCGGGTGCCGTGACGCCTTCGCGCGCGACCCCGTCCAGTACCTCAACGGCGAGGGCGCCGCTGGAGCGTCCGACGCCGCGGCAACGGCGCATGCCGGCGGCGACGGGGCCGAGGCAGCCGCCGCTCTCCCCCCCACCCCCGCCGCGTTGCGGCAGCTCGACCTCTCCGTGAAGGGGATGAGCTGCGCGAGCTGCGCGGCGACCATCGAGCGCGGCCTGGGCAAAGCCGCTGGGGTGAGCCGGGCGAACGTCAATTTCGCGGCGGAGAAGGCGAGCCTCGTCTATGATCCGCGGCAGACGAACCCCCAGCGCCTCGCCGAGACCATTGTAGGGCTAGGCTATGAGGTGCCGCAAGCCGAGGTGAGCCTGAGCATCCAGGGGATGACCTGCGCGAGCTGCGTGAACGCGGTGGAGCGCGCTCTGCGTCGCCTCGATGGGGTGACCTCGGCGACCGTCAACCTCGCCACGCAGCGCGCCGCCGTGCGCCTGCTGCCGGGGAGCGTGACGGCGGCGGAGCTGGTGCGCGCCGTCGAGGCGGCCGGTTACGGCGCCCGCGAGGTCCTCGACGAGGCCGCCCTGGTCGATCACGAACGCCAGGCGCGGCAGCGCGAGATCGCCACCCTGAAGCGCAAGGTCGCCGTCGGCGCGGTGCTCTCCGCCCTCCTCCTCGTCGAAACGTTCCGCGGCAGGATTCCTGGCCTTGCCGCCGTGCCGGAGGCGCAGCTCTTCCTCGCCTACTTCCTCCTCACCCTGCCGGTGCAGTTCTGGTGCGGCTGGCAGTTCTATGCCGGCTTCTTCAAGCAGCTCCGCCACGGCAGCGCCGACATGAACACCCTCATCGCCGTCGGCACCTCGGCGGCCTTCGTCTACAGCGCCGTGGCGACGTTCTGGCCGCGGCTCGTCACCGCCGGCCGCGAGGTGCACGTCTACTACGACACCGCCGCGGTGATCATCACCCTCATCCTCGTGGGCCGGCTGCTCGAGGCGCGCGCCAAGGGGCAGACCTCGGAGGCCATCAAGAAGCTCATGGGCCTGCGGGCGAAGACCGCCCGCATCCTGCGCGACGGCCGCGAGGAGGACGTGCCCATCGAGACGGTGCAGGTGGGCGACGTGGTCGTGGTGCGGCCGGGCGAGAAGGTGCCCGTCGATGGCATCGTCCTGGACGGCGCCTCCGCCATTGATGAGTCGATGCTCACCGGCGAGAGCATCCCGGTGGAGAAGCATGCCGGCGATGAGGTCATCGGCGCCACCGTGAACCAAACGGGACGCCTCACCTTCCGCGCCACGCGCGTCGGCGCCGAGACCGCCCTGGCGCAGATCATCAAACTCGTCGAGCAGGCGCAGGGTTCGAAGGCGCCGATCCAGCGGCTGGCGGATACGATCGCGGCGGTCTTCGTCCCCATCGTCATCGCACTCGCCCTCGTGACCCTCGGCGTCTGGTGGCTCGCCGGGCCCGATCCGGCCTTCACGTTCGCCCTCTTGAACTTCATCGCGGTGCTCATCATCGCCTGCCCGTGCGCCCTGGGGCTGGCCACGCCGACGGCGATCATGGTGGGCAGCGGCAAGGGGGCGGAGAACGGCATCCTCTTCAAGAGCGCCGAGAGCCTGGAGACAGCGTGCAAACTCGACACCATCGTCCTGGACAAGACCGGCACGCTGACAAAGGGCAAGCCGGAAGTCACCGATATCATCTCGTTCCAGGGCTATGATGAGGACGAGGTGCTGCGCCTCGCCGCCGCCGCCGAGCAGGGCTCCGAGCACCCCCTGGGCGCGGCTATCGTGGCGCGGGCCCGCGAGCGCGAGCTGGATCTGCCGGCCCCGGAGGAGTTCGCGGCGTGGCCCGGCCGCGGCATCACCGCCACCATCGCCGGGAAGAGCGTGGCGCTCGGCAACCGCGCGATGATGGAGGATCTCGGCATCGACGTCGCCACCTCCAGCACCCAGGCCCTGAAGCTGGCCCAGGAGGGGAAGACGAGCATGTACGTGGTGGTAGGCGGCGCGCCGGCGGGTCTCATCGCGGTAGCCGACACGCTGCGCGAGACGTCGGTGGCGGCGGTGCGCGCCCTGCGGCGCGCCAGGCTGCGCGTCGTCATGCTCACCGGCGATGCGCGCTCCACCGCAGAAGCCATCGCCCGCCAGGCGGGAATCGATGAGGTCCTCGCGGAAGTCCTCCCCGACGGCAAGGCCGCGGCCATCCAGAAGCTGCAGGCGGAGGGGCGCAAGGTGGCGATGGTCGGCGACGGCATCAATGATGCGCCGGCCCTGGCGCAGGCTGACGTGGGGATCGCCATCGGCACCGGCACCGATATCGCCATGGAGGCCTCCGACATCACCCTCATCCGCGACGACCTCGGCGGCGTGGCCGCGGCCATCACGCTCAGCCGCGCCACCCTGCGCACCATCAAGCAGAACCTCTTCTGGGCCTTCGCTTACAACAGCGCCGGCATTCCCATCGCCGCCGGTGTGCTCTACCCGTTCTTCGGCGTCCTGTTGAACCCGATGTTCGCCTCGCTCGCCATGGCCTTCAGCTCCGTGTCGGTGGTGAGCAATTCGCTGCGCCTGCGACGCTTCCGCATGCCAGGAGCGGAGTAGCAGCGGCAGGCCCGGCACGGACGTCTCGCGCGGAGCGCCGGGGTCTCGCCTACCCTCTGCGGCAGCCCAGGCACCGCCTGAGCCACCTGCCGCGAATCGAGAGGAGTGGAGAGGTTGGAGAAGCACCATCAGTTCTCACTCTGGTACTTCGTGCTGGCGCTGGCGGCGCTCTTCGCGGCCCATGCCCTCGTCTCCGCCCCGCAGATCGAGACCCTCGACTACAGCGACTTCAAGAAGCTCGTCAAGGAGCACGGCGTCGTCGAGGTGGAGATCGGCACGGCGATCCTCAGCGGCAAGGTGCGCTCGCAGGCGCTCGCCACGCTCCTGCCTGCCGAGAAGGCAGCGCGCCTGGAGCGGGACAAGGACGGTCTGCGGCGGTTCGCCACGGTGCGGGTGGATGATCCCAACCTCGCCGCCGAGCTGGAGGCAGCCGGGGTGCGCTTTGCCGGGCGCTACGAGAACACCTGGCTGAAGTCGGTCCTGGGCTGGGTGGTGCCGATCATCCTCTTCCTCCTCATCTGGAGCTTCCTGTTGAAACGCATCACGGCGGGGGCCGGCGGCCTGATGAGCATCGGCCGCAGCAAAGCGAAGGTCTACGTCGAGAAATCGACCGGCGTGACCTTCAAGGACGTGGCCGGCATCGAGGAGGCCAAGGCCGAACTCGAGGAGGTAGTGCTGTTCCTGCGCAGCCCTGAGCGCTTCCGGCGCCTGGGTGGCAAGATCCCCAAGGGGGTGCTGCTGGTCGGCCCGCCGGGCACCGGCAAGACGCTGCTCGCCAAGGCGGTCGCCGGCGAGGCGAGCGTGCCCTTCTTCAGCCTCAGCGGCTCGGAGTTCGTCGAGATGTTCGTGGGCGTCGGCGCGGCGCGCGTGCGCGACCTCTTCCAGCAGGCGCAGACGAAGGCGCCTTGCATCATCTTCATCGACGAGCTCGACGCCCTCGGCAAGGTGCGGGCACTCAATCCCATGGGGGGCCACGACGAACGCGACCAGACGTTGAACCAGCTCCTCGTCGAGATGGACGGCTTCTCCACCGAGGCCGGGGTGATCATCCTGGCGGCCACGAACCGGCCGGAGATCCTCGACCCCGCCCTGTTGCGCCCGGGCCGCTTCGACCGCCACGTCCTCGTCGATCGGCCCGACCTCCTGGGGCGGCAGCAGATTCTCGAGGTGCACGCGCAACCCATCACCCTCGGCCCCGACGTCGATTTCCGCGCCCTGGCGGGCATCACGCCTGGCTTCGTGGGGGCCGACCTAGCGAATGTGGTGAACGAGGCCGCCCTCCTGGCGGCGCGGAAGGAGAAACCGGCGGTGGCGATGGCCGATTTCGAGGAGGCCATCGAGCGCATCGTGGCCGGCCTGGAGAAGAAATCGCGCCGCCTCAACGAGCAGGAGAAGCGCACCGTCGCCTACCACGAGTCGGGGCACGCGCTGGCGGCGAGCGCCGTGCGGCACGCCGACCCGGTGCAGAAGGTGTCGATCATCCCCCGCGGCATCGCGGCGTTGGGCTACACCCTGCAGCGGCCCACGGAGGACCGCTTCCTGATGTCGAAGAGCGAGCTCCTCGACAAGCTGGCGGTGCTGCTGGGCGGCCGCTGCGCCGAGGAGATCGTCTTCAACGAGATTTCGACCGGCGCCCAGAACGATCTGCAGCGGGCGACCGACCTGGCCCGCAGCATGGTGGCGGAGTACGGCATGAGCGAGCACCTGGGGATCGTCACCTATGAGCGCCAGCGCTCCCCCTTCCTGCCCGTTGACGGCTGGGGCACGACGCGGCAGGAGTACAGCGAGGAGACGGCGCGCGCCATCGACGCCGAGGTGCGGGAGCTCCTCGACACGGCGCACCTGCGCGTGCTTGATCTGCTGCGCAAGCGGCGCGAGCTTCTGGACACGATGGCCGAGCATCTCCTCCAGTATGAAGACATCAGCGGCGCCGAGCTGCAGGCGATCCTGAAGAAATCGCGCGCCCTGGGCGAGGGGGACGGGCACGAGCCCGCCGCGTGAGAGGCCCGCGTCACCGGCCCAGCGGCGCGGCGGCTGCCTCAGGCGCGGGCCTCACGGCATGGGCTTCGCCCGGCGCTGCCGCTGCGGGACTCGGGGCGAGCGGGCAGGAGAGGCGACGGCGTCGCGTCCGGACGCCTGGCGCCCATTCATCCACGGAGGCGAGGAGAGGGACGAAGTTGCCATGCCACACGAGGATGCGAAGCAGCGTCTCATTGCACGGTTGCGGCGAGTGGAAGGGCAGGTGCGCGGCATCCAGCAGATGGTCGAGGATGACCGCTACTGCATCGACATCCTCACCCAGCTCCGCTCCGCGGTGGCTGCCATGGAGCGCATCGAGGAGATCGTCATGCGGACCCACCTGCAGACCTGTGTGGCCACGGCGATGCGCTCCGGCGACAGCGCTGAGCAGAACGGCAAGATCGATGAGGTGATGATGATCCTGTCGCGCTTCCGCCGCTGAGCCGATCGCCGCCGCGGCATCTCGCCCCACCCCCCAGGCGCGCGAGTTTCGCTCGTCCCCGCCTCTTGGAAGACCACCATGCAGGGCGCGGAAGAAGAGGTGGCAGCGCTCTCCTCGGCCGCAGGTCGGAATCGCCGCCGTCGCGGCCGGCGAACCTCGTCGCTGGGGTGCCTGACGGCGCGGCTGCGGCCGCTCCTTCCCGCAGCCCTGCTCCTCACCCTAATTGCCTGCACGAGCGAACCCAGTCCCGCCCCCATCGCCGCCCCCGCTGAGAAGCCGAACGCTGCCGGCGCCATGGTCGACATCCCTGCCGGCGCGTTTCTCATGGGCGCAAACGACGGCGACCCCGGTGAGGCGCCCCTGCGCCGCGTGGAGCTGGCCGCCTTCGCCATCGACCGCACCCCTGTCACCGAGGCCGCCTATGCGGCCTGGAAGCCCTCGCACCCCATCCCACCCGGGAAGGCCGAGCACCCGGTGGTAAATGTCACCTGGGAGGAGGCTCGAGCCTATTGCCGGGCCCAGGGCAAGCGCCTTCCCAGCGAGGCGGAGTGGGAGAAGGCGGCGCGGGGAACCGACGGCCGCCGCTACCCCTGGGGGGAGGTCTTCGACGCCGGCCGAGCCAATACGCCGGCAGGCCCGCACCTGGGCACCACGCCGGTCGGCGCCTACCCCGGCGGGGCGAGTGTCTACGGCGTGCTCGATATGGCGGGGAACGTCTGGGAATGGACCGCCGATACCCTGGCGTCGGGCTCGGCGGTGATTCTGAAGGGGGGGTCGTTCTTCAACTACCAGGGACAGACCGATGCAGCCGATATCGTGCGCTCGGCGAAGCGGAGCTTCTTCCGTTCCGACCGGGGCTGGTTCAACGTCGGCTTTCGCTGCGCGCGCTGAAGGCCGGCGCCCCCGAGAGCCGGCGTTCCCCTGCCGGCCAGCTATGCTGCCGTGAACGCAACCAGCCACAGCGGCAATGGAGGAAGAACCCGGGCGGGCTGTCACTCAATGACACTTGAGGAGAACATCGAGGAGAGCGCTTCAATGGCCTGGCCGAGCTCGCTGTCATTGTCCCCGACCCGGAACCTGACGCCCCCACGTTCGTTGAAGAGGCAGAGGTACAACGCATCGGACTCCAGAGCCAGCTCCAGCGTGAACGGCGGCGCAGACTTCTCCTCAGAGATGCCAAAGTCAATGAGCACGTGCTTCACATTCGCTTGCTCAACGTAACTTCGGTCAATGACGATGTTCTGTATACGGCCCTTCTTGCTCATCCCAGCTCCATAGTTCGTAGACCGTAGTCGGTTAATGTGAACAGCCATAGCTTTTCAATGGTACCACATTTTCAAAATTTTACCACATTTTTTTCACTCCCGGCACTTTTTGTCACCGCCCCATCCCCTCCTCAGCACTCCCGGGAAGCGAGCTCCACCTACCTGGAGCGCAGCCTTGCACTCTGCCTCGGCGTGGCGAGTCTGATAGGCTAACGGCGTATTCGGCAAGGAGTTCCGCGAAGACCTCGAGGATGGGAGGGAGGGTTCCGAGGAACCGATCCCGCCCTCATGCCACACCTGCCGCTGCTGAGCACTGCCCTCCATGTCCCAGCGGCCTCGATCTCCACGGACACACTCCGAAACGCGCTCCCTTCTGTTGACAAAGAGCAGACTCGTAAGGGCATCACACCCGGATCCACCGCCGGCACGGCACTATCCTTTGACCCTGCGAGAGATCGCCCGGGGGTTCCGACGCAGCACCCTGGAGTCTCCACCTGCTCAACCGGGACTCCCGTAACCGCCGCCGCCCGGCGTTGCGATGCTGACGCTATCGCCAACCTTGGCGACGAAATTGATCTTCGACGGCAACACCCGGCGCTCGCCGTTGCGGATGTGCAGGTTCTCCCCCGGCTTGCCGGATTCCCCTCCCAAGACGCCGTAGGGGGCGAACTTGCGGCGTTCGGAGAGGATGGTCACCTGCGCGTCGCAGCGCAGCTCCAGCTCCCGGATGACGCCGTCGCCGCCGCGAAACTTCCCCTTGCCGCCGGAGCCCCGCCGCAGCGCGTAGCAGGTGACGCGGAACGGGTAGGCCACCTCGATGGCCTCCACCGGCGTGTTGAGGGTGTTCGTCATGTGGGTGTGGACGCCGTCGAGGCCGTTGCTGGTCGGGCGCGCCCCCATGCCGCCGGCGATGGTCTCGTAGTAGGCAAACGGCTTGCCGCTGCGCGGGTCGATGCCGCCGATGGTGATGTTGTTCATGCTGCCGCAGCTCGCCGCCGGGTATTTCTCCGGCGCCGCCTTCGCCATGGCTCCCAGCAGCACATCCACCATGCGCTGCGAGGTTTCCACGTTGCCGCCGACCACCGCCGCCGGGGGACGCGCATTCACCACCGTCCCTTCCGGCGCGATCACCTTGATCGGCGCCATGCAGCCGCTGTTCGAGGGAATGTCGTAGCCGACGCTGCAGCGGAAGACGTAGAACGCCGCCGACAGGGTGACGGCGTAGACGGCGTTCACCCCGCCGGCCACCTGCGGCTGGCTGCCGGTGAAGTCGATGACCGCCTCATCCCCCTTGATGGTGATCGCCACCTTGATGCGGATCGGCTCATCGGTGATGCCGTCGTTATCCATGTAGTCTTCGAACTCGTAGACGCCGTCGGGGAGTTGGCGGATGGCCTCGCGCGTCATGCGCTCGGCGTAGTTCTGCAGTTCCTTCATGTACTGCGCCGTCACCTCCTTGCCGTTGCGCTCGACGATCTCCAGGAGGCGCCGCTCGCCGGTGTTGTTGGCCGCCATCTGCGCCGAGAGGTCTCCCTCGCGCTCCTGGGGCGTGCGCACGTTGGCCAGGATCAGGTTCATGATCCCCTCGCTCAGCCGTCCCTTCTCGACGATCTTCACCGGCGGGATGATGATCCCTTCCTGGTAGATTTCCGTCGCCATCGGCAGCGAGCCGGCGGTCATGCCCCCCACGTCGGCGTGGTGGGCGCGGTTCGCCACGAAGAACATCGGCTTGTCGTCGCCGGGGACGAAGACGGGGGAGACGAGGGTGATGTCCGGCAGGTGCGTGCCGCCGCGGAAGGGATCGTTGAGGATCGCAACGTCGCCGCGCTCGAGCGCCAGGTGCTCGATGACGCTGAGGACCGAGAGCGGCTGCGAGCCGAGGTGCACCGGGATGTGCGCCGCCTGCGCCACCATGTCGCCGCGGCCGTCGAAGACGGCGCAGGAGTAGTCGCGCCGCTCCTTGATGTTCGGCGAGAAGCTGGTGCGACCCAGCGTCACCCCCATCTCCTCGGCCGCGGCCACAAAGAGATTCTTGAAAATCTCCAGGCGGATGGGATCGTACATCGAGGTTTCCTTCGACCGGGAGCCGGTGCGCCTTCCCCCAGCTCCCGGTTGCTTCACTTCCGCGTCAGGATGATGTTGCCCACTTCGTCGACGACGCCCTGGAAGCCGGGGGTGATGAGGGTCGTGGCGGTCTTCTCGTAGACCACGGCGAGGCCGTCGATGGTGTTGCCGGCCTGCAGGCGCTCGCGCTCGTAGAGCGGCGTGTCGTGCCAGGCGCCGCGGTAGTAGACGGGGCTGGCGCCGAGGCGCGCGGCGCCGGGATCGGCGGATCCCGCCGGCAGCCGCGGGAACTCCGGCGGCGTCACCTCGCCGCTCGTGCGCAGCCGCAGGTTGACGATCTCGGTGGGTCGTTTCGGGTTGCTGTAGCCGTAGCGCACCCCGTGCAGCCGGTGGAACTCGGCGATGTAGTCGTCCATCCACGGCACGCTGATCTCGAAGCTCTGGCCGATGTAGCGCATGTCGAGGCTGCGCGCGAAGCGTAGGCGCTGGCGCGGCAGCCCCTCGGCCAGCATCTCGTCGAGGCCGCGCTGATCGAGCGGCTCGAAGAGCTTCGCGAGGTCGGCCTGGCTTGTTGCGGCGGTGTTGATGAGAACGGTCTGCGAGTAGTCCTTCACCACGTCGGAGGTGATCATGCCGAAGGCGGAGAGGAGGCCGGCGTGGTTCGGGATGATGAGGCGCGGGATGGAGAGGTTCTCGGCCAGCTCGCAGCAATGCAGCCCGCCGGCGCCGCCGAAGGAGAGGAGGGCGAAATCGCGCGGGTCGTGGCCGCGCTCCACGGACATGACCTGGATGGCGCGCTGCATGGTGGCGTTGGCCACCCGCACGATGCCCTCGGCGACCGCCTCGCGGCTCATGCGCATGGCGCGCGCCAGCTCGTCCACGGCGCGGCGCGCCGCCTCGTCGTGCAGCTTCATGCGGCCGCCCAGGAAGTGATCGGGGCTGATGCGGCCGAGGACGACGTTCGCGTCGGTGACGGCGATCTCCGTCCCCTTGCCGTAACAGATGGGGCCGGGGTCGGCGCCGGCGCTCTCCGGTCCGACGCGCAGGGCGCCACCTTCATCGAGGCGGGCGATGGAGCCGCCGCCGGCGCCGACGGTGTGCAGCTCGATCATCGGCACGCGCACGGCATTGCCGGCGACCACCGACTCGGTGGTGGTGTTGATGCCGCCTTCGCAAAGGGAGACGTCGGTCGAGGTGCCGCCCATATCGAAGCTGATGATGTGGTCGTAGCCGGAGAGCCGCGCCAGGAAGAGGGCTCCCACCACGCCGCCGGCGGGACCGGAGAGGACCGTGCGGATCGACTCGGTCTTCGCCGTCTCGGCGGAGATGGCGCCGCCGTTCGATTGCATGATGCGCAGCGGCGTGGCGCCCAGCTCGGCGGAGAGGCGCGAGAGGTAGCGGTCCATCACCGGCACCACGTAGGCGTTCACCACCGTGGTGCTGGTGCGCTCATACTCGCGGTACTCCGGCAGGATTTGGTGCGAGGCGCTGATGAAGCCCTTGATGCCGGCCTCCTTGCACAGCTCCACCAGGCGCTGCTCGTGGGAGGGGTTGGCGTAAGAGAAGAGCAAGCAGATGGCCAGGGAGTCGACGCCGAGGTCCTTCACCTGTCGCGCCACCCGGCGGGCCGCCGCCTCGTCGAGCGGCTGGATGACCTCGCCGGTGTAAATCGTGCGTTCCGGCACCCCGAGTCGGCGCTCCGAGGGGACCAACGGCGGCAGGCGCTGCACGTTGAGGTCGTAGAGGCTGGGGCGGTTCTGGCGCCCGATCTCCAGCACGTCCTCGAATCCCTGCGTGGTGATCAGGGCGACCTTGCCGCCTTTGCGCTCCAGCAGGGCATTCGTCGCCACCGTGGAGCCGTGCACGATTTCGAGGTCGGGCTCGCCCAGCACACCGAGCTCGCGCAGCCCTTGCAGCACCGCCATGGACTGGTTCGACGGCGTGCTCAGCACCTTGTGGGTGCGCATCTCCTTGCCATCAAAGGTGATGAAGTCCGTGAACGTGCCGCCGATATCTATTCCCACCACCAGCATCATTGCCTCTCCCGCGTCGTCGAGGTGGAGCACCTGCCGGCGTCGTCCCCGGCCAGCTCCTCAACAGCCTGCACCCGGCGCGAAGGCTTGACTATACCCGAGGCGAAGGAGAAAGGCCAGAAAAAAGTAAAGAAGTTGACTATTGAGCGGTTATGAGAACGCGGCGGGGAGACGAAGGGAGGGCACGGCGGCGTGGCGAGCTGGGTGGTGGGCTGATCTCCCTGCCTGCCCCATCTCGTCGCGGGACAGGCAACCCGTTTGACAAAAGCTCCGCGCCCTCTGCGTCTCCGCGGTGCACTCCATGGAACCGCAGAGGATTTAACCGCGGAGACGCAGAGAACGCAGAGATGGGAGAACCGGCTTCCACCACGGCAACCGTAGGGGCGGTTCGCGAACCGCCCCTACCATCGGAAAGCAAGGAACCACGGATGACCACCAATGGACACCGATCCGTGGGCATTCGTGTCCATCTTTGGTTCACCCTTCCTCCGCGCCCTCTGCGTCTCGGCGGTGAATTCCAACCGCGGAGACGCGGAGGACGCCGCAGTCAGCCTGGGTGCGCCCTGGACGCTGCTCAGCAGTGCTCCCGCAGCAGCCGTCCATAGCCTGGGATTGGCTCCCGCACGCCGAGGCGCCGCAGGGCGAGCCACATGCCGGCGAGGTTGCTCGAGATCACCGGCAGGCCCAGGTCGTCCTCGAGGGCCTGGATCACTTCGATGCTGCGGAAGTTCGTGCAGCTTATGAAGACACCGTCGGCGTGCTCGAGGTTCAGGGAGCGCACCAAGCGGTAGGTGTCGCCGGGGCTCAGCCGACCGATCATCTCGTTGCGCAGGGCGGCGGGGTCGAAGTGTTCGTGGCAGCTTCGCAGATCGACGATCTCGAATCCCATCCGCGTCATCACGTCGCGCTCGAGGCGGCAGATGTCCGCGGTGTAGGGTGTGGCCACGGCGAGGCGGCGCAGACCCAGCTCCCGCAGGGCCTCCTTCACCGCGGTGGTGACGGTGATGGCCGGGGTCTTGGCGGCGCGCTCGATGAGGGCCGCGATCTCGAGGTCGTAGTCCGGCCCCTTCACCATGCTGCCGATGGTGCAGCCGAAGAGAATGAGGTCGCTGAGCTGCTCGGAGGCGAGGAGCCGCGCGGCGGTTTCAACGCCGTCATGCAGGGCATGGAGGCCCTCGAGGGTCGGCGTGAAGTCGATGCGCGTCACGATCGTGGCCACGCCTTCGGGGCAGAGGCGCGCCATCTCCTGCTCGCAGGTGATGTTGTTGGCGACCGTCATGAGGCCGATGCGGCCCCGCCAGCCGTACATGGCCCTCCTCCCTTCCCCGGGCACGGCGCGCGCCCCGCCAAGGCATAGCAGCCGCCGGCGCTACATTTTCATGAGCATACGGCGCAGCTCCGTATCCCAGCGCCTCGCCTCCGCCAGGAGGTTGTGGAGGAGCCGGCGCACCTGCTCCTCCCCCTCGTCCTCGGCCCACTGCATGAGCGCGTGGCAGCGGTCGATCTCCCCGCGCAGCTTCTCCCAGGCGGCGCTGAGTGCGTCCCGCTGCGTGCGCGCGGCAGGAACCGGAGCGGCATCCACGGTGGGGAAGCCGCCGGCGTCGCGGATCACCTCCTCGACCAGGGCGATCATCGCCTCTTCCGCGGCAATGTACGCCCGCACCGTCGGGCGCGCCCAGACATAGCCCGGGCCGCCGAGGAACTCCTCGCCGAGGGCGACCATGCAGCGCTTCTCACGCAGCACGCGGTTGAGCTCGTGGGGGACCGAGCGGCCTCCACCATCTTCACCATCGACGAGCCGCCGCCACCACCCGCCGCGTCGCGACAAGGGCGCGGGACCGCTAGACGCCGCACTCATGCTCGAGGTGCCTCCTGTCCAGGGCGTGAACCGTTCGTGCGCGAAACCACTGCCTGGGCGCTGGCAGCGCTCCTGCCGGGCCGCTGCCATGCCTTGCGACGCCAGCAGCCGTGGCGGGCCTCAGCGCAACCGCTCGGCCGCTTGCTTGATGAACGAGAGGTCGAGGTATGGCGTAGCGTCGAAGCTCTCCTTGGTGAAGCCCATCTCCTTGAGCTGCGCCAGGCTGGTATTGAGAGCCGCGATGTCTGGGAGAGCATCGGCGTCCCTGAAGTAGTCGAGCTTCGTCAGCATCCACGACTCGTAGATGGCGCGCGGTTGCTTTGTGACCCTGGCCGCCAGGTCCAGCACCGCATCACGGTTCGCCGGCGCGAGCACCCAGCGCCAGCCGCGCAGGAAGTCCTCGAAGAAGTCCCCCAGCACAGCGCGATGGCGGTCGAGGAACTCCCGCCGAGCCACGTAGAAGACGAACTGCGTATTGCCGAGGGAATCGGCGTTGAAGAAGAGCGGTCGCCCCTTCTTCTGGGCCAGGGCCCGTGAGTAGAACGGCTGGGTGAGGTTGGCGACGTCCAGCTTCCCCTCCTGAAGATAGGCAAGCTGGTTGGGGATACCCACCTCGATGATGTTGTAGTCGCGAAACGCCTCCAGGCCGTGACGCCGCATCATCATGCGCAGGGAGAGATCGGCCCCGGAGCCGAACGACTGCACGCCGACGGTCTTGCCCCGAATCTGCGCCACCGACGTGATAGCGGAATCCGGCTTGACGACGAACGCGCCGCTGAAGTTCTCCTTGCGCAGTTGCAGGTCATCGGCCACAACGCGCAGGTCCAGCTTGGCGTTGAGGATGGCGTTGGCAAAGCTGGCATAGGAGAGCGCGGCGAGGTCGACCTCCTTGGCCGCCAGGGCGGCCACCGGCGGCCCCGAGCCGCGGAAGCGCGTCAGCTCGACGGTATAGGACTTGCCGTAGTGCTTGAGCATCGTCGGGTGCATGTAGACCATCGGCATGATCTCCGCCGGCGCGGTGATCCAGCCGAGGCGCACGACGAGCGGCGTCGCGGTGGCAGGGGCAACCGCCACGCATGCCAGCAGCACCAGCCACGTTGCAATGCCGCCGATGACCCTCCGTCTCCTGGACCTTTGGAGGTGCCGCATGGTCTCTCCTTTGCCGGGCTCTCCGCTGGCGCGCGAGGGGGGGTGCGCAGGCCCCTCGATCTGCCGCTGCCCCACCGTTCCTCATGCTGATAAGGGTGGGCGCACTCTTATTCTGGGCATCCTCGTCCCGCGAAGGGCGAGCCGTCCCCCGTCGCGGTCGAACCTACAGATCGATGCGCATCAGATCTTCCGCCAGACGGAGCTCGCCGGCGTAGTTCTGCCGGATATCCGCCACCACTTCATCGACGAGGTGCGGTCCCACGATGTCCACGGGCATGTGGGGCGCCAGGTGACGCTTGACCAGCGGGTGAGTCGTCTCCCAGGGAGCGAAGTGGGTTGCCACCAGGCTCTTCACCCCGGCCTTGGCGGCGATCTTGCCCAGCTCGATGGGGCTGGTGTGGCTCCAGGTGCCGATCGCGGCGCTCTTGCGGAACTCGATGGCTTGCTCGGGGAAGGTGCACTCGTGCAGCAGCAAGTCGGCGTTCGCGGCCAGCTTGATCACCGCCTCGCAGGGCGCGGTGTCGCCGCTGAACACCAGCGCGCGCCCTTCCGCCTCCAGGCGCAGAGCGAAGCAGGGGGAGATCTCTCGCGGGATGTGCTCGACGTACACCGCCGTCACCGTCACGACGCCATCCGCAAAGATTACCCCGGGCTCGCACTCCACGACGTTCGGCTCGATAGCGTACCGGTTCGTCTGCCGGCGCCGGAACTGCAGCCGCGCTTCGATATCGGCCGCGTAGGCGCCCCCGGCGAAGAGGTGCTTCACAAAGGCGTCGGTGCCGCGAGGACCGATGACGGTCGGGCGCTCGCCGCGATTGCAAATCCAGCTCGACAGGATGAAGAAAGGGAAATCGGCGATATGGTCGAAGTGGAGGTGGGAGAAGAAGAGGGTGTGCACCTCCGCGGGATCGACGTTCGCCCGCACCGTCTGCCGAGTTGCCCCCTGACCGCAGTCGAAAAGGTAGTGCCGACCCGCCACGGAGATTAGGATCGCCGACCCGCCGCGCTCGGGGTCCGGCAGCGGACCGCCTGAACCGAGGATGATGACCCGCATGCTGCCTCCCCTCGGGCTTCCTCGCCACCGGCATCGACCTCGGCAGGCCATTCGGGAACGGCGCGCACCCACCGCAGCTTTCTGATAGCACGCACATGGAGGTATCGTCAAGAAGCGCAGGCGATACCGGCGACGAGCCCCGGGCTGGGCTGGAGCGGCGCCGGTGTTCGCGGCCGTTCATGGCGCGTCGCGGAGAAAGCTCCTGCTCCTCCCCGCCGCCTTGGTACACCCAATCGCCGACGCCGCGGCAAGCAGCATGGTTGCGCCTGGACGTCCGCACCCCGCGCCGCGCTGCCGAAGCCTCACGGAGCAGCTCGCGCCACGCCGAGCCGCGACGCTCCTCGCCACCTTCGCGGCGCAAGGATGAGCGGAATGACCTATTGGACGCCGGGAGTTGCTAACGAGGCGCCTGAAAGGATACATTAAGGGCGGCCAGCTCTCACCGAGACCCCCCCGCTTCGTTCCGATCTGTGTGGGGCGCATGCGGACGGGAGAGGCGCCCCCGTTCAATGGCCGGCGATCTCCCTGCGTCACGGAATGCTCCCCGTGCGCGGGGGCGTCGTCCCAGGGCGGCACGCGGGCGCGCCGGTCCTGCCGACGTCCTTGGTTCGCCGCGGGACGCGGCGCAGGCGAGTGAGGATGCCGGAGCGTGATCCGGCATGCCCAACGCAGCGGCTTGTGCGAGGGTCCTCAGATCATCCGCCGGACCAGCCCAGCACTGACCAACGCGCAGGTGCGAGAGAGGAGCGGCATCCCCATGGAGGCTCCGCGTCGTCGGCTCGTCGTCGTCTCCAACCGGGTGCCCAACTTCATGGAGCAGGAGGCAGGGCAGGGCGCCGGCGCGCGGCAGGCGGGGGGCCTGGTGAGCGCCCTGGTGCCGGCGCTGGAGGAGACCGGCGGCTTGTGGTTTGGCTGGAGCGGCCAGACCACGCCGCAGCGATCGAGGACGGAACTGCGCCGCTGGACCGACTCCAGCATCGAGCTCTGCATGCTCGATCTCTCGGTCGAGGAGGTGAAGCGCTACTACTTCGGCTTTTCGAACCGCGCCATCTGGCCTCTCTTCCACGGCTTCCCCGCCCTCATGGTGCTGCGGGAGGAGGAGTATCGCGCTTACCGGCGCGTGAATCGGCGCTTCGCCGAGGCGCTCATCTCCGAGCTTCGACCGGATGATGACGTGTGGGTGCACGACTACCACCTCCTGCAGCTCGGCGTCGAGCTCCATAATCTTGGCTGGGAAGGGTGCATGGGCTTCTTCCTGCACATCCCCTTTCCGGCTCCCGAAATCTACGCCACCCTCCCCTGGGCGCGGCAGTTCCTCGAAGCCCTCCTGTCGTACGACCTCATCGGCTTTCACACCAAGCTCTACCAGAAGAACTTCCTGGAGACCGCGCTGCTCGAGCTCGGCGGCGGCTTCGATGGCACCTACCTCCGCACGAGCCAGGGCGTGGCGCGCGTCGGCGTCTACCCCATCGGCATCGAGCCGGAGCGTTTCTGGACCTGGGCAAGCACCTCGGAGGGAATCCAGCGCGGCATCACCTTGCGCAAGAGCGTCAATGACCGGCACATCGTCATCGGCGTGGACCGCCTCGACTACACGAAGGGCATCCCCGTACGCCTGCAGGCCTTTCAGCGGCTCCTGGAGCGTTTCCCCTCATGGCGCGGCAAGGTCTGCCTGGTGCAAATCTCCGCCCCCTCGCGGACCGATGTGCCGGAGTACGTGCAGCAGAAGGAACAGGTCGACCGCCTTGTCGGTAATATCAACGGGCGTTTCTCCGACCACGACTGGATTCCCGTGCGCTACCTCTACCGGACCTTTCGCCAGGAAGAGCTGGCCGCCATCTACCGGGTGGCGGACGTCTGCCTCGTCACGCCTTTGCGCGACGGCATGAACCTGGTGGCGAAGGAGTACATCGCCTCGCAGACCAGGGAGCCGGGCGTTCTCGTCCTGTCGCGCTTCTGCGGCGCCGCCGAAGAGCTCACAGAGGCGCTCATCGTCAACCCGTACGACATCGACGGCACGGCCCGAGCCTTGAAAGAGGCCCTCGAGATGCCGCTGCGGCAGCGGCGTAAACGTTGGGAGGCGCTCTACAAGGTCGTCACCACCTCCACCTCCCAGGTGTGGCGCAACCGCTACCTCACCGATCTGCACAGCGCCCACCAGGAGCGCGAGCTGCGGGCGCCGTAGCGCATTCCTCCCACCAAGCTGTCTCGGCGACACCCCGTTCGCGCCGCGGCCCTCCCATTCCACACCACTCCGGCACCCGGCCGCGCGGCTGGCGTCAGCTCCACAACGGTGCCGCAGCAACTCTGGCGGCTGCAAAATGCGTAGTCCCAGCACGTCAGCGCCGTCAAGTGACGATGCTTGCCGTGAAGTTATGATGGATCACCAGGGCATAAAAAGATGGATCGCCGCTCGGCGCCTGCATATCTTCGAGGACCGCAGCCTCTAATTCCCTGGCATATTCATCCGGCTTTACGTATCGCAAATCATCACGCTGTTCGCGGAAGAATGGTTTTGTAATGTAGTTGTAATGCAGCGTGTTGCACGCCTTGCCGCCTAAGGTAAAGAGGATGGCGTAAAACTCACCAGCAAGCGCGTGAAGAAGTTTTGATGCGGTGCGGGGGGTATACTGTCGTATGCCATGCCAGGGATACAAACTGTGGCAGACTTGGCTCGGGAACAAATGAACCTGGAGAACGGGCCGCCCGAAGGATTCAATGTACTCATTGATCTCCGTGAATATCCCCACATCCTCTTCGATATGCTCAAGAGCCGACTGGCTCATAATAAAGGTTGTTCCCCGCGGTATCGCATGCAGCAGACTCCTGCCATCATACGTAGCAAACGAGAAATGCGCCCGGCCACGCATCAGCGACTGCCAATTCTCAGAGGGTGCAACGTCAAGACCAGTATATCCGCTAAGAGGAGGTCCAATAAATTGCTCTAACGTTTCTGCATATGTTCCACTCCAACAACCGATATCAAGGATCCTTATTTCATTGAGTTCCGCAAGGATCTTTTGCCAAGAAAGCATTTTCCAGAAGAGATTTGACAACAACCTGCTTGGCGAACTCTGGTGGTCTAATTCCATACCATGTTGCAGCACGTCTTCGACTACAAAGTGAGCCCTCAGCAACCTCGTATCAACTCGAAGATTGGGGAAGAGATTATTGCAAATATTGAAGACTCGATAGAAGATATTTTGGAAAGGGCTTACCTCACGATCGGCATTGTCGAATGGATCGAGGAGGATTTGTTGGACCTCACATGACCAGTCATGGTGGACGCCTCCTTGCTTCCAGCCACACGCTGGCGCACCATTCCATAACCTCCCCGCCGTTCATCCCGGCAGCAGACAAACTTTCCATCTCCCGGGTGGTGGTCGAGCATGGCACGAATCGCTTGCCGCCGCAAGCCGCGCCCTTTGATCCGCTCCGAGGTGCCGATGCCGTCGGAGACCCCGTTCCGTCGTGCTTACCCTCAGTTCTTCTCTGCCGACCCTCATGACTTGGACACTGGATTGGTAGGACGAAGAGGTGCAGCAGGAGGTGATCGTCTTGCTGGAGGCGATGGTGGTAAGACGGTGGAGCACTCTGTGAAAGCGTGCGCTGGTATTGCGGGTGCCCCAGGAGGAGCGTTGGAGGCGGTCCCCCGCGGCATACCTCACGCGCTTACCCCAGCCGCCCCCGCAGGGCCGGGTGCTCCGGACCGTAGCGGTAGGCGCGAAACACCATATTGCAGGGGCCGAAGTTGCGATAGGGGGCGTACTCCGGGTTGTAGAACTCCCACACTACCTCGCCGGCGCGCGTCACCTCGAAGAGCCGCCCCCACATCCCCTCGCAGATCAGCGTGTTGCCGTTCGGCAGGCGCTGGGCGCCGCTGATGAAGTTGCTCCAGAAGTTGAAGGGAGGCTCGTCCTCGTAGTGCCAGACTATTTCGTTGTTCTGTGGATTCACCTCCACAACTCGTGACCGCGGCCAATCGCTGTTGTGCAGGCCGTTATCGAAGATCAGCACGTTGCCGTTCTCGAGCCGGCTGGGATCGTGCGGATGGCCAAGCTCCTCCTTGCCCCAACGCCAGCTCCAGGCACCGCTGCCATGGTCGATGATGCCGACGAAGTTCAGCAGGCGGAAGCAGGTCATGAGGTTGCCATCCGGCAGGGCCAGGACGGCGTTGGCGTGCCCCCACTCATGGCGCGGGCAGAGGGGGCAGAGGACGTCCTCCTCGAAGCTCAAGCGCTCGTGGGCGTGCCACTCCCACGCCACCTCGCCGGCCGGCGTGACCTCGCGGAAGACATCCGCCCAGATGGCGCCGCCGCCGTCCTCCGTCCCGGGCCGGCCGCCGCGGATCAACGCCGCCTTCTCGGCCGGCACTTTCTCCCGGCAGAGCGTCACGGTGTTGCCGTTCGGCATGCGGCTGAAGTCATGGTGCATGGCCGGGTCCTCGTAGCGCCAGACCTCCCGCCCCTGCCAATCCACCTCCAGCAGCAGCCCCCCCTTGCCGCCGAACTCCATCAGCGCCCCCGGCACCCGGCAGGCGTAGAGGAGATTGCCGTTGTCGAGGAGTCGGCCATAGTTGCCCGGCGGGTAGGGCATCTTCCACTGGTGCGCCGCCTTCCCCTCGACATCGACCAGGTAGACCGTGCCCGAGCCGCCGAGGGTGGCGTAGAGGGTGTAGCCCTCATACACCGCCGCCCGATTCAGAAGGGTAACCCCTCGGGGGAATGATCGCCGAGCCACCCTGATCTCCTCCTCCGTTGCGCTCTCCCTGGCCAATTCCAGCGGGCTGCCGCTGTCGGCCATGGCTCCTTCACTGCCTGTCGGCAGCGTTCGCAGGGAGGCGCTCACATGCCCACCCGTCGCCCCTGCCAGCGGCTGAGGTCCACGCCGAGGTAGGAGCCCAACCCCAGGCGCTCGATCTCCCGCCAGAAGGGGCTTGCGGCGTGGCTGATGAGCTCCTGCTCGCTCCCTTTCGGCGGGCCGCCCTCTTGCTCCCACTTCTGCGTGGCATCAATCCCCATGGAGCCGCCGATGCCCGACTTCGGCCAGGCGGCCGGGTCGAGCTGCGAGCCGATGCCGCGCGGATCAAGCACCAGGTCGCGCCCCGGCTGGAAGCGCGTGGCGATGGCCCACGTTACGGCGCGGTGATCGAAGATGTTGATGTCCTTATCGACCACGATGAGGACCTTGATGTACTTGCCGCTCTGCGTCGCCCAGACGGCGTGCATGGCGTGGTGCGCATGGCCGGGGTAGAGCTTGTCGATGGCCGCCACCGCGTAGATGAAGCCGGACCCGTAGGGGTCGAAGGCGAAGGAGACGAGGTTCGGACAGAGCCGCGACGCCTCGGCGTAGACCGACGCAGAGTACGGCAGGATGTGGAAGATGTTGTCCTCGTTCGGCGGTTTTCCCTCGTAGGTCCCTTGGAAGATGGGGTTGCGGCGGTGCGTGATGCAGGTCACTTCCATGGCCGGATTGGTGTCGGTGCGTTTCGTGTAGTAGCCGGTGAACTCGCCGAACGGCCCCTCCGCGGCGGTCTCATTGTGCAGGAGGCGGCCCTCGATCACCAGCTCGGCATGCGCCGGCACCTCCACGTCGATGGTCTCGCAGCGCACCATCTCCAGCGGCTGGCCGCGCAAGGCCCCGCAGACCGCGAACTCGTCCTCATCGAGGGAGCCGCTGTGCAGGGCCGCCGCTGTGACGGTCGGCTCCACCCCGATCGCCGCCGCCAGTTCCAGGTCGCGTCCGCGCTGCCGCTGCTTCTCGAAGTGGATCATCGTGTGCTTGCCCGGCAGCAGCAGGATGCCGAGACGCTTCGGGCCCAGCACCATCTGCCGCACAATCGAAGCGTTCGGTACGCCGCTGTCGGGGTCTTTGCTGATCTGCACGCCGAACGAGATGTAGGGGCCGCCATCCTTCAGGTGCCAGGTGGGGATGGGGAGCTTCGTCAGGTCAACGTCGCGCAGGATGACCTCCTTGCAGGGAGCGGCGTGGGCCGGAACGGTCACGGACGGCAGGAGCTTGCCCCCCTCGATGCGTCGCGCGTACTCCGCCACCATCGCCTCGACCGTCGACTCAATGGCCAGGGCGGTGCGCCGCAGCGTCCCAACCGCATTGGCGCAGAGGCTCCAGCCGGGGTAGCCAGCCAGATTCGTGAACAGCAGAGCCGGACCCTCCATGTCGCTGACGCGGCGGCAGATATCGCCGATCTCCTGGACGATGGACACCTGCCGCGACACTTGCACGATCTCGCCCTGCCCTGTAAGGACCTTGAGGAAATGGCGCAGATCGTTGTACATCGATCTCCCTTTCGCGGTGGTGGCCGCAAGCCGATGCCGCGGCCAGCGTCCGGCGCCCCGCTCGCCCCGTTTTCACGCTCACGCCGCCCCCCAACGCTCCAGCACCAGCCCCCAGAAGGGCAGGAAGAGGAGCAGCACGAGGGCCATCAGCAGCACCATGAAGAGCATACCGCTGAGCGCCAAGTCGATCGTGCGCACGTAGCCGGTCTCGTAGACCATGAGCGCCAACACCGACTGGTAGGGGTAGAAGACGAGGGTATCCACCGCCATCGTCATGATGAACCCGGCAACCAGGGGAGGCAGCCCCAGCCGCGCGGCGAGCGGTGTGAGGACCGGGATGAGCACGGCCAGCGATCCTGGAACGTTGGGCACGATGGCATGCACCAGGGCGCTGAGGAGGAGGATGACGAGCGCCATCGCCCAGACCGGGTAGCTGCCGGCCCCCAGGCTGCTGAACAGCCGCGCCGCCAGCCATGCGGCTGCGCCCGTCTCGACGAGAACCCGCGCCAGGGTCAACGACCCCGCCACGAGGAAGAGCTGTGACCATGAGACCTGGCGGAGAAAATCGCGCCACTCGGCCACCCCGAGCCGGGGCGCCAGCAACGCTGCCGCAGCCAGCAGGGCGGGAAAGGCGGGATGGAAGCCGTGCAGGAAATCCGTCACCCACAGGAGGCTCACCGCAGTCAGGGTCACCAGCGCCTGCGCCTCGCCGCGGCTCCATGGCGCCCGGCGCGGCTCGGGTCCGTCAGCCACGCCGGCTGCCGGCGCGGCGTCCCCCGAGGCGCCGCCGAAGCACATCAGGAGAAGCCCGCCAGCGGCGGCGATGAAGAGGTAGTACGGCAGGGCCATGGCAGCGAACCAGCGCAGCCAGCTCACGCCGCCCAGGAGCGACGCCGCCGTGATCGACGCCAGCCCGCCCGTCAGCAGCGCCGACGACGCGGCGGCATTGAGCACCGCATGCGGCAGCATCACCAGGCGCCCCAGGCGGCTCCCCGGCTCCCCGCCGGAGCCCGACCGGAGCCGCCGCAACACATCGCGGTAGACGGGGATCATGATGCTGCTGCGGGTGATCGCCGAGGGCACCACGTAGGCGCCGCCGCAAAAGAGGAACAGTTGCTGGACATAGAGGCGGACGACGCCGCCTCGCGCCCGGCGAAGCAGAAGGCGGGAGAAGCGCCGCGCCAGCCCCGTGCTCACCACGGCATGGGCGATGCCAAAGATGCCAAGCAGGAAGGCAACGACGGGTGAGGCAAAGCCGCCGAACCCAGCGCCGAGCGACGGCACCGCCCCCAGGCCCCGCAGGAGGAGCCCCAGCAGGAGGACGCTTGCCGGCACGGGAATCGCCCGGGTGATCCAGAGGACGAGGATGAAGGTCGCCCCGGCGAACGCCCGTTGAGCCGGCAGGGAAAGCCCATTGGGCTGCGGCAGCAGGACGATCAAGAGGCAGAGCCCCAGCGCCAGGCCGAGGAGGACGAGCGAACGAGCAACGCTCCCCCGCGACCCTGGGCCTCCAAGGACCAGGGCTTGCCCCAGCCAGGCGCCCCCGACGGACCTCCGCGGCTGCTCCCCGCGGCCCCGACTCGCTCCTCGATGGCCGCCCCTCTCACCCCCTCCAGTCCCAGACATCCGCTGCGGCTCCTCATCGGACCGAAGCTGCCGGGTTAGCGGCCGCGACCTTTGCTGCGCCGCCGGCTGGACGCAGGAGAGAGACCCGCAAGCCAGCTCACGACGACCTGGAGAATCTCCTCGAACACTTGCGCTTGATCCCTGCCGGTGCTCTTTGGAACCCTGAACGAGTGGTCTCCCTCGTCGATGAGGTGGAGACGACGGGGCGCCTGCAGGCTCTCCAGGGTGCGGCGCAACAGCTCCATCTCGCAGAGACGGTCGCGGCTGCCGCTGAGGAAGAGCATCGGCTGCTCGATCAGGGGCAGGTGCGCGGTGCGCAGGCGCTCCGGCTTGCCGGCGGGGTGGAGCGGATAGCCGAGGAAGAGGAGGCCGTGGAGCCAGCCCGCCTCACCTCGCGCCACGATCGCGGCGCTCGCGCCCGCTGGCGCCGCGGCCTCGCCCTCTGCCGCGAGGTGGGAGGCGATGCGTCCTCCCATCGACTTGCCGCCGATGATCAGCCGCTCGGGACGCAGCGCGGCATCGCCCCGGAGGGCCGCCAGCACGGCGCGGTAACACGCCTCCAAGCGCGGCCCACGATCCGGCGCGCGGCGTCCCTGCTCAGTGTAGAGGAAGTTGAAGGTGGCCACGGCCACACGGTGCGCCGGCAGGCGCTCCTGGAGAAAGACGAGGAGCGGCTGCCGCATGTCGTTCCCGGCGCCATGAGCCAGGACGACGAGCGTCCGGGGCGCGGGCCACGCCGCCGGCAGCGCCACGGACAGGCTCACGCTCTCCCCAGGCTCAACCTCGACGGAGCGGCGGTGAAGCTGCATGGCGGTCTGCGCCCAGGGAGAAGCCGGCAAACCCCGCTCGCATTCTTCAGGGAATGGGCGCACGCGATTGCCGCGAGCTGCGCAGCAGCCCGCGTAAGCGGGGTGCGCGAGGGGACACGGTTCCCTCGCACCCTCTCGATCTGAAAACACGGAGGAATCGCCGTCCTGCAACGGCAGCCTAGCGCCAGCGCTCGCGCTTTTCGTTCTTCATCGCCATCTCCTGGATGCCGCCGGCGCCGAACTTGCGCAGCTTGACGCCGCCGGAGAGGCGCGGGAACTCCTCGAAGAGACAGAGCTCGTCGGGCAGCTTGTAGCGGGCGACATGCTCGGCAAGGTAGGCCCGCAGCTCCGCAAGCTTCGGTTTGTCGCCGCCGCCGGGGACGATGCAGGCGCAAACGTTCTCGCCGAGCACCGGGTTCGGCGTGGCGATGATGCACACCTCCCGTACCTTCGGGTGCTTGTCGAGGAGCGTCTCCAGTTCGCTCGGGTAGATTTTCATGCCGCCGCGGTTGACGACCTCCTTGAGGCGCCCCAGGATGCGCAGGCGCTGCGCCTCGCCCACCACCGCCAGGTCACCCATGCGCAGCCAGCCGTCGGCATCAAGCTGGCGGGCGGTCTCCGCGGGGTTCTCCCAATAGAAGGGGAGAACGGAGTAGGAGCGCACGCAGAGCTCCCCGTCGCGCCCCGGCGGTAGGCTGGCGCCGGCCTCGTCGATGATCTTGAACTCGAAGCCCTCGAGAGGCTGGCCGACGGTGGTGGCGCGCTGCTCGAGGGTGTCGCGCTCGTAGTCGCTGGCGAAGCCGACGATGGACTCCGAAGACCCCCAGGCGCCGAGGTAATGGCAACCCATCGCCGCGCAAGCGCGCTTGAACGTCTCGACCGGGCAGACGAAGCCGGCGACGTAGCCGGTGCGCAGGGCGCTCAGGTCGTAGCGCGGGAAGTCCGGCACGTTCAGCTCCAGGATGAGGTGCGTCGGCGCGCAGTGCTGGATGGTGACGCGGTGCTCCGCCATGAGGCGCAGGGATTCCGCCGGCTGGAAGGCCTCCTGGAGGACGCAGGCGGCGCCCGACATGAGCGCCACGTCAAGGATGCAGGTGCGCCCGAAGGTGTGGTAGAAGGGCAGGTGGCCGAGGTAGACATCCTCCTCGGTGCCGCGGTACGAGTTCATCACCGCCACGACGTTGCGCACCTGCTGCGCGTTCGTGTGCACCGCCGCCTTCGGCACGCCGGTGGTGCCGGAGGTGTGCTGGAGGTACAGGATGTCGGCATGCACATCAATCTCGACGGCCGGCGCCGGCTCCCCCAGGTGCGACGTGATGAGCGCCTCGAGGCTGAGGTCAGCGGCGGTCTCGCCGCTCTCGGCCACGATGAGGCTCAGGTCCGGCAGCTCCCGCCGCAGCTCCTGCACCATGCCGAGGAAGTTGAAGTCGCCCGCCTGGCGCGGCGCCAGGATGGCGTTGGCGCGGGTGTTGCTGAGAACGAAGCGCAGGTCGTCGTGGCGATAGGCGGGGTTGGCCCAGACAATGACGGCGCCGAGCTGCGCGCACCCCAGGTAGGCTGCCACCATCTCCGGCGTGTTGAGGAGGGCGATGGCGACGCGGTCCCCCTTGCGGACGCCGCGCGCCGCCAGCCCAGCGGCCACGGCGTGCGCCATGGCGACGAGGTCGCGATAGGTAACGCGGCGCGCTCCGGCGAGAAGCGCCACCTTCTCCGGCCGGCGCGCCGCGTTGCGCTCCACCACCTGCGCCAGCGTCAGGTCCTCGACCTCTTGAAGGTTCATGACTTCTCCGCCCTGTATGCAAAGCCCGGGACGGCTCAGTTCTCGTCGACGAGCACGACGCGCGCCGGGGCGCCGTCGCCGCGGGCGATCTTCAGCGGCAGACAGATGAGCTGGTAGTCCCCCGGGGCGATGGTCCGCAGGTCGATCCCCTCGAGGACGATCATGCCGCTGCCGAGCAGGACCTTATGGGCCGGCGAGTTCGGGTTCCCATAGCCCTCCACGGAGATGTAGTCGATGCCCAGCAACCGCAGCCCGTGGCGCACAAGCACCTCGGAGCCCGCCACGCCGAAGTGGGTATAGTCCTTGGTGAACTCCGCCTCGTACATGAGGTGGGAGTTCTTCGTCTTGAAGAGGGCTCGCTCGACCCCGCCAAGATCGAGTCGCGCCAGGTGCGCCGGGGTGATCTCGCCGTCGATGTCCAGCTCGAAGACACGCGCCGGGCCGATGAGCGTGGCGAGGTCGAGCTCGTCGATGCGGGCGCCGTCCTGGACGTAATGGTACGGCGCGTCGACGTGCGTGCCGGTATGCACGCTGCAGGTGAGCCGCGAGGTGTTGCCGGGATCACCTTTCGCCATGCTCTTGCCGATCGCCACCTCCACCGCCGGGCTGCCGGGGTAGTGGAGCATGCCGGTCGTTATCGGTACGGTGATGTCGTGGATCTTCATGGCTGCCTCGGTTGTGGGTGCCACGTCGCCTGGGAGGAACGGCGCGGCCATTCATCCCTCGAAGAGGGCCACGCGAGGTCGGCGACCACGGCGCGACCGGGAGCGATTCCCGCCGACCGGCCCTACATGCCGAAGGCTGCCCGCAGCATCGCCTCGGCATCTGCGGCGGTCACCGCCCTGGCATTGCGGGCGGTCATCGGGTAGCGCTCGGTGGCCTCGGCCATCTGCCGCAGCTCGGCGGCGGGGGGCCGGAGGTCGAACGTCAGGGCAAAATCGTTCGCGCGCATGAGATCGCGCACCAGGCCGGCGGCACGGTCGGCGAGGCGCTCCTCGGTCTCCGCGCCGTCGCCCGCGCGAGTGGAGAGGCCGCGCGCCATGGCGCTGAACTGGCGCGCGCAAACGGGGCGGTTGAAGTCCATGCCGATGGGGAGGAGGACGCCGTTCACCTGCCCGTGCGGGTAGTGGTAGCGCGACTCGATGAAGCGCCCGATGGCGTGCACGATCGCCAGCCCGGAGTTGCCGCAGGCCATGTTCGCCATGCTGCTGGCGACGATCATGGCGTCCTTCGCAGCCAGATCAGGGCTGAAGCTGGCCCTCCTCAGGTTGGCGAAGATGCTCCGAATCGCCGCCAGGGCGAGCGCCTCGGTGATCGGCGTGGCGCCCTTCGCCCACAGGGCCTCCACGGCATGCGACAGGGCATCGAGACCGGCGAAGACGGCCACCCGCGGCGGCACGCTCATCAGCAACTCGGCGTCGAGGATCGCCATGCTCGGGAAGTTCGTCGGACCGGAGACGGTGAACTTGTCGTTGCGCACCTCATTGGTGAGGATGAACGATTGCGACACCTCGCTGCCGGACCCCGCCGTCGTCGGGATCGCGATGACAGGGAGCGGCGCCAGCGCGAACTTTCCCACCCCTTCGTAGTCGCTGATCTCTCCGCCGTTGCTCCCCAGCAGCGCGATGGCCTTGGCGGCGCACATGGCGCTGCCGCCGCCGATGACAATCACCCCTTCGAGGCGCTCGGCACGCAGCAGATCGTAGCCTCGCCGCACCGTCGCCATGCAGGGGTTCTCTTCCACCTCGGTGAACAGGGAGGCGGCGATCCCCGCCTTCTGGAGGGGTTCCTGCGCCCGCTCGACGAGGCCGGCCTTGCGCACGCCGGGGTCGCTCACCAACAGCACCCGGCGCAGCCCGAGAAGACCTGCCTCCTCACCAAGGCGGCCGAGGGAGCCGGGACCGTGAATGATCCGCGTCGGCATGGAGTACAGAAAGGGAATCGCCGTCATCAGCTTGATACCTCCGCGTCCGCGCCCGCGGCGCTTGCGCGCGCCTCCCCGTGGCTCGTCAGGAGGAGCGCGGCTCTCCGGGAACATCGGCGGTGGCCTGCCGACAGCCGCCCGATGCCGACCGCGGGCGCGCGCAGCAACCGCGCCCGGCATTCAGGGGGCGCCAGACGCCGACTCTCCCCCCTTTACACAGCGACGGACTGTGAAGCAGGCGCATTCTACCAAGGCGCTCGGCTCGAATGCAATCGACGCGGCTGGGGAGTTTCCGGCGATGCGGGGATGAGCTCGGCCCGGCGGCTCAATCTGGCGGGCATCAGGCGGCAGACGCCGCGCGGCGGTAGGAAGGCTGAGCAGCTAGGCCCGGCGCCGGGACGCCTCGGCGCAGGAGCGGACAACGCCACGGATGGTCTTGGAGCCACTCGCAGCCGAGGCTCTGCGGGGAGGTGGGAGGGAGGGCCCTACAGGCGCCCTCCCTTGGGGCGGGGTTGTGAACCAAAACAGGCTAGAAGCGGACGACGACGGGGACGGAGGTTTCCACGCCATCGTTCTCAACGGTCACGGCTGTCGCGCCCTGATTCCGTGAACGGAGTAAACCGTCTGCCGTGACCTCAACAACACCGGGGTCGGAGACGCGGTAGGTCGTGCCTGTTTGCGCTGCGGTAAGATCGACGACGGAACTATCCGAAAAGACCCCCTCAACGCGGAGCTGGGTCTCGAACCCCACGCCCTCCAGGATCAGCCCCTGGCTGGCCGTGACCATGAACCCAACGAGACGGCTCGAGGAGTCTGGCGCCGGCGGCGCCGGCGGCGCCTCCGGGGCCGGCGGGCTGGCGTCGGCGGACGGCGCCGTGGGTGGAGCCGTGGGTGGAGCCGTGGGCGGAGCCGTGGGTGGAGCCGTGGGCGAGGCGCCTGGCGGAGGCCCGGACACCTCGATCACGGCGACATCGTCAAACCCTCCGTTGCTGACCGTGATAATGGCGGTGCCGCCGGCGATGGCGCGCACCAAGCCGGTGCGGCTCACCTGCGCCACCGCGGCATTGCTGCTGCGATACGAGGTGCTCTCCACCGCCGCCAGACTACGTTCCTCGCCCCCGCGCAGGCGCCCGGTCACCACGAGCTGCACCTCCTCGCCGGGGTTCAAGGTCACCGTCGCGCTGGGAGTGACGGTGAGGCCGACGAGATCGAGGGCGTCCCGCTCCACGACCACCGCCGCAACCATGTCGGTGTTGTTGTTGCTCACCGTGATGATCGTGGTCCCAGGGCTGATGGCCGTCAGCATGCCGGCGGCATCCACGCGCGCAATACTGGGATCATGGACCTCGTAGCGGGTACCGAACTCACTGCCGGAGACGTTGCTCGTCTGCCCGTTATCGAAGAGGGCCGTCACCGTGATCTGCCCCTGTTGGCCGACTGCCAGGTTGCTGACAAGCGGCTCAACGCGCAGGGTGCGCAGGGAATGGAGTGAGAGCGGCACCTCGAACTCCGGCCAAACGGCCTCGCGCCCGGCTGCATCCTGCACCCGCACCCGCACACCCGTGAACCTGCCGGACGGAACCGAGCGCGGCGTAATCGTCACGTGCAGTTCGTAGACGTCGTCGCCGTCCGCATCCGTCAGCGTGCCGAAGAGCACCGAGTCGGGCGTTCCGTCACGTCGCGAGAAGTCGAGAATCCCCTCCACCCGCAAGGGCGGGATGCCGCCAACGACCTCCGCCTGGACGGTGAACGTGCCACCCTCCAGGGAGGAGACCGTCAGGGAGGAGAGCCCATACCCGGCCCGGGTGATGATGGGGGCATCGGCAACAGGCTGCGCCACCGCAGCCGGCTGCAGTGGCGAGGCGAGGACGAGCCCCAGCCACGCCACGCCCAGCCAGTGCCAGGCAGCCCTCCCCACCACCCCAGGTTGCCCCTCGCCGAGGGGAAGCCCGCAGCGGGAACGACGCAAGCCTCCCAGCCTCTCATCTACATGGCGCACACCTACCCCTCCTCAGCAACACCGTGAGGAATAGCCCACCAGGGATCGGGTGTTCTGCCGGACGCACCGGCGGTCAGCAACCTGAAACCGTGTGCGCCCTCGACGCTGCTCCCTTGCACTCTGCTTCCTTTCTTTGAGCTGCGTGATAGCAGTAAATCAAGGTATCGTCAGTCTGTCAAGAAAAAAATACAACCTGTAGTAGCTATTTTCAAGATCATGCCAACATCTAGTATCTCAAACGCGGCTGTGCTGCAATTGAGGGGAAACGAACAGCGATCCCGCAAGAGCCTGGGGGGAGGCGCAGCCATGGCAGCCAATGCGGGGCAGTAATGCGGGGCAGTAGTGGCGGGCCAGCGCCCGAGGTAGGCGAGAGGGGGTCGCGGAGACACTCTCGGCCGCCACCTACGCATGGGGCTGAAGCGGCGGCGGTATGACGAGGGGAGACAGACAGTGAGGTCAGCGGCGGGTGGGCTGAGCGAAAGGGAGCGACTCCCGCACCAGGGAGCCGCGCCTCCGCTGTTGGTGGGCGGCCGCTCGCCAGCGCCGGCAAGCACGGTGCTCCGCGGCAGGAGGAGGCGGGAGGCGCGGTCATCACGCTTCCCCGCCAAGGAGCCGCAGGAGATCACGGCGCCGCGCGGGCTCCGCGCCGGGGGAAACTCAGACCGCGACGGTGACCTCCGCAACCTTGCTCGGCACGCCCTCGGCAACGGCGGGGGGACGGAGGATGCTGGCGAGGATCACCGCCATCACCCCGAAGACGCCGCTCACGAAGAAGAGCCACGCGTAATTCCCGAAATAATCGTAGATTGCGCCGCCCAGGACCGGCCCAAGGCTCATCCCGAAGGAGGAGAGCATGAAGACGAAGCCATAGACGGTGCCGACCACCTGGTTCCCAAAGAACTCCCGCGAGAGCAGCACGTAGAGCGGCATGATGCCGCCAAAAGCAAGGCCGAAGAAGATCGTCAGGCCGAAGAAGCCGCCGGCGGTGGAGACGAATCGAAAGAGGATGATCACGATGGTCTGGGCGACCAAGCCGAGGAGCATGGTGTGCCGCAAACCGTAGCGATCGGTGATGGCTCCCGTGCCGATGCGGGAGAAGATGCTGGTGAGGCCGGTGACGAGGATGAAGCTGGCCGCCACCATTTTGCTGATGCCGATGTCCGTCGCCATGGCGACCATGTGGAAGAGGACCCCGGAGTGGCTGAGGCAACAGAAGAAGTGGGTGCCGCCGATGGCCCAGAACATCGGGTGTTTGATGATCGCCTCGGAGCTCGCGCGGGGCGCCGGCGCGGCTCCCCCCGCGGTCCTTGCCGACTGAAAGGCTTGCGGAGCGCCGTCCGACGCCTGCCCGTAAGGAGAGAGGCCGACATCGCCGGGCCGGTTGCGGATGACGAGAGAGGCGGAGAAGACCACCAGCCAGGTGATGCCCGCCAGGATCATGAAGGCCGGGCGCCAGCCGTAAGCCGTGATGAGCACCCGCGCCAGGGGGGACATGAGCATGATGCCGATGCCGCTGCCGGCGCTCACCACGCCAACCGCCACGCCGCGCCGCTTCGTGAACCAGTGCGTCGCCAGCGAGCTGAGGGGGACGTAGAAGGTGCCGATGCCAAAGCCGACGAGCACCCCGAAGGTCAGGTACAACTCCAGCGGCCGCGTGATGAGCGCCGAGAGGAAGAGACCCAGGCCGCTGAGAAAGGCCCCCCCCAGCAGGATCAGGCGCGTGCCGAAGCGGTCGGCCAACGCGCCGGCCAGGAACGAGCAGACGCCGAACGTCATGAAGGCAAAGGTCGGCGCGGCGGCGACGCTCGTCCGCGACCAGTTGAGGTCCTCGGCCATCGGCTTCAGAAAGACGCCAAAGGCGACCAAGAGGCCGATGGTGAACATCATCACGGAGACCGAGGCGCCCAACACGTACCAGCCGTAGAAGAAGCGGGAGTTGTCGTCAGCCCTCGCTTGCATGGCTAACCTCATCCAGGCGTCCGATCGAGACGCTCCAGTATTGGGATCATGGTTGCGTGGCAATCGTTCCTTGCTTGCATGTCTGTCATAGCGCGGCAGGGAAAACAAGAGAATTCTTCCCGTCCCCCGTTGCTTCGCGGCGGGCGAGAACGTGCATGGCGGCCTTCTTCCAGGCCTGTGGCCGAGGGAAGCGGCTGATGGGGCGGCGGGCATCGCCTCGGCCCCGCATTCCCGGTGCCTCTCGCGCCCAGGGATGCTAGGATAGGCGGAAGACTGCGCAGGCTTGATCACCAGTGAGGAAGTGAGGAAGAAGGTCCATGGGTCTCCCGAACGATGCTCTGCTGGAGCAGATCGAAACGATGGCGGTCCGTTTTGCCCGCGGCGCCGGGCGGATCGTGTTGGGCTACTTCGGCGCCGATGTCGAGGTGAACTACAAGTCGAAGGGGAAGGCCGACCCCGTCACCAACGCCGACCGTGAGAGCGAGGCGTACCTCACCGCGGAGATCGGCGCGGCGTTCCCCGACCACGCGATCGTCGGCGAGGAGGGGGCCCGCGTCAGTGCCGGCAAGCCGGAGTTCACCTGGGTTCTCGATCCCCTCGACGGCACGGCGAACTTCATGAATCGCCTGCCGGTGTTCGCCGTCTCCATCGGCGTGCTCTATCGCGGTCAGCCGGCGGCGGGGGCGATCTTTGTCCCCAGCGCCAAGAGCTCGCAGGGGACGATCTACCACGCCCGCCGGGGCAACGGCGCCTATCGCGACGGGCACCGCATCCAGGTGCAGCGCGAGGCAGAGATCGGCCGCACGAAGCTGGTCAGCCTGCCGGGCAACCACTACCGCATCTTCACCCTCAACGGGCACCTGCGCAAACATTCGGGCGAGGTGCGCATGTCCGGCAGCATCGCTTACGAGATGGCGCTGACGGCGAGCGGCAGTTTCTCGTACTGCGTCATCTGGACGCCGAAAATCTGGGATGTCGCCGCCGGTGTCCTCCTCGTCCAGGAAGCCGGCGGAGCTGTCTATGCGCGGCGCCCGCGCAGCCACCGCTGGACGCCGCTGGAGCATTTCGGTCCAACGGCAGCCGCCCTGCCTGCCGACCTCACCCAGCTCTCCAACTGGCGCGCCTCCCTCATCGTCGGGCAGCCCGGCGTGGCGCGCCTCATCGCGGAGAACCTCAGACGCCTGCCGCGGCGCAAGCCCGGCGGCCAGGCATGATCGCCTCAGCGCCGCAAGGGAGGGGCGGCCGGGCGGCGGCCGCGGCTGGCAAAGCTTCGCGAGCGCGCCGCGCCACCAGGCCGTGGACCTCTGCGGATCGGCACGCGAAGCACGCCTGCCCGCTGCTCAGGATGTCGCGGCGGGGTCAAATTCGCGGCCAGGGGAGGCTGCGGGAGGTGAACGGGGGCGGGTAGTACGGGTGCTCGACGAGGTGCTCCAGGCGCTTCCTCAGGCTGCCGATCTCCGCGGGCTGGAGGAGACCTTCGAGTCCCGCGGTGGCGCCGTTGCCGCCCTGAAGCTGCCCAAGCACCCGCCTGACATCCTCGATGAGCTGGTCGGGGATGCGCTGCTCGGCGAAGTCCCAGATCACCGTCCGGAGCTTGAGGTTGACATTGAAGGTCAGGCCGTGATCGATCCCCCAGATGTTGCCGTCGCGGCCGTGCAGGCAATGGCCACCCTTGCGGTCGGCGTTGTTCGCCAGGAAATCGAAGGTGGCGATCCTCCGGTAGGCGTCGAGGTGCGTCTCACGGGTGACGAAGTAGTGACGGGCGGGATCGTGATGAATGTAGAGCTGCATCGACCCCTCGCCGGCGGGGCCGTCGCGCACGATAGTTGGGGGGACGAACCCCCAGCCGAGCGCCTCGCACAGGAGGTAGGAAGCAACCTCACGCCGATAGAGCGTACCCTGGGGGAAATCCCACAGCGGCGTTTCGCCCTCGCGGGGCTTATAGACGGCCAGGCAGCAGCACTCCCCCTTCCGCAGCCTGACCACAAAGGTGGAGTTCGAGCCCTGGGGGTGGAGCTGCCCCTCCTCCACGGTGCCGTCGCGCAGCAGCGCCAGAACGTCCCCGCGGCTCAGCGTCGCCGGCGTCAGCGCGCCAGCCACTCCCTGCAGGGTGGGAAATCGATCACCTCGCGACACCATAGGCTTCCATACCACCGCCCCAAGGCGCCGCGCCGCAACGGCGCAGCCAGCCTCCTCACTGCTTGAGGTTGTGGCCGTTGAACTGGGCGCAGATATGCTGGGGCGATTCGATCGCCGTGTGGCAGAGCGGGCAAACGGGGCGACCCGCCCAGCAGACGGAAATGGAGTCCTTCGCCAGAGCGGCAAGCTGCTCGCGGCTGGCGGCGAACATCACCACCGGGCGCTCCTCCTCCTCGCCAAGCTCCTCGGCATCGAAGACGCTGAACACGAAGGCGTCTTCATCCTTGCGGTAGCCCAGCACCAGCTTGCCGATCTTGAACTCGACTTCAGGCTTGTCGTAGGCCGGCTCCGGCAGGTCCCCCTCGTCAATCTCCCAGGTTGCGCTGGAGGGAAGGCGCCGGGCCGCCGCCAGGCGCTGAATCGTCAGGGCCAGGCCGTAGAGCTGCTCCTTCTCCAGCCACAGCACCGCCGCTCCGTGCGATGCTTCCACGACCAAGCGAAAGGCGCGCTTACCCGGCACACCGATCGCCTCGGGGGTGAACGCAAGCGTCTGGCCAATGTTGTACCGCGGAGCTTCCATCACCACTCCATCATGGAACCAAGGCCGGAACGGTGCAGTGAATATAGAAAAGGCAGGTGGAGATGTAAAGGCGCAGCCAGCCGCGGCGGTTCGCGCGCCGCGCGAGAGCGCCCCGGCCCCCCTGATCACCATTGAGGCGCCGCGCCGGCTCCTCCTCGCCGCACCCCGTGCCCGCCCTGCGGCCCGCCGCGCCGCGACAGTCGCGCCGCCGCCCCGCGCCCGCCGCGCTTGCCGGTCCGCGACCGAGTGCGCTAGGATGGCGTTCTCCCGTCGTTGCCGGGGAGGAACCACATGCAGCGCTTGGAGGGGGCACAACGGTGATAGGAGCGGCACTTCCACGCATTGATGCGCGATCCCAGGTGTCGGGCTCGGCGCGCTTCGGCGTCGATATCCGCCTCCCCGGCATGCTGCAGGGGGGCATTCTGCGCAGCCCGCTGGCGCATGCCCGCATCCTCCACGTGGACACCAGCAGGGCCCGCGAGGCGCCGGGCGTGCACGCCGTGCTCAGCGCCGCGGATGTCCCGGCGACGCGCCATGGCCGGCTCCTCGAGGATATGGAGACCCTGGCCCGCCGGAAAGTGCTCTTCCGCGGCGACCGCGTGGCGGCGGTGGCGGCCGCCGATGCCGACGCCGTGGCGGAAGCCCTGGCCCTCATCGAGGTCGAGTATGAGGAGATCCCCGCCGTCTTCGATCCTCTCGCTGCCATGTCGCCCGGGGCGCCGATCCTCCATGAGGAGCTGGCAACCTACGGGGGGCTCCTGCACCCGAGCACGCTGCCGAACGTCTGCTCGCAGGAGCTGGCGACGAAGGGGAGCACCGAGGCAGGGTTCGCCCAGGCCGCGCACCTCTTCGAGCACACCTTCACCACCCCCATGGTGCATCACGGGCACGTCGAGCCGCACGCCTCGGTGGCGCAGCTCGACCCGACCGGCTGGCTGACCGTCTGGACAAGCACCCAGAGCCCGCACTTCATCCGCGAGGCCCTGGCGAAGGTGCTGGGCTGGCCCCTCGCGCGCCTGCGGGTGATCGGCACGTACTGCGGCGGCGGCTTCGGCGCCAAAGGGTACCTCATGGACGAGCCGCTCTGCGCCCTCCTCTCGCAGCGCAGCGGCGGCCGCCCGGTGCGCCTGGTGATGAGCCGCGAGGAGGAGTTCGAGGCCGCCTGCCCGCGCAACGCCAGCCGCATCGTCCTGAAGACCGGGGTGCGCGACGACGGCGCCATCATGGCGCGCCAGGCCACGGTGATCTTCGATACCGGCGCCAACGCCGGGCAGAAACCCAGCGCCCTCCCCCTCGGCTGGCGCCGCGCCCTTGGCCCCTACGCCATCCCCCACGCGCGCATCGAGGCGTTCTGCGTCTACACGAACAAGATTCCGGGCGGGCAGTGCCGTGCTCCTGGCGATCCCCAGGTCACCTTCGCAAGCGAATCGCAGCTCGACATCATCGCCCATGCCCTGCGCCTCGACCCCCTCGAGTTGCGCCTGCGCAACGCCCCCCGCGACGGCGAGGCGAACGCCGTCGGCGTGATCTGGAAAGGGGTCGGCTTCAGGAAACTCTTGGAAGAGGGGGCCGCCGCCTTCGGCTGGAAACGTCCCCGCCAGCCGCGGCAGGAGAAGCTGCGGGGCCTCGGCATGGCGTGCAGCGAGCGCAGCACCGCCCCCGGCTCGGCCGGCGCGCTCGTGACGCTGAATCACGACGGCACGGCGAACCTTCTCACCGGCGCCGTGGACGTCGGCACCGGCACCGATACGATCCTGGCGCAAATCGTCGCCCAGGAGCTGGGGCTGGCGATCACCGACGTGACCGTGAGCAGCCGCGATACGGCCCATACCCCCTACGACTCGGGCAGCGGCGGCAGCCGCGAGACGTATGTCGCCGGCAACGCCGTTCTGCGCGCGGCGCGCGACGTGCGGGCGCAGCTCCTCGCCCTCGCCGCGCCGCTCCTCGAGGCCGCCGAGGAAGACCTGCGGCTCAGCGACGGCCGCGTCTCCGTGGCCGAGGCGCCGGATCGCGGCATCAGCGTGAGGGAGCTTGCCGCTGCCGCGCTGCGCAAGCTCGGCGGGCCGATCCTCGGCCGCGGCTCGTTCGTGGCGGGGGCGCCGGCCGGCCCCGTCTTCGCGGCCCACTTCGCCGAGGTCGAGGTGGATGAGGAGACCGGGCAGGTCGCGGTGCTGCGCTACCTCGCCGCCCACGATCTGGGCACCACCCTCAACCCCGCCACCGCTGGCGGCCAAGTTGAAGGCGGCGTGGCCCAGGGGATCGGGTTCGCCCTCGCCGAGGAGATGTGCCTGCGCGACGGCCGGGTGCTGAACCCCAACTTCCTCGACTACAAGATCCCCATGGCCCTCGACCTGCCGCGCATCGAGGCCCGGCTGGTCGAGGGCTACCCCGGCGCGGGTCCCTACGGCGCCAAGAGCATCGGCGAGCCGCCGGTCGTGCCCGTCGCCGCCGCCATCGCCAACGCCCTCTTCGACGCCACCGGGCTGCGGATGGTGTCGCTGCCGCTGTCACCGGAACGCGTGCGGGAGGGAGTACGGAGTAGAAAGGGCGGAGCATAACCGGGAAAGAGAGCAAACGTTGCTCTTCACCAGGCAAGATGCGGGTCAGCCATCAAGCCCGCCAACTTTGCTATACCTAACGCAGTTAACTATTGCCAGCGGTTAACTCTTCAAGTTTCTGGAAGAGTAGATTACATTGTGGTGCCTTTTGTCGCACGACCTCCGGGTTGAGGAGTTCAAGAAGATCGGGGGCGTGGCGTGTCTTATGGTACTTTTCTTTTTTCGTAGTTCGAATCGCAGAAGCCAAGCCGTTGAAAATGTCTTTCTTTGGCACCGATTCAACGGCAGGATTCTGTGGAAGGATCTTGTGGTTGAACTGCTGCCCATAGTATTTCATCAGTGCATCAATATCTGCAACAAACCATGCCTCCATACACTGCGTCATGAAATAGACCTGATCTTTACTTGCAGCGGATTTTTTCCAATCGCTACGACCCCCAACCGATTCCAGGCCTCTTGAATAGGTCCTTCGGCGTCAACAAGCAAGATAATAAAGCTACCAGGGTGGATACGAAGTGCATGAAAGAAATCTTGCAAGGCTTGTGAACCGCCTGCGACGACTTTTGGTTTTGGCTCAATAGCTCGAAAGAATGCAGTAAAACCTCGGCGTAACTGCCTATCGCCTTCAAAGTAAATGCGGATGCTCCCTACCAACGCGTACCCCCAATTTCGCCTTTCTGCCACAGCTCGCCGAGGGTGTACTTTTCCAACCACTCAGAGAGCGATGAGCGTTCGAGCCGCCGGAAGGTAGTCCCTTCAGCCTCACGCTCGCAGACCACCACGGCCTCCGGCTCCTCTGTCAGCGCATCCACCAGCTCAACCGAGTGCGTCGTAACGATGATTTGCGTGCGCTGCGCGGCTTCCCGCAGCAACTTGGCCACGCTCGCAATGACTTCGGGATGCAGCCCTAGCTCCGGCTCTTCCAGGCAAATGAGCGGTGGCGGTTCGGGGTGACAGAGAATGGCCAACAAGCAGAGGTACCGGATCGTTCCATCTGAAAGGCGCGTAGCTGGGACAAGTGATGTAAGACCTTTCTCTTTCAGATATACCTGAACACGTCCACCATCGACAATAGTATCCAAGTCAATGAACTGATCAGACACCTCACGTATCTTGTCCTTAATTTGTTGGAAGGCGTCTCCTTTAAGCTTAAGGGCGTTGAGAACAATAGCCAGGTTGGAAAAGTTTTCCTCCAATGCCCCCCCCTCGCATCCACTGCTTGCGGTAAACAACCAGGAGTGTATGGTCCAAAGTTCAATACTCGATAAAAGTGTATCTGGCCAAACTTATATCCCAGGTATGTGATCTCTGGAAAATGAGTCGGGTCTTTCCGCTGGGAGAGGACAGATTGAAAACGACTATAGTCCTCCTGGTTCAGCTCTATCGTCACACGGCCTTTATAATAAGGGGGCTCAATATACGACCCCCGGGCACTAAGCATTGGTCTTCCTCGCTCGTATCCGAAAAACAAGTAAGGTCCTGGTTGGCCAGACAATGATTGTTCATTTTCAAGCCGTTCGTTTGAAATATAGAACAGGTTCGCCATGTGTGAAAACGACAGGCAATAGCGCAACGGCATAGTTCCAAACGGGTACTCGACGACTGCTTCGATGGAAGCTTCGGGATTCCCCTCATTCCCTTTCCACAACCACTCCCGAACTCCGCCACCTTCTCGAACATGGCGTTGTAAGTCACTCGGCGCTGCCTGAAGTAAGCTTATCGCTTCAATCAGGTTCGACTTTCCAGCCCCATTCGGACCGATGAGCACGGTCAGAGGTCTGAGCTCAAGGGAACAGCCCTTTGGACCAAATGAGAGAAGATTGGTAAGTTTCAATGATTTAATAAACTGGGCCATATTGGACAGTCACGTTGAGGGAAGAACTTCCTCTCACTCCAGCATGCAGGGCTGCCAAAATGCTCCAACCTACGTTCAAGCTTACAACAGAACTGGGAGCAGGTTCAAGTCCCATCCATGGATAAACACGGCTCTCTGCAGCCTTTGACGAGGTCACTCATACACCACCACCGCCTCGTCGCTGCCGACGCGGAAGCGCACCGTGGTGGGAACGCTGATCTCCGGCAGGGGAAACGGCAGCCGCTCGGCTTTGAGTATGAGGGTGGTGCCGGCGACGCTCTCCACCGTCACGACGCCTTCGTCGATGAGGCCAAGAAGGCCCTGGTGATCAATGACGCGGTCATTGAGCACGACGCTCACTTGGGAGGGATCGAGGCCCTCCAGCCCCTGGGGATTGGCCACGTGCATCTGCAGGGTGAAGGGCGACGGCACGGGCCCGCTTGGCGGGTCGATGAGGAGAAGATTGCGGGACTCCGTGCCGAGGATGAGGGAGTAGCGGCCGGTCTCGTTCCCTTGCCCCAGGAAGCCTGCCGCCACGATGAGGTACTCGCCAGTGACAGGGAAGCGGAAGTCGGCGATGAGCGCATTGGCGCCTTGACCCGGCATGCCGCCGCTGTCGTCATCGAGAACGCGCCGGCCATCGGGCAGGTAGAGTTCGAGGAGGGGGTCCAGGACGCTGCCGCGCGCATCGGGTCCGTCGCTGGCACGATTCATGGCGATCGTCAAGAATCGACCTGCCTGGCCCTGAAGCCGGTAGCGGTCGGTTTGGTCCGGGAAGAGGAGCTCGCCATCCACAATCTGTCCCGGCCCGATCGGGGTGGGGAGCGGGCCGCCGCCGAAGTCCAGCCCGCCCAACGTCAGGCCCGGGGTGATGTTCAGGATCAGCGGCTGCGCCTCGCCACCCAAGGTCTGCGGGGCGACACCGCGCGAAACCTGCCCGAAGTAGCCCCGCAGGAAGATCGCCGGGTCCACCTGGCGCAGGTGCAGGGTGTAGCGCCCGGGGGGGACGCCGTAGAGGAGGTAGTCGCCGGAGCGCTCGCTGATGCCGCTCAGGACCTCCGCCGCCGTCTCCGCATCGACGGCGACGATCATCCCACCGAAAACCGGGGCCGGCTGGCCAATGGGAAAGGCCTGGCCTCTCAGGATGCCGACCTGCTCCGCATACCCCTCCACCGGATAGAGGAAGGAGACGCCCGCCCGGTCGTCGAGCTCCAGCGTCCGGGCGGGCGGGCCGATGGTGACCGGGTTCATCGTCGGCGTGCGCGCGGGGAACGCCGGCAGCTCCTGATTGAGCAGCACATGGTCGAGACCCAGGAAGTGGCCGACCTCATGCGTGACGATCGCTTGCAAGTCAAGGTTCCCGGGGCCGTCAAGGGTGAACGTCAGGTTATCATTGAGGATGATGTCGGCATCGAGGATTTTGCCGCTCGTGAAGTCGAAGACCACGCTTGTCAACGCCGCAATCGAGTTGCTCGGAAAGTCGACCGAGGAGGGGTTGAAGGCCACGAGGTTCACGCCGTCCTGGCCGGGCTCATTGGCGGCTACGGGCTCCCCCTCCTGGAAGCGGAGGACGCTGGTCTCCACATCCTGCCAGGCCTGGAAGCTGGCGCGGATCGCTTCTTGCACACCAGGCTGAGAAGTGTTTACCGGTGGGATCGAGCTGAGGCTGTAGGTGAGAGTGGGGAGGCGATCGGGCGGCCAGAGAATCTCCGCGCCTGACGGGGCGCGCGAGGTCACGAAGGCTGCGGCCCTCGCGCCGCTGAGCAGGCAGGCGCAAACGAGGAGAGCGACAAGTTGGATGAATGGATGTGTCAACCTCTTGACACCCCACCCTGCCTGCTTGCCGCACCACCGCCTCCGTCGCATCTCTATTCCTCTCACGGGCGGCCGGCGAGGCCGGGATTCTCGGAGACTCTCAGGATCGGTTGCGTGTGCGGCCGGTCGGAGGGTATGCTCCTGAGAGGTCCAGCCGCTGCGACTGCGCCACGCCTCCCGGGGGGAACCTCGGCGCGAGAGGAGCGCGGCGAGGCGCTCCAGCGCCGCGCCGTTGGCGCGGCGTGGCCTCGGCGTCTTGATGAGCGCCGCTGGGCGGGCGCACCACTCAGCGCCCAGTACGCGGCGTGAAGGTCACGCGCATGGGAGTAAGGGAACCAGCCGGAGAGGCCGACTTTGTCAATTGGACTCTTGACACTGGCTGAGATTCGTATAATCCTTAGCCTCAGGTGACTGCCGTGGAGAGGCGAGAAGACTGTACGTTCGCTGCTGGGCAGGCACGAGGGTGGCGTCACAAGGGGCATGCCGCAGGCGCGATGGAGAAGCACGGCAGGCTCGAATTTGCCCCAAGCGGTGGAAGGGAATGAGCCAACGTCCTGCGGGAGCCACTACTCGGTTTGCAGCCAAAAGGGGAACCGTCATGGCAAAGCGCCTCGGCATTGCTGCGCTCGTCGTTGGGCTGGTCGCAGGACCGCCGGTGTGGTTGGGCCGCAGCGCCGCACCGATGAGACTGGGTGAGCCGAGCATCACCGCCGTCGATCAGAGCGGCTACCGCATCCAGGTGCCGCTGACCCTCCCCGAGGAGCTCGGCGACGCGAGCCTCGAGGTGCGGGTCGTGCAGCCGGAACCTAGGGGGCTCTCTTTCACCCCCTCGCAGATCAGCTTCACGATCAAGGAGATCAAGGACGTCGAGCTGGAGGTCCGCGCCCCAGGCGTCCTGGTCAACCGGGTTTTCCCCGTGAAGCAGATGCAGGGCCTGGCACTGCGCTTCACCGCCGACCGCCTGGCTGGGGAGTACCAGCGCAGCGTGGCCTCCGGCGCCCCTCTCGCGGAGCGCGCCGCGTCGCTTCACCTGGCGCGGGAAGCCTATCAGGAGCTCAGCCCCTATGATCCCGCCTATGCTGCGGCAAAGCTCGCCGCCCTTGGCCCCGCGGAGGCCGGAGAGCCGCGCAGCGGCGAGGCAACGGCGGGCAATGGCATGACGGCCTCAGGGTCGGGAACCGCGGCGATGGCTCAGGCCGGAGAGACCGCCGGCTCAGGCGCCGCGCCTGTCGCTGCCTCCCAGGACCCGCGCTCCCCGAGCCAGTCAGGCCGGGCCTCAGGCGCCGCTTCTGCGGATGACTTTGGCCCTGTCGCCGGGGGGGAGACCCTCTTCAACGTGGGGCGCCGGCTCGGCATTCCGGAGGCTGATCTCTCGAAGGCCGCTGTGGCGCTCTGGCGGATGAACCGCGAAAAGTTCGTCGATGGGAATATCCACCGCTTGCGGGCCGGGGAGCGCCTCGCCGTGGGGCAGGTGCGCGAGCGCATGGCCGGCATCAGCCACCGCGAAGCCCGCAAGATCATCGAGCAGCAGGCAACGACGTTGACCGCTCCCGATGAGCAGCAGGGCGCGCCGGGTCGCGACGCGCGGTCGCGGGCTGGAGGCGCCGGGAATGGGGCGCCCGCGCTGCTCGCTCTGGTTCGGGAAGCAGCGGCGCCGGGCCAGGTTGAGATGGCCTCGGCCGCGCAACCGTCGCCAGGCGCGCCTCAGGAGGGCACCTCGAGCGCCAGCCGCGAGGCCCCCGCGGCGGCGGCGGCTCCTACGGCTGCCACGGCAGTTCTTCAGGGAGAACAGGGCGAGCGCATCTTGCAGCACTTGGCATCTCTCTCCGAGACGTCGAACTCCATCGCCAAAGAGGTGCAAGCCGTTCGCCAGGCGGTGCTGCGGCAGCAAGCGGACAGCCAACGCGCGGGCGGCAGGCGCTCCACCTCGTTCCTGGGCAGCCTTGGGGGCGGGGACGGGCAGGCGCCCGCTTGGGTCGCTTGGGCGATCTTGGCGCTGGAGAACCTCCTCCTGGTGATCCTCGCTCTCATGCTGTTGCGCCGCCGCCGGCCCCCGGCGGTGGCGTAACGCGGCCCGGTTCCACCCTGCCGCCCTCCTCGTCCCGCGGAGCCTCGCTGTTCTCGGCGACAGCCCTTGCCTCGATGCCTCCGGACAGCCGTCGCAGCCACGCGTCTCCGCTGTTCAGCGGGGGCGAGCGACGCGCACCGCAGCGACGCGACGAGGGCGGCGAGCCAAGCCTCAGAGATTCGTATACACCGGTCCGCCGCCGCCTTCGGGTGGAACCCAGGTGATGTTGCCGTAGGGGTCCTTGATGTCGCAGGTCTTGCAGTGCACGCAGTTGCTGGGGTTCAGCTTCAGGTGGTTGCCGCCCCCAGCCTCATCGGCTTCCATCTCGTAGACCTGCGCCGGGCAGAAGAACTGGCAGGGATTGCCGTACTCCTCCCGGCACTTGGTGCTGCAGAGCCGGCGATCGGGCACCAGGAGATGGGCCGGCTGGTTCTCCTCGTGCGTGGTGCCGGAGTGGTAGACATCGGTCAGCTTGGCGAAGGTGAGCTGATCGTCGAAGCGCAGCCCCTTGCCGTCCGCCGGCGCCTGCCGGCCTGCGGCACGCCCCGCAAGCTTGCGGAGATGGCGGTGATCCTCCAGGGGTTGCCGCCGTTTGAACGGCCAGCGGCCGGCCGTGGCGAAGATGAGTCCCGACTTCAGCATCCCCGACCAGAGTCCGCCCTCGAAGGCCTGCCGGAAATGCCGCATGGCGTAGAGGTCCCGCCCCACGTAGCTGGCGCGCAGCGCCGTCTCATACCGGCCGAGCGCGGCGGCGCTGAAATCATCCGCCAGCAGCCCATCGAGGATCGTCTCCGCCGCCAGCATGCCCGACTTCATGGCGTAGTGGATGCCCTTCAGCCGCGGCACGTTGACGAGGCCGGCCGAGTCTCCTACCAGGAGACCGCCGGCACAGGTCAGCCGGGGGATCGAGTAGTAGCCCCCCTCGGGGATGGTCTTGGCGCCGTAGTGGAGCATCTTGCCGTCGCGCAGGAGGGTGGCGACCAGGGGGTGCAGCTTGAACCGCTGCAGCTCGGCATGGGGATCGAGGAAGGGATCGGCATAGTCGAGACCGACGACGAACCCCACGCTCACAAGGTTCTGCGCCATCGTGTAAAGGAAGCCGCCACCGAAGGTTTCGCGCTGGAGCGGGTAGCCGAGCGTGTGCAGGACGCGCCCCGGCTTGGTGCGGGCGGCCGGCACCTCCCACACCTCCTTCACTCCCGTGGCGTAAAGCTGCGGGCTGCTGCCTGAATCAAGCGCCAACCGTTTCACCAGCTCTTTCGTCAGCGAGCCCCGCGCCCCCTCGCCGAAGACGGTGACCTTCGCTTTTAGGTCGATGCCGGGCTCGAAGTTGCTGCGGCGCCGCCCCTGGGCATCGATACCCTTATCCCCGGTGCGCACGCCGACGACGCGCTCGCCTTCGTAAAGGACCTGGACGCCGGCAAACCCGGGGAACACGTCCGCCCCCGCGGCCTCCACCTGCTCGCCCAGCCACTTCACCAGCCTGTTGAGCGAGACCACGTAGTTGCCGTGGTTGCGCATCGGCGGAGGGGTGATCGGCAGCTTCAGGGCCTGGCGCTCGGTCAGGAAGTAGACGGCGTCCTCGGTGACTTCGTGGTCGAGGGGGGCGCCGCGCTGGAGGAAATCGGGCATCAGCTCGCGCAGCGCCACGGGGTTCATGACGGCGCCTGAGAGGCTGTGGTTCCCCAGCGCCGCGCCTTTCTCGATGACCGCGATCGCCGGCGCCTCGAGCCGCCTGCCGCCGGCGCCGACGCTGTCGTTGTGACGGGCGATCAGGTTGCTGAGATGGAGAGCTCCGGCGAGGGTCGCCGGCCCGGCTCCAACGAACAGGACATCAAGGTCCAGGCTTTCCCGTTCTTCCTCTGCGTCTGCCGGCACGCTCACGCCCCGTCGCTCCTCTGTAGCGTCGCACCGCCTCCGCCTGTCACACCCGCTCCGCCATTGATGGTGGTTCGCGCCCGCGGCGAAGTCAAGGACGAACCGCCGGCGCAAAGGGCAGGTGAAGGGCGCGAGCGCACCGCCCTCGCCCTGCTCCCGATCATCCGCCCCGCACGGAGGTCAAGCCTCGCGCTCGTGCCCCCAAGAGCATAGCGCCCAGCTTCGGAATTGACTATGATTGCCTGACATTCGCAAGAACGCAGGGCGCCGCCCAGGCCGCGCCCTGAGAGGAATACTCACCAGAAGAACCTGCGAAAGGGGGAACACCGATGAAACATCGCGTTGCAAGAGGATTGCTCATCGTCTTCGTGCTGCTGGCGAGCAGCGCTGTCGCCACGGCACAGGGTGCGGCTCCCGGGGCGCAGCGCCTGAGCGCTCGCGGCATGATCACGGCGGTGGCGGAGAAAGGCGTGACGGTGAAGACCCCCGACGGCGAGCTGACGACGGTGCCGCTCGCCAAGCTGGGCGTCAGACGCTACGCGCCGATCAGCTTCAACGACCTGAAGCCGAACGACTACATCGGCATCACCGGCAAGCGCATGGGCGGCGGCATGATGTCGGCCTCCATGGTGCACGTCTTCCCCGAGGACATGCGCGGCCGGGCTGAAGGGCAATTCCCCTTCTACGGCGGGAACATGATGACCAACGCCGCCGTCGCCTCGATCATGAAGAAGGGGATGGGGCACGACATCGTTGTCAAGTACAAAGACAAGTCGGAGACCGTGGAGATTCCCGAAAAGGCCGTCATCACCCGCCTGACGTCGGCAAAAAAGGAAGACTTGAAAGTGGGCCAGGAAGTCGTCGTGATCGGCATGAAGCCGGCGAACGGGCCGGCGGAGTACGCCGTCGTCGGCATCCTGCCGTAGCTGCGCAGCACGCTGCAGCTCGCGTCGTTCCCGGGAGGCACCGAGGCGGCATCGTGCCGACCCCGCGCCTCCCGGCAGCCTGCCCGCCGCACTTCGTTCCCCTAACACTTCTCCTTCTCTGGCAGCCACCCAAGCCGTCACGACGCAACGACGTTAGAGGCTCGCGCGCGGCGCTCACGCCTCCTCGGGGAAGTACTCCTCCAAGGGGAATTTCTCAAGGGCGAATTTCGGCACCGCGACGCGCTCCGCGAAGGGACGGTCAAGCGGCATGGTGGCGTCGATGATGAGCTTGCTCCCCATGATGTCGTGCGTCTGCGAGGGATCGAGGGTGTTCCCTTTGGCGTTCTTGATGATCTCGACATCCTGATCGGCCTGGGTGCGCGTCGCCACCGCGAACATCACCTGGCGCTCGTTGAAGACATCGATGTCCGCGTCCACGACGATGACGTTCTTCACGAAATCCACCGCGCCGAGGGCCAGGAGCGCCGCCTGCTTAGTCTCGCCGTCGACGCGCTTATCGACGCTGATGTAGCAGTTGAAGCGGCAGCTCCCGGAGAGGGGGAGGTGCACCGCGGTGACGCCGGGAACGACGCCTTTGATAAGGTTGTAGATCGCCCCCTCTTTCGGAATGCCGCCGAGCACCCAGCAGTCGGGGTGACCCACGAAGTTGTGTTGCAGGATGGCGTCGGCGCGGTGGTTCACGGCCGTCACGTGGATCACCGGCCGCAGGCGCTGCGGGCCGTAGTAGCCGGTGAACTCGCCGAAGGGCGCCTCCACCTCGAGGTCCTGGGGATCGAGATCCCCTTCGATGACGAGCTCGGCGTCGGCGGGGATGAGGAACTCCTCGCCCCAGGTGGCGGAGGGGGTGAGCCGCAGCGGCTCGCCGATGATGCCGCCGATGAGCTCGTAGTCATCCACCCCGTAGGCGGCGACGTTGAGGCAGCCTAGGTAGAAGGCCGGATGGTGGCCGACGACGACGATGATCGGCGCGCGCTTCCCCTGGCGGGCGAGAGAGCGCACGATCTGCCAGTTGTGGCGGGGAGACTGATGGATGCCGAGCCGCCGCGGCCCCTTGTACATGGTGCGCTGGAAGGCGCTGTTGTAGAACCCCTCCCGCGGCTCGCGGTTGACGACGGCCATGTCGAAGTACGGCCCGGCGTCCATGGCGTGGTGGCGCACGATGGGAAAAATCGACAGGTCGGCCTCCTCGCCCTCTTGCACCACCTCTTTCACCGGGGCGTCCGCTGGGGGGATGGTGATCGGGGAGAGCGGCCGGCGCTCGCGGCGGGCATACTCGAGGCTCAGCGGCAGTTTGCTCTGGCTCGCCTCGCGGCCCAGCGCCAGGGCGCAGCGCTCCCGCGTGGCGAAGACGTTGCTCACCAAGCGGAACGGGCAGGGATGCCCCTCGACACTGCGCGGCGCCTCGAAGAGCAGCAGCGGGAAGCGCTCGCCGTCCTCGAGCTGCTGGAGGATGGCGGTCACCTCGAACTGGTGCGGCATGACGGGCCGGGCGATGCGCAGCAGGTCTCCTGACGCCACGCGCGCCAGTTCGTCAAGAAACGAGCGCAGGTCTTTTGCCATGGGAGTTCCGTTCCTGAGAGGACTCGTGGCTGTCGGGCAAGCGGAGCGACTCACGTGAGAGCGCTCAGTATACCTGCTGGCCAGGCAGATGAGAAGCGTTGCCGGGAGGAGCTGCCCAGCACTTGACCACCTGACGAGGCCCGGTTAGACTCGCAGCAAGGCGAGGATCGGAGGCGGTGGCGGCAGGGCCGGCGCGCCGGGCTGGCGCGCTGGCACGGCGTCGCTTCCGCGGAGTTTTGGCATGGCGCGGATCGGTAAAGCTGCGCACCCGGTCCCCCGTGTTGGGAGGTACGGCAACCATGAAGCGACTCTCCCCGGTTACTCTTGTCTCCCTGCTCCTAGCGTGCGCCGCTCTTCTTGCCGCACCCGACGCTTCTCTCGCCCAGGCCGTCGCCCAGAAGCCGATTGTCGTCGGCGCCACGGTCGCCGCCTCGGGCGAGTACGAACGTGCCGGCAAGTATCAAGAAGAGGGCTACCGCTGGTGGGCGGCGAAGGTGAATGAACGCGGCGGGCTGCTCGGCCGCAAGGTGGAGCTGCGCATCCTGGACGACAAGAGCAGCAGCCAGGATGCGAAGAAGCTCTACGAGCGCCTCATCACGCAGGAGAAGGTCGATCTCATCCTGGGGCCGTACTCGAGCGGCGTCACGGCGGTCGCCAGCACCGTGAGCGAGAAGTACAAGATGCCGATGGTGGCCGGCGGCGCCGCCTCCACGGAGATCTGGAAGCGCGGCTTCAAGTATGTCTTCATGGTCTACACGCCGGCCGAGAACTACTTCGATGGCGTCATCGACATCGCCAAGCAGAAGGGCTTCAAGAGCGTGGCGTTCATGTACGAGGATGCGTTCTTCCCCAAGTCGGTCGTGCTGGGCGCCACGCAGCAAGCCAAGAAGGCGGGCCTCGCGGTGGTGCACAGCGAGGCGTACCCCAAGGGTCTCACCGACTTCGTGGCGCTGCTGAGCAAGATCAAGGCGCGCAACCCCGATCTCCTGTTGGCTGGCACCTACGCCCCCGACTCGCAGCAGATCACCCGGCAGATGAAGGAGCTCGACGTCCGACCGAAGCTCTTCGCCGCCACGGTCGGCCCGGCCACCCCGGAGTTCTACAAGAACCTGGGACCGATCGCCGAGAACGTCATCGGCCCCTCCCAATGGGAACCCACCTTGAAGACGAAGGGGAACGCCGACTTCGTGCGCACCTACACCGAGATGTTCAAGCGCGAGCCTGACTACCACACCGGCTCCGCGGTGGCCGCGGCGATCGTGCTGGAGGAGGCGGTGCGGCGCGCCGGCTCGCTGGACCAGGAGAAGATCCGCCAGCAGCTCGTGAGCATGAAGCTGGAAACCCCCTTCGGCAAGTATGGGGTGAACGCGGACGGCCTGCAGATGGAGCATGAGTCCATCCTCATCCAGTGGCAGAATGGTAAGAAGGAGATCATCTGGCCGGCGCCGCTGGCCAGCGCCCAGGTGCGGATTCCCCTGCGCTGAGCAGGCGTTGCAGCGCTGACGCTGGCGCGGCCGACCGTCCCGGGCACCTGCCGTCGGCCGCGCCTGCTTCTGTGGTGGCTCCTAAGTTCGTTACCTAAATTGGGAGCCTCGTCGCCAACCTGAGGCAGTTTTTGTGCGAGGGAGCCGCGCGGCGGCGAGATAGGTGAAAGGAGAAAAGAGAGCAACCGGAATTCTCCTTTCCCCTTTCTCTTCGCTCCTCTCTCACTGGGGGTGTGGGGGAGCAAGGGTCCCCCACAAAAAATGGAGCCTGCAACGCAGCAAATTTGCCAGTGAGTTTTGAGACGTAGCACGAAACGCCCGAGCGCCCTGGAGGGAGCGCCGCGTGGATCTCCATCTCCTCACGCAAGTGCTCGTCGGCGGGGTGCTGGTGGGCGGCATTTACTCGCTCGTGGCCCTTGGCCTGACGATGATCTTCGGCGTCATGCGCGTCATCAACATCGCGCATGGCGAGCTGTTGGTGCTGGGGAGCTACATCACCTACTGGCTGTTCACGCTCCTCGGCTTCAACCCGCTCCTATCGCTCTTCGTCTCGATGCCCGTGATGTTCGGCTTCGGCTACCTCTTGCAGCGCTACGTCGTGCGGCATGTCGTCGACGCCCCAGAGCTCTCCTCCCTGCTCCTCACGTTCGGCATCGCGATCTTCCTCACCAATGCCATCCGCTATGTTTTCACCTCGGACTACCGCTCCGTTCCCTACCTGACCGGCTCGTTCTACCTAGGGAGCATCGCCTTCTCGATCCCCCGCGTGGTGAGCTTCGTCATCGCGCTCGCCATCACCGTCGGGGCCTTCGCCTACCTGCGGTACAGCCGCCTGGGCATGGCCATTCGGGCCACCTCGCAGCACCGTGAGGTGGCGATGGTGTGCGGCATCGACGTGCACCGAGTGTATCGCTACGCCTTCGGCTTCGGCTGCGCCCTGGCCGGGGCCGGCGGCTCGCTCATGAGCATCATGTTCTCCATGCACCCGGAGATGGGGGCCATCCTCAACCTGAAGGCGTTCTGCGTCGTCGTCCTGGGCGGGCTGGGGAGCTACTCCGGCGCTTTCCTTGGCGGGCTGATCCTGGGCCTTGTGGAAGGGCTCGCGGCCCTCTACCTCGCCTCGAATATCTCCGAGGCCGTCGCCTATGGCCTCCTCGTCTTCATCCTGCTCGTCCGCCCGAGCGGCATCTTCGGTCGAGCCGAGGCCAACTGAGCCGCTGCGAGGAATGCGAGGCTCGTGAAATCGCTCCTCTGCGCCACCTTCGTCGTCGTCGGCGTCTGGCTCGTTCTGGCGCCGTGGGTAAGCTCCGCCTACCTCACCACCCTGCAGCTCATCATCTTCATGTACATCTGCCTGGCCTCGAGCTGGAACCTCATCTCAGGCTACGTCGGCTACGTCTCGTTCGGGCACGTCGTCTTCTTCGGGGTGGGCGCCTATGTCGGCGGCATCGCCATGGCGCACGGCACGGCTTGGCCGCTGGCCGTTCTCTTCGCGGGCCTGGGGGCGGCGCTCCTGGCGGTGGTCATCGGTTACCCCTGCCTGCGCCTGCGGGGCGCTTACTTCGCCATTGCGATGCTCGCCGTGAACGAGCTTGTGCGCATCCTTGTCCTCGCCTTCGAGGGGATCACCAAGGGCGCCACCGGTCTCTACCTGCGCCCCATCGAGAACAACCGCATCATGTACTACGCCATGGCGGTAGTCGCGGCGGCGGTCGTCCTCACGGCCCGCTCCCTGAACCGCTCGAAATTCGGCTTACGCCTCATGGCCATCCGGGAAGATGAGGTGGCCGCCGAGGTGATGGGCATTGATACGACACGCCTGAAAGTCTATGCCTTCATCCTCAGCGCCTTCTTCCCCGGCCTGGCGGGGGCGCTCTTCGCCCGCTACCAAAGTTTCATTGATCCCGAGAGCAGCTTTGCGGTGCTCACCACCATCCAGATGATCATCATGACGCTCTTCGGCGGGAAGGGTACGGTGCTTGGCCCGGTGCTCGGCGCCGTGGTCCTCTCCATCTTCGCCGAGCTGGTGTGGGTGCGCTTTCCCTTCCTGCACCAGTCGATCTTCGGTCTCCTCATCGTCACCATCGTCCTCCTCATGCCCAATGGTGTCCTCGGGTTGCTGCGCCAGCGCGGCATCATCCCCTTGCGCAAGATACTGTGAGCAGCGCAGCGGCCGGCAGCTTGTCCGTCGCGGCGTTGCCGTCCGGCTTCGCCGCTGCGGCAGCACTCCTTAACCCTTGACACAATGAACGAAATTCAGTACAAGGGTTCGCGCCCATGTCTGCGCGCCGCGCCACCCCGCCGTCTTGATCCCAGGAAGCAGATGATGGCCGTTGAAGGCAGGCTGCCTCCCAGCCAGACTGATGGGGTGGCAGGCGGGGGGTTTTGGTCTCTCGGTGGCGTCAGAAGGGACGGCTGAGGCTGGGGGAGGGAGCGCGCGGCGGCGCTCCGGCTCAGCGTGCGCGCTGGGGACGTCTCCATGCAGAGTGAGAAGGTTCAGCAACTGCCGGTCATCGCCAGTTCAGCTCCGCGGGCAAGCCGCGCGGTGCGGCGCCGCGTCGGCTCTTACCTCCCTTACCTGTACTCGGTGCTGGGGGCGCTGCTGGCCTGGTGGCTGCTTGCCGCGCTGTTGCCCTCGCAGTTCATCCTGGCAACCCCTCTGCAAACATTCACTGTGCTGGGTGGGTTACTGCAGAAGCCCGACACCTACGTGCACATCGTCCTCACCTTGATGCGGCTCTTCATCGGCTTCTTCATCGCCGAGATCCTCGGGCTGATCCTCGGCACGCTCATGGGCCTGCGCCAATACTTCGAGCGCACCTTCAGCCTCTGGGTCGTCATCGGTTTGACCATCCCCAGCCTCGTCTGGGCTATCATCACCCTGATGATCTTCGGCCTCTCGGAGGCGGGGGTGATCGTCGCCATCGCCATCACCTCCTTCCCGGTCATCACCGTGAACATCTGGGGCGGTGTGAAGAGCATCAATACGAAGCTGCTCGATATGGCCAAGGTGTTCCGCTTAAGCCGCGCCGACATCCTCCTGCGGGTCATCCTGCCGCAGATCCTCCCCTACGTCTTCTCGTCCTCGCGCTACGGCATCGGCATTTGCTGGAAGATCGCCGTGGTCGTCGAGATGCTCGGCTCCAGCAACGGCGTCGGCTACCAGTTCGCGTACTGGTTCGGCTTGCTCTCCATGAGCCATGTCTTTGCCTGGACGTTCATCCTCGTGGTGATCATGACGGTCATGGAGTTCGGCGTCATCCGGGTTCTGGAACGGCGGGTGCTGGCGTGGCGACCGGAGATCAACTTCTAGGCGAACCTCAGCAACCTCTTTCCTCATGGGGAGGCGCGGTTTGATCCCGAGTCGCTCCAGAGGGCGTCGCGCGGAGAGGGGGGTGAATCAGGCAGCGCCGCAGGCACACCAACGACCTGGGTCCTGGGAGGCAGGCGCCGCGCTGCCGCGACGAGACATCTCCGAGAAGCGCGACGAATGCCGACCTGGCGCGGCGTGGCGCACCCCTGCGGCGAAGGTGAGCAGGATGTGGGTTAGCGACAACCCTGGAAGAGGCGAGGCGGGCGTACACCAATGCGACTAGCGTTCCAAAGCTTGAGCCTGCAGTTTCCGATCGCCGAGGGCGGCAGCCTGCCGGTGCTGGATAAGATCACCGCCAGCGTCGAGGAGGGGGAGTTTATCTGTCTGCTCGGCCCTTCAGGGTGCGGCAAGTCAACCTTGCTCAATGTGGTGGCCGGGCTCCTCAGCCCCACCGAGGGGAGCGTGGTCATCGGCGATGTGGAGATCACGGCGGGCGCGCGGGCGCTGCCCAGCGGCATCGGCTACGTCTTTCAGGAGCCGCGCCTGCTCGATTGGATGTCCGTCGAGAAGAACCTCCTCTTGACGCTGAAGCCGCTCGGCCTTCCCGCCGCCGAGCGCGCCGCCCTCATCCGCCGCTACCTGGACATGGTGGGCCTCTACGCCTTCAAGGACACCTACCCCCAGCGCCTCTCCGGCGGCATGCAGAGCCGCATCTCTCTCATCCGCGCCCTGATCATCAGCCCGCAGATCATCCTCATGGATGAGCCTCTCAACAGCGTCGATGCCATCACCGCCATGCGTATTCGCGGTGAGTTTGTGCGCCTCCTCGAGGCGGCGCGTCCGACGATCCTCTTCGTCACCCACAACATCGGCGAGGCCGTCTACTTCGCCGACCGCATCTTCCTGATGACGAACCGCCCGACCTCGATCTACCGGGAAATCCGCGTCACCCTCCCCCGCCCCCGCTCGACCACCAGCCGCGAGCTGACGGAGTTGGAAGCCGAGATCGGCCGCATCCTGGTCGAGGAAATCCTGCCGGATTGAGAAGAGAAGCCCACAGAACAAGACCGCGGGGATCTGAGGAAGGCTGCGTCCTGCGCCGGCGCTCAAAGGCGGCGCTGCACGCGGGCGCGGAGCGTCCGCCTCGCGCCGCCGGCAGGCGATACGGCGGCAGGCAAAGGGAGGGAGGCGCCGCGTCCAACCCCGCGGCCACGGCGCCCCGATGAGGATGCCGAGTCCAAGCCGTTACTTCGGCGCGTACTCCAGCGAGTACCAGTTTGGCGGAATCTTGGTGACGATCTCGTTCTCCACCATGTCCTGCAGGAACTTGTCCTGCGCCTTGATGAAGGCTACATCGAACTGCGTCTGGAAGATCGGGGTGATGCGCTCCTGGAACAGGCGCACGATCTCCGGGGTCGCTTTCAAACCGATCAGTTCAATGAACCCCGTCTCCACATAGACGTCGGGATGGCTCCTGATGTACTCGAAGCTCTCCTTGAAGGTCTTCACCAAGCGCTTCAAGGTGTCGCTGTTTTCGCGCGCCCACTTCGCGTCGACGGCGATGCCCGCGAAGAGCTGCTCTCCGCCGCCTTTCACCTTCAGCCACTCGTCGCGCGTTGCCACGAGAACGCGAAACTTCCCTGAGAGAACGAGCTTCAGCGGCAACGGCTCGAAGAGGTGAATGGCCTCTAACTGCTCCTTCTCAAGGAGCCCCGGCATGGCGGGCCCCTTCGCCACGATGACCTGCAGATCTTTCCGCATGTCGAGGCCGTAGAGGTTCTTGTAGATGCTCACCAGCGTCGCCGTCGAGCCGGTATTCCAGGTGTAGATGCCGAGGCGCTTCCCTTTCAGGTCGGCCAGCGACTTGTAGGGCGCATCCTTGCGCACCAGGACGGACATGTGGTTGCGGATGTGCGGGTAGACCATCTGCAGCTCGCGCCCGGCGTTGATCGAGCGGATGATGGCGTCGATGCCGGTGGTGCTGGAGACCGGAATCTGGGCGAGCTGCAAGGCCTGGTGCAGCGGAGCGGGATCGGCGAAGCCGCGCCAGGTGATGGTCACCCCGTTCTTCTCCGCCATCTTTTGCTGCTTGATGACGATCGGCGAGAGCGCGCCGGTGCCGCCGGCCACATGCCCGACCAGCACCTCGCCCGCCGCCCGCGCCGTCGAGGACGGCATCGCCCCCGCTGCAAGAACGAGCGCAAGAATTCCAAGCCCCAGGAATCTCACCACGTTTCGCATAGCCCTGCTCCTCTTACAAGGTTCACCTCTCGGCGGCTCGCGCCGATCCTGCCGTGAGCCAACCGCTTCCTTCCTGGACCAGCCGCCGGCCGCCGCCGCGCCCAGGCTCCCCGGCGCTTCTCCCCCCGGCCTCGTCCCCGCGCCGCCGACCTTCCGCCGGCCCTTCCCGCCAATCCCCGGCGTGGCGGCGGCACAACCGGCTCGCTTGCCGACGCACTGTCTCAAGGAGTTCTCTGCGGACGACGCCGCCTCCTACTCGGCGACCTCCTCTTCCTCGGAGCTGAACGACTGGTCGACGAGCAGGTCCTTCAGCACGCGCTTGACGGAGAGGGGTTCCAGCTTCATTGCCCCCTCCGCCGGCACATCGCAGGCCAGGATGGAGCGCCCGTTCATGCGGATGCCGCAACTGCCGCAATGCTGCACCGTGCAGGACTCACCCATGGCGAGCGAGCCATCGAAGCGCTCAAAGATGTAGTGCAGCACCTCGAGCACCTTCTTGTCCTTCCACTCCGGGTAAGGGACGCGAAACGTCTCGTAGCGGGGCGCCGCATCGACCTTGGGATCGAAACGAAACACTTCGACCGTGCCTTCAGAACTGGAGCTGCGAGCTGATTCTTTCCCCATCTTCCCCATCATCTCATCGCCCTCTGGCGGTTCTCATGCTGAACCATCGCGGCCGGACGGAGTGGTCACCGGGGGAAACACTTTCGTCATCACCGGATCGACGATCTGGACCTCCAGCCGCCCATCTCCCCCCCGCCGCAGGATGACGTTCTTGATCCACGCCGGGTCTTCCTTCGGGAAGTCCGAGCGGAAATGCGCCTTGCGGCTCTCGCGCCGGGTGAGCGCCGCATGCAGCACCAGCTCGGCAACATCGGCAAGGTTCTGCGCCTCAAGGGCGTGCACCCAGTCCCGGTTGTAGCGGCGCGTCGGATTGGCGGAGAGCCGCGGCAGCACCTCTTCCCGCAGGCGCGCCAGCCGCGCCAAGCCCTCCCGCAGGCGCGCCTCGTCGCGCACGAAGGTGCAGGCGGCGCCCATGAGCTGTTTGACGAGCCGCTTCGCCTCGTAACCTCGCGGACCTTCGGAGCGCGCCAGCGGCTGGTAGGCCCGCTCGCGGGCCTCCCGCACCTGCTGCGCATCAATCTCCGGCAGCTCGGCGCCTTGCAGGTGGGCGGCACTCTCCTGGGCGCAGATTAGTCCCATGGTCTGGGTCCAGGTGATCGCCGGGCCGCCGTCGAGGCGCTCGGCACCGTCCATCCCTCCCGCCACCTCGCCGGCAGCGAAGAGGCCTTGCAGCGTGGTGCGGCAGCACTCATCCACGCGCACACCGCCCATGGTGTAGTGGGAGACCGGCCCCACCTCGATGGCATCAGTGCGCAGGTCCACGCCAAGCTGCTGCAGCTTCGTCCAGTACCACTTCTTGCGGTTGCGGTGGAACTTGGCGATGAAGTTGTCGATCATGTTCCGCGGCAGGTGGTTGATCGACAGGTAGGCGCCACCGTGCGGCGAGCCGCGCCCGTAGAGGTTCTCGAGGTAGATCGCCTGCGAGGTCGGGTCGCGCAGCCCCCAGTTGCCCCACTCCGGCTGGTAGCGCAGGAGGAATTCCTCGCCGAGGTTGTTGTAGAACTTGGCGCGCAGCCGGTAGCGGAAGTCCGCCGGCCAGATTTGGCCCTGGAAGCCCGTCGGCCAGAGCACGCCGAACGGGAAGAACATGTGGAACTCCATGTCCACCAGGTCGCAGCCGGCGCGGTAGGCGAGCGCCATGCCGTCGCCGGTGGCCTCCAGCGCGGCGTCGGTATGGGGGAAGAGCTGCGTCGCGCCGCCGCAGGCCAGCACCACGGCCTTGGCGCGCAGGAGGTAGAACTGGCCGTCGGCGAGGTTGACCGCGGTGGCGCCGCAGACGCGGCCCCCCTTCGTCATCAGGGAGGTGACGAAGACGTTCTCCAGCACCCGCAGGCGCCGTTTGCGCGCCTGCGCCTTGTAAGCGCGCCGCCACTCGAGGCCGCCCTGCTGCACGGCGGAGGTGCAGGAGCGCGGATAGGAGGCGCCGGGCAACTGGATCTGGAAGAACTTGTCTCCCTCTTTCTGGAAGCGGGCGCCCCAGGTCTCCAGCTTCGGAATCTCGGTGAGCGCCAGGGTGACGAGCCGCTCGGAGAGCTTCTGGTTGGTCAGGTACCCTCCGACCTCCACGGTGTCTTTCAGGTGCACCTCGGGGTTGTCATGGGGGTCCATATGGCCAAGGGCGGCCTGCACGGCACGGCCCGCCATCAGTGTCACGCCGCTCTTGCCGAAGAACCCCTTCGTCACCATGACACTGTTGGTGACGCCAAGGTCATACGCTTCAATGGCAGCCTTGGCGCCGGCCCCCTCAGAGCCGAGGACGAGGAGATCGACGCGCAGCTCCTGATCGACGACACCTTTCGGCAGCATGCTCCCTCCCCTGACCTGCTCCTGCCTGGCAAGGCCGGCCGCGGCTCCGGCCTACTCCCTTCGGTTGCCTTCGCGCCCGCCCGACGCGGCCTCCCCGGAGAGAATCGCCCGCACCTGCGGCACCACCTCGGTTGCCCAGCGCGCCAGTTCCGCAGTCGATTGAATCACGATCGGATGATGGGTCACGGCGAAGCCGTAATCGGGCATGCCCCACGCCGCCGCAATGGCGGCCCCGGTGCGGACGAAGGCGTCGGTGACGATCGCCGCGCTTGGCACCCCGGCCTGCTCGAAGAGGATGGCGTCGAGCACACTGCTCGAACTGCACGACCCTCAGTCGCCGATGCCGGTGACCACCAGGTCGCACTCCTGCACCATGGCCTGGAGCAGCTCCGGGCTCACCTCAACGTTGAAGCTCGGCTTCTTGTGCAGGCGGACATCGCGCAGGCGGTACTGCCGGCGCAGCAGCTCTCCCACTTCGAGGAGCAGGCGCTCGGAGTTGTGCTTGCGGTTGTCGAGGATGCCAAGCACCCTCCCCTCGAACGACGCCGGTCGCGCCGCAAGCGGCAGCGCTTCCGCTTCGCCGACGTCGTCCGGCGCCAGGAGGCGGAGCGGCGCCGCAAAGGCGCCTTCCACGGCAGAGGGCTGGACCATGTGCAGATTACCCCTCGAGTGGGAGGGTGACGGCGCGGGAGTTCCGGCGCGTCGCCCAGCCATAGAAGCAGAGTGAGAAGCGCCCCGCCTCGCCGCCCGCGTGCATCACCATGATGTCCCCGGGCTCTTCCACCACCCGCACGAGCTGCTCGCCATCGCCCGGCTCGATGGAGCCGGGCACCTTCATGAGCGTCTTCAGGTAGGCCAGGGGCGCCCGGGCCTGCCGCCAGAGGTAGTCCACCACATCCTGACGCGACCAGCCGGCCGCCCGCAGCGTGGCCAGGTGCTCGGCGCCGAAGACGAGGAGGTACTCACACTGCCCGCGCAAGGCCATGACCCGCGCCACAGTGTCGAGGATGCCCTGCGGCGTGGCGCTCAGGTGGTCGTTCACCTGGTGCTGCGCCTCGCAGGCGAAGACGGTCACGGCGCTGCACCCAGGGTCCAGCCCGCGGGCGGCGTGCAGGGGTGGCCAGGGGCCGGAGGAATCGTGCTCGGCAATGCACGAGGTGTACTTCCCCGGCTGGCCGAACGTGGAGCGGTCGAGCTCGCCCCGCGCCCCAAGGACATTGAGGATCACCAGGCGCAGGGCCCGGCCGATGGTGGCGTTGGCGCGCGCCCCGGGCCCCAGGAGGTTGCCGCCGCTGCGGACGCCGAGCCGGCGCGCCATGGGACCATGCACGATCACCAGGATGGCCGCGCCGGCGGTGCTGGTGATCGGTCCATGCACGCCAAACTGCGGCTGGGCGATGGCCCGCACCGCCGTCTCGACCACGGGGTAGTACTCCGGCAGGCAGCCCGCCATCACCGCGTTGACGGCGATTTGCTGCGCGGTGATGCTGCAGCGCCGCGTGCTGACGTGCGCCACGAGCTCGCCGCCCCGGCGCCCCGCCGCCGCAAGCATACCCTGCACGCGGCCCTCCGTCGGCGGGATCACGGGCAGACCATCAGTCCAACCCCGCGCGTAACAGGTCTCAAGCGCCTCCTCGAGGGAAGCAACGGTGATTGCGGCCACACCCCTGGCTTGGCTCATCCTTCCAACCTTCCGAGGCAACGGTGCAACCGTGGCGCAACGAGTCGGGAATGCTGCTTCGCGGCGCTGCGGGCCGACGGCGGCAGACCTCGTCGTACCAATCTTCAGGGGCGGCGTTTCCACATCCACGGCACTGCAGGGGAAGAACTGGCAGTACCCGTGCGCACGACCGGGGCAGGCTTCGATAGTACTCTCGCAAAGCTTCCTACGTCAAGGCCGTCGGACCACGCCGTGATGATTAGAACAGCGTGAGGGCTAAACCTCTCTCCCCTCGCGCCGTCGGGCGCACCATGGTGGGGCAAGGGGTCCGATGCGCCATGAAGGAGGCAGGACGCGCCTAGCGATCACCCCGCTCCAGGAGCCGCTTCAAATTGGCGAGCTCAACCACATTGTCGTCGTACGAGCGTTGACGAAGGGCCTCGTCGTCGAGCATCGGTCCGATGACGCGGTGGATCACCTCGACCTCGCCGCCGTGCTGGACGAGATCGTAGATCACCTCCACCTGCGGCGTGCCGTGGGCATCCGTGTTCACCCAGCTCACATGCGTGCCAGGCTCCCAGCGGGCGATGCGGGAGCGCACCTCGTAGAGCCCCCCGTCGCCGTGGTCGGTAAGCTGGGTGAAGGTGACGCCGACGCCGTGGCGCTGCGCCGAGGTGATCTCGATGCGCTTGCAGAACTCCGCGTAGCGCGGATGAGTGGTGACATCAGCGATGAAGTTGAAGACGTCCAGCGCCGGCGCCGTGATGCGTTGCCGCACTTCGATCTCACCCATCTGCGCTCTCCCCCTCTGGAACGTTCGTCGGCAACACCGGCAACATCCTCCTCGCCGCACCCCCACCACCAACAATCACGCGGCGGCGGCATCCCCGGCGGCGCATCGGCCCGCCGCGCGGACTTCACGCCGCTCGCGACGCCGGGCCCCCCCCACGTCAGGGCGCCCCTCCCACGCTCAATCAGCTTCATCCTGCGCATCGTCGGCGCTGGCGCTGAATTCTTCGAGGAAGGCCTCCACCTCCCAGCGGAAACTGTTCACGGTCGCCACCATCCCGGTGATGTCGTAGTCCTCATTGTAATCCTCGGTGATGAGGCGCTCTCGAATGTCCTGGAGCGTCTCGATAGTCTGGTCAAGGGAATAGCGGAGATAGTCGCGTTCTACATCGTTCATGAACAGACCTCCATGGGGGCGGAGGCAGACGTGCGCCCTTCGTTCCCACCACTGAGTTTGCAGGTCCGGCGCGGCTCCCAGGCAGCGCTGCGAGAGAGGCGCGCATGGGGGACGCGGCGCGGCGGGGATTCCAGCGCACCCCCTACCCGCCCCTGCGTTCCGCCCGCGCAGCACCGACGATTGACTGTCGCAGCTCGTCCTTCATGATCTTGCCGTTGGCGTTCTTCGGCAGCTCCTCGCAGAAGAGCACCCGGCGCGGTTTCTTGTAGCTGGCCAGAGCATCCTTGCAGTACGCGATGAGGTCCTCCTCGCCCACCTGCACCCCGGACTGCAAGGCCACCACCGCCGTGACGATCTCGCCCCACTGCGCATCGGGGACGCCGACCACGGCGGCCTCGCGCACGCTCGGATGCGTGCAGAGATGCTCCTCGATGTCGCGCGGGAAGATGTTCACCCCGCCGCTGATGATCATGTCCTTCTTCCGCCCCATGACATAGAGGTAGCCGTCCTCGTCGAAGCGGCCGAGATCGCCCGACAAATACCAGTCGCCCCGCATTGCCGCGGCGGTGGCCTGCGGATTGCGGAAGTACTCCCGGAAGACCAGGGGACCGCCTCCCGGCCCGCTGCTGACGGCGATCTCCCCCGTCTCGCCCTGCGGCGCGTCGCGCCCCATGTCGTCCAGCAGCCGCACCTGCATGCCCAGGGCCGGTTTGCCCACGCAGTTGAGCTTGCGCAGTTGATCGCACGGCTTCAGGTTGCTGATGATGCCTCCTTCGGTGGCGGCGTAGTACTCGTTCAGCTCGACGTGCGGGAAGAGCGTCAGCAGGCGTTCCTTGTCGGCCTGCGGCAGCGGCGCCGAGGTGCTGAAGACGACGCGCAGCGCCTGCAGGTCGTACGGCTCCGACTCGAGCACATCGAGGAGCTTGTGGAGCATGGTCGGCACCACGCCCAGCGCCGTCACCCGCTCCTCGGCGGCAACCTTCAGCATCTGCCGCGCTTCGAAGCGCTCGAGGTAGTGCGTCGTCCCCCCCAGGCCGGCGCAGAGGTGCAGGCGGTGCAGGCCGGTGCGGAAGCAGAAGGGGGCGGCGGCCAGGAAGACGTCCTCGTGCCGCAGGCCCCACTCGTGCATGAGGATGTAGAAGCCGGCTAGGAGCTGGTTCAGGTGCGTCAGGACGGTACCCTTCGGCGCCCCCGTGGTGCCGGAGGTGTAGACGATGGCCTGCACGTCCTGCTCGCTGAGCGGCACCCCGGGCTCGGCGGCCGAGGCGGCCTCGAGGAGGCCGCGGTAGTCGAGCTCGCCGCGCGTGAGTGGGGCGGCGCGCGGCTCGTCGACGATGACCGCCTGCGCTATGGAGGCGACGTTCTCCCGCACCTTGCGCACATACCCCAGAAGGGCGCGCTCCGTGATGACAAAGCGGGGCTCCGCATGGCGCAGCACCACGCCCAGCTCCTTCTCTCGGAACCAGGCGTTGACAGGCGCCACGATGCCGCCGCTCTTGGTCACGCCGAAGTATGCCTCGGCCCACTCGAGGCAGTTCGACAGGTAGATCGACACCCGGTCGCCCGCCCCCAGCCCAAGGCCGAGGAGGGCATTGGCCACGCGGTTGGCGCGCTCGTTCCAGCTTGCAAAGGTGAGCGCGCGCCCTGCCATGACCAGGGCGGTCTTCTGCGGCACGTTGCGGGCGCTCGCCAGGAGGAGGTCTCCGAGAGTCATTGCGCCTGGCTTCCTTCTGCCCTTGCACGGCGCGAGGAGGGGAGGCCGCCTCACGCAGGGTTCTCGTGACGTGCTCCAGCCCCCCAGCGCCCGAGCGCATCCGGCCGCGCCGCGCGGGGCAACTCCGCGAACCCCGGCCTTCGCCGGGCGGCCGCCCCTCAGGCCGCCGCGGCCTCGAAGACCCGTTGTTCCTGGAGGTCCGTCGTCAGGCTCTGGAGCGCGCACTCCAGGAGCCTGCGGCGCTGGCGGCGCTCCTCCTCGGCGCTGAGCTTCGGGTTGCCGAGCGGATGCTGGATGCCGGTCCCCACAACGATGCGGTTCGCCCCCACCGTCAGCGCCGTGGAGACGAGGGTGGCGACGAGCGCCGTGGGAATGCCCTGCCGCTCCAGCTCACGTGCCATCGCTGCCCCGCAGCGCACCCCGGTGCCTCACGTCGCGGTGAGGATGACTCCGTCCACGCCGTTTCGGCGCAGCTCCGCGGCAATGCCGGCGGCCATCGCCTGACTGCTCTCGATCCAGGTGGCGCAGCCGGAGGTGACATAGTAGGTCTCGTGGAGCTTGCCGAACACCCCCTCGGCTTCGAGCTGGCGCGCCGCGTCGAGCGGCACGATGCGGTTCGGATCGGCGTTCACCGCCGAGGTGTCGAAGCCGCGGTGCACCGACTCGTAGGCCCCGGCCCGGAGCGACCCGAGCCCCGCGATGCTGTAAGCGCGATAGCTGCTCGCCCGCGCCCCCACGAGGCCATCGGGGTTGCCCGCCGGCACCAGCCCTCCCTCCGTCACCAGCGCCAGACAGGCGCCGCGCAGTTCCCGCAGCGCCGGCGCCGGCGGCACGCGCCCCGGCGCGGGCAGGGGGATCTCGGTGTGGAACGGCCGCCCCTGCACTCTGGCGAGGAGCATCTCCACGGCGCGCGCGGCGGCAAGGCGATCGCCGACGACGTTCACCGTGCGCCCCTGCGGAAAGTAGCCATCAGCTTCCGGCGAGACGGCGAGGCCGCCAGCCTGCACCCCGGTCTCGTCCGGCGCCGCGGCGAGCTTCAGGAGCAGCGCCGTCACCGCCTCCATGGCCTGCGCCATCTCCCTCGCCGTGGAGCCGCTGCGCACGATGTAGGCGCGGCGGCGGAACTGCTCCACCGCTGGGTTCTCGGCAAACATGCCGGTCACGCAGGGCACCCCGCGCGCCTCCCGCACCGCCGCGCAGAGGCTGCCGCAGGCCAGGCCGTACCGCCCGGCGTTGAACGCGGGACCCGCCACAAAGGCGTCGAACTCCAGCCCCCGCAGCAGGGCCAGCACCTCGCCGGCGGTCTCCTGACGCTCCGCCGCGTAATTGTCGCCGCAGATGACGGTGGCGACCACCCTGCCCCGCTCTCCAAGCCGTTCCTGGAGGAGCAGCCCCGGTCCGAGCGGGCCCTGGTGCAGGCGCGGCGCTGCGTCCGCCTTCTCCTCGCCGCCGATCTGCCCGAAGAACTGATTGAGGTAGTGCACGACACGCAATGGCTCGACCATACCAGCCCCTTCAGAGCACTCGCTCCCCTCGCACGCGGAGGAGAAACACGACGCATGGCGGAGGAGGTTGCGGCCATCCATCGCGCCCACCGCGGCCCCCCCCGGCCGCCGGGCTGCGTCGGGCCGCTCCGCGGCCTAGACGTGGGCGGTCGCCATGGACGTAAGGCCGAGCGTGCTGTTGGCGCCGGGGATGACGATCGACTCCAGGCGTAGCGGCCCGCGCAGCGAGCCCGGCACGTTCACCATCGTGTCGCCCCCGAGCACCCGCGCAACCTCCGGCAGGTGGACGAGCTCCTCGACGTTGCCGGTGCTGACCATCGCCTCGGCGTACGGGGTCACGTCGATGAGCGGCATTTCGCCGATGCCGCTGGCGTTGATCTGCTCGTTATCAATGAGGACCGTCCTCACCCCCATCGCCTCGTGCGCCTGGCACTGCCGCATGAGGTCGTAGTCGCCCGCGCCTGCCCCCTCCTTGGTGATGATGACGCCGTCGGCGCGCAGCAGGTGGGCCGAGAGGCGCGCCGTCATGAAGGCGGAACACTCCTTGTCCTCCAGGCGCACCGGCTGATTGGCCGCCACCACGCCGGCGAAGATGAGGTCGCGGCCATGCCGGGCATAGAGGTCGCGGATCACCGGATGGTTCTGGAAGGTGTAAGTGGTGTTCTTCATGCCGGGGGAGATATCGTAGTGGTGCGAGACCACGGCCCCATCAAGGACCTCGTTGGGATGCAGCAGGGTCGGGGTGAAGTCGCGCACCCGCTGGCCGTAGAGGTACGATTCCCGCGTGTCGCCGAGGGCATGGAGCATGCACACGTACGCGATGCGCGGCAGGCGTGGCGCCCCGTCGGCCCCGGCGGCGGGGAGCGAGGATGCGGACCCCTCGGCGGTGAGGGAGAGATCGTAGGTCCGCCGCTCGTCCGGCGCGGCGCTGCGGCAGGCGCGGGCCAGAAGGCAAGCCGCTTCGAGGCCGGCGCGGCGGATGGCGGCGGCGTAGGAGGTCTTGTCCATCCCCGCCCTGGGGGCCGTCTCCAGGACAACGTGATGCAGGCTGCCGAACGGCGTGAGCCTGGCCGCAGCCCCGGAGAGGTCGATGACGCCGCCGATGAGGCCGCGCAGCGCCCCCGTCTCGACGACGGCAAGCCCCTCCAGCACGTGCGTGCCGCCGCTCCCCGCCACCTGGAGCGGGGCATGGAAGCCGGCGAAGTAGGCGCCGCCGGCGTCATCCTTGCAGCGCGGCTCGATCAGGTCGAGCACGTTGCTCAGGCGCACCGACTCGCCTGGTCGCGCCAGCTCGACGCGCACCTCGATGCCCGCCGCCGCACGCAGCGCCTCGCCCAAGGCCGCCGTGTCAACCGTGAGCACGCCCCCCCCCAGGCGCGTCGGCGCACCGGCGCGCAGATCGCGGATGCGGTGGACGAGCAGCTCAAGTCTCATGGAGGGGCACCCCCGCAGGTGGCGCGACCGCCGGCGCAGCGAACCTTCGCGTCACCCGGAGGCGGGACGGGCCATCCGGCAGCGGGCTCGGCGGGAACCGCAGCTCGTTGAGTTGCCCAATCTTACGGCGCGCACGTCGAGGCTGTCAATCACCCCCTCACCCCCCGCGGGGCCGCCTTTCCCGCCCCCTCCCCGGCGCGGCGCAGAGGCGCGCGGTTGATTGACCCTGGCGCGAACCCTATACTCACCCTGCCGCGGCGGGGAAGCCAAGTCTCTACGCTGCCGCGGGGTCTCGCGCCCCTTCGGCAGCGCCCGCGAGCAACGGGAGAGGCGACGCAGCCCGTCGTGGGGCTCAGCCGGCGCCTGCTCCTCCGCCACGCGACGCACCGCGGAAAGGAGACCTGCATGACCCAGCGCTACGTCGGCGCCGCCCTGAAACGCCTGGAAGACCCGCGGCTCCTCACCGGTCAGGGCTGCTACGCGGCCGACCTGTCCTTCGACGGCATGCTGCACCTGGCGGTGCTGCGCAGCACGCACGCGCACGCCCTCTTGCGGCGCGTCGATGTCGCGGCGGCGCGGCGCGTCACCGGCGTGGCGGCGGCGCTCTGCGCCAAGGACATCCCCGAGATCACGCGCGAGCTGCCGATGTTCACTCCTTTCCCGGTCGAGCAGCCCGCCAACTTGCTGCCGCTGGCGCGAGAGAAGGTGCGCTACGTCGGCGAACCGATCGCCTGCGTGGCGGCGGAGTCGCGCTACCTCGCCGAGGACGCGGTCGAGCAGATCGTTGTGGAGTACGAGCCGCTCCCGGCGGTCATCGACCTCGAGCAGGCGCTCGATCCGACAACGCCGCGCATCCATGAGCGCCACCCCTCCAACCTCTGCACCCGCGTGGTGCAGCGGCGGGGGGACTTCGCGGCGGCGGCCGCGGCGGCGGACCTCGTCATCCGCGAGCGTTTCAGGATCAAGTGCTCCTCCGGCATGCCGATGGAGACGCGCGGCCTCGTCGCCTCCTTCGATGCCGACAGCCAGCGCCTCACCGTCTGGCCCTCCGCCCAGATGCCCCACGGTTTTCGCGCCAAGCTCGCCGTCATGCTCGATCTGCCTGTCGAGCAGATCCACGTCATCGCCCCGGATGTGGGGGGCGGCTTCGGCGTCAAGGGGGGATTCTACCCCGAGGATGTCCTTGTCCCCTACCTGGCGCGTCGCCTGCGGCGAGCCGTGAAGTTCGTCGAGGACCGCCACGAGCACTTCGTCGGCACCTTCCAGGAGACCTTGCAGCTTCACGACGCGGAGCTTGCGGTGCGCCGCGACGGCACTCTCCTCGGCTTGCGCGACCACTACCTCAGTGAAGCCGGGGCCTATGCCGCCATGAGCGTGGTGACGCCGAACCGCGTCGCCATGTCGCTCCTCAACAGCTACCACATCCCGGCCTATGACATTCAGGGCACGCACGTCTACACCACGCGGGTGCCGCTCTGTCCGGTGCGCGGCGCGGGCCGTCCGCAGGCGAACTTCGTCATCGAGCGCCTCCTCGACTTCGCGGCCGCCGAGCTCGGTCTCGACCCGCTCGAGGTGCGCGCGCGCAACCTTATCCAACCCCACGAGTTCCCCTACGACACCGGCCTGAAGACGGTCGCCGGCGCCCCCATCCGCTACGACAGCGGCAACTACCCGGCGCTCCTCGACACGCTGCGCCGCCACCTCGACGTGCCGGCGTTCCGCGCCGAGCAGGCGCGCCTGCGGCAGGGCGCCGTTTACCGCGGCCTCGGCATGACGATGTGCGTCGAGCCGACGGGCGCCGGCCTGTCGGAGACCTCCCGCGTCGAGCTCGACGACGCCGGCGGCCTGCGTCTGCACTGCGGCTCACCCTCCCAGGGGCAGGGGATCGGCACCAGCTTGGCGCAGGTGGTCGCGGATGTCTTCGGCGTGCCTCCCGAAGGCATCCGCGTCGGTCTGGGGGACACCGATGGGGTGCCGGACGGCGTCGGCACCTTCGGCAGCCGCGTCGCCATCCTTGGCGCCAACGCCACCTTCATGGCCGCCCAGACGCTCCTGCGGCGCCTCAAGGAGCTGGCGGCGGAGCACCTGGAGGTGGACGCGGCGGACCTCGAAGTGGGTGGCGGCGGCGTCTCGGTGCGCGGCAGCAGCGCCCGCGGCGTCAGCCTGCAAGACCTCGCCGCCATCGCCCGCCGGGCTGATCGTCGCCTCGAGGCAACGGAGCGCTTCGAGGGGGCCGCCGAGTCCTGGGCAAGCAGCTCGACCGCCGCGATCGTCGAGGTGGACCCGCAGACGGGGCACGTGCGGGTGCTGCGCTACGCCACCGTGCACGACTGCGGCACGGTGCTCAACCCGCTCATCGTCGAGGGGCAGGTGCAGGGCGGCGTGGCGCACGGCATCGGCGAGGCGCTCTTCGAGGAGATGTACTTCGACGAAAACGGCCAGGCGCTGGTCGGCTCGTTCATGGACTACCCCATGCCGGCGGCGCTGGAGGTGCCCCGCGTCGAGACCCTGCACCAGGAGACGCCGTCACCCTGGAACCCCCTCGGCACCAAGGGCGCCGGCGAGGCGGGGACGATCGCCGCGCTGGGAGTGCTTGCCGCGGCCGTCGAGGACGCCCTGGGCCCCTTCGGCGTTCGCATCCGCGAGATCCCCCTGCATCCCCCCAAGGTGGCCCGCCTCGTGGCGGAGGGGCGGGCGTCCGACTAGCCCAAGAAAGCGCTCCAGGTCCTCCGGCGTCCTTAGTCCGGTGGCTGCTCCACTCCAGACGGCTCGCCCTCGAACCGTGCCGCCGCCGCGATGAGGGCATAGATGAACCAGAGGACGCGCATGGTGGTGAGGTCAATGTAGACGGCATAGACGAGGAGGAGGACGTAGCAGGCGAGCAGCATCCTCCAGGGGGCGCCCGGCGCGGCTGCGCGGCGAGCCAGCCGCAAGAGCAGGACGAGGATCGCGGCGTAGAAGAGGAAGAGCGGCAGCGCCCCCACAAGGCCGCTCTCCGCCAGGGCGCCGAAGTAGGTGCTGTGCGGGTCGAGGCCGCCCAGGCCGGCTGCGGCGCCGTAGCGCTCCTGACGGATCATCGCGTTGAACCTCCCAGGGCCGACGCCCAGGAGCGGCGCCTCGAGGAACATGCGCACCGCCCCACGGTGCAGGAGGTAGTAGAAAGCGTCGCGTCTCGAAAGGGTGAGACTGATCTGCCCGCTGTCGCGGTCCGCTGCCAGCCGCGCGGGGAAGAGCTGGACGCGCGCCTGCACGATGCTGAGACCGAGGGTTGCGAGGAAGAGGAGCGCCGTTAGGCCGAGGAGCGCCTTCCGCCACCACCGTCGCCCGGCGTCCCAGAGGGCTATGGTGCAAAGCCCCCAAAAGATGAAGGCGCCGCGATAGGGTGCGCTGACGGCGATGATCGCCATGAGCGCCACGTTCGCCCGGGCCGCCGCGCGCACCCAACCGCCGGCGCCGGCGAGGCGCGGCAGCGACAGCGCCGCCGCCAGCAGGCCGTAGACGAAGAAGAGGTTCTCCCCCGAGAACGTGGCGCGGGCCCGGGTGACGACCTCGCCGACGGGCTGCGCGTAGGTGGCGGCGCGCGCAATGGCGAAGGACTCGACCCCGGCGACGCGATAGGCGATGATCCCCGCCGCCCCGATGAGGAGCACGGCGCAGGCGCTGAGGAGGAACGCATCGACGGCGAAGCGTCGCTCCTCCTCCCGCCGCAGCAGGTTGAAGAGGAAGAGGTAGAAGAACGCGACGTAGAGGAAGCCGGCCACCTCGAGGAGCGCGGCGCCCACGTCGGGCGCCAGGAGCGCGGAGAGGGCGGCCCCGCAGAGGAATGCCGCCAGGACGATCGAGCCCGGAGGCAACCTGACGGCGCGCCGGTCCGACCGGCAGGCCCGCAGCAGCCAGATTGGGAACGTGAGGGCGAAGAAGAGATCGACCGGTTCGATCTTCTGCGCCAGGGTGGCGTTGAGGACGAGGTTGAACGGCCAGCGCGCCATGACCGGCAACAGGAAGACCAGCCCGGCGAGGATGAAACGCTCGAACCGCACGTCCTGCCTCCGAAGCGGGTCTGGCGCAAGGCCCTCGGCTGCCCCACGGGTCGTGGACGACCGGGGTTGAGCGTCTGACGGTGCTGTCCGCAATGCTGCCCCCCAGCGCCGCGCGCCCTCCGCCGACGGGCGGGGACTTGTCCTCTGCGACGGTACGAATCATAATCGTAAGGTAATTGCAACCGGCGGCGCGGAAGACGAGGGAGGGAGAGCGGCACTTGTGGACCCGGCCCTGCGCGCGCAGTACGAGGAGTACCTGGCGAGGAGCTACGGGCTGACCTACGCCACCACCCAGGTGCGGCCGGAGGAACTGCGGCGCTTCGCTGACTGGCTGGCGGAGACGCCCTACGGCGGGGCGTTCGAAGAGATTCGCGCCGGGATCACGCGCGAGCTTGGGCTGGTCATCTCCCTCGGCTACCAGTGGCACTGGAACATCGAGACGGCGGCGCACCTCTACCTGGATGAGGACGATTTTCAGGAAACTGGGCTGGACTACTGGTCGCGCGTGCGGGGCACCGTCCAGGGCGCCGTGCGCAGCCTGCTGGCGCGGCACCCTTTCGATGGCGGCGAGGCGGCTGAACGGCAGCTCCTGCTAGAGCTCATCCCCCTCCTGAAGACCCGCCTGCAACTTCCCGAGTCGGGGCTGGGCATGGCGCTCTGCCTCGCCTTGCTGGTGTTGAAGCTGGGGCCGCGCCGTTTCGCTGAGGAGGCGCCGCCGGAGGAGTCGTGACACCCCTCGCCGACGCCCTTCCTCAGACGCCGACGCAGACACCGCGGAGCCGCTCTGCATGGACCGACAACGTCCCATCGAACGCGTGAAGGGAACTCTGGACCTGCTGCCGGAGAGCTACGCCCAGCACGTCGCGGTGCGCGAGCAGCTCAGCCGCCTCTTTGCGTCGTACGGTTACCGCGGCGTGGAGCCGCCGATCCTCGAGCACGCCGAGCTGCACCTGCGCAAGTCCGGCGGCGGCATCATCTCGAAGCTCTACACCTTCCAGGACTTCGCCCGGCGGCGCCTCTGCCTGCGGCCGGAGCTGACGGCGTCGGTGGTGCGGGTCTACGTCAACGCCCTGCGCCACGCGCCGCTCCCGGTCCGCCTGCAGTACTGTGGCCCGGCCTTCCGTTACGAACAGCCGCAGCGGGGCCGCCACCGCCAGTTCACCCACATCGGCGTGGAGCTCCTCGGCGCTGCCGGACCCGCCGCTGATGCGGAGATCATCGCCCTGGCCTGCAAGGGGTTGCAGGCCCTCGGGCTGCGGCGGCTGACGGTGCGTCTGGGGCACGTCGGCGTCATGCTGGCCCTGCTCACCAACCTGCGTTTGAGCGAGCGGGCCCGCAGTTTCTTCATCGAGAGCATGGAGAACCTCGGCAAGCCGCACCTGGGGATCGAGTCGATCAAGCAGGCGCTGCACGACCTGGAGATCATCCCCGCCGGCGCGGCGCCCGCCGAACCCCACAACGACATCCTCCGCCCCCTCCTCGAGGCGCGGCCGGAGGAGGCGGCGGCGCTCATCGAGCGCCTGCTGGCGATGATGAACGTGCAGCCGCGGCAGTCGCGCGACGCCCGCCAGGTGGCGGCCCGACTCCTCGGCAAGATGCGCCACGAGGAGCACCAGGCGCAGGTGCAGCGGGCGGTGGATTTCCTGGCCGAGCTCGCCCTCATCAAAGGACAACCGCCGGAGGTCTTCACCGACATCGGCAAGCTGCTGGAGAAGTTCGCCCTGCCGCAGCAGCCGTTGGAGGACCTGCAGCGTCTCGTCGAAACCCTGCGGGCCTATGAGGTGCCGGAGGAGCAGCTCAGCATCGACCTGAGCTTCGGCCGCGGCATCCAGTACTACACGGGGGTCATCTTTGAAATTCAGCACGAAGCCCTGGGGCGCGAGGATGAGCTCTGCGGCGGCGGGCGCTACGACGACCTGGTGGCGGTGCTGGGCGGCGATGAGGCGGTGCCCGCGTGCGGCTTCTCCTTTGGGCTGGAGCGTCTCCTCCTGGCGCTGGAAGCGGAGGAGCTGCCGCTGGCGCGCAGCGAGGGCCCCGATCTCCTCGTCATCCCCATCGGCCGCGCCGTCGGCGGGGAAGCCGCGCGCCTCGCCGAGCTGCTGCGGGGGTCGGGCCTGCGGGTGGAGCTGGAGATCAAGGAGCGCACGTTGAAATCGAGCCTCAGCTACGCCAACAAGAGCGGCGTGCCGTTCGCCTGCATCGTCGGCGAGGATGAGCTGCGCGCCGCGACGGTGCGGCTGCGCAACATGCGCACGCGCGAGGAGCGCAGCGAGCCGCTGGCCGAGCTGGGGCGCCTCGCCGCAACCATTCTCGCCGCGCGGCAAGCAGGGTGAGGGCTGGGCCATGCGCGACAACGGGCAACGTTTGACCATCGCGCTCCCGAGCAAGGGGAACCTCGAGGATCCCACCCTTGCCTTCATGGCGGAGTGCAACCTGCGGGTCGAGCGGCTGAACCCGCGCGAGTACGAGGCGGGGGTGGCGGGTCAGCCTGACATGAAGGTCATCTTCCAGCGCACCGATGACATCCCCTCCAAGGTTGAGGAGGAGATCGCCGACCTCGGCATCGCCGGCTACGACCTGCTCATGGAGTACAAGCGCGAGACCGATCGCCTGGCGGTGCTCATGGAGAACCTCGGCTATGGGCGCTGCGCGCTGGTGCTGGCGGTGCCGGAGAGCTGGGTGGACGCGCAGAGCCTCGGCGACCTCGCCGACCTGGCCACCCTCTTCAAGGAGCGCGGCGGCGAGCTGCGCGTCGCCACGAAGTTCCCCAGCCTCACCTGGCAATTCCTGCACGATCATGGCATCCACTACTTCTCGCTCGTCGAGTCGCACGGCGCCATTGAGCTGGCGCCGGCGATGGGGTTCGCCGACATCATCTCCGACCTGACGACCTCCGGCGTCACCCTGCGCGACAACCGCCTGAAGACCATCCAGAACGGCACCATCCTGCGCTCCGAGGCGTGCCTGATCGGCAACCTCCACGCCCTGCACGCCAGCCGCGCCAAGCTGCGTCAGACGCGCTACCTCTTGGAGGCGTTCGAGAGCCGGCGCCGCGCCCAGGAGTACTACAGCATCACGGCGAACCTGCGGGGCGCCTCCGAGGAAGCGGTGGCCGACCACCTCATCGGCGACCTCGAGCTCGCCGGCATGAAGGGGCCCACCATCGCCAAGGTCTACGCCAAGGAGCGCCACGAGCGCGATTGGTACGCCGTCAGCGTGGTGGTGAAGAGGGCGCTTGTCGACCGCGCCATCGCCCACCTGCGGGCTGCCGGCGGCAGCGGCATCACGGTATCGAAGGGCGAGTTCGTCTTCGCGGATACGTGTACGAGCTACGAGCGCCTGACCGGCCTGCTGAAGCACTGGAAGGAAGCCTGACCGACCCTCGCCCGCCCGGAGGGCCGCGCGCGGGCCGTACAGCACGAGCCGCGGCGCAGCCCTGGCGCCCTGCCGATTCCCCTCCCTTCCCCGCGCCGGCGAGGCCCACCACAACCGTTGGAAACCAGGAGAGCCATGGCTGAGCAGACCTCCCCGAATCCTCCCGTGCCGACTTCCCCCGGCCAGGCGACAGCGAAGGTGAAGCCACAGATCCTCAAGGGGACGCGCGACTTCCTGCCGCGGACGATGCTGCTGCGCCAGCACGTCATCCGCACCATCGCCGACACCTTCGAGAGCTTCGGCTTCGAGCCGCTGGAGACGCCCGCCCTGGAATACGCGGCGACGCTGGAGGGGAAGTACGGCGAGGAGGGGGAGAAGCTCATCTACCGCTTCGAGGACCACGGCCGACGCGAGGTGGCCCTGCGCTACGACCTGACGGTGCCGCTCTGCCGCGTCGTCGCCATGTACCCCGAGCTGCCGAAGCCGTTCAAGCGCTACCAGATGCAGCCGGTGTGGCGGGCCGACAAGCCGCAGAAGGGGCGCTACCGCGAGTTCTGGCAGTGCGACGTGGACATCCTCGGCAGCTCCAGCATGCTCGCCGATGCCGAGATCATCGCGGTGCTCTATACGGCGCTTTCCCGGTTGGGCTTCCAGCGCTTCACGACGAAGATCAACCACCGCAAGCTGCTGGCGGGCATTGGCCACTACGCCGGCATCGAGGGCGAGCAGCTCGGCGCCATGTATCGCGCCATCGACAAGCTGGAGAAGATCGGGACCACAGGTGTGCATGAAGAAATGTTGAGCGCAGGAATAGCCCAGAATGCTGTTCGGAAGCTCGAACCACTTCTCTACCTAACCAACAATCCACGGTTCTCAAGCAACCTGCTTGAAGCAGAAAAGCAAGATCACGAGAACCTACTTAAAGAGGTATTCGAAATCCTTTCAGAGTCTCAGGATGCATCGAGAGAGGCAAACAAAGCGATTGATGATCTGATGCGCCTGCTCAGCCACCTGCGCGACCTCGGCGTCGATCCCGCCGCCTACGCGGTCGATTTCACCATGGTGCGCGGCCTTGACTACTACACCGGCCCCATCTTCGAGACCGTCGTCGAGGAGCCGCGCATCGGCAGCATCACCGGCGGCGGGCGCTACGACAACCTCGTCGGCATCTTCTCCGGCCGCCAGGTGCCGGCCACCGGCTCGACCATCGGCCTGGAGCGCATCGTCGACGTCATGGAGGAACTGGGACTGGCCGCCGGAAGGGTGCCGACGACCACCACGCAGGTCCTCGTCACGATCTTCGGCGAGGAGCTCATCGGGGAGTCCCTGCGGCTCGTCGGCGAGCTGCGCCGCGCCGGCATTCGCAGCGAGCTGTACGTCGGCGCCGAGAAGCTCGCCAAGCAGCTCAGGTTTGCGAGTAAGCGCGGTATCCCCTACGTGGCCATCCTGGGACCGGAGGAGGTAACCCGCGGCGAGGTGCAGGTGAAGGACCTGCGCAGCGGCGAGCAGCGCAGCCTGCCGCGCCAGGCGATCGCGGCGGCCCTTCGCGGCGGCTAGGGTTCCTCGCAGCACGTCGCCGCACAAGACTCTTGGGGGGGACTCCTTGCCCCCCCGCACCCGCCCTCCCCCGCTACCAGGCGGTCTGGCCGCCGTCGATGACGAGGGCGGAGCCGGTCATGAAGTTCGAGGCCGGCGAGGCCAGGAAGATCGCCGCCCCCTTGATCTCCTCGATCTGGCCGGTGCGACGAAGGGGGATGAAGCGTTTGATGAAGGCTTGACCGGACTCGCTGGCGAAGTAGTCGCGATTGATATCGGTGATGAAGTAGCCGGGGCAGAGCGCGTTGACGTTGATGCGATAGCGCGCCCACTCCACGGCGAGGGAGCGGCTGAGCATGATGATCCCCGCCTTCGCGGCGGTGTAGGCGGAGTTGCGCGCAATGCCGATGAGGCCGCCGATCGAGGACATGTTGATGATGCGCCCGCCGCCCCGTTCGATCATGTGGCGTCCCACCGTCTGGCAGCCGAGGTAGCAGCCCTTCAGGTTGACCGCCAGCACCGCATCCCAGTCCTCTTCCGTCTGCTCGGCGCTCGGTCCCTCGATGTTCATGCCGGCCACGTTGGCGAGGATGTCGATCTGCCCGAAGCGCTGCACGGCCTCGGCGACGACGTGCTCCACGTCCCGGCGCTTCGTCACATCGGCGGCCACCGGGTGCGCCCGGCGGCCCAGCCCCTCGATGTGCCGCGCCGCCGCGTCGAGCTGCGCCTGCGTGCGCGCCACCAGCACCACATCGGCCCCGGCTTCGGCAAAACCCTCGGCAATCGCTCTCCCCAGCCCACGGCCGCCGCCGGTGACCACGGCAATCTTCCCCTGCAGGGAAAACATCTCCAACCCCATACGTTTCCTCCTGTCTTCCTTGGCTACACTGCGGATCAACGCCAACGGCGAACGTCGTAGGGTGGCGATCCCCCGCGCCTCGCGCCGGGCGCTGCCGCTCTTCCGGGGGCGGTCTCCACTGGGGAGCAGCCGTCTACCGCGCCGGCAGAGGCAGGGAGGAGCGCCCAGCGGCCAGCCCTCCCCCGGGGCCGGGCGCAGAACCCGCGTCCCGAAGCCTCGCACCGCCTCGGACGCGCCGGGCGGGGGACGGCCCACCCACTCAATATACATCCCGCCCTGCTTGCCGCTGTTTTTTCCCCGGCCCCGGCCGCGCCGGCGCATCTCAATCTTAAGATTCCGCCGCATCTGTCGATAAGAAGAGTGCACTTCCGGGACCCCAAGGAGCGGGGGATGCGGAACACCTCTTCAATCAGCGGCTGGTCGAGCCACCAGCGCTGCCGCGACGCATGAGGGCAAGGATGCTGCCGGTGAAGAAACTCGAGGATCAAAAACGCACGCGCGCCGTCAGGCTACCCCGAGACGCCCGCAGGAGGATGACGATCGTCAGCGGCGAGCGTCGGGGGAGAGGTGCGGAGGATCATCCCCTCGAGGCGCCACTGCGTCCCCTGGCGAGCCCGCGCGGCGAGGAGATCGAGGACCAGCGCGCCGGCCTCATCGACGCGGCTGGCCTCGACCTCCACGAGGCCATCCGCATTGTCGCCCAGCTCGAGCAGAACCTGCACGGCGCCGGCACGCCGGGGGTAGGGCGCCCGTCGCTGCCACGCAGCGCGGAGGATCTCCAGCACCTCATCAACCGGCTGTGCGAGTTCTCCATGACCGATGGCCTCACCGGTCTGCGCAATCGCACCTACTTCCTCGACGTGCTGGGTCGGGAGTTCAAGCGCGTCCGTCGGGTGAAGGAGCCCTGCTCCGTCGCCATCATCGACCTCGACCATTTCAAGCAGGTGAATGACACCTACGGGCATCTCACCGGCGACGCCGTGCTGCGCCACGTGGCGCGGCTGATGCTGGCCACCATGCGCGAGACCGACACCCTCACCCGTTACGGCGGGGAGGAGTTCGGGCTCATCCTTCCCGACGCCAACTCGGCGCAGGCGCGGGTCCTTGCTGAACGCATGCGACGCTGCATCAGCAGCAGCGTGTTCACGTTCCGCGACCTGCGCCTGAACGTGACGGCGAGCTTCGGCGTCTCCACCCATCGCTTCGACGACGGGCTCGGCGAGCAGGAGCTCATCGAGCGTGCCGATGTCGCCCTCTACGCCGCCAAGCGCGCAGGGCGCAATCGGGTGAGCTGCTTCGCGGATGGCGCCAAGGCGGGGCGGATGCAGATCACGTCTCACGAAAAGGAGCTCTTGGTCTCGCAGTAACGACAAAAGCGCGTGAACGACCAGCCATAGAGAAGGGATGCAAGATGGGCGCATGGGATGGCGACGAGCAACAACTAACGGCGATCGGCACGCCGGAGCGGACGCTCCTCACCAGAGAGGAGGCACACCGCCCCGGCGTGCCGAAGACCCAGGTTCGGGTGATCTCCGTCACGAGCGGCAAGGGGGGCGTGGGGAAATCCAACCTCGTCATCAACCTGGCTGCCCTCTACGCCAAGGCGGGTCGGAAGGTGCTCGTGCTCGACGCCGACCTGGGCCTCGCCAACCTCGACGTGTTGCTCGGCCTGGCGCCGCGCTACACGCTGCAGCACGTGCTGGAGGGCGAGCGCGAGATGGGGGAGATCATCGTCCCGGGACCGGGAGGCTCCTCCATTATTCCGGCGGCCTCGGGGATCGAGGAGCTGACGCGCCTCAGCCCCGAAGATCGCACCACCGTGCTCGAAGAGATCTCGTCCTTCGCCAGCACCTACGACCTCCTCCTCCTCGATACCTCCGCGGGCATTTCCTCCAACGTGGTCTTCTTCAACCTCATGGCCGATGATGTCCTGGTGGTGCTGACGCCGGAGCCGACCTCGATGACCGATGCCTATGCGGTGATCAAGGTGCTCTCCCTGCGTCACGCCAGGCACAGCTTCATCCTCGTCATCAATTGCGTCAAGAGCGCCGCCGAGGCGGCGGAAATCTTCAAGCGCCTGCAGGCCGTCACCAATCGCTTCCTCGATGTGAAGCTCACCTACGCAGGTCATGTCGTGCTGGATGAGCGCGTCGTGCAGGCCGTCTGCGCGCAGCGCCCGGTCACCGAGCTGTTCCCGCAGAGCGCCGCCTCGCGCTGCTTCCAGAACGTGGCGCGCTCGCTGAACCGACTGGCGCTGGAGATGTAGGTACCCGCCGCACGGGCCGGCCGCCCCCCGTCGTCCGCCTTCCTCCGCGCCGCACCGCCAGCACGGCGCCCTGGCCGCTATTCCACCCCCTCCCCCCTTGACACAGGGAATGTCCTGGTACCCCAGCGCGCCGCCGCCACCCTCCACACCGCCCTACGCCGACTCACCGTCGCCGCTGATGCCCTGAACCCGGACCCTGCCTCGCCCCCGGCCGGCGCTTCGACGCGAACCCCCACTCATGCCCTAGAGTCGTCCGGAGGCGACTCGGCACGTCTCGAAGGGCCGCGTCGAGAACGGCCGCGCCCCGACGAGCCGCCGGACGCGGCGGAGGGCAGCGGGCAGAGCGGCACCAGGGCGGTCGTCGTCTTGCTCGGCTGCAGGGTCCAGTACGTCTGGTCCAGCCGCACGCCGAGACGGTCCAGGGAGAGGAGCTGCGCGAACATCGCCTGCGCCGCGAGCGGCCAGTGCTCACGGTCGTAGGCCACCCCGGAGCCGCTGCGCGCCATGATGCCGGGACTCAACCGGAAGGTGCGGCGCGCCCCCGCCGCTCCCTGCAGCCGTTCATGCACGCGGTTCGTCAAGGTGGAGATCGCCGCCGAGGCCACGCAATCGGCGAAGTACGCCTCGGCGACGGCGCCGCGCCGGCCGAGGCCGCTGATGAGCGCGTCGCAGGCCGACCCCAGGGTGACGCAGAAGAGCGCGACGCGCGGCGGCGCCAACGGCGCCAGGCGGCGGGCAAGGTACGGCGCCTCGAACCACCGAGAGCCGATCCAGATGCCGGCGGGCCCTCCCGGTTGGGGAGGCGCGCCCACGGCCAGCGGGAAGCAGGCGCTTAAGCTGCGCGGCGCCAGGCTGCGCGCCACCGCCTCCATGGCCTCCTCGAGGGCGCGGCCGACGCCGCTCTCGCGCTCCCACGGCTGGCCTACCTGGCGCGCGATGGCAGCCCGATCGAGCAGCCCCGCCGGCTCCTCCTCGAGCAAGGTCTCCGGGCACTCAGCAGAACGTTCCATCGAGACATCCAGGGCAGTGGCTTGCGCGACGAGCAGCTCGCTCCACCGCCGTAGGTAGCGTCTTCCTGACCCCCTCACGAGGGTTATAGCGCGCGGCGAGGGGTTCTGGGAGCCCTTCTTGCGGTGCGCTCCAGTCTGCCTCCGCGCGCCCCCCATGCCGAGCCCGTCCGCGCGGAAGCCCGCCGCGCAGCCCCGCCACTCTGCACGGGATGCTCCACAAAGAGGCGTTGCGCGTCCCGCTCCCTTGCACCATACTGATGACGCATTACCTCTCCAGTCGAAGCAGGGCGCATTCCGCGCGCCCGTCCGATGATCCGCTGTAAAGGAGGCTCGCTATGGCTGATCAACCCTTACAGCCCGGTACCAAAGCCCCCTCGGTCGAGCTTGCGATCGAGTTCGGCAAGAACCACTCGCTGGCTGAGTACCGCGGCAAGAAGAATGTCCTCGTCGCTTTCTACCCCCTCGCCTTCACACCTGGGTGAGAGAATGAGCTGAAGAACTTCGAGGCCGACCGCAAGCGCTTCGAAGAGCTCAATACTCAGGTCGTGAGTATCAGTTGTGACAGCGTCTTCAGCAACAAGGTGTTCGCCGAGAAGCTGGGAGGCATCTCCTTCCCCATGCTGTCGGACTTCTACCCGCACGGCAAGGCCGCGCAGACCTTCGGCGTCTTCAACGAGAAGGGCTTCTCGAAGCGAGCCTGCTTCCTTATCGACAAGGCGGGCACGATCCGCTTCAGCAAGGTTTGGGAGAAGGGAATCCCCGAGAACAACGAGCTGATCGCGGAGATCAAGAAGCTCTAACGGGCCTCCAACAGCAGGTCTTCCTCCAAGAGCTCCAGGTCGGGTGCGGCCTGGAGCTTTTGTCGTTGCAGCCGAGCCCACGGGCTGCCTCTGGCTCGGCGGTTGGTGTACCATGGAGGACGCAGCGCCGCGATGTGAGGCGCACCCTTGCGCTCCACGCCGGGGTGCTCCAGGGGAGCGCCTGCTTTCCCCACTCGGTGTCGTCATGTGGCACGTTATCCCGCTGAGAGCGCTCGGCTCGGAGCAGCGCCGCAGCGCCGGGAACAAGGCGGCGGCCTTGGCGCGCCTCGCCGCGGCGGGATTCTTGGTGCCGCCGACGCTGGTAGTCATGCAGTCCGGAGCGGAGCAGGCCAAGTTCACGCCGGAGGAGATCGAGGCGGCCTGCGCTGCGCTTCCCATGCTGCAGCGGTTCCTGGCGCGGCATGGCGACGGGACCTTCGCGGTGCGCTCGTCGTCCCGCCTCGAGGACGCTCCCCATGCCAGCCACGCGGGCGAGTTCCAGACCTACCTCCATGTCTCCGCCGCCGAGGTGCCGCGGGCGATCATCGCCTGCCTCACCGCCATGCAGCAGCCCGCCGCGCCGCCGCCATGGCATGACGCCGCGCCCGGCGCCGTCCTCGTGCAGCCAATGATCGCCGCCATCGCCGCCGGGGTGGTCTTCACGCGAACGACGCCAGAGGCGGTGGTCAGCGCCGGCTCCCTGCTCCTGGCCGAGTGGTCGGCGGAGAGCGAGAGCAGCGTGACCTCCGGGCGCGGTCTTCCCCAGCGCACCGCCGTCGCGCACCAGGCGCTGCACGCGCCAGGGGCGCGGCGCCTCGCGCGCCTGCTCGCCGCCTCCCGCCCGCCCGGCTCCGCAGCCCGCTTCCGGACCTTCCTGCGCCGCTGCCTCGACGTGGAAGCCTCCTTCGGCCGCCCACAGGATATCGAGTGGGCCTTCGACAGCCGCCTCTTCTGGTTCCTGCAGGCGCGTCCCATCACGGCTGACCTCTCCCCCCTGGCGCTGCAGGCCGCCGCGGCGGGGTCACCGCGGCCGGCGCCCCCCCCGCCTGCCGCGCTGCGCGGCGTCTGGTCGCGCGCCCTCTGCGAGGAATTATGGGACGAGCCGATGACGCCGCTGACCGCCTCGATCATCGTCGACCGCCTGGCGCCGCGCTTCACCTTCCCCACGGCGCTGCGCCTCCTCGGCCTGCGGCGTCTGTCGCGCCGCCCGGCGCTGCGCGTCTTCGACCACTACCTCTACCTCGACTGCCGCCTCATCGCCGAGGTGCGCCGCGGCTTCTTCCCGCTGCTCGAACTGGACGAGGTGCGGGGCATCATGCCATCCCCCCAGGCCGCCGCCGCCACGACAACCGGCCCAGCGAGGCCGCACCCGCCAAGGCCGCCGTGGGGGAGCCTGCTGCGGGCCGGCCTCGGCCTCGCGCTCCTGCAGCTCCTCCAGCCCTACGCCCGCTTCCTTACCGCCCATCGCCGCATCCGAAGCTGGCTGAGCGCCGACACCGAGCGCACGCGCCGGCTGCAACGGGCGGTCCGCGAGGCGCGTCGCGGCGCGGCGGGAATCGAGGCGCGCATCGAAACCATCGCAACGCTGCAAGAGGTAAGCCAATGGGCGTACCTCCATGCCATGCTCGCCACCTGGGTCCTGAAGGCGCTCACCAGCCGCCTCGGCGATGCCGCCCTCGTCCTGGCCCTCATCGAACGCCTGCCGGAGCACGCCACCCTGCGCGCCAACCGCGACCTCGCCGGCCTCCTTGATCTCGTCGCCGACAGCGCCGGACGAACCTTGCCTGCGCTTGGCGCGACGCCGGGGTCGCCCAGCGCACCGCCGCCGGAGTCAAAGCCTGTGCTCGCAACGGCCGTGGAGGACTACCTGGCCCGCCACGGGAGCCGCTCCCCCCACCGCGACTTGGCGCAACCTCGCTGGCACGAGCAGCCGGCCCTCCTCTGGGAGACCGTCAATTCCCTGCGGGCGCTGCGGGGCGAGAGGAAGACGCCCGCGGGTCAGACGGCGGGCGGCGGCGCGCCCGTCGCGCGGCTCGTCGAGCGGCGCCTCTGCGAGCAGGCCCCCTGGCCGAAACGCGCCCTGCTCGCCTGGCTGTTCCGCCGCCTCTTGGGGTGGACGCGGCGCTACCTCGCCCTGCGTGAAGACCTGCGCGCCGCCCTCGACCGGCGCCTCGACCTCCTGCGGCAGGACCTCCTCGATCTGGGGCGCGGACTCGTCGCCCGCGGTGCCCTGCGGCAGCCTGACGACGTCTTCTTCCTGCACCTCGACGAAGCCGAGGCGCTGCACGCCGCATCCGGACTCGCCAGCCAGGCGGCGCCGGAGCTCGCGGCGACCATCGCCGCCCGACGCGTGGCCTTCGCCACGGCGAGCGCCCGCCGACCGCCCTACTTCATCCGTCCCGAGGGCGCGGCCGCAGCCACACCAGGCGCGGGCGAAAGCGGCGCCGAGCCGCGGACGAGCCTGCTGAATTCCGCGGCCGGCGCCCGTCTCTCCGGCATCGGCGTCAGCCGCGGGCGGCGCGGCGGCGTGGCGCGGGTGGTCCGGCGCTGGGACGAGCTCGAGGAGGTGCGGCCCGGAGACGTGCTGGTGGCACCGCACATCGACCCAAGCTGGACACCCTACTTTGCCCACGTGGCCGCCGTGGTTGCCGAGGCCGGCGGCCTGCTGAGCCACGGGGCGATCATGGCGCGCGAGCTAGGCCTGCCGATGGTCGTCGGCGTGCGGCGCGCAACGGAACTGCTGCGCAACGGCGATCCCCTCGAGGTGGACGGCGAGCGGGGCACGATCAGCCTGTCGCCCCAGGCGCCGCGGCAGGAAGGCGCTCAGCCGACGGCGTCTCGGCGGGAGGAGTCGCCGCGGCAGGGAGAGGCGCCGCCGCGGCGGCAGGGCTGAGGGGCGCCAGGGAGCGGTGCACCTCCTCGGACAGGGCGCTCGTCATGCCGGGAACGGCGGCGAGCTGCTCGATCGTCGCCGCCGTCACGCCGCGCAGGCTGCCGAAGGCGCGCAGCAGCGCCTGCTTGCGCTTCGCGCCGATGCCGGGAATCTCCTCGAGAGCCGAGGTGAGGGACTGGCGCCGGCGCAGCTTGCGGTGGGCGGTGATGGCGAAGCGGTGCGCCTCGTCGCGCACGCGCTGCAGCAGGAAGAGCGCCGAGGAGTTGGGGTTGAAGGTGACGGGGTTGACGCGCCCGACCAAGAAAATGCGCTCCTCGGAGCGTTCGCGCCGGCCGGCGATCACCCCCTCCCGCAGGCGGCTCTTGGCGATACCAGCGAGATCGACGCTGCTGATCCCGAGCTGACGCATCACCTCGACGGCCATGCCGAGCTGCCCCTTGCCGCCGTCGACGAGGAGGAGATCGGGCAGATCGTCCTCCTCGAGCGCCCGCCGGTAGCGCCTTCCCAGCACCTCCGCCATCATGGCGAAATCGTTCGCCCCCTCGACGGTGCGTACGCGGTAGGTGCGGTAGCCCTTCTTGTCCGGCGCGCCGTTGACGAAGCGCACCATCGAGCCGACCGCGTTCGTCCCCTGGATGTTCGAGATGTCGAAGCACTCGATCTTGCGGGGGAGGGCGCGGAGGTGGAGCTTGCTCTGCACCTGGGCGAGGGTGGCCGCATCGTCCCCCGCCTTCACCTGGCGCTGCTCGAAGGCCACCCGGGCGTTGCGGCAGGCCATGTCGACGAGCTGCCGCTTCTCGCCGCGCTGCGGTCGCAGGATGACGACGCGCCGGCCGCTGCGCTCGCTCAAGAGTGCCCCCAACGTCGCCGCGTCCTCCAGCTCCAGCGGCACGAGGATTTCGGGAGGGATGACCCCTTCGGCGGCGTAGCTCTGGTTCAGGTAGGAGCTCAGCAGCTCCTCGCTCGGCAGGAGCTGGCCACTGAAGCTGCGGTTCCTGCCGCCCAAAAGCTTGCCGCCGCGCACCGTCAGGCACTGCAACTCGATGACCTCGCCTTCGCGGTAGAGGCCGTAGATGTCCTGATCATCGCGCACCTGCGAGGTGATCTTCTGGCGCTCGACGGTGTGCGCGATGGCCTGGATGCGACGGTGGATTCGCCCCGCCTCCTCGAAGCGCAGCGCCTCGGACTCGTCCTGCATGCGGCGGCGCAGCACCTCGATGAGATCCTCGCTGCGCCCGCGCAGGAAGAGGATGACCTGCTCGACGAGCTCGCGGTACGCCGCCTCCGTCGTGTAGCCCTCGACGCAGGGCGCCACGCACTGGCCGATCTGGTGGTAGAGACAGGGGCGGGTGCGGTTCTTGAAGACGCTGTCGGTGCAGGAGCGGATGGGGAAGATGCGCTGGATGGCGTGCAGCGTCTGCCGCACCGCCTGGGCCGAGGCGTAGGGGCCGAAGTAGAGGTGCTCGTCGCGGCCATGGCGCCGCACCACCGTCAGCCGCGGCCAGCGGTCGCGCACGTTGAGCTTCAGGCTGACGTACGTCTTGTCGTCGCGGAACATGACGTTGTAGCGCGGCCGGTGCTCCTTGATGAGGTTGTTCTCAAGGATGAGCGCCTCCGTCTCGGTATCCGTAGCGATGACCCGGACATCCACCACCTTCGGCACCAGGAAGCGGATGTGGACGCGGCCATCCCCGCCGTTGCGGAAGTAGGAGCGCACGCGGCTGCGCAGGTTCACCGCCTTGCCGACGTAGAGCACTTTGCCGGCGTGGTCGAGCATGAAGTAGACCCCCGGCGTCATCGGCAGGCGATCGATTTTCTCCTTCAGCTCCGCCGTCGCGCCGGAAGTCACACGCCCACCTCCAACTGCCGCTTCTCAAGCTCGAAGATGCGGTCGCGCAGCACCGCGGCGCGCTCGAAGTCATAGCTGTCGGCGGCCTTCCTCATCTCGCGGCGCAGTTTCTCGATGGTCTTCGGCAGCTTCGGCAGCGGCACATAGTCCGCGGTCTCCTCGGCCACCTTCGAGACGGTCACGTAGTCGGCTTCATAGATGGAGCCGAGGATGCCGTGGATCGACTTCTGCACCGTCTCCGGGGTGATGCCGTGGCGGCGATTGTAGGCGAGCTGCTTGCGCCGGCGGCGGTCCGTCTCGTCGATGGCGTCGCGCATCGACTTGGTGACGACGTCGGCGTACATCGCCACCGTGCCGTTGACGTTGCGGGAGGCGCGGCCGATGGTCTGGATGAGGGAGCGCTGCGAGCGCAGGAAGCCCTCCTTGTCGGCGTCGAGGATGGCGACGAGCGACACCTCGGGGATATCAAGCCCCTCGCGCAGCAGGTTGATGCCGATGAGGGCGTCGAACTCGCCCAGGCGCAGGTCGCGGATGATGTCCATGCGCTTCAGCGTGTCGATGTCGGAGTGCAGGTACTCGACGCGCAGCCCCAGGTCGCGGTAGTACTCGGTGAGCTCCTCGGCCATGCGCTTCGTCAGGGTCGTCACCAGGATGCGCTCGTTGCGCCGGGCGCGGAGCTGGACTTCGTGCATCAGGTGATCCACCTGCCCCTGCACCGGATAGACGCTGATCTCCGGGTCCACGAGCCCCGTCGGGCGGATGATCTGCTCCACGACCACGCCGCCGCTCTGCCGCAACTCGTACTCCGCGGGGGTGGCGGAGACGTAGACCACCTGGCCGACGGTGCGCTCGAACTCCTCGAAGCTGAGCGGGCGGTTATCCAGCGCCGACGGCAGGCGGAAGCCGTAGTCCACCAGGGTCTGCTTGCGCGAGCGGTCGCCGAAGTACATGCCGCCGATCTGCGGCACGGTGACGTGACTCTCATCAATGAAGAGGAGGAAGTCGCGCGGAAAGTAGTCGAGGAGCACGGCGGGCGGCTCGCCGGCGCGGCGGCCGTCGAGGTGGCGCGAGTAGTTCTCGATGCCGGAGCAGAAGCCGAGCTCGCGCAGCATCTCGAGATCGAAGTTGGTGCGCTGCGCCAAGCGCTGCGCCTCGAGGAGCTTGTTCTGCGCCTCGAACTCGGCCACCCGCTCGCCCAGCTCGATCTGGATGGCGCGCCTGGCGCGCTCGAGGTTCTCCTTCGAAGTAACGTAGTGGCTGCCGGGGTAGATGGCGATCTTGTGCAGGCGGCGCAGCACCTCGCCGCGCAGCGGATCGATCTCGCTGAGGCTGTCGATGAGGGCGCCGTAGAACTCGATGCGCAGGGCGTGCGACTCCTCGTACACGGGGAAGACGTCCACGACGTCGCCGCGCACGCGGAAGGTGCCGCGGTGGAAATCCATGTCGTTGCGCTCGTACTGCATCGCCACCAGCCGTTCGAGGAGCTGATCGCGCGACGCCTCCATCTGGTGCTCGAAAAGGACCAGCATGTTGCGGTATTCGTCCGGCGAGCCGAGACCGTAGATGCAGGAGACGCTGGCGACGATGAGGACGTCGCGCCGCTCCAGCAGCGAGCGCGTCGCCGAGTGCCGCATGCGGTCGATCTGCTCGTTGATCGAGGTGTCCTTCTCGATGTAGGTGTCGGTGCGCGGCACGTAGGCTTCCGGCTGGTAATAGTCGTAGTAAGAGATGAAGTACTCGACGGCGTTCTCCGGGAAGAGCTCCTTGAACTCGTTGTAGAGCTGCGCCGCCAAGGTCTTGTTCGGCGCCATGACGAGGGTGGGGCGGTTCACCGCGGCGACGACGTTCGCCATGGTGAAGGTCTTGCCCGACCCGGTGACTCCAAGGAGCACCTGGTGCGTCAGGCCCGCGTTGACCCCCTTCACCAGCTCGCGGATCGCCTGCGGCTGATCGCCGGTGGGCGTGTAGCTGGTGACGAGCTTGAACTCCGACACGCCGATCCTTCCCATCGAAAAAGAACCACGAGGAACCACGGATGAACACTGATAAATTAGCCGTGTCGATCCGCGTCCATCAGTGGTTGCTATTTCATTTTCGTGTTCTTGCGGCGCGACCTCAGCCGAGGGTTTCAAGGATCAGGAAGGCCGACGCGACCTCCTGGGCGTGGGTCAGGCTCAGTTCGAGGCGATGGGTGCCCAGCTTTGCAGCCCGCTCGGCGGTGCGGCCGTGCAGGCGCAGCGTTGGCTTGCCGTCCGGCAGATTGACGACCTCGATGTCGCGCCAGCGCACCCCCATGCGCAGGCCGATCCCCAGGGCTTTCAGGAGAGCCTCCTTGGCGGCGAAGCGGGCCGCGTAGTGCTGCGCGAAGCGCCGCCGCCGATCGCAGTAACGCTGCTCCCCCTCCGTGAAGACCCGGCGGCGGAAACGCGCCCCGTAGCGCTCCAGCAGCGCCGCGACCCGCGCGATCTCGATCGTATCGACCCCCACCCCGACAATCATGCCGAACAAACCGCCGCAGGCTGTGGCCTTCCCGCCGGCGCCATGCCGCGGCCGTTTCTCCCCAGAGCGAAACGGCTCAGCCGGCAAGCCATGCTCACTCAGGACCGCGCCTGCTCCAGCAACGCGGCCCGGGAACAGCTTCACTTTTATTCTAGGAGAGGCAGGCGCCGCTGTCCACGCCGCCGCTCGTACCTCGGCCGGTCGCTGACGCGGGGTCTCGCCGACAGGGTTTCATCGCGCCGGCCCGCGGCACCGGCAGGTGGACAAGGCTCCCCCTCCTGATTAGAGTGTGGTGGCAACGAACCGACGGCAGGTGATCCGTCCGCCGACCCCGTGAGCCAACCCATGCTGCGCGAACCTGCCAGGCGTCCTCAAGCGCCGGCGCGGCTCGCCGCCTCTCCGCAAGGGACCGCCAACCGGTGACGCGCCACCCTCTCGAAGCTAGCGCCCCCAGCCGCATCGACCTCGCCGGCGGGACGCTCGATCTCTGGCCTCTTTATCTCTTTTGCAAGGATGCCGTGACCCTGAACGTGGCGATCGATTGCTACGCCACGGTGCGACTTTCTCCTCGCCAGGACGGCGCCATCCTGCTGCGTTCGCTCGATCAGGGGCGGCGGTGGAGAGGGGCTGATGTCGAGGCGCTGCAGCGCTGCCGCAGCCTCCCCATGCTGCGCGCGGCGCTCCTGCACGAGCTGCGCCAGGCGACCGCCCCGCATGCCGCCCCGCCGCGCGCCGGGCTCACCCTCGAGACCGACTGCCAGGCGCCCGCCGGCTCCGGGCTTGGCGGCTCCTCGGCGCTCCTCGTCGCGCTGCTCGCGGCGTTGCGACGCTTCCTGGGAGGGCGACTCAACCTGCCGGGGCTCATTCAGCAGGCGCAGAACCTGGAGACGACCATCATCCAAGCCCCCACCGGCTGGCAGGACTACTACCCGGCGGCCTACGGCGGGGTGCAGGCGCTCTGGGGAACGCCCGCAGGAGTGCGACGCGAGGCCCTCCACGTCGACCTGGAGGCCCTGGGCGAGCGTCTCCTCCTTTGCTACACCGGCGTGCCGCGGCGCTCGGCGCTGAACAACTGGGAGGTGTTTCGCGGCTTCTTCGACGGCAGCCAGGCGCTGCGGCGTCTGCTCGGCGGCATCGCGGCAAGTTCGCTGCGCCTCTACGAGGAGCTGAGCGCGGGCCGGCTGGATCGGCTGGCGGCGCCTATCGCCGCGGAGTGGTCCTACCGCCGGCGCCTCAGCCGCGGCACCAGCACGCCCGGCATCGAGTGCCTGGGGCGGGCCGCGCACCGCGCCGGCGCCGAGGCCATGAAGGTGTGCGGCGCCGGCGGCGGCGGCTGCGTCTTCTTCGTGACGCCGCCGGCAAAACGCCTTGCCGTGCGGCAGGCCATCACCGCGGCGGGCGGGCGGCTCCTCGATATCCGCCTGGCGCGGCGCGGCGTGCGCTGCCGGCGGAGCGACATGGCCGCCACGGTCTCTCCGGGGGAATCCGCCGCTTAGGGTTGCGTCGCACAAGTTCCAGCCTTAAATTCGACGCCATCTTCGTGCGATGTACGGGGGGAAGTTCTTGGAGGGGTCCCTTGCTCTTCCAAACCCTTACTCCCGTAGGGGCGGTTCGCGAACCGCCCCTACAAGGCGGGGTGCGCAAGGGGGCGCGGCGCTCTGGCACATCTCTGCGATCTCAGGTGAGAAACAGCGCACTGGCAAGAGCGGCCGTCCTTGGGATGGCGCCAGGCGCCGTTGCTGCTGCGGTGCGCGCCGATGCCCTGCGCGAGGGAAGCGCCGCGGCAGCACCCCACGCCTGCCACGCAGCCTCTCCCCAGCTCCTGGCTTCTTGACAGCGCACTCAATAACACTATATTTGGACAGCACTTAGGAGAGGAGCTCGAAGTGGCCAGGAAGCGGCTCGCCGTGGTGAATTTCGGCTGCCAGATGAATAAATACGATGCCGAGCGCATCGTCGGGTTGATGGCGCGGGAAGACTACGACCTCACCGAGAACGCCCGCGATGCGGACCTCATCGTCCTCAACACCTGCGCCATCCGGGAGAAATCGGAGCAGAAGGTCTTCAGCCACCTGGGGCGGCTGCGCGAGCTGAAGGAGAAAAACCCTGGCACGCAGATTGCTGTGTGCGGCTGTGTCGCCCAGCGGGCGGGGAGCGGCATTTCCGAGAGGATGCCGATCGTTGACGTGGTCTGTGGGACGGACAATATTGAAAAGTTACCAGACCTCCTTCGGCAGGCGGGCGAGGAGCAACGCAGCGTCGTCGACGTGAGCGTCGATGCGAGCTTCGACGAGCCCTCGGTCATCCAGCGGCAGACCGAGTACGCGGCCTTTGTCAGCATCATTAAGGGCTGCAACCATCGCTGCACGTACTGCATTGTGCCGTTGACGCGCGGGGCCGAGCGCAGTCGTCCCAGCCGCCTCATCATCGAGGAGGTCAAGCAGCTCGCCGCGAATGGCTACAAGGAAGTGACCCTCATCGGGCAGAACGTGAACTCGTACGGGCACGACCTCCCCGGCGAGCGCAGCTTTCCGGCGCTGCTCGAACAGGTTGCGGCGGTGTCGGGGATGGCGCGGGTGCGGTTCGTGACCTCGCATCCGGCAGACTTCTCCGAGGCGCTCATGGAGACCATCGCCCGCAGCGAGACCCTCTGCAAGCAGCTCCACCTGCCGGTGCAGTCGGGGTCGGACCGCATCCTCCGCCGCATGGATCGCGGCTACACCGCTGCGGAGTACCTTGCGAAGGTGCGCCGCATGCGCGCGCTCGTTGCCGAGATGGCGTTCTCCACCGACCTGATCGTGGGCTTCCCCGGCGAGACGGACGACGACTTCCAGCGCACCGTGGCGCTCGTTGAGGAGGTCGAGTACGACAGTTTCTTCCTCTTCAAGTACTCCCCGCGTCCCCTCACTCCGGCGGCGTCGATGCCGGATCAGGTCTCCGAGACCAAGAAGAAGGAGCGCTTCGACACCCTGCAGCGACTTCAGCAAGGCATCCAAGTGAAGCGCAATGCGCGGTACGAGGGACGCATCGAGACCGTCCTCGTGGAGGGCCCTAGCAAGAAGGATGCCGCCAAACTGACCAGCCGCACGGCGTCGAACAAGGTGGTGAACTTTGTGGGTGATCTCTCCCTGAAGGGCAAGCTCGTGCCGGTCGAAATTGTGCGGGCAGGCCTGTACAGCTTCGAAGGCCGCCTTGCTGCTCACTCCTCATGAGGAGGTAACGTCGGTGATTGAAATGAAAGTGAAGGGGCTTACCCTGGATCCGTTGACCAACATGCCGATCGTTATCTTGAAGGACCTCGGTGGGCAAAAGGCGCTGCCGATCTGGGTGGGCATCTTCGAAGCCAACGCCATTGCGATGAAGATGGAGAACGTGCCCACGCCCCGGCCGATGACGCATGATCTCATCAAGAACATCATCGAGGGGGCTAAGGCTCGGGTAGAGCGCGTCATCGTCAGCGACTTGAAGAACAACACCTTCTATGCTAGCATTGAACTGGTGATGAATGGGGCTTCCCTGAGCATTGATTCACGCCCCAGCGACGCCATCGCCCTGGCGTTGCGGATGGAGGCGCCCATCTTCGTTGCCGAAAAGGTTATTGAGGAAGCGCGCAGCATCGAGATTCCCGAACAGCAGCAGAGTGAGGAGACGCCTGAGGAGCCCGAGAACCTGAAGAGCTGGCTTGAAAACCTCAGGCCGGAAGATTTTGGCAGCCTGTAGTGAGGAGCGGCGGGCTGCGGCGGCGGCGACCGATCCCGGGGTTGGCCGTGAGGCTGTGGTTCCGCAAGGGACCATCCTCGGCGCCCGCGAAAGGATGAAGCCGCGCCGGGAGCAGGCCGTTCGAGTGGTAAGGCGCAAGCAAAGCATGCGCCGACAGAAGGAGGAATGCACGATGTGGAGCGTACCACCCCAACCTGAGCGCCAGGGTGCAAGCCCGGCACGGTGCTCCTGGGGTTCACCCAGGAGACGAGCTCGTGGCGAAGCTGGCATGCCGTGGGCATGTTCTCAGACGCTCTCTCCCTTCTCCACCCTCGCCCTGCCCCTCCTCCCCCTACGACTTCTGCCCCCCCAGTAACGCCGCGTGACGGTGTTCTGATCTCATCGTTCTCCGCATCCGCAGTCGCCGTCTAGGGGGATGAACCTCCCTTGCCCGACTGCCAAGTTCTATGCTAAGGTCCAGCCGTCGTTTGGCGCCTGCGCAACGAGCCGCGCGCCCCAGCGGGTGTTCCCGCCGCCCCTGTCGCCGCGCTCCGTTGCCTCGGCTTCCGGTCGCAACGCCTCCTGGGCCTTGGCGCTCTGCACGCTGACGCCGCCGGAGCGGCCTCCAGCGCATGCGAAAGGATTTCCGCACCATGGCCGAACGAATCTATATCTTCGATACGACCCTGCGCGACGGCGAGCAGTCGCCAGGCGCGAGCATGAACATCGAGGACAAGCTGCAGATGGCGCTGCAGCTCGAGCGCCTCGGCGTGGACATCATTGAGGCGGGTTTCCCCATCGCTTCCAACGGCGAGTTCGAGGCGGTGCGGGAGATCAGCAAGGTGGTGCGGAGCTGCACCATCGCCGGGCTGTCGCGCAGCACCCGCGCCGACATCGACCGCTGCTGGGAAGCCTTGCAGGATGCCGCCAAACCGCGCCTCCACACCTTCATCGCCACCTCCGACATCCACATGGAGCACAAGCTCAAGATGAGCCGCGAGAAGGTGCTCCAGGAGGTGCGCGAGTCGGTGGCGCACGCCAAGCAGTACTGCGCCGACGTCGAGTTCTCCGCCGAGGATGCGACGCGCAGCGACTGGGACTTCCTGGTGCAGGTCTTCCACGCCGCCATCGCCGCCGGCGCCACCACCATCAACATCCCCGACACCGTTGGCTACATCACGCCGGTGGAGTACGGTCGTCTCATCAACTATCTCTGCGAGCGCGTCCCCGAGACGGAGTATGTCGTCCTCAGCAGCCACTGCCATAACGACCTGGGGCTGGCCGTCGCCAACAGCCTCGCCGGCATCGAGAACGGCGTGCGCCAGATCGAGTGCTGCATCAACGGCATCGGCGAGCGCGCCGGCAACGCGGCCCTGGAAGAAGTCGTCATGGCCCTGCGCACGCGGGCCGATCACCTCCCCTACAGCACGAACATCAACACCAGCGAGATCTACAAGACCAGCCGCCTCTTGAGCAGCAAGACCGGCCTCGTGGTGCCGTACAACAAGCCCGTGGTGGGACGCAACGCCTTCGCCCACGAGGCGGGCATCCACCAGCACGGCGTCATCCAGAAGGCACTCACCTACGAGATCATGACCCCGGAGAGCGTCGGCCGGCCGCGCAGCACCCTGGTGATGGGCAAGCACTCCGGCAAGCACGGCCTGCGCAAGCGCTACGAGGAGCTCGGCTACCAAATCAGCGATGCGGAGTTGAGCGACATTTACAAGCGCTTCACCGCGCTCGCCGACAAGAAGAAAGAGGTCTTCGACGACGACCTCATCAGTCTCGTGGAGGACGAGTACAGCCTCGTCGATGAGGTGTACGAGCTGGAGTACTTCCAGGTGATCAGCGGCAACAGCACGGTGCCCACCTGCACGGTGCGGCTGCGCAAGGGGAGCGAGTCAATCATGGACTCCGCCACCGGCGACGGCCCGGTGGATGCCGTCTTCAAGGCCATCAGCCGCATCAGCGAGACCTCCGGCAAGCTCCTCGATTATCGCGTGCAGTCGGTGAGCGAAGGGAAAGACGCCCTGGGCGAGGTCTTCGTGCGCGTCGACTTCGGCAGCCGCACCGTGGTGGGCCGGGCCGCCAGCACCGACATCATCGAGGCCAGCGCCAAGGCATTCCTCAACGCGCTCAACAAGGTGGTCGGCCGCGGCGGCGCGAAGGGTACGCCGGCCTGACGGCTGCCCTCCCCGGTTCCTCGTGGAGACGCCGAGCCTGCCGTGGCATGGCGCCGCCCCGGCGCGGCGTCGTGCCGCGGCGGCGCCCGGCGGGATTTCTCCCCTCCTCATAGCCCCGATCGCCAGACGGTGCGTCGCTATCGGGGCTATTTTGCGAAGGAAGGCACCATGAAGATCGTTGTCTGCATGAAGCAGGTGCCCGACAGCGAGACGCAGATCAAGCTCGCGCCGGACGGCGGAGGCGTCGATCTGCACGACGCCCAGTTCGTCGTCAACCCCTACGACGAATTCGCGCTGGAGGAGGCGCTGCGGCTGAAGGAGCGCTTCGGCGGCGAGGTGACCGTCGTCACCATGGGAGGTGACAAAGCCAAGGAGGCCCTGCGCACCTGCCTCGCCATGGGCGCCGACAGGGGCGTCCACCTCAATGATCCCGCCTTTGCGGGCTGCGACTCCCTCGGCACCGCCGGCGTGCTGGCCGCCGCCCTGCGCAAGCTGGAGTACGACCTCATCCTCTGCGGCAAGCAGGCTATCGACGACGACTGCATGCACGTCGGCCCGCAGCTCGCGGAACTCCTCGACCTGCCGCAGGTGTGCGTGGTGAACAAGCTGAGCGTCGCCGAGGACGGCACGAGCGCCGTGGCCCACCGCCAGATCGAGGGCGGCAGCGAGGTCGTCTCCGTCACCTTCCCCGCCGTGATCACCTGCCAGAAAGGGCTGAACGAGCCGCGCTACCCGTCGCTGAAAGGCATCATGGGCGCCAAGAAGAAACCCCTCGACGAGTGGCGGGCCGGCGAACTCGGCATCGATCCGGCCAGCGTCGGCGCCGGCGCCGCCGCGGTGCAGATCAGGCAGTTCTTCCCGCCCCCTCCCCGCAGCGCCGGGCGGAAGATCGAGGGTGACCCCGCGCACGCCGCCAAGGAGCTGGTGCGCTTGCTGCGCGAAGAAGCAAAGGTCGTCTAGCCCCCCTGGCTCTCCCTCGAAGCTGCCCCACCAGGAACGGAGTATCGGAACGATGGCAAACGAAATCTGGACCTTTGCGGAACAACGCCGCGGCGGCCTGCGGGGCATCTCCCTGGAAGCCGTGCACGCGGCGCGGCAGCTCGCCGACCGGAAGGGCGCCAAGGTGGTGGCCGTGCTCCTCGGCCAGGGCGTGGCGGGCGAGGCCGAGCGCCTGGGGGCATACGGCGCGGACGAGGTGCGCCTGGTGGAGAGCGAGGTCCTCGAGACCTACTCGAGCGAGGGCTACGCCGCGACCCTCGCCGAGCTCATCGCCCAGGGGGCCCCGGAGATCGTCATCCTCGGCGGCAGCGCCATGGGGCGCGACTTGGCCCCGCGCACCGCCGCGAAGCTGAAGGCCGGCCTCATCGCCGACTGCATCGAGATCAGCCTCAACGACGCCGGCAGGCTCGAAGCGGTGCGGCCCGCCTACGCCGGCAAGACGCGCCTGCGCGTGCACTGCCCGAATGCCGCCGTGCAGATGGCGACGATCCGTCCGAACGTCTTCGGCACGGGGGAGCCTCAAGCGGGGCGCACCGCGCAGATCACCAGGGCGTCCAGCAGCCTCAGCCGCGCCTCGCTGCGCGCTGTCGTCACCGAGCTCGCCACCGACGTCGGCGGCAAGGTGGACCTGACCGAGGCGAGCATCATCGTCTCCGGCGGGCGCGGCATCAAGGGACCCGAGAACTTCACCCTGCTCGAGGAGTTGGCGGGGGTGCTGGGCGCCGCGGTGGGCGCCTCGCGCGCCGTGGTGGACGCCGGCTGGCGCGAGCACGCCGCCCAGGTGGGCCAGACGGGCAAGACCGTGTCGCCGAACCTCTACATCGCCTGCGGCATCTCCGGCGCCATCCAGCACCTGGCGGGCATGTCCTCCTCGAAGTGCATCGTGGCCATCAACAAGGACCCCGACGCGCCGATCTTCAAGGTGGCGGACTACGGCATCGCCGGCGATCTCTTCGAGATCGTGCCGCTGCTCAAAGAGGAGTTCCGCGCCCTGCTGGCCGAAAAATGAGGGCACGCTCAGAATCAAGCCGGCCGCGCCGTTCTCCCTCATCCCCACTCAAGTTGCTGCCCGAGATCGGCTGCTGGCACCAGTTCGGACAGGGCGTCGGACCTTTTGCGGGGCCTACCTGGAAGGAGAGGATATGCTTGCCTCGCACTTCGGGGGCAGATTGACAACGAGGTAAAATCACTGTACCCTACCGCCGTTGTCACCTCCGCCGTCTTCTCAACCATCGGCTCCATCGCAGGAGCGGTGCAGCTCTTTTTTATCTTCACTTGTGACTGTTTAATGTCAAAGGGAAGTAGCAATGGCAGATGAAGAAAAGCTTTCATCCATTGCCTCACCCATTGCCAATCTAGTTCCAGAAATTTTTTACGATCTAATTTGCCGTGTTCCACCTGGAACTGCGTTAGCTTTGTTTGTAATGTGGATGCTCGACATGTTTAAGATGGGGGGGGTATTTTCAGTTGATAAATTCATTGCAATTAAATTTGCTCCTCTTGTAATTCTGTTTTCGCTATTGATAGGGTTGGGTTATGTAATCGGAATCATTTTGACACCTATTGGGGATCTGCTACACCGCATATATTGGATATTTAATTGCAGCAAGTATAGCAGCCTCCCAGACAAGACAAAGACTTGGGTCAATAATACCTTCAAGGAATTAAACATTCCCTACATATTTCCCATTGTTCGCACTGCCCAAGAAAGACGCACTAACCAAGAAAGACGCGCTCACCAAGAAAAGCCCACTGCCCAAGAAACGCACTATAGGAGAATTGATGGGTACTTGCACGATTTCTTAAAAACAGAAAATCCACAAGCGAAGCAGGTATTGGCTAAAATGAGGGCTGAAGCGGCACTTTGTCACAATTTGGCTGCCGCTTTAATAATAATGATTTTGGTTCCTTCTTACATCTCGTATTCTTACAGTTCGTATTGGAGAACTACTCTTCTTTTAGCTTTATTTGTAATATTGGTTCTTTCAATTTGGGCAGGATATCACAGACAAGCGCGATTGATAGCAAGACAACTTTCCTTTTTACTATTAGTATTGTCTGAAAAAAGCAGGGCCCGCAATCCGCAACAGGAACCTCGTAACGTGCCAACGGTTCCGGGACCCCCGGACGAGGCTCGGGTCTGAGAGCAGCACGAACCAGGAGGGATCATTCTGCCTTCCTTTGGCTTTGGGGGGAGCGGCAGATGCCCGAAACGATCTACAGCCGTGACCAGATGACCGATGACTACCGTCGCATGGTGGTGCGTCTGATGACGCGCCAGTTCCTGGCCGAGCTTGCCACCGCGGAAATCTACGGCCACTCCATCGAACTTGCGCCGACGTGGCGCGAGAAAGTGCGGCAGGCCCGCTTCTGCCGCGAAGAAGCCGAGCACAGCGAGAGCGCCGCCCGGCTCCTTGAGGAGCTCGGTCAGGACGTGGGCGGCCTGCTGGCGAGCCGCAAGTCGGGGATGAGCTTCTTCGGGCTCTCCGAGACATTGACGGAGTGGACGGAAGTCGTCGTCTTTAATTTCCTTGCCGACAGGGCCGGCACCTACCAATTGGAGGCCTACCGCGACGCCAGCTACGTTCCCTGGGCCACAACGATGGTGAAGATCCTTGCCGAGGAAGAGGTCCACCAGGCGGTTGGCAACCAGCAACTGGAGCGCCTCTGCCGCGACCCCCGCGAGGCTGCGCGGGCTCAGCAGCACCTCGACACCGTGATGCCGATCGTCGTCAAACGCGCCTTTGGGCGTCCCGACCCCGAGGATAACGCCTTCTGCCTCTCCCACGGCTTGAAGTCCTGCTCGGCAGCGGAGGTGCAAGGGCGCTACTTCGCCGAGGTGCGGGGTCTTCTTGAATCATGCGGCTTGCGCTTCCCCGATCTTCGCGGCGTGGCGGCCACCTGACGGCGCCGCGGGGTGGAAGCTTCCTCCTCATCCTGGAGTCGAGCCAACCGATCTTTCGTTGCCGCATGCTGGTCGCGCCTGGAGAGGGGCAGACGCGCGGCTGATCTCCGCGACCGCACCCTCCTCGGGTGCCTGCCGGGCGTTCTGAGAGGAGACGAATCGTCATGGCCGAACGCAAGATCAGGGTGCTCATCGCCAAACCGGGCCTGGACGGACACGACCGCGGCGCCAAGATCATCGCCCGCGCGCTGCGCGACGCGGGCTTCGAGGTCATCTACACCGGGCTGCACCAGACGCCGGAGCAGATCGTCGCCGCGGCGGAGCAGGAGGACGTGGACGGCATCGGCATGAGCATCCTCTCCGGCGCCCACAACTACATCTTCCCGCGTGTTATGGAGCTGCTGCGCGAGAAGGGGATGGATGACGTGGTGGTGTTCGCCGGCGGCATCATCCCCCGCGCCGACATCGAAGCCCTGAAGAAGATCGGCATCCGCGAGGTCTTCACCCCCGGCACCAACACCGACGACGTGGTGAAGTTCGTGCGCCAGGCGATCAAGGTCGCGTAACGCAACGGGAGGCGCCATGCGCCCGGTCTACATGGTTGCCGGCGGCGTCAGCAAGTTCGCCAAGGCGCGGCCCACCGTCACCTTCCAGCAGATGGTGGCCGAGGCGTTCGACGCCGCCCTGGCGCAGGTTCCCGCTCTGACGCCGGAGCAGATCGACGGCAGCGTCGCCTCCTACTTCTCGGACCACTTCCAGCGCCAGCTCATGGCCGGCATCATGGTGCAGGACTACCTCGGTCTCTGCCCGAAGCCGAGCAAGCGCGTCGAAGGCGGCGGCGCCACCGGCGGACTCTGCTTCCAGACCGCCTGGGAGGCCGTGGCCTCGGGACGCATGGAGGTCTGCGTCGCCTACGGCTTCGAGACCATGTCGCGCGTCAACACCTGGAAGGGGAACGAGTTCATCGCCCTGGCCTCGGACGTGAGCTTCGACTTCCCTCTCGGCGGCTTCTACACCGGCTACTACGCCATGATGGTGGTGCGCCACATGCACGAGTTCGGCACCACTGTCGAGCAGCTCGCCCGGGTCTCCGTCAAGAACCACCGCAACGCCTGCCATAACCCTTACGCCCAGAAGCGCCTGCGGCTCACCATCGAGGACGTGCGCGCCGCCCCCATGGTCGCCTACCCGCTGACGCTCCTCGACGTCTGCGTCATGTCCGACGGCGCCGCCGCCTGCATCCTGGCGAGCGAGGAGATGGCGGCGAAGCTCACCGACGCGCCGGTGCGCATCACCGGCGTGGGGACCGGCACCGACACCATGCGCATGGCCGACCGCCCGCACGGTGAGGTCCTGTTGCTCCCCCATGAGTCGCCCGCAGACTACAAGGGGCTGAAGTACCCCGGCGTGCACTCCTTCCGCGCCGGCCGCACCGCCGCCATACAGGCGTACAAGATGGCAGGGGTGACGAACCCGCCGCGGGAGCTCGACTTCGTGGAGCTCCACGACGCCTACACGTCGTCGGAAATCCAGACCTACGAGGACCTCGGGCTCTGCCGCTACGGCGAAGGGGGATCCTTCGTGGAGAGCGGCAAGGCCGACCTGGGTGGGCTGGTGCCGGTGAATCCCTCCGGGGGACTGCTGGCCTGCGGCCACCCGGTGGGCGCCACGGGCCTCATGCAGGCCGTCTTCGCCTTCTGGCAGCTCCAGGGACGCATCGGCACGCACTTCGGCGACAGCACCCTGCAGGTGCCGAAGGCACGGCGCGGCCTTATCCACAGCCACGCCGGCACCGGCACCTACATCACGGTCACGATCATGGAGGCGGTGTAGGCGCTGCCCTCGCCGACGAGGCAGTGCTCCCATGGCGTGGGAGGAGACGACGCCTTCCCCGTCCAGGCGGGCGCGCAGAGGCAATCGATGGTCGATCCCCAGCCGGCGTCAGAGCAAAGCCCCGAGCGGCGGCATCCGCCGCGCCTCGAGGAGACCGAAGAGGGCGCGGTGCTCTTCAACGTCCCCTTCCCCAGCGACCTCTCGCAGCTCAAGGGGATGTCGCCGATCATTGCAAAATGGCCGTACCAGATCAATTACATCCACAGCTACGGCCAGGATTCGCCCTTCTTCGCCGGGCTGGCGAATAAGAAGCTGCTCGGCACGCGCTGCTCGCGCTGCGGCACCGCCTACGGCACGCCGCGGCTGCGCTGCATGGGCTGCGGCGGCGAGTGCGACTGGTTCGAGCTGCCGCGCCGCGGCCGCGTGCATACCTGGACCACCTGCTACTTCAGCGGCGAAGCCTACCTGGACGAGACGCCGTTTCATCTTATACTCGTGGAATGGGAGAACGTGGCGACGCTCTTCCTCAGCCGCCTCGTCGGCTGCGAGTCGGCTGACATCTCGATCGGCATGCAGGTTGAGGCGCGCTTCCGGCGCAACTCGAAGTTCAACGTCGCGGACGTCTACTTCGTGCGGGCGCCGAAGCAGACCTAACCCAAACAGGGCGGGAGGCGCGTGGTCGCGCTGCTCCCCGCGTCGTCTTGCCGCAGGCGCCGGCTGCCCTCCCCGTCGCCTCACCGCTTTTGATCCCACCTCTCCCCCAGCCTGCGGCGTTCGTCGTTCCCAATCGTGCAGCGTGGCGCGGCGAGGATTCTGGAGCGTGATGAACCGTGCATGAAGAGCTGGCCGAGAAAGTCACCGCGGGAAGCATCCGCGCCGCCGCGCGCCTCATCACCCTGGTTGAGAACCGCGATCCGGCCGCCCGCGAGGTCATGAAATCAATCCACCGGGCCGCCGGGAAGGCGCAGATTTGGGGCTTCACGGGCCCCCCTGGCGCCGGCAAGAGCACCCTCGTCGATGCCGTCACCACGAAGCTGCGCGAGCAAGGCAAGACCGTCGGCATCATCGCCATCGACCCCACCAGCCCATTCACCGGCGGCGCCATCCTCGGCGACCGCATCCGCATGAACCGGCATAGCCTCGACGAGGGGGTCTTCATCCGCAGCATGGCGACGCGCGGCCACCTCGGCGGTCTGACGCGCGCCACGGTGGACGCGGTGAACATCCTCGACGCCCTGGGGCGCGATGTCGTCATGATCGAGACGGTGGGCGTCGGGCAGGACGAGGTGGACATCGTGAAGACGGCCCACACCTCGGTGGTGATCCTCGTCCCCACCCTCGGCGACGACATCCAGGCGATGAAAGCCGGCATCCTGGAGATCGGCGACGTTTTCCTCATCAACAAGGCCGACCTCGACGGCGCCACGCGCACGCAGGTGGAGATCGAGATGATGCTCGACCTGGCGCCGCGGCGCGCGGCGTGGCGACCGCCGGTGCTGAAGACCATCGCCAACGCGGGAGAGGGGATCACCGAGACCCTCGAGGCCATCGCCCGCCACCGCGACTACCTCCTCAGCAGCAACGAGCTGGGCGCCTTCAACCGCCGCCGCAGCGAATGGGAGCTGCTCGGCTTGCTGCAGGAGCAGATGACCCACTTCGCCCTGGCGGAGGTGCTGCGGCCCGGCGATCTCGACCGCCACCTCGACGCCATCACCGCGCGCCAGACCGATCCCTTCAGCGTCATCGACGAGATCATCACCAAGCTGCGCCGCGGCGGCTCCGCGGCACGGTAGCCTCTCTCCCGAAGCCCCGCGCACATGTCCGTCCGCGCCTGATCGCGAGCGCGCGAGTCGGGATGTTGTCTCCGGGGGGACCTTGATCCTGCACACCCACTCTCGGCGCGACGGCGCCGTGCGCACTCGCGGCAGAGAGTGCGCCTACCTACCGCCCAGTCCGGCCTGTCCGCGGTGGCGGCGAAGGCAGGCAGAGCCTGGCAGGCGAGGGGCGATGCTCCTCGCAGAGCTCACCCCTGTCAAGAATTTCTGCAAGGGGGCTGGTTTACCCGCAAGGTCGGGAAGGGGACGTCTCTTCTGTGGGGGGAAGGTACTTCGACTCCGCTACGGCTGGGCGCCAGCGGGGCGTTCCAGCTCGGGAGCGTTGAGGCCGGCGGGCGTGGGAATCTTCGTCAAAAGCCCGTACTCGTCGATGCGGCGATCCTGGAAGAGCGTCCACTCCGCGCGCACGATGTCGATGAGCGCGAGATCAAGGTCGGCGAGGACGACGGCATCGTAGGCGCCGCTCGGCTCGATGATCATCTCGCCGTTCGGGTCCACGCAGAAGCTCTTGCCGTAGAAGTTCTGCGCCCCCTCCGTCCCCACCCGGTTGACGCGAAACGCGAAGCACCCGTTCGCAATGGCGTTGGCGCTGATCACCGTGGCCCAGCGGTGCTGCGAGTCGTAGGCGGCGGCGGTCGGCGCGAAGATCACCTGCGCCCCTTGCAGCGCCAGCGCCCGCGCCCCTTCCGGGAAGAAGTTATCCCAGCTCAGTTGCACGCCGATGCAGACCCCGCCGACGTGGAAAACCGGGAATCCGCCGTCGCCGAGCTGGAAGTAGTAGCGCTCCTCCCACAAGGGGATGGCCGGCACGTGCACCTTGCGATAGACCCCCAGCACCGCGCCGTTCGCATCGAGCACTACCGCGGAGTTGAAATGGCGCTCGCCATCCCGCTCGAAGATGGGGCAGACGAGGGCGAGGCGCGTCGCGGCCGCAACCTCCGCCAGCGTCTGGACTGTCTCCCCGTCGACGGGCTCCGCCAGGCTGAAGGCTGCGGCGTCCTTGCCGCTCGGGAACCACGGGGTGACGCAGAGCTCCTGCAGACAGGCGAGCTGCGCCCCCTCCGCCGCCGCCAGGCGGATGAGCTCGACCGCCCGGAGCAGGTTCCGCTTCTTGTCAGGCGCGCAGGCAAGCTGGATTCCGGCAAGCCTCAACATGCGGTCCTCGGAAGAAAGACTCACCTCCGCTTCCCCACCTTTTGCCGCAGCCGCGAGGTGGTTCCACGCCGGCTTTCCTGTGGCCTCCTCAGGCTGCCTTGCCGCAGCACTTCTTGAACTTCAGGCCGCTGCCGCAAGGACAGGGCTCGTTGCGGCCGACCTTCGGCTGCGTCCGGCGCACCGTCTGCACCTTGCCGTCCTCCTCGTCCTCCGTGCCGGGGAGGCTGCCGCGGTGCTCCAGGAGGCGCTGCCGCGACGCCGCGCGCCGCCTGGCGAAGAAGTCCTCCCCGGCCCGCTCTTCCTCGCGCCTGAGCTGCACGTGGAAGAGGAGCTGCACCGTCTCGGTCTTGATGCGCTCCGTCAGCTCCATGAAGAGCTCGTAGGCCTCCCGCTTGTACTCGTTCAGGGGGTCCTTCTGCGCGTAACCGCGCAGCCCGATGCCCTCCTTGAGGTAATCCATCGCCTGCAGGTGATCCTTCCACTGGCTGTCGATGACCTGCAGCATGATGAGGCTTTCGAGGCGGCGCATGACCTCCGGGGTGAGTTCGCGTTCGCGCAGCTCGTAGCGCTTCTCCACCGCTTCGAGCACGAGGCCCGTGAGGACCGGCACCTCCAGCTCGACGATTTCGAGCTTCTCGTCCAGCCCTTCGATCGTCAGCCAATGTTCGTCCTGGCTGACCTTGAGGGCGACCTGGCGCGCCAGAGCATCCCGCAGGCCGGCGAAGTCCCACTCCTCCGGGTACTTCTCCGCATCGGTGTACGACGCCACGAGGTTCTCCGCCACCTCGCGGCTCATCTCCCGCACCTCGTCGCGCAGGGACTCACTCTCCAGCACCATCCGCCGCTGATCATAAATGACCGTGCGCTGCTTGTTCATGACGTCGTCATACTCGAGGAGATGCTTGCGGATATCGAAGTTGCGCCCCTCCACCTTGCGCTGCGCATTCTCGATCGCTTTCGTGACGAGCTTGTGTTCAATCGGCTGGCCCTCTTCCATGCCGAGGCGCTGCATGAGCCCCGACAGGCGGTCGGAGCCGAAGATGCGCAACAGATCGTCCTCAAGCGACAGGTAGAAGCGCGACGAGCCGGGGTCGCCTTGGCGTCCAGCCCGACCGCGGAGCTGGTTGTCGATGCGCCGCGCCTCGTGCCGCTCGGTGCCGATAATGTGCAGGCCGCCCATGGCGGCGATGCCTTCGCCCAGGACGATATCGGTTCCCCGCCCGGCCATATTCGTGGCGATGGTCACGGCGCCGCGCTGCCCGGCCTGGGCCACGATCTCAGCCTCGCGCTCGTGGTGCTTGGCGTTCAGGACGTGGTGCGGAACCCTCTTCTTTTCGAGCAGCGTGCTGATCTTCTCGGAGTTCTCGATCGAGACGGTGCCCACCAGGGCCGGCCGGCCCGTGGCGTGCAGCTCCACGATCTCGTCCACCACGGCATGGTACTTCTCACCTTCGGTGCGATAGATGACGTCCGAGTACTCGGTGCGGATGAGCGTCCGGTTGGTGGGGATGACGAGGACATCGAGGTTGTAGATCTTGTGGAACTCCTCCGCCTCCGTGTCCGCGGTGCCGGTCATGCCGGCGAGCTTCTGGTACATGCGGAAGTAATTCTGGAAGGTGATGGTGGCGAGGGTCTGGTTCTCGTTGGCGATGCGCACCCCCTCTTTCGCCTCGAGGGCCTGGTGCAGGCCTTCGCTGTACCGCCGACCAGGCATGAGCCGGCCGGTGAACTCATCGACGATGATCACCTCGCCGTTCTGCACCACGTAGTCCTTATCGCGCTGGAACAAGGTGTGCGCCTTCAGCGCCTGGTGGACATGGTGCAGGATCTCGATGTTCGCGGGGTCGTAGAGGTTCTCCAGGTGCAGCATCGACTGCACGGCCTCCACGCCCTCCTCCGTGAGGCTGGCGGTGCGCGCCTTCTCATCCACCGCAAAGTGAGTGTTCTTCCTCAGCCGCGGGATGATGCGGTTCACCTTCACGTACTTGTCCGTCGATTCTTCCGCCGGCCCGGAGATGATGAGCGGCGTGCGGGCTTCGTCGATGAGGATGCTGTCCACCTCGTCCACGATGGCGTAGTGGAGCTTGCGCTGCACGAACTGCGAGGCCTCGAACTTCATGTTGTCGCGCAGGTAGTCGAAGCCGAACTCATTGTTCGTGCCGTAGGTCACGTCGCAGCCATAGGCCTGCTGACGCTCGACGTCCGTGTGCTGGTGCTGGATGGTTCCCACCGTCAAGCCGAGGAAGCGGTAGACCGCACCCATCCACTCGCTGTCGCGTCGGGCCAGGTAGTCGTTCACCGTGACGACGTGCGCGCCCTCGCCCGGGAGGACGTTGAGGTACACCGCCAGGGTCGCCACCAGGGTCTTCCCTTCGCCGGTCTTCATCTCCGCAATCTTGCCCTGGTGCAGGACGATGCCTCCCACGAGCTGCACGTCGAAGTGGCGCATGCCGATGGCCCGCCGGGCCGCTTCACGCGTTACGGCGAAAGCTTCGGGGAGGAGATCGTCCAGGCTCGCCCCCTGCGCGAGCTGCTGACGAAAGGCCGGCGTCTTCGCCTGCAGCTCCGCATCGCTGAGCTTGCACAGCTCGGGCTCGTAGCCGTTGATCTGCTCCACAAACGGCCACAAATGCTTCAGCTCCCGCTCGTTCTTGCTCCCGACGATCTTGCGCAGCACGCTGCTGATCATACCAGGTCATCCTTTAGCAATTTCACGCAGCGAAGGAGATGAGAACGCCCCCCGACGCGGCAGCTTCGATCTCCCCGCCCTGGCCAACCACATCATCCGCGCCGGCGCCAAACCCGCCTTGGCGGCGCGTCGCTTCCTCTCCTTGCACGTCGAGGCGCGGGCGGATCAGGCGACCACCTCGGCGCCCCGCCAGCGCACCCACCTGCTTGATTATTATACGCACCCCGCAAACCATACACCAACACTCATGTACGGGGCGGGGCCGGGACGGCCTCGGCCGCCCGCGGCGGGAAGCCGCGAGGCACCGGGTGCGACGTGCAGAGGTTACCTGGCGGATGAGGCTGGTTGCCTCGCCGCGCGGCCACAATGGCACTCGGAAGAGCCGGCCAAGGCGACTGGCCCGGGGCGACGGCGGAGGGGAAGACCCGAGGACGCGAAGGAAGGAAATGACCGCCCCCGCCCAACGGCAGCAGCGACACGCCCCAACGGGGCCAGGGAAGGAGGGGAGCTTTGCGGGAGACTCGCAGCCGGGCGGCACGGACAGGCTTTGCCTCCGATCCAGGAGGCAGTCCCGTTCGACTTTCCGGCCGCAGCTCAAGCCCGCTCGCCAGCGGACCCACCGGCGGAGGAGCACGCCGGCGTGTCTCGTGAGAACCTAGTTCGCCAAGCCGGAGATAAGGGTGTGGACGTCATCCTCCAGGATATACTTGACTGGATTGATGGGAATCTTGTTCACCCACACCTCGTAGTGCAGGTGCGGGCCGGTGCTGCGACCGGAGTTGCCGAGCTGGGCGATCTCGTCGCCGCGTTCGACCCGCTCCCCCTCCTTGACGAGAATCTTTGCCAGGTGGCCGTAACGGGTCGCGACGCCGTAGCCGTGATCGATCTCAAGGACTTTCCCGTAGCCGCTCTCGTTGCCGATCTTGGTGATCACGCCATTGCCCGGCGCCACCACGGGGGCGCCGAACGAACCAGCCACATCGATCCCTTCATGCATCTCGCGCAAGCCGGTAAAGGGCGAGGTGCGATAGCCGAAGGTTGACGTCAACCAGCCGCGGGTGGGCCAGATGGAAGGGGTGGAAACAAGCAGCGTGCGCTTCTCGGAGAAGAACTTTTCAAGCTCCTTGAAGCTGTCCGCCTGCCGCTCCGCCGCCAGGGAGAGCTGCTCGATCTCTTTCTGAATCGCCGCCATCAAGCGTTTCTGCTTCGAGGGATCGTTCTTGATCTCCTCCAGGGTGATCTCACTGGTCGGGCCGCCGATGCCGATGAAGGGGAGGCGGTGATCAGGCTTGCCGAACGCCGTGATCACCCGCAGCTTCTTGTCGAACGCCTGCAACTGCAGCATCTGCATCTTCAGCTCGTTGATCGTATTGGAGAACTGGTGCAGGCGTTCCTTCTGCTGGGTGTTGGCTCTCTGCAGGATTGCAACCCGCTCCGTTGTGTCTTCATGGCGAGCTGCGTTGATGATGAGGGCGAGGAAGATGAAGAAAGCGCAGCCGCCGAGGACGGCGGCGGTGACCAGCAGCCACTTCGGCACCGAGTACCGGTAGAACCGGCTCGATGACGCCGGCATGATCATCATCGTGTAGTACTTGTTCTGTGGCATGCGCGGAACTCCAGTTAGACGAGGATGGGCAGTCTTTCCTTCTCCCTTTCAAAGCAGGCTAGCGCAGCCGCTGGAACGATCCTCTGCCGCCGCCGCTCCTTACTTTATTCATCGATTTGCGGAGGTGCCGGGGGAATACGTGGGAAACCGGTTTCTGACACCAGGAAGTGCCTCAGCTTAGCAGCTCTTGGGGGCATGTCAAGCATATTCTCCAGGCCGCCGGCCGGGCCTGCCACCCTCTAGAGGCTGGCTCGCCGCGCCGCCCCGAGCAAGGCTGTCTCCTCGTTGCAGATCACCCGCACGGGGACCCTGCGCAGGAAATCCGTAAACCGTCCCTTGGCCGTGAAGGCGGCCATGAAGCCTGCCTCACGCAACGCCGGCAGGATTTTCGGGGCGATCCCGCCGCCGAGGTACACCCCGCCCACCGCCATGCAGCGCAGGGCCAAGTTGCCGGCCTCGGCGCCGTAGCAGGCGACGAACATGCGCAGCGCGTCCTCGCACACCACGTCGCGCCGCGCCAAGGCGACCTCGGTCACCACGGCGCTCGGGTCGCCTTCCTGCAGCTCCGCCGTCAGCCAGGCGGGCTCGGCGTCGCCGCGCCACGCCCGCAGGAACCTGTAAGTGCGGAAGAGCCCCGGACCGGAGATGACGCGCTCATAGCTCACCCGGGGAAACTCCTTCCCAAGGAAACGAAGCAGCTCCATCTCGCGACAGGTACGGGGCGCGAAATCCGCATGCCCCGATTCGGTGGCGAAGGGCTGGTGGCGCTGGCCGTCCCAGTACAACACCGCCTCGCCCAGCCCCGTGCCGGCGGCGATCACCGCGGCGTTCCCCGGCCGCGCCTCCCCCTCCGGGTTCAGCGTCACCAGCTCCCCCTCGTCCAACGCGGCAATTCCATATGCGGTGGCTTCCAGGTCGTTGATGAGCGAAACCTGCGGCAGCCCCAGCAGCCGAGCAAGCTCGCCGGCCTCGACCACCCAGGGGAGGTTCGGCGTCTCGCTGCGCCCGCCCTGGATGGGACCGGCGATGCCGAAGCAGGCTGCTTCAATTGCGCCCGGGTGCTTGCCGCGGAACCGGCGCACCAGCTCCGCCAACCCGGCGGCCTCGCGGCTGGCGTAACTCTCCCGGTGGACCACGAGGGGTCGCGGGGCTGCCGGCTCGCAGGAGGCGAGCAGAGTCTTCGTGCCGCCGATGTCGCCAGCCAGGATCATCACCGTCTCTGCTGTCGCGCCAAGAGGAAGGAGGGAGCAGCGCAGCGGGCGGCGCCTGCTGGTCACCCCTGCAGCCAGCCGCGTCCGTCCCGCTGGAGCAGGTGGTTCGCTTCGATAGGACCCCAGGTCCCCCCCGGATAGTTGGGGAACTCGGCGGCGGTGTTCTGCCACACTTCCTGGATCGGCTGGATCACCTTCCAGGCGGTCTCGACCATGTCTGCCCGCGCGAAGAGGGTGGAGTCTCCGGTCATGCAGTCATGCAGGAGCGTCTCGTAGCCCGTTGAATAGTTGGTGTCAAAGCTGCGCGTGTAGTCGAACTGCATGTCCACCGTCTGCATGCGGATTTTCGTCCCCGGCTTCTTGGTCTCGAAGCGCAGGGAGATACCCTCGTCGGGCTGCAGCCGCATCTCCAGGAGGTTGGGGGAGAGCTGCTTCACCTCTTGGTGCCGGAAGAGCTGCAGCGGGGCGCGGTTGAACTGGATGGCGATCTCCGCCCGGCGCTCGGGGAGGCATTTCCCGGAGCGCAGGTAGAAGGGCACGCCCGCCCAGCGCCAGTTGTCAATGTAGAGCTTCAGGGCCGCGAAGGTCTCCACCTGCGAATCCGCGGCTACTCCTTTCTCCTCACGGTAGGAGGGCAGCCAGCGGTCGTCGACGGTGGCCTCGCCGTACTGGCCGCGCACGGCGCGCACCGGCACCTGCTCCGGGCGCATGCGCTGCACGGCGTCGAGGAGTTTCACCTCCTCGTCGCGCACCTTGGTGGCGTTGATGTCGATCGGCGGCTCCATGGCGATGTACGCCAAGAGGTGGAAGATGTGGTTCTGGATCATGTCGCGCAGCACGCCCGCCGTCTCGTAGTAGCTGCCGCGGCCTTCAATGCCGATGGTTTCCGCCACGGTGATCTGCACGTGATCGACGTAGCGCCGGTTCCAGATCGGCTCGAAGATGCCGTTGGCGAAGCGGAACACCAAGATGTTCTGCACCGTCTCTTTGCCGAGGTAGTGGTCGATGCGGAACACCTGGTGTTCCTGGAACTGCTGGTAGACGATCTCGTTGAGCTTGACGGCGCTGGCGAGGTCGCGGCCGAACGGCTTCTCGATGACCACGCGGCTGAACTTGCCCCGCTCCTCGAGGTTCAGCCCGGCGGCCCCCAGGTTCTCGATGATGGTGGGGAAGAAGCCGGGAGGCGTCGAGAGGTAGAAGATGTGGTTCCCCTGGGTGCCGCAGTCGCGGTCCAGCTTCTGGAGCTGCGCTTTCAGGGCGGTGTAGGAGGCAGGGTCGTCGTACTCGTGCTGCTGGTAGAAGAGGCGCTGGACGAACTTCTCCCACACCGCGGCATTGAACTGCCGCGTGCCGTAGCGCTTGATGCTCTCCGTCATGGCGCCGCGGAACTTTTCCTCGTTCAACGGCGTGCGCGCGAAGCCGAGGAGGGCGAACCCATCCGGCAACAGCCCCTCGCACGCGAGGTTGAAGAGGGCGGGCACCAGCTTGCGCTTCGTGAGGTCGCCCGAGGCGCCGAAGACGACCATGGCGCAGGGCGCGCCGGGGACATCATCAGGAAGGGACGGAAGGGTGATGAAGGGTGCGATTGGCTCGGGCATGGCGTCCCTCACGATCTTCCGCCGGCCTTCCCGCCTTCAGCCTAGAAGGTGGCGCAGGAGGGGGTGCGGAGGAAGGTCGCGCCCCGGCGCAGGCCACGCCTCTCCTCAGGGCGACGGGCGGCCCGTGCCGCCTCCCCACCCCTGCGGCTACGACGGCGGCGCGGCGCGGCGCACCGCGTGCCCGCCGAACTCGCGCCGCAGCGCCGCCAGCACGCGCTCGGCAAAGGAGCGATCCTGGCGCGAGCGGAAACGCGTGAACAGGGCGAGAGCCAGGCCGGGCGCGGGCACCTCTTCCTCGATCGCCTGGAGAATGGTCCAGCGGCCTTCTCCCGAGTCCTCCACATAGCCACTCAGCTCCCCCAGGTCGGGATCGCGCTTGAAGGCCGCCTCGAGCAGCTCCAGCAACCATGAGCGCACCACGCTGCCATGGTTCCACACCGCGGCGATGGCATGCAGATCGAGATCGAACGGCGCCTGCCGCAGCAGCTCGAACCCCTCCCCGTAGGCCTGCATCATGGCATACTCGATGCCGTTGTGGATCATTTTCGTGAAGTGGCCGGAGCCGCACGGCCCGGTGTAGAGGTAGCCGTTCTCCGGCGCCAGGGCGTGGAAGATCGGCTCCAGGTGCGCGACGATCCGCCGCTCGCCGCCGACCATCAAGCAGTACCCCGCCTCGAGGCCCCAGATGCCGCCGCTCGTGCCGACATCCACGTAGTGCAGCTCCGCCCCGCGCAGCTCCTCCGCCCGGCGCAGATCATCCTTGTAGTAGGTGTTGCCGCCGTCAATGATGATGTCGCCCGCCGCCAGCACCTCGCGCAGGGCGCGGATCGTCTCCTCGGTGGGGGCGCCGGAGGGCACCATCACCCAGACGGCGCGCGGTGGCGTCAGCCTCTCCGTCAGCTCCGCGAGGCTGCTGGTCCCTTGCGCGCCGGCCGCCGCCATGGCCTGCACCGCTTCGCTGGAACGGTCTGAGACGGCAACTTCGTGCCCCGCCTGGAGGAGGCGGCGCGCCATGTTCCCACCCATCCTGCCCAGACCCACCATGCCGAGCTGCATCGAACCCCTCCCGATCTGAGTGCTGGGTGGCGCAACCCGCGACGCCCCCAGGGACGCGGGCGCGGCTGGGCCTCCGGCATCACCCCTGGGCCGAACTCCCCGCGGTTCCGGTGACGGCCTCCACCGCCGCGAGGAGTCGCTTCAGGCCGCCCTCGACGTCGCTTCCCAGGTGGAGGCGCAAGGCGCGCCGCCGGCGGGCGGCGAGGGAGTGAAAATCCCCCAGCGCCTGGGCGTCCTTGAGGATGCCGAACGAGTACCGTTCGCCGGGGATGGCCACATCGGGCACATTGTCACAGGTGAGTTGCAGCACCAGCGCCGTATTCGGCCCCCCCTTGTGGAGTTGGCCGGTCGAGTGCAGGAAGCGCGGGCCGTAGCCCAGCATCGTCGCCACGCGGTAGGCGGCGCGGAGGCGGAGGCGCATCTCCTGGAGAAGCTCGTGGTGCGCCGGCCGTTGCTCGAGGTAGGCGTTGATGGCGAGGTAATCGCCCTCCGCGAGGCGGGCGACGTGGGCGGCCAGCCACGCCTCGAGCGCGCCGGCGTCCTGGCCCCGGCTGGTGATGGCGCGGCTCAGCTCGGCGTGGTTCTCCGCATCGGTCGAGAGGCTGATGCCGTCAACCCGCAGCAGCGGCTCCTGCTCCGGCAGCCGCCCCTTCGCCTCGAACTCCCGCAGCAGCGCCTTCGTGTTGTCCTTGCTCTCCTGCACGTTCGGTTCGTCGAAGGCATTGATCTTCAGGAACGCCCCGGCGGTGGCGGTGGCGATCTCCCAGAGGTAGAAGGCCGCGCCGAGGTCGAGGCGTTCCGGCACGGTGACGCGGAGCACCGGGTGCCCCGCCTCCCGCAGCGCCTCAAGGGCCGCCTCCTGCGCGGCATCCGGGGATTCGCTGAGGCGGAGGTAAATGAACACCCGGTCTTGTCCGTAGACCTCCGGCGGCCCCACCGGTTCATCGCCCAGGGGCACCAGCCCCGTCCCCATCTTGCCGGTGCTCTCGGCGATGAGCTGCTCCAGCCAGGCGCCGAAGGCCGCGATGCCGGGAGAGGGAACCAGGGTGAGCTTGTCGCGGCCGGCTTTCTGGAGCATGCCGAGCACCGTCCCCAGCACGATGCCGGGGTTGTCGCGGCAGGAGACGTTGGCGCCGCAGCGATGCATCATCCCCTCGGCGCGCTCGAGGAGCGTCTCCACATCGAGCCCCACAAGCGCCGCCGGCGCCATGCCGAAGTTCGACAGCACCGAGAAACGCCCGCCGACCTCCGGCTCGCCGGAGATGACCCGCCGGAACCGCCGCTGGCGCGCCAGCTCCTCCAGGGGCGAGCCGGGATCGGTGATGGCGACGAAGTGGGCGCCGGCGCCGCGCCGGCTGCGGAGCTGATCGTAGAAGTAGGCGCAGAGCGACAGCGACTCGGTGGTGCCGCCGGATTTGCTCGAGACCACGAAGAGCGTCGCCGCGAGGTCCAGCTTCCCAGCGGTGCTTGCCACCTGGGCCGGCACCGTGCTGTCCAGCAGGCAGAGCTGCGGGTAGCCCGGCTGGGGACCGAAGGTGCGGCGCAGCACCTCGGGGCCGAGGCTGCTCCCGCCCATGCCGAGGAGCACGACGTGACGCATGCCGGCAGCTCTGATCTCGTCGGCAAAGGCGCGCAGCTCGGGGAGGAAGCGGCGCTGCCTCCGGCAGACGGTGAGCCAGCCGAGGCGGCTGCGGATGCGCTCCTGGTGCGTGGGGTCAGTCGTCCACAGGCTGGCGTCTTTCTCCCAGAGCCGTCGCTGGAAGCCTTGCTGCTGCATGCCGCTGAGGGTGCGCTGGAGAATCTCGCTCTGCACCCCCGGCATCGCCACCCAGGAGCGCGTCTCCTGGGCGAGGAGATCGGGGCCGGCCTGGAGCCGCTTCGCCTCGATGGCGCGCAGGAGCTTCTCGAAGGGCTCGGCGAACTTCGCCACGCCTTCATCAAGAAGCTGCTGCGTAAGCTGCGGCATGCTGAAGCCGCAGGCCTCGAAATCCCGCAGACGGGCGCGCGCCTCCTCCAGCCCTTCTTCGAGCGTCAGCGCCGGCTCGCCGTGCTCCTGGAAGGCGCGAAAGGTCTCCTCCGGCATGGTGTTCACGGTCTCCGGCCCGATGAGGGTGTCGACGTAGAGGGTATCGGCGTAAGCCGGGTTCTTCGTGCTCGTGCTTCCCCACAGGAGCCGCTGCGCGTGGGCGCCCTGGGCCCGCAAGGCGGCGAAGCGCTCGCTTCCGAAGATTTCCATGAAGCGCTGGTAGGCGATCTTGGCGTTGGCGATCGCCAGGACGCCCTTCAGGGCCTCCAGGCGGCCGCGCTGCGCGGCGTCGGTGACTCCCTCGAGGCGCTGGTTGATCCAGCTATCCGCCAGGGTGTCGATGCGGCTGACGAAGAAGCTCGCCACGGAGCGCACGGTGCCGGCATCGCCGCCGCGCGCCAACAGCTCCTCGATGCCGTCGAGGTAGGTCTGCGCCACCTCGACGTAGCGCTCCACCGCGAAGAGGAGCGTTACGTTGATGTTGATGCCTTGCGCCAGGAGGGAGCGGATGGCGGGAAGCCCCTCCGTGGTGGCCGGCACCTTGATGAAGATGTTGGGCCGGTCCACCGCGGCGAAGAGCTGGCGCGCCTCGCGGATCGTCCCCTCCGTGTCGCGCGCCAGGAGGGGTGACACCTCGAGGCTGACGTAGCCATCCAGCCCCTGGGTGCGCGCGTACACCGGCGCCAGGAGGTCCGCCGCCAGCCGCACGTCCTCCACGGCAAGCTCCTGGTAGATGCCGGCGGCATCCAGGCCCTGCCGCGCTAGGCTGGTAATCGCCTGGTCATACGCCGGGCTGCCGTTGATGGCCTTCTCGAAGATGGCGGGGTTGCTCGTCATACCCAGCAGGCCGTCCGCTTCGATGAGGCGCCGCAACGTGCCCGAGGTGACGAGATCGCGGCTGATGGAGTCGAGCCAGACGCTCTGTCCAAGCTCGCGGACTTTGGCGATCCTGTCCATACGCCCCGCACCTCCCAAGGGCTGGCGCGCGCCCGCGCCGAGCCAGCGCTCCTCGATCTGGGTAATCTTCGCAACCCGGCGCAGGTGACGCTCCTCCGCCTGGAACGAGGCGTTCAAAAAGGAGGTCACGATCTCCCGCGCCAGGGCGGCGCCGATGATCCGGCCGCCGAGGGCCAGCACGTTCATGTCCTCGTGCTCCACCCCCTGGTGCGCCGAGTAGACGTCGTGGCAGAGGCCGGCGCGAATGCCGGGGAACTTGTTCGCCACCACGGCCACGCCAATGCCGCTGCCGCAGAGGAGCACGCCGCGCTCGGCGTCGCCGCGCAGGATGGCCTCGCAGACCCGCGCCGCGTAGTCGGGGTAGTCGACGGCGTCGCTGCTGGAGGCGCCAAGATCGAGGACCTCATGCGCGAGCGCCTTGATGGCGGCGACCACCGTGCCTTTCAGGGCAAACCCGGCATGATCGGAACCCACGGCGACGCGCACGGTCAACGCTCCAACACTCTTTCCGCCACGCAAGGGGCGAGGGGGCTCTTCGCATGACGGCGAACCCGGCCTCTTTCATTCCCTGCCTGCGAGGTGGTACAACGCCTACCGTTTCAAGCCTGCCGCAGCAATCTCTGCGCTTCGGACAGCAGCCGCGCCACGCTGAAGCCGAACTTCTCGAACGCCACGGCGGCGGGCGCCGAGGCGCCGAACTCATCGTGCGTGATGGTGGCGCCGCGCGCGCCGACGTAGCGCTCCCAGCCCAGCGACACGCCGGCCTCGATGGCGATGCGGGCGGAGACGCGCGGCGGCAGCACCTCGTCGCGGTAGGCCCGCGGCTGCGCCTCGAAGAGCTCCCAGCTCGGCATGCTGATGACGCGCGTCGGCACGCCGTCGGCCTGCAGCTTCTCCCGGGCTTGCAAGGCCAGGATCACCTCCGAGCCGCTGGCGAGCAGCAGCAGCTTCGGCGCGCCCCCCTCCGCCTCGGCCAGGACGTAGGCGCCCCGGGCGACATTCGGCGCGGCGGCGAGGCGCGTGCGGTCCAGGGTCGGCAGGTTTTGCCGGGAAAGGACGAGGGCGACCGGACCGGCGCGGTGCTGGAGCGCCGTATGCCAGGCCCACGCCGCCTCGTTGGCGTCGGCCGGACGCAGCACGACGAGGCGGGGAATGGCGCGCAAGGCGGCCAGGTGCTCCACCGGCTGGTGGGTCGGCCCATCCTCGCCCAGGCCGATGCTGTCATGGGTGAAGACGTAGATGACCGGCGCCCGCATGAGCGCCGCCAGGCGGATCGACGGCCGCATGTAGTCGGAGAAGACCAGGAAGGTCGAGCAGTACGGGCGCACCCCGCCGTGCAGCGCCAGGCCGTTGCAAATCGTCCCCATGCCGTGCTCGCGCACGCCGAAGTGGAGGTTTGCGCCGCCGTACTCATGGCGCCGGATGCCCGGCTGGCCGTCGAGGAGCGTCTTCGTGGAGGGCGCCAGGTCCGCCGAGCCGCCGATGAGGTACCCAGAGAGCCTGGCGCCGAAGCTGTTCAGGGCGGCGCCCGCCGAGACCCGCGTCGCCAGGGGCTTCTCCGTCGGCGAGAAAATGGGGAGGTCGTCGTCCCAGCCGTCGGGCAGCTCGTGCGCCATGCCCCGGAGGAAGTCGGCGGCGAGCTCGGGGTGCCAGCGCTGGTAAGCGTCGAAGCGCCGCTGCCAGTCCGCCTCGGCGGCCGCGCCGCGCTGATCGGCCCGGCGCATGTGGGCCAGAGCCTCCGCCGGGCGAAAGAAGGGTTGATCGAGGGGCCAGCCGTAAAAGCGCTTGGTCTCCAAGTGGTCCGCTTCGCTCATCGGCTCGCCGTGGGCCTTGGCGGTATCCTGCACGGGGCTGCCGTAGCCGATGTTGGTGGCGAGGATGACGAGGGAGGGACGGTCCGTCGCCGCGCGCGCCGCCTCGATCGCCGCCGCGATGGCGCCGCGGTCATGCCCGTCCGCTTTCTGCACGTGCCAGCCATAGGCCGAGAAGCGGCCACCTACGTCCTCGCTGAACGCCAGCTCGGTGCGGCCTTCGATGGAGATATGGTTATCGTCGTAGAGGGCGATGAGTTTGCCGAGGCCGAGATGCCCGGCCAGCGAGGCGGTCTCGGAGGCGACCCCCTCCATCATGTCGCCGTCGCTGCACAGGCAGTAGGTGAAGTGATCCACGATGGCATGGCCGGGGCGATTGAAGTGGGCGGCTAGGTGCGCCTCGGCGAGGGCGAAGCCGACGGCGTTGCCGAAGCCCTGGCCGAGCGGCCCCGTGGTGGTCTCGATGCCGCGGGCCAGGTCATACTCGGGATGGCCGGCGCAGGGGCTGCCCCATTGGCGGAAGGCGCGCAGGTCGTCGAGAGAGATGTCGTAGCCGTAGAGGTGCAGGAGGGCGTAGAGCAGGGCCGACGCGTGCCCGGCGGAGAGGACGAAACGGTCGCGGTCACACCAGCGGGGGTTGGCCGGATGGTGCTTGAGGAAGCGGTCCCAGAGGACGTAGGCCGCCGGCGCCAGCCCGAGCGGCGCACCGGGGTGCCCCGACCTCGCCTGCTGCACGCAATCCACCGCCAACATGCGGATCGTCGTCACGCACAGCTCATCGATGTCCAGTTGCTTTGCTATCGCCACGCCGCCTCTCCGATCACAACCCGGCGCCCACCTCATCAGCCGTCCATGGCACATCCGGAGGCCGCGGCCCCCCACTTCTCCGCGGCGACACCTTTTCGCACTCTAGCAGAGTGACTCAGATCGAGGCAACGCACTTCCGAGAATGGGGAACTCCCCCGATCCCCGCCTCGGCCTTCTCGTGGAGCGCGCGCGTTCGTCGGCTGGCCTCCGCCGGCGCAGGCGCCACCTGGGAAACGAATCCCGCCCCCCTTCTCTTCCCAAGAATGGACAACCGAGGCGCCTTCGTCAAAGCGTCCCTGTAAAGCTGCTTCCGGCGCTGCCGACGCCCGTCGCGCTGCGGGAAGATGGACCGCCAAGGAACTCTCCCGCATCAGCTCCTTTCCAAACACCAGGAAGGGGATTGCTCGAGAGGGCGCCCTCTCGGTATGCTGAGAGCTGACCGAGCGCGGGACGAGGCGGCGGCTCTCGCCCGGCGCTGCATCGCGCCAGCCGCGGGAACCGCTCTGCCGGCGCATCGGGCAAGCTGGCGAGGGGCAAGTCATGGAGAACGTTGAGCCTGGCTGGCGACGGGATGCACGAGGGCTGTGGCTCCTCGCCGGGCTGGTCTTCGCCCTGACGCTCCTGGTCTACCTGCGCAGCCTGGGCAACGGGTTCACCAACTGGGATGACGAGGTCTACGTCACCGAGAACCCCTTCCTGGGAGTCCCCAGCCTCGCCAGCCTGAAGGCGGTCTTCACCTCGTTCTACTTCACCGAGTACCTCCCCGTCCATCTCCTCTCATTCTTTCCCGATCGGCTGCTCTGGGGGTTCGCCCCGTTCGGCTACCACCTCACCAGCGTGCTCCTGCACAGTTTCGATGCCGCGTTGGTCTACGTCCTGCTGGCGCGGCTCGTCGGCGCCGGGGGCATCGCCCTGCTCGGGGCGCTCTGGTTCGGTCTCCACCCCATGCAGGTGGAATCGGTGGCCTGGATCGCCGAGCGCAAGACCGTCCTCTCCCAGGCGTTCCTGCTCGCAGCGTTCCTCGCCTATGAGAGCGCGACGCGGCAGCCGCCGCTGCGGCGTGGGTGCTACGCCGCCGCCCTTCTCCTCGCGACGCTTGCCTTGCTGTCAAAATCGACCGCCGTCCCCCTGCCGCTCATCCTGGTGGCGTACCATCTGCTGCTGAAGCGGCCCCGGGTCGGCTTGACCGCCCCGTTCTTCGTGCTGGCGGGGGCGGCCTCGGTCACCACGATGCTGTCGCACTCGGCGGCGGGGGCAGTGCTCCCCTCCTACTACGGCGGCAGCCTGGGCGCCACCCTCATCACCGTGCCGGTGCTCCTCGTCACCTACCCCGCCAAGCTCCTCCTGCCGGTGCAGCTCAACGCCTACTACGATGCCCGCGCCCTCGGCAGCGTCCTGCAGGTGCGGTTCCTCATCGCGCTCCTCGGGCTGGCCGCAATCCTCCTCCTCATCAGAGCGCTGCTGCGGGCGAACCGCACGGCGGTCTTCGGTCTGGCGTGGTTTTTCCTCGCGCTGCTGCCGGTGCTAAACCTGGTGCCGATTCCGATCCTCCTGGCGGAGCGCTTCGTCTACCTGCCGGCGGTGGGGGTGGCGATCCTCGGAGCATCCGTGGCCTCTCACCTGGCGGCGGCGTGGCGGCAGCGCGCCGCGAAGCTCGAGAGGCGCGTCGCTCTCCTTGGCTGCCTCGGCCTTGCCCTGCTGGCTGTCCTGACGATCAGCCGCATCGGCATCTGGCACGACAGCGCCACCCTCTGGCGGGACACGACCCGGAAATCACCCCGGACGCCGATCCCCCATATCAACATGGGGCGCGCCTATCGGGATGCCGGGTTGGTCGATCGCGCCGTCGCCGAAAACAAGCTTGCCCTTTCATCCCCCGTCCAGCTCGAACAGGCGGTGACCAACCTTGCCATGGCGTACCTGAAACGGCGGCAGCCGGAGAAGGCAGTTGCCGCCTTGCGGCGCTTCCTCGCCACGCAGCCTCAGAACACCGGAGCCCACATTACCCTCGCCACGGCGTACCTGCAGACCCACCTCTCCACCAAGGCTGCCGCCGAGATCCTCACGGCACTGCAGATCAACCCTCAGACGCGAGGAGCCTCCAACAACCTCGCCGTGGCCTACCTGCAGCTCAACCTTCCGAAGAAGGCCGAGCCGCACCTGCGCGCCGCGCTGCGCGCCAGGCCCCTCTACCCGGCGGCGCAAGTGAACCTCGGCGTCGCCCTGGTGCGGCAGGGAGAACTCGCGCGGGCGCTGCCGGAGCTGCGGAAGGGGCTGCACGACCAACCGGGAAACGCCAACGGGCACACGTACCTTGCGGCAGCCTATCTGGGCCTTGGCCGAGGGGACAAATCGGCGGCGGCGAGTCTCCGGTCCTTGTCTCTCCATGAAAGCAATGCCGTGGCCTACACCAATCTGGCAAAAACCAGGCTGCCGCGCAGGGAGATCGACAGGGCGATCCTGGAAACACTTCGCGCCCTGCGGCTGCGTCCGACCTTCGCGCCGGCCCGCACCTACCGCGGCGTTGCCTACCTGACGCGGGGGCTCGTCGAGAAGGCGGTGAACGATTTTCAGATCGCCCTGCGCGCCGATCCGTCGTCGCTCGACGCGCGCGCCAATCTCGGCGTTGCCTACCTGCGACTAGGCGCATTCGAGGCGGCGCTGGCGGAGTTTCGCACCGTGGCGCGGCAGAACCCGGGGAATCCCGTGGCGCATACCAACCTCGGTCTCGCCTACCTGAATCTGAACCACCTGAGCAAGGCCGCCGCGGAGCTCGCGGTGGCGCGCTGGCTCGACCCCGCGGTGGCGGCGGCACGTGAGCTCGAGGTGGCGCTGCGGCAGCGGCTCGGAAAAGGAGGCTGAGGCAGGCGGCGCGCTGCAAGAGCGCTGATCCCCTTGCCCCCGAGCCCAGACGCGGAGGCGGCCCGTAATAACCTGGGTGCGGAGGCATGAGGCTCCCCCGCAGCCGTGCCAGCGGATGGGCAGGCGGGGGTGGCGGGAAGCGATGCGGGGCGCCTCTAGCCGTTCAGCACGGCCGTCGGGCTGAGCGCCTCGGCGACGCCGACCATGCTCTCCTTCGTCACCAGGCGCGCCAGCTCAGCCTCGCCCCAGCCCTCGGCGCCGGCGGGTCGGCGCGGGATGACGAGGTAGCGGACCTCGGCCGTGCTGTCGACAACGCGCACCTCCATGCTCGCCGGCAGTTCCAGCCCCATCTCCAGCAACGTGCCCCGCGGATCGAGGACCACCCGTCGCCGGTAGGCCTCGCTCTTGTACCAGTCGGGTGGCTGGCCGAGAAGCAGCCGCGGGTAGCAGGAACAAAGCGTGCAGACCACGACGTGGTGCAGGCTCTCGGTGTTGACCGGGGTGACAATTTTGGCTTCGGTGAGGCGGTCGGGCCGGATGCCGATGCCGGCGATAGCGGCGTTGGCATTCTGCCGCAGCGCCGCGAGGAATTCCCCATCGGTCCAGGCCTTGGCCACGATGCGGGCCCCCACCGCGGGCGTGGCGGCGTTGTTCTCCTCGATGGTCCGGCGCAGCTCGTCGAGGGTGATGATCTTCTTCTCGACGAGCAGGTTGAGGATGGCCGTGAGTTGCTTCTCAAAGTAGGTCAGCTCGTGATCCTCCATAACGATGGGGGGGAGCTGCCGGTGATCCTGGTCATGATCGTGCGCGCTCTCTGCCATGAGTTCCTTCCCTTCTATATGCTCGCCGCTCGCGCCGCTGCCGAGTGCGGGCGCCGCTGGCGGGTCAATCTGGAACGCGGGCCGCGCGCCATATGTCGCAGCCCACTGCGGGCACGGGGCGGCTTGGGTGCTCCCACAGCTCCTCTCACCGTGCCGGCGCAACGCCCGACAGGCTCTCCTGCCGGCGCCGCGCCGGCAGCTCCGAGGGGATGCCGGGCGGGCGGACCTACGCGGCCGGCTCGAGCCAATGCTCGAAGATGTCCACGACGACCCGATCGCGCGGCGACAGGCTGTCGTTCCCCGCTACGTGCCGGGCCTCGAAACCGACGGCATAGAGCGGCAGGCGCGGCAGGCCGTCACCTCCGTAGGCGAGCGTCTCGGGGTTCCGAAAGTCGCCGTGGCAGCCGAGGATGACGCCGGTCTTGCCGCGGACGTACGGCGGCGTCCGCACATGCCCGACGGGGAAGATGAACTTGACCGTCACCGCGTCACCAATCGTAAAGCGTTGCGCCATGGAAGGCTCCTGACTCCGCCGCGTCAGGCGATCCGCACGCTGAGTCCAACCCCGTCGCGGACCGTGACGATGGTGGTGGAGAAGTTAGGGTCGGCGTAGGCGAGGCGGGCGAACTCTTTCAACCCCTGAACGCCTGGGTCGGGATCATCGTTCAAGGGCGTGTGATCTTTCTCGAAACCGAAGCGCAGCAGGTTGTCGGTGATGATGAGGCCGCCGACGCGGACGCGCTTCGAGGCCTTCCGCCAGGCTTCGGGGTACTGGTGCTTGTCGATGTCGATGAGGATCGCATCGAAGTCGCCGGGAATGCGGTCGATCACCTCCAGGGCGTCGCCTACCTCGTAGCGCAGCTTATGGGCAAGCCGGCCGCGCGTGAAGAACTGGCGGGCGCGTTCGGCGCTCCTGGCGCTCCCCGTGCAGATCACCTCCCCGTCGGCCGGCATGGCGCGGGCGAACCAGTAAGCGGAGTAGCCATACCCCGAGCCCATCTCAAAGACGCGTCGCGGCTGTTGCAGGTAGGTGAGCACCTCGATGAGCTGGCCAACAAGCGGCCCGACGATGGGAAAGCGTTTCTCTTTCGCGAGGGCCTCCATATCGACAAGGACAGGATCGAGTGAGGGACGCAACTGATAGACGTACCTCGCAAACTCCTTGCGGGCGATATCAAGCACGGGCTCTCCTCTATGTTCTCCAGCCCGCCCTGCCCGCCGCCGCAACGCCAGGGCATGCGGCACACGAGCGGGGCGCAAGCCGGCAAGCCATGGCAGCTCGCTCCCCCGGCATCCCGCCCTAGGAGCCTGTCGGAGAAACCCCCGCAGGCGTCTGGTTTTTGGTAGACTGTGAGGTGTTCGCAACCGGCGGGGTGCCGGCCCTGTTCCGCTGTTTGCTGGTGGGGGTGTTATGCCACGCAAGTTCCGCACGACCAACCCT
>JACPUC010000004.1 GCA_016192455.1 Candidatus Tectimicrobiota bacterium | reverse complement strand
GCCGCGCGTCCGCTCGCTGGTGACCAGGAGCTCCTCCTCCGGCGCCCAGAGCACCCGGTAGACCTTCAGCGCCTCCTCCTTGCCGCGCACGGTGGCTTCCTTGTGCGCCCGGCAGATGATGTCCTCGGAGTTGCGCACCTCGGCAAAGGTCGCGGCGCTCAAGAGGATCTGGTCCGGGTCGCAGAGGGATTCGACGCGCGCCGCGACGTTCACCACGTCGCCGAAGACGTCGTTCTTCTCGACGATGCCGAGGCCGGTGTTGACGCCGACGCGGATGTGGATCTGGTCGCGCGTCTCGCGCTGCCGGTTATCCTCCGCCAGGCGCCGCTGCATGGCCATGGCGGCGAGCACCGCCTGCTCGGCCTGCTCGAACTTCGCCATGATGGCGTCGCCGATGGTCTTGATGACGGCGCCGCCGTGCGCCTCGATGATGGGAAAGAGGAGGGAGTTGTGCCGCTCCACCATGATGCGGCCCTCGATGTCGCCGCGGCGCTCGAAGAAGGAGGTGGAGCCCTTGATGTCGGTGAACATCACGGTGATGCGCCGGCTGTAGGTGCGGGAGAGCTCCTCGTCGAGGCGCATCCGTTCCTTCAGGAGCGCTTCGATACTGCCGCTCATGGCCGGCTCGCCGCCGCGACCCGGCTCCTTCCCGGCAGCCTGATCGTCGGCCTGCGCAGCCGGCTCATTCTGGTCGCGAGGCTCCACCATGGTTACTCTCCCTTGATGTGGAGCGGGATCTCACTCCGTTCGAGCTTACGGTTGGTGATGCGGATGAGATACGTGCCGGCCCACACTTCCTCAAAGAGGACTTCACCGTGTTCGGCGGTGTAGGACGCCAGCTCCCGCTGGCCTGCAATGAGGCTGACGCGCACCCCACTGTTCATGGGGCGATCGGCGCGGTCCAGCACCTGCACCTTAACCTCGCAGAGGTTTTCATTCAAGCACTCAATGCGGATGACGGCTTTGAAGGTGCGGAAGGTGCGGGTGATCGTGAGGAGGCCGGGCGCGTGTTCCACGCCGCCGCCGCGCATGGTGGCCGGCTGCAGATTCCAAAAGAAAAGGGCCTCGCCCCAGGCGCGCAGGTTCTGCGCCAGGCCTGTCCAGGTTGCGGCGAGCTGCTTCCTCAGGCCTCGCCGCCGGCTCGGCGCGAGGCTGTGCAGGCGATGCAGCACCTCGTCGGGTACGGAGGTGAACTCCGCCTCGCCAAGGAGGGCGTTGACGCGGTGACTGAGAATCACCGTGTCACGGCAGCGGGCGCACTTCAAGAGATGCCGCTCGACCTGCTCGGCGCCGCGGCTCCCTAGCCGTCCCTCCACATAGCTTGCAAGCTGCTCCTCGTCGAGACAGGCGCCGTGATCAATGGCGACCTCGACCTTCGCTAGGAGCCGCAAGCTGGACCGGATCGCTTCATCGACGTTATCCGGCAGCCCTTCCATGTCCCTACCGTCTCCCCCTCAAGCAATCCCCTTCCACGTCACCGCGTGACGCACCCCACACTTGCTCACCAGGGGGCTCTCCGCTCCCACTCCTATAGACGGCGCTTCAAGTCTTTTCTTTCACGTAATCGTGCTCGTGGATGATGCGCTTCAGCTTCTCGCGCACGCGGTTCTTCATGCTGTAGACCGTCCCGACCAGCAGGTTCATCGCCGTCGCCACCTCCTCGGGCGGCAGCTCCTGGTCGTAGTAGTAGTGCACGAAGAGCTGCTCCTTCACCGTCAACTTGCCCATGAGACGGCGGAGCATCTCCCGCTGCTCAGCTTGATTCACCTTGTCTTCGGGAGAGTGGTGCGTGACGGAGTCGTGCTCCTGGAGGGCCTCCGTCTCCCGGAACTTGCGCATCTGGTCGATGGTGTAGCGAACCGTGACGATGCGGATCCAGCTCGCCAGGCTGCAGCCATTCTTGCCGCGAAATTGACGCAGCTTCTTGCAGTCGTTATCGAAGAGCGACAGGAGCACGCTGTTGAGGAGGTCGGGGAGATCATCCGTGGCGTGGAAGCAGTTGCTGCTGCGGAGCGTCTGGTCGATGGTGCGGTAGATCAGGCCGGCGTACTTGCGAACAAGGTAATCCCACGCGATCCGGTTACCGCGTAAGCACTCACGCAGCAACTCTTGATCCGAAAAGCTCGCCTCGGCCATCTGTCTGGTGAAACAGGGTGAAGAGACGACGCGCAGCCCTCACGGGCTCATACTCCATGCTCCCTGGGCTGGAACGTACCATGACGGCGGTTCACAGTCAATTCCGTTGCCTCGTCACGAACGCCGGGGGTGTGGAAGGAATTATAGCCTCCTGGAAGACCTTCAGCCAAAGAAAAAGAAGAGCACCAGGCGCCGCGCCGCTGCCTGGGATGGCGGCGCGCTCGCGGTCGCGTTGCGCAGCGTCGGGCGCCGGCGCGGCGGCGGCTCAGCGCGCCACCTTTTGCAGCGCCAGCCAGACGCGCTCGGGCGACAGGGGAAGCTCGAGGATGCGGGCTCCCGTGGCGTTGTAAATGGCGTTGGCGATGGCCGGAATCACCGGCGGCACCGGCGGTTCGCCGACCCCTTTGACGCCGTACGCCGACTCCTCGTCGGCAGCTTCGATGATGATCGTTTCAATGTGCGGCGTCTCGAGTGCCGTCGGCATGCGGTAATCGAGGAAGTTCGGGTTCATCAGCCGGCCTTGTTGAAAGACGAGCTGTTCCGAGAACGCCTGCCCCAGGGCCAGGGTGACGGCGCCGTGAATCTGCCCCTCGATGCCCACGGGGTTGATGGCGCGACCGACGTCGTGCGCCGCCACGAAGCGGATGATCTCCACGTCGCCGGAGGCGGGGTCAACCTCCACCTCGACCATCTGGGTGCCGAAGGTGAACCACGGCTTCGAGGGCAGGGTGTGGCTTTCATACGTGGCGGCGTCGAAGCCGGGCAGCTCCATGACGCACGCCCCCAGCCCCATGACCGGTCCGCCGTGCTTCATGGTGAGCGTCGTGGTGATCTCGCGCAGCGGCACGGCCCGCGACGGCACCCCTTTGACCAGGACCTGCCTGCCGCGCAGCTCCAGGTCGTCGAGGCGCGTCTCGAGCTGCTCGGCGGCTTCCTGGAGAATCTTCCGCTTCGCGTCCACCGCCGCCTGGCGCAGCGCCTGACCGGTCGAGACGGTGGTGCGGCTGCCGATGGCCCCCATGTCGAACGGCGTCGATTCGGTATCGCCGCAGACGACGTGCACATCCTCGACCCCCAGCCCAAGCTCCTCCGCCACGATCTGCGTCGCCACGATGGTCGAGCCGGCGCCGGTCTCCACCGCGCCGGTGAAGACCGTGGCGGTGCCGTCCTCGTTGACGCGCACCGTCGCCCCGGCGCCGTAGCCGCTGCCGCCCCAGATGCCGCACGCCATCCCCTTGCCGCGCAGCTTGCCGTTGCTCGGGCGCTGCACCGCACGCCGCCAGTCGAAGCGCTCCGCCGCCGCCCGCAGCGTCTGCTCGAGCGCCACGGCGCGCAGCTCGCACCCCGTGGGCGTGGTATCGCCGCTGCGCTTGGCGTTCTTCAGGCGCACCTCGAAGGGGTCCATGCCGATCTTCTCGGCCAGCATGTCGATGGTGGATTCGCACGCCAGGGCCGCCTGCGGCCCTCCCGGCGCCCGCAGCGCGCCGCAGTTGAGCTTGTTCGTCAGCACCGCGAAGCCTTCGAAGCGGAGGTGCGGCACCCGGTAGGGGCTGCCGAGGAGCACCATGGCCTGGGAGGTCGTATGCGGCCCGAAGCCGGCGTAAGCGCCGGTGTCCATGATCACCGTCCCCTCGAAGGCCTGCAGCATGCCATCGCTGCTGATGCCGGCCTTCAGGGTGATCTCCGAGGCGTGGCGGGCCTGGGCCACGTGGAAATCCTCCAGCATGCTCATCTCGATGCGCACCGCTCGGCGGGCCTTGATGGCCAGCAGCGCCGCGAGCGGCTCGTCGAGCAGCTCGACCTTGCCGCCGAAGCCGCCGCCGATCGCGGTGCCGATCACCCGCACCTGGTGCATCGGCAGCTTCAGCGTGTGGGAGAGCGCGGCGCGGGCGACGAAGGGGGCCTGGGTGCTGGTCCAGACCGTCAGGAAGCCCCGGCCATCGACGGCGGCGGAGACCGCATGCGGCTCGATGTAGCCGAAATGCACGTGCGGCGTCTTGAAGGTGTTCTCGATGATCACGGCGCTGCGGTCGAAGCCGCGCGCCACCTCGCCGTTGGTGATCTTGGCGTGGCAGCAGACGTTGCCGTAGCGGTTCAGGGGCACCTTGCTCTCGTAGGCGGCGAAGTTCGGGTGCAGGAGGGGGGCGTCGGAACGCAGGGCATCGTGGGGAGTGAAGACGGCCGGCAGCGGCTCGTACTCCACCCTGATGAGGCGCAGGGCTTCACTCGCGGTCGCCTTGTCGACGGCGGCCACCGCGGCGACCGGCTCGCCGACGTAGCGCACCCGTTCCCGGGCGATGATCGTCTGGTCGTGGACGGTGAAGCCGTGCAGCACCTGGGGAGCGTCAGCCGCCGTGATCACCGCCTTCACCCCCGGCAGCGCCTCGGCGCGCCTCGTGTCGATGGAGCGCAGACGCGCGTGCGGGTGCTCGGAGCGCAGGACCATGCCGGCGAGACAGTTCGCGTGCTCGATGTCGGCGCCGTAGCGGGCCACGCCGGTCACCTTCTCGTAGCCATCCGTCAGGCGACCCACACGGCTCCCTATGACGCCCTTCTGCGCGCTGCTCTCGATTGCGCTCTCCACGGTCGCTCCCCTTTCTCCCGGAATCCGCGCCCCGGCCAGGAGGCCCCTGCCGGGGGGCGCGGCGCGATGCGCTGCCGACGTGGCGATGTTGGTGATTCGAGGGCAGCCCGGCGCCGGTCTTCAAGAAACCAGCGACGCGTTCGGCGCCCCCTGGTGCGCGGCCGCCTGGATCGCCTCGACGATCTTGATATAGCCGGTGCAGCGGCAGAGGTTGCCGGCGATGGCGTCGCGGATCGCCGCCTCGGACGGGCTGCGCTCCTCCGCCAGCAGCGCCGTTGCCGACATGAGCATGCCGGGGGTGCAGAAGCCGCACTGCACGGCGCCGGAGTCGATGAACGCCTGCTGCAAGGGTGTGAGCCGCCCGTTCTGCGCCAGCCCCTCGACGGTGGTAATGGAACGTCCCTCCAGGTTCAGGCTGAGGGCCAGGCAGGAGACGACGGGCGCCCCGTCGACGAGCACGGTGCAGGCGCCGCAGTCGCCGGTATCGCAGCCGCGCTTCGTGCCGGTGAGGCGCAGCCCGTCGCGCAGGGTCTCCAACAGCGATTCGGAGGGGGCGACCAGCACCTCCTGCGTCTCGCGGTTCACCGTCAGCCGGGCGAGGCGTCGCGCTGGTCGTAGGCTCGTACCCTGAGACATGGCGGCAGGCTCTCCTTGGCTAGTTCCGCAGCGCCTCGCGCAGCGCGCGCAGCACACGGATCGTCAGCACCTCGACCATGGCGCTCCGGTACTCTGCCGAGGCGCGAATGTCGGTAATCGGTTTGGCGGCGGCGCGGGCCGCTGCCGCCACCTCGGCGATGCGGGCATCGCTGAGCTGTTGGCCGAGCAGGAGGTCAGCCGCGGCCGGCACCGGCAGGGGCGTCGGGGCCACGGCCCCCAGGGCAAGCCCCACCGCCTGGCAGCGGCCCGCGCCGTCCAGCGCCAGGCGCGCCCCCACGCCGACGAGGGCGATGTCCTTAAAGCGCCGGATGCACTGGCGCTCATACATGCTCGCCGCGCCGGCGCCGTCCGCCAGGAGGCTCACCTCGGTGAGCACCTCGTTCGGCTGCAGCGCCGTCTTGCCTGGGCCGAGGAAGAACTGCTCGAGGGGGATCGCGCGCTGACCGCCCGGTCCCGTCAGCGTCACCGTGGCGGCCGCGGCGAGCAAGGGCGGCGCGGTTTCCGCCGAGGGCGAGGCGTTGCAGAGGTTGCCGCCGATCGTCGCCAGGTTGCGCACCGGGATGGAGCCGACCTTGTGCGCCGCCTCGACGAGCCCGGCGCAGCGCTCGCGCAGCAGGGGCGAGCGTTCAATCTGGCGGAGCGTCGCGAAGGCCCCGATCCGCACCCGGCCGGTCGCCTCGTCCCTCCGAACGACGTCGAGGTTCTCCACCCGCCGCAGGCTGATGACATGCTGCGGCCCCAGGCCGCGCAGCCGGCAGGTCACCATCAGGTCGGTGCCGCCGGCGACGACGCGCGCCGTTCCCGCAAACTGATCGAGCAGGCGCACCGCCTCCTGCAGGCTTTCGGGGGCGTGGTAGTCAAAGGCGATCACGGCGTCACCTCGCGCAGGCGGTGGGGAAGGGAGGGTGCGGAGAGCCTCCGGCGCTTCGGCATAGCACAGGGATACTTGATTCTCTCCTGGGAGGTCAAGAGCGGCTGCGCCAGGCGCCGCGGCGTCAGGGAAGGTGCGGCGCGTCATTCCCGGTTGCCGCCGCCTGCTGGCCGACCTTGGCCTCGGGCTGCGGTTCGGGTAGGGCCGGCAGGGTGTTGATGCTGTGCGCCATGAAACCGGCGCCGAAGCCGTTGTCGATGTTCACCACGGCGATGCCCGAGGCGCAGCTATTGAGCATGGCGAGGAGCGCCGCCAGGCCGCCGAAGCTGGCGCCGTAGCCCACGCTCGTCGGCACGGCGATCACGGGGCGCTCGACCAGCCCGCCGATAACGCTCGGCAGGGCGCCGTCCATGCCCGCCACGACCACCAGGACGCGGGCGGCCTCCAGGAGGGCGCGGCGGTCGAGCAGCCGATGGATGCCGGCCACCCCCACATCGTAGAGGCGTTCGGTGGCGCTGCCGAGGGTGTCGGCGGTGACGGCCGCCTCCTCCGCCACCGGCAGGTCGGCCGTGCCGGCGGCCACGACGAGGACCTTGCCGACCCCCGGCGGAGGCGCGCCCTGGCGCAGGCGCAGGGTGCGGGCGGTGGGGGAGTACTCCGCCGCGGGCAGAACGGCGGTGAGGCGCGCCGCGACCTCCGGCGGCAGGCGCGTCGCCAGGATATCGCTGCCGCGCTCCGCCAGGTGCCGGATGATCGCCTCGAGCTGCTCCACCGACTTCCCTTCGCCGTAGACGACCTCCGGGAAGCCTTTGCGCAGGACGCGGTGGTGGTCAATGGCGGCGAACCCCAGGTCGGCATAGGGGAGGTGGCGCAGCTCCTCCAGGGCCGATTCGGGGGTGACCTGCCGCTCGTAGAGACGCCGCAGTAAGGCTGCGATGGAGTGGCGATTCATGGCGGATTGCTCACGGGACCGCGGACCATGCCGCGCCCACGACCCCTCGAAGGGCCCTGTCGAGAACCTGGGCGAAGCCGAGGGGACGCAAGAGCTTCTCTCCCCGGCGCGCCCCCGCCGTTCCAATTCGCAAAGGGATGCTCCTTCCTGTATAGCTCAGGAGGAAGGGCGCTGCAACGCGGCGATTGCATTCCGAGCGCCCGCTGGCAATGATACAGGGGAGGGGAGTGAAACGGAGAGCGGGGAGCGCCGCACCCTTGGCTGAGGGGGGAGGCGCATCTCGAGGCACATCTCTTCGCTGGTCGGGAGCATTCTGTCCATGCAGCAGCGGCGGAGAGTTGAGCGGCGGGCGACCGGCTGCCGGCGGCGGCATCCCCTGCGGGCGCTCGGCGGAGCGCCGGCGGCCGTGATGGTGCTCGCCTTGGTCCTGGCGGGGAGGGGCGCGGCCTTCTTCGCGCTCCCCGCGGCGGCGGCGCAGGGGACAGCGGCGACCCAGGCGGCGCCCACGGCGGCCCCGCGCCCCATCCGCCTCGTCGCCTATGGCGATGACGAGTCGATCGGCGGACGGCCTCTTCCGATCATCGGCAGGATGATGCCCAACCCTTTCCTCCCGAAGCTCATCGAGCACCTCTGGAAGCAGGCCGAGGAGATTGATCTCATCCTGCACGCCGGTGATTTCGTCCGCTACGACCCCCCGGAAAGCTACCGCGACCTCTTGCGCCGTGACGACGCCAGTCGGTTATGGGAGAAATTTTTCCCGACCAGCGGGGGCGATGAGGAGTACTGCGAAGGGCGCTTCGCGGCGTTCTTCGAGCTTGCCGAGCACCTGCGCGCGCTGCCGCATGGGCGCGATGCCTGCGCGGGTCGCGACGGCCGCCCCCGCGGCGGCTACTACTACTACCTGGAACGGCGCATCCGCGGCCAGCGCCTCGTGGTGGTCGTCCTCCACAACCCCGATCAGTACGCCGCCGGGGAACGCCGCACCCAGTGCGGGGCCGAGGCGGCGTGCGACCCGCTGAGCCAGCGCAACGCCCAGCACCGCTGGCTGGAAGAGACCCTGCGCGCGGCGCGTCAGACGGATCGAGGCGGCGACCGCGCCTTCATCATCCTCCTCTCGCACCGCCCCCTTTACTCGGCCACCTACCGCCGGAACCTCATCCAGCCGCTCCTGCGCCGCTACCGGGTGAATCTGGTCATCGCGGGCGACCAGCACCTCTATGCCCGCAAGCTCCTTGACGGCACCCTGCACGTCATCAGCGGTCTTGCCGGCAGCCTGGGAACCGGCGGCTGTCACAACGACTTCGTCGTCGGCTACGACCGCTGCCTCCCCCCGGCGGAGCTGAAGTATGTCTTGGGCTACAATCCGCCCGAGCACCGCTACGATCACTACCTCGACCTGCGCATCTTTCCGGATCACTTCACGCTGGCTCCGACGCGCCTCGGCGGCGCCGCGATCGAGGGGCCGCTGCGCTTCCCGCGCTGAGGCGCGCGGCGACCCGCGAAACAGCCGATCCCCCCCGCCGCCGAGTCGCGGCAGGCAGCCGGGGGCCGAGCGCGGCTGCGTTGACAAAGCCTTGCAGCGCTCCTTACAATCGCCACCCAGTCAGCCCTCGCCAGGCCGGGGGAGGCGCTCTTTCAGCCCGGCGACGACAGGGGGCGGAGCGCGCGGGCCGGCGTCATCCCCCCGGCGCCGTCCTTGCCGCCGCCACCTCACGCTGGGAGTCTCTGGGCCAAGGGCTTCCCTGCCCTCCTGATCCTGCCAAGAGGGAGCAGCCATGATCGTCGATTTCCAAACGCACTTCACCCCGCGCCAGATCGTTGAGCGCCAGGCGGAGCCGGGCAAGGCGGTGACGGTGATCTACCGCCACGGCATCCCGGTCTACTCCCTGCACAGCCGCCTCTACGCGGTGGAAGAACGCCTGCGCGCCATGGACGAGGCGGGCATCGACACCTCCGTGCTCTCCTCGGCCGGCGGATGGGACGCCCCCCTCGAGGATTGTCGCCTCGTCAACGACACCCTCGGGCGGCTTGCGAAGGAGCATCCCGGGCGCTTCGTGGGACTGGCCCATACGCCTCCCCTGGGGGGCGAGAGCGCCCTCGGGGAGCTGCGCCGGGGCGTTCAGGATCTCGGCTTGCGCGGCGCCGCCATCACCGCGCATATCGGCGACGTGACGCTCGAGGACGCCCGGCTCGACCCCTTCTACGCCACGGTGGCCGAGCTCGACGTGCCGATCTTCATTCATCCGGCGCTCCTCCCCCTCGGCCACGAGCACCTGGCCGACTTCGACCTCGCCCGCAGCGTCGGGCGCGAGTTCGGCCTCACCCTGGCCGTCATGCGCCTCATCAAGGGGGGCGTGCTGCGGCGTTTCCCCGGCCTGCGCTTCGTCTTCGCGCACCTCGGCGGCTCCATCGCCGGGCTTCTGGGGCGCATCCGCTCCTTCGAGGACAGGTCGTTCTGGGGCACGGGCGGCGCCGAGACCGGCCCCAGCTTCGCCGACCAACTCGCCCTGCTGCGCTTCGACACCGCCGGCTTCGCGGGGGCCATCAACCCCACGAAGGCCGCCCTCCTCGAGCTGCCAGCCGAGCACATCCTCTTCGGCAGCGATTACCCCCAAGAAATCCGCACCGGCGGCGAGCTGAAGGCGTTCATCGAGCGCCTCCGCGCCCTGCCCCTCGAGAAGGCCCAGATCGACGGCATCCTGGGCGGCAACGCCGCGAAGGTCCTGAAGCTGGGGTAGCGCCGTCTGTTGCACTGGCGTCAGCTATTCTGCAAGGTCTTGATCAAATCGTGGGCAGCTTTTTCGCGCCGGAGCACTGTGCCCTCTCGCACCCCGAATGGTAGGGGCGGTTCGCGAACCGCCCCTACGCCTCGCGGGGCATGGGGTGTGTGCCTCCCCGGCCCTGCCGGTCCTGCCCGCCAGCTTCCTACTTCACCCGCACCCACTCCCCGTCCCGCAGCTTGTAGGTGTTCTTGAAACCGTTCCGCCAGGTGATCGCGGCCCACACCAGGCGGCCCTTCTCGACCAGACCCTCGCAGCGAATCCCATCCACTTCCAAGGGGGGATGGCCGTGTCCCGGCCAAATGCCGCAGGCCGTCTCCGGGGCGTCAAATTTTTCCAAGAGCAACCCTTGAATCATGGCGAGTAAAGGAACGGGCACGTCCTGATCGTGCATCGTGGAATCGATCCTCCCCCTGCTGCTTCCCTGCACCCTTCGTTCCATACTCCCATCTCCTCCACCCATGAGTACCCCACCTTGCGTCGCGATCAGCTCGAGCTGCCGTTTCCGGCAGATTGGGAAAGGAGCACAGCGTCCCGCAACTCCGGCGAACTATTGTGTTGATTAGTTAAAGCATAAAGTCTATATTTTGGAATATAGGAGAAATTTGCCATAGATGTCAAGTTTTTTGCTTTTGCGTGCCCTGTGGGGCGGGAGGAGTCCCATGGTTGCCGGAGAGATCGGCTCCACGATTCGTCGCATGCGCAAGCGCCGCGGCCTGAAGCAACGGGAGCTCGCCTTGCAGAGCGGCATTCCGGAGACGTTCCTGAGCCGCCTGGAGCACGGCAAGCTCTGCAACCCGACGCTGAAGACCTTGCGCCGCCTGGCCGCGGTGCTCGAGGTGCCGGTCGGCGAGCTGATCGCCGAGAGCGCTGAGTCGCCGCCGAGCCCTGCTTCATCCTCTCCCCAGCGCCTGCGCGGCCTGTGGGAGAGCGCGGTGGCCAACCTCGCCCTGGACCTGCAGGTCTACGAGCAGCAACCCGGCCTGCAGGCCCTCGCCGATGATCCGAGAGTCAGCGCGGACCTCTTGGCGCATGAGTGGGAGCACCTGAAAGCCTGGGCATCCGGCCGCCTGGCCCGGCAGGGTGGGTCGCCGTCGAAGGCGCGCTGCGCGGCGGAGCTCGAACGGTATCGCCGCGGCGCGAGCAAGCTCCGCGAGCTCCTCGTCGCCCTGGCCGATCTCGACGAGGCCCGCATGGAGCAGGTCATCGCCTATGTGGCGCAGTTGCGGGCCGGGAAGGAACCCTCCGATGTACAGTGAGATGCGGCACATCAGCTCGGATTTGCTCGACATCGCGGGCATCGCCGGACCGCCGGTGGACGCCTTTCGCGTCGCCGCGGCGCTGGACTACGAGGTGCGCTGGGACGGCGGGGTGGAGACCGGCATGGCCGACGCGCAGCGCGGCATCATCTTCCTGAACCCGGCGGAGCGCCCCGAACGCCAGCACTTCACCCTGGCGCATGAGGTCTGCGAGCTCTGCCTCGCCGAGTGCTTCCCCGCGGAGCCGGTGCAGGAGCGTCACCGGGCCGCCATGTTCGGCGCCTCGGAGCTGCTCATGCCGCGCCGCTGGTTCGAGCCCCTCCTGCGCGCCTGCGCCGCCAACCTGCGCGACCTGAAGGCCTCCTTCACCAATGTCTCCCACGAGGCCCTTGCCTATCGTCTGCTGCGCGCCTGCCCGGCCGTCGTCAGCATCTTCGATCACGGCCTGCTGCGCCGGCGCGTCGGCAGCCGGGGTCTCGCTTACCCGCGCCGCCATCTTCTCCCCGCCGAGCAGCGGCTGCTCGACCTCGTCGTGGAGACGCGCGCCGACGCCCATCGCCAAGAGGCGGAGATCGCCCTCTCCGGCTACTGGATCTGCGAGCCGGGATGGCCCAGGGTGGTGCTCATCACCCGCGGCGAGGGTGAGTGAGGGCTGCCCGTCCGCCGACGAGGGGCTTCCGCCGCCGCGCCGTGCCGCGCGGCCCGGATGAGCCTTTCTTTTGGCCAAGGTTGTGCCTATACTGACGCGTAGCTCGCGCCACAGGGGCAGGGGGAAGAAGGCGGGCAGGGAGCGCGCCGGTCGTCTGCAAGTCTCTCCGAAGTGACTCGCGCTGCCGTTCCCAGGTGGCGAAGTCTGTGATCGCAATGGGAAGAGACCCCCGAACGGGGGAAGGTTATGTTGGACGCCATTATTCATATCACCGACCTGCACTTCTGGAGTCTTACCGCGAACCCTTTTCGTCTGCTTGGCAAGCGGGCCGTCGGTCAGCTCAACGTCCTCTTCCACCGGCGGCGCCACTTTGACCACAGCGGTGGCGCCGAACTCATCAGCCACCTCAAGGAAGTGGGGGCGCCGCTCCTTCTCATCACGGGAGACTTCACCTCGACGGCGATGGGCGAGGAGTTTGCCCAGGCGGCGGAGTTCCTGGCCCAGGTCGAGCAGGCAGGCGTGAAGGTGGCGCTCGTGCCGGGGAACCACGATCGCTACACCTTCCGGTCCACCCGCCGGCGCCTCTTGGAAGGCATGCTGGCGCCGTTCTGCCCCAAGGATGGCTGGCCGCACCTGCTCCGGACGAGATCGGGCAACCCCGTGCTGCTCCTCGATGAAGCGCGTCCGAACCCCTTCTCGGCGCGCGGAGCGGTCACCGAGAGGGACCTGAGCACGGCTGCGGGCCTCCTTGAGGAGCTGGCGCGCGAGGGGCGGCCCCTCATTGCCGCCGGGCATTACCCGCTGTTGACGCGGACGCCGCTCTACTCCCTGCGGCCGGGCCGGCGCCTGCGCGGCGCGCAGCGCTTGCGCGCGCTCCTCGCCGGCTACCCCGCCCCCGTCCTCTATCTCTATGGCCACGTCCACCGCTCGACGTTCTTCCGCGATCACGACCAGAGCCGACTCTTCCACCTCAGCACGAAGCCCCCTTTCATGCGCCGGCATCGAGGCGCCGCGGAGCTTGCCTTGACCCACGTCGGCATCGCGGCGGACGGATTCGAGGTGCATTGGCATCGCCGCGCCGCGGCCACCGGCTGGGAGATTGAGGAAGCGAACGCCGCCACCCTGGCTGACCAGCACTCCTACCGGCTTGGGGGCGGCAGGCTCGCGTGCGTCGCCGCCAACGATCCCTCACGGTGATCCCGCCCGCCGGCGCTCCGCCAGTCCAGCGGCGGGGCCGTCCTGCTCCTGGGCCCTGTCACTCCCGCAACCCGAAGCACCACGCAACTCTGCGCGGCGCCCTCCATGTACCAAGACGGAGAAGCCGAAGGCTGCCGCCTCGCCCGGCAGTTCCCCATGGGCCTCCTGCCTGCCCGCAAGGTCATGAAAAGAAGCGAACACTTCTTTCTCGGCAGGCTCTCATCCCCTCGACCGTAAGGGCGGTTCGCGAACCGCCCCTACCAGCGGAAGGCAAAGAACCACTGATGAACACGGATGGACGCTGCTATTTTTGTGAACCCGTGTCCATCTGTGGTTCCTTCCCCTACCTTCTCCGTGCCCTCTGCGTCTCCGCGGTGCACCTCATTGAACCGCGGAGGCGCAGAGAACGCAGAGGTGAAGGAGACTGGCCCCCCGACCGTCAGCCTCACCATCACGTCAAATCAACCACGTAGACGCTTATTTTCGAGACAGGGTCTGCGGCGCGCTTTGCCGGCGGCAACGCGGCGGAGCCGCCCGGCTGGGGACACCAACAACCGCCCCTCGCCGCCTGACGAGGGGCGGTGCGCGCCGAGGACGCAGCTCACGGCATAGACTCCTGCGGCGCCGCCAAGAGGGCGGGGAGCGTGGCAGTGCCGCGGCTAGCCGGCCAGGAACTTCAGGACCTCGCGGTTGAAGGCGTCAGGTTGGCACATGCAGACGTCGTGCGCCGCTCCCTGAATAACCACGTAGGTGCAGCGGGGGGTGCAGGAGACCATCTTGCGCGCCCAATCTTCGGAGAGCATGGGGCTTTCACTGCCGCGCACAAGGAGAGTCGGACAGCGCAGCTTGGCGAGTTCCGCATAGAGGTCGAACTGCTTGGCGCGCAGGAAGCTGTGGAACAGCCGCGGATCGTGCTTCCAGGTATACGTGCCGTTGGGAAGCCGCTTCAGGTTATGGCGGGTGGCGTGCCGCAGGAGGGGCTCGGGCGTCAGAGGGTACTCCGCCATGGCCGACGTCACGACCTCCTCGACAGTCGTGAACCGCGGGTGCTGCGGGTTCTCCGGCGGCGGGTTCCGCAGCGCCTCGGCGCGCATCTGTTGCAGCAGCGGCGACGGCTCGGGCGGGGTATCGACGATGACCAGCTTGCTGACGCGCTCGGGGTGCGCGGCGGCGGAGATAGCGGCGGTCCGGCCCCCCATCGAGTGGCCGACGAGGACGGCGGGGGCCAGCCGCAGCGCCTCGATCGCGGCCTCGAGGTCGGCCGCGTAATGCTCCGGCGCGTAGTCAGGCTCTTGTGGCCAGCCGCTGTTCCCATGCCCGCGCTGATCCAGCGCGATGACGTGGAAGCGAGCCGCGGCCGCGCCGCTGAAGGTATCCCACGTGCGGGCGTGGCTCATGAAGCCGTGCAGGAGCACCAGGGCGGGATTCTTCGCCTCCCCCCACTCCAGGTAGCGCAGCTCCACGCCGGCTCCGGCCACCGTCCCCTCCCGCGCCCCGGTTGGAATGTCCATGCTCTTCCTCCTTCGCCGCGGAGCGCGGCAAGCCACGGCGGACGGACCGCGTCGCGCGGCGGGCTCGTCGTTGCTCCCGGTCAGTACTCGATCGCCGGCAGCTCCCGCCAGGCCGGCGGGCCCTGTGGTTTGAAGTTGATCGTGGCGACGAAATTCCAGCCCTCATGGAAGTTGACCTTGAACTTGCCGCCCCCGAAGGTGCGTTGCAGGAAGCCCATGGGATCCTGCAGGAGTTCACCCATCTCATCGGCGCGCAGCCGGGCCAGGCCCTTGAAGCGGACGGAGTCGTGGAAAGGCTCTTGCACGAGGATGGTGGCTGTGGTGCGCGGCAAGAGGTCCCGGAATGCCTGCTCCAGCTCCGCCTCGCTCGGGTCGTCACCCTGCCGCTTCGTGAGCTGCTTCCGCAGGTAGGGCGCGAAGAGGTCGCGAATCCACTCCATGGTGTGGCGCTCCTCCCCTGAGGATTCGCCCGCGGTGCGGCGCCCAGCGCCCCAGCGCTCCGCCGCGGCGCTTCGGGGGAGCCGGGGGCGCGGCCGCGCGCGGCCGGAGGGCGATCAGCTCGGCGCGGCCGCCAGCCGGCGCAGCGCCAGCCTCGCCGCCTTGCGCAGCCCCTGATCGGCAGCTTGCTGGAACCCCGCGAGCTCGCCGGCGAGCCGCGCGGCGCTGCAGCGCATGGCGCCGCAGGTCGCCACGAGCACCTTCAGCGCGGCGCCATCGGGCTCGCTCCGCAGCCGCTCGAGGAAGGCGGCCGCCACCTCCTCGCTCTGCGGCCACAGGGCGCCCAGGGCGGAGATCGCCGCGGCCCGCACGAGCGCCGCCGGGTCGGTCAGTCGCTCCAACAAGTAGCCACGCGCCTCCGCGGAGGTGACGCCGGCATCCCGCAGGCAGTAGCAGACCATCTTGCGCTGCTGCGGCGGCAGCTCCGCCGCCGGCTGAAGAAGGCGCGACGCCAGGGCGGCATCCGCCTCGAGGAGCCGCACCACAAGCTTCTTCGCGGCCCAGCGCACATCGCCGTCGTCGCTCGCCAGGGCGGCGAACGCGGCGGCAAAGAGCTGCGGACCGCCGTGGCCGGCGACCGACAGCGCGTAAGTGGCTCCCCAGCGCAAGCGCTCATCCTGCGCCTCGAGGGCGGTTTCCAACGCGCCACGCCAGGACGCCGAGGTCCGGCAGAGTTTCGTCAGGTGCGCCGCTGCCGCGAGGCGCACCGTCGTGCTCCGGTCCGCCAGCGTCCGCAGCAGGGCCGCGGCCAGGGGCGAGGGGAGCCGTGGCGCATCGCCGCGCCTGGCGACGGCTGCAAGGGCCGCCAGGCGCTCCTGTTCCGCCCCTGCCGCAAGCCGCGCCGTCAGGTCTTCGTCCGTTGGCGCGGCATTGATCATCGGCTCGCCTGCCATGCGGCAGCCCCTCGCGCTCCTCGCGCAGCGCCGACCCTCGCCTCTGCACCCAACCCGCCGCTCGCGTTCCGTCCCTCACCGGACCGGGGCTTGAACACGAGCTGGGCGAACGGCGCGCCGGCGCGACCATGCCTCCGCGCGGAGCAGGTGAGCGTCTGCCCTTGCCACGGATTGGTGCGGAAGGTGGGGGTGCGGGCGGGGCGCCGCGGCGCGGTAGGATTGGCTGCCAACGCCGGACGCGAGCAGCAGGAATGCGCCAGCGTGGTCCATGCTCCCTGTCTGGAGCGGCAGCTCTCTTGACGCCGGCCGGCGGATGAGGAAAGAGGCGAGCCTACCGCTTCCTGTGGAGCCGGGCCGATGCCGCGCTTTGGAGCAGCGTCCCGCCGGGACGAGGTGCGCCCCGGCGCCGCGGCGCCCCAACCAGGGCCGCGGGGTAGGGCAGGGGGGAGCCATTCCCCGGCTCGTTCAGCCTAGGGGCGGGCGTAGGTGGCGCTGGCGCTCCCGCGCCCCCCTCCTTGATCGCCAATACTGATCATCACCCGCGTCTCGCCGCTCGGCAGCCCCGAAATGTTGGCGAAGGTGACGCGGACGCCATCGGCGCCCACCACCTCCACCGGCACGACCCCAAGAAGAATAAGGTCCAGAATGGGTTGGGCAATATCGATGTCGTTGATGAGGAAGGTGAAGGAGTCGAGATCGAGCTGCTCCAGGCCGCCGTTCTCTTGCACCGTGAAGGAGAAATCGAACGGCTCATCGAGCGGCCCGCTCCCCGGGCTGATCGTCACGGTGGTGTTGCTTCGGCCCGCGGCCTGGGCGATGAAGGTGACCTCGTCGCCGCCGGCGACGAAGAGCGCCTTGACCTCATTCGCTCCTGCCTCGCCGAGGGTGACCTCCGCCTGCGCCTTGCCTTCACGATCCGTCTGCACCTCCACCCGCGCAGCGCTCTCGGCGAACTGTCCTCCCCCACGTTCGATGGAGAACTGAATCAAGGCGCCGACCACCGGCTCCGCCTGCTGGGTGAGCTGCACGACCAGCGGTTGGGGCAGGGTGGCGCCCGGCAGGCCGCTCTGCTCATTGCCGGAGTTGATGACGAGCGAGCTCACCGGGGTGAGGGGGATATCCAGCAGTTGCGTATTGCCGCCCTGCACCTCCACGCCTTGGGTGGTGGCGCTCTGGAAGCTCTCCAGCGAGGCCGTGATGGTGGTGAGCCCCGCCGGCACGGTGAGCAGGTAGAAGCCATCGGCGCTCACCGACAGCCCGCCGGTGTTCGACCTCAGCTCCACCCCGGTCAGGCCGTTCCCGGAGAAATCGTCGAAGGTGCGGCCGGTGATGACGCCGATGCCTTCAATCACGGTGGAGGAGATGGAGACGCTCTGCGATCCCCCCTGACCCTTCAGCTCGACGGAGGAGAGAGAGGTTGTTCCCTTGCCGGACCGGCTGGCGGCGCTGGCGCTGCCCAGGGTGAGGCTGATGGTGAAGGTGCCGGCGGGAGCGTCGGCAATCTCAATGGCTTGGTTGCTGGTGGTGACCTGGAAGGTGCGGCTGCTGCCGTCGGGGAAGGTCACCACCACCTGCGCCGACGCGGCGCTGCCGATGTTCACCACCAGTCTGATCGTGGCGCCCTCGGTGGGGTTCGTAACAGTGGTCACGAAGGGGGTTGCCGAGCTGGCGGAGCCCGAGGCGACGGCGTTCACTTGAAACCCTTCCGGCAAGACGCCGACCTGACCATCCGTGTTCGTCACCACGGCGGCGTACGTGCTTGGCTCCACGTTCGCCAGGGAGAACGTGGCCCTCAGTTGCGTGGCGCTGACGAGGGTCGTCGAGGTTGCGGCGATCGGCTCGGCATCGCGGCGGCGCAGCGAGGCGCTGATGCCGGCGAGGAATCCCGATCCTTGCATGGTGAGCTCAACCGTTCCGCCGCTGGCGCCGGAAGCAGGCGAGACCTCGGAGACCGTCGGGCGCGGATTCAGCTCCATCTCCACCGCGGCCGTCTCCCCGCCCCGCACCTCGACCGTGGCCTCGCGGCTGAAGCCGAAACCGGCAGCGGTGGCGACCATGATCCAGGTATCCGGCGGCAGACCGCTCAGGGTGAACCTCCCCTGCGCATCCGTGGTGGCCCGCAAGCCGCCCCGTTGGGTTGTCACGCGGGCGCCCTCGATCGGCTGCAGGGTGGCGGCATTGCGCACCACTCCCTGCATGGCTCCCAGGCTGGGCTGGAGGATGAAGTCGATGTTGCGGCTGCTGCCGGCCTCCAGGAGGAGGTCGGCGCCGCAGGTGGGGCTGAGGGCAGGCAAGCGCGGACGCACCGCCAGGCGGCAGGTGGGCAGAAACCCTGTCGTATCCGGGGCAACCAGGAACCTGCCGGTGGGGAGCTCGCCGATGGTGTAGTTGCCGCGGCTGTCTGTCGCGGAGCTGCGCTGCACGCCATCGGTCGCCGTGACCATGATCGGAATGTCGGCGAGTTCCCGGCCCGTGAGCGACGAGCGCACGATGCCGCTGATCGAGGCATTGCGCTGCGAAGTCAGGAGGAGGTTCAAGGGCGTGAAGGTATTCGGGCGCACCAGCACATTGCGCGTCGTCAGGGGAAGATAGCCCGGCGCCGTAACCAGGAGGTTCACCGGGATGGTGGGCACATTCTGGAGGACGTAGCTGCCGGCGGGATCGCTCCGCGCCGAGAGGTTCTCAAACCCCTCCACGCGCACCGTCGCCCCTGGAACGGGTTCAGCCGTTTCGGCGGCGCGCACGAAGCCGCGCAGGTTGCCGAGGGCGCGTGCCAGGGCGATGTCGTGCGTCGTCGAGCCGCCCCCGACGATGGTGACCTCTTGCGAGACCTCGGTAAAGGCGGGCGCTCCCGCGATCACCGTCACCTCGCCGGGACGGAGGGCCTCGAAGCGGTAGCGGCCCTCGGCGTCGGTGGCGGTGGTGGGGCCGACGCGGCCGATGCGCACGAAGGCGCCCGCGATCGGCTGGCTCGTATCCTGTGCCGTGACCTGGCCCTGCAGGGTTCCCTCGGCTGCCTCGAGGGTGAAGTTGGAGGTCGTGGTCTGCCCGGACGTGACGGGGAGATTCTGCACCTCGCGTTGCAGGAAGCCTGCGGCGCTGGCGCTCAAGGTGTAGGCGCCGGGGGAGACGCCCGTGAGGCTGAAGGAGCCGGTCGCGCCACTGTTGGTGGTGAACTCACCCGCCGTGCCGCTGGCCGTGATCAGGGCGTTGACGATCGGGTTGCCGGCGGCATCGCGCACGCTCCCCTGGATGCTCCCTCCCTGCTCGATGGTGATCGCGCCCCCCTCGATCAGCGCGGCAATGGCCGCTCCGCTTGGGTTCTGCAGGTTCTCGGCCTCGAGCGTCAGGAGGGACTCCCCTTGCGACGCGGTCGGCAAGATATCGAACGTCACCTCGAAGATACGCCCCCCGGCGGCCACCTGCAGGCCGGAGGCGCTGGCGAAGTTGGCCACCACGGTGCCGGCCGGCCGGTTGATGGGCGCGGAGTTGACAAAGCCGCCGGCGGGGCCTTCGCCGCCGGTGGCGCGCAGGACGTTCACGTCGTAGCGCAGGAGGAAGGTGTACGCGCCAAGGTTCAGGGCCTCGTTGCTCACCACCTGCACGCGCACGTTGCGGGCGCCGGTGCTCGCCGTGCGGTTGGTGACCGAGATGCGCGTGGCCGTCACATTGATGGTGGCGCGGTCACTCTCGCCGAGATCGTTCCGCACGGTGAGGGTAAAGGCGCCGGCGGTCGAGCCGGCGGTGAACACCGTGGTGTCGCCGCTGGTGGCGCTCAACGAGCCGCCGCGGTCCACCGACCAGGTGTAGGGCGGCGAGTCGAGCCGGGCCCGGAACTCCTGCGTCCCTCCCGGCAGCACCGAGGCGGAGATCGGGTCGATGCCGGCAAGCAGTTGAATCGGCACGTCGATGGCGGCGGTGGTGCCGATCTCCGTGATGTGGAGCTGGAAAGCGCGGCGCGTTCGATTGGAGGGAAGGACAGCAGGAGCGGTATAGATAATAACGTTGCGCTCGGTGGAGCTGGCGCGGCACGAACCTTGGTCGGATGACAGGGGAGTGCAACTCACCGACTGCGTCGCGCCGCTGACGGTGAACTCTCGGCGGCCGAAGATCGGCACGTCCGCCGATGCCGGGGTGACGGAAAGGGATGATTGGGCTTCCGCGGCTGCCGAGAGCGAGAGGCAGAGCACGACGATGAGCGTGATGCCGAGCGTCCGGCGCACGCTGCGCGGGAGGAGCGCCCCAGGTCGATCACTCCGCCGCGCGCGGCGAGCCACCCAGCGCAATGGGCCTCCCCGTCGGTGCGACGCCATGGTGTCTCGTCCTCCCTCCTGAGTGCACTCGGCGCTTGGTTCGGGAACCTTGGTGCGAGGCGTGGCCCCTCTGCGGCACTGGCGTAAAGCAGCTTCGAGGGATGGCGCAGAGATGACTTCCCAATTCTTTTAGTAAGCGAATCACTGCCGCAAAGTCAAGAGAGTTGCTTCCTTGCAGAGGACGATGCGCAACGCTGCGCGCACCTCAGCCCTGCTTGCCGCCGTCCTTCTCCGCCAGCCCCGCGGTCATCCTCGCCTTCCGCCGGCGTGGCGGTGTCCCAGCGCTCTTCTCCACATAAATAAGGACGCGACGGCGGAGCAGTTCTTGCACGCCTTCGAGGTTTGCCGGCTGGGATCTCTACCAGGGGAGAAGCTCGGGTGAGGCGCCCTCATGCCCGGCGGCGCGCTGACGGTCACCCCTCGCCGTGGACGCCTCCCGACGAGCAACGTGAGGGAGTGTGGCGGCCCAGGGTGGGAGGCGTGGGCTGCTGGAACCTCAGGCTCGTGGGGCTGAGCCCTCAGGTCCGCAGCGTAGCCGCGGGCGACGCGAGTCTCCGGCGCGGACTTCCGGCGGCCCCAGGCGGGCTGCGCGGCGGAATTGGGATTGACGGGTAAGGTGCCTAGATATATGTTGTTCTTGGAATTTTCACTTCCTACCGGGGTCTCGTGAGAGCGGCAGCATGCCGGGACGCGCTCAGTTGGCGCTGACATGAGGTTCCTCCCACCGCCGTCCGGCGGCTGGGGCGAGGAATGGCCGCACCTGCTGGGTTCGACCGGGCGGTCACCTGGGGTGAGAGATGGAGCTGCCCGCGCCGCAGGACGGCAGCTTCCCAGGTGGCAACCCGCGTGCCTCGACTGCGGCTGGGCGCAGACCTGGACCGTTGCTCGCCTCCTCTCCCGTGCCGTCACCCTTAACCACCAAGAGCCATCAAGCAAACCCCGTTGCATCCTCTTGGCAACCTTGACTCCCGTGGAGGTACTGTTTCATGGCTGGCATGACGAGCGCGCAGTACGGGTTGACGCTTCGACTTGAACTCACAAACCAGGTCGGCATGCTTGGCAAGGTAACGAACGCCATTGGCGAAGCTGGTGGCGATATCGGCGCGATTGATATCGTTCAGGTCAGCCGCACCACGGTGACGCGCGACATCACCGTGGACACCCGCAACGAGCAGCATTCCCAGGATCTCATCGCCAAGATCAAAGGGCTCTCCGGGGTCTCCATTGTCAACGTCTCGGATCGCACCTTCTTGCTCCACCTTGGCGGCAAGATTGAAGTGAAGTCGAAGACCCCGGTGAAGACCCGCGACGACCTCTCCATGGCCTACACCCCCGGCGTGGCTCGGGTCTGCCTGGCGATTGCGGAAGATCACAGCAAGTCGTTCAATCTGACGATCCGCGCCAACACGGTGGCGGTGGTCTCCGACGGCACGGCCGTGCTTGGTCTGGGCGACATCGGCCCGGAGGCCGCCATGCCGGTGATGGAAGGCAAGGCGATGCTCTTCAAAGAGTTTGCCGGTGTGGATGCCTTCCCCATCTGCCTCGCCACGAAGGATACCGATGAGATCGTGCGCACCGTGGAGCTCTTGGCGCCGACCTTCGGAGGCGTCAACCTCGAAGATATCTCCGCGCCGCGCTGCTTCGAAATCGAGGAGCGTCTGAAAGAGCTGCTCGAAATCCCCGTCTTTCATGACGATCAGCACGGCACGGCCGTGGTGGTCCTGGCGGCCGCCATCAACGCGCTGCGGGTGGTGAAGAAGGAGTTCGACGAGCTGAAGGTGGTGATCTCCGGGGCGGGCGCCGCCGGCATGGCCTGCGCCAAGATCCTCATGAACGTCGGCGTGAAGAACGTCATCGCCTGCGATCGTTCCGGCATCATCCACAAGGATCGCACCGAAAACATGAACCCCATGAAGGCCTGGTTCGCCGAGAACGGCAATCCAGAGAACCTGAAAGGGAGCCTGAAGGACGCCTTCGATGGCGCCGACCTGTTCCTGGGGCTGAGCGCGCCGCGCCTGGTCACTCCCGACATGCTGAAGAAGATGAATCGCGACCCCATCATCTTCTCCATGGCGAACCCGGTACCCGAGATCATGCCGGATGAAGCCGCCCCGTACGCCCGCGTCGTCGCCACCGGGCGCTCGGACTTCCCCAACCAGATCAACAACGTCCTCTGCTTCCCCGGCATGTTCCGCGGCGCCCTCGACTGCCGCGCCCGCAGCATTACGGAAGAGATGAAGATCTCCGCCGCGCACGCCATCGCCTCCATCGTCTCGAAGAGCGAACTGTGCGAGGATTACATCATCCCGAGCGTCTTTAATAAGCGCGTGGCCAAGAATATCGCCAAGGAGGTCATCAGGGTGGCCACCAAGACCGGGGTGGCGCGGCGCACGCCGCCCAGCAGCTCCCATGGGTCGAAGTCGCACGAGTAGATCGAGCCGCGTGCGGCGGTTCGAGCATGCCAGGATGCCGTTGCAGCGGAACAGCAGGCGGGAAGGCATACAGCGAGGCGGCGAGAGCGGCCGCCTCCCGGCGGCGACGCGGCTGACCCCGGCGCGCCGCGCGGCGCGTCGCGAACGTCTGCGGCTGCTTCCCCCGTCGGCTGACGGAAACGGCGCCAGGGGGGCGGGTTGCGAACCAGCGCCGTGGCTGGGGGATGCGCGATGCTCCAGTCTCCCGACCGGGAGGGCGTGGCACGCAGATTGCTCTCTTTTTGAGGGATGTAGAGGGAGAACTCATCACAGCGGAAGCCCGCTGCTGAAATGGAGAGATGACGCGCACCGTGACCTCGGAGGAGACCACGTCCTGCTCAGAGGGGTGGGGTTCACTGCGCCGGAGCGCCGTGGAGACCTTGAAAAAGGGTTTGCTTCTCGCGGGTGAGCGTCGTAGACTGGCTGCAGCGAGGGAATGCCTGTCCGGTCGACTGCCCCTGTCCGGGAATGTCAGGAGAGGTGGTGCACCCCATGGCCGTGAAGCGATCTGATCGCAAGAACATGATGATTGATATCGACGGCTGCATCTGCGAGCACGTTGACAATGAAGAGCCGGAGAAGATGGTCACCACGCCGCCTCTGCCCGGCGCGGTGGAATCGGTCAACCGCTGGTACGAGGAAGGGCGCTACGTCTGTTTCATCACCGCCCGCACCGATGAGCACCGCGAGGTGACCGAGGCGTGGCTGAAGGCGCACGGTTTCAAGTACCACCAGATCATCTTCAACAAACCGCGCGGTGGCAACTACCACTACATCGACGATCTCTCGGTCACGGCCACCCGCTTCAACGGCAACTTCGGCGAGCTGGCCCAGCATACTTCGCAACTCCTCACGAGCTCGTAGCGTCGCATCCCAACCCCAACGCAAGCCGACCCCCGCCCGCGCGGTTGCCGCTCAGGAATGCCCGCGGGATCGTGGGACCGTCCCCCTTGCACGCGGGGCGACGGCGCCACCGGCGCCCCGGTGGACTCTCCGCAAGGGTGCGGCCCAGCTTCGGCAATGAGATGAAGAGCACCATGATGGAGTACCCTCGTCTGCGGCCAAGCGTCAACGCCTTTCCGATCCGGCGCCAGGGACAGCAGCTCATCTGCCTGCAGGACCCGGAGCTTATTGCCGAGAAGCTGCTTTTCCTGCCGGAGCAAGCCACCTTCCTCGTCTCCTTGTTCAATGGCCAGAATTCCGTTCTCGATGTGCAGGCCGCATACACGCGGCGCTTCGGCGACCTTATTGCCTCGGACACGATTCAGCAGCTCATCGCCCAGCTCGACGAGCACTACTTCCTCGACAGCCAGCGATGTGCGGAGCGCCGCCAGGCGCTGGAGCGCAGCTTCCGGGAGGCGAGCGAACGGCCGGCGGCGCACGCGGGGCAAAGCTACCACGCCGATGCCGAGAAGCTGCGCTACCAGCTCACCGGCTTCTTCACCGGCCGGGACGGGCCGGCAGCCCCGCCCCAGCCTGGGGATGCATGGTCCCGGCGCCGCCGCCTCAGCGGCATCATCGCACCGCACATCGATCTGCGCTTCGGCGGCCCCTGCTATGCCTGGGCCTACAAGGAGCTCGCCGAGGCCGAGCGACCTGATCTGTTCATCATTTTCGGCACCTGCCATAGCCCCCTGCGCACCTTCTTCGCCCTCACCCGCAAGCACTTCCAAACCCCCCTGGGGACGCTGCGCACCGATCAGGAATTCCTCGACACGTTGCTCTCCGGCTGTGGCGAGGACCTGTTGTCAGAGGAGATGGTCCACAAGCTGGAGCATACCATCGAGTTTCAAACGCTCTTCCTGCAGCACCTCTTTGGGGGGCAGGGGCCGGTCTCGATCCTGCCGATCCTGGTCGCCACCTTCGATCTCCTTCCTGACGGCGCGTCGAGCCCCTGGGAGGTGCCGCAAATCCGCGCCTTCCTCGAACACCTGCGCGCCGGCATCGCCGCCTCGGGGAAGCGCGTCTGCCTCGTGGCCAGCGTGGACCTCTGCCACATCGGCCAGCGCTATGGCGACCCGCGTCCCCCCACCGAGGGAGAGCTGCGCGGCATGGCCGCGGCCGACCGCGACCTGCTGCGCCATGCCGAGGCGCTCGATGCCGAAGCCTTCTTCCGCAGCGCGCACCCCCACCAGGAGCGCCGACGCATCTGCGGTCTCGCCCCCATCTACGCCTTTCTGCGCACCATCGAGGCCTCCGAAGGCCGCCTCTTGAGGTACAGCTTCATCAAGCAGCTCGAAGCCAACGGCGGAGCCACCGTGAGCTACTGCAGCATGAGCTTCTCGTAGTGGCGTCTCCCCTCCATTCCTTCACCTGTGGCGGCGGCAGGCGCGCTCGGCAGGCAGTGCTGGCGCAGGGAGGCCGCCGATGAGCGGCACGCGGCAGAGACGCCACCTCGCCAGGCTGGGGTTCGCCCTGGGCCTCGCCCCGAAGCTGGCGCGCCTCCTCATCCTCCTCTCCACCCTTGCCGGCGTCCCGAGCCTCTCCCCGCCTGCTCTCTGGCGCGCCTTCTCCGGCGCCCTCCTCGCCGCCGCGGCCGAGGCCCAGGAGCCGCTGCGCCTCCCCGGCTTCGCCACGCCGGAGAGTGTGGCGTTTGACCGCCAGGGACGGGTCTACGTCTCCAACATCGGCGCCTTCAACCCCGGCGCGGCGGACGGTGATGGCCGCATCACTCAGCTCGACGCCGCGGGCAACGTCCTTGCCGATCCCTTCGCCGCCGGCCTCAACGATCCGAAGGGGCTGGCCTTCGACCCCGGCGGTCGCCTCGTGGTGAGCGATGTCGATCGCCTCTGGCGGGTGGACGCCGACGGTGACGCGCAGCTCCTGGCGGGCCCGCAAGAATTCCCCGTAACCCCTTCATTTCTCAATGATGTCGCCATATGTTCCACGTGGAACATTTGGGTGAGCGACTCAAGCGCGGGTCGCGTCTTCCGTGTTACCCCCGAGGGGCTGGTGACGCTGGAGGCGGAGGGGCTCGCCGGCGTGAACGGCCTGCTCTGCGAGCCCGGCGGGACGCTGCTGCTGGCGGTGAACGACCGGGTGCTCCGCCGCCGCGGGCCGGGGAGCTTCGAGGTGGTGGCGGACGGCTTTCGCGGCCTCGACGGACTGGCGCTGGATGCGGCGGGAAACCTCTACGTCTCGGAGTTCAGCCGCGGCAGGGTGACGCGCCTCGCGCCCGCCGGCGAGCGGCAGGTCATTCTCGATAACCTGGAAAGCGCGGCGGACCTGGGGATCAACCCGCTGGACGGCGCGCTCTGGGTGCCGAACTTCGAGGCGGACACCATGCTTCGCCTGCCGTTGGAGCAGCAGGTCGCGGCGGGCGACAGGTTGCTGCTGACCATCAGCCCGGAGAGCGGCGCCATCACCACCCCCACCTTCACCCTGCGCCTGACCCTCTCCCCCCTGTCGGCGCTGGATGTGGCGAGCCTGCGCCTCAGCGTGGGGGAGGCGCTCGTCCTTGAAGCAGCGGCGCTCGGCGAGCTGATCTCCGCGGGGATTGGCAGCCTGGAGGTGGCTGGAGAGCTTGCCAGCCTCGAGTTCGCCGACCTCCCCTTCCCCCTTCCTGGATTGCCCGTGCCCTTGGCGCTACGCTTTCAGGCCGCCACCACAGCGGGAGATCTCTCAGTGGCGGAACGGCTCTACACGCGGTGAGGCTGGCGAGAAGGGGGTACCTCGAAGGGCAGGATGCCAGCCCCGCAGTGCTGGAACTTCTTCACTGGAGCCGCCAGTGCGCGGAACCGTGCCGTCCTGGCGAGGTGCCCGAATTGATGTCGTTCCCCCCATGGCCCGACGTCAGGGGACGGCGTGCGCGTCGCTGGGGTTGTGGTTCGTCCCATCGCGTGCCGCGACTTTGGTCGGCCGCAGCCGGCCGCGCTCGTAGCGCTCGATGCTCTCCGCCGTGACCACGACGATGCCGTTCGGAGTCACGTGGAACCAGCGGCGATCCTCCTCTGGGTTGAGGCCGATCTCCGTATCCGCTGGAATGGCGACCCCACGGTCGAGGATGACGCGGCTCAGGCGGCAGTTCTCTCCTACCGCGGTCTCTTCGAGCAGCACCGACTCGACGAGGCTCGAGTTGGCCCCCAGCCGCACTCCCGGGGAGAGCACCGACTTCAGCACCTGGGCGCCGCTGCCGCGGCAGTCGTCGGCCACGATCGACTGCTCCACCCCGGCCGGGGCCGCGGAGGTTGGTCGAAAGTGCCGCACGAGCGCGGGCGGCATGCTGGCTTGCCGCGCCGCCGCGCGCATCGGCCACGCCGGGTCGGTGGGGTCGAACGCCGCCGGGTTCGTCAGCAGCTCCATGGAGGCCGCCCAGTAGTCATCGACGGTGCTGATCTCCCGCCAGAAGAAGGGGCGCTCGGCGCGGGGGACGCGGTAGGCGTAAAACTGCTCGTTCCACACCAGGGCGGGCAGGAAGTCTCCTGCCAGCGACCGGCTGCCGCCGGCATCGGCGCTCGCCTCAAGGAGGATGCCGCGCAGCACATCGTGGGTGAAGAGGTAGACGCCCATGCAGGCAAGCGGCGGGATCGAGGCATCGAGCGGCATGAACGAAGCCGGCCGCTCTTCCAGGCTGATGACGCGCGCCTGCGCGTTGACCTCCAGGATGTGGTAGCGCTGGACTTCGTCCGCTGCCACCGGGAAGGCCGCCACGGTTGCGCCGGCGCCCTTGCTGAGGTGGAAGTCGACGAGGGCGCCATAGTCCAGGGCATAGATTTGATTTGCGGCGAGGACGAGCACGAGGTCCGGCGCCACGCTGGCGATGTACGAGAGGCTGTGGCAGAGCGCCGCGCCGTCACCTTGCTCCGCGGACTCCACGGCGCCGGCGATTTCCTCCGGCGAGAGGGTGAGGAGAAACTCGGACGCCGAGGTGTTGAGCTGGCCCCAATTCGCGCCCAGGTGGTCGCGGAGGTCCCGGGCGTGGGATGGCGTCAGAACGAGGATGCGTCGCAGACCGGAATTGAGGCAGTTGCTGAGGGCGAAGTCGATGATTCGATACGCGCCCGCAAATGAGGTGGCAGCCCGATCATGGGTGGCTGAGAGAGGGGAGAAGTGAGGCTGTGGGGCGCCAGCGGTGATCACCACCAGTGTACGTGAAGACATGGCTCCCTCCATTCCTCCATGGCGCGCCGCGGGCATGCACCTGCAGCGCTACGTCGTCGTCCTCCATCATCGTGGGTCAGAGTTGACGCGCGAACCCCGCGTCGGAGCCCGCCCTGAAACCGCGCCGTGCGGCAGCAGCCTGCGCTTGCGGCGCACACCGTCCTTCCGCCTCGGAGCGCCCGCCTGCTTCAGGTTGCTGCCTCGATGAGCGTCAAACTGTACCGTACAGTATAGGCGCTCCAACCGAACCCGCCACCGTTAACAAAGCCCACCCTGTGGCAAGGAAACCTGGGAGCATGCTACGTTCCGGCGGCGGTTCACCCTGCCTCTGGGGAGCGTCACTCGTAGTGCAGGGCTTCCTTCAGATCGGTGGCGGCGGCGCGGCGTGCCGGCAGGTAGCCGGCCAGGCAGGCGGTGAGGAAGATGACGAGGGTGGAGACGATCAGGAACGCCGCCGGATAGGCGGTCTGGATGGTCCAGCCGAACGACTGCTTGTTGATGACGTTGATCAGGAGGTAGGCCAGCGCCACGCCGGTGAGGAACCCGGTCAGTTCCGCCACCAGCCCCATGAGTGCCGCCTCGACCATGACGATGCGCCGGATTTGCCGGGCCACGGCGCCCACGGAGCGCAGGATGCCGATCTCTCGCGTGCGCTCGATGATGGAGGCGAAGAGGGCGTTGAGGATGCCGAGGAGGGCCACGATCATGGCGATGATCTCCAGGGCATAGGTGATCTGGAACGACTGATCGAGGATCTTCACGATCTCCGCCTTGAAGGCCTTGTTGGTCATCACGAAGAGGCTGTAGCGCTCGCCGAAACGCCGCGTGATGGCCTGGGCGACGGCCTGCGGATCGAAGCCCGGCCGCAGGAAGACGCCGAGGGTGTCGACGAGGTCATCTTGCCAGTACTTCAGGAACGTCCGGCGGTCGATGGTGATCGTGCCGCGATCGGAGGTGTAGTCGAGCAGGACCCCGGCGATCGGGAACTCAGCCGGTCCGGACGGCGTGGCGAGGCGCAGGGTGTCGCCGCGATGCAGGCCCGTCCTGACGCTGAAGTTCTCGGAGATGAGCACGGCGCCGTTCTCGATGACCTGCCGCAGGGCCTCGGTCTTCCTCCCTTCCAGGAAGAAGAAGCGGCTGTAACGCCCGAAGATGTCCAGCTCGCCAACCGCCATGAACACCGGCCGGCCGCGGTAGCGCACGTTCACGGCCTTGAAGCGGTCCACCTCCGCCACGCCCTCCACGCTGGCGATCTCCGTTGCGATGCGGGCCGGCATCTTCACGTTCGCCGAGCTGGAGACGGGAGAGGCCTGATTGATCACCAGGTCGGCGCGCACCGTCTGCTCCACCCACGCGGTCACCGTTTGCTTGAAGCTGTGGATCATGGTGCCGACGCTCACCACCATGGCGAACCCCGCCATGAGGGCGGCGATTGCAATCGAGGTGCGGCCGAGCGAGCTGCGCAGGTTGTCGCCGGCGAGGCGCCCCTCGATGCCGAAGAGCCGCTCCAGCGGCGGCCGCGCCAGGCGCGTGGCGAGAAGCGTGCCGAGCGGCATCAGGAGCGCCGCCCCCAGCACGGTGACAAAGCAGGCGGCGTAACCGAAGAGGGGCACGTCGTTCACCGCCTTCAGTCCCGCCAACACCCAGGCGAGCAGCAAGCCGAGGATCCCCGCGAGGGTGAGCCGCGCCACCCCCCGGCGCAGCCCCCGCTGCTGGAACGCCAGTTCGGCCCCCGTCCGCTGCAGGGCCGCGGTGGGCGCCACGCAGGTGGCGGACACGATCGGCGGCAGCGCCGAGAGCGGCGCGCTCAGCGTGCCAAGGACCAGCCCCAGCAGCACCGTCCCTGGCGTCACCGTCAGGTCCCGCACGCTCACCAGGATGAAGAGGGTCGTCACCGTGTTCGAGACGAGCTGCAGCGCTCCCTTCGAGAGGAGAAGGCCGAGGAGGAGGCCGAGGATTGATCCGGCGAACCCCAGGGCGAGCGTCTCGACGAGGAAGAGCCAGCCGATCCTGCGCCGCGTCACCCCCAGGGAGCGCAGGATGCCGATCTCCTTGCGGCGCTGCACCACGGCGAAGGAGACGGTGTTGTAGATGAGGAACATGCCCACGAAGAGGGCGATGAGGCTGAGGGCGAAGAGGTTGACGTGAAAGGAGCGCAGCATCTGCTCGACGGAGGCGGTGCGGCTCTCCGGCCGCTCCACCCGCACACGCTCCCCCAGGGCGTGCTGCAGGCGCGCCTGCACGTCATCGAGCGGGAATCCCGGCTGCAGCGCCACGTCGATGCGGTCGAGCCGGCCGAGCTTCTCGAGGTGCACCTGGGCCGCGGCGATGTCGAGCACCGCGAAGTTGCCGCTGAGCGCCCGCGCCGGCCCCTGGAAGCCGAGCAGCGCCTTGATCTCGAACTGCTTCTTGCCGGTGGGGGTGAAGAGGTCGAGGCGCGAGCCGACGCGCAGGCCATAGCGCTCGGCGAAACGCTCGCTGAGGAGGATGGCGTTGGGCTGGACGAGGAGGTCGAGGGGGGCGGGCTGCGGCGCCGCGTCCGCCCCGTTTGCGCTCGCCGCCCCGCGCCTCTCGCGCGGCCCCCGCTTGAAGTCATAGTCGCGCACGGCCCGATCGGCCAGGAGGTCGACGCCGACCACCGGGAGCATCTCGCCGGGCGTGCCCGCCACGAGCATGCGCGCCTCGACCACCGGCGCCGCCGCCGCCACGCCCGGTTGCCGCCGCGCGATGGGGAGCAGCCGCTCATCGAAGCTGCCGCCGTCGCTCATCACCTGCAGCCGCGCCCGCCCGGCGATGGCCTCCACCGAGCGCTCGAAGGCCCGCAGCGTGCTCACGTTGGTGATGCGGATCGCCGCCAGCACCGCCACCCCCAGCGTCACCCCCAGCACCGTGATGGCGGTGCGCAAGAGGTTGGCGCGGTAGTAGCGCAGGCTGACGACGCGCAGGAGGGTGAGCATGGGGGAATCCTTGAAGGGGGTCTTTTCCCCTCTTCCTCGGGTTCACTGCTTACCAGCTAGCTAGCGTCGGAGTGTCAGTGACGAGACTTAAGAAATTGTTGCACACAGTTGAAGCGTTTTCATCGATCCTTCATCCTAGCAGTTCAAACATCGCTGTAACGTTGTCACAGATGTCGGGGTGAATTGGAAACTTGGCCTTACTCTTGAAACGGCGAACAACCTCTGGATTCTCTCGATCCACTGCCCAGCGTGAAGGGTTAGTCACGAGATATTCTCGAATGTGACGCAATTCCTCCTCATTCCGAATGACGCGCTCGAAATAATTGCGTTGCCATATCGTTCTTCCCGGTGCGCCCTGCATTTCATTGATACGTTTCGTAGAGACGGTTTTGAACACCCCGATTAGCCTACCCAAGGGTTTCTGTTCAACACAAGGTGTAGGGGCGGTTCGCGAACCGCCCCTACGATCAGCGCTGAGAACAAGAATGCCGTGCAGGTGGTTCGGCATCACGATAAAAGAATCCAATCCTACGTGATGATAACGCTGCGGTAATTCCTGCCAACAGGCCTGAATACTTGCACCATGGGAATTCAACCTCATTTGGCCATCGGTAATGTGGCCTAACACACAGGCGCGATTCCGAGTACAAACGGTCACAAAATAAGCCCCAGGCTGAGAATAATCGTAGCTCTCTAGCCGTATAGAGCGGCGATGATGTTTTGGATAATCGGAGCTCATACCGCACGGGTCCTCGCAGTCATTTCGTTGCTCACACGTATAACCTACGCGCGTCAATCCTAATTTCTCGCTCGCGGTTTAGCTCATGTTTGTGCGGCTTATCTTCATCTTCGGTTGTGAAAGCAAAGTCAGGACCTTCCACAGTCCTGCATGCACCACTTCTAATATCTTACACCACCTCCCCGTCCTGGATGAAGATGGTGCGGTCGGCGAGTTCGGCGGCGCGCTGGTCGTGGGTGGCCAGGAGGAGGGTGCCGCCGCGTTCCTTGGTGATCCGGCGCAGCAGCTCGAGGATGTCGCCGCCGGTGCGCGAGTCGAGGTTGCCGGTCGGCTCGTCGGCGAGGAGCACGAGGGGATCGTTGATCAGGGCGCGGGCGATGGCGACCCGCTGCATCTCGCCGCCGGAGAGCTCATCGGGGCGATGCTCGGCGCGCTGCGCCAGGCCCACCGCCTCGAGCAGGGCCTCCACCTTCGGGCGCGCCGCCTCCATGGTCCGGCCGTCGAGCAGCATCGGCAGGGCGATGTTCTCCCGCGCCGTCAGCGTGGGGAGGAGGTTGAAGAACTGGAAGACGAAGCCGATGCGCCGCCGGCGCAGGAGCGACAGGTCCTCATCGCTGAGCCGGCTCGTGCTCCTGCCCTCCAGCAGCACCTCGCCGCTGGTGGGGAAATCGAGGCAGCCGACGAGGTTCAGCAGCGTGCTCTTGCCGCTGCCGCTTGTCCCCATCAGCACCCAGAACTGGTCGTCGGGAATGGTCAGGTTGACGCCCTTCAGGGCCACCACCGCCTGGTGTCCCTGGCGGTAGGTCTTCGTCACATTCTTCAGTTCAATCATCTCGGCTGCTTCGCAGACAAGGCAGGAGTCATTCCCGGCCCCCGCCGACGAGCTGGGATTCCTAGCCCACGGCCGCCAGCCGGGGGGCGCGGGCCTGGCGATCGCACCGCGCCACCTGTGCGCCGCGCGCCAGGCGCGCCGCCACGCCGCGGCAGCACCCAGGGAAGCGCTGGCGCGCCTCCTGCTTAGGAGCGGAGAGGCACATCCTTCAAATATAGGATACACCCCGCCGACCCGCCTGTCGCCGCGAGCGTTGGCGCCGCCGCGGGAAAATAGCCCGGCCGCGCCTCACCTTTCTCTCCGCTTCACCCTTGACGGTAGGGTGCGGAAGTATTATTCTTAAAAAAGCTGAGCAGTCCAATCAAGATTGATTCTCGTTAATTGCCGGTGAGACACTCCACCACGCAGGGGAGAGCGGGATGGCCAAGAGTTTCCAGGATCTCGTGAAGGAAGCCAAGCAGCAGATCGGTGAGGTGACGGTCGATCAAGTGAAGCGGATGCTTGACGCCGGCGAGCGCTTCACGCTCATCGATGTGCGCGAGGCCGATGAGTATCGCGACGGCTACATCGACGGGGCGCAGTACGTCGGCCGCGGCGTGCTGGAGTCGAAGATCGGCTCCCTGCAAGCGGACCACGATGCCACCATCGTCACCTACTGCGCTGGTGGTTTCCGTTCGGCCCTGGCGGCCAAATCGTTGAAAGACATGGGGTACGCCAACGTCCTCTCGATGGAGGGAGGGTTTGGTCGCTGGAAGAACGCCGGCTACCCCACGATGAAGCCGCGCAAATTCACCGACGAGCAGGTGGTGCGCTACAGCCGCCACCTCCTCCTGAACGAGGTGGGCGAGGCGGGGCAGAAGAGGCTCTTGGACGCCAAGGTGCTGCTGGTGGGGATGGGTGGCCTGGGCACGCCCGCCGCGTACTACCTGGCGGCCGCCGGTGTGGGCACCATGGGGATCATGGACGCCGATGTGGTCGACAGCAGCAACCTGCAGCGGCAGATCATGTACAACACCAAGGTCATCGGCAAGCCGAAGGTGGAGATCGCCCGGCAGGTCATCACGGACCTCAACCCGGACGTGCAGGTCATCAGCTACCCCGAGCACCTCACCGAGGCGAACGCCATCGAGCTCTTCAAGCAGTACGACCTGGTCGTGGACGGCTGCGACAACTTCCCCACCCGCTACCTGGTGAACGACGCCTCGGTGCTGACGGGAACGCCGGTGGTGCACGGCAGCATCTTTCAGTTCGAAGGCCAGGCAACGGTCTTCGCGCCCGGTCGCGGGCCGTGCTATCGCTGCCTCTTCCCGGCGCCGCCGCCGGCGGGGCTGGTCCCCAACTGAAGCGAGGCAGGCGTCCTGGGGGTCCTCCCAGGCTTGATCGGCACGCTGCAAGCCACCGAAGCCGTGAAGCTCATCCTTGGCAAGGGCGATCCGCTCATCGGCCGCTTGCTCATTTACAGCTCGCTCGACATGAGCTTCCGCGAGGTGAAGCTGCGCCGCGACCGCGACTGCCCCATCTGCGGCGAGCACCCGCTCATTACCGAGCTGCTGGAGAGCTACCAGACCTCGGCGGCGCCGCCGGTCCTCACCGCGGCGTGACGTGATCGCCCCGTGCGGAGTCTGGCGCGCGCCGGCTCCCCGGCGGCCCGACGCAGGAGAAACCCCACCGCAAAGCGTAGCGGTGGGGTTTCGTGTCTGAGTCTGCCTCTACGCCGACCGAGAGCGAGGCAGGAAAGGAGAGCCTCCAGCCGACGGGATCAGGAGCGCTGCTGTCGCTCCTCCTCGCCCTTCTTCTCGCCCAAATCCCCCTCCCTCTCCTCGAACCCCATCACCCTTCCTTCACGGCAAGGGGCTCGCAGCGCTCCGGCCGCAGCACGATGTCGGTCATCGTCAGGCGTCGCCCGGGACTGCCCGTGGCCCCGCTGCGCTCCGCCTCCTCCTCGCGCACCAGCCCGGCGAGCAGACGGTTCACCGTATCGAGGTTGAGCACCGCGCTGGGGTCGAAGTCCGCAAGGGCAAAGCCCTTGAAGTTCAGGGGACACCAGGTGAGGTGGTCCGGCGCGGCAATCTCCCGGCTGCGCAGCGGCAAGCCCTGGCTGCGGCAGATGATCGGACGGGCCTCGTAGATGAAGCAGCGCCCGCCTTCGAGGAAGAGGCAGGGCGCGGCCAGCGGCGGGGGCCGGCGTTCGTAGGCCAGGGCCCGGCCCCGCACCCGCGCGCTGGGCGCCGCGGGCAAGGCCTCGTAAGCCCGCCGCATGGCCGCCGCCTCGAGCCGCCAGACGCTGAACTGCCGCTGGCAGCAGCCATCACAGCCGGCATTACACGTCAGGCCTTGCGGGTAGCGCCGGCGCGCCGCGGCGGCAAAAGGCGTCCACCTTCGCGCAGAGGGCGGCGTAGCGGTCTTCACAGGGGTCCACGGCTTGCGGCTTCCTTGCGGGCTGGGGTTGCAGGTCGTAGGGGCGCCGTTTGCCGCGCCCGAATCACCGGCGTCCTTGCGCGCTGGGCTTGCGTCGCACCGCTTCCTCGCCTACGCTGCCTGCCGATCCACCCGGGGAGCCTGCGCGGACTTCCTCTCCCCCCACCCCGGGACCGGGCGACTCACGGCTGCTGAGGCGCGGCAGAACGGCGCTCCGGGCGGGGCAAGCCCCGCCCCTACCATCAGGGGGGGCGTCTCACGGCTGCCGCAGCCCGGCAGACCGGCAAGCGAAGATCACTGCGTGGCGACCTTCCCCATCTACGAGCTCATGGCCCTCACCGCGGCGGTCTGCTGGGGGGCGAACGCCGTCCTGGTGCGTCATGGCATGGCGACGTCGAACGCCACGTCGGCGGCCCTCCTGTCGATCAGCGGCAACGCGGTTGTCCTCACGGCGCTGCTCTTCACCACCGGCGCATCGTGGCCGCCCTTCTCGGCGGGGTACCTCTTCTTCGTCGCCAGCGGCCTGCTGCAACCCGCCATCGTCCGCACGATCACGTATTGGAGTTACGGGCGCCTCGGCGTCGCCCGCACGCAGCCGATCCGCTCCTCCACCCCGCTCATCTCGGTGTTCCTGGCGATCCTCTTCCTTGGCGAGGAACCGACGGTCTTTACGCTCCTGGGCACCCTGGCGGTGATCGGCGGCATCATCTTCATCTCCCTCGAACCGCCGCGGACGCCGAAGACCTGGCGCAGCCGCGACCTCGCCATCCCCATTGCGGCGACCTGCCTGGCCGGCGTCTCGCAGCTCTTCCGCAAGCTCGGGCTCGGTTTTGTGCCCCACCCCGTGCTCGCCGCCATGGTCACCATCTCCACGTCCTGGCTGGCCACGCTCTGCGGCACAGTGCTCTTCGGGGGTCGCAGCAAGCTCCGCTTCCCGCGGCGGTCGCTGCCGTACTTCTTGGCCGGCGCCGCCGTCACCTCTCTTGGGCAGGTTCTGAGCTTCCACGCGTTGCGCGGCGGCGATTTGAGCATGGTCTCGCCGCTGTCAAATACGACCCCCCTCTTCGCCATGGTCTTCTCGGCCCTCTTTCTGCGCCAGGTGGAGCAGGTGACCTGGCGGGTGGTGCTGGGCGCCGTGACGGTCGTTGGGGGGGTGGGCCTCATCCTTGTTTGACGGACGATCCAGGGCTGCAGTTTGAGCCGCGAGCAGTCGCCGCCAGAGAGGCGGCGGCGCGGCACATCTTGCCTCCACCGCCCCCGTGGCGCCTCTCGCCAACCCCAGCGCGGCCGCTGAGCGCGCCGTGCGCCGCGCCCTCAGCCCTCTTTTCTTTTCCCCTGGTCGCGCAGGAAGCGCTGCAGCTCCTCGGCGAGGGCATCGCCGCTTGGCAGGCTCGGTTCGTGCTCGCGCGCCGCGCTCTCCTCGGCCGCGCCGCCCGCCTCGTCACGCAGCTCCATTTGCTTCACGTAGGAGGCGAGCTTTGGGTCCCGCGCGATGAGCTCCGAAATCTGCTGGTCGAAGGCAGCCGCGGCGCGCTCCAGGACGCTCAGGTCGAGGGTGAAGTCCAGGATGCGCAGCACCTGCCGAACCAGGGCAAGGGCGGCCTTCGGATTGGGGATGGCGCGGATATAGTGCGAGCAGTTCGCCCACAGGCTGAGCGACGGCATGCCCTCGCGGCGCAGGTGATCGTGAAGCACGCCGACGATGCCGGTGGGACCCTCGTAGCGCGACAGGTCGAGCTTCAGACGGCGCGCCAGCTCGACATCGGTGCTGAGGCCGGAGATGCGCACCGCCTGGCTGTGCACCACGTCCGTGAGCAGCGCCCCAAGGCTGACGACCATGGTGACGTTGCAGGCTCTGATGACCTCGCCGATGAGTTGCGTGTAGGTCTTCCACTTCAGGTGCGGCTCGACCCCCAGACCGATGACGAGGTCGCGCAGCAGCCGCGGATCGCGCACGGAATAGAAGTCGGTCGTGGGCCAGGTGAGCACCCGCGTGGCGCCCTCGTGCAGGCTCACCAGGGGCCGCTGCTCGGAAAAATTCATGAACTCCTCGGGATCAATGGAGGCGAACTTCGTGGCCCCGAGCCGATCGATGAGGAACTTGGCCGCCGTCGTCGCCGACTCCGCGGCGTCATTCCACCCGGCAAAAGCGACGAGGAGGAGGGGATTTTGGAGCTGCGGGATTTCAGCCATGGAAAGCCTGTTCATGGTCGATCTCCTGGGAAGACGCCAGGGTGGGTATGGCGTGGGGTGGAGCGAACAACGCCATGAACTTGATAATCCGCAGATTGCGCCGATTCACGCCGATTGAATCTGCGTCATCCGCGCAATCTGTGGATTTCTTCAAAGCTCCGAGCAAGAGGTTTCATGGTATCTCGAGGTAACCCGGCAGAGCGGCAGCCATCCCCCGCCGCTCCGCGGCCACGCACCCCGCAGCCCGGGCCGCAGGCGCGTGGACCAGGAGACCCCCCGCCGGCGGAAGGCGCCCGCGAGGCAGACGGGCCACGGGGCGCCGGCGCGCCTCGTCTCCTCTCCTCACCATGTACTGTACATCCCTCGCCTGGCAGTGGCAACACGCGGCGGAGTCCGGCGCCCGCCGCGGCCTCTCCCGCTCCCTGGCGGCAACCTTCATTGACAGGGCGGACGCCGGTTCGTATCGTGGCCTGCAGAGCGCCGGGGACGCGCGCGCAGGAAACCAGCATGATCCGCTTCAGCATCGGTGTGCCGCCCAACCTGAGCTTCGCGGCGTATGGTCGGCTGGCCGCCCTCATCGAGCGCTACGCCTTCTCCCTGCTCATCGTTGATGACGTTCCGCACTTCGTTTCCTGCTGGGGTATCCTTTTTTTCCTCGCGCAGCAGACGCGCCGCGTCCAGCTCGGCCCCTCGGTCACCCACCCGTACCTGCGGCATCCGCTGCTCACCGCCGCCAACGTCGCGGCCCTCGACGAGCTGAGCGGCGGGCGCGCCTTCCTTGGTCTGGGTCGGGGCGATTCCTTCCACCACCAAGCGCTCCACACCCCGATGCCGCGGCCCGTGCGCGCCCTGCGCGAGGCGGTGGCGTTGATCCGCCAGGCGCTTGCCGGCGGCAAGGAGGGATTCCGCGGCGAGGTCTTTCAGGTGGAGCCCTCCTTCGGGCTGGCCTTCACGCCGCGGCGCGCCCAGGTGCCGATCTACCTCGGCACCACCGGCCCGGTGGGGTTTCGCCTGGTGGGGGAGATCGCGGACGGCGCCCACTCGCCTGCCCTGCTGGCGCCGGCGGCGGTGACGATGGCGCGGGAGAACATCGAGGCGGGGGCGCGCGCCAGCGGCCGCGATGCCGCCCTCCTCGACGTGGCGGCAAGCTGCTGGGCCTCCCTCGGCGGCGACCGCCGCCTGGCGCTGCGACGCGCCAAGGAGGAGCTGCTGCGGCATCTGCCGGACCTGGCCGGGCTCTCCCAGGCGGCGTGAAGCAGCCATGCGAGAGGCGGCGCGCGGCAACCACGAGGCCGCCGCCGCCTGCCTGAGCGACGAGCTCGCCGCCGAGTTCACCATCTGCGGCACCGAGAAGGACGCCGTGCGGCGCATCGGCGAAGTGGCCGACGCAGGCGTGCGGCACCTCATCCTGAAGGCGCCGCTGGGACCGGACCCCGCCGAGGCGATTCAGCTCATCGGTGAACGGATCATCCCGTACTTCCTGGGCGCCGCCGGCTAAGCGGGCGCGGCGCGCGTTCCGGGCGCCGATCGTGGACGGCGCGTCATCGCTGCCGGCCTGCAAGGAGGCGCGGCGCCGCAGGGCGGAGCCGCCGGCGCGGGTGCTCCGCCGCCGCTCTCAGCGCGGGGACTCCTCACGCCGCAGCGGACGAATGGCGGCGGCAGACCGCCGGGTGTTTCCCTCAGCCTGGCTGCCGGCTCCCTCCTGGCGGGAGCGCCGGGTCGCCTCGGCGCCGGGCGCCGCCCTTTCTCCTCCTCCCCTCTCGAGGTTCCACGCGGATGACCCCTGCAGCCCCGCGCCGCGCCGCGCCTCTCTACTACGGCTGGGTCATCGCCGGCCTCACGTCGCTGACGCTCTTCTTCGGCACCGCGACGGTGTACTCCTTCGGCATCTTCTTCCAGCCTATCCTCGAGGAGTTCGGCGGTCCGCGGGCCTCCCTGGCGGCGGCCTACAGCCTGGCCATGATGGTCTACGGCCTCATGCAGCTCAGCATCGGCAAGCTTTTCGATCGCTTCAGCCCGCGGCTCATCATCCCGCTGGGCCTGATGTTCATGGGCGCGGGGGCCATCCTGAACAGCCTGGCGAGCGCCGTCTGGCACCTCTACCTCAGCTTCGGCGTGCTGCTTGCCGCGGGGATCGGCCTCGGCGGCATCATCCCGAACTCCATCGCCACCACGCGCTGGTTTACGCGCCGGCTCGGCACGGCGCTGAGCCTCATGACGATCGGCCACGGCATCGGCAATGCGGTGATGTTCGTCGTCATCAGCGCCCTCATCGGCAGCATCGGCTGGCGGCACACGTACCAGGCGCTCGGCGGCCTGCTCATCATCGTGATGTTGCCGCTCAACCTCATCTTCATGCGCGCCAGCCCGGCAGCGATGGGGCTGCCGGTCGACGGCGTCCCGGAGGGGCCGCGGACGGAGACGCCGGCAACGCGGCCGGCAGGAAAGCGGCCGGACGCGCCCGGCGGCGCCGCCAAGGCCGTCTCGAGCAGCGCCTTGCCGGCCGCGGCGTTGCCGCGGCAGGTCGGGGAGGAACGCGTCACCCTGCCACAGGTCCTCCGCACGTACTCCTACCACGCCATCCTCCTCAGCTACTTCGTGTGCGGCTTCAGCGAATCGACGCTCATCAACCACCTCCCCATCTACGCCGTCGGCGAGGGCATCTCACCCCTGACCGCCGGTTTCGCCCTCAGCCTGATGACCGTGGTGGGGATTCCAGCGGTTTTCATCGCGGGACCGATCTCGGACCGCATCGGGCGCAGCATCCCGCTGGCGCTCGCGTATGCGGTCCGCCTCCTCGGCCTCTTCGTCATCCTGGTGACGCCCACCCCCGCCACGCTCTACCTCGGTGTCTTCCTCTTCGGCCTCGGCTACCTCACCACGATCCCGCTCACCACCGCCATCGTCGGCGACCTCTACGGCAAGCGCTCGCACGCGGTGCTCTTCTCAGTCGTCGGTTTCACCCACCAGGTGGGCGCCATGACCGGGCCGGTCATCGCCGCCGCGATCTTCGACTTGGGGCAGAGCTACCGACCGGCCTTCTGGCTCAACAGTGTCGCGGTTGGGGTCACCGCCGTCGGCGTCTACGCCATTCGCCAACGCCACCGCGCGCGTTGAGGGGCGCCTGCCGGCAGGGCGCCGCCGCGGGCTGCGCCCCCCCAGCCGACCGCGCCTTTCTGCTTGAAACAGAGTGTCGCGTGATTTATAGTGACCATACCACGAGGATTGACGATGAGCGCGCCTGCGTCACCCAGGGAAGAAGGGGTCCCCATGGATACCGTGCTGACCGCCAAAGATGCCGCGACGCCACAGGCCGCGCCGCGGGTGGAATACAAGAAGGGCATCTGCGGAATCTGTCCCGCCGGCTGCTATGAGACGATCAAGCTTGTCGACGGCAAGCTGGAGAGCATCAAGCCGGTGAAGGGCCACCCGATGGGCATTCTCTGCACCAGGGGCGCCTACTCGAATGAGATCATTTACTCCGAAGATCGCCTGAAGTACCCCATGAAACGGGTCGGCGAGCGCGGCTCCGGCAAGTTCGAGCGCATCTCCTGGGATGAGGCGCTGGACGGCATCGCCGCGAAGATCAAGGCGCTTGCCGCCGAGCACGGGCCGGAGAGCATCGCCAACTACTTCGGGCGCGGCTCCTTCGACATCTCGCTGAACAACATCTTCGCCGTGCGGCGCATGCACAACGCCTGCAGCAATATCTTCTTCCCCCTCGGCTCTCCCAACACCTTCGGCGCCGGCTCCCTCTGTTATGTCTCCTACGGAATCCTTGCCCCGATGACCACTTTCGGCAAGCCGGAGAAGATGCTCTCGATCGACTACGAGCACAGCAACCTCATCGTGGTGTGGGGCGGCAACCCGCCGACCGACTCGCCGCCGTTCAAGTGGAAACAACTCCTGGCGGCCCGCCGGCGCGGCTCGAAGGTGATCGTCATTGACCACGTGCGCACCGAGACCGGCAAGATCGCCGACGAATGGGTGCCGATCCGTCCCGGCACCGACGGCGCCCTGGCCCTGGCGATGATCAACGTGGTGATCGAGGAGGGGCTGTACGACAAGGAGTTCTGCGACAACTGGACGGTCGGCTTCGACGAGCTGCGGCAGTACGTGAAGGAGTTCACGCCGGAGAAGGCGGCGCAAATCACCTGGGTGCCCGCCGAGACCATCCGCCGGCTGGCGCGGGAGATCGCCGCCACGCAGGGGGTGGGCTTCTGCTCCTACACCGGCCTCGAGTACACCAACAGCGGCGTGCAGAACATCCGCGCCACCTTCATCCTCATGGCCATCACGGGCAACTTCGATCAACCCGGCGCCTGGTGCTTCCGCATGCCTGCTCCTCCCTCGGTGACGCGCAACGTCATCGAGGCGCCGAAGGGCAAGCCCCCGATCGGCGCCGACACGTACCCCCTCTTCTGCGAGATGACCGATACGGCCCATGCCCTTGAGCTGCCGCGCGCCATCCTCGAAGGGGACCCGTACGCGGTGAAAGCCTTGGTGATCTGCGGCGCCGCGATGATGATCTCCTTCCCGCAGCCGGAGCTCTGGCGCCGCTGTCTCGAGAAGCTCGACTTGGTGGTGGTGATCGACCGCTTCCTGAGCATCGACGCGCCGCATGCCGACTACCTCCTCCCCGCCACCACGCTCTACGAGAACGAAGGCTACATGGCGTACCCCTTCGGCCACGTCCAGTACCGCGAGAGGATCATCGAGCCGCTCGGCGAAGCGCGGAGTGACGTGGTGACGTTCATCGAGCTGGCGAAGCGACTCGGCTACGGCCACCTCTACCCCCAGAACGAGCGCGAGGTTGTGGACTGGGTGCTGAAGGATGGCTTCGTCGAGCCGCGGGAGTTCCGCTCCAACCCCGACGGCTTCCCGACCCCCAAGAAGGAGATGCAGTACAGGAAGTGGGAGAAGGGGCTGCTGCGCGGCGACAAGAAGCCCGGCTTCCCGACGCCGAGCGGCAAGTACGAGATCGCCTCCACCAGCCTCGCCCGTCACGGCCACGATCCGCTGCCGAAGTACACGGAACCGAAGGAAGGGCCGATCAGCACCCCGGAGTTGCTCGGCGAGTTCCCCCTCGTGCTCAACAGCGGTCTGCGGCTGCAGTCCACCTATCGCAGCCAGCACCTCAACATCCTCGGGCTGCTGAAGCTGCAGGACAAGCCGCAGGTCTGGATGCACCCGCGGGACGCCGCGCCGCGCGGCATCAACCAGGGCGATCGCGTCTACGTAACGACGCGGCGGGGACGGGTGCCCTTTTACGCCAACGTCACCGAGGACATCGTGCGCGGCGCCGTGGAGTGCAACGTCGGCGGCGGCGGCCCGCAGCAGAAGAAGGAGTGGCGCGAGGCCAACACCAACCACCTCACCGACCACGACAACCGCGACCCGATCTCCGGCTTCCCGGTCTTCAAGGCGTTGCTCTGCAACGTTGAGAAGGACCACGCCTACGACCCGCCGGCGGTGGAGAGGAAGGCAGAGAACGCCGGCGCCAACGGCCGCACACAGTCCAACGGCAAGCACTAGCGGCGACAGGCGGCGCCCACCTCCGCGCGGAAGAGGAGGGAGAGGGAGCAGGAGAAGGACCTCGCATGCGGCCCTTCCTTTAGGCTGTGTCGTTACTCTAAGAGGCAGGGTCGTTGACCTCCCTGCCTCTTTTCACAAGAGATGCCGTCTCAGCGATGTTGACCAGACTCATCGTTCGCCAGTTTAAGTGTTTTGAGGAGATTGATGTAGAACTGGGTCAAACTGTCGTCTTCATCGGCCCGAATAACTGCGGAAAGACCACCGCACTTCAGGCCCTGGCGCTCTGGGAGATTGGGCTTAAACGCTGGAATGAGAAACGTAAGGGTAAAGCTGCTCCAGAAAAGCGTCCCGGCGTAACGATTAACCGCCGCGACCTGCTGGCAATGCCAGTGCCAAATGCCAACCTCCTGTGGCGTAATTTGCATGTTCGAGATGTTAACAAGACTAAGGGCAAGCAGGTAACGCGGAATATTCGCGTCGACATCATGGTTGAAGGCGTCGCCGCAGGTCAAGAATGGCGTTGTGGTCTCGAATTTGATTACGCGAATGAAGAATCGTTATACTGTCGTCCCCTACGTATGTCTGAAGAAAAGAATCCACCACGCATGCCCGTTCCTGAGCAGGCGTCCCACGTTCGGGTAGCTTTTCTTCCCCCTATGTCGGGACTTGCCGCAAACGAAATCCGACTTGATGTCGGCGCCATCAATGTCAGGCTTGGGGAGGGGCGTACCGCGGAGGTCTTGCGAAATCTCTGTTACATGATTGCGAGCGATGCCAAGGCGAAGGATCGATGGAAGAAGTTATCTGACCGGATACACAGCCTTTTCGGCATCCAGTTGCGGAAACCTGTCTACATAGATGAACGCGGCGAAATTGAAATGTCGTATCGGACACATGAGGGCATTCCCCTGGACCTCTCCACGGCGGGAAGAGGATTGCATCAGACCCTTCTCCTTCTCTCACATCTCGAGGTGAATCCAGGAGCAGTGTTGTTGCTCGATGAGCCGGATGCTCACCTTGAAATACTGAGGCAAAGACAGATCTACAATGTGCTGACAGAAGTTGCCAGTGAATGTAATAGTCAATTATTGGTTGCAAGTCATTCCGAGGTTCTGCTCAACGAGGCAGCAGATCGCGACATCGTCGTTGCCTTTGTGGGCAAACCCCATCGCATCGACGATCGCGGCAGTCAAGTGCTGAAATCCTTCAAGTCAATCGGCTTTGATCAGTACTATCAGGCCGAGCTGACAGGCTGGGTTCTTTATCTGGAAGGGTCGACCGGTCTCGAGTTGTTGCGCGTATTCGCAAAGAAGTTGCGGCACCCTGCGGAAAAGGTATTGGAAAGAGTATTTTTTTCTTATGTCCTCAATCAACCGCACCGCGCCAGAGAACATTTCTACGGGCTGCAAGAAGCAAAACCCGACCTGGTTGGCTTTGCTCTATTTGATAGGATAGGCAGAGAACTACAACAAAATCGGCCTCTTTTGGAATACATGTGGAAGAAATATGAGATTGAATGTTATGTGTGCATTCGGGAGCTTCTTCTCAGGTGGGCAGTCAATGAAGGGTGCAATCGATATGGTGGTCCTTTGATCGGCGAGATTTGGAAGGAAACCATGCAGAAATGTATCGCCAAGCTTGAGGAGGCGTTACTGAGCCTCAAGAAACCATCACCATGGTCGTCTGATTTGAAAGTCAGCGATGAGTTTCTTGATATTCTGTTTGAAAACTTCTTCGGTGAACTCAAGTTGCCTAATCTGATGCAGAAGACGCACTATCATACCTTAGTCAACTACATGAATGAAGAAGAGATTGATCATGAGATTTCGGATGTTCTCGACAGCATAGCGGCGGTTGCTGAACGTGCCAGACCGTGTACTTAGTTGTCAAAGGGGCACGCTTCAGACATTGAAAGGGAGACTTGGTAAATTCAGAGGGCCTTCGCTAGCCTATGGATAACGCTGAAGGTGAGTCTTCGACGCCTCTCCCCTCTCCCTTCCACCGCATGGGGCACCTCGCCCTGCGGGTGCGCGACCTGGAGCGCTCCATCGCCTTCTACACGAGCCTTTTCGGGATGGAGCTGCGCTGGCGGGAGGAGGGGGAGATCGCCTTCCTCGCCTGCGGCCAGGATGATCTGGCCCTGCTGCAGCTTCCGCCGATCCCCGCCGCTGGCGCCGCTGCCGTCCCGACCCCGGCAGCCATGGACTGCCTGCCCCGCCTCGACCACTTCGGCTTCCGCGTCCACAGCCCCGAGGAGGTGGACCGCGCCTTGGAGCGCCTGCGCAACGCCGGCATCCCGAACTGCGGCGATCCGGTACGCCACCGTGACGGCGCCTACAGCTTCTACGTTCCCGACCCGGACGGGCATCTCATCCAGGTCCTCTTCGATCCCGCCCTTTCCTGACCTGCGGGCCGTCGCCGCGAATCGTTGCCGGGTGGCCGGGTTCGACGTGGAGCGCCCTCCACCTTTGCACGGCGTGGAGCGTGTGCTATGCTCCTGCCGGCATTTCTCCGCCAATTCGATCCAACGGAGCAGAGGGCGTGGAAGGGAACAAGCGGGGCCGTTCCGCGCCGGTTGCCCGTTGACGCGACGCGGCAGCGCCCAGGCCCCTGGGGTTGTTGTGACCCCGCCGGCCGGGGGGAGAGGCCGCACGGGGCGCACGTATCAGAGCCGAGCCGCGACGGCGCGATGACGTGCGGGTGCCGCGCCCCTCGCGGCGCGCGATGTCCATGAGCGGTGGGCGCCGGACCCTCCAGCGGCGGGGCGCCGCGTCCGGGCTCGCGGGCGGACAGGTCAGTCATGCGGGCTGAGGTGCGCGACGTCACGAAGGTCTTCTGGTCGCGGCAGCGCGGGGATGTCACGGCGCTTGCCGGCGTTACCCTGACCGTCGAGGATGGCGAGTTCTTCGGCATCATCGGCCCGAATGGCTGCGGCAAGACGACGCTGCTGCACCTGCTGGCGGGGTTGGATCAGCCGACGAGCGGCGACATCCAGTTCACCGGCGAGCGCCGCTGTGAAGCCGTCACCGCCATGGTCTTCCAGGAGCACGCGCTGATGCCCTGGCGCGTCGTCGAGCGCAACGTCGGCTTCTCTCCCGAGATCAAGGGCAAACCGCTGCCGATCTACCGGCGCATCACCGACCACTTCCTGCGCGTCGTGCGCATGAAGAACTTCGATGATGCGTTTCCGTTCCAGCTCAGCGAAGGGATGCGGAAGAAGACCAGCATCGCGCGAGCCCTGGCCCACGATCCTGAAATTCTCCTCATGGACGAGCCGTTCGCCAACATTGACGCGCAGCAGCGCATGCTCCTGCAGGAGGAGCTGCTGGAAATCTGGGAGCGCCAGAGGAAAACCGTCATCTACGTCACCCACAGCCTCGAGGAGGCGGTGATGCTCTGCGACCGCATCGCCGTCCTCAGCGTCGGTCCAGGGCGCGTCAAGGAGGTCCTGACGGTGCGCCTGCCGAGGCCGCGCACCATCGCCATGATGGCCGACCCGGAGTTCGGCAGAACGATCTCCAGGCTCTGGCAGCTCCTGAAGTACGACGTGGAACGGGCGATACGCGAGGGACCCACCGAAGACGAGCGCCGCAGAGAGGCGAAGCGAGGGGGCTGGAGATAAGCTCCCGGGTGGCGGCATGTCCGGTTCCCGACCATCCAGCTTACCCGTCCCAGCCGCCTTGGACGCGACGATGATCATCGACGTGCACCACCACTGGATGCCGCGCCTCATGCTCGACGAGTGCGCGCGCTATCTCCCCGCCGGCTACCAGGCCACCTTATGATGGGCGCATCTGGCACATCTGCAAGGGCGAGGAGGAGGTCTTCGTTCCGGATGGGCCACCTGGGGGGCATGTTCTTCGGGCTGAAGGACCGCTGCGTGCGCGGCCTCGGGCTGCTCCCCCTGGCGGACATCGAGGGCGACCTCGATCGCATCTACTTCGACACCGCGCCGCCGGTCTGGAACCCGCGCCACATCGAGTACGCCGTCACCAACCTGGGGATCGACCAAGTCTGCTTCGGCAGCGACTACTCGATTCGTCCCGACTGGCTCATGAAGGCGCGCCGCATCGTCGACGGCGCCCGCTTCAGCGTCGCCGACCGCGCCAAGCTCATGGGCGGCAAGGCGCTGCGCCTCTTCCCGCGTCTGGCCGCGGCGCCGCGCGCCGAGCGCGCCGCCTCCGCCTGACCCCTGCGTGGACGAATGCTTGCGGGAGCTTTGCCATGAAAGCCTGGCGGGTGTATGCCTTCAACGACATGCGCCTGGACGAGGTGGAGGAGCCGCGGGCCGCGCCCGGTCAGGTGATTGTCAAGGTCCTCGCGGTGCAGCCGAGCATCACCGAGGTGCTGCAGTTCAAGGGCTACGACACGTCGAACCATCTCTACCTGCGCGACAAGATCGCCCGCGAGGCGCCGCTGCAGCTCTTCGGGCATGAGTTCTGCGGCGAGGTGACGGCCTGCGGCGACGGCGTCAAGGAGTTCCAGGTCGGCGACCGCGTCTCCTACGGGCACCCGGCGGGGCATATCCTCGGCATCCACACGCCAGGCTGCCTGGCGGAGTACGCCGCGGTCTCCACCGAGTCGCTCGTGAAGCTGCACCCCGCCATGAGCAACGGCGAGGGGGCGGCGTTCCAGCCCGCGACCACGGCGGTGGCGGCCGTGGATGAGGTGAGGCCGCGGCTGGGCGACACCGTGGCGATCTTCGGCCAGGGCGTCATGGGGTTGACCACCCTGCAGGTCGCCAAGCAGAGCGGCGCCGGCCTCTGCATCGGCGTGGACGTGCGCCCCGAATCGCTGCAGCTTGCCGAGGAGCTGGGCGCGGACGTGATCATCGACGCCCGCGAGACCGACCCGGTGGAGCAGATTCGCGAGCTCACGGGAGGGAAGGGAGCCGATGTGGTGTTCGAGTGCGCCGCCGGCTTCACGGACATGGGTCTGGCCGGCAACGCCACCTACATGCAGGCCATTCAGGCGGCGCGGCCGGGCGGCCAAGTGATGGTCATCTCCTTCCCCGGCGGGCCGGTGGAGTTGGACTTCATGGTGCCGCGCCGCAAGAACCTCACCATGCGCTGGGTGGCGCGCCCCGGCGCCAAGCTCCTGCGGCATACCGTGGACCTCATCGCCGCCGGGCGCCTGAAGCTGCGGCCGATGATCACGCACCAGCTCCACGGCCTCGAGGCGGCGCCGAAGGCGTTCGAGATCACCGGCGACAAACGCCGCTACCGCGCCACGAACCCGGCGCAGGTGCTGCTGGAAAGGTGAGGGGGGCGGCGCGCTAGGCCGGTGCGGGACGCCCCGCGCAGGCGCGGCGCCGCCGGCGGGTGAGGGGGTGCGGGCGCGACGCCCGCGCTCCAAGGTTCTCTCGACGTGAACGCGGCTCCTTTGGCCGCCAAACGACGAACAGAGAAGGAACGACGATGGCAGAGGTTTTCCGCATGCAGCGCCGCGTTGCCTGGCGCGACACCGATTGGGTGGGGGTCATCTGCTACCCGAACATCTTCCACTACTTCGATGACTGCGAGAACGAGTTCTTCCGCGCCCACGGCGTCTCGAAGGTCGATCTCTACCACAAGGACGAGATGTTCTTCCCGCGCATCGCCGCCAACGCGGAGTTCAAGTCCATGCTCAAGTACGATGACGAGATCACCACGGAGCTGCGCGTCTATCGTCTCGGCGAGAAGTCGGTCGGCTTCGCCTACCGCTGCTACCGCGACGCCGACGGCGTGCTGGCCGCCGAGGGCTCCACCCTCCTCTGCCTGGTCAACCGGCAGGGGACGTCGATCCCGATCCCGCGGCGGCTGCGCGACTTCTTCGAGCTGTACCTCGAGGACGCCGCGCGGGACGGCTCCCCCGCCCAGGATGCCTCCGCCGGTGCGGCGGGCGGCGGCGAGCGACAGACGTCCTGAACGTGACGAAGCAGAGCACCGCGCCTCCGCCGCTCGCCGCCGGAGGCGCGCTCCCTTGCCTGGGGACCAGCTTTGCCCTCCACCGGCTTCAGGGCGCCCACCGCAACGTCGCCGGTATGACACGTGCCCCACTTGAACGGGTTTGGGTGGCGGAGATGAGGCTTCGGGTGGCGTAGTTGCGCCTTGTTTTTCAAAGTGTTAGACCATTCTCTCCGATGCTTTCTCCGGGATAGTTGAGGGAGGCATGTTTGTGGCGGCTGAGGCTGTGCAGGGTATCGCATCCATTCATCGACTGTTGGGGGAGGTGAGATAGGCGGCATTCGTCAGTCGAACAGGCGGCGATATGAAGCGGTGCGAAGGCTAACGTGGATGGTGCGGATTCGGCAAGTCGTGAGATTTCAAAATGTTACGCAATATAAAAAAGTGCTTGACAGTCGAGAGCGATCATGATAAGTAGAAAGCAAACGAACAGGCAGTTTCACTGAAAGGGTCACGTAAGGCATTACACTACCAGAGTAGAAATTGCTGATGTTGAGCAGGAAACAGAGGGCTAGAGATCTCAGCAGCTCAGGGGAATTGTGATGTCGCGGAGACTTTCCATCACACTATTCTTCTCAGTCTTATTCTTACCGGCGTATTCCAGTTACCTTGCTCTTTTCGTAGGTTCCTTAAATAGCTACGCAGAACAAATCCAGAAGTGTAAAGAAATAAAAGCAATTACAATGACTGAGGGTGATTTCTTCACCATCGATGATTATCAGGAAAAAAGAGAAAAGATCCGTCAAAAAGCTCTCATCGAAGCTGTCGATCAAGTCATCGGTGTCGAAATTCGACGGAGGATGGGGATTACTACCACACGGGAAAATGAGAGACTAAATGAGAAGTATCATCTAATTCTAGTTCTGAAATCACGTGGATTCATCGATTCTTATTCAATTACCGATCAAGAAATCAAGGAAATCAAGGCGCCGAGTCCTAAGGGAAATGATAGTAATACTTTCTTGCAATTGACTCTATTGGTGAACGTCTGTGTCCCTGACCCTGAAACATTGAGCATCCCGCGTATAGTAAGTGTGGGGGCGTTTTGGGGGCCTGAAGGCCAATTAGATGAGCGCCTCCGAAATAGGCTCCTTACATCTATCCCCCAAGGCAAGGAGTTCGTTCTAAGTCCGCAAAGACCTTATGGTACGGTTGCCGATATTGTTGTGATGGCAAGATGGATCAGTTCTACTAATCAGATTGTTAGCAATACGGGAGAACAGGCTGCTTCCGCGATCGCATGCCAGCTCACCCGAATATGCATCAAGGTTCCACAGTCTAAGAGAAAAATAGGTGTCCAAGTGTATATAGAGGCAAAGAAAGAGCTAGAAGACGTGTTGGTTGCCGAGACAATTGATCAAGAAAATGACATATCTGTCAACGCTAACGTGGATTCTGGCTTGTTCATGCTTGCAGGGGAAGCAGCAGAGAAGGGAGTAAAGCGAGTCTTTGAAAAATTGTCCCGTCCAGGGCAAACGCTGGATAACCTTGATGACCTTCCACGTGACTGGAACAATCCTCTGTACCGGTAAGGAGGAAGCACCATGTTGAAGCGAACCAGTGCTGTGGTCCTTGCTTTCGCAATACTTGGCTTCAGCAGTCCTTTACTAGCGCAAAAGGCTGGGGCGGGTTTTGCATTACAGCAGAAGGGTTCGCGCAACCTTGCGGTTGTGGTTCCATCAGATCCGGAGAAGCGGTGGGAGGAATATTTAGAAAGTCAGGACATGAAGGAAGGAGAAAACGAATATAACAATTTCCCTTTTTTTATAGCTAGAGGAATTGCGAGGGTTGGGAAACCTTTCGGACCCGGCTGGGTTCCGAGCCGCACCGTAGCGTCTGAATCGGCCTTACTGCATGCGAAGAGTCAGCTAGCTTCTTACCTTGGGATTGCAATAACCTCGGAACGAACTCTTAATCTGATTAAACAAGGAATGGAGGTTCCTCCAGTGCTTGAGAAGGACGCTAAAACCCTTTCTCTAATGGACAAACTCAATCTGCTTGGCCATAAGCAATTGGATGACCTCATCAAGAAGTTCGATCCAAACTGGGATGGCAGCGGGAAGTCGCTTGAAGAAAAAAAGAAGCGCGTGGTCGCGATGCGAAGGATATTTGCTGAGAATGTTGCTGGAAAAGCACGGCACTTAATTCTTGGGGCGGCGCCAATTTTTAATGCCGAGGGACCTAACATTGACGGTCATTATACCGTAGTTGTTGGTATAGTATGGTCACCGCGGATGGCCCTTGTTGCCGAGAGTCTCGCGAATCCACAATCCAGTGTGCCACCTGCTACTCCTTACAAGTCTGTATCGGAACAACTTAAGGATATGCGGGAAAATGATGACAATTCCCTTGCTGCTTTCCAGGGAGTTCGCGTATGGACGAATGAAAAAGGTGAGGCTGAGGTCGTAAGTTCTGCCGCAACTGAACGACTTGGTTCTTCTCTAATAGAAGAAGAGGAAACCGCTTTTCGCGCAAGGTCACAGATTGCGCAATTTGTGGCTGAACCTCTAACGCTTGGATCTCGGAGTAAATCCCGGGAAACGCTTGATTTTTATATTGATAAGAGTACCGGTGCATTTAACGATGGTCAACTCGTGATTGATATCACTGCGACAGCGAGGACTCTTAATATTGTCGGTTCAAAGGTCATTTACCGTTGGAAAGGTCGTCATCCAATTTCAAAGAATGATATGCAAGTTACGGTGGTAAGCTGGTCGCCTACGTCAAGGGTAAAAGCAGGAGGGTTATCCGATCGCATTATGAAGAAAAATAATAAACCCAGTAAAGAGGGTTCAGTTTCGCCTGGGGGGTTATCCGGACCTAGTACAAAGAAAAGTGACTTCTGATCAAGAAAATTGCGTTTCACAGAGGCTTCTTTGTATGGAGCTTGGGGAGTTGACCCGGTTTCGTGGACACGCGATGCTTTGCGCAGGAGGTGTTCGCGATGCCCAACACCAGACGACCATATCCCCCCGAGTTCCGCTGTCAGATGGTGGAGCTGGTGCGTGCCGGCCGCAGCCCGGATGAGCTGGCGCGCGAGTTCGAGGCGTCGGGCCAGTCCATCCGCAATCGGGTTGCGCGTGGTCATCTCGACGCGATGTTGTAACTCTCTTTTCTCCAACACCTCAACGCAAAGGGCGGTTCTTTTTCCGGAGAGAATGGCTCAGAGTTGGTTTTTATCTTAATAAGGTGTCCATAATTTTGTCGTTTCTGCCGAGGGGTAATATGCCTGTAACCGACTACATACAGATAGTGATAGCAGTCGTTTTGACTGGCACTCTGGTGATATTAGCATGGCAATTGGTAATTCAGAACAGATTGTTAAAAGCTCAGGTACTCGATAGCCGCTTCCAGATGTACTGGAAGACTTATGAGCCGGTTTCGGACGCAGAGGTCGAACAAGTCAATCTTTATCCAGAGGATTATATGAGTGAAGAGAGATATCAGATATATAGAGAGAATCCAACAGCTATTCGTAAATATCTAGGCCTCTTATCGCTGTACGAATATCTCGCCTTCTCTTATTCATTAAAGAAGCTGCGGCTTCCAGATCCACTGGGGTACACGTGGACTGAGCGCTGGGCGAAGGATCTCCTTGGGTATCCTGAATTTCTTGAAGTTCATAATTATCATAGGGAATATTATCCTGATTTTGCGAAATATATCGACTCTCTTGTAAGAGTTTATGGGGAAGTAGCCAATCCCAAAGTCAGCTGATATCCCTCGCCAGTCTGCGATTGAGGATGATTCTGTCGATGGGACGCTTTTAAGTTCTACCTAAATTGAGGAGCGACCGGGCAAAGTTGTGAGGTCAGGCAGGTGGGCATCCCGTCCCGGTGAGGCTGGCCAGCGGCGGCTTGTGAGGCCTTGGAGGGCTGTAGCCTACCAGCCCTGTTCACTGCATGATTTGCTGATGTTGACCCCAGGAAGGATTGGTCGTGCTCGCGCGGCAAACGTTGGGAGGATGGGTGGTCTGCCCAATCGAAACCCCACCCACTTCGGCACGAACTACCACGCTCATTTACTCTTATATCGCATTGAATTACAATAACTTACAAGAACTATCTGGTGCCGAAGGTCGGACTTGAACCCCCACGCATGCGAGGAGATGAGACGGTGAAGGATTTACGTGACTGGCTGCAGGTTGTGGAAGCAGCAGGGCAACTCAGGCGCATCAAGGAGGAGATCGACTGGGAGGAGGAGCTGGGGGCCATCACCTACATGGTCGGCAGCCGCGTCAACAGCCCGGCCCTGCTCTTCGAGAAGCTGAAGGGGGCGCCGAAGGGATTCCGCGTCGTCAGCAACATGCTCGCCGCCAGCCAGGACCGCATCGCCCTCACGCTGCGCATGCCGACGGGCCTGCACCTCCTCGAGATGATCAACCGGGCGCGCGATCTCTACAAGAAGCGCCTGCCGCCGCTGACCGTCGACAAGGCGAAGGCCCCGATCACCTCGCACGTCCTGCGCGGCAAGGAGGTGGACGTGACGATGTTCCCGGCGCCGAAGCTCTGGCCGCTGGACGGCGGACGCTACCTCGGCACCGGCAACATGACCATCACCCGCGACCCGGACAGCGGGCGCATCAACGTCGGCACCTACCGGCAGATGGTGCAGAGCAAGACCCAGCTCGGCCTCTACATCTCCCCCGGCAAGGACGCCCTGCTGCACCGCGACCGTTACTGGGCGAAGGGGGAGCCGATGCCGGTGGCGGTCGTGCACGGCATGGACCCCCTCCTCCTGGTCGTCGGCTCCATGGGGTTCCCGAAGAACGTGCCGGAATACGACTGCGCCGGCGGCCTCATGGGGAAGCCGGTGGAGGTGATCGAAGGGGAGCTGACGGGGCTGCCCATTCCGGCGCACGCGGAGATCGCCATGGAGGGCTTCGTCTACCCCGAGAAGTACCTGCCGGAAGGCCCCTTCGGCGAGTTCCAGGGCTACTACGGCCGCCCCGGCGGACCGACGCCGGTGATCGACATCGAGCGCATCTACTACCGCAACGATCCCATCATCGCCTGCGCCCTGATGGCCGATTTTCCCGCCTGCGAGCAGAGCCTCTACTTCAGCGTGGCGCGCTCGGCGAAGGTCTGGGACGATCTCGACGCCATGGGCGTGCCGGGCATCCGCGGCGTCTACATGGTGCCCGCGGCGGCCGGCGGCTTCGGCATGTGCGTGGTCTCGGTGGAGCAGCGCTACGCCGGCCATGTCGCCCAGACCCTGGCGCTCACCGCGCAGTGCCCCGGCGGCGCCTACTACACGAAGTGGATCGTGGCGGTGGACCACGACGTCGATCCCACCGACATCAACCAGGTGCTCTGGGCCATGACGACGCGCTGCAACCCGGAACAGGATATCGACATCCTGCGCCAGACTTGGTCCACCTACCTCGACCCGACGCAGAACCCGCCGGAGAAGCGCCCCTACGGTTCCAAGGCGCTGGTGAACGCCTGCATCGAGCACCGCTACCTGAAGGAGTTCGCCCGACGCTCGCGGCTGCGCGAGGAGATGTACGCCCAGGTGGCCGAAAAGTGGAGCCGGCTCGGTCTGCCGGATCAACCGCCGGTCATCACCTCCTTCGAGACCTTCGGCGCGCAAGGCGGCATCAGCAAGGCGGCGAGCTCCGGCGTGGAGCAGATGTAGCGCCCCGCCTGCATCTCCCGGCAATGACGCGGCTGCTCGCTCGGCCTTCGTAGGGGCGGGGCTTGCCCCGCCCATCCGTCAGGGCCTAAGGAGCAAGGGCGGGGCAAGCCCCGCCCCTACGACCTGGCGGAGCGTGCCTGCCTGCCGCTCGTGCCACGAATCCTGGGCGCGCACCTGTCCCGTCCGTGCTCAGCCACTCGATCCCGTCCCCACCGCGCCCGCCACCTACCTCTGCCTGCGCTGCAACGCCCAGGTCTCGCCCCGCCGTCGTCTGCGCGGCAGCGCTCTGGCCGGCGCCGCTCCTCCTCTGGCCCCTCCTCGGCCTCGCCCTGCTGTTCCTCCGGATCGCCGCCCTGGCCTGCCCCGTCTGCGATTCAGCCGAGACCGTCCCTCTCGACAGCCTCCGCGCCCGCGACCAACGGGCCGATGGCGCTGCCGTCCCTTTGTAGGGGCGGGGCTTGCCCCGCCCTCTCGCGCCACCGCTCCCCGCCTGCCGATCACGGCGCCGGGTGTCGATCCCTCCGGAGCGCTTCAGGGACCGCCGCCCGGCGCCAGCGCTTCCAGGTCGCCGCCGGGTCGCGCGTAGGTCACCAGCCCCGCCGCCATCGTGAGGAGGGGGCGCACCTCGCCAAGCTCCTCGCCCGGAATGCCGAGGGGGTCGCGGTCGAGCACCACGAGGTCCGCGAACCTCCCCTCCCGCAACGACCCCAGGCTCTCCTCCATGCCGCACAGGTGCGCCCCGCCCACCGTCATCGCCCGCAGCGCTTCGACCGGAGTCAGGCACTGGGCCGGCCCCACGCAGCGGCCGCCGCGGCGCTCCGTTCGGGTCACCGCCGAGCAGAGCGCCGCGAAGGGGTTGGCGGGCACGTTGTCCGTCGCCAGGGCGAAGGGAATGCCCGCCTCCAGGAGCGACCGATGCGGCGCCACCTCCTGCTCCTCGGGCGGCCGCTCGAGGTAGCGCTCCCCCTCCTTCCAGATGACGGTCGCCGGAATCGTCGTCACCACCACGCCAAGGGCCCGCAGCCGCTGGAGGGTGCGGGCCGAGGCGCGCCGCAGGTGCACGAGGACGTGCCGCAGCCCCTGCGCGGCGCTGCGCTCGATGAGGGGCTCCCACAGCTCGAGGATGCGGTCGGCATGCCCCCCGTCGATGGTGTGGACACGCAAACCGAGGCGCATCGCCAGCTCGACGCAGCGGTGGTACTCGTCGTCAGCCAACGCCGGCGAGACGTAGCCGGCCCAGCCGGTGTACGGCAGCACCCGCCGCAGGAGACTGCTGAGGGCGGCGTTGCCGCCGTAGGGGATGAAAACGTCCCGCAGCCGCAACCAAGGGTCCGGTTCCGCCGCCGCGGCGTTCCCCTGCATCTCCTCCTCTCGCGCACCCTGCCTTTGAGCCAGCGCCCGGAGCAGGGGTTCGGCCTCCTCCGGGGACTGCCAGAGCGGCGCCTGCACGAGGTGGCAGCGCACGCCGAGGGGCCCCTCCCGCCTCAACGCCCGGTACGCCTCCACCACCTCGGGGGCAACGCCGTGGCCCTCGTACGCCGTGGTGATGCCGACGCCGGCGTAGTGCGCCAGCGACCGCCGCAGCCCCTCGACGCGGTCGGCGGGGCTGAAGCGCGGCACGCCGCCCATCACGGTCAGCTCCACCACCGGGATGACCTGCGCCTCGCGGAAGACGCCGGTCGGTTCGCCGCTGCGTGGATCGCGCTCGATGGTGATGGTCGAGAGCGGCGGCGCGCTCCGCGCGGTGACGCCGCAGAGGGCGAGGGCCCGGCTGTTGGCGATGGAGACGAGCGGCGGCGTGGTCCAGAAGCCGAACGGCGCGCGGATGTACACGGGGTGGTCGGGCGCGGCGGCATCCAGGTCCCGGCGGGTCGGCCAGCGGCGTTCGGCGAGCTGCAAGTGGGGGTCGAAGTAGTGCGGCGGCTCGCCCAGGGGCATGGTGACGATCCAGCTTCCCGGCGGGCGACGCCGCGCCTCGGCGGCGATGCGGGTCTGGAGGTCCGCCATGCTGCGGATGCCGGCGAGGGAGGGGAAGAGAGTCTTCAGCCCGTCGCGGTCGAGGTGGGCGTGCGCGTCGATGAGGCCGGGAATGACCGCGCGCCCGCGCAGGTCGAGGGTGCGCGTCGCGGGGCCGCCGTAGGCGCTGATGGCGGCGTTCGTTCCCACCGCGAGGAGGCGTTCCCCCCGCATGGCCAGCGCCTCGGCGAATGGCTGGCGCGGCCGCATCGTATGCAGGCATCCGTGATGCAGGATGAGGTCGGCGCTGCAAGGAGGAGGGGCGGGACGGGGCACGGCCGATGGACTCGAGGCGTGGGGGTCAGCTCCGCTGCGGGGCGCGGGTCAGGCGCCCGGCGTCATCCCGCTGGATGCGCCCGCTCTGGGTCAGCGCGCCGAGGCTGCGCAGGAGGAGGCGCTGATCGCAGCTCGGCAGCGCCTCGAGGAGATCGAGGTAGGTTGCCGAACCGTCCGCCAGGCGCGCGAGGATACGCTCCGCCAGGTGCGTCTCATCGGTGAGAGTCGGCGGCGCCAGCTCCTCGGGCGCGGCGGCCAGGTAGTCCAGCAGCGCCTCCTCGGTGAGGCGCCCGCCGAGAACGGAGTGGAACGGAGGGAGAGCCACGGCGAAGCGCTCGGCTTTGGCGCCGAAGGGGCGGGTGGCGTCGATCCCCATCTTGCTCGTGGTAAAGGGCGGACCCGTGGTGATGGAGGGATCAAGGGGGGAGCACCGCACGTCGTCCAGAATGAAGACGTCGCGGCTTGGCTGCATGCGCGTCCCCAGCGCCCACTCCACCCGCTCGTGATCGAAGATGTCGATGTCGTCATCCACCACCACCGCCTGCTTCACGTTCGCCTTGCAGCTCAGCATCGCCAGCAGGGCGTTCTTCCCTTCGCCCGCGAAACGCTTGCGGATCGCCGCGACGGCGTAGACCTGGGTGGCCGCCGGGGGACAGTAGACGCTCACCGGCTCCTGCACGGCGTGCCGCAGCGCCTCCCAGATGACGTGCTCGGAGCGGATGGCGGAGAGCTGGCTGGTCTCGGTGCGCGCCAGCTTCGGTCCGCTGATCGTGGTGCTCTGGAAGATCGGCTGGTGCCGGCAGGTGACGGCGGTGATCTCCACCAGCGGATTGCGGCGCGCCGTGCCGTAGGCGCCCAGGAACTCGCCGTACGGTCCCTCCATGTGCGTGTACCCCGCCGCTCCGATGCGCCCCTCCAGGATGATCTCCGCCGCCGCCGGCACCTGCAGGTCGATGGTCTCGCAGGGAATCAGCTCCAGGGGCTGCCCCGCCAGCTTGGCCAGGAAGTGGATCTCATTCTGGATGGGGGTGCGAATGAGGGCGCCGAGCTGCCACAGCGGGTGCACCCCCAGGAGGAAGGCGATCTCCAGGGGTTTCCCGGCCGCGGCGGAGCGCTGGTAGAGGACCATGAGGTCGGACGGCGCCACCAGGTCAATGCCGACGTGGTTGCGGTCCTGGAACATCAGGCGCCGCATGCCGAGGTTCCAGCGGCCCTGCTCCGGGTCGTGGGTGACATCGACGCAGGCGGAGATGTAGGGTGCGCCATCCTTCTCGTGCTGCAGGTGGAGCGGCAGGCGGGTAAGGTCCACCTCGTCGCCGGTGGCGATCTGCGCTTTCACCGGCGCATCGGTCACGCTCTTCAGCTCGGGGGGCTGTTCGAGACGCGCCCGCAGCGCCGGGAGGATGTCCCGCGGCTCACAGCCGAAGGCGAGGGCGATGTTGCGGCGCGAGGCGGCCACGTTGCCGACGAGCGGCATGTCGTGGTGCTGGACGCGCTCGAAGAAGATCGTCCGATCGGTGCTTGCCAGCAGGGCCGCAATGTGGTTGAGGGGGATTTCCTTGCTGAGGTGAAGCAGATTGCCCGTCTCACGCAGACGCTGGAGGAACTGCCGCAGTTCCATGGATCGCCTCGCGCCGGCGCCGCATGTCGGCGCAGGAAGGTTGCGTGGGGCGGAACGTTGCGCCGGGTTCCAGGGTACTCCGCGGGGCGCGCTGCGTCAAGACTGCCGATCCGAACGCTGGAGACTAGGGGTTGCGGCGCCGCGGGGGTGAAGGCGCCCGCCTTCGCTCACGACCTCCGGGAGGAACCTTCGGGGGGATGCGCAGCTCCTGCAGCTTTTTCCTTAAGGTGTTGCGGTTCATGCCGAGGATTTGGGAGGCTCGCGTCTGGTTCCCCGCCGTCGCCTCCACAACCTTCTGGAGCAGTTGCCGCTCCACGTGCCGCATGATCGTCTCGTAGGCATTGGCGCACTCCAGGGTGCTCATCTGCGCCACGTACTCTTCCAGGTTGAGGACCAGCCTCGCCTCGCTGGCCGCGGCCCTTGCTTCAACCCTGCCACGCTGGGGCCGCCCCGGCGTGGTGGGCGCCTTCTGCGAGGCGTCCCCCCGCAGAACCTGTTCCAGGAGTAAGAGCGTCTGGCGAATCTCCTCAACGTAGAGGGGTTTATAGAGGCAGACCTGGCCCCCGCAGCTTAAGAGCTGGAGGGCGCGGGGCTTCTCTTCATACGGTGCGACGATCAGCCAGGGGCAGGGGACGCGCTGCTGGTGCAAGTACTCGTCGGAGTTGAGCGGGGAGGCCCCGACGGGCTCCATGTCGTAAATCGCCAGCCAGGGCGTGTGCGCCTTGAAGGCGGTGGCCATCTCGTCCAGGCTGTGCGCCTGTGAGACGTTCAGGGAAAGGCTGCTGCACGCCCGCCGGATCGTCTCCGTCGAACTGTCACAAGCGGAGACAACGAGGACGTCGCAGGAACCTGCCAGTCGTGCGGAGGTCAAGATAAAAGACCGTTGAGCGAAGGGGATGACGAACGAACGCCACCCGACCCGTGCCCTATGAGTTCATCCGTGCGCATGAAGGGGATGAATATGCCTTGTGCTGCGTGCAGAATCGCGTTGCACGTGCAGAATCGCGTTGCAGGGAAGACGACGTACATCCTAGCAAAAGACGGCTTGAGGTCAAGCGGCTTGCAAACATTATTTTCCGAAATTTTTTCAGGCTTGGCAGTTCAAGGAGTTAGGGCAGGGCAGCCGCGAGGCTGGCGGGAGAGGTAAAGACGACGGGCGCGCACCCCGGGGCCAAGCAGGCGCCCAGCGGCGCGTATCCTCTTGAAAACACAGCACGATGACGCGGATCGCCGGCGCGCCGGGAGAGGCCCGCGGCGCCCAACACTGTCTGGGAAGCGCCGCCGGCGTCGATGGCGGACGGCCGCTCCGTTCCCTCACACGGGCGGCGCCCTGCGCAGCTCTGCCTCCACGCACGCCTCCATCCGCTCGCGGTGAGTGCCTTCCCAGTAGATGCGCCCGCACCCGGGGCATTGCGAGAAGCGTTCGTGGGTCTGGTAGGTGTACGCCGGCACCTGGCCCCGCACCTCTTCCCGGCGCCGCGGCGCCAGCAGCTCGTTGCAGCGCATGCAGCGCGTGCCGCGGTGGGTGCAGAAGTCGAGGGAGAGCGCGGTCACCACCTGGCGGAGCTGATCCATGAGCTGGTTGTGTTCAATGAAGAGGACGCGCGCCGCGGGCAGCCCTTGCGCCAGCCTGCGTCTGCGGGTGAGGAGGATGCGCGCGCTGGTGTCGAGGATGCGCAGCAGGATGGGAATCTCCCGCCGGCGCAGGAAGAGCGTGTCGTAGCCGAGCCAGCGCAACCACTTGGCGAGTCGCCCGACGGTGAGATCGGCAATAAAGGCTGGCATTGCCGGGCCGCCGGAGGGTGTGGACGGCGCTTCCGCCATCACGGCGTGGTCTCCTCGGCCCCCATCGGGGCCTGCTTGGAAAGCGCTTGACAGCCCCTCCGCAGGCTCTTATGTTGGACACGCAGCAGCCGCCGGGCGGGCGGCGATCACGCGGTGGTCAGGGTTGCGCGCATGGGCGCCGCTCAGCATCCGGGGAAGGGTGGCCGGCGGCATGCCTGTGGTTCCGGCTCTCTCGCCGCCGGCAGAGATGGTCGAGCCATGAACGTCAACATCAGCGAGCGCACCAAGGACGTTCTGCGAACGCTGATCCAGATGTACCTGCTGACCGGCGAGCCGGTCAGCTCGCGCAGTCTGGCGCATCGTCTGCCGCTGGGGTTGAGCCCCGCGTCCATTCGCAACATCATGGCGAACCTCGAGGACCTCGGCTACCTGCACCACTCGCACACCTCGGCCGGGCGGATGCCGACGGATCAAGCGTACCGCTTCTACGTCGATGATCTCAAGGCGCTCCCGTCGTTGCCGCGTTCCTACCTGCGGCAGATCAACCGGCTCTACGAGGAGAAGAGCCGGGAGTTGACGGAGGTCCTGAACACCGCCTCCTGCATTCTGTCACAACTCTCGCAGCAGCTTGGCATCGTCCTGGCCAGCACCCCGCCCGACGAGGTCTACCGGCACATCACCTTCGTTCGTCTGCGGCCGGGCACGGTCCTCGGCATCTTCGTCACGGAGGCGGGGGCCGTCTATCGCCGGCAGCTCCAGCTCGATGCCGACCTCTGCCAGGAGAAGCTGAACACCATCGCCAACTACCTCAATGAGGAGTTCGTCGGCTACACGCTCTCCAAGCTGCGCGATGAGCTGCTGGCGAAGATGCGGCTGGAGAAGGCGCAGTACGACGCCTTGATGCAGCGCGCCATCGAGCTGTGCGAGCTGGTGTTCGCCGAGGATGAGAAGGAGACGGGCGCCGAGGTCTACGTGGAGGGAATCCTGAACTTCATGGAGCAGCCGGAGTTCAGGGCCAATATCGAGAAGATGCGCCTGCTTTTGAGCACCTTCGAGGAGCGCGGTCTGGTCCTGAAGCTCATTGAACGCTGCCTGCAGGTCGAGGGTGTCTGCGTCACGATCGGCAGCGAGAATGATCTGAGCGAGATGCAGGATTGCGCCATCATCACCCGTGCCTACACGCATGGCAGTCAGGTTCGCGGTGTCCTTGGGATTCTTGGTTCCAAACGCCTCCTCTACCCGAGAATGATCTCGCTCGTCGATTACACGGCCTCGGTCGTCAGCAACGTGCTTTCGGGCGCCGTCCCCCATAACCTGGCAAGCTAGCCACCACGCCACCCACCAGTCCTGCTTCGCACCGCCACGTAGGATGCGGGTGTATGGTGAGTCCCGTCGAACCCAGCCGTTCTGTTCCCGAATCGGCCCCGGAATCAGTCGAGGCGCCCGCCCCGCAGCCGAGCATGGAGCCTGCCTTGCCGGAGGACCAGGCGGAGGGAGAAGGAAGCGTCGAGACGCCGCCGCCCCCTTCGCTTCAGGAGCGCCTCCTCGCCCTTGAAGCCGAGCTGGCCGAAAGCCGCGACCTCTACCTGCGGGCCCACGCGGAGCTGGAAAACTTCAAGAAGCGCACCGCCAGGGAGCAAGCGGAGTTTCGCCGCTACGCGAACGAGCGCCTCCTGCGGGACCTCCTGCCCATCCTTGATGGCTTCGATCGCGCCCTTCGCGCCGCGCAGGGAGAAATTGCCGGCACGGCCTACCAGGAGGGGATGCAGCTTCTTGCCAAGCAGCTCCACGAGACGCTGCGGACGGCGGGGTTGGAACCCGTCAGCGCTGAGCCGGGCTCCCCTTTCGACCCCACCCTCCATGAAGCTGTCGCCGCCGTGCCAAGTAGTGACCACGCCGAGAACACCATCGTGGAGCTCGTCGCCGCCGGCTACCGATACAAGGATCGCATCCTGCGCCCCAGCCGGGTCGTCGTCGCGCGTGCAGCCGCGGCGTCGGCAGGGGAGGAGCGGGGCGACGAGGCGTGAGCGCGGCGCTGTGACCTTCCCGGCAGGCGCGCTTCTCCGATCGCGGCGCCTCCACGCCATGTCTCAAGATTCCCCCTCCCCCTGCGGCGCTGCGGCGCGCTGGTTCTCGGTCGAGGTCACCGTAGCCGAGCACCTTGTCGATCTCGTTGCCGAGCGGCTCTGCGAGCTTGGCTGCCGCGGCGTCGTTTTGACCGAGCCTTCCGGGGCTGCCGCCTCTGAACCCGCCCCGGCCGAGTCCGACGGCGAGCGATGGGTTCTGGTGCAGGGGGCGTTGCCGGCGTCCGCGGACGCTGCCGCGGCGGCGGCAGCGCTGGCAACGCATCGCCGCCGAGGCGGCCAAGCAATGCGAGCGCGACGACCTCCCCACGGTTGCCCCCCCTCGACCTCTCGGCGAGGTCCTCCGGGCCTCGACCCAACCAGATGCGGCAAAGCTGATGCTCTACGAGCGCGCCACGGCGGGCCTGCCGGATCGGGCGGCGCTTGCCGCCGCCGGGCCCAACCTCGCCCCCCCCTGCCTGCTCCTCGTCGGCCCGGAAGGCGGGTTCACGGACGACGAGGTGCGCCAGGCGCGGGAAGCGGGGTTTCGGCCTTTCAGCCTCGGTCCCTTGATCCTGCGCTCGGAGACCGCGGTCATTGCGGCGCTGAGTCTGGTGCGCTTCCTGCGTGGCGAGCTAGTACTTAGTTGCGTTATTGCACTTTACGTGCTATGATGGGGGCATGAACACCTCATCCGTCCCCATTACGTTGAGTCAGGAGGAGCGACAGACCCTGGAGCGCTGGCGCCGCACCCCGACGACCGAGCAGCGCCGGG
>JACPUC010000007.1 GCA_016192455.1 Candidatus Tectimicrobiota bacterium | reverse complement strand
TCTCCCTCTCCGTTGACGCAGACAGGCGCCTGCGGGCAGGCAGGCGTCGTCCAGCTTCCTGAACCCGACGCACCAGGACGACGACCCCCGCACCCTGACCTATCACCCCTGCCGGGAACCATTACCCCGACAGGCTCCTAGGCGCCACATCTCCCACCGGCTGCCTTGTCAACGTCATGACGCTCGCGGCACGCTGGGGCGTTACCGTCTCCGCGTCGTTTCTGCCGCTCCCCACCCTCTCGCAGCGGTGCCGCCGCGGCGGGCGCGACGGCCCGTGTCGTGCTCCATGAGCTTTCTTGCGGAGGCCGGAGAATCTGACTCCCGAAGCAAGGGGAAGGGAGTTCAGGAGGCGACGCCTGCGGCTGGTATAAATCTTGCTCGATCCCGCAGGAGTAAGTCGGTTTCTGGTATCCTTGCCAGCCCGGCGAGCCCCCACCGGCGCCGAGCCGCTCGCACCAAGCTCGTGGTTCTACAATGCGACGCACCTTCTATCTCCTCGCGACAATGCTGGTCTTCGCCGGCCTCTGCCGGCCTCTCGTCACCTCCGCCGGCGCAGAGCTCAAGGCGGCGCCCGAGGCGCCGGCCGCGCCGGAAATCCCGGCAAGTTACCGCGGCGGCGTGGAGCACTTCGCGAATCACCGCTTCTTCGAGGCGTCTGCCGCCCTGAGGGAATTTCTCCAGAAGTATCCAGAGAACCCCTACCGGTCGCGGGCTCTCTACTTGCTCGCGGAATCGGAGGACGTGCTCAACGCCGGCGATACCAAGGTGGATCTGCCGCAGCTCATCAGCCAGTATCGCGACGCCCTGCTAGCGGACTCAACCTCTCCCCGGGCTCCTGCCGCGATGCTACGAGTAGCGCGCCTCTACTCCGAAGAGAACTTCATTATCGAAGCCCGGGATACTCTCACGGATCTCATCGAGCGCTTCCCTCGGCACCCGAACGCAGCGACGGCGCTCTTCGATCTGGGGAAGCTGGCCCTGCGTGAGGAGCGCTACGATGAGGCCATGCGGCTCTTCGAGCGGCTGCTGCGCGAGCATAAAGGGAGCCAGCCGGCACGCCTGGGCTACTACTACCTGGGGATGGCGAGCTTCAAGAAGGAGCGCTACGGGGAAGCCCTCGAATTTTTCCAGAAGGGCATCCAAACTGCGCCGGAGGAGCTGCGACGTTCTTCCGAGCTGCTGCGCCAGTTCGGTGAAACCCACTATGCCCTGCGTCGCTACCAGGAAGCCCGCGAAGCCTTCCTGCAGCACACCAAGCTCTTCCCCGAGAGCCAGGAAACGCCGCATCTCCTGGTGCGCACCGCTGACACGTTCATGCAAGAAAAGCGGTTCGACATGGCGCTGCCCCTCTACGCGCACACCCTCGAGTTGTACCCAGGCAATGACGCGGCGATTGTGGCGCGCCTGCGGCTTGCCGATCTCGGGGTGCAAAACCCGAAGCTCACGCAGCGCTCTGATGGCCCCTACACGAACTTTCGGGAACCGATCGCCACGTACCAAGAGGTAGCGCGTGCGAATCGCGGCCATCCGCTGGCCGAGCTGGCGCTCCTGAAGGCGGCGCACGCCCTTCGCCTGCTCGGGCGCCGTGGGGAGGCGCTCGATCCCCTGCGTCGTCTCCTGGCCGAGTATCCGAACAGTCAACTGCTGGTGAACGCGCACGATGCGATGAAGATCATCAACGAAGAAGAGATCGAGGAGAAATTCTCCCAGCAGCAATATCTCTCCGTGGTCGAAACCTACTACGCAAACTTCGCCTACCTGCCTCGCGATCAATTGTCCTACGCCGCCCAGTTCAAGATAGCTCGCAGCCTGCAGGAGCTGGGGTTTCTCGATCTCGCCCTCGACACCTACCAGGCGCTCTACCTCGAGCTCGATCATGCCGGCATGCCGGAGCAGCTCCTCTGGCATATCTACGAGGTCTTCCAAGCGCAGGGTGACGTGGCGCGCGCCACCGCGCTCATGGAGCGCTTCCAGGCGCGCTTCCCGGCGAGCTCCTACCTGGTCTTGTTGCCGCACCTGCGCGCTGACATCAGCTACGGACGCGCTGCCTGGCAAGAGGCGATCACCTGGTATCTCCGCGCCCTCGGCCAAACGGTGCCGCCCTGGCGTCGCTCCCTCTCCCTCTACCGCCTCGGCAAGGCCTACGCCGCGGCGGGGCGGCAGCGTGAGACGAGTGCCGCGCTCGTGCGACTGCTGAAGCTGAACGAGGCGGCGCCGGCGCTGCGCCAGCTTCAGCCCCTCCTCGACGATGCAGCCTTCACGCTGGCCAATGCCTGGTTCCTCCAGCGCTGGTACGACAAGGCGCTTGCCGCCTACTATGGCTTCATCGCGCGACGCGGAGAGGAGACGGCCGCAAGCTTCGGCATGTACCATGTTGCCGGCATCCTTGAAGAGGTGCGTCGCCTGCGCCGCAGTCCAGGCGAAGGGGTCAGGTTGGAGCGCGCCTGGAAGTCCCTGGCGCAGCGCAGCGAGGGACTCTGGCCGCTCGTCGCCGAGCAGGCGCAATCATCGCGGCAATGGCAGACCCGCGTCAGCCGCCTCCTGCAGGAACTGCGGCGCCATTCGAGTGATCGCGACGGCTGAGGCGGGCGCGCGCCGATGATCTGACCGCGGCTGTCGCAAGGGGAGGCGCAGGCGGCACGCCGGCGAGGAAGAAAGGCTCAGCAGCATGGTGGCCAGCAAAATCCGCGCTTGCGGAGAAGAGGCTTGCGCACCGGGGGACCACCCTTGGAGCGGGGAATCCAAGGCCCATGTGTCGGTGGAGGTGGCAGGCCTTGATCTCCTCGCAACGTTCGAGGGGCTGCAGCTCGGGATACTCCTCCTGAGCGAGCACGGCCAAGTCACCTTCGCCAACCGCGCGGCTTGTCGACTCCTCGGTACCAAGCGGCGCCACCTGCTCGCCGCGCCCTTTGTCGAACGCTATGGGGCGCGCTTCGGCTGCGCAGCCTGCCGCGACTGGACGGTGCTGCGCCGGGCGCAAGGACGCACGCTGGAAACGCCCTACTCTCCCCCCTCGCGGCCCGGCCGCGAGTTGCGCCTCTCCATCGTCGCCACGCGCGCGAACGGCCGGCCGGCGCTCCTCCTCGCGCTGCGGGATCTGACGGCTGAGCTGCGGCAGCAGGCGCAAGAGGAACGGTCCCGGCGCCTGCAAAGCCTCGAGCGTCTAGCCGGCAGAGTGGCGCACAAGATCCGCAACCCGCTCACCTCAATCCAGCTCTATGCCTCGCTGCTGCAGAATCTCGATGACCTCGAGCCCCACGCCTTGCAACGCTACGGGGAGAAGATCACCCAGGGCGTGCAGGCGGTGGAGCGCATCCTCACGGCCATGCAGTGGTTCGCCAAGCAGTTGAAGCCGGTGCTGCAACCGCTCGACATGCATCGCCAGGTGCGGGAGGTGCTCTTCTTCATCGAGCAGATCGCCCGTCGGCGCGATCTGGTCATCGAGACTTCGCTGCGGGCGCGGCGGGCCGTCGTCCTGGCCGATCACGAGCTCATCAAGCAGATGCTCTTGAACATCTTTCAGAACAGCGTCCAGGCCCAACCGGAAGGTGGAATGATCATGGTGGAAACGTTCGACGGCGAGGCGCCTCGCCCGCAGCCGGCAGCGCCCCGGCGCGCGGCGGCGGGCCGGGCGCCGGATGCCGCGCGGCGCTTCAACGGCCGTGCGCACCCCCTGCCAGGGCGAACCGAGCTCACGACGAGCCCGCCAGCCGGCGAGGCCGACGACGGCGTCCTCGAAGTGCGCATCAGCGACTGCGGACCCGGCATCGTCGAGGAGGAACTTGCCGAGGTCTTCAATCCCTTCGTCTCCTCGAAGCCCGGCATGGCGGGGCTTGGTCTCTCCATCGTGCACCACATCGTCGAGGTGCACCGCGGCACCGTGGAGGCGAGGAATCGCGAGCCGCGCGGCTGCGCCATTTCCATTCGACTGCCGCGGCTTGCCGCGGGGGCCGTGGACCTTGCCTGCCTCACTGCCGGCGGCGCAGCGCCGGGACCGGGCACGCCTGGCGAAGGGGTGAACTGATGGCCGCGGCGTCGGTCCTCGTCATCGATGATGAGCGAGAGATGCGCGAGGCGCTGCACGAATCGCTGCGCCGCTGCGGCTGCGAGGTCCTCTGCGTGGAGTCAGGCGAGCAGGCGCTGACGCACTTCGCTGAGCGCCCGTTCAACGCCGTCATCACCGACGTGAAACTCCCCTGCATGAACGGCCTGGAAGTGCTGGCGCGTATCAAGGAGCGTTCCCCCCTCACCCCCGTGATTGTCATCACCGCTTACGGCTCGATCGACAACGCGGTGGATGCGATGAAACGCGGCGCCTTCGATTATGTGGTGAAGCCGTTCACGTCCCAGACGCTTGAACACGTCGTCCGCCGCGCCTTGGCGGGAAATCACCACTCCGGCAGGGTGGGGAGCGCGCTGTACGAGGAGGTCTCGGGAGGGCGCGCCATCATTACAGAAGACGCGGCCCTGCAGGGATGTCTCGAGCTGGCTCGGCACATCGCGCCGACCAAAGCCACCGTCCTCATCCAAGGTGAGAGCGGCACCGGCAAGGAGCTCTTCGCGCGCTTCATCCACCGCGAGAGTGACCGCTGTGATCGACCGTTCGTCGCCGTGAATTGTGCCGCCCTGCCGGAGGGGCTCCTGGAGAGCGAGCTCTTTGGCCACGAGAAAGGCTCCTTTACCGGCGCCATCAGCCGCAAGATCGGCAAGTTCGAGCTCGCCAACCGGGGCACCCTCCTGCTCGATGAGATTACCGAAATGGAGCTGCCGCTGCAGGCGAAGCTTCTGCGCGTCCTCCAGGAGCAGGAGATCGATCGCATCGGCGGTGCGACACCCGTCCGGCTGGACCTCCGCATCATCGCCACCACCAATCGAGAGCTGACCGAGGTGATCAAGGCGGGCCGCTTTCGCGAAGACCTCTACTATCGACTCAACGTCATCCCCCTGCGCCTGCCGCCGCTGCGGGACCGTCCCAAGGATATCCCCACCCTCGTCGAGTATTTCCTGGCGAAGCACGCGCACCTGCATGGGCGCAGCGTCCCCACCGTTGAGCCGCGCACCCTTGGCATCCTGCAGGCGTGCACCTGGCGCGGCAACGTGCGGGAACTGGAGAACATCGTCGAACGGGCGCTCCTCCTCTCCAACGATGGCGAACTTGAGGCGAAGCACTTCCTCGTTGATGGATCGACGCTCGAGAACGTCGCCGGGCCCGAGCCGGCCCCGAAGGCGACGACCATCCAGCCGGGGCTGACGATGCGGGAGATGGAGAAGCAGCTCATCGTCAAGACCCTGCAAGAGGTTGGCGGCAATCGCACCTATGCCGCCAAGCTGCTGGGCATCAGTATCCGCACCCTGCGGAACAAGCTGCGCGAGTACCGGACCAGCGGCGAGCTCGCTAACCTCTAGCCACGTCAGAGCCAGGCCCCACCCACTCCTCGCGGCTCTGGTGATCTCCTCCTCAACTCGGTTCATCCTGCCACCTGCCACCCCCCTCCTCGCCAAGACAGAGCCCCCGCGGTTCTCAGGGGTGGGGGGAGCGTTCGCCTGCCAGAAAAATCCACCGTCCCAATTCGATCTGCCAGGCGATAGCCTCGCACTGCCCCCCCGGGACTTGGCGGGCGAACGACAGCTCCGCAGCGACCGGACATGGCGGTGTGGCGCTCGATCAATTTTTCCCATGCCCGCGGAGCGCATGCGGAACTTTATGCCTAGCTCTGTTGGCAGACGCGTTCGGGTTCGCGCCCGAGCGCCGCGGGGTTTTCCTGAAAATCTCTACAACTCGTTGAGGTGCAAGGAGAAAATTTTCTCTCGCGGGGAGGAGTGGAGGACGGCGCCGGTGGTACGTGCCTTGCTCTGGTGGAACCGCAGCGCCGCTTGATGAGCCGCCCGCGCGGCGACCTCGCAGCCCCCTCCAGCGGTGAGCGATGAGATCGAGGCTGCAGCAACACCGGCAGCGAGAGACCCCGCATGGCAGACCTCTTCGGATCGACGGTGGCCCTCCTGGCCCGCGCGCTCGACTTCCGCACCCTGCAGCACGGCGTCGTGGCGGCGAACCTTGCTAATGTGGACACGCCGAATTACCGCGCCCAGGAGGTGCGCTTCGAAAGCCAGCTCAAGCGCGCCATGGACGGCGCCCGCGCCCTCGCCACGAACCCGCGGCACCTGAGCGGCGGCTCCTCGTTGCGCGACGTGCGCCCCGAGGTGATCGAGGTGCCGGGGCAGCCGCGCACCGATGGGAACCTCGTCGATATTGATCGCGAGATGACAAAGCTGGCTGAGAACCACCTCATGTACAACGCCACCGTGCAGATGTTGACGAAGCAGCTCCAGAGCATCCGCCTGGCGATCCAGGAAGGAGGACAGTTGCCGTGAGCTTCCTCACCGCGCTCAACCTGAGCAGCTCTGGCCTAAGTGCCCAGCGCCTGCGCATGGACGTCATCGCGTCGAACCTCGCCAACATCTCCACGACGCGCACCGCGGGCGGCGGGCCGTACCGCCGCAAGAGCCCGGTTTTCCAAACGACGCCGGTGGAGGAGGGGTTCGCTTCCACCTTGCAGCGCTTCACCTCGCCGCTCGCGGGGGTGCGGGTGGTCGATGTGGTGGAGGACACCAGTCCGCCGCGGCGTGTCTATGATCCGAAGCACCCGGACGCGGACCGGAGCGGCAACGTCGCCTATCCCAACATCAACCTCGTGGCGGAGATGGTGAACATGCTCTCCGCAACGCGCTCCTACGAAGCCAACGTCACCGCCATGCGGGCGACGAAGGATATGACGCTGAAAGCCATGGAAATCGGCCGCTAGGCCGCAGAGCCTGACGGCCTAACCTCGGGGTGATCCGCATGCAGACCTCCCCTCTCCCAACGGGGCAGCCATTGCCGGGCATCTCCGCCGCTCCCGCGAGCGCCCGGCCCGCCGCGGGCGGACGGCCTGCCGCGCCCCCCTTCAGCACCTTCCTGGCGCGGGCGGTGGAAGACGTGCAGCGACTTCAAGGCCAGGCCGAGGCATCCATGAAGGCCCTGGCCGTTGGCGATGAGAAGAACGTGCACGAGACCATGCTCGCCATCGAGAAGGCTGATCTCTCCTTCCGTCTCTTACTTCAGGTCCGTAACAAGCTCCTGGGCGCCTACCAGGAGATCATGCGCCTGCAGGTGTAGGGCTCGTGCCGGCTGCGAGGTAGCGAAGCATGGGGTTCTTCCATGAGTTGATGAGTCAGGTGCAGGCGCTCCTCGACGGCCTGAGCTTCGGCAGGAAACTCAGTCTGTTGCTTGTCGGCGCCCTCACGCTGGGCGGCTTCGTGGCGCTCTTCCTCTGGTCGAGCCAGCCGCACCTCCGCATCATGTATCGCGGCCTCGATGCCGAGGATGCGGCGGCGATCGTCGAGCAGCTCCGCACCATGAAGGTGCCGTATCAGATCGCCGACAACGGCGCCACCATCCTGGCGCCGGCGGAGCGTTTGAGTGAACTGCGCCTGCAACTCGCCAGCGCGGGCTACCCGCGCGGCGGCGGGGTGGGCTTCGAGCTCTTCGACAAGATGAGCTTCGGCGCCACGGAGTTCGTCCAGAAGCTCAACTATCGCCGCGCCCTCCAGGGTGAACTGGCACGCACGATCGGGCAACTCGAGTCGGTGGAACGCGCGCGCGTTCACATCGTCGTGCCGGAGCCGTCGCTGTTCGTGCGCGACGCCGCGGAAGCCCGCGCCTCCGTCATCCTCCAACTGCGGCGCGGGCAGACGCTGCAGAAACGCCAGGTGGCCGGCATCGTTCACCTCGTCGCCAGCAGCGTCGAGGGGCTGAAGCCGGAGAAGGTGACGGTGGTCAATCAGCAGGGGCAGATCCTCGCCGGCGGTGAAACCGGGGACATGTCCGGCGAGCGCCTCAGCGGCGCGCAGCTCGACCTCCAGGCCGACCTCGAGCGCAAGCTAGAGCGCCGCATTGAGACGATGCTCGGCGGCGTCATGGGGGCGGGGAAGGTCCTGGCGCGGGTCGCCGTCGAGCTGAACGCGAAGCGCGTCGAGCGCACCGAAGAGAACTACGATCCCGATCAGGTGGTGCTGCGGAGCGAGCAGCGCACCACCGAGGAGTCGAATGGCGGCCGCGCGCCGGCCAGCGGCGTGCCCGGGGTCGACTCGAATGTGCCGGACGCCCGTGGCGCCGGCGCGGTCGCCTCGCGCGGCGGCGATCGTGGCTTCAGCCGCCAGAACGAGACGCTCAACTATGAGGTCGGGCGCGTGGTGCAGCGCGTCATCGAGGCGCCGGGCGAGATCAAACGGTTGTCGGTGGCGGTGCTCATCGATGGCCGCGAGGCGGGTGACGGCAAGAAGGGGGCGGGGGAGGGCGGTCCGGCATCGTTCGTGCCGCGCAGCCCCGAGGAGCTGAAGAAGTTTGAGGAGATCATCAAGCGCAGCGTCGGCTTCAACGAGCAGCGGGGGGATCAGATTTCCCTCGTGAACGTGCCGTTTCGGCCCGCGCCGGCCGATGCGGTCGAGGCTCCGCAGGCCGCTCCGGAAGGTCTCCCGCAGCAGCTCAGCCCCTACCTCAACTATGGCCTCACGGCGGTCGTCGTCCTCCTGCTCTTCCTCTTCGTGCTCCGCCCGCTCCTTGCTTGGCTGACGCGCACCGGCGAGGAGATCGCCTTCATCCAACAGCTCCCCAAGAGCCTGCGAGAGCTCGAGGCTGAGCTGGCCCTGCCGGCCTCCGGCGAAGGACGCAAGCAGCTCGCCGACCGCGATCAACTCCAGGAGTTCGCGCGCCAGAAACCCGAGGTCACGACGCAGCTCCTGAAGACGTGGCTGAAGGAAGGAGCCGTTCAGCATGGCAGCAGCTAGCCTGTCGGGAGCCATGAAGACGGCGATCGTCCTCTTCTCCCTGGGCGAGGAGGTGGCCGCCGCCGTCTTTCGCTTCCTCGATCCGCGCGACATCCAACGCATCCGCGACTGCCTGCCCGAGCTCGAGCGGGTGCCGTCGGAAGAGATCGCCGTGGTGATCCGCGAGTTCATCGATCTGGCGCAGAGCGAGCATCTCATCGGCAGCCAGGATCAGTTCAAGCGTCTCCTCAGCAAAGCTGTCGGCGATAAGAAAGCCGAGGCCATGGTCGGCGACCAGACGAATTCGGGCGATCGTTTCGAGAGCCTCGGAAGGATTGATGAGAAAGCGCTCGCGCGCTTCCTCGGCAACGAACACCCGCAGACGGCGGCGCTGGTGGTGGCCCACATGGAGCCCCGCCAGGCTGCCACGGTAATGAAGCTGTTACCGGAGCGCATGCGGTCCGAGATCATCGTGCGCGTCTCCACCCTTGAACCCGTCGCCCCCGAGGTCCTCGATGAGGTGAGCGAGATGATTTGCCGCGAACTGCAGGAGAGCAGCGGCGCAAAGAGGCGCGAGATAGGGGGCGTGGAGACTGCCGCGGAGATTCTCAACCAGCTCGACAAGGCAAGCGAGGAATCGATCTTCAGCGCCGTGGAGGAGTTCCGCTCCGACCTCGCCGAAGAGATTCGCAAGCGCATGTTCGTCTTCGAGGATCTCGCGCACATCGATGGGTTGGGCATCCAGGCGGTGCTGAAGGAGGTCCAGAATGATCAGCTCATCTTGGCGATGAAATCGGCCAGCGAGGGGGTAAAGGAGCTCTTCTTCAAGAACATGTCGGAGCGCGCTGCGGAGATGCTGCGGGAAGACCTCGAAGCTCTCGGCCCGGTGCGCCTGAGTGATGTCGAGGGGGCGCAGCAGAACATCATCCAGGTGGCGCGTCGACTCGAAGACGAGGGGAAGATCATGATCAGCCGGGGTGGGTCCGACGATGTCATCCTCTAGGAAGGACGAGGGAGCCCTGGTGAAGCGGCGCCTTGATCCCGCGGACGCCGCAACGCCGTTTGTGCTGCGCGCCTTCACCCATCCCCCGGACCCCACGTCCCGCCCGACGGCCCGCTTTCGTGCAGATCAACATGGGGGGAGCGGCAGCGGCGCGACCTGGACTCCGAACACCTACACGGATGCGCAGGGGCGCATCAGCTATCAGGACGGCCGGCGCGTCGACCTGGCGCTTCACCAGGCTGCGGCGGAGCACCAGGCTGAGCGCCAGGCGGACTATCAGCGCGGCTACGCGCGCGGCGCGCAAGACGGATTCCAGCAGGCCGCAGCGGAGGCGGAAGCCCGCATCGCGCAGGCGGTCGAGGCGGTTCGCGGCGTCGCGGAAAACCTGCAGTCTTTCGAGGCGCGACTTTGCCGACACCTCGAGGCGCACCTCGTGGACATTGTTCGCAGCATGGCCATGAAACTCGTGAGACGCGAGCTGGACAGTGATCCCGGGGTGGTCCTCTCCATGGCGCGCGCCGCGCTCACGGCCGTGCATGGGGCCTTCGAGATGGAACTGCTCGTGAGCGCCGCGGACCACCGGCTCATCAGCGAGCGTCAAGCCGACCTGCTGGCGGGCTGCGAGAACATCCGGCAGGTGCAGATCATCGTGGACGATGCATTGCGCTCGGGAGATTGCCGCGTGCGCACCACGAGCGGCGATGTCGATGCGCGCCTGGAGGTCCAGCTTGAGGAACTTCTGGCGCAGATGAATCAGGAGGTGGGGTTCGAGCCCCGCCCGGCGCCCCACACAGATGACGCGCGCACCCTGGCGGGTGACGGCACGGCAGGCGACCCCCAGGAGGGCGAGCGAAACGGCCCAGGAGGGTAAGGTCGAGTTCGACCCAGCCAGATCGGTGGCCCCCGGGAGTGGGGCGGCGGCTCCGATGGCGCCGCACGCGCCGCCTGTGCAGCCGCCGGGCGAGGGCCGCCCGTCGACATCCGTTGCGGAGGCCATGAGGAGAGCGATGGAACGACTCCTGACGACTGCTCGGCGCTACCTCGGGGCAGCGCGTCGCGCCCAGCCCCTGAAGGTGCAGGGGAGGGTTACCCAGGTGCTCGGGCTGGTGATCGAAGGTCTGGGACCGGCCTCGTCCGTCGGTGGCGCCTGCGTGATCCTGCCGCAGCACGGCGCCGCGGGAGTTCCTGCCGAGGTGGTCGGGTTCCGGGATCAGCGCATTCTCCTCATGCCGCTGGGAGAGCTGCGGGGCATCGGCCCAGGCTCCACCATCCTCTCCCGCAACAGTGTCGCCACGACGCCCGTCGGCCCGAAGCTGTTGGGGCGTGTCCTCAACGGTCTGGGGGAGCCGATCGACGGGCGGGGACCGCTCGAGGCGGAGACGGCCTATCCCCTCTATGCAGAGCCGCTCAACCCGATGACGCGGCGCCGTTTGCGTGAGCCGCTCGATGTCGGCGTGAAGGCGATCAACGGCCTCCTCACCATCGGCAAGGGGCAGCGCCTGGCGCTCATGGCGGGCAGCGGCGTGGGCAAGAGCGTGCTGCTGGGCATGATTGCCCGCTTTACCACAGCCGACGTCAACGTCATCGCGCTCGTTGGAGAGCGTGGTCGTGAGCTGCGCGAGTTCCTCGAAAACGATCTTGGCGCGGCCGGGCTGCGGCGCTCCGTCGTCGTCTGCGCCACCTCCGATCAACCGCCCCTCATCAGGATGCGCGCGGCCTACGTGGCGACCGCGGTGGCGGAGTACTTCCGGGGCTGCGGGCGTGACGTGCTGCTCCTGATGGACTCGCTGACGCGCTTCGCCATGGCGCAGCGCGAGGTGGGGTTGGCGATCGGCGAACCGCCGACGTCGCGCGGCTACACCCCCTCCGTCTTCGCGCTGCTGCCGAAGCTCCTTGAGCGCGCCGGCAACGCGGCGGAGGCCGGCAGCATCACGGGCATCTACACGGTGCTCGTCGAAGGGGACGACATGGACGAGCCGATCGCCGACGCCGTGCGCTCCATCCTCGATGGCCACGTCGAGCTGTCGCGCGAGCTGGCGGCGCGGAACCATTTCCCCGCCATCAACGTCTTGCGCAGCCTCAGCCGGCCCATGAAGGACGTGGTGCCTCCTGAGCACCTGGAATGGGCGGGCCGGCTGCGCCGCATCGCCGCGACATACGCCGAGGCGGAGGACCTCATCAATATCGGCGCCTACGTGCGGGGGAGCAATGTGCGCATCGACGATGCCATCGACCGCATCGGCGCGGTCAACGACTTCTTGCAGCAGCGCGTCGAGGTCGGGGCTTCCATGCAGGCGACGGTGGAGCAGCTTCGCGGCGTCGTTGCCTAGCCTCGGGGCTGGCACGACCGAGGCCGGACCACATGGCGCCCTGCCCCCCGATCCGGTGAGGGTGACGTGTTCCGTTTTCACCTGCAGAGTGTGCTGCAGCACCGTCGGCGCCGCTGCGAGGCGTGTGAGCGGGTCGTGGGGCGCGCGACCGCCGAGCTCGTCGCCGCACAGGCAGAGCTGCAGCGGCTGCAGGAGGAGCACACGGCGGCGGAGCAGACGCTCGTGCACTGCCTTGCCGGTGGCACGGTGATGCGGAACGTGCAACTGCACCAGACTTACCGCGAGGCACTCGACGGCCGGATCGCGGCGCAGCACCGGCGGCTCGCGGAATGCGAGGAACGCCTCGCTGCTGCGCGGCAGGCGTACCTGCAGGCCGAGACCGCTCGGCAAGCGCTGGAGACATTGTATGAGCGCCGCTGGCGCGCCTACCGGCGAGAGCAGCGTCGCGCCGAGCAGCTTGGCTTTGATGAGCGCGCCATGCGTGATGTCGCGCGGCGTCTCAGCCGTGATCGGGGAACCTCGGGAGGCTCGGCATGAGGTCCGAAAAAGCGTACGTCCGCTCAGGCTGGGGCGCGCTGCTGCTTGCGGCGCTCCTAAGCTTCCTCATCGTCGCCCTGCCTGGCCAGGCCCAGTCGCCGCAGGTCGAGCGCGACTCCAAGGCAGCGGCGCCGAGCGGGGCGGCTCCTGCCCCCCCAACGGCGGCGCCGTTGGAAAGCGCCGCTGGGCCTGAGGGCGTGCCTGCGGCGGCGAGCGAGCAGGGCCGATCCAGCACCCCGATGAAGGTGAACGCCGGCGCAGCTCAATCGTCGGGCCCGGCGAACCCGCGTCCCACCAGCGCGGATCGGTCGCAGGCGTCTTCTGAGGAGACGGACAGCGCGAGCCCCGGGCAACTTCGGGAGACAGGCGCCGCGGAGGACGATGGCGCGGACGACGAGAAGGCTGCTTCGTCCCCTTTCTCGAAGGAGGCGGTGGCGGGCCTCATCGGCGCGATCCTCCGTCGCGAGCACGCGATTGTCGAACAAGAACGCGAGCTTGCTTCCCGGGAGACGAAGCTGAGCGATCTCCAGGAAAAGCTGCGCCGCGAAATCCAGCTCATGATGACAACGCAAGCAGGGGTCATCAAGCAGCTCGAGGCGCAGAACCTTTTCAAGGACCGGCAGCTTCGCCGGCTCGTGAAGCTCTATGAGTCGATGCGGCCGACGCACGCCGCCAGGATTTTCAACGAGCTGCCACTCTCCACCACCGTGCGTCTCATGCGCGGCATGCGGAGCGCCAAGGCGGCGAAGGTGCTGGCGAACCTCGAGGCGCAGCGGGGCACCGCGGTGAGTGCGGCGCTCATGCGCGTCTCCACGGCAAAGGCGGAAAAGTAGCCCGCTACCGCCGCGGGCCGCGGGCGGTTGGGTCTGGACGGTTCCCGGCGCCGATGCGAAGACTCGCAAAGGCGACAGCAGGCGAACCGAGAGGCAAGGATGATCCGTTTCCAGGCGTTGGCGGCAGTCATCGCAACAATCTTCCTCGGCGGCGTGCTGCTGGCGGCCCAGGCGCTGGCCCAGAACGCACCGCCGGGCCAACGTGCAAGGTCCCCTCGGGAGGCGGCGGAGCCGCAGAACGCCCCCTCGGACGAGCCTGCAACTGCCTCCCCGGCGGCCGCGGCAACCAGGATTCCCCGAACCACTGCGGGCGGGGCGCCGGAGCAGGAGGCTGGACAGGAGTCGGGTCGCGGCGAGGAACTGGAGCGCCGCATCCTTGCCTCTCCACATGGGTTGCGCGACGTGCTGAAGGAGAGAGTCGAGCGTGAACGAGCATTGGCGGCGCGGCGTCAAGAGGTCGAACGACGCGAGGCGGCTCTCCAGTTGCTGGCGGTGGAGGTGCGGGAGAACCTCGAATACGTGCGGTTCATCGAGGCGATCGTGGCCCAGTTCGAGACCAAACAGCGTTCCTTCGAGGCGAAGAAGATTGGCTCCTTTGTGCAGCTCTATGAGTCGATGCGGGCCGAGGCTGCGGCCAAGCTCTACCAGCGGCTGCCCCTGGAAATGGCGGTGAAGCTGCTGCGAGAGCTGCGGGAGACGAAGGCTGCAAAGATCTTCGAGCAGCTCAACGCAGGCCTGGCTGCCAGAATCACCACCGCATTCTTGAAGCCCGTCCGGCTGGAATCGATGGCTGAGCCGCAGGACCTCGAGCGCCTGGTCCGCTTGGCGACTCGGCTCCCGCCACGGCTGGCGGCGGACCTCACGGAGAACCTCTCGGATGGCACGCTGCTCGTGATGTTGCAGAAACTGCCCCAGCCGCGGGCGCGCGTCATCCTGCATCTCCTGGACCCGGCTCGGGCCAGCACCATCCAGCGTGTGTTGTCGTTGGAGTCGCTGCAGAAGAGGACGCTCTGAGACCGGCGGCAAGGGCCGCGGCCCGAGCCGCCCCGGCCCCAGGCTGAGTAGGCCTGGGTTCTCCACATCATGAAAGGAGGTGATGGACATGCCGAGCACGATCTTGGCTCAACTGCCGGCAACGCCCGCATCCCAAGTTGCGGCGGTTGCCGGTGGCAAGGCGCGTGGCAGTCCGCCAGGCGGCGCTGACGATCGGTTTGGCGCCACCTTGGATGCTTCCGTGGCAAGCCAGGAGGGCACACCCTCCCCAGCAGCCGCGCCAGGGCGCCCGCCGACTCGGCAGCCTGCGCTCGCGCGACGATCCTCGGTTGAACCCGGCTCGCGCAGGCGCGGCGAGGAGGCGAAATCGCGGGCCCCGGGCGGGCCTCAAGGCGCCGGCAAACAGGACGAGGCGCCGTACCAAGCATCGGCGGCAGCGCCGACACTGCGGGACACGCCTGAGGCTCCGCTGTCTTCCACACGAGGGGAACAGGAAGTGTCGCCGCCGCTCGAGTCGGAGCCGCACGAGCACGAGGAACCGCTGGCTCAGCCTCCCGGAACCACCGCGTCAGCAGCGTCCCTCCCCTGGGGGGCGGCGAATGCCGCGCAGGGATTCGGTTCCATCCAGGCTGCCGAAGTGGGTGATGGGCCTGCCGGAGGGGGTGATGTCGGCGGTCAGGCAACGTCCGAGTACGCCCGGCTGGGCGCGTTCGGGCAGGCCTTTGCAGCCTCGCCGTCATCGGGCGGCGAAGGCCAACTCCTCGTTCAGGAGACGGCAGGGAGTTCGAACCAGGATCACCTTGGGGCAACACCTGCCTCTCTTTTCGGCATGAGCGCGGCGAGGGGGGAGCTGCCGCAAACGGCTCAGGACGGAGCCCCGCAGGAGGGGGCATCCACGACCCGGGGCGTCGGCGGTCCCGTGGCCGAGGCGACTGAGGGAGGTCTGCGCGCGGCGCTTCCGACCGGCGCTGGCATTCCCGTGGGGGCGGAGACCGGAGTTGGGCAGGCTGCGGCAGGCGCGGCGACCGTGGCTTCGCCTGGCCAGTCGTCAGAGACGCCGCAAGCTGGTCCGGCTCGGATGGCGTCTGCTCGCCAAGGGTCTCCCAAGCTGGCGGGGCAGCCGGCGCAGCTATCCACGCCTGGAGCTGTGGCGCCGGCAAGCGCGGCGGCAGCGCCGGAGGATGCCGCTGTCGCTCTCCAGGGGGGCAATCTCCCCTCCGGCGCGACGTCTCTCGACGTGAACCCCGACACGGGAACGTCGCACGGCCAGGCTGATCGACAGGCCAGCGCGGCGACCGTGGCTTTGGCTGGCCACTCGGCAGTGGCGGCTCCTGCGGCCGATGGGGCAGAGACGATGCCGGCTGATCTGGCTCGGATGGCGTCTGCTCGCCAAGGGTCTCCTAAGCTGGCGGGGCAACCGGCGCAGCTCTCCACGTCTGGAGCTGTGGCGCTGGCAAGCGCGGCGGCGGAGGATGCCGCTGTCGCTCTCCAGGAGGGCAATCTCCCCTCAGGCGCGATGGCTCTCGACGTGAACCTCGACACGGGAACGTCGCACGGCCAGGCTGATCGACAGGCCAGCGCGGCGCGGTCAGCGGCTGTGGCCCCAACTCTCGGGGGCGCCGCATCGGCTGCGGCGAACCCAGCGCTTGCCGGTGCTGCCGGCGACGCCGGCGCGGAGGCTCCGGGGGGAGGGCCGGCAGAGCGACCCGATGACAAAGCCAGCCTGGCATCGTTCTTGGCCACGGGAAAGCCAGCCCTCCACCCCGAAAAAGTCGGCAAACCCTTCGATCTCTCACAGTCGGGCACGCCGCCGCAGCATCATGATGCCTCACTGCTTGGCGGGGCGGCGCGAGGCGGAGCGGAGGTCCACGCCCAGCGCGCCGATGAAGCGTTCGATCTGACGCTGGGGAACCTCGGGCGAGACGGGGGACTGGCGGCAGGCCTCGGCACGCAGGGCGATGCGGGGAGAGCGTCAGCGGCCGCTCCGCAAACCTTGGGAACCGGGGCCAACCCGCCGCCTCCCGCGCAGATGCTAACCCAGCTCCTGGAGCAGATAGCCGGACGGGCCACCAGCCTGGTGCGCCAGGGGCAGCACACGCTGCAGATCCAGCTCAGGCCCGAGGAGCTTGGCCGGCTCAGCCTGAAGATCGTTACCAACCATGACAAGGTGACGGCGTCATTCCTGGTGGAGTCCACCGCGGTAAAGGAGTTGCTGGAGAACAACGTGGCCCAACTCCGCGCCAGCTTGCACGACCAGGGCCTGCGGTTCGATGGTCTGCAGGTCAACATCTCGAATCAGCCGAGGCAGGGGTTCGAGCAGCAGCTCGGCTCCGAGCGGGGACCGCATCCGGGGTGGGATCGGGCCGAGCGCCTGACCGAGGCGATCGACCCTGGCGCGCAACCGGGCGGGGCCGCGGCCGGATCGCTCGCTCTCGGCCACCGCGGCGTCGTGCACCTCGTGGCCTAGCTGCCTGATCGGCAGGTGAGGTCACCACGGCGTGAGCATCACAACGTTGCACGTGGCAACCGCCACGAAAGGTCGTCAGCATGATTGAGGGTACAGCGGAAATCACCACTCAAGGTCTGACAAAGTCGGCGTTCGGCAGCGGTGCGCTCAAGGCGCTCGGGCGGGATGAGTTCCTGAACCTCCTGGTGGCGCAGATGAAGCACCAGGACCCGTTGAAGCCGCAGGACGGCAGTGAGTTTGCCGCCCAGCTTGCACAGTTCAGCAGCCTTGAGCAGTTAATCAACCTCAACCAGCAGCTCGGCGGCGTCATGCGCACCCAGCAGCAGGCGAACGGGACGATGGCGCTCAACTACCTGGGCAAGGAGGTCAGCGCCCAGGGGAATACCCTCGGCCTCAACGGAGGAGCGGCCGATCCCATCACCTACGAACTCTTCGGCGAGGCGCGCCGGGTGACGGTGGACATCCTCAACGACAGCGGGCGGCTCGTGCGCCGGCTGGAGCTGGCGAACCAGGGAACGGGCTTGCAGCGCATCCCCTTCGATGGCCTCGACGCCAGCGGTTCGCCGCTGCCCGATGGCCAGTACAGCTTCGCCGTCACCGCCGAGGACGGACAGGGCTCGCGCCTGCCGGTCACGCCGTTCGTCGAGGGCCTCGTCACCGGCATTGCGCAGCGAAACGGCGTGAGCGTCCTGCGCGTCGGGAACTCGGAGGTGGCGCTCGAGGGCATCACAGCGGTGCGTCAACCACAGGGCACCACACCATGACCATTCACCCAGTTCACTTCCAGAACGTTCCCCCTCTCGCACCGGCGTCGCGGCCGCCGACCGCCGTTCCAACACCAGGCCTCCAGCATCGGGAGGAGTTTGAACAAGTATTGGAGCGGGAGCTGCAGCCGTCGCAGGTGAGACTCTCGGCGCATGCCCAACAGCGCCTCGCCCAGCGCGACCTCACCCTGGTTGAGGGACAGCTCGCAAGGTTGGCGGGGGCTGTGGACCGGGCAGCCGAAAAGGGGGCCCGCGACTCCCTCGTGATGATGGATGGCATGGCGTTGGTAGTGAACATCCCCAACCGAACCGTCGTCACCGCGATGGCGGCGCGCGATCTTGCGGGTGCAGTGTTCACGCGCATCGATAGCGCCGTGATCGCTTAGCAGAAAGGGCTAGCAGCAGCGTAGCGAAAGGAACCGGGCGCGCAAGCGTCCGGGCAAGCATGGGCGTTTTCAACAGGCTGGACCTCTCGGAGGAAGCCTGGAGCCACCGAGCGACTGACGTGGCTCACGCCGCAGATTTACAACTCGCAAAGTGGAGGTCACCTCTCATGTCGATCACCAGTGCGCTCTTCAGCGGTTCGAGCGGCCTCGCCGCCAATGGTTCTGCGCTTGCCGTCATCGGCAACAACATCGCCAACGTCAACACGGTGGGCTTCAAGAGCAGCCGTTCCGAGTTTCAGGACATCCTGAGCGAAGGCCTGGAGGGTGGCAGCGGCAGTGCCCAGATCGGCGGCGGCGTGGAGCTGGCGAATATCCGTCAGATGTTTACGCAGGGCTCCTTCGAATCAACGAACTCCAGCACCGATCTTGCCATTGACGGCGATGGATTCTTCATCATGCGCAAGGGCGACCTGCGCACCTACACGCGGGCCGGCATGTTTCGGCTCGACAAGAACAAGCAGCTCGTCAATCAGGACAACCTGGTGGTGCAGGGGCGTGTGACGAACGAGAGCGGCGCCTTCTCCGGCTCCGTCACCGATATTGACTTCTCCAGCCTGGTCACCGCGGCAACGCGCCCCAGCCAGAACGTCACGCTGGTGGCGAACCTGGATGCCCAGGCCAGCGTGCCGAGCACCGCCTTCACCCTCGCGGGCAACAACACCATCGCCGCGGATGACGCGACCGCCGCCTCGAACTTCGAGACCGCCCTCACCACCTACGACTCCATCGGCAACGACCACACGTTGACGATCTTCTTCCGCAAGAGCAGCGGCACCCAGAACGCCTACGATTTCCACATCATGGGGAACGCGGGCGAGGTCACCGCCGGCTCCACCGGCTTGATCCAGGGCGGCCAGGGCTCCATCACCTTCACGACGGGTGGGACGGTGACCAGCGTCAGCGGGGCGACGGCCACGTTTGCCTTCCGCGGCGCCGACTCCACCGCAATCGGCTTTGATTTCTCGCAGCTCTCCCAGTTCGCCAGCGCGGCGGCCACGACGTTCCAATCGCAGGATGGGTTCGGCGCGGGCTCCCTGCTGAGCTTCGCCATCGACAACCAGGGCCTCATCACTGGCAACTATACGAACGGCGAGGCCCTCCCCCTGGCCCAGATCAGTCTGGCGCGCTTCGATAACCCCGACGGCCTGGCGTCGGCTGGCGGCAACCAGTACCTGGAGTCGGGCAGCTCGGGTCAACCGATCATCGGCATCCCGGGGAGCGGCGGACGCGGCTCGATCAACTCCAACTCCCTGGAGCTGTCCAACGTCGACCTGACCGATGAGTTCGTGAAGCTCATCACCACCCAGCGCGGGTTCCAGGCGAACTCCCGCACGATCACCCTGACCGATGAGCTCCTGGCGGAACTCGTCAACCTCATCCGGTAATGCGTCGCAACCCGAGTCGCCCACGGCCGGCGACCGGGAACGCAGCACCGGCACTCGCAAGCCTGCGGGGACTTTGCGCAACGGTCGCCGCAGGCTTGCCCAAGCGGGGTTCCTGATGGTTGCCGTACCGTTTCCTGCCGCCGCCGGAGGAACGCCTCTCGGCGGGCCCTTGGAGATGCCCGGCGCACTTCGCTCCGGCAAGCCGACGGGCATCAGCCTGTGCATGATCGTGCGCAACGAGGCGGAGCGGCTTGGGGGGTTCCTGCGCCACCACCGCCCTTTGGTCCAGGAGGTGGTGGTCGTCGACACCGGCTCGCGCGACGCCACGCGCCAGATCGCCGCGGCGCATGGGGCGCGGCTGTTCGAGTTCCCCTGGTGTGATGACTTCAGCGCCGCCCGCAATGCCTCCTTGCGGGCAGCGCGGTTCTCCTGGGTGCTCGTCCTCGATGCCGACGAGCAGGTCCCCGTGGAGGAGTTCAGCCGCGTGCGGGCGCTCCTCGCCATGCCGCGCTTCACTGCGGCCTACTTCCGGATCGTCAACGTTGATCCGGACGGCACCCCCCTGGGAATGCACGTTGCCGTTCGGATGTTCCGCAACACCCCCGGAGTCCGCTTCCGCGGCGCCATCCATGAGGAGGTGGGGGTGCGGGGCGAGGCGCTGGCAACGAGCCTGCGCATCGTCCATACAGGCTACCGCGCCGATCCCCAGGCCATGCGTCCCAAACTCGAGCGCGACCGGCGGCTCCTCCTCAAGTCCTTGGCAGCCGAGCCGGCAAACCCTGCCTACCGCTACTACCTGGCGCGCACCTGCTACCTCCTCGGCGACTGGCAGGAGGGGCTGCGGCAGGCGAGTCAGGCCCGTGCCGCGCTGGCGGCGGAGCCTGCCCCCGGCAGCCTCGCCCTGCTCACGGCGCACTTGGAGGCAGTGCTCCTCTGGCGCCAAGGGGAGTTGGCCCAGGCGGAGGAGTGCTGCCGGCGCCTTCTCCACTTGCGTGACGACTACCTCGACGCGCACTTCCTCCTCGCCAAGGTCTGCCTGCAGCGGCGCCGTCTGCGCGAGGCGCGTCGCGCCTTGGAGCGCTACCTGGCGCTGCTCCCCCGTTTCAGCACCGACGCGGCGGCGCTCTACCCCTTCGGCATGTTGACCACCTTGTCGCGCGGCGCCGAGGCCCTCAACGAGCTTGCGGGCCTCGCCCACCGCAGTGGCGACACGCGGCGCGCGCTGGGCTGCCTCGCAGAGGCGGCGCAGCTCGACGCGGCCTATGCCCCGACCTACCTGAACTGGGGGCTGGCGCTCCTGGCGCAGGGGAGGGAAGAGGAGGCCGCGCCGAAGTTCAAGGAGGCCCTCGCCCGCGCGCCAGACCTCCACGCAGCCCGCCACTATGGGGAGCTGCTGGAGCGCCGTCTGCCTGGGGGTCGCAGTGCCGCGCGGAAGTTGCCGCCGCTGCCGAGCGCTCCCTCGACGGAGGAGGAGCGAGCGGTTGAGGCGGCGTGCCTGGCCACGCACGTCAGCGAGGCAGGGATGCTGCGCACCAACCTTCAAAGGAGCCTGCCATGAGCCTCACTGGCAACACCCTCCCGAGCAATTTTCCGGCTCCCGCCGCGGCTGCGACTGAGCGTGGTATCGCGGCCCTGCAGGGCGGAGCCTGGGAGGAGGCGCGGGCGGCGTTTCGGGAGGCGCTCCGCGTGCTACCGGGAGAGGCTGGCGGGGAGGCGTCAAACGGCGATGCGCCGCGCGCTTCGCCTGCGCCCTGTGGCGCCGCCGGGTCAGCGGAAGGCGCCGCAAGCCCGGCGCGCGGCTGCGGCGAAGAGTTGTCCGCGCGCACCTGGCTGGAGCTGCGGCTGGCACAGACGCTCGAGCGCCTCGGCGAGCTGGAGGAGGCCGCCACCCTGTTCCGCCGCGTCGTGTCGGCGGCACATGGCGGTGCCGCGAGGCCGCGGCAGTGGCAGGAGGCGGCGTTCGGGCTCGCGGTCTGCCGCGAGCGGGTGGGAGAGCGGGCTGAGGCGAGCCGTCTCTACGAAGAGGTGCTCGCCGCGGATGCGGGAGACTACCGCGCCGCGACGAACCTTGCCGCCATCGAGCTGGCGGAGGGGGACGACACGGCGGCGCTGGCGCACCTACGGGGCGCGCTGGAGGTGAACCCGCAGTCGCTCCATGGGTACACGAATCTCGCCGGCGTGCTCTGCAGTCAAGGAAAGCTGCATGAAGCGGTTGCGGTGTACGAGGCGGCGCTGCGTCTGGCGCCGCGCTCGGCGGCCCTGTGGAACCGGCTGGGGTTGCTGCGTGAACGTGTCGGCAGCCGCGCCGAAGCTATCGCGGCGCTGCAACGCGCCACCCAGCTCGAAGGGGAGTTTGCGGTCGCTTACAACAACCTCGGCGTGCTGCTGCGGCGTGAAGGCCGCAGCGGCGACGCGGAGGCGGCGCTGCGGGCCGCGCTGCGCTGCGATCCGACCTACACCGATGCCTACGTCAACCTCGGCAACCTCTACTACTACGAGGAGCGTGACGCCGATGCCTTGCAGGCATACGAGCATGCCCTCGCCCTGAACCCCGACCATGAGCAGGCGCAGCGCAACCGCGCCCTCCTCCTGGCGGGGTGAGCGACCTGCCCCACCTCTGCCAGACCTCTGCCGCAGGGGCGGCGCCAGCACGAGCCCGGTGGAGGCGAACGTCCGGGGACGCAGGAGCGGGCGAAGGGCCGGGGACTTCCCCGTGGGTCTTCGAAGTTGGCATAGTTGTTGCTCATCAGAGCCAGCGACGGGGCGTGGTGTGGCGCCAAGTGGATGTCGCGTGACCTACAAGGGAGCTCCGGCGTGAGCAAACGAACCGCCCATCTGCTCCTTGTCGACGCCTCGAAGCCGAGCCGCGCGGCCACACGCCAGGCCATACGCGCCTTGGGGTTCCGGGAGACATCGGAGGCGTTGAGCTGCCAGGAGGCCCTGCGCATTCTCGAACAGTCGAGTGTCGACGTCATCGTCGCCGATCAGGACCTCGGCGATAAGACGGCGCCCGAATTCTTCACCTTGCTAAGCGAGACAGAGGCAACCCAGCACATTCCGTTCATCCTGACCGGCAGTTTCCAAACCGAGGAAGACGTGTTGGCGGCCAATTCCGGGGGGATTCCCTACTGTCTCAGCAAGCCGCTCATCCCGGCGTCCATCGAGGAGATGCTCGATCGCCTCTGCGCCAACGAGGTGAAGCGCGCGCAAGAGCTGGTAGCTGCGGCCGAGGAGGCGAAGGCGGAAGCGTCCGGGCAGGGGGAAGCTGGGACGGTGAGCAGACGCGAGCAGCTTCTCACGGAAGCCGGAACGTACGTCGTGCGCGTCTTACGCGTCGACGCCGAGCACTATGAGGCGCTCTGCGCCCTGGCTCAGGTGGCCGTCCTGAAGGGGCGGTACACCTACGCCGTCAGTCTCTATCACCAGGGGATCAACGTTGACCGGCGTAAGCCGATCGCCCACCTCGAGCTGGCGCAAATCCACATGGATCGGGAGGACTACGCCGCCGCAATAAAAGTGCTGACGCGTTTCAAGCAGATTGCCCGCAGCCCCGAGGCATGTCAAAAACTTGGCGAGGCCTATCTTCAGGCTGAGCAGTACGATGAGGCGATGCAGGTCTTCGAGGAAGGGATTCAGTTCGCGGAGCTCTTCGACACGCCCCCGAAGGTGTTTGCGGCTCACTACGATGGCCTTGGTCAGGTCTTCGCATGTTTGGCCTTCAGCTCGGGGGATGAGTCCCTGCAGCTTCGCGCTGCCCAGAGCTATGAACGCTCCCTGGCGCTCGATCCAGAACGAATCTCGGCAAAGTACAACCTCATGGTCTCCTACGAGGCGATGCACGATCAGGAAAAAGCGCAAGCCGTGCTGGAAGATTTGACGCAGCAAACGCCGACCACCGCGCAGGACTGGAGCTACCTCGGCCAAGCGTTGCTTGCTTCGGGGGATCGAGAGAAGGCGAAGGAGGCCTTCGATCAGGCCACCACTCTCAAGCCCAACGACCTCAGCTTGCAACGGCAGATTGGCGAGGCCAATCTTCGAGCCGGCTTGTACGAGGAAGCGGCAAACGTCTGGAGCCGCTCCGGGCACCTGCAGCGGGCGGTCATTGCGCACAACCACTACGGGCTGCTGCTGCGCAAGCAGAAGAAGTATCAGGAGGCCATGAGAGAGTACACCAAGGCTCTGGACCTCGATCCGAGGAACGTTGTGATTCTCTGTAACTTGGCGCGGGCGCACATCGAGGCGCAGGAAGCCGCGGAGGCCGTGCCGGTGCTGCACCGCGCCCTCGAGATGGACCCGACGAATCAGAGGGTGAAGCAGCTCCTCCATTTCGTTGAAAGCAGCCTTCAGCGGGCAACGAGCCAGGAAGGATCGGCGGCGATGGTCGAGTCGGAGGCTGGCCAGGCCGCTTGAGCGTGGCGGGGGTGCGCGCCTCGGCCTGCGCAAGGCCCGCGGAAGGTGGGCGCGGCACGATGGCCGGCGGCGGACCAACCCGCCCGGCTGCTAGCTTGGTTGCGGCATGCGGACCGCGGTCGGCGGGCCGCGTGGTCGTGGAGGCAATTCCCGGTCGGTGAGCGGGGGGAGCGCGTGAACGCCAGAGGCGCGTCGTCGCAGGTTCGACGCGTGCTGAGAGGTGAGGGATGGCCCGGAGTGATCAGGAGCCGCAGAACGGGATGCCTGAAAAGGTTGAGTTCGATGGAGATGGTCACATCTCCATCGGTGAGTTCTCGCTCGATGCCTCCAAGCTGGAATCGCCGGTGACGCCCCAAGAGATTGCCGCAGAGGTTCGGCAGCCTCCGCCTGACCAGAGTCCTGAGTTTCCCGAGGATGATCCGCTGGAAGTTTCCTTCCCGGCGGCTGAGGCGGCGCAGCTCACGCCGGATTCTTCCGGGGAAGGGGTGGATCGGCAGCCTCCGCCTGACCAGAGTCCTGAGTTTCCCGAGGATGATCCGCTGGAAGTTTGCCTCCGCCTGACCAGAGTCCTGAGTTTCCCGAGGATGATCCGCTGGAAGTTTCCTTCCCGGCGGCTGAGGCGGCGCAGTTCACGCCGGATTCTTCCGGGGAAGGGGTGGATGATCTTGCGCTGCGATTTGAGCAGCTCGAAGCCTCGCTAGCGGCACAGCTCCACAAGAGTCACGCGGCCCTCCTGCAGAACTCTCAGCACCGCATCTGGAGTCCCCTGACCAAAATCTGGCAGCACCAGCTCGAATTCGTGCAGCACCTCGATGACAAGCTCGCCGATCTGGGCAGCGTGGCTCGTCGACAGCGCCTCATCCTCTCCTACTACTTCCCGCTCACCTGGCTTGGCCTGCTCCTCCTTGCAGCCCTCCTCATCTTTCGCTGAGCCTCCTCCGGCCGCCGCCGGGCTTGCTCCGAAGCGTTCCGCCGGACACCCCGAACCACCTGCCCGCGGCTGACCGCCCGAGGCGCGTCGCTCCCGGCTGGCCGCGGCGCAGGGCTTGGTCGGGCACGGAATCGGCGCATGGGCAGGGCCACGGGAGCAGCCCCCGGGCACGCCGTCCTTCGTGGCAAGCCGGCGGCAAGCAGTACTCCACCGCAGCGTCAACGGATCGTCAGCTTCTCCTGGAGAGGGACGAAAATCTAACAGCTCCCCTCCCTGGCTTCATCGGGGAAGGCTGCTCAGACCTGGCCGTCACCGCTTCGGCCGGCCTTCATGCGCCGGCCAGCGTCGGCCCCCTGCATGGCATATTGCTTGCACCTGATCGAGGGCGTCGCCCCGCCGGCGCTGGAAGCCCGCTTCCTAATGACCAGGCGGCCAGGCGCGCCGAGGTGACCTGACGCACCCCCATCCTTTCGAGGAGCCATCGTGGACCTTGCAACTCTCCTGGGGATCGCCTCGGCATTCGGGCTCATCTTCTTCGCGATCCTGAGCGGCGGTGGCCTGATGGCCTTCTGGGATATCCCCTCGCTGATGATCGTGGCCGGCGGCACCCTGGGCACGGGCCTCGTCAACTACCCCTTGAAGGAGATGATCGGCAGCCTCGCGGTGGTGCGGCATGCGTTTTTCTTCAAGTCGACGACGCCGCACGCGTGGATCCCGAAGTTTGTGCAGTTCTCGACCGTGGCGCGGCGGGACGGCATCCTGGCCTTGCAAGGGGTGGCGGACGAAATTACCGACAGCTTCCTGGCGAAGGGCTTCCAGCTCGTCATCGATGGGATGGAACCCAAGGCGATCGAGGATATCCTCGAGACCGAGCTGGAGTTCTCGCAGAACCGCCACCGCCTGGGAGCGGAGCTGTTTCAAACGCTGGGCACCTTCGCGCCGGCCATGGGCCTCATCGGCACCCTCGTGGGGCTGGTGCAGATGTTGCAAGCTCTCGATGACCCGAGCAGGATCGGCCCCGCCATGGCGGTCGCCCTGATCACCACCTTCTACGGCGCCATCTTCGCCAACGTCTTCTTCTTGCCCATCGCCGGCAAGCTGCGCACGCGCTCCAGCGAAGAGCAGCTCGAGAAGGAGCTGATGATCGAGGGCATCCTCTCGATCACCGCCGGCGATAACCCGCGCATCGTCGAGCAGAAGCTGCATGCGTTCCTGTCGCCGCGGCTGCGGCAGTCATCCTTCTAGCTCGTCGAGACGCGGCACACCAAGGTTGGGGGAGTGGAATGGCGCGCGGGAAAGCCAAGCAAGAGGCCCAGCAGGCGGGCTCCTTCGTGGTGCTGATGACCGCGTTGGCTACCTTGCTGCTGGCGTTCTTCATCCTCCTGAACTCGATTTCGGTGAAGGACGATAACCGGCAGCGCCTGGCGATCGGCTCGCTGCTGGGCAGCTTCGGCATTCTGCCGGGAGGGGTGCAATTTGAGCCGGGCAAGTCGCTGATGCCCCCGCAGGCCCCGATCCTGAACCCGGAGGATGAAGGCCTGAAGGCAAGTCTCGAGACGTTCCGTCGTTTGGGCATGAAGGTGAAGGCATGGTCCGGCGACCCCGCTGATGAGGCGACGAGCGAGGACGAGGTCATCTCCCGCGAAGAGAACGTGGCGATCTCGCTCGGCAGCAGTCTCCTCTTCCTGCCGGGCGGCGCCACCTTGAAGCCCCAGGCTTATACGTACCTCGACGCGGTGGCGGGCCTCGCCTTGCAGACAACGAACAACATCGTCGTTGAGGGGCATACCGACAATGTTCCACCCCAGGGGGGACTGTTCCCGACGAGCTGGGAGCTGTCGGGCGCGCGCGCCGTGGAGGTGCTGCGCTACCTGGAGCGGCGGGGGGTGGCGGCACGGCGCCTCATGGCCGTGGGTCGCGGGGCGGAGCATCCGATTGACACCAACGATGTGGAAGAGGGCAGGGTGCGGAATCGGCGCGTCGAGATCAGGCTCGTCGGCCCGCTGCGCAAACGGAACGTGAAGCAGCGCCTCTTCGATTTCAAGGGGTTCACCTTCTCGACGACGTTCTGAATGGGTGGCGCGCGGCCTCCTTCCCCCGCGGTCAGCGCGGAGCCTCTGGCGGCGGCAGCCGTGGAGCGCGCGGGGCTGGCGGCAAATCGCGCGATGCACCCCCGTGGCGGAGTCCTAGGACCGACCTGGCGCCCGCAGCATGCGACGACGGGAGGCGAGGCGCCTCTAGGAGAGACTCCCGGTCCCACCCCGCGGGGACCACGACAGAAAGTGCGCGCGTATGGCCCGCAAGCTCCAGGAGCCGGCAGGCGCAAGTCTCGATCCGAACGCCTGGATGGTGACGTTCTCCGACTTGTTGACGTTGCTCCTGACGTTCTTCGTGATGCTTCTCTCGATGTCCTCGATGGACAACAAGTCCGTTCAAGTCGCGTTCAGCTTCTTCCCCGAAGCCCTGGGGGTGCTGGAGAAGGGGACGAAAAGCGAGGTCCGCCTCCAGGAAGATATTGCCCCCCGCAAAGGTGGCAATCTTGAGGGGGCTCCCGTGACCGAGGAGCTGCTGCAAAATCTCCTCGCCAAGGCGCGTGACGAGGAGGAGGAGGATGCCATCGGCTACCTCTCGAAACGCCTCAACCTCGCCGGCGATGATGACGGGCGCTACCTGGTGAGCTTCAACCCCGCCTTACGCTTCATGGAGGGCACGGCGGAGCTCTTCCCGCAGAGCCGGCAGCAGTTGATGGAGCTTGCCCGGATCATCCGTGAGGTTGAGGTGAAGGTGCTGATCGAGGGGCACGCGGACCAGAAGCTGGCGGCGCGCGGCGCCTACGCCTCTGCCTGGGAGCTCGGCATGGCGCGGGCCATGACCGTGCTCCACCTGCTCCAGCGTTCCAGCAAGCTCGACCCGAGCCGCTTCAGCGCCTGGAGTTATGGCAGTAGCCGGCCTGCCGTGTCGAGCCTGTTGTCAACCGAGCGGGAGCGCAATGAGCGCGCCGACGTAGTGCTCACACGTCCAGACGAGGGCAGGAGTGAGTCGAAGAGGCTTGAACTGCGACCCCGGCAGGAGTGAACCCGCAGCGGCGCGGTGCACGGCACATGGCAGACCAGCTTCGGGCATGAGGCGACACTGAACTATGAATCAGATCCTGTCGCAGGCAGAGGTGGATGCGCTCCTGAAGGGCGTGGTTGAGGGAGAGGTCAAGACCGGCACCGATCCGGGTCCGGCGGCCGGTGAAGTGGTGCCCTTTGACCTCACGTCGCAGGGGAAGGTCAAACGGGATCCGATGCCCTCCTTCGACATGATCCAGGAAAAACTGGGGCGCCGGATGCGCGTCACGCTCACCACCAGCCTGCAGCGGCCTGTCGATGTCAACTTCCTTACCAGCGCCTTCGTGAAACTTGGCGACTTAGTCAAGTCTCTGCCCCTGCCCACCAGTCTGCACATCTTCCGCATGGAGCCGCTGCATGGCTTGGCGATGCTCGTCGTGGAGAGTCGCCTGGTTTACGACATGATCGATGCGTTTTTCGGCGGGCGCGGCCAGTTCCAGTCGCGCGTCGAAGGGCGCGACTACACGGGAATCGAGCTGCGCATGATGCGCAAGGTGGTGAAGCAACTTCTCCTGGATGTCGAGAAGACCTGGCAGGTGATGTTGCCGGTGCGGACGGTCGTCGAGCGCGAGGAAGCGATTCCGCAGTTTGCCTCCATCGCCCCCCCCGCCGAGGTTGTGGTGGTGGCCCACTTTGAGGTGGAGATCGAGCAGATGCAACGCGCGGGACGCATCTCCATCTGCATCCCCTACTCCATGCTCGAGCCGATTCGCCACAAGCTCAATACCGGCTTCCAGACGAAAGAAGAGGGGGTGGATGACACCTGGCGCCGCCGCATTGCGGAGAACGTGGCGGGAACCCAGGTGGAGATCGCGGTGGAACTCGGCGGCGCGGAAATCTCGGTGCGCGAGCTTCTGACGCTGGCCGCCGGCGATCTGATTCAACTGACCCAGGATGCCGGCGCCAAGCTCGTCGTCAACGTGGAGGGCGTGCGGAAATTCCTCGGCCATGCCGGCTCGTTGAAGGGAAGCAAAGCGGTGCAGGTCGCCACAAGGCTGCACTGCCAACAGGCGTAGAAGGTCCAGCCGTAGGTCGGCGACAGGAGAGCATCGATGGCGAATCGCGACGATGTGAGCCCCCCCGCCCAGCCTGGGGGTGATGATGCCGATAGCTTCTCCTGGGAAGACGCCCAGGAGGACCTGCAGAAGCAGCGGGAGATGATCCGGGAGGCCACCAGGACCAAGGAGGAGGCGCCGCCGCGACCACTCACCGCGCCAGTGCCGGCGGCATCTCCGGGACGACGGGGGCAGAGCGGAGCGGGAGTGCCGCCGAACCTGGAGTTCGTTCTCGACATCCCCTTGCAGGTGACCGTTGAGCTGGGACGCACCCGCATGTTGATCAACGACCTCCTGCAGCTTGACCCGGGATCAGTCATCGAGTTGACGAAGCTCGTCGGCGAGCCGCTGGAGGTCCTCATCAACCACAAGCTCGTGGCTCGAGGCGAAGTGGTGGTGGTGAACGAGAAGTTCGGCATCCGCTTGACGGATATCATCAGCCCGACGGAACGCATTGAGCAACTGCGTTAGGGTGGTGCAACGATGGCTCGGCAGGTGCAATACATTCCCCGGAGCGACAGCGGGCGGAGGGTGGCGCAGCTCCTGACGCTGCTCACCCTCCTGGCGTGGAGCGCGCCCGCGCCTGCGCAACCGCTCGCGGTTCTCAACTATCTGCAGCGCATCGAGGTGCAGAGCGACGCAAGCACAGAGGGGATCATCCTGCACTTCAAGCGACCCGTCAGCTTCAAACGGGAGTGGCTGCGGTTCACGCCGAACGCTCTCGAGGTCGATATTCCGCAGGCCTATATCCATCCTTCCCGCCAGATGCTGAGTGGCGAGGGCTCGGTGATTCGGCAGATTTCCGCGCTGCAGCTTAACACGCGCGACGTCCGCCTGCGGCTGGTTTTGGCTCAGCCCGCCGAGACGTGGCGTCAGACGCTCCGCGTCGATGAGGGTGAGCAGCGGCTGGCCATCCTGCTGCCGCGGGTCGCGGCGCCGCCCGCGCAGCCGCAGGGGCGCTTAGCGCCCGAGACCTCCTCCGAGGCGCCGGTCGTGGAGACGAAAACGGCCAGAACCATCAAGCCGCCCCGCCTCCAGAAGGGCTCCCCGCCGGCCCCGGCGACGACGGAAAGAGAGCGACCGGCCGCCGCGCCGCGCCCTCCCGAAGGAGAGACGGCGAAAGAGGAGACGATCCCCCAGCCGGCGAACGAGCGCGCCGCCCAGGAGACAGAGGAGCAGCCGCAGCCGCGCGATGCGACGGGGGGGTCCGAGGCGGACGGGCAGGGGCCCACGCCGCAGCAGCTTATCGAGGCGCTCCTGCGGCCTCCTGAGGTGCGCGCCGCCGGCGCCGCAAGCGACGGGCCGAAAGCTGCCAACCAAGGGAAGCGAGGAGCCTCCCGCGCCGCGTCGGCGGCGGCTCCAGAGGAGCAGCGCGCCGCCCTCGCGGAGGGGAAACGGGACGCGGCGGGAGCAGGAGCCTCCCCGCGGCCCTCGGCGCGGAAGGCGCGTCAGAGTGGCAGGGAGAAGCCAGGTTCCGCGGCTGAAGAGCAGGTGGCCGGCGGGCGAATTCAACCGATCCCGGAGCTCCGCGATCTTGCGCGCCAGGCAGGCGCCGCAGCGGCGCCGCGCGGAGCGGCAGCGGAAGCCGCCGCGCCCGCCCCCCCGGCCGCACCTGTCGAACCGGATGGTCAGGTCGATGCCGCGTCCTCGGCGGTCTCCAATAAGCCAGCCGAGGAGGCTGCCGAAGAGCCTGCCGCCACCGAGCGGAGAGAGCCGCCGCGCCAGTCCCCCGCCCGCAAAGACCTGCCGGGCCCGGCACTCTTGGAAACCCCGGACCTCCTCACCTCGTCCGTGAAGATGGCGGCGGCGTTGGCGCTCCTGCTCGGCATGCTCCTGGTGGGCGCGCACCTGGTGCGGCGGTACGGGCTGAAGGGGCGCGGCCTCCTCGGTCAGGGGAGCAGCGTCAAGGTCCACGCTACGCACTACCTGGGCGCAAAGAAATCGCTGGCGGTGGTCGAGGTTGAGGGGCAGCGCCTCGTGCTTGGCGTCACGCCGCAGTCGATCACCCTGCTGGCCAGCTTGCCAGGACCTCCCGGAGGTGCGGTCGGCGGATCACTCACGCAGCCGAACGGGGCCGCGCAACGCTGGCACGATGAGTCCAAGGGGGAGAGGCCGCGGGCCGATTTCGGCAGCGACCTCGCCGAGGCGAGCGTGGGGTTCGAGGCGCAGGACCGCGAAGAAGAGTCGCTGACGCGCCTGGCGAGCTCCATCCAGGAAAAGATCACCACCATGCGGCAACGCTAAGCGGGCCAGCGGCGGCCGCTGGCGAGGATGCACGAGCATGCGGTGCGAGTCTTGTTCGCAGAGGGGTGCGGAGCGCCGGAGCAGAGGGCGTCGCATCGTGGGCCTCAGCCTCCTCCTGCTCCTCGGCACCTTGCCGGTGCAGGCGCAGCAGATTCCGCTCCCCTCGCTCCAGGTGGGGGTGGGCCAGGCAAACAACCCCGAGCAGGTGGCGCTGAGCCTGCAAATCCTCCTTCTCCTCACCATCCTCTCCCTGGCGCCGGCCATCCTCATCATGATGACGAGCTTCGCCCGCATCGTCGTGGTGCTGGCCTTCCTGCGCCAGGCGATGGGCACCCAGCAGATGCCGCCGAATCAGGTCCTCGTCGGTCTGGCGCTCTTCCTCTCCTTGTTCATCATGTTTCCGGTTTGGCAGCAGATCAACAGCAAGGCGCTGCAGCCCTACCTCACCCATGAGATCAGCCAGCCGGAGGCGCTCACCCGGGCCGCCGCGCCGCTGCGCGAGTTCATGCTCAAACAGACGCGCGAAAAGGACCTGGGGCTCTTCGTTTCCCTCGCCCGTCTGGAGCGACCGCAAAGCACCGCCTCCCTGCCCACCTGGGTGGTGATTCCCGCCTTCATGATCAGTGAGCTGAAGACGGCCTTTCAGATCGGCTTCCTGCTCTACATCCCTTTCCTCGTCTTGGATATGGTGGTGGCAAGCATCTTGCTCTCCATGGGGATGATGATGCTGCCGCCGATCCTCATCTCGCTGCCGTTCAAGCTCCTCCTCTTCGTCCTCGTGGATGGGTGGAACCTCATCGTCGGCTCGCTGGTGCGAAGCTTCGGCTAGGGCTCCAGGGCGCGGGGCAGCCGGGGGCCTCTCCGCAGGAGAGACCGGCGGCCGAGGTCAGAGGCGGGGAGGCGACATGAAGCGCCGGCGCCGCATGGCGCACCGCAAGGCGCGGCGACTGTTCCTGCTGTGGGGAGTGCCGATGACGCCTGATTTTGTTGTCAGCCTGGGTCGCGACACGATGCAGCTCACGCTCCTGCTCGCGGCGCCGCTCCTGGGCGCCGGCCTGCTTGTGGGCCTGGTGATTGCCATCCTCCAGTCGGTCACGCAGATCCAGGAGATCACGCTGACCTTCATTCCCAAGATCATCGCGGTGATGATCGCCCTGGTGATCTTCCTCCCCTGGATGCTCGCCCTCCTCACCAGTTTCACCGCCAACCTCATCACCAACATCCCGCTCTACATCCGCTGAGGCCGGCAAGCCCGGCGGCGTGGCGCCTCTGTCCGGCGCCTGGAGGGGCGTCACAGCGGGGTTTGCCTGCGCCTCCTCGAGCCGGGGTTACGCCGGGACCTCCGCCGCCTGGCGATCGGTGCGCGGGGCCGCCGGGCGGGCGCCGGCCGCGACATCGCCCCCAGGGGGTCGAAGGGCGAGGGAGGAAATTACCGAGGGGTGGGCAAATCATGCTCCGGCCCCTGTCCTCGCCCTCAGCCGGGGGCGGGAAGTGCTCGTCCCCCCGGCAGCCGGTGGTTGCCCCCGGTGTCTCGTGGCGGGCCCGCTGGCTTTCCCCCTGGCATAGGACTTGCTCCAGCGTGGGGATGGGCATGTTGGGTGCCGCGCGCTCTGGGATGGCGCTCGGGAGCAACGGAACAACGATGGCGGATGTGCTCACCTTCTCACCAGCTCAGCTCCTGACTTTCCTCTTCGTCTTTACGCGGGTTGGCGCGATTCTCTTGCTGGCGCCGGTGTTCGGCAGCAACGAGATGCCGATGAACGTCAGGCTTGGGTTTGTCCTCATCTTCAGCCTCGTGCTGCTCCCCATCATCGAGGTTCCGGCGTGGCCGCTGCAACAATCGGCGTTCGCGCTCGTCCCCGCGCTGGTCGCCGAGCTGCTGATCGGCGCGATCCTGGGGTTCACCGTGCGCCTGCTGTTCGCGGCCGTGCAGCTCGGTGGCGAGCTCGCCGGCTTCCAGATGGGCCTGGCCATTGCGAACGTCATCGATCCGCTGACGCAGCGCGAGGTCTCGGTGCTCAGCCAGGCCAAGAACGTCCTGGCGATGCTCCTCTTCGTGACGCTGAACATCCACTACTGGTTCATCTACGCCCTGGTGCGGAGCTTTCAGCTCGTCCCGCCTTTCGGGTTGAGCCTGTCTGAGCCGCTCATGGAAACGCTGGTGCGGTTGAGCGGCGCGATGTTCCTCATCGGCCTGCACCTTGCCGCCCCCCTCATGGCGACGCTGCTCTTCACCACGGTGGCCTTGGGACTGCTGGCGAAGACCGTGCCGCAGATCAACGTCTTCATCATGAGCATGCCGCTCAACATCGCTGTCGGGCTCCTCGTACTCGGGGCCTCGCTGCCGATGATCATGGGCCTCATCCAGCGCCTCTACGAGAACCTCGGAGAACAGTTCTCCCTGCTCCTCCACCTCATGGGGAGGGTGACGTAACCGGCGGGGAGGCGCGGGGAGAGAGGACGGGAAGGAGGTGCGGCGGCGCGGCCGGGCGCTACGCCTCGAGCCGCGTCCGCGGGCCCGCGAGCGCGCATCGTCGTTCGCCGCGGCGGGGAAGCGGCATGCCGCCCAGGCGAGGGGATGAGTCGCAGTGCCAGATGAGCATCAGGCAAGGAGCGAGGCGCCTACTCCAAAACGACGGGAGGAAGCCCATCGCAAGGGGAAGGTTGCCAAGAGCCTCGAGTTGAACTCGGCGCTGGTGCTGACCGCCGGCTTCGCCGTCCTTGTTGCCTACGGCGATCACCTGGTCGGCAGACTCGGCGAGCTCTGGCGCCAGCTCTTCGGCAACCTGGCCTCGATGCAGCTCGGCGCCGCGCAGACGAACGAGCTGATGCACACGCTCCTCCTGCAACTGGCGATCATGCTGGCGCCGGTGCTGGCGGCGGTCACCGTGGCGGCGATGGGCAGCAACTTCCTCCAGGTCGGGCTCCTCTTCAGCACCCAGGCTGTCGCCCCGAGCTTCGACAGGATCAATCCCCTGAAGGGGTTCAGCCGCATCGTCTCGAAGGAAGCGCTCCTCCAACTGGGCAGGTCGCTCATCAAAATCCTCATCATCGGCTATGTCGGTTACGTGACGGTGCGCGGCGAAATCGACAGAATCCCAACGCTGCCGATGCTCGAGGTCACCGAGATCGCGCGCTACATCGTGACGGTCTCCTCGCAGTTGATCTGGCGCGTCTGCGCCCTCCTCCTCCTGCTTGGGATTCTCGACTACGGCGTGCGCCGCTGGGAATTCGAGCGCGGCCTAAAGATGACCAAGCAGGAGGTCAAGGACGAGACGAAGCAGCGCGAAGGCGACCCCCACATCAAGGCACGGGTACGCAGTTTGCAACGTGACATGGCACGACGGCGGATGATGGCGGCGGTGCCGAAAGCCGACGTGGTCGTCACCAATCCCACCCACGTCGCGGTCGCGCTCCTCTACGAGCGCGGCAAGATGGAAGCGCCCCAGGTGGTGGCGAAGGGACGCAACCACCTCGCCCTGCGGATCAGGGAGGTGGCCCAGGAGCACGGGGTCCCCATCGTGGAGAATCAACCCCTCGCCCGGGCGCTCTACGACAGCACCGAGCTGAATCACGCCGTTCCGGTGAACCTCTACAAGGCGGTTGCCGAAGTCATCGCGTACGTCTACCGCCTGAAACGCAAGGCCGTCTCCTAACCCTTGCCGGCGTTGCAGCACGAGAGATGAGGCTATGGCCACCTCACGCGTCTCCAGCTACAGCGGCGCAGTGATAGCCATCGGGGTTATTGGGATCCTCCTGCTCATGGTGATCCCGATGCCCCCGTTCCTGCTCGATGCCTTTCTGGCGTTCAGCATCACCCTGAGCCTCCTCATCCTGCTCATCGCGATGTACGTGAATCAGCCGCTCGACTTCTCCGTCTTTCCCTCGGTCCTCCTCCTTGTCACCCTCTTCCGGCTGACCCTCAACATCTCCTCGACGCGGCTCATCCTGCTGCGCGGCAATGAGGGGGTGGGCGCCGCCGGCCACGTCATCCAGTCCTTCGGGCAGTTCGTCGTCGGCGGCAACTACATCGTCGGCTTCATCATCTTCTCCATCCTGGTGATCATTAACTTCGTCGTCATCACAAAAGGCGCCGGCAGGATCGCCGAAGTGGCGGCGCGCTTCACCCTCGACGCCATGCCCGGCAAGCAGATGAGCATCGATGCGGACCTCAACGCCGGCCTCATCAACGAGGACGAAGCCCGGGCGCGTCGGCGCGCCATCAGCCGCGAGGCGGAGTTCTACGGCGCCATGGATGGCGCGAGCAAGTTTGTCCGCGGCGACGCCATCGCCGGCATCGTCATTACCGTCATCAACATTGTCGGCGGCCTCATCGTTGGGGTGCTGCAGCACAACCTGAGCCTTGCCACAGCGGCGACGAACTACACGATCCTGACCATCGGCGACGGCTTGGTGAGCCAGATTCCCTCCCTCATCACCTCGACGGCGGCCGGCATCGTGGTGACGCGCGCGGCCTCCGAGTCGAACCTCGGCCAGGATATCATCGGTCAGCTCCTCGTCCAGCCGCGGGCGTTGGGGGTGGCGGCGGGCGTCCTGGCGGCGGTGGGCTTGGTGCCCGGCCTGCCCCAGGTGCCCTTCCTCGGCCTGGCCGCGGTGACCGGCGGCGTGGCGTACTTCCTGCATCAGCGCCAGCGGCAGGCCGCGCTGCAGCGGGCGAAGGAGCGCGCCGCGGCGCCGGCCCAGGCTCCGGAGGCGGTGGAAACCCTGCTGGGGATCGATGTCCTCGCCCTGGAGATCGGCTACGCCCTGATCCCCCTCGTTGATGCGCAGCAACACGGTGATCTCCTTGAGCGCATCAAATCGATCAGGCGCCAGTTCGCCCAGGACCTGGGTCTCGTCGTGCCGCCCATCCACATTCGCGACAACCTGCGCCTGCGCCCGGATGAGTACTGCGTCAATCTGCGCGCTACCGAGATCGCTCGGGGCGAGCTCCTCGCCGATCACTACCTGGCCATGGACCATGGCGCCGGGGCGCGCGCCATTGACGGGCTCGCCACCACGGAGCCCGCCTTCGGTCTCCCCGCCTACTGGATCACCCAGGCACAGAAAGAGCATGCGCAGCTTGTCGGCTACACGGTGGTGGACGCCTCGACGGTGCTGGCGACCCACATCACCGAGCTCATCCGGCAGCATGCCCATCAGCTCCTGGATCGCCAGGCCGTGCAGCGGCTCATCGACCGCCTCCGCGAGGAGAACGCCAAGGTCGTGGAGGAGCTGATCCCGAACCTCCTGACCCTGGGGCAGGTGCAGAAAGTGTTGCAGAACCTGCTGCGGGAGCGGGTCTCCGTTCGCGATCTCGGCACGATTCTGGAGACCCTCGCCGATGTGGCGCTGACCTCGAAGGATGCCGAGTTCCTCACGGAGTGCACGCGCCAGGCGCTGTCGCGGAGCATCACGAAGCAGTACGAGGCGACGGACGGGAACCTGCACCTCCTCACCCTGGATCCGAAGCTCGAGACGACGATCGCCAAGGCGATTCAGCGCACCGAGCACGGCTCCTACCTGGCGCTCGAGCCGGCGGTGGCGCAACAGCTCATCTGGAAACTCTCCCAGGCGCTCGAGCAGTTCTCCGGGCTGCAGGCGCAACCGGTCATCCTTTCCGCCCCCACGATTCGTAGTCAGCTCAAGCGACTGACAGAGCGGTTCCTGCCGAACCTGGCGATCCTCTCACATCATGAGGTCGCACCGTCGGCGAAGGTCCAAACCCTTGGGGTGGTGAGTCTCTAAGATGCACGTCAAAAAATTTAGCGCGTCGAGTATGCAGGAAGCGTTGCGCCTGGTGAAGGCTGAGTTCGGCCAGGATGCGGTGATCCTTTCCTCTCGCACCTCCCGCGGCACCCCCCTGGGGCTGGGGATTTTTGGCAAGCCTCGCGTTGAGGTCACCGCCGCCGTTGATAAGGAGGCGACCGCCAGGACGCCCTCACCGACCGCCGAGGCGCGGCCGAAGGTGGCAGCGGCGCGGCCTCCCGCACCCGGCGGCCGAGGGGAAACCGAGAAGCGCCTCGTCAGCCGGGCTGCCCTGGCCACCCTGTCGGAAGGTCCGACCTTGCGGCGCGGCCTGCCGGAGGCGTTCCCCCCGCCGGAGCACGCCCGCCAGCCGCTGCTGGATACTCCAGGCGCTGCGGCATCCCAAGCCCCACGCCTCCAGGATGAAGTCTCGCAGCTTACGGGCCTGGTGCAGGAAATCTCCCTGGCACGCCGCAAGGGGAGACGGCAGGCGCTCTCGCAGGAGGTCATCGCGCGGCTCGAGCGGCTGGAGTTCCCGGTGGGCGGTTCCGGGGTGCAGCGGCGTGACGATGCTGCCGTGGCGCCCGCCGCCGGCCGTGCTGAGCCTGCCGGGGGTCGCCAGCCGTTCGTGCAGCCGTTCGTGCAGCCGTTTGTCAGCCTCCTGGCTGAGCAGGGCGTGGAGGCGAACCTGGCGGAGCAGCTCCTCGATCGGCTCAGCCGTGCCTACCAGGCTCATGGCGAGCGCGGTTGGCTCGGCGACGTCTATGGCAAGGCCTTCCTCGCCCAGGAGGTGATGAAGCTGGTGGCGGTGTCGGGGCCGATTGCCCTGCGCCCGAAGCAGCAGCGCGTGGTGGCCCTGGTGGGGCCGACGGGAGTGGGGAAAACGACGACCGTGGCGAAGCTTGCGGCGGAGTACCACCTGCAGCAGAGCCAGCGCGTCTCCCTCATCACGGTGGACACCTTTCGCATCGCCGCGGCCGAGCAACTGAGCGCCTTTGCGGAGATCATGGGGCTTGACGTCGCGGTGGTGGGCAACGTCACGGAGTTTCAGCATGCGCTGCGGGCCGCCGCGGGGAGCGACCTGGTGCTCGTCGATACCGCCGGCCGCAGCCCGCGGGATGATCAGCAACTGGAGGCGCTGGAGGCCTGCTTTGCGGCAGTTCCCGCCATCGAGGTGCACCTTGTCCTAAGCTGCACCACGCGCGACGCCAATCTGCACGGCACGGTGCGCCGGTTCAGCCGGTTGGGGTACAGCCGTCTCCTTTTCACCAAGCTCGACGAGGCGGAAAGCTTCGGCACGCTCCTCAACCTCGCGGTGGGGGCGGCGAAGCCGGTCTCGTACCTGGCCACGGGGCAGCGAGTTCCGGAGGACATCGAGGTGGCAACGGCGGAGCGTTTCGCCGATCTCATCCTGAACCTCAGCGGCGTGCTGGCTGCGGCCTAACGCCGACCACGAGGCCGCGGCGCCTCGAGCATCGCCGGGCGAACCAGCCACGAGACGATTCGAAGGAAGGGGCATGGATCAAGCGAAGCGGCTGCGAGAGTTAGCGCGGGAGCGACAGAGCGCCGCGATGCGGCTGTCGCCGACGAGGCTCTCCCCCAGCGCCCTTGTTGAACCTCGGGATGGGCTGGTCGCGCCGGCTCCACCGGCCCGGGTGATCGCCGTGACGAGTGGCAAGGGAGGGGTGGGGAAGACGAACCTGGTGGCCAACCTCGCCTACGCGCTGACACGTCAGAACCGGCGCGTGCTGGTCTGTGACGCCGACCTCGGCCTGGCGAACCTTGACGTGCTGCTCGGCTTAACACCTCGCTTTACCCTGCAACACGTTCTGCGGGGTGAGAAGCGCCTGCGCGACGTCCTCATCTGCGGCCCTGGTGGCATGCGGGTCCTGCCCGCCAGCTCCGGCATCCAGGAGCTCACCGAGCTGAGCGATGCGCAGCGGCTGATGCTCCTCGATGCCTTTGACCAGTTGGGTGAGCGCTTTGATTTCCTCCTGCTCGATACCGGCGCCGGCATCTCGGAAAACGTCCTCTACTTCGCCGTGGCGGCGCAGGAGATCATCATCGTGGTGACACCTGAACCGACCTCGATCACGGATGCCTATGCCATGATGAAGGTGCTCTCGATGCGCTATGCGGAGCGCTCCTTCAAGCTCGTGGTGAACTGGGTCAAAAGCTCCGAGGATGCTGAGGCGGTGTACCATCGTCTCCTGCGGGTCATTGGACGCTACCTGAACGTGCGCCTCGAGTACCTGGGCTACGTGCGGCGCGATGAGAAGGTCGTCCAGGCGGTCAAGGAGCAGTGCGCGGTGCTGGAACGCTACCCCACGAGCAGCGCCAGCCTCTGCTTCGTCTCCCTCGGCGAGCGCCTCCTGGAGATGACGCCGAGCTTCGAGCCGAAGGGGAGCTTGCAGTTCTTCTGGCGGCAGCTCCTCGAGAACGCCTCCTCCCCTGGAACTGAGCCGCCGTCAGGAAGAGGGGTGAACCGAGACGCACGGGCGTAGCGCCCCCCGCCGCGTGGAGAAAGCAAAGAGCAGGAGTGCCCCGGCGGCCGGGCGCCGCGGCTGAGTGCGACAGAGCGGGCCGTCGCGATCTCCGGGGGGATTCCTGGGACTCGCGGCAGGGCCGCCGCTTTCCCGACCAGCGGCTAGTTGGAGAAAGGACGAGCAACGGTGCTGCGACGAACCGCCCTGGCCTTCTTTGCGCTGGCTCTCCTGGTGGGGCTCGGCGGCCAACTCTTGGCCGGGCATCCACTCTCCACAGCCCTCCTGACGGGCGTCGCCGCGGGGGCGCTCTTTGCGGCGTTCGGCGTGCTCGTCGGGGGTGTCTTCAGCCGATTGCTTTAACCCGGCCCATGAGGCCGAGCTCGTTGCAAGCAGCGGGGTGTCAGCATGGCAGGGCTGGCTCAAGGGGGCGTCTCTACGAAGCGTCGGCTCAGCGCCCAGGAGCGCGAGGAGCTGATCGTGGCCTATGCCCCCCTCATCAAGTACATCGCGCATCGCATCGCCTCGCGCTTGCCGGCGCACGTGCAGCTCAACGACCTCATCAACTCCGGGGTCATCGGGCTGATCGAAGCGATCGAGCGCTTCGATCCAAGCCGGGACATCAAGTTTAAGACCTACGCGGAGTTCCGTATCCGTGGCAGCATCCTCGACGATCTGCGCGCCATGGACTGGGTGCCGCGCTCGGTGCGCCAAAAGGCCCACGCACTCGAGACCGCTTACTTCCACCTCGAGCAGAGTCTTGGACGCGAGCCGAGCGAGGAGGAGCTGGCCGCCCACCTCGCCCTGCCGATGGACGAGCTCCATGAACTGCTCGGCGAGGTGCATGGCTCCCTCCTCGTCAGCTTGGAGGACCTTGGCAAAGGCGTCATACCGGGTGACCAGCGCGAACCGAGCGGCGCCGCGCCGGGCCACGACGCACCGCAGCCGGAACGGCAGCTCGATCAGCAGGAGCTGCAAGGCGTGATGGCCAAGGCCGTCGACGAGCTGAACGAGAAGGAGCGCCTCGTGATCACGCTCTACTACTATGAAGAGTTGACAATGAAAGAGATTGGCGAGGTCCTCGGGATTACCGAGTCGAGGGTCTCGCAGATCCATTCCAAGGCGATGCTCACCCTGCGCGGACGCCTGCGCAGGACGTTCGACTAGGGAGCGTGGCCTGATTCCTGCCCGACCGGGGTCGTGCAGGGGATCCGCGGCCCGCGCTTGGCCTGGGAGAGGAGAGAGTGCTGCCGCCCCGCGCTGCACCACGGGGAGGCAGGGTGCGACGCGCACCAGGAACATGGCCCAGCGCCCAGCTCACGGATCAGCGCCTAGAGGAACGCAGGGATGCCCGATACCAACATGCGGATTCTCTCCGTCGACGACTTCTCGACGATGCGTCGAATTATCAAGAACATCCTCAAGCAGCTTGGCTTCCACAATGTCGTCGAGGCCGACGACGGCATGGCGGCGCTGGAGATGCTGCGGAAGGAGAAGATCGACTTCGTCATCTCGGACTGGAACATGCCGAAGATGACGGGCATCGAGCTCCTCAAGGCGATCCGCGCCGATGAGAGCCTGAAGCAGATTCCCCTCCTCATGGTGACCGCGGAGGCGCAACGCCAGAACGTCATCGAGGCGGCCAAGGCAGGCGCGAACAACTACATCGTCAAACCCTTCACTGCGGAGACGTTGAAGGACAAGATTGAGAAGATTTTCACCAGCTGATGCAGCCTCGGCGCGTCGGCGGGGAGCCGCGCCGTGACGCCTCGGGGATCGCAGGGAGACGCCATCCATGGTCGAGAAAGGAGTTGAGAAAGGGGCCGCGAAAGGGGTCGAGAAAGGGGTCGACCGAGAGGCCGAGAAGGGAGGAGCGAAAGGACCTGCCCGGAAGAAGCGAGGCGATGCGGCCGCCGGGGAGACGGGGGACGAGACTGCTTCAAGCTCGAAAAAGCGCGGGCTGATGACAATGATCCTGCTGGGTGGTTTCGTCCTCGTTCTGCTTGCGGGTGGATACGTCGCCTACACGACCTTCTTGGCGCGCCCCACCTCGGAAGCGAAAGCGAGCGCACGACCAGCCGGGAAGGAGGGGAACCGAAACGAGCCTGGGCCAATCATCCCCATGAAGACCTTTATCGTGAATCTTGCCGACACCAGCGGCAAGCGCTACCTCAAGCTCAACATGGAGATCGAAATCTCCGACAAGGAACTCCAGAAGGAGATCGACCAACGCCAAGCCCAAATGCGCGACAGCATCCTGGTGCTGCTCAGCAGTAAACGCTACGCCGATATCAGCACCTCACTCGGCAAGAATCAGCTCCGCAGCCAGCTCATCGCGCGTTTGAATAAGCTCCTGCCGCGGGGGGAGGTGAAGCAACTCTACTTCACCGAGTTCGTCGTGCAGTAACGGTCCCTGCCAGGTCCGGACGGCGCGCCTCCCTGGACGGCCCGCCTGCGCCCTGCCATGGGAGCCTCGCTCCGGAGGCGGCGGCGTGGCGAACAAGCCCCTGGCATCTGAAACAGCCGGGCAGGGAGCAGGGGGCTTGAGATCGGCTGCTTCCTCCGCGGTGGCCGAGATCTCCCCCTCATTGGTGTCAGTCGTTGAGCTCTCCAGCTCAATCCATCCTTCCTATGATAGGCGGCGCTGCGGGCGAACCAGCTCGGGTGATGACGGGCCGCGGAAGGTCTGCTTGCTTGCGGCCCGCGCTTCAGCTACGCTTCATCGGGTTGAAGTTGCTGCTGCGGGGAGGAGCTGCACCGCGGTGCAGCGCGTGACGGGTCGGCGGCGGAGCTCTGCAGCCGGCCCCGTGCCGAGTTGAGTCCGCTTGGCAAGGAGGGATCATGCGCAGCCATCGATTCACCTCAGGTGGCGGAACTCGTCTGCAACCGCGCTGGGCGCTCTGGGCTGGGGCTCTGGCGGCGGGTGTGCTGCTCGGCCGCGTGGCCTTGGGGGCGGAAGCGCCGCCAGCCGGCGGGGCGGTTCACTTCGATATCGGCAGCGTGCTGCTGAAAATCATCCTCATGCTCGCCGCCGCGAAGATTTGCGGCGCGGTGCTGGCGCGGTTCCACCAGCCGGCCGTCCTGGGGGAGCTTATCGGCGGGGTGCTCATCGGGTCGAGCGTCCTCAACCTCGTGCAGATTGACGGGGTGATTGAGATTCTCTCCGAGATCGGCGTCATCATCCTCCTCTTCGAAGTTGGGCTTGAGTCGAGCCTGGGGGAGCTGATGAAGGTGGGGGCGCGCTCGTTGCTCGTCGCGGTCATCGGCGTGGTGACGCCGATGATCCTGGGCATCCTGGCCACAACCTGGTTGAACATCGGCGGCGAGAACTTCGTGCTCCACCTGTTCATGGGGGCGACGCTGGCGGCGACCAGCGTCGGCATCACGGCGCGCGTCTTCACCGACTTGGGGAGACTGCGAACCGACGAGGCCCGCGTGGTGCTGGGGGCCGCCGTGATCGACGATGTCCTCGGCTTGATGCTGCTTGCCATCATTGTCGGCTTGATCAAGAGCGGCGGCTTCGAGGCGATGACGGTGGCGAAGATTTCAGTCACCGCCTTCCTCTTCCTCGTCGGGGCGCTTGTCGCCGGCAACTACTTTGCCCAGCCCTTCGTGAATGTGGCCCAGAAGCTGCGCGTTCGCGGCATGATGATCGTGACGGTGCTGGTCATGGCGTTCGTCCTCTCATTCATCTCCCATCGGATCGGCCTGGCCACCATCGTCGGCTCGTTCGCGGCGGGGCTCCTGCTGGAGCGGGTGAACCTGGCAGGGTTCCGCGAGAAGATCAATCTCCAACAGCTCATCCGGCCGGTGGCAGACCTCCTGGTGCCGCTCTTCTTCGTGCACATGGGCATGCTGGTTGATCTGCGCTCCTTCCTGCGCCCCGAAGTCCTGGGCATTGCGCTCCTCATCACCGTTCTCGCCGTCATCGGCAAGCTGGTGTGTGGCGTCGCCCAGCCCGGTCCCCTCCTTAACAAGCTCATCGTCGGCGTGGGGATGATCCCGCGCGGCGAGGTGGGGCTGATCTTTGCCGGCTATGGCCTGGCGAACCAGATCATCGACGCCTCGCTCTACTCCGCCATTCTGGTGATGGTCATCATCACCACCTTCATCACGCCCCCCCTGCTGAAGCTCCTGCTTGGGCGGCAGAAGGCGCCGGGCGAAGAGGCTGCTGCCTCGCTCGCCGCTCCCTCGTAAGCGTCGGGGTCGTAGCGGCGCGAACGACAGCCGCGGGCCTCCCGGGCCCGTCAGCAAGCCGCTGCTTCGCCCAGCCAGGCGGGACGCGGCGCGCGCCGGCGGCACTTCCCCTCCACGCCGGCGGCCAGCATGTCGGCCGCGCCTGCGGCGGCGCGACAAGCCTGGGGCGGCGGCAGGCTCCCCAAGTCGGCACGCTCATCGGCAAAGAGACGCAGCCCCTGTCGGGTGGCTGGCGGGAGGTAAGTTGCGGCGCAAATGGAATGGAATTTGCTAAGGTACTCTTGAAACGAAGAGGGTGCGCCACACGGCAGGGGGAGAGGGCGGTAGCAGGCTCCGCCCGGCCCGCGCCGGCGTGCTGCAAGAGATGGATGGTGTGACCCGACGAGTGGCGCTCCTCCCCATGCAGCGAGGCGCCCGGCTGATCCAGCCTCCCCCAGGAGGGCTGCGGCAGCCACGGCGCCGAAGGGAGTGCCAGAACCATGATCAGTGGCATCCAGCGTGAGGTCATTCCTCCTCCGCCCCGCGACCAGCGCGTCACCTCCGCCGAGAAGAAGCGCGAAACACGCCCCGATCGTCGCTTCGTGCTCGAGACCCTGGAGGATGAGGAGCAGGAGCGGGAAGAGCAGCAGGCGCCGGGCGCCGGCAAGGAGGGGGACTCCCCTTCGACTGCCTCTCCACCGCCCACCGCTGCGGAGCAGCAAGCGGCTCCAGGCCATGCCGCTGGCATCAACCTCGTTGCCTGAGGTGCCGGGGAGGGTCGCCGCGGGCTTCGCTCCAGGAGCGTCCGGGCACGCCAGCCTCTCCTTCTGCGCCGTTTTCCCGCCAGGAGCTTCCGGTGCTGAGGCGGCGCCGAGGCGGCCGGGGCACTCTTCCCTCGGCGTGCCAGGCGCGCCTCGTGGTGCTGCGCCTCGGTCCCGCGCGCTCCCGCCAGGCTCCGGCTAAGCAGCTCCCGATGGCACCGCCAACCTGAGCGGGGCTCGGCATGCTCGACGGCATCTCCGCAAGCACCACGGCAACGGCGCTCCTCCTCATGCGAGACGGGCGCCAGGCTTCCCTGCGCCCGGCGGAGGAGTTTACGGCGGTCGTCCGTCAGGCGGACGAGTCCGGCGCCGTAAGCCTGGAGATCAAGGGGCTGACGGTTCCGGCGCAGTCCCTGGTCGCCTTGCGGCAGGGCGAGCAGATCAAGCTGCAGGTCGTTCAGCTCCAGCCGACGATCCTCCTGCGCCTGGTGACGCCGAACGGCGCGGCGGGCGTGCCGCTGCTCCAGCCTCTCATCCAGGCGCTGCGCACCAGCTTGCCGGCCTGGCGTCCCCACGAAGAAATCCTGCAGCAGCTTGCCGCCCAGCTTCGTGCGGTGGAGCCAGCCAGGCTTCCCCCCGACCTCGCCGCGCAGGTTGCCAAGCTCTCAGCGCTCCTCCACTCCCTCATCTTCTCAACGTCAGGGGACATGACGCCGGCGAAGTTCCGCCAGCTCCTCCTGGGTTCGGGGATGCACTACGAGGCGCGGCTTGCGGCGCTGCTGCGAGGCGATGCGGATGCCGCGGCGGCGCGAGCGCTGGTCGAGAGCGATCTCAAGGGCCTCCTCTTGCTCATGCGCGCCTCCCTGGAAGAGCGTGATGCCCTTGCCCAGCTTGCGCTGCAGCGGCAGATGTTCGCGGTTGATGGATTTCTCCAGGCGTTGCAGGCCCAGCAGCTCCTCGATGCTTTGGGGCGGGAGCGCGGCGGGGGCAGGAGACGTCGCTTCCAGGTGCCCCTTGGCCTCCTCGATCAGCTCATCGGCGTCACGATCGAGGTTGAGGAACCGCCAGGAGAAGAGGCGCCGCCGCTCGACGAGAGCCGTGCGGGGCGCGCCTATCACCTCCTCTTCAGCCTCGAGCTGAAGGGGAGCGGCCGCGTCGTCGTGGAGCTGCGGGTCGATTTCGCGCGGCGTCAGCTCAGCGGCCGGGTCGCCACGGATTCGGTGCGGCTCCTCGTCCCCTTGCAGGCGCTCGTAGGCATCCTGAGGCGACGCCTGGAGAGCCTGGAGCTGCAGCTTGGGGAGGTGCGGGTGGAGGTGCTCGAGGAGGAGAGTCTGGCGCGGCGCGGCCCTGCCGCTGTCGCCCAGGCCGGGCTCGAACTGATCAACCTGAAGGTGTGAACCGATGCCGAGCCAGCGCTATGATACCCCTCGCGCCGCCCCCCCGGACGGGCGCGCCGCGTCAGGCAGCGCCTCGGGCGGAGCAGCCTCCGCAGGACGAGGGGAAACGGAGAACGCGGCGGAGTTCGCCCGCCGAGCCGGCGCCCGCGGCATCCCTGTTGCGGCTGACCTGGACCTCCTGCGGCTTCTCCTCGCGGCGGGGGCAAACGGCGAGTTTCCCGAGGATCTCGTGGCCCTTACCATCGTTGTGTTGGGCTCGCTGGGCGAGTTTGTCGAACGTCTCGCACCAGGGACCATCGTCAGTGCTCTCGCTCCCCCCGACAGGTAAGAAATGCCTAGGCCGCTAGGCAGAGATCGTGATCCGCGGCAGCGGTAGACGGTTCCGATCCTCCCTCCGACACAGGCGCGTCAAGGCAGCCGCGGATTGCCTTGACGCGGCCCGGGTGGAGACGACATCCCCCGCCCCGTCCCCCCCCGCGCTGCGGCGCCAGGCGGCACCGGCGCGAGGCGCTCCGCCCGGACGCCGCAGCCGTTGCAGCCGGCGCCACAGCCCTCCGCCCAGCTTGCCAAACCGCGCCCGGCTCCGAGTCGCACTTCCCGGCCCGTCTTTGGCACCTGCCTTGCAACCCGCTCCGAGGAGAAGAGGGACGCGCCCCGCGCAGGGCCACCGGCCACACCCTACCAGGGTCCTCCACGTCGTCCGTTCGCTGCACATCGTGGAGCGTGTTGCCGGCTTGGGGCTGACGAGTGGGGCGCGTGCCCCGCGATACGACGACCGGCCTCCAGCGGTGGGAGAACCTTGGGTGGATACAGGTCTCTACGCCTTAGTCTCAGGCAGCATGGCCCAGGAGGTCAACCTGGAAATCCTGGCGCACAATCTTGCCAATGTGAACACCATCGCCTTCAAAGAGGAGCGCCCGCTCTTCGACCTCTACGTCAGCGACGCGGTTCGGGCGGATGCCAGCCCCGAGGCCGCCCAGAGCGCAGTCTGGAACGACCGGGCCACGATCGTGCGCTTCTCGAGGATGCTCATCGACTTTTCCCAGGGCGCCCTGATGCAGACGGGCAATGCCTTCGACCTCGCCCTGCAAGGCGAAGGGTTCTTCTCGGTGCAGACGCCGAAAGGGGTGCAGTACACCCGCGGCGGAAATTTCCGCCTCAATGAGCAAGGTCAGATCGTGACCCAGGAGGGATTTCCACTCCTGAGCGATTCCGGCCCCGTGGCGGTGAACGGGAGCAAGATCAGCGTCGACCGCGATGGGCGCCTGCGGGTGGATGGCGAGGAGCGCGCCAAACTGGCGCTCGTGAGCCTGAACCAGCCCAACCAAGCCGCCAAATCCAGCTACGGCTTTTACCTCCCCGCCAGCCAGCGCGCGACGCAGAAAGCCAAGGGGATCACCGTGCACCAGGGCTACCTGGAGCGCTCCAATGTCAATGCCATCCAGGGCATGGTGCGCCTCATTGAGTACCAGCGGGCCTACGAGACGTACCAGAAGAGCATTCAGCAAATCCTCGGCAACAACGGCATCACCTCGGGCACCGTCAACGAGGTCGGCAAGGTCGGCTAGGGAGGTGTGAGCAGATGATTCGAGCTCTCTTCAGCGCTGCCACGGGCGTCGAAGCCCAGCAACTTCGGGTGGATATCATCGCGAACAACCTGGCGAACGTGAACACCACGGGGTTCAAGCGGGTGCGCGGCGATTTCCAGGACCTCCTCTACCAGACCGAGCGGGCCGTCGGCACCGCGTCCTCGAGCGACACCCAGGTGCCGACCGGCATCCAGGTGGGGCAGGGGACACGTCCGGTGGCCACGCAGAAGCTCTTCAGCCAGGGTGATTTCATGCAGACGAAGAATGAGCTCGACCTGGCGATCGAGGGGCGCGGCTTCTTCCAGATTCTGCAACCGGGCGGCGATGTCGCTTACTCCCGCTCCGGGGCCTTCAAGCGTGACTCGCAGGGGCGCATCGTGAACTCGGACGGCTATCTCCTGCAGCCCGAGCTGACGATCCCTGGCGACGCCGTCCAGGTCGCCATCGGTCCTGATGGCACGGTCTCCGTCATCCAGGCCGGGCAGATCAGCCCCACCGAGATCGGCAAGATCACCCTCGTCTCCTTCCTCAACCCGGCTGGGCTCCTGTCGCTGGGGCGCAACCTCTATAAGCAGAGCGAGGCTTCCGGCCAGCCCGTCAATGGGACGCCGGGGAACAACGGCTTGGGGACGGTCGCCCAGGGGTTCCTGGAGAACTCCAACGTCAACATCGCGGAGGAGCTCGTCAGCATGATCTCGGCGCAGCGCGCCTACGAGCTCAACGCCCGCGTCATCCGCGTGGCGGATGAGATGCTGCAGTACAGCAACCGCACCTAGCCGGTGCAGTCCCGCCATGCTTCGGGCCGGGCGTCTAAGGGATGAAGCCTATGCACGCACTCGAACTGCACGCGACCGCCGGGAAGGAGCCGCGCCGCCTGCGCCTCGGCGCCCTGATCGCCCTGGCGGCGTTCCTGGGCCTCGCGCTGCTGCCCGCCCCTGCCTCGGCCGGCGAGGTGGCGGGCGCGCCGAGCCCCGCCCCGCCACCGCCGCTCCGCGCTGCCATCGCGCCGCCCTCCGCGCCGCAGGCCGCGCCGACGGCCGCGGCAAAGATCACCGTCAATGCAGCGGCCATCGTGATGGGTGATCAGGTGCGCCTTGGCGATGTGGCGCAGATCGAGGCGGGCACGCCGGCGCGCGCCGAGCGCTGGCAGAGCTTAGTACTTGGCCAGGCGCCGTTGCCGGGGCAGACGCGGCGCTTCGATGGCAGGCAGGTTGAGGCACGCCTGCGCGGCGCCGGCTTCCCCCTGGACAGCACGAGCCTCGAGGTTCCCGAGCACATCGAGGTGCTGCGGGCTTACACCACGATCGAGCAGAACGACCTTGAACAGGCCGTGCGCGATTTTCTGCGTCGCACCATACCCTGGGCACCCGAGCAGGTGGAGATCGGACCGATTTCGGCGCCGACGCCCATCCTCCTGCCGGACGGCGAGGTGGAGCTGCGGATCGCGGCGAGCGGTCTGGAGGATTTCCGCGGGCCCACCACCCTCACCGTCGCCACCCTTGTCGATGGTGTGGCGGTGAAGCGCTTCAACGTCAATCTCGCCATCACCGTGCGCGCCAAGGTCGTCCGTTTGCTGCGGCCGCTGCAACGGGGCGAGATCGTCGGGGCGGAGATGCTGCGGGTGGAGCAGGCTGATCTTGCCGCGCTGCCCAACGGCGTCTTCAACGATCCCCAGGAGGTCATCGGCCAGCAGGCCAAACGACCCCTCAGCAGCTTCGTCATCCTACGGCGCGACATGCTCGAGGTGCCGCCGCTGGTGCGTCGGGGCGACCTCGTGACGCTCCTGGCCCAGAAGCCGGGGTTAACCGTCCGCACCCGCGGCAAGGTGCTCGGCGATGCGCGTCGCGGCGAACAGGTGCGCACGGTGAATCTCAGCTCGCAGCGCGAGGTCATCGGCAAGGTCCTCGATGCCAAGACCGTGGTTGTGGAGTTCTAGCCCAGCATGGACACAAGACCACTCAACGCGGAGCTCCAGCGCCGGTGGCGCCGATTGCGGCGGCGGAGCCTGGGCACGCCGGCCGGCCCGGGACGACTGCCTGCGGCCTTTGATCGAGCCCCGCGCTCGGCGTTGCTCCTCGGACTCCTCCTGGCGCTCCTCGTGGGCACGTCCGGCTGTCTCACGAGCGGTCTGAATGAGGCTGCCCTGCCGCGGCCGGCGCCCCTCGTCATGTCGCAAGAAGCGCCTCCCGCCCAGCCGGCGGCGAGCGAAGGGTCGCTCTGGCGGGGCGAGAACCGCACCTCGGTGCTTTTCGAAGACATCCGGGCGCGCCGGGTGGGGGATGTCCTGAGGGTGCGCATCGTGGAGACCTCCAGCGCCTCGAAGAGCGCCAGCACGAACCTCAGCCGGAAATCCTCGCAGTCGTTGCAGGTGGCGCATCTCTTCGGCCTCATGGAGTCGCTGCGGCGCAAGAACCGCAACCTTTCCGCGCAGGAGCTCCTCGGCGCCCAGACGGAAAATGACTTCGAGGGCGACGGCGCCACCTCGCGCACCGACAACTTGACGGCGACGATCAGCGCCACGGTGCGCCGCGTGCTCCCGAACGGGAACCTCTATATCGAGGGATACCGCGAGATCACCGTCAACCAGGAGACGCAGTACATCATGCTGAGTGGGATGGTGCGCCCGGAGGACGTCCTGACGGATAACAGCATCCTCTCCACCTCCATCGCCGATGCCCGCATCACTTACTCGGGTGCGGGTCTCCTAGCGGACAAGCAGAAGCCGGGGTTCCTGCATGTGCTCTTCGATAAGATCTGGCCGTTCTAACGACGCTGGGACTCGCGGAGCGGGCCCCGCCGCGGAGCCGCCGCGCGCAACGCGGTCGCTGCCGCCGGCGACGCAGCGGCGACGCAGGGCGTCGGCGGCCTTCCTTCACCTGCCGCTGCGCCCAGGTGTGGCTGCCTGCACCGCGCTCCTCCTCATGCTCGTTCTCCTGGGAGGGAGGGGGGCCTGGGCGGCGCGCTTGAAGGACCTCGTGGACATCCAGGGGGTGCGGCTGAACCAGCTTAACGGCTTCGGCCTCGTCATCGGCTTGAACGGCACCGGCGATGACCGAAGCACCGGCTTCACGTTCCAGACGCTCGCGAACATGCTGCAGCGCCAAGGCGTGAGCATCGATCCGAACCTGATCCGCACCGACAACGTGGCCGCGGTCATCGTCACCGCAAAGCTGCAGCCGTTCGCCAAGGCGGGAACGCGCCTTGACGTGCTGGTCTCCTCCATCGGCAACGCCACGAGCCTGCAAGGAGGCACCCTCCTGGTAACGCCGCTGCGCGGCCACGATGGGAACGTCTACGTCCTGGCGCAGGGGCCGCTGTCGATCGGCGGCGGTTTCGCCTTCGGTGGCCAGGGCGCCACCGCAACGAAGAATCATCCGACCGTGGCGACGATTCCCCAAGGCGGCATCGTCGAGCGTGAGGTCGGCGTGGGGTTCACGGAGCGCCGCGCCATCACGATGACTCTGCGGGATCCCGACTTCACGACGGCCGACCGCATCGCCCGCAGCATCAACCGGCGCTTCAAGGGTGAGGTGGCCCAGCCGGCCGATGCAGGGACCATCACGGTGGCGCTCTCCGAGCCGATGCGCAGCGATCTCGTCCGCACCCTGGCCGAGCTCGAGGCGCTGGAGGGCGATCCCGACTCGCGGGCGCGGGTGATCCTCGATGAGCGCACCGGCACCGTCGTCCTGGGCGAGCACGTGCGCGTCTCCACCGTGGCGGTGTCGCACGGCAACCTGAGCATCCAGATCAAGGAACAGCCGCGGGTGTCGCAGCCGCTGCCCTTCTCGCAAGGGACCACCGAGGTGAAACCCGATACCCAGATCGAGGTGAAAGAGCAGGATGCCCGCCTCTTGGTGGTGCCGCGCGGCGTCACTATCGCGGAGGTTGTGCAGGCGCTCAATGCCATCGGCGTCACGCCGCGCGACTTGATCGCGGTCTTCCAGGCGATTCGGGCCGCAGGGGCGCTGCAGGCCGAGCTCGAAGTCCTCTAGCGCAGGTGCGGCGGAGCGCCTGAGGCCGGCGCCACGAGGCAGGGAGGCGACGTTCGCATGACGCGCATCGAGGCAAGCGCGGCATACCCCGGCGCCTGGCCCCGCGATCCGGCGGCGGCTGGAGGCGGAGGCGTGGCAAACCTTGCCACCATGGAGAACGGCTCGTTCGACCTGCGGGGCCTCGCGCAGCAGCTCGACGCGAGCCGCGGCGACGAGATCAGCCGCAATCTCAGCGAGGCACTGCAAAGGCGGGAGGGAGGCGGGGACGACGCCGAGCTGCGCGAGGCGGTCCACAAGTTCGAGGCGCTCTTCGTCCACTTCATGCTGCAGCAGATGCGCGCCACGATCGAGCGCAGCAGCCTCTTCGGCCAGGGGCAGTCGATGGAAATCTACGAGTCGCTCCTCGATCAGGAAGTTGCCACCGAGGTGGCGAAGCAAGGCGGTCTCGGGCTGGGAGAGCGCCTCCTGCAGCAGCTCCAGCAGGGGTCCCGGGCCGCGGCGCCACGCCAGCATGCCAGCGGCGCCCTGCCGCCGGCCGGCCTCCCAGCCGAGCCCTGGACCGAGCCGCCACAGGGAGTCTCGGCGGGCGAGGCCGGGGAACCGCCGTACGAGCCGCACTCCCCAGCCGCCGCGGGCGAGGTGAGCCCGCCGCCGCAGAGTTACCGCCTGCCCGTGCAGGGCACCATCAGCTCCGCCTTCGGTGTCCGCCACGATCCCTACACGGCGAAGCTGGCGTTCCATCAAGGGGTCGATCTCGCGGCGCCCGAGGGCGCGCGCGTGCGCGCCGCCAAGGCCGGGACCGTCGTCTTCAGCGGCGCGCAGCCGGGACACGGGAACACCATCATCATCGACCATGGCGACGGCTACACGACGCAATACTCCCACAATGCGAGCAACCATGTGCGGCCGGGGGCGCGGGTGGCGCAGGGAGAGGTCATTGCCGAGGCAGGCTCCACAGGTCGCTCCACCGGCCCCCATGTGCACTTCGAGATGCGCCGCGCTGGCCGGGCCGTCAATCCCCTCGTCTACCTGGAGGGTGACGGTGCGGAGCGTGGCGGCGTGGATCGTGAAGCGTAAGCGAGGATACATCTTCCATGCACTCAACCGATCATGAGCAGACCCTGGAAGTGAGATGCCTCGACCTCGTCGCCTTGCTGCGCGAGGAGGAGGAGGAGCTCCGAGAGCTGGTTGGCCTCCTCCAGGAGGAGAAGCGGGTCTACCTCTCCTTCGCCTTGGAGGCACTGCAAGCGTGCAACAAGCGGAAGGAGACCGTGGCGCTTCGGCTGCGCATGCTGGAGGAGACGCGCGGGGTGCTCGTTGAGCAGGTGGCGGCGGCGGTCGGCTGCGAGGCGCACGGTGTCACGCTGCGCGACCTCTGCGGCTGGGTGCCGGACGCTTGCCGCGCGGCCCTGGAGGAGCGGGCGAGTGTCCTGCGCGCCCTCAGCGGCGGCATTCGTGAGCTGATCGCCGAGAACCGCGCCTACATCGATTACTCACTTCGCAGCATCAAGGACTCGCTGCAGCTTCTCACGCAGGCAAGCGCACCGGGCGCCACGTACGGGCCGTCGGGCGCGCTGGGGGGCGCCGAGCGCTCAGGGGTCTTCATCCGCAGTCGGATGTAACCAGGGGGGGCCCCGGGCGCGGGGAGAGGACAGACACCCATGTCGGGCCTAAGTAGCGTACTCGATATTGCACGGCAGTCGATCCTGGCGAACCAGACCGCCTTGCAGGTGACGTCGAACAACATCGCCAATGCGCATACGCCGGGGTACTCGCGCCAGGAGGTGCAGCTTGAGGCGGCGCGCCCGCTCTCCGTGGGGGGGAACCTCCTTGGCGCCGGCGTCAAGGTAACGGAGGTGCGCCGGCTCTATGACCAGTCGCTCAACGCGCAGCTCGAGGCGGCCCTCGGACAGAAAGGGCGGGCCGAGACGATGCAGGGCCTCTTGAACCGCATCGAGGCGCTGGTGAACGAGTCGGGGGCGGCGGGGATCGGGCAGGCGCTGAGCGATTTCTTCAACGCCTTCCAGGAGCTGGCCGCGGCGCCGGGGAACTACGGAGCGCGGACCAACGTGCAGCAGCAGGGCATGCGCGTGGCGGCGCAGTTTCGCACCAGTTACGAGACGCTCACCGACATCCAGCGCGCCGCGAACAACGCCGTGGCAGCCGCGGTCACCGAGGTCAATCGGCTGGCCCAGCAGATCGCCCGGCTCAATGGCGAGATCGTTACCCAAGAAGTGAACGGCCAGGCTGCCAGCCTGCGCGACGAGCGCGATACGCGCGTGCGCGAGCTGGCCGGGCTGGTGAACATCACCACCTTCGAGGACGGCTCCGGCAACATCAATATCCTCATCGGCAACAGCAGGCCCCTGGTGACGGGAGGGGCGGCGGGGAGCTTGAGCCGCTCGGACCGCGCCGCCGGGACGCTCCTGGTGCAGGATGTGAACCTCAACGACTCCAACGGCCTCGTCGGCCTCATCACGAGTGAGATCACCGGGGGAGACGTGGGCGGCTACCTCGAGGTGCGCGACAGCCTCATCCCGAGCTACAAGGCGACCTTGAACGATCTCGCCGCGTCCCTCATCGCCAGGGTGAACGGCGAGCACGTGCTGGGGTACGGCCTCGATGGGACGACCGGGACGACGTTCTTCGAGTCCCTCACCCCCGTTGACGGCATCGTCGCTGATCCAAGCACCCTCTCCGTGGTTGCCAGGAGCGCCTCGGGCAATGCGAACCCCGCCGGCGCCGGCGTCGTGGCCAGCCGCATCAGCAGCCGCTCCGCGGTCACCGGCGAGAGCTACGAGGTGCGCTTCGGCTTCGTCATCGCCAGCGGCGTGAACGATACCCTGCGCGTGGTGGAGAGCGGCGGCAGCAGCGCCGCCGACACCATCACGCTCGGCGCCAACCTGAACGGGCGGACCGGCGTGGCGTTGGCCGCGGACCTGCAGACCCAGCTCAACGCCAGCGCAACGCTCAACGGCACCTACCAGGTGGCCTACGATGCCGCCGCCGGCACCTTCACGATCACCGAAACGGGCGGCGGCATCAACCTCACGCTCGATCCCGCGCAGGGAACGGCCGATGAGACGTTCGGTTTCACCAGCGCCCCCAGCGCGGCGGCCAGCATCACCTCAAACAGTGCGCGCCGCGAGGAGGCGCTCTTCAGCGTGCTCAGCACGAGCGGCTCCGCGGATGCCCTCGTCGGCACGCCGAACCAGACGTACACGTCCGGCGGGGTCATCAGCTTCGCGGGCATCAGCACGGTCATCGCTTCGCGCGCCGATGTCTTCACCATCGTGAGCGGCGTGAATGATCAGCTTGTCGTCGATGCGGGAGCGGGTGCGACCACCATCACGCTCCAGGCCGGCGTCTACACCGGCAGCGAACTCGCCACGCACCTCCAGACGCAGCTCGAAGCCGCCAATGGCAGCGATGATACCTACGGCGTGACGTTCAACGCGGCGACGCAGCGGTTCGCCATCACCAACAACGGCGGTAATACGAGCTCGTTGACCGTGAGCTTCCAGAATGCCTCCTCCACGGCCGCGCAGGTGCTCGGTTTTGCCGGTGCGACAGCGGCGGCCTTGGCCCCCGGCAGCACCTGGACCAGCGACCTCGCGACGAGCGGTCCGCGGGCCGGCGACGCCTTCGCCATCGAGACCGTGCGTGACGCCGCCGCCCACCTGGCAATGAACGACACGCTCCTCGCCAATGCGTTGGCGATCGCGGCCGCCGGGCGCCCGAATGCCGCCGGAGACAACGCGGTGGCCCTGGAGATCGGCGCGCTTACCATGGCGCGGTCGATGAACGACGGCGCCTCGACGCTCCATGAGGCCTACGGCGCGCTCGTCGGCGGCATCGGGGCGGCGGCGCGGGGGATCACCCAGGACCTGACGTTTCGGCAGGGGATCGTCGAGCACCTGGAACAGAGGCGCGAGGAGGTTGCCGGGGTCTCCCTGGAGGATGAGTTCCTGTCGCTCATCAAGTACCAGCGTTCCTTCGAGGCCGCGGCCCGTCTCCTCAGCATCGTCGATCGGCTCCTGGAGGTGTTGGTGTCGATCTAGCGACTGAGTGGTTCTCGAAGATGAGGCGTGGCGCGTCGTGGACGCACCTGTGAGCGTCCTCGGGGGACGGGGCTGGCGCGGGCACGCAAGCCCGCGGGCGAGCCTGGCCGGGGAAGGCTCTCTGCCGGGGGGTCGCACACCAGGCTGGGGAGCGACGCGGGAAGGATCGGCAGATGCGGGTTACCCAGAAGATGATGCAGGATCGCCTGGTGAGTGCCTTGCAGGCGCAGCGGCGGCGCTTGGATGCGTTGCAGACCCAGGCCGTGACGCAGAAGCGGGTCACCAAGCCGTCCGATGATCCCGTGGCGGCGGATCAGGTGGTCACCCAGGGCGCCGGCCTGGATCGCACGCGCCAGTACCTCCGCAATGTGTCGCACCTGAACGCGCAGCTCCGCGCCGCGGAGGGGACGCTGACCAGCGCCTCCAGCCTCATCGAGCGGGTGCGCAGCCTGGCGATCGCCCAGTCGAACTCGGCGCTCACGAGCAACGAGCGAACGATCGCGGCCAACGAGGTGCAAGCGCTGCGCGACCAGTTGCTGCAGCTCGCCAATGCGAAGTTTGGCGGCAACTCCCTTTTCGCCGGGCGCCGGACCGATGTGGTCCCCTTCAGCCTGCAGGCCGACGGGACGGTCTCCTATGCCGGAGACGACGGCGCGATCGAGCTCCAGGTCGGCGACTCGACGCGCATCGCGGGCACCTCGCCGGGAAGCCGGGTGTTCCAATCCACGCGCGGGGAGGTGGATATCTTCACGGAGATCCAGACCCTGATCACAGCCCTGAATTCGAACAATGTGACGGGTATTGAAGCCCAGATTGATCGGATGACGGAGAGCTTCGAGCAGGTGGAGCGCGAAGTCTCAAGCGTCGGCTCGCGCATGGCGCTTCTTGAGGTGATGGAGCAAGGCCTCAACGACGTGGAGCTGACGTTGCAGACCGCGCTCTCGGAGACGCAGGATGTTGATCTTACGAAGGCCTTGTCGGACCTTGCCAGCCAGCAGTCGAACCTGGAGGTGTCGATGGCGGTGGCGGCGCAGGTCCTGCCCTTGAGCCTGCTGGACTTCTTGCGCTAGGGCGGGCGAGCCGGCTGCGCGCCCGTGCGGCGGCGCCACGACGGCGGAGGGCGGGCGCGCTTGTCGTGCGGTGAAGCAGGGATGCAACGCGCACACCAGGGAGGGTGATCAATGCTCATCCTTACGCGCCGCGTCGGAGAACGAATTCGGATAGGCGACGAGATTACCATGACGGTGCTTGACATCCGCGGCGGCAACATTCGCCTCGGCATCGAGGCGCCGCCGCACGTCAAGGTGCACCGCGAGGAAATCTACGAACGCATTCAAGAGGAGAACCGCCTCGCCGCCGCCTCGAGCTCGCTCGGGCTCGATGCGGTGCATCGGCTGATGGTGCAGTCGACCCGGCCGCAGCGGCGCGCCACGAAGGAGATGCGGACATGAAGCTGTCCACGAAACGACTTGGTGAGATTGACCTGCGAGAGCAGAAGCTTTTTTCCTTCCCGGAGGGCTTGCTGGGGTTCCCCCAGGTCCACCGCTTTGTCGTCCTGAACTACGCCGACGACTCTCCCTTCAAGTGGCTGCAGTCGGTCGATGACCCGCACCTGGCGTTCATCATCATCGATCCCCTCCTGTTCAGACCCGATTACCACGTGGCGCTGACCGAGGCGCTGCGGCGGGAGCTGGGTGTGACGGAGTCGAGCGACCTCGTGCTGGCGGTCATCGTGACGGTTCGGGAGGCTCCGGAGGACATCAGCGCGAACCTCCAGGGACCGCTCCTGTTCAACCACCGCACCCTGCTTGGCAAGCAGATCGTCCTCAGCGACAGCCAGTACACCACGCGGCACTACATCCTGCGGGAGATGCGCGAGCTCGTGAATGTCTGACCCGCACTGGCGGGGTGATGGTCCGCCGCCGCGCGAGGAGCTCCCGCCGGCCTGACAAATCTGGGGCCTCGTGGTGCCCGGTGGAATGCCGCCGTACCTGGAGCGCGATGGAGTTTGGCGCAGGTTGTTTGAGACAGCGTCGCCCCAGCGAGCAAGAGCAGGCATGCTGGCACGTTGCCCAACGGTGAATCTCGGCAGTCTGGCGCCGCCTCCTTTCTCCACCTGGCGCTCAACGGCAGAGTTCCCACAAGGGTGGTTGCGGTGGGGACCGGGGCGACAGGTTCAGACCGAAGCTGCCCCAGGCGCGCCCAGCGCGCCGCATCTCCCAGCCGCAGAGGCGCGCCCACCCTTGACTGCCAGCCGTTCTCCCGCCCCCTCGCGTTCCTCAGCCTCACACTCTGCGGCGATCCGGACCTCCCGTACCCCCCTCCCCAAGTCGTAACGTCCAGCGCAGGAAGACGCGCTCTCGGCAGCATGCCGCGCCGCCCGCTCCCCGCCGAATCGGCAAGATTTACCGCGCCGGCGTCAAACGTTCCGTGCCTCCCTTGGGAAAACCTCAGGACAATTGCCAGGAGCTCGCCACAACACCTTTCCCGCCTCGCAACCTCAAGGCCGTCGTTGCCGGGGACGGCATCCTCGCCGCCTCGCTGCGCACACCCCGCGCCAACGGCTCCAAGCGGTACATCCTCCTGGACGCCGTGCCTGAGGCGCGGTTCCCCGTAATGACACTCGAGGCGGCGAAGCGCCGAGGCCAGCGCGGCCTGGCATGCCCTTTGCTCTTCGTCAGAGCGGAGCCGTCCGCGCGGGGGGCTGCTGCTGGCGCGCCGCAACGCCGCCGCCGCGCCAGCGTGCGCCCCGCGGACCGAGGACGGAGGAGGCGCGCCCGCCCGCTGGCTGCTGCGGCCGCGGCGGACGCCGAGCGCGACATGGGGCAAGCAATGGGTCAAGCTCTCTCCCACGCCAAGCTGAAGCGCGCCAAACGTATCTTGAAGCGCCAGCCGCAGCACCGCGAGGCGCACCTCGCCCTGGGGTGGCATGCCATGGCGCGCGGTGATGTGCACGACGCCTGCGAGCACCTCGAGGCGGCGCTTGCGACGCAGCCCGCGGATCGCGAGGTGCGGCGCGTGTTGGCGAAGCTCTACCTGCACCGTGCTCAGTTCAAGGCCGCGGCGCGGCTCTATGAGGGGCTGCTCCAGGATGCAGCTGAGGATGCCGAGCTCCTCTGCGCCCTGGGGCAGATCGCCTACCACCAACATGACCTCGAACGCGCCCGGGCCTATCTCGAGCGCGCCAGCCGTCGCAACCCTGATGACTGCTCCCTCGCCAATGATCTCGGCGTCCTCTGCCAACTCGTCGGGGAGCTGCGGAAAGCCGAGGACCATTTTGCCCGCGCGCTGCAGCTCCAGCCGAACTCCGCTGATGCGCACTTCAACCTCGGCGTCCTCTCCATGGAGACGAGGCGGCCGGCGGCGGCGCTCGAGCACCTGCGGCGGGTCACGGAGCTCGAGCCGCGCAACGCTTTGGCGCACCACCTGCGCGGCGCCCTGGAAGCGGAGCACGGCGCGGCGGAGGCAGCGGCGGCTGCATATCGGGAAGCGGTGGCCCTCGAACCCCGCAACGCGGCGTACCGTTACAGCCTTGCCGCCGCGCTCTTCAGCCTTGGAAACCTGGAGGCCGCCAGCGAAGCGTTCACCGCCTGTCTCGACATCGAGCCCGCCCATGCCGCCGCCAAGCATGGCCTCACCGCCTGTTACGCTCGCCGCGGCATGGTGGAGCGGGCCCGTCAGCTCTGGCACGAGGAGGGCGCGTCTCTCCAGCCTCAGCCCGTGGCGGCTGGCCAGGAGAGGTGGACCGGCCTTCCCGGCCGGCCGTCGCCTCTGACGCCCCCGCGCGCCGGCAGGCCTGGGCGCAAGATTTCCGTCCTCATGCCGGCGTACAACGAGTGCGCCCACCTCCTCAGCAATATCCGCGAGACGGAGCGCGTCCTGCGGGACCTCGGCTGCGACTTCGAGATCATCGTGGCCGATGACGGGAGCAAGGACGACACCAAGGCGGTGGCCGAGCTCTTGGCGCACAACCTGGACAACGTCCACGTCTGGGGCAACGGCGAGAACCAGGGGAAGGGGATGGCCCTGCGGCGGGCGAGCCAGGCAGCGAGCGGCGACCTCGTCGTCTTCCTCGACGCCGATCTCGAGCTCCACCCCCGGCTTATTGCCGGGCTTCTCGACACCATGGAGCGCGAGGGGGCCGACATCGTCGTGGGCTCGAAGCGGCATCCGCAATCACGCCTCCACTACCCGCTGCGCCGCCGCCTCCTCAGCACGCTCTACGCGGCGGTGCTGAAGCTGCTTTTCGGGCTGCCGGTGCGCGATACCCAGACGGGGCTGAAGCTCTTCAAGCGGCAGGTGCTCCAGGACGTGCTGCCGCGCCTGATCGAGAAGCAGTACGCCTTCGACGTCGAGCTGCTCGTCGTGGCCCGGCAGCTCGGCTACCGCATCGCCGAGGCGCCCATCGAGCTGAACTTCTCCCGGGCTCGCAGCCGCATCGGCATGCAGGATGTGCTGCGCACCGCCCTCGACACCCTTGGCATCTACTATCGGTTGCGCTACCTGCGCTACTACGAGCGCCCGCGTCTGCCCCTCCTGGCGTCTCCGTCGGTCTCCGTGGTGATTGCCGCGGGGGGCGCCTCGCCGTACCTCGAGGAGTGCCTGCGGCACTGCGCCCAGCTTGACTATCCGGACGTGGAGATCATCGTCCTGCCGGATGAGCCGATAACGACGGCGCAGGCGAACGTGCGCATCATCCCCACCGGGCCGCTCTCGCCGGCGGCCAAGCGTGACCAGGGGTGGCGCAGCGCCCGCGGCGAGATCATCGCCTTCCTCGATGACGATGCCTACCCGCGTCGCGACTGGTTGCGGATGGCGGTGCGCAACTTCCAGCTTGCCGACGTGGCGGCGGTCGGCGGGCCGGGGGTGACCCCCAGCAGCGACTCGCGCCGGCAGCGGCTCAGCGGCGTCCTCTTCGCCTCGCGCCTGGTGAGCGGGCCCTACCGCTACCGCTACCTGCCTGGCACCTACCAAGAGGTGGATGACTTCCCTACCTGCAACCTCCTGGTGCGCGCCGGCGTCCTGGCGGCCCTCGGCGGCTGCCAGTGCGACTACTGGCCCGGCGAGGATACCGTCCTCTGCAGCCGCATCGTCCACGAGCTGGGGCAGCGCATCATCTACGATCCCGATGCGGTCGTCTTCCATCACCGCCGGGCGCTCTTCCGGGCGCACCTTCGGCAGGTGCGGCGCTATGCCCTGCACCGGGGCTTCTTCGTGAAGCGCTTCCCGGCAACCTCCCGGCGCGCCGGCTACTTCCTTCCCTCGGCGTTCACGGCGGCGTGCGCCTTTGGCTGGCTCGCCGGGCTCGTCCACCCCGTTGGCTGGTGGGGCTACGCCGGCATGCTCGCCGCCTACGCCGCGGCCGCCGCGCTGACGGGACTGAGCACCCTCAGCCTCTCGTCCTCCCTGTTGGTGATGGCCGGCAGCCTGGCGACGCATTGGACCTACGGCCTCTACTTCCTGCGCGGTTTGCTGGCGCGCGACCTCGATGACGCCCGCCAGCGCCGGCGGAAGCACCTCGACGGCCCACGTCGCGCGGCGGCGCAGTCGCGGCCGGCAAGGGAGACCAGCCCGCCGGCGCCGGCCCGGCCGGAAATCGAGGACCTTGCTTAACCCTGGCAGGCTGCGTGCGCGGGGTCACCCTGAATGGGTGCGTCCACCACGAGGCAACCCCCGGCGATGCCGCGGCGGCGTTCCCCGCGCCGGACGCGGAGGTTCGCGGGATCACAAGGTAAAGGTGCGCGATGAAGATCATGATCGCCTATCCCCCGCTGCAGGGGGAGGGGACACCGCTTTTGGGACAGAACCGCCAGTTCCAGTGGTTCCACAATCCCACCTTCCTCTACCCCGTCGTGCCCGCGAGCGCGGCGACGCTCCTCAAGCATGCCGGCCATGAGGTGCTCTGGAGTGACGGCCTGGCCGAGCGCTGGTCCTTTGACCAGTTCATGGCCCACGTTCTCGAGGTGCGCCCCCAGCTTGTCGCCATGGAGACGAAATCCCCGGTGGTGAAGCAGCACTGGGGGATCATCGCCAGGCTGAAGGCGGAGCTCCCCGAGACGCGCCTCGTACTCATGGGCGACCACGTCACGGCGTTCCCGGAAGAATCGCTGCGGGCCTCGCCCGTGGACTTCGTCATCACCGGCGGCTACTTCGACTTCCAACTGAAAGGGCTGGTCGAGGCCCTGCAAGGGCGTGCCGCCCTGCCGTCCGGCGTCTGGCATCGCAGGCAGGGGGAGATCGAGAGCAGCGGCGGATTCGAGCAGGACTACGACCTCGATAGCCTGCCCCTCATCGACCGGGACCTCACGAAGTGGTTCAACTATGGCGAGAAGTTCTACAAGCGCGCCCCCTTCATCCGCACCATGGTCGGCCGCGACTGCGCCAAGAACGCCTGCACCTTCTGCTCCTGGACCACGCTCTTCCCGAAGTTCCGCAGCCGCTCGCCCAAGAGCCTCCTTGATGAGATCGAGATGCTGGTGAGCCGCTACGGGGTGCGCGAGGTCTTCGATGACACCGGCACCTTCCCCGCCGGCGGCTGGCTGCGCACCTTCTGCGAGGGGCTCATCGAGAGAGGGCTGCACCGGCAGATTCTCTTCGACCTCAACTTCCGCTTCGACCTGCTGACGGAACGAAACGCGGAGCTTATGAAGCGGGCTGGATTCCGGCTCATGAAGATCGGCCTGGAATCGGCCAACCAGGCAACCCTCGACCGTCTGAAGAAGGGGATCACCGTGGAGCAGATTTGGGAGGGCTGCCGCATCGCCAAGGCGGCCGGCCTCGATCTCCACCTCACCACCATGGTGGGCTACCCGTGGGAGACGCGCCAGGATGCCAAGCGCACCCTGGCCCTGGCCCGGCAGCTCATGGCGGAAGGCTACGCGGAGATGCTCCAGGCCACCGTGGTGATGCCCTACCCGGGGACGCCGCTCTTTCGCGACGCCGTGGCGAACGGCTGGCTGCGGATCGGGCCGACCGAGTACGAGCGCCTCGACATGCGGGAGCCGGTCTTCGTTACCCCCGATATGACGCCCGATGAGGTGATGGCGATGTGCCGCGGGCTCTACCGCGGCTTCCTCGATGTCCGCTTCCTGGCGCGCAAGCTCAGCAAGGTGCGCACCGTCGATGACGTGCGCTACCTCCTGCGCGGCGTCAGGCCGGTCGTCGGCCACCTGCTCGATTTCAAGGGGCTGCGGGCGCGCGCCGCGGCCTAGCCGTGAGTCTCATAAGTACGCAGCCCAAGCCGCGCTGGACCTCAGGGCTGCAAGGGGGACCTCCTTCGTGCGTGAACGCCGCGCTCTCTTCTGCGACCTCTACTTCCCCCTCGGCGAGATTCTGGCTCCGTTGTGGGACTGCGTCGAGGCGGTGAACTGCTCGGGCGATCCGCTCTTTGTCCCCACTGTCGGAGAGCCCTCCGCCCAAGAGGTGACAGCGGCGCGTGGAGAGAGCCTCAACGGAGCTGCGGGGCGCCTTGCCGGCATCGAGCCGAAGACGGCCGCCGAGGCGATCAAGGCCGGTTCCTATGAAGTCGTGCTCTTCGGCACCCCGACGGCGCTGCGCACCCTGCCCATGCCGCAGCGGGGCGCCTTCATCCTGCCGTGGTCGGGGTTTGACGAGCTCCTGGAGGACGCGCAGCAAGCCGCCGCCCTTGCCAGTCTCCGCCCGCGGCTGCGGGGCGCCACTTTCGTGCACCTGCGGGAGCAGGGGACGGCCTACGGCTACCAGCGGTTCCCCGAGGCGCGGCACGTCTTCCTCACCATGCCGCCGCTCCTGCCGGAGCGCTACACGCCGCATCGCGGCGGCGTGGCGGCGATCCTCTACGCGGGCGATGCAAGGCATGACGGCATTGAGCAGCGCGACGCCGTGCGCCGGCACGCCCTTGGGCCGACGCCGCACTTCTTGCTCGGAGACTTCCCCGATGTCCCAAACGCGCGCCGGCCGCGCTCCTGGAAAGATTGGACTGCGGCCCTTCAGGCGTACGCCGCGCTCCTCCATCTGCCGGCTCGCGGCATGAACAGCGCGCCGACCTACCAGTGGTGGGAAGCGCGCCTGACGGGAACGCCGACCCTCTGCCTGACGTTCGCCGGGGCCGGCCTCAAAGACGGGGTGAACTGCTTCGCGAGCAACGATGTGGGCATGCTGCGGGCGCGGGCCGGCGACATCCTCGCGGCCGCCGAGCAGGCGCGGGCCATCGGTCAGGCCGGGCGCGCCTCGCTCCTCCGCCGGCTTGACCTCGAGGCCGCGCGGCAGGATCTCCGTGGCCTGCTGCGGCCTGAGGAACGGCCAGCTTCCGCACCCGCTCGGCGTGGCGGCGCTCCCGCCGGAGACCGGCGGGGCGAACCGCTGCGCCTCATCTGGGAAGGGACGCAGTTCGTCGACCACAGCCTGGCCCTCGTGAACCGGCGTCTCTGCGCGGCGCTCCAGCGCACCGGCGAGTGCGAGCTGCAGATTCTTCCCTACGAGCCGCACGAGTTCGATGCGCGCCGCGATCCCGAGCGCGAAGGTCTCCTCGCCGAGGCCATGCGCCGCGGGCTCAGCGGCCCCGCCCACCTCCATGTGCGCCACCAGTGGCCGCCGAGCTTCGAGCGCCCCGCCCGCGGCGCCTGGGTGCTCATGCAGCCCTGGGAGTTCGGCAGCATGCTACGAAGCTGGCAGGAGCCCCTTGCAAGGGTGGACGAGGTGTGGGTCTATTCGAGGCATAACCGCGCCTGCTACCTTGAAGACGGCCTCGAACCGTCCCGCGTGCATGTCATTCCGCTCGGCGTGGATCATAGCCGGTTCCACCCCAACCAGGAGCCGCTCCCCGCCGTCGCTCAGGCGACGCGCAAACGGGTGAAGTTCCTCTTCGTCGGCGGGGCCATCCACCGCAAGGGGATCGATCTCCTCCTCGAGGCGTATGCCGCGGCCTTCAGCCGCCAGGATGACGTCTGCCTCGTCATCAAGGACTTCGGGCAGGAGAGCTTCTACCGCGGCCAGGGGGCCGGGCCGAGCATCGAGGCGCTGCAAGCCGATGCGGGCGCGCCGGAAATCCTGTACCTGGGGAGCACCCTCAGCGAGGCGGAGGTGGCGCGACTCTACGCCTCCTGCGACTGTCTCGTGCACCCTTACCGCGGCGAGGGGTTCGGTCTGCCCGTGGCGGAGGCGATGGCCAGCGGCCTCCCTGTCCTCGTGAGCCGCGGCGGGGCCTGCGATGATTTCTGCACCGACGCCGGGTCCTACTTCATCCCAACGAGCCGGCGCACGCTCGACCTCCGCGAGCCGACGGTGCGCCCCGCGTGGCTGCTCGAGCCGGATGTCGAGGCGCTCACCGAGATCCTGCGTCGGGTGTACCGAAACGACGAGGAGCGCCGGCGGAAGGGAGCCGCGGCGCGCGCCCACGTTCTCTCCCAGCTCAGTTGGGAGCGCTCGGCCCGCTTCGTCCTCGAACGTCTCCGGTCGCTGCGGGCGGCGCCAGGCCGAGCAGCGCGGCGGCGGACCGCGGAGGCAGCGAACGGCCACCGGCGGGCGCGTCGTCCCTCTCCATCGACCCTCGAGGAGCTGCGGCTGCAGGCGCAGCGGCAGGCAGAGGCAGGTGACCTCACGGCACTCCAGGGCACCCTAGAGGCGATCTTGGCGCAGCAGCCCCAGGATGCCTGGGCGCTCGCCGCGCTCGGCCAGCTCTTCCTGAAGCAGCAGGAGCCGCGTCGCGCCCGTCTCTACCTCGAGCGCGCCCTCGCCGCGGCGCCGCGCGACGCCGACCTGCAAACGCAGTACGGGCAGTCCCTCTTCCTCGACGGCGACGTAGGGCGGGCGGCGCACCACTTCGAACAGGCCCTCGCCATCAATCCGCGCCATCCCACCGCCATGAACAACCTCGGCATGGTCCGCTGGCAGGAGGGCAACCTCGGAGCGGCCGGCGAGATCTTCGCCCAGGTGTTGCGCCTCGAACCGGCGCATGGGGACGCCCTGGCGAACCTCGGCATCCTCGCCGAACAAAGCGGTGACCTGCGCACCGCTGCCACCTGCTACGAGCGTCTGCTGGCGCTCGCTCCCCATGATCAGGACGTCCGCCGGCGGCTGAGCAGGGTGCGCGCCGGGCGATCGCCGGCGACCGATCCACCTTCCGCGGAGGCCGCGGCCCTCGCCGCGGGCGCACCCGACACCCCCGCCTCCCGACGAGCCGGGGAAGGAGCGCCCACGACGGTCGCCAGCGGAGTGCGGGAAAAGGTGATCCGATGAGCAAGGAGAACCGCCCCGACGAGGAAGGCCGCGGTGCGCTCGGCTCGGCATCGGGGGCGCCGCGGCTCTCCCTGTGCATGATCGTGCGCGATGAGGAGGCCTACCTGCCGGTCTGCCTGGAGAGCGTGGCGGCGATCGTGGATGAGCTGATTGTCGTCGATACCGGCTCCCGCGACGGCACGCGCGACATCGCCCGGGCCTTCACCCAGCGCCTGGGAGGCGTGCTCCTCGAGCTGCCCTGGCAGGACGACTTCGCCGCCGCCCGCAACGTCTCCCTCGAGCAGGCGCGGGGCGACTGGATTCTCGTCCTCGATGCCGATGAAGTGATCGCCGGACGGGACCTCGCGCGCCTCCGCGGCCTCCTCGCGCATCCCGTCATCGAGGCCTACCGCCTCGTCCAGCGCACCTACTCCCTGGAGCGCACCAGCGAGCACTGGCTGCCGAACTCGAGCGACTACGCGGAGGGTCGTGGGTACCCCGGCTACCTCGAGAACCCGCTTGTGCGCCTCTTCCGGCGCGCCCCGGAGGTGCGCTTCACGGGCCGCGTCCACGAAGTCGTCGAGCCGTCCATCCTGGCGCTGGGCTGGACGATCGGGATCACCGACCTCCCCCTGCACCATTACGGCAAGGTGCGCGCCCCGCGCTACCTGCGACGCAAGGCGGAGCTCTACCGCCGCCTGGGAACGAAGAAGCAGGAGGAGGAGGCGAACGACCCGCGGGCCCACCTCGACCTCGGCAAGCAGCTCCTCGAGCTGCGGGATGCCCAGGGCGCGGCGGCGGCGCTCCGGCGGGCCGCGGCACTGGCTCCCGCTGACCCCGAGGGGCATTTCAACCTCGGCGTGGCGCTGGGCGCCCTGGGCGAGCGCGAGGCGGCGAACAGCGCCTACCAGCGCGCCCTCGAGCTGGTGCCGGAGCACTTCGGCGCCCTCTGCAACCTCGGGGCGAATCTCGCCGCCGCGCAGGAGTATGGGGCGGCGATCCAGACCTACACGCGGGCGACCACGGCGCACCCGCAGCGTCCCCTCGGCCACTACAACGTCGCCGCCATCCTGCGCCGCATGGGAGAGGTCGAGGCCGCCCGCGCCGCCGCGCGGTGCGCCCTGCGCCTCGATCCGAGCTTCACCCCGGCCCAGGAGCTCCTCGCGGCGCTGGGACCGGCGGCGGACGAAGGACCCAGGAGTCCCAGCCCCGTCGGCGCCCTCGCGGCGCGGCCTACGATCACCTTCTTTAACAACGGCCTGACGTTCAACGGCGATACCCTGCGCAACCAGCCCCTGGGGGGCATGGAGACGGCGCTCATCTCCCTGGCGTGCGAGCTGGCGCAGCGCGGCTATGAGGTCTTCGTCTTCAACAACTGTGATCGGCCGGGCGTCTACGATGGCGTCACCTACCAGCGACGCGAGGAGATCTTCGAGCACTTCAAGCGCGGCGGTCTCGACATCTTCATTGCGGTGCGCACCCTCGAGCCCTTTGCCGCGGATGTGCCCGCCCGGGTGCGCTGCTTCTGGACCGGTGACGCCTGCGACCAGCCGCACGTGCAGGCGCTGCGGGACCCGCAAGTGCAAGAGCGCATCGACGGCCTCTGGACGGTCAGCTACTGGCAGGCCGAGACCTTCATGGAGCGCTTCGCCTTCCCCCGCAAGAAGCTCTGCGTCAGCCGCAACGGCATCAATACGGAGCGCTTCACGCACAACCCGGCGCAGCGCCACGAGGCCCGCCTCATCTACACGAGCACCCCCTTTCGGGGCCTCGATGTCTTGCTTACCTGCTTTCCCCGCATCAGAGCGGCGGCGCCCGAGGCGACGCTGCACGTGTACAGCAGCATGGCGGTCTACCAGCTCGATCCGCGGCTGGAGCAGGAGCAGTTCGGCCCGCTCTATGCCCAGGCGCAGCAGCCGGGGGTGACGCTCTTCGGCAGCGTCGACCAGGAGACGCTTAGTCAGGCGCTGCAGCAGGCGAGCCTCTTCGCCTACCCGAACCATTTCGAGGAGACCTCCTGCATCGCGGCGCTGGAAGCAATGGCCGCGGGGCTTCCCGTGCTGACGAGCGCCCTCGGGGCCCTGCCCGAGACTGTGGGAGAGGGGGGCATCTTCATCCACGGGGATGCGCGCAGCGCCGCCTACCAGGATGCCTTCGTGGAGCACGCCGTCTCCCTCCTTAGGCAGCCGTCGCGGCGGCAGCGCTTCGGCTCCGCGGGCCGACGCAAAGTGCTCACCTGGCACGACTGGCGCCGCATCGCCACGGAGTGGGATGCCACCCTCCAGCAGCTCCTGAGCAACGCCCGGCCGCGGGCTTCGGGGCGGGGGGAAACAGCGGCGGCGCCCCACCAGCCGGCCAGCTCGGCTCCTCCCGAGAACGCCGCGCAGCGCGCCTACGAGCAGGCGCTCCAGCACGTCGAGCACGGTGAGCGTGACGCCGCGCTGGTGCGCCTTCACGAAGCGCTGCGCTTGGCGACGACGCACGCGCCCGCGCACACCCTGCTGGGGCGGCTCCTCCTGGAGGAGGGGAGGACGGGCGATGCCGAGCATTGTTTCCGCAAGGCGCTGGCGCAACAGCCGGACCTCGTGGAAGCGTCGCTCAACCTGGCCGTTTGCGCCCAGCGTCAAGGCGACTGGCTGAGCGCCTGGCGCAAGCTCATGGCGACGGCCGCGGCGCATCCTGAGCGGCTTGATATTCTGCAGATGCTCGTCGAGCTCGGCATTACCCTGGAAGCCTACCAGGCGGTGGCGCTCCTCCTGCGGCAGGCGCTGCGCCACCACGAGGGGAATGCGGAGCTTGCCTATCTCCGGGCGCTCTGCCTGCAGCGGCTTGGCGACGAGGAAGCGGCGTTGCAGGCGTGCGAGCTGGCGCTGCGCTGGGATGAGCGGCATGGCGAGGCGGCCGAGCTTGTGGCGCGACTGCGCCTGCGCGGCGGCGATGCCGGCGGGGAAGGGACGCTCCTCCGCCGGCAGCGCGACGTCGAGGCGGCGGTGCGCGCCATCGAGGAAGAGCCGGCCTCCGCCCCGCTGCGCCGTCAGCTCGGCCACGCGCTCGAAGCCGCCGGCCGCTGGGAAGAGGCGCTAACGGCGTACCGCGCCGCCGTCGGCCTTGACCTCATCTACTGGACCGCCTACGAGGACTATGGCCGCCTCATGCGTCAGCTCGGCCGCGACCCGGGACGTGTCGACGAGGAGATCGTGTTCTACACGCACGGTGTTTTCGACGGCGCCTCGTTGGAGCAGCGCGGCCTCGGCGGCGCCGAGAGCTCGCTCATCCACCTGGCGCGGGAGCTTGCGGCACGCGGGCGGCGCGTCGCGGTGTACACGCACGCCGCCGGCGGTCGCACCATTGACGGCGTGACCTATCGCAACGTGACCGATTTCTACCTCACGAGCTACTTCGCCGAATGGCCCAGCCTCATCGCGGTGCGCCGGCTCGAACCCTTCAAGTGGGGAGTGCGGGCGCGGCTCGCGCTCCTCTTCAACTGCGATGACGTGCGGTCGGAGTTCCTCTGCAACGAGGATTTGCATGATCTCGGCATCGACTACTTCGTCACCAAGAGCGCCGACCACGCGGCGAGCTGGGCGGAACACTTCAGCATCCCGCCGGAGCAGATTTGGGTGACGAAGAATGGTATCCGGCCGCAGGAGTTCGAGGAGCGCCCGCCGCGTCAACGCTATAAGCTCCTCTACACCAGTCGCCCCTCGCGCGGCCTGGCGCTGCTGCTGGCCTGGTGGCCGCTGCTGCGGAAGGCTTGTCCGAAGCTGGAGCTGCACGTCTTTACCTACACCACGGCGGCCTCGCTTGCCGAGGATGCCGAAGTGCAGGCGCTGGCTGCCGGCTTGGCGCAGCCTGGCATCATCGTGCAGGGCACGGTGCGCAAGGTCGAGCTCTACCGCGAACTCGCCTCGGCACGTCTCCTCGTTTACCCCTGCACGTGGCCCGAGACCTTCTGCAACGCCGTCTTGGAGGCGCAGGCCGCGGGTACGCCGGTCGTCACCTCGACCCGCGGGGCCCTGCCGGAGACCGTGGGGGAGGCCGGCCGCCTCATTCCCGGCGAGCCGGCGAGTGATGCCTTCCGCGACGCCTTCCTCGCCGCCACGCTCGAGCTCATCGAGGATGACGCCGCCTGGGCGCGTCTCAGCGAGTGCGGCTGGCAGCGGAGCCGCTGCCGGTATCAGTGGCGCGACATCGCCGCGGCATGGGAACGCAAGCTTGCGGTGCTGGATCGCCAGGTGGTCAGGGATCGCTGCGCGGCTGCCGTGGCGCGCAATATCAAGGCGGCGGTGGCAGGCAGCGACCGCGAGCTTGCCACCGCGCTGGTTGCGGCTCTCCCTCCGGGGCTGGCTGAGCATTGGCACCTCCGCGCCCCGGAGGGCGCTGCGTACGGGGCGTCCATGATCGCGTCGGCGGTGAAGCTCCCACAGGTGTCGGAAGGAGTGCAGCCCGCCCAGCGCAGCGCCGCCTGTCGGGAACTCGCCTCGCTCCTCCTGGAAGGAGGGGACGTCGAGGCGGCGCAGGAACTCTGCGAGCAAGCCGTGCGCGCCGATGCGTCCGCCTGGCAGGCGTGGCACCTCTTCGGGAAGGTGCTGCACGCGCGCGGTGACATGCCGGCGGCGGCGCGTCTGTTTCGCCAGGCCCTGGCGCGTCAGCGGGGGTGCAGCGACGCCTGGCGTGATCTTGCCCTTGCCCTGCACCGGCTGGGGCACGGCGAAGAAGCCTGGGAGGCCCTGTGCTGCGCCTGGTCCATTAATCCCCAGGATGCCGAGGTGGTTGCCATGCTCCTTCGTTCGGCCGGCACGGCGGCGCGGCGCAAGGATCTCACGGTGAAGCTGCGTGAGGTGTTTGCCGCCGGGAAGGGCGAGGAGACGCACCATGCCGCGTTAGCGCAGCTTTGTCTGGCGCGCGGCTCGAGAGAGGAAGCCCGCCAGCACTGGGAGGAGGTCCTCATGAGCAATCCGCTGCATCGCGATGCCCTCGCCGGCCTGCGCAGCCTCGAACAAAGCAAGGCCCCTCCCACGGCGGGGTGCGCCGCCGGGACGGGGAAGCCGTGAACGGAGAGGCCGCCTGGGAGCGCGTCGGACATCATTCCCGCCGGCGGCGGGTCGGAGTAGTCCATCCACGAAAGCGAACGCAGGCGCTGGCGTTGCCCCAGCAGGTGCAGGGGTGCGCAAGTGAACCCGGGGAAGGGAGCAACCATGGAGGGTGGAGCGACGAAGGGGCGGGCGGGACATCCGAGGCTCGGCATCAGTATGATCGTGCGGGACGAGGCCGAGTGCCTGGGGCGCTGCCTGGAGAGCGTTGCCGATCTCGCCGATGAGCTCGTCATCGTTGATACCGGCTCCACCGATGCCACGCGGGAGATCGCGCGGGAGTTCGGCGCGAAGGTCTTCGAGGTCGCCTGGGAGGAGGACTTCAGCGCCGCGCGCAACGCCGCCCTGGCGCACATGACGAGCGACTGGGTCCTCAGCCTCGATGCGGATGAAACAATTGCGCCGCGGGACCACGGTGTGCTGCGAGCGCTCCTCGAGCAGCCCGGACTTGACGCCTACCGGGTGGTGACGCGCAACTACTGCGTCGAGGCGCGGGCGGCGGAGGTGGCGGAGTGGCACGACTGCGTGGGGGAGTACCCGCAGCACGAGCAGGGCTACCGGGGGTGGTTCCCCAGCGTCAAGGTGCGCCTGTTCCGCAACGACCGGCGCGTCCGCTTCGCTGGCCAGGTGCACGAAACGGTGGAGGTGTCCCTCGCGGCCCTGGGGGCGCGCCTGGCCGAGGCGCCCGTGCCGGTGCACCACGGAGGAGCGCTCAACCCGCGGCGCCGGCGCGCCAAGGCGGCGCGCTACCTGGCGGCGAGCCAGGAGAAGATTCGCAACGCCCCGCGTGATCCGCACGCCTTCCTCGAGGCGGCGCTGCACCACTACGAACTCCAGGAGTTCGCCGCGGCCGCGGCCGCCTGCGAGCGCGCCATCGACCTCCAGGACGAAGAGCTTGCCGCGGGGCGACGGGCGCCGAGCGCGGCGTTCACCGATGCGCACACCCTCCTCGCCGCGCTGCGCATGGGGGCGGGGGAGTTCGAGGCCGCGGCGACCCTGCTGCGGCGTGCCATCGCCCTGCGCGGCGATGAGAGCGACACATTCCTGAACCTGGGCGTGGCGCTCGAGCGCCTCGGCCAGGTGGCCGAAGCCAAGGAGATGACCTGCCGCGCGCTGCAGCTCGATCCGGCGAATGCTCAGGCGCGGCGCAATCTCCGCCGCATGGAGGAGCGTCGCGCGCGTCCCGCGCGGCTCTCCCTCTGCATGATCGTGCGCGATGAGGCCCGGCATATCGTGCCCTGCCTGCGGTCGTTCGCTGCCTTGGCCGACGAGATGATCGTCGTCGATACCGGCTCGCGGGACGACACCGCCGAGCTGGCGGCGCGGGAGGGGGCGCGAGTCGAGCGCTTCGCCTGGTGCGATGATTTCGCGGCGGCGCGGAATGCGTCCCTGCGGTATGCAGCCGGGGACTTCATCATCTGGGTGGATGCCGATGATCGCATCAGCCCGGATGATGCGGCGCGTCTTCGCCGCGAGCTCGTGCCGGGCGAGCGCGTCGCCTATTTCGTGAAGCTGCGGAATCGCCAAGCCGATGACCGCAGCACCGTCTCCTACCAGCTCCGCATCGTACCGAATGTTGCAGGCGTCGCCTTTTCGGGAATCATCCACGAGCAGCTTCTGCCGTCGCTGCAGAGGCTGGGCATCCCCACCGCCTCGATCGAGGCCACGATTGAGCACCTGGGCTACGCGGACAAGGGTGCGGGGGAGCGCAAGCTGGCGCGTAACGAGGCGCTCCTCAGGGCGCGGCTCGAGGCGGCGCCCGACGACCACTACACGCGCTACATGCTGGGGATGAACGAGCTGAAGTGGGGGCGCAGCGAGGCCTGCATGCGGCTCTTCGAGGACCTCCTGGCGGCGCTGCCGGAGGAGCAGGAGGAGATGGCGTGGGCGCTGCACGCGCGGGTCTGGCTGGGCACCGCGTATGGACAGGCGGGCCGCATGGAGGAGGCGCGGCGTGAATTTGACCAGGTGCGCCGGATCGACCCGGCCTTTTGGCTGGTGGAGTACCAGGCGGGCCTCCTGGCATTTCGCCGCGGCGAGCTGGCCACTGCGCGCCAGTGCCTGGAGCGCCTGGCGCGGGTTGACTTCAGCGTCTCGCTCATCCCCGTCGATGTCGCCGAGGTGAGCTTCCGCTACCATGCGGCGTACGGGCGCTGCCTGCAGCGCGCGCAGGAGTATGCGACAGCGATCAGCCACTACGCCGCCGCCGCGACTCTCAACTCCTGCGATGCCGAGCTCCACCTCTGGTACGTCGAGTGCCTCCTGCAGGCGGGACAGGAAGCTGCGGTCGAGGAGCTGGTGGAGCGTCTGGCCCGCGATCCGCGCGCGCCGGGCCTCGCCACGTTCATCCGGGGAACCCTGGCGATGCGGGCGAATGAGATCGACGCGGCTTCCACCTTCTTGCGCGCGGCGCAAGCCGCCGGCTACGAAAGTGCGCCCCTCTCCTTCAACTTGGGGTTAGTGGCGGTGCGTCACGGGGAGGTGGCGGAGGCGGAGCGTTACTACCGGGCGGCGCTGGCGCTCGATCCCACCTTCATGGAGGCGCACCTCAACCTCGCCTACCTCCACCTCATGCAGGAACAGCCCGAGGCGGCGCGACAGGCCTTCGAGCACCTCGTAGCGCTGTTCCCGGAGTGCCTGGAGGCGCGCCTGCGGCTCAGCGGCCTCTGCCTGCAGGGTGGCGAGCTGGACGCCTGCTTGACGCAGCTTGAGCAGCTTTGCGCGCGGCTCGAAGTGGGAACGCGCGCGCCCCTCACCACCCTGGAGGAGCTTGCCGAGCTCTACCTCACGCTGGCGCGGCGGCTTGGCGCGCGCCACGACCTCGCCGCCGCGAAGGCCGCCTCGGAGACCGCCCTGCTCATCGCCCCGGCGCATGCGGGGGCGCATCGCGAGCTGGGGCGCCTCTGTTTTCTTCGCCGCGAGTACCACGCCGCCCGACAGCACCTGGAAGCAGCGCTGCGGCAGGGGTGCGGCGGCGATATGGGCTCCTTCGAACTTCTCGGCAAGACCTATGCCGCGCTCGGCGTGCCGGATGCCGCCGCCCTCTGCTACGAAATGGAGGAGGCCGGCACCCGTCGCGCCAGCCACCCGTGAGCCGCACATCTCGGCGCGAGCGGCGGACGGTTGGCGCCGTGCCTCCCGCCGAGGCGCGCGGCGGATCGCCTCGTCCAGGGTGAGACCTGGCGGTTCCTCTCGACTCCTGTACCACTTCCCGTAATCTTGGCAGCCCCGCCGCGCCGGCGGGGGTGAGCCCGTCAGGGCGCTCCAGGAGCAGCGCGGTCCCCACGGCCGCGCTTCGCAGCCTTATCCTCCGGGTCCCCCGCGGTGAGGGGCCGCAAGAAGCCGCGCGACTTTCCCGCACCATCCCTCGCGTCTTCCTCCCCTTCCTCGCGCTTCACTTCACCTCGCGGCGTCCGCAACCTTGCCGACTTCGCTGCTCCAGGGCCCAAATTTTCCTCTTTTTTCCTTAAGTTCTCCTCTTGCAAGCCGATAGAGGGAATAACCGGGTACAAGAAGGCGCCTGCCAGGCGTCAACGATGTGTCCATGGGATGCAAAGCAGTGACCACGCAGGGAGGTGATGGTTCTTGGTCGGAGGCTGGTCGGGCCAGAGTTCCCGCCAAGCGGTGGGAGGCAGGTGGATGCGCCACGGAAATGGGCCGTTCACCACGCCCTCGGCACGGAGGCCGGGGCGCCGTGACATGCGGGGTGGCGTTGCTAGGCACCTCGCGCAAAGCTCTTCAAGGAGGAATGAGACATGGGCTTGAGAATTAACACCAACGTTGGAGCCATGAACGCGGCGCGGAACCTTGCGAAATCGCAAGGCGCTTTCGGTCGCTCCCTCAGCCGGCTGTCGTCAGGGTTCCGCATCAACCAGGCGAGTGACGACACCGCGGGCCTGTCCATCGCCAACAACCTGCGCGCCCAGGTCTCAGGCTTGCGGGTCGCCTCCCGGAACGCTTCACAGGCTTCCGCCCTTGGCCAGACGGCGGAAGGGGCCGCCACCGAGATCGGCAACATCCTGAATCGACTCCGCGAGCTCGCCGTGCAGTCGGCCTCGGACCAGAACGACGCCGCGGCGCGCACCGCACTCGACAATGAGCGCAGCGCCCTGGAGAGCGAAGTCGACCGTATTGCGAACAGCACGGAGTTTAACGGCACCGTGCTGGTGAACGGCAGCCTTGGCATCAGCGTCAACGCGACCACCCTCGGCTCGGCGCTGAGCGCCACGAACGGTGTCGCTGATATCCAGGCCAGTGGCGCGAGCGCTGCGGCGATCTTCACGGTGACCGGCGCCACCACCACCAGCTTGAGTCTGCAAGGCGCGAGCTCCACCCAGGTGGTCACCTTCTCGGCCGTCAGCGGTCTGGGCATCGGCGAGTTCCGGACCCTGAACTTCTCCGACCTTGGCATCAAGGTCAAACTGAGTGCGGCGTACACGAACGGCGACGCGGTTGCCGCGGCCACCGCCGCGAACAAGGACTTCGGCATGACGGCGACCGGCAGCTCCCTCTTCCAGGTGGGTGCGAACAGCGGCGCCAACAACCGCATCACGCTCTCGGGCACGAATCTGGATCTGCGCGTCAGCGGTCTGGGCATCACCGGCAATGTCACCTCCCAGAGCAACGCCAACACGTACATCGACACCATCGACACCGCGATCAGCGACCTGAACACGGCCCTGGGAGACCTCGGGTCCTTCCAGAACCGCGTCGGGTTCGCATCCGGCAACGTGGCCTCGGCAATCGAGAACACGGCGGCCGCCGAGTCCGTCATTCGAGATGCGGACATCGCGGAGGAGACGACCAACTTCACCCGGGCGCAAATCCTCGTGCAGGCGGGTGTGTCGATCTTGTCTCAAGCCAACCTGTCGGCGCAGTCGGTGCTGCCGCTGCTGCGGTAGCGCGGGAAGCCGACGGACCGACACCCAACTCACAGGGGAACCCTTCCGAACGGGGGAGCTGGCGACAGTTCCCCCGTTTGAACTGGGCTCGCACGCCGGGCCATCGTCGCCTTAGAGCGATCGACGGGAGGGAGGCATGACGCCTCCGCGGCCGCTCGCAAAGCGGCGAAGCTGGCAGCCCTGGCGCGCCGGCAGAGCTTGTGCCAGGCGCCGCCGCGCGCCCGGCGCTCGCTTCGACTGCCTGAGGCATGACGGGGAAAATCCTGCCCGACAGGGCAAAGTTGGCCACGCCAGGCGACAAGGAGGCGTCCTTGCCGGCGCGGCGAGGGGGCGTTGCGGGGCGCGCCGCGCTGCTCGTCCTGGCGGCCGAAAGGCCGCGGCCACGCTCCAGGAGGGCGTCGGGAACGAATCCGCGTGGCGCGGGCCGGCAGGGCCGCGCCGGCCTGGCCGGATCATCAGCAAACTGATGACCGTTGAACGACGCTCCGTGGATGTGATGGGGCGGCGCAAACTCTCCTACGAAGGGAAGATTGTCGCATTCCAAGAATTCAACACGAAGCTCCTGAGCTTTGAGACCGCGGCTCAAACACTGCAGAAGACCGATACGTTCAACGTCTTTACCAGTTCGCTTGCCTCTTCGAATGCCGCGGTGGATGCGGAGAACGTCCTCTCGGTGACCACCTCCAGCAGCGCCAGCCCCGGCACCATGGCCGTGGAAGTGAAGAACCTGGCGGAGGCCCAGAAGGTCTCCTCAAGCTCGTTCAGCGACACCACCACGTCGTTGAACAGCCTCACCACCTTCAACGGCGGCTATATCCTCGTGAATGGGCGCGAGGTTTTCCTGGAAGCCACCGACAGCCTCACCGACGTGCGCGACAAGATCAACGCGGTCAACTCCGGCAGCTCACCGTCGAACGTGACGGCGAGCATCCTGAGCGTCTCATCCACGGATAAGCGCCTCATTCTCACCAGCGAGGCGACCGGGGCCGATGGGATGAGCTTGCTCGAAGCGGCGAACGATAGCGTCCTGCAGGAGCTCGGCATCCACGCCGCCACCACCTCCATCAAGAACAGTTTCACCGGGGGCGCGGACTCTGATACGCTGAGCAGCTCGGTGACGGCGGTCGGCACCCTGCTCGACCTGAGCGATTCCCAGGCGGGGACCGTGACCATCAACGGCGTCGGCATCGCCATCAATCTCGGCACCGATTCGCTCACCGCCATCGCCACCACGATCAACAACTCCGCCCTCGGCGCGGGCACCGCCAGTGTCGAGTCCGTCACGGAGGATGGCAGCACCCGCTACTACTTGCGCATCAATGAGACGAGCTACACCGACGTCAACAACATCCTGGAGACGCTCGGCGTCTTGGATGGCGATTTCGCCACGGTGACCACCCAGGTCCTGACCGGCAGCCAGAGCAACAAGCTTGCCGCCGATCCGTCGCAGAACGTCGTCGCCACGACGAAGTTCAACCAAATCTTCAACGCCAACGTGACTGCCAATGACACGATCCTCATCAGCGGCACGGACCACAACGGCAACCAGGTGAGCGGCAGCTACACCATCACGAACCCCAGTGCCAATACGATCCAAAACCTCCTGGATGCCATCCGGACGACCTTCAACAGCACCGTCACGGCCTCGGTCAGCAGCGGCAAGATCGTCCTGACCGACTCCACGGCGGGGGACAGTCAGCTTGCTCTCACCCTCACCGCGAACAACCAAGGCGGTGGCGCGCTCAACTTCGGCACGTTTGCGGTGACGACGACGGGGAGCGATCGCGAGCTGGTGGCGGGGCGGGATGCCACCATCGTGCTTGACGGCCTGGAGATGACGCGCTCCAGCAACTCCATCTCCGACGTGGCCGCCGGCGTGACCCTGAACCTGAAAGCCGCGGCCTCCGGCACGACGATCAACGTCAGCATCGGTCACGACAGCGACGCCATGATCGAGGACATCGAGGCGTTCGTCGATGCCTATAACGATGTCTTTTCCTTCATCAACGAGCAGAACACCTTCGATGAAGAGACCCAGCAAGGCGGGGCACTCTTCGGCGATAGCACGTTGTTGGGTGTGCGCCGCACCCTCACCACGATCATCGGGCGCACCGTGAGCGGCGTCGCCGGAGACTATAACTCCCTCTCGCGCGTCGGCATCACGTCGGACCGCGACGGCATCCTGTCGATCAACAGCTCGACGTTGAGGTCCGTCATCGAGTCGAACTTCAACGATGTGCTGAAGCTCTTTACGGCCCAGGGGACGACGACGGATGCCAACATCGACTTCGTCTCCAACACTAAGCAGACGAAATCCGGCACCTACGCCATCAACATCACGCAGCTCGCCGCGAAAGCGGCGGTGACCGGCACGGTGAACTTGCTGACGAATCCCATTTCCGCCGGTGGCGAAACGGTGACCATCACCGACTTTGCCAGCGGCGGCGCCGCAACCGTCACCCTCTCGGCGGGGGACACGATTGATACGATCGTCAGCGCCATCAACGGCGAGTTGAGTGTGGAGCAGACAGAGACGGAGGTCGGCTCCGTTCGCAACACCACGGACGGGTCCACCGCCATCACCAACTCCACCACCTTTGCCGGTATCAACGGCGCCGGCATCACGCCGGCGACGAGTGGCACCATCACCTTCGAAGGGACGGACCGCCTCGGCGGCGAGGTGAGCGGCAGCTACAGTTACAGCAATTCAAGCACGGACACCGTGCAGTTGCTCCTCACCGCCATTGAGACGGCTTACGGGAACACGGTGCACGCCTTCCTCGATAATGGCTACCTGGTGTTGCAGGATGCGCGGTCGGGGAACAGCCAGATGAGCCTCAGCTTCACGTCGCTCCCCGGCTCGCTCGATTTCGGCACGCTCAGCACGGCCAACAGCTCGACGAACTTCACCGGCGAGGAGGGGCGCTACGCCATCGAGATCACGGCCACGAAGAACGGCAGCAACCAGCTCGTGCTGACCCACGACTTGTATGGCAGCGCGAATGGTTTCAGCGTCAGCTCGGGGGCCAACAAGACCGGCACCAACACCGCCACGCTGCAAGGCACGGATGTCGCCGGCACCATCAACGGCGAGGCCGCCACGGGGAAAGGCCAGATGCTCACCGGCGATGCCGGCACCTCGACGAGCATCGCGGGTCTCGCGTTGCTCGTGAAGGGGAGCACCACCGGCTCGCGGGGCACCGTGACCTTGACCCTCGGCGTGGGCGAGCAGATGGCCAGCGCGTTGGACTACATCACCCTCACCAACACCGGCACGGTGCCGAGCCGCATCCTCTCACTCGAGACGACCACCGATGATATCGCCGAGCAGATCGAAAACATGGAAGCACGACTGACCAAGCGTCGTCAGCTTCTCTTGAACCGCTTCGTGGCGCTGGAGGTGACGATTGCGAAGCTCAATGCCCAGAGCAGCTTCTTGAGCCAGCGCCTCCTGGGCTAGTCATAAAGGCGTCACCGAGACGAGCCTCAGGCGCCGAGCGCAGATGAAGGAGGGAGTTCGAGTGCTTGGGCAGCATGCCAGAGCCTACGCGGAGACGCAGGTTCGAACCGCCGATACGGCCCAGCTCCTCTTGCTTCTGTACGATGCCGCGCTGCGGCACCTCGCGCAAGCCGATGAAGCCGAGCAACGCCGCGACTTCGCGGCAAAGTGCGAGCACCTCACCAAGGTCCAGGACATCATTTTCGAGCTCCGCGGCGGCATCGACTTTGGAGCCGGCGAGTTGGCGCAGCGACTCGATCAGCTCTACCTGTATATGCTGCGGCGCCTCCTCGAGGGCACGACGAAGCGGGACGACGAGGCCTTGCAGGAGGTGAGTCGGATGCTGCGCGACCTCCGCGAGGCGTGGTGGCAAGCATTGATGAAACCGCCGCGCCAGGGGGCGGGGATGCCGCCCGCCGCCGCAATGCCAGCCGTGCCCCCTCGGTCCCCGTCGATCAGCCTGTGCGGCTGAAGGCCGAGCGTGCCGCCGCTCGCAGCCCCGGAGGTGGGGCGCGCCGCGGCCTGCCGGCGAGTCTGACGCACTCCTGGAGAGCTGTTCATGGCATCGGTTCCCTCGGCTGGTCTCCGCAGTGGGCCGCGAGAGATCAAACAGCTCTGCGCCGGCTACGCGGCGCTGCGCACACTTCTCGAGCAGCAGCTCGAGGCGATCCAGGCGCGAGACCTGGGACGCCTCTGCCACATCGTCAATGCGAAGGAGCGAAGGGTGGCTGAGCTGCGCCGCCTGCACGAGATCCTCGATACTCCAGACCTTGACGACCAGCGACCAGCTCTCGTGAAGTTCAGCGACATGCTGGTGCAGCCAACCCTCGCGGCGCCAGACGTGCGTCGGCTGGTTGAACCTCTCACCCAGGTTGTGGAGGAGATGCTCGCGCTTGAGCAGCGCTCGATTCGTCAGCTCCAGCAGATGCAAGCCGAGGTGCAGCGGGAGATCGAGCAGCTTGCGCGTGGTCGCCGCACCTTGAAGAGCTACCGCGCAGCTCCCGCCAACGCGCCTCCCGCGTTTCTGCAGCGATGCGGCTGATCCCGGAGGGGCAACGGCGCGCGGACAGCTCGTTCTCCCTGCCTGATCAACGAAGCGCTTTGACCAATAAAGTCACCGACCGCGGGTCTGCGAGGCGTGGACTTCGTCGCGCGGCCCTCCCGCGGAGACGGAGCTGAGGCACCCAGCAGCAGCCAGGCAAGCATGTCAATGAGCTGACGAGGGCTGTCTACTGGTTGGCGCTGTCGTGGGATGCGGGGTTGACCTCGCGGCGCCCGAGGCTGTCGGTTGACCGGTGGAGCACCGTCACGTGATGCATTGCGGCGCGCCGCGGCGGGCGGAGGGGGCGGCGCGGCGGGAAGGCTGGGGCCGGGCGCCGTGCGTGGTACGGGTCGTGCTTGTCAGATCGCAAGAGGGGCAGGCGCCCGAAGCTGGAAAGGAGGAAGCGCGACGCTCTCCCTGCCTGCTGCCCGGTGGCGGCGGTGAGATCGGCCTCCTCTGAGGGAAGGGACGAAGCACTGTGCCAGCGTCTGAGCAACAACGGCAACGGCGTCAGTATGTCCGTGTGAAGGATGTTCTGCGCCTCCGCCATCGGCTCCTCAAACCTGCCGAGGTTGAAGGGTGGCGCGGGCTGCTGACGGTTCCGCGCGGCAATCGCGGCAGCATGGAGAAGCTCCTGCAGGGATCGATGCACCGCGCCAGCGAGCTGCAGCAGGAACTCGGCGTCTCGCCGCTCTTGATTGAGCTGCTCGTCGGCATCGATAAGAAGCTTGATGCACTTCTGCGGCTTCTCAAACAGCCAGCCCTGAACGAGGACGAGTTTGAGGAGACGGGGGAGGTCGAGATCAGCGGCTCGGGGATGTGTTTTGCAACCCAGGTGAGCTATCAGACCGGGAGTCGCCTGGCGTTGACGGTCACGCTGCCGACGTTCCCGCCCAGCGAACTGCTCGTTCTGGGGAGGGTGACGCGAGTCGCGCACTCACAGAAAGCGCCCACGGGTGATCGTCTCTTCGCCATCTCCGTCCACTTCGAGGAGATACACGAGGACGACCGGGACCTCCTGGTGCGCTACACGTTTCAACGTCAGCGCGAGCTCGTGCGTCGCAACTACTTAACCTCCTGAGCGGGTTACAGAGCGCGGCACCAGCTTATACTCTCCCACCGCCCCGCCATCGTGGAGCGCGATCAAACCCCGAGCGCCGACAAGACGGGGCGTTTCGCTCCCGTCCTCCACCCCTCCCCTCCATTGCCAGCGCAGGGAGAGCGTCGCTCCGGCAGGCCGCCTCCCTCTTCCCTTGCACGGCACCATCTCGTTCGCCGCGCGTGGGATTTGGGCGGCGGGTTACGCCTCCGAGTCAGTTGTAGTCTTCATAGTCGTCATCTAGGGGGTCGACGTCCTCCTCGTCGTCGCCATCAAGTTCCTCGATGAACTCTTCGTCGGTCTCGTCATCGAGGCCGCTCTGGTCGGCTTCACCAAGTTCTTCGTCTTCGGGATCCGCGCACGCGGGGCAGCCGTTCTCTTCGATGAACTCGATGTCGATCTCGTGACGAACCGCCACCCGTCGCCCGCATTTTGGGCAACGCACACTATAGCTTCCGCCCGCCATGACTTCCTCGCTGCGCTTCGTGTAGCTGACAGATTCCCGCCGGCAACCGCACCGGCGACCGACAACTTCCCCGAACCTTGCGGCGCGCGCCACGCACCTTGCTCCGCGGCCCCACCCGGCGATGCCGCGGGGAACAGACCACCCGCCCCGCCGCCCCCTACGCGTTGGCGCCGGCGCCTCCACCTTCCCCTTCGAACGTCTTTCCCGGAAAACCCTCCCCCAAAACGGTGGACGCGGGGGCGGCGGACCGCTGGCCGCCGGAGCTGGGGGCACATCGGTGCGCTCCCCAAGCGTTCCTCGTCTGCCGTCCCCTTCCTGACCCGGGCACGCGGCCCCTCCACGGCGCGCCGCGCTGACGTGCAGCCTTCGCGGAAGCTCGCATTGGCGGATGGGCCTCCAGGCTCGCGCTCCACCTCCCCTTAGTGCAGCATCAGCCGGAAGCGGAAGGGGGAGCTTGGCGAGCCGACGACGATGATGTTCTCACCCTGGTTCAGCTTCACGCGGTCGGCCCCACCCCCGCCGCCAAGTCGCTGGTTATTCAGGAGCGTTCCGAGCTTGCTTCCCCGATCGACGAGGTAGCGCTGCCCCAAACTCTGATTGATCGAGAAATGGTTGCGGGAGACGTTGTAGGGGGCGTGATCTGACAGGTAAAGGTCGTTGTGGCTCAGCGCATCGACGGAGGAATCGCGTGATTGTCGACCCACCTTGAACGGGAACCGGTCAATCACCATTTCGTGGCCTTCGAGCGCATCCTGCGCGGGCTTGCTCACGCCGCTCAGGATGACTTTCCCGGGGACGGGGGCTTCCGCTGCGAAGGGGGATTCCTCTCCGAAGGGGGCTTCGGGTTGCAGCTCCGCTCCTTGAGGGAACGCCGCCTGCGGCCGCGACTCCCTGGCGCTGGCCTCCACGACTCGTCGATTCAATTGCCTCAGGCGCTCGAAGAAGGCCTTCATGAGCGGCAGGATCAAGCGCGGGTTCTTCAGCAGGGCCTCATTGAAATCGTCGCGATCCAGCTCGATGGCGACGACCTCGTCGACCGCCGCGACGGTTGCCGTGCGCGGCGTATCCTCGAGTAAGCCGATCTCGCCGAAAATCTCATCCTTGCCGAGGCGGCCGAGGATCACCTTGCCGCGCCTGCTTTGTGCCGAGACTTCCACCCTGCCGCGTTCGATGATGTACGCCGTGGTGCCGTGGCTCTTCTCTTCAATAATGACCTCGCCAGGCGCATAGATTCGTTTGCCGGCCACGACTCAGGCTCCCCCCAATTGGTTGCTCCCTCTCCCGCCTGCCACCACGATTCCCCACCCAGTTCCTGGGTTGCCGTTCCCTTTTCTTTCAACGGCTACCAAACTTATGGGAGGAGAAAATGGCTTGTCAATGGGGAAAGGCGTCCCTGGCGGAATTTTCTCCCGGCGCGGCAAATGCCTCCGCGGCGGCGACGCCCCCCGACCACCTCGCCAGCATAACCGGCTGAGCAGGGGAGCCGGCTGCTCCCGTGGCGTACCTCTCTCGGTCGCGGAGATTGTCTCTCAGAGCGGCTGCTCGTGCCGCGGACGGAGAGGAGGGCCGTTGCTCTCCTCGGCCACCACCACCAGGATGCCGGAATAGAGGTGGAGGAAGTTCCGCGCGCCGATGGGAGCAAGCTCGAACCCGGTGGTGAAGCCGATGATCGGCAGCTCCGGGAAGGCCTGCTTCAGCAGGCGGGGATCAACGCCGGCCTCGTGGTAGAGCGTGCTGCCGCGGCTGCAGCAATTGAAGTAGAGGCCGAAGCGTGGCGTCGCGCCGGCCAGGTGACGCCGCAGGTCGTCCAGCATGCTGAGCAGGTCGTCACGCGCTCTGGCCGGCTCGAAGACCATGAAGGCAAGGGACTGGCCGGTGGCGACCGGCGCGGACAGGCCGATGACGCCACGCCGCGGGTCCACCGCCGCGAGGTGGCGGATGAGGTACTGCCCGCGCTCGAAGGTTTGCGACGGATCGACGGAGATTCCGGCGAACAGGGCATGGGGCCGTTGCGGGCCGTGAAAGACTGGACCGCGCAGGAGCTCGGCGAGGAGCGCGTAGGCGGGCTTGCCCCCAAGCTCATAAACCAGGCGGCCGGCGGCGCGGGTGATGACGAGGGGCGGGGCAACAGGGAAACAGGCCTGGGTAATGCCATGGACCACTCTGAATCGGCCGCCCAGAGCAAGGTAGGCCACAGCGTTGGTGTGCGCCTCGCCGCCACAAAGCTGAAACGACGAGCCGCCCGCATCCCCCGAGGTGCCGCCGCCACAGAGCGGCACCCCAGGCGCGAGGTCCTGAAAGCCGGCAAGGAAAGCTTCCGGATCGCAGTTCATGGTATCCAGCATGGCAAGGACGAGCCCTTGCTGCGCGGCAGGCCCAAGCCCTGCTCCCTGAGCCACCTCGCGTCCGCAGCCGGCGGCCCGGTCGCGCAGCCCCCCACTGACGCCCGCGCGCAGCTCCAGCTCCTCCGACCCAAGGACGAGCAGCGCTACCCCTGGCCCGCTCTCGATCTCTTCATCGGGCCCCAGCACGCTCTGCCCGCTGCCGCCCGCGATCTTCCGGGTGCCAGCCATGCGGCTCACCTCCTGGAGCAGCACGTCGTAGCTGCGCGCATGGCTGGACGTGGCAAAGAGAAGGACAGCGTCGGCGCGACGGAGACCCGCCTGGCGCAGCGCCTGGCGGGTGGCTTGGCGAGCGGCGGAAGCGCTGTCCGCCTCCCTGGAGAGCGCGGCTCCAGCGCGGATCATGAGGTCTCCTCACCCAGCCTGGCGCCGTCGCCACCGGCCGGGAAGTGCGCTCACCACCCTACCCTGCGACAGGCCCAGCCGGCGCGCGACTCACGACACGCAGGGACTGGGGGGGTGTCGTTGCCGCGGTCCGCCGCGCTGGCTTCCTCCCCCTGGCGTCGGCAGCCGGAAGCTCGGCGGCAGGCAGCGGGACCACACCCGGCAAGGCGAAGTCTCGCCAGCAGGCACGCCCTACCTGCGGCGGCGGGCCTCGACCAGGTACATGACCATGACGTGGTCGGCTCCGAGATTCAGGTGGTAGGCGTCGGAGAGCTCTTCCACGCGGCGAATCTGCTCCATGTTCTCATAGAAGACGGAGCTGAAGGGATAGAAGCTGAAATCGAGAACCCGGAAGTCCAAATGCGCCTCGTCCAAGAGCTCGGCGGTGCGCATCTGACTGAGCATCGACACTTGCATGAAGTACGCCACCCCGTCTTCGTTGAGGAGGTCGGGCAGCAGCCTGATGAAGTGGTCGAGCAGGTTCCTTCCCCAGTAATCAACGGGGCGATGCCCGCTCGATTCCTTGAACGGATCGACGGGCATCTGGAAGAGGCTGGCCGCGACGACGTCGTAGGTCTCCGTCGGGAGGTAGGTGTAGAGGTCCACCACGGAACCGACCACCCGATCGGCGATGCCGTTGCGGTACGCATTGGTCATCGTGTTGGCGACGGCCTCTCTCTGGATGTCGATGGCGCGGACTTGCACGGCGCCATTGAGGGCGAGCTGCACGGTGAGGATGCCGGTGCCGCAGCCGACGTCGAGGCAGCGCTGGCCTCTGCCGATGCCGCCGCGGAAGATGAATTTCCACAGGAGGTAGCTTCCCTGGGTGGGCAAAAACACGCCGGGATCGCAGACGAGGTCGGGAAAAGGGAGCGGCGAAATGACGCGGTTCTGCTCGTCCATCCACGGCTTCGGCGCCCTGGCCGTGTGCGCGGGGGCGAGCAGGGGATCGAGGTGCGTTGCCGAGAACGCGGCGCTGAGGCCGCGGCGGTGTCCGGGCTTGGTTCCCTTCAGGCTGGCCTTGGCGGCTGCGATGTGTTCCGGGGTGACGCCGCAGCAGCCGCCAATGAGCTGGGCGCCCTCTTCCCGCCACTGGAGAGCGAGGGCCGTGTACTCCTCCGGTCCAACGCGCTCATCAAACTGCCACCCCGGATCGAGGTAGCGTCCCAGGTTGGGGTAGACGCCCAGGGGTAGATCGGTGAAATCGCGCAGCCAGGTGAGCATGCCTGGCACGTGATCCGCGGGCAGGCAATTGAGGAGAACGGCGCGCACCCCGAGCGATTCGAAGCGCTGGGTGGCTCGCCCGAAGAGGTCGCCTTCCGGTCCGCCCCAGTGTTGCCCGAAGACGCCGCACACGCCGTGCAGGCAGCGACGAAAGCTCAACCACACCGGCAGCCCCGTCCGCAGCATGCGCTCGATGGCGGGGTAAGTGAGGTTGTCGCGGATGAGGGTGAGCGTCTCCATCAGGATGAGGTCGGGGGGGTCTTCTTCGAAGATGCGCGTCAGAAGGTGCAGCGTCTCCTGCTGCTGCGGCTTCTCGATATCTCCGTTGACGCTGAAGGCCACGGCGCATTCGCCGCTCCTGCCGGCCTCCTGGATGGCGCGTCGCGCCAGGCGAATGCCGAGGCGGGCGGCGTCCATCCAATGGCTGATGCCGCTGCGGCCCATGGTGTTCTGCGCCTCAAACTCAGGCGCGCTCATGATCGCCCAGGTGTTCGTGGAGATCACATCGCAGCCGATCCCGGCGTAGCGCCGGTGCACCTCCAGCACGCTGTACGGCGATTGGAAGAGCGCCCAGGTTCCCCACAGCGCCTTATCGCTGAGACGCTGGTCGCGCATGCCCACGCGCTGCAGCTCGGTGGCCACGCCGCCATCGAGGATGACGCACTCCTGGCGCCCCAGGAGCTGCTCCACGCGCTCATAGGCTGCGCTGGTTGACTTGCCCATGACCTCCCTTTCCAACCTGGCGGAATCCCGCACCCCGTTCCGCACCGCAAGCTGGCCCGCCGCATCAAGCAAGGCCGCCCACATGAATGTATCTCAGGAATGCACCGAGTTCCAGGCGGGCGCAAAGGAGGGTGGAGCGGTGACGCGATCAGGCGCGTTCTCCTGGAAGCGGCCGGCCGGCCCTGGAAAGCCCACCGCATCCTCAGGACCGGCGCAGGGGCCAGTTGCGGCAGGCGAGTCAGCGAGCGTACCATGTGCACACGAGCATGGGACCGGCTTACGTTGCCGCGGCGCCAGCGGCTTTCGCACGGTGCTGATGTCGCTGTTCGGGCCGCAGCCTGCGCCTGGGGCCTTCATCTCATCCCGCTTGGCGCGCGGGCTGTCGTCGCCCTTGATGACGGGAGAAACGCTCATGGAGACCTGCCTCGCAGCCGTCGTTGAAAAGCCCAATCACATCGCCCTCAGGGAGTTTCCCTTGCCGGAGATCGGCGCCGATGAGGGCCTGCTGAAGATCGAGATGGCCGGGGCCTGCGGCACTGACTACAAAATTTACGACGGTCGCGTCGCCATGGCGCCCCTGCCCATCATCATGGGGCACGAGATTCTCGGACGCATTGCCAGGCTTGGGGCCAACGCCGCGAAGCGCTGGCGGGTGAGGGAAGGAGACCGCGTTGTCGTGGAGGGCTCCGTCGGCTGCCTGATGTGCGCCAACTGCCGCGCCGGCAACTACCGCTTCTGCAAAGAGAACAAAGGCTATGGCGTGCGCCACGGCTGCGCCGAGCCGCCGCACCTCTGGGGCGCCTTCGCGCAGTATATGTACCTGGCGCCGGGATCGCTCGTGCACCCGGTTTCGGAGAAGCTTTCGCCCGAGGCCGGCTGCATGATCACCGCGGTGATCTCCAACGGCGTCTACTGGGCCCGCTGGCTGGGCAGGGTGAAGATCGGCGATACCGTCCTCGTGCAGGGCGTCGGACAGCAGGGGCTGTCGTGCATTGTCGGCGCCAGGGAATCGGGCGCCACGACCATCATCGCCACGGGCTTGCGGCGCGATGCCCGGCGCCTGGAGCTGGCCCGCCGCTTCGGAGCGGACGTGGTGATCAACGTGGAAGACGAGGACCTGACGCAACGTCTACTCGAGACGACGGGAGGGGGAGCTCCCGGACGTGGTGCTCGATGTCACCGGCAGCCCCGCGGCGCTCGTCACCTCCATGCGCCTGACGAAGCCCCAAGGCGTGATGGTGAGCGCGGGACTTACCGGACGGCAAACCCTCACCCCGTTTCCGATGGACGAGTTCGTGCTCAAAGAGATGACCATGGTGGGGGCGATGAGCAAGCCGACGGAGGCGGTTCTCGCCACCCGCAACTTGCTCGAGAAGGGCCGCTACCCGGTCGAGGAGATGGTGACCCACCGCTATCGACTCGAGCAGACCGAAGAGTGCATCCTCGCCATCGCCGGCAAGCTGGAAGGGACGTATCCCATCAAGGCTGTCATCGTGCCGGAGTGAACGACTCAGGAGAAGCGGCGCTGCGCCGACCTCGCGCACCTGGAACGGCGCTATGACCGGGGGGGGTGCCTGTCTGTCTGCTCCGCACAGGGAGGCAGGGTTGCCGGCAGGGGGGACCCGAGCGAGGGGAAACCTATGAGAATGAGCAGGGCGCGCGGCCTGCTCAGGCGCGCCTGTTCCGTTCTCCTCTCAACGCCATGCGGCGCTGCAACCGGACGCCCCTTTCGGACTTCGGACATGAAAAATGGTAAATATGGTTGCTACGTGGATGGTCTTTTGCTAGGGTGAACGCACCCTTCGCACCGTCCCCTGTTCGCTATGCGGCGGTTGTGCTCGTGGTCGGAAGAGCCACGTGCAGAGCAATCCCGCAGGAGGAAGCCCTCGGGCGGCGGTCATGCTCCTTTTGGGGAGAGTAACTGTGATGCCTCATCGTACTTCGCCGTCTGCCTTTGCTGGGGCAGTGCTCCTGGCGGCCCTGCTGGTGGCGCCGGCGCTCCTGCCTGGGCTGTTTCGGGCGGCTGCGCCGGATTCGTCCCTGTCGCTCACGGCGGCGGCCCTGGCCCAGGAGGAGACTCCGCCCGCCGGCGGGGGGCGCACACTCCTCGTTGGGACGGTGGTGAACTCCCTCACCCTGGTGGGGATTGGGGGGGTGACTGTTGCCGTCGAGCCCAGCGGAATCACCGTCATTACCGGTGCTGACGGGGCCTTCGAGCTCGAGCTCGCTGCCGGGAGCTACCGAGTGACGGCATCACAAAGGGAGAGCGTTGCCGAGGAGGGCATCGCCTTCTTCCTCTCCGCGGAGTTCGTGGGGGTGGAGGTGGTGGAGGGCGAAACGACGCTCCTGGAAGTGGCCCTGACGCCGATTCTGGCCGGCGGCGATGTGCCCCCGCCGGTGCCGCTCGCCATCCTGCCGCGGCGCGCCATTCTGCCGACCGGCGGCACCCAGGCGTTCAACGCCTCGGGGGGAACCGGCTCCTACTTCTGGGAAGTGACGACCGGCTCGCAGAGCTCGACCATCGGGCCGCTCATGGTGTACACCGCGCCGAACGTGGCGGGGAATCACCTCGTCATCCTCAGCGACACCGCCGGCAACGTGCGCACCGCTTCCGTCCTGGTCTCGAACCCTCTCGCCGTTACCCCCGCCACGGCCACCCTGCCGTTCGGAGGGTCGCAGCGCTTCCGCGGCCTCGGTGGCGTTCAACCTTACGCCTGGCAGGCTGACGCGGGAACCCTGAGCGACACCTCAGGGGAGTCGAGCGCCTTCACGCCGCCGGCAACCTCGGGCGAGGTGGGCGTGACCCTGAGCGATGCCGCCGGCAACCAAGCGCAGGCGACCGTGCAGGTAATCCAGCCGCTGGCGATCTCCCCCACCTCCGCCACCCTCGATCTCGGAGCGAGCACCGAGTTCGTCGTCAGCGGCGGCACGGGTGAGTACTCCTTCACCGCCTCGGCGGGAGACGTGTCGCCCACCTCCGGCAGCGCCACCGTCACGTATACGGCCCCAAGCCTCGTCAGCAACCAGACGCTGGTCGTGACCGACAGCGCCGGGAACTCGATCACGGCAGCCATCAACGTGGCGCGCGGCGCCATCCGGGTGACCCCCGCCACCGCCAACCTCGACTTCAACGCTACCCAGAGCTTCTTCGCTTTCCGCGGCACCCCCCCCTACATTTGGTCCGCCCAGCAGGGTTCGTTGAGTCTCAACCAGACCACGGAGAATGAGCGCACCACCTTCACCGCTCCCGACACCGCCGGCATCTTCACGATCACGGTCTCTGACAGCTCGGAGAACGAGGCCGTGGTCAACGTCAACGTGAACCTCGACGTGCAGGTGACGCCTGGGACGGCGTCGGTTGCCCTCGAGGGGACGCAGGAGTTCACGGCGACCGGCGGCAGCGGCTCGTACATCTGGTCAGCGAGCAACGGCCAGGTGGCGCCCACGAGCGGGCCAACCGTCATGTATACCGCGCCGAACGTGGCGGGCACCGCTAATGTCATCGTCACGGATACCGCCGGCAACAGCGCCACCGCCACCATAGAGGTAGCGCAGCGTCCTCGCCTCACCCCCGCGACGGCGGTGGTGGGGGCGGGTGAGTCGGTGGAGTTCACCGTGTTCGGCGGTCGCCCGCCGTACATCTGGCAGGCGGATGCCGGCGAGCTTGCGGCCACCACCACCGACGAGGGGGTGGCGAACGAGCACAGCGCCACGAGCTTCGTCGGCGCCTACAACATTTTGATCACCGATCGCGCCGGCAGCCAGGCGCAGGCGACGGTCCAGGTGGTCTCCGCGAGCGTGGAGGTGCAGACGAACCAGGAGAGCTTCCGGGAAGGGGAGACGCTGCAGGTGGATGTGGTGACGACCGGTCGCGGCAGAGCGGATAAGTTTCTCATCATGGTCTTGCCGAACGGCATCTTCCTTCCCATCACCGGCACGAACCTCATTGGCCCGCTCAACACCATCGAGCCTTACGCGCGCGACGCCACGATCAGCGATGAGACGATGAACCTCCTGACGGTGCCGCTGCCGGCGCTGCCCGCCGGGGCGTACACCTTCGTGGCGGTATTGAATACGCCGGGGACCGACCCCCTCGTGTTTATCAACCACTTGGCCTTACGGGCTCGGACCGTGAGCGTCCGCTAGAGGGCCACAGGCTGCGGCCCGCGGCGGCCTGGCGCCGCCGGTGAAGCCGCTGGGTTTGAGGCCATGATCACCTCACCTCAAAGTCGAGGCCATCACGGAACAGTCCATCACCCTGGCCTACGACTCTCCGTGTTGCGAGGGAAGAACGATATGAGGCACAGAACGGGACGCAGCATCCTGCGTCGTGCGATGCTCGTGAGTATCCTGATTCTCTCGCTGGGACTGCTGGCCGGACCTGCCGCGGCGCAGATTACGGCAACCCCGCCGAAGACAACGCTCACGGTCTTCGAAACGATCGATATTCCCATCGCCAACACTGCCGGTGAATTTCTCGAATGCACTCCTCAATTTACCGGCCCTGGCATCAGCGGCGGCACATGTACCGGCGGATCGGGCGTCACGCAGGTGACTTACACCGCCGGTTCGCAAGTACCGACAAACCCCGTCGTGAGGCTGCTCATTGCAGATAAGCGATTCGATGATCCAACGTCAACGTTCGTAACGCTCTCCAGCACGACCGTGGAACTCACGATCACCGCCGGCATCTCGCCCACCAACGTCACCATCGCCCCCGGCGGCACGCAGCAGTTCCAGGCGCGCCTCCCCAGCCCGCCGTACATCTTCAGCACCACCCCGGCGGGGGTTGGCTCGTTCTCCCCAACGGCTTCCAGCGACGGTCTCACCACCTATACGGCTCCCACGACCGCGCAGACGGTCACGATCACCGCCACCAACAGCGCCCAGCAATCCGCCGCCGCGACGGTGAACGTGAGCACCGCCCGCATCAGCGTCGGCACCGGGTCCGGCGTGCCGGGGCAAAGCCGGGTGACCGTGCCCGTGACGCTGGAGAACGAAACCCTCACCATCGCCAGCTTTGAACTCACGGTGACGTACGACGCCACGGCCTTAACCGCCACGGACGCCACGCGACCCCAAGGCTGCGGCGGCGTGTCGAACCTCGAGCTTGCCGGGCGGATTTTCGTGAACTGCGCCACGGCCACCGGCGCCCGGGTCGCGGCCGGCGGCGTGCTCGCAACGCTTACCTTCAATGTCAATGCGACGGCCCTTGCGGCACAAACGCCCGTGACCATGTCGATCGCAAGGTTCGAGATTTTCCCAGGTGGTGATACCAACCGCCAACCGACGTCGTTCGTTCCCCCGGTGACGGCTGGCTCCTTTACCGTCAGCGCCGGAGGGACGATCAGGGGCACGATCACCACGAGCGCCGGCCGGCCGGTCGCCGGGGCGACCATCACCACCGTGCCGGCAAGCATCCAGGCCACCTCCGGCACGGATGGCACCTTCAGCCTGACGGGGCTCAGCCCAGGCACCTTCACGGTGCGGGCGCAGGCGGCGGGGTTTGGTCTCGGCCAGGTCACCGGGGTGCGGGTCGTCGCCGGCGAACCGGCGACCGCCAATATCACGCTCTCGGCTTTGGCCGGGATCATCAGCGGCACGGTCCGAAACCGCGCCACCGGCGATCCCATTGCCAACGCGACGGTAACAACCGATCCCGCAACCCAGTCGGCAACGACCGCCGCCGATGGGACCTTCACCCTGAGCAATGTGCCGGCGGCGACCTACACGGTGCAGGCGAGCGCCGAGGGTTTTGTCACCGCCAGGCTCGCCGACATCACGGTGGCGAGCCAGCAAACCGCGCAGGCGAACCTGACCCTCGATCGGGCCACGGGAACCATCAGCGGCCGGGTGGTGGCGAGCGATGACGCCACGGCGGTGCAGGGGGCGGCGGTCAGCCTGGACGTGGCGGGCTTCAGCGCCACCACCAGCGCGGCAGGCTCCTACACCATCGAGCGCGTGCCGGTAGGCAGCTACACGGTGAGCGTGACGGCGGGAAACTTTCAGGCCGCCATGCAGACCCAGGTGGCGGTGATGGAGGGAGCGACCACGACGGTCGATTTCAGTCTGACGCGCTCGTTCCCGAACCTGCCGGTCATCCTGGAGGCGGGTTGGGGCACCTCGCCCAAGGACTTCGACCTCAACGAAGGGGGACGCTTGACGCTGCAGGCGAGCATCATCGGGGGCGAACCGCCGCTCCTGGTGGAAGCCTTCACCCTCGTCCCGACGCCGTTTGGCCTGACGGTCGAGCGGGCGTTCGCCCAGCTTCGGGACGGTGACGGAGACGGCATCTTCGACGCCCAGCTCAGCACCTTGCCGACAACGCTGCAAGCGGGGGAGAACCCCCTGCCGGGGTTCAAGATCGTGGTCACGGACCGCGTTGGAAACCGTTCCACCTGGCCCTCGTTGAACCTCCTGGAGCGTCAACCGCCGGCGCCGATGGTCGTGCAGTTGCCGGCGCCGACCATCGAGAGCGAGCGACCCATCATCCTGCGGGCGGGGTGGGGGCTGTCGCCGTTCACCTTCTCGCTCACGGGAGGCGCGATCACCCTGCAGGCCACGGTGCGCGGCGGCACGCCACCCCTGCAGGTGACCGCTACGGCGGCCCCGGGCCCATTCGCCACGCTGACGGATGAGGATGGCGACGGCGTCTTTACGGCGCAGCTCACGGGCTTGCCGGGCTTGTCGCTGCCGGCGTCGGCGGGGGAGTTCTTTCCCGAAGCGATGCGCATCGACGTGACCGACGCGCGGGGGCAGACCGCGAGCTGGCCGCACCTGAACCTCTTCCAGGCGCCGGCGCGCATCGTCGGGCGCGTAACCGCCGGCGGCGCGCCGCTGCCCGGGGCGGAGGTGACGCTGGAGAACCTCCAGGGCGCCCGGATCGATGCCGCAACTACGTTCGGCAGCGGCACGTACGCCTTCGAGACCGAGCCGGGGACTTACCGGCTGGTGGTGAGCTCGCGCTTCGTGGTGCCGGGGACATTCAGCGCCGAGGCCAGCGCCCCGAGCGGCGTGCCGAAGCCGGGGCTCATCCCGTTCGTGGAGGTGCGCCGTGACGGCGTGCAGGCCGAAGCGGGGCAGACCCGCACGGTGGACTTCGTCCTCTTCCCCCGTTTGCCCGAGCAGCCGCCGGTGCTGACCCCGCTCAGCCTGACGCCGCAGAGCGCCCGGCTCACCGCCGGTGGGATGCAGACCTTCCAAGCGGCGGGAGGCACCGGTACCTACCGCTGGGAGGTCACCTCCGGCGATCTCAGCAGTCTCACCGGTCCCAGCACCGTCCTGACCGCCCCGGGGGTCGCCGGCACGCACTTCGTGATCCTCTCCGACACCGCGGGCGGAATCGTGACCGCGAAGGTCGAGGTGTCCCGTCCCCTGGTGTTGACGCCGGCATCGGCCACGCTGCCATTTGCGGGCACGGCGACCTTCACGGCGATCGGTGGTTCACCGCCCTACACCTGGTCGGCGGGAACCGGAACCGTTGAGCCGACCTCCGGAACGGAGACGACCTACACGGCGGCCGGGGTGGCTGGGCGCGACAGCGTGCGGTTGCGGGATTCGAGCGGCAGCGAGGTGATGGCGGCGATCAACGTCACGCAACCGCTGGCGCTCACGCCGCAGACCGCGAACGTGCAGCCGCGGGCGACTGCTACGTTCACCGCCAGTGGGGGCACGGGGACCTACTTCTATACCGCCTCCGCCGGCCAGGTCAGTCCCATCACCGGCGAGACGACGACGTTCACCGCCCCGGCCCAGATCAGCAACCAGACGGTCATCGTCACCGACTCCGCCGGCAACAGCGCCTTCGGCCAGGTGAGCGTGGCCAGCGGCACGATCCGGGTGAGCCCCGCCGTGCTGCGCCTTGATCTCGGCGGCAGCGGCGAGCTGCGCGCGCTCAGCGGCACCCCGCCGTACACTTGGACCGCCGAGCGCGGCGAGTTGAGCGCCACCACCAGCGCCGAGAATGTGGCGATCACCTACACCGCCCCCTCCCTGGCCGGCGTCTTCAACGTCGGGGTGGCGGATAACGCCGGCAATCAGGCGATCATCAACATCAACGTGAACTCGCGCATCCGCATCTCGCCCGCGCAGGCGGTGGTGGCGACGAACGACACCGCCTCCTTCTTTGCCGCCGGCGGCTCCGGCTCCTTTGTCTGGTCGGCAACCGCCGGCAGCGTAAGCCCCACCACCGGGGCGCGCATCACCTACACAGCTCCGACGGTGACCGGAACGGCGAACCTCGTGGTCACCGATACCGCGGGCAGCACCGGGGTGGCGGTCGTCACCGTCAGCGAGGTCCCCCGGCCGACGCCGCGGCGGGCCACCCTGGCGGCCGGCGAGACGGTGCGTTTCAACGTCGCCGGCGGCGTGTCGCCTTACTCGTGGCAGGCCGACGCCGGCAACCTCAGCGCCACAGCCGGGGCGACGGTCCAGCACACCGCCGCCAGCCTGCGCGGCTCCTACTTTGTCACCGTGACCGATGCAGCCGGTAACAGCGCCCAGACCGAGGTAGAGGTGCTCGGCAATGCGCAGGTCAGCATCACCACCGCGAACGATGCGAACAGCTTCACCGGCGGTGACTTTCTGCGGGTGAACCTGCAGGTGAGCGGCGAGGGAGTCGTCGACGTCTATGCCGCCATCATCTTCCCCGATAACTTCTTCGCCCTCTTCACCGACGTGAATGTCGCCGGGGAGATCGGGGTGCTCTCGGTGTATCGCGGTGGCGGCACGCTCCTCAACCCCGCCGGTGTCTCCCTTCCGGTGATTGCCATCCCTTTGCCGGCGCCACTGCCGGTGCGGGGGCAGTTCAACGTGGTGAGCGTCATCACTCCGCCGGGCACCGACCCGCTGGTCCGCGCCAACCAGCTCGCTGTCGCTTCGCGGGTGATCACCCTGCAGTAAACAGGCGGCGGCCACGTTGGGGCGGGGATGAGAGTTCCACCACGCCGTTCCCGCGCCGGCACGGCGACGCAGGAGAACAAAGCTCCAGCGCAGCGCGGGCAGGCCGATCCGGGCCACGGGTCGGCCTGTCTGCTTCTGCGCCCGGCGGCGATTCCGCGGCCACTCGCCTTGGGCACTCCAGAAGCCCTCTCGGCTCCGTCTCTTTGCGCGCTAGGTCCGGAAAAAGGTTGGGAGCGCTGCCGTTGGCGCATCGGCGGGCAGCTCTGATGGGAGAGACGTGATGTGGATTTGAGGGGGGCGACGGTTTGGTCGCGCTATCGTTCCAGCTCCATTGCTGGGGCAGGCCGCGCGCGCGAACTCGCGTGCTTCGAGCAGACGCAAGCCGGGACGCAGGAGAGGTGAATATGGAAACCTGGCTTCTCTACAGCTTGCTGGTGATCCTCTTCTGGGGGTTGTGGGGAATCGTCGGGAAGCTCGCGGTGGAGCATATCACCGCGAAGTCGGTCTTCCTGATGGGGTACGTCGGCTACTTCAGCGTGGTCCTCTACATGGTGCTTTCTTCGGGGCAACCGCACCGGAACCTGAACCTGGCGGGAGCGCTGTGGGGCATGCTGGGCGGCGCCTTGACCGGTTGGGCGGTGTACTTCTTCTTTCGCGCCATCGAGATGGGGAAAGTTGCCATCATCGTCCCCCTGACGGCCCTCTACCCTGTCGTCACGCTCTTGCTGAGCGTCGTGATCCTGAAGGAACCTCTGAGCGGCCTGCAGTTGCTGGGGATCGGCCTGGCAATCCTGGCAGGCATCCTCGTATCGCTCTGATCGACTCATCAGCGGCCACTCGCAAGCAGGACTAATTCCCCAGCTTGTCGCCGGCGCCGCTCACCTCGCCTTGCTGCGGTCGGTCGCGGGGTGCAGCCAGAAGCCAGCGTAAAAGAACGGCGTGTCGATGATCGCCACGATGATTTTCAGGATGTAGGACGAGATGATGATCTGCACCACGACGCGCGCTGGAAAGACGCCGGCAAATGCGAGGCCGTTGAAGAGGACGGTGTCGATCGCCTGGCTCACCCAAGTGGAGCCGTTGTTCCGCAGCCATGGGTGGCGACCCTGTGTGAGTCGGCGCAGGAGGCCGAAGCTCCACACATCGTGGAGCTGCGAGACGAGGTAGGCAAGGAGGCTGGCGCCGATGATGCGCGGCTGCGCCCCGAAGAGAACCTGCATGGCGGGGTGGGCCTGATCCCGCGGCGCGGGGGTGAAGAGGAGCAGCACCTGCGAGGTCAGCAGGAAGAGCAGAGCGCAGAAGAAGCCTACGTAGACGGCGTCGCGCGCCTCCTCTTCGCCGTAATGCTCGCAGAGCAGGTCGGTTGACAGGAAGATTGCCGCGTAGAGGACGATGCCGCCGGTTCCCTGCAGGCCGAAGATGTCGATCTGCTTGGTCACGAAGATGTTGGCGAGGACGATATTCACGCCCACCAAGGCCGTCAGCCACACTTTCCCGGCTCTGAACGCAATGAGGCTGGCGCCCAAGCCGATGAGGGTGAGTGCGAAGAAGAGGATCTCATTCATGGGATCAATCGTCCGGCGGGAATTGCGGCGCTTCGCGCCTGCTGGCGCGAGGAAGGTGAGCCACCCGGAGCATGGGGTTGGCAAGGCGTCACTGCGCGCTCGACAGCGCATCGTCAGCCATTATACTGTCAGGTGAAGGAGCGCGCAACGCGGGGGGCTTGAAAGAGGAGGAGCGCTGGTGCGGCTGCGCCCGCCGGTGAACTCCCTGACCGGGGCCGCGATGCGGGCGGCCCGCATGAGCTGCTTGCGGAGGGGCGACGGGGCCAAGGAGGAAGCTCTACCCCGGCAGCAGCGCACCTGATGAGGGTGGGGGGCGCCAGGGAGCTGGTACAAGAGCCTGCGAGCTGTTCCTGTCCAAGGGTGTGGTGCGGAGTTCTTCCCGTGCAGGGAGAGAAGATGACGCTCATCCTCCAGGTCGTTCCCTTCCTTGAGCAGACGGCGGCCCAGAGTCTCGCGATCGACCGCTATCTGATGCATGCCACGCAGAAGGCGGCGAGGTCGCGCGAGCCGGTTCTGCGCTGCTCGACCATGGCGGGCCCCAGCCTACGCTTCGGTCGTTACCAGCGCCTGCCGGCGCCGTTCTTCGAGCGCCAGGCCGGCGCGGCTACGGTGGAGGCGCAGCGACGCCTCACCGGCGGCCGGCTTATCCCCGGTGGCGAGGAATTCCTGCACGTCTCCTTCGTCATGCCGCGCGCCGTAGAGATGCTTCCCAACAGCTTTCCCAAGCCCCTGCCGCCCGAAAAGGTAATCAACCGTTACGTGCGCGGTATCCTCAAGGGGCTGAATCGGCTTGGTGCGCGCTCCTTCTACCCGGGGCGAGATTTTCTTACCGCGCAGAGCAAGAAGGTGGGCTGGGTCTCCTTCGAGGTGGATGAAGCGGGCGCGGTTCTCCTCGAGTGCGTCCTGGCCTGGCGCCAGTCGTTCGCCGTGGCGGCCGCCTGGCTGGCGGAGGCTGGAGTTGATCCCGCCGGGCGGGAAGACCTCCCGCAGGAGACGGAGTGCTGCACGCTGGAGGAGGCGGTGGGACGCGCCATCCCGCGGGATGAGCTGGTGGCGGCGATCGTCCACGGCTACGCCGAGCACTACGCCATGCAGGTCCAGGAACGAGAGTTCAATCACCTGGAGCACTCCTACCTCGAGGTGATGCGCACGAGCACGTTCCAGGAACCTGCCTGGCTTGCTTCCAGCGCGATGAGTGAGCAGCCATTCGGCAGCGCCACGACTCCTATTCAATTCGGCGCCTTCGAGGCCTGCGTCACCCTGCACAACCAGCGATTCCTCAAGGAGGTGAAGTTCAGCGGCGATTTCCTTGCCAGCGCGCACGCCATTGAAGCCCTCAGCCGCGAGCTGCGGCTCTGCCCCGTTGATTGGAAAGCCATCGGCACGATCACCGATCGCATCTTCAGCAGACCGAACCACTTCATCCTCGGCCTCGGCACGCGCCGTGTGATCCCGGATACGATCATGCGGGCCGCCGCCGAGCAGCGCCTGGCGTCGAGCCCGCAACGCATGGAGCACTAACCGCCTGTTCGAGTCGCGGGCAGGCCACCTTGCGGCGCGACGGGCGACAGCATGCGGAGACCTCGCGGGGAGCCTCGAAGCGGAGGCCTTTCTTCCCCGCGGAGTGAAGTATTGCCGCGGCGAGGCGGTTGTTTCTCGAGTTGGCGGAGAGACGAAGGACTGCGGGTGCTCGCCGGTCCAGTCTCGCAGCGCGGGCCGCGGCGCATGCGTCCGGCATGCCGCAAGGGCCGCGGCGCCCCCCGCCGCGCGACGGCCCCAGCGTTGGCGGTGGAAGGGCAGGTCGTGTGACATGGCAAAGCCGGAGAGCGTCTCCGGCTTTACTCCGCCTCGGCGGGTGCTTTCCCAACCTTAGCGCACCCTCACCTTGACGGGCGCCCCCGTCACCTCGCCGATGATGGCGGCGGACTTGATGCCACGGGCATGCAACCCGGCCAGCAGTTCATCCGCCAGGGTGGCGGAGAGGGAGATGAGCAAGCCGCCGGAGGTTTGGGCATCGAAGAGGAGCATCGCCTGGGCTTCGGGAACCCGCGCGCTGACCTCCACGTAGCGCGCCAGGTAGTCCCGATTCCGAAGGGACCCGCCGGGGATCATCTTCTGCCGCGCCAACTCAAGGGCTCCCGTAAGGAGGGGCACCCGATCGGCGTTGATGATCAGCCCGGCTTCGCTGGCCACCGCCATCTCCTTGGCATGGCCGAGCAGACCGAAGCCGGTGATGTCCGTGCAGGCGTGCACGGGAAACTCGCTCATCACCTCGGCGGCGTAACGGTTCAGCTCGCACATGCTCGTGATCGCATCCTGGACCGCCTCGTCCGTGGCGGCGCCGCGCTTCACGCCGGTGTTCACGATACCCGTGCCGACCGCCTTGGTGAGGATCAGCAGATCGCCCACCTGCGCCCCGCCGTTTCTCAGAATCTTCTGCGGGTGCACGACACCGGTCACCGAGAGACCGTACTTGAACTCCTCATCCGTGATCGTATGCCCCCCCACCAAGACGGCATCGGCTTCGTGGATCTTCTCCGCACCCCCACGCAGGACGTCCCGCAGCACCTCGATGTCGAGTTTCCCGGCAGGAAAGGCCACCACGTTCATCGCCGTGACCGGCCTGCCCCCCATCGCGTAAATGTCACTAATGGCGTTGGTTGCGGCAATCTGGCCGAAGGTGTAAGGGTCATCGACGATCGGGGTGATGAAATCGACCGTTTGCACAATAGCCAGGTCGTCGCGCAGGCGGTAGACTCCCGCATCGTCGGAGAACTCCAGTCCCACGAGGAGATTCGGATCATCGCGCCTTGGCAGGCCGCGGACGGCTTCTTCAAGGTCCCCCGGACCCAGCTTCGCCGCTCAGCCAGCCACCTTCACGGTACTCGTCAGCTTAACGGAAGACGTTGCCATGGATCGTTCCTGCTCATCCTCTGGTCGCGTGTATGATGTTGCGAGCCGCCGGAGCTGCGTACGCCTCTCGTTTAGCTCACCTCGATTCTCTCGCGCCCCGTCAATGATAACGAGCGGCCTGAGGAGAAACAAGGGGAATGGCCTCGCGGCGCACTCTTCAGAGCGCCTCGGCGGCAGCCAGGGCGGTGCGACAAGCCGCGGCGTACCTCACATTTTTGTGACTAAGGTGATTCTCAGGGAGGACTGACGATGCGCGGAGCGCTGATTACCTTTCGGGCGAACGGCCGAACGTGCGACGGCTATCTGAGTTTGCCGGCGAGCCTGCCCGCCCCGGCGGTCATTGTCATCCAAGGCTGGTGGGGGCTTGTCGACCATATTAAGGGGGTGACCGATCGTCTCGCCGGCGAGGGATTCGTGGGCCTGGCGCCCGACCTCTATCGCGGCAAGAGGACCTCCGAGCCGGACGACGCGGAACGCTTGATGATGGCCCTCAACATCGCCCAGACTGAGAAGGACCTGCGCGGCGCGGTGCAGTTCCTGCTGGATCACGAAGCCGTCGCCTCCGCGAGAGTCGGTATCCTCGGTTTCTGCATGGGGGGGCAGCTTGCCCTTTTCGCCGCCTGCGCCAACGCCGGCATTCGAGCCTGCGTTGATTTCTACGGTTTTCACCCCAAGGTGCAGCCTGATCTCGCCGGCCTTCAAGCCCCCGTCCTGGGCCTCTTCGCCGAAAACGACGAGTACATCCCCCTGGCTACCGTGGAGTCCCTGAAGAGTGCTTTGCGTACGCACGGCAAGAAGGCCACCTTCCACATCTATCCCGGCGCCATGCACGGCTTCTTTAATGACACCAGTCCACGCCGCTACCACCCAGCCTCGGCGAAGGACGCCTGGGAGAAGACGCTGGCGTTCCTCCGCTCGCACCTGTGACCAGGGCCTCAAGCCAGCCCGCGCCGACCCCGCTGGGCGACCCGCGTCACCGCCCCTCCATCTTGCCTCCGCGGGGAGCCGGCATGTCCTCCCATGGCATCCAGTGACGGCTTTGTTCCCCCCCTGTCGGCGTGCCGCATCGACTTGCTCAGCAAGTAGACGCAGTGCCTGGTTGCACGCCGCAGGAGCAGACCGCCTCGGCTGTCCGCCGGTCCACCGCCGGCGGCCTAGCGTTGCCCAACGTTGGACCACGATGTAGAATGATCACCGTCATCCTCTGCCGATGGCTGCTGATGAACCCATGGCCTGGCGGCGCCGCGTCGGCGGAGCATGACGCGCGGCGGCTGGAGGTGATGACGTTGACGGTGGCGAGGTCCCCCGCCGGAGGCGCTCAGCAGCCGCCGTGGGGTCGCCTGCCGAGGACCTGGTAGCGTCTGCGCATGCCTGGGGAGAACCCATGCCGGCACCTGCTCCGCGCTGCCTTCTCGGGGTTGACATCGGCGGCACCTTTACGGACCTCGTCGCGTTCAACCTCGAGGATGGTCAGATCACGCTCAGCAAGTCTTCGAGTACGCCGAACGATCTGACCGAGGGCATCCGGAGCTGCCTGGTGAAGTCGGGCGTCCCGTTAACCGAGGTAGCGACGTTTTTCCATGGCACCACCCAGGTCATCAACACGGTCATCGAGAAGACCGGCGCGAAGACGGGCCTGGTGACCACCGCCGGCTTCCGCGACGTCCTGGAAATCGGTCGCGCCAATCGCCCCCAGAACTACAACCTCTTCTATCAGAAGCCCACGCCGCTGGTGCCTCGGCACCTGCGCTTCGAGGTCGAGGAGCGGATGACTCCCGATGGGGAGGTCCTTGTGCCGCTGACCGAGGAGAGCGTCGAAGCGGTGATCGATGCAGCCCGCCGGCATGGTCTGGAGGCGGTGGCCGTCTGCCTGCTGCACGCCTATGCCAACCCGCGCCATGAGGAGCAGGTGCGCGCCGCGCTGAGCGCCGCCTTGCCTGGGGTGTACATCTGCGAGTCGAGTGACATCGTCAGGGAATGGCGCGAGTTCGAGCGCACCTCCACGACGGTCATGAACGCCTACGTCGGGCCGCGCGTGGAGCGCTACGTGGCCCGGCTGGAGGCGATGAACGGCAGCCTGGGGTTTCGCGGCAGCTTCCTCATCATGCAGTCGAACGGCGGGGTGATGACTTCGGATGCGGCGCGCCGCTTCCCGGTGAGCATGGTGGAGTCGGGGCCGGTCGCGGGGGTCATCGGGGCCGCCTACCTCAGCACCCAGCTCGATGAGCCGTTCTTGATCGCCTTCGACATGGGAGGGACGACCGCCAAGGCGTCGCTCATTGAGCACGGCATCCCGAAGACGACGCCGATCTACTACCTCGGCGGCTACGCCGATGGCTATCCCCTGCAACTGCCCGTCATTGAAGTCGTGGAGGTGGGCACCGGCGGCGGCAGCATCGCCTGGATTGACGAAACCGGCGCGCTGAAGGTGGGGCCGCGCAGCGCCGGCGCCGAGCCGGGGCCTGTCTGCTACGGCAAGGGGGGCGGCGAACCCACGGTCACCGACGCGAACGTCGCGTTGGGAAGAGTGGATGCCGCGCGCTTCTTGGGCGGCGAGATGCCGCTCGAGGCGGCGCAAGCCAAGGCCGCGATCCGGGAGCGCATCGCGGCGCCGTTCGGGCTGGAGGTGGAGGAGGCCGCCGCCGGCATCCTCACCATCGCCGAGTCGAACATGTCGCTGGCCGTCCGCGCCATCACCATCGAGAAGGGCTATGATCCGCGCGATTTCGCCTTGATGGTCTTTGGCGGGGCCGGTCCCATGCACGCCCTCTCCCTCGCCCGCGAGCTGGCCATTCCGCGCGTCATCATTCCCACCATGCCGGCTCACTTCTCCGCTCTCGGCATGGTGCTCACGGATTTGCGCCGCGATTTCGTGCGCACCTGCGTGCGGCCGTTCTCGGGGGACGCGTTCCAGGACCTGAACGCGCTTCTCACGGAGCTGAAGGAGGAGGGGCGGAATTGGCTCCGCGCCGAGGGGGTCGCGCCGAAGAACATCGCCTGCGCCGCCTTCCTTGACCTGCGCTACGTCGGGCAGGAATACGCCGTGACCACCCCCCTCGGCGGCGACACCATCACTCCTGAGCATCGCGACCGCACGCGCGCCGAGTTTGATCGGCTCTACGAGGTGCGCTACGGTCATTCCTTCAGCGAGGTGCCGGTCGAGGTGGTGAATGCACGGGTGATTGCGCTTGGCAAGGGCCAGAAGCCTGCCTTTGCCAAGTTGCCGGGACGCGGCGGCCCCGCCGCCGCGGCGCCGATCAAGGCCGCCCGGCGGTTCGTCTACTATCCGGGGCTGGGATTCGTGGAATGCCCGATCTACGACCGGCGCAGCCTTCTTGGCGGTGATCGCTTTACGGGGCCGGCCATTGTCGAGGAATACGCTTCGACACTGGTCCTCGGCCCCGGCGATGCCGCGGAAGTGAATGAGTTCGGGTACATCGTGGTGCACGTGGAGGGAGCGGCGTGATGAGCGCGCCACAGGCGGCAATCCAGGAGCTGGCGGTCAATCCGGTGACGCTGGAGGTGGTCCGCAACGCTCTCATCGCCATTGTCAATGAGATGACGAGCAATCTGACCCGCACCTCCTATAGCCCCATCATCTCTGAGATCAAGGACTTCGGGGTCGGCTTCGTGGACGCGCGGGCGCGCTCCATCGCGCAGACCCTCGCCGGCCTGCCGGTATTCCTCGCCGACCTTGGGCCGCCAATCGCGGATAGCCTGGCCCTCCACGGGCCTGAGGGGCTCGAACCGGGCGACGTCCTCCTCTCGAACTACTCGGGAGTGAACGGACAGCACCTCAACAACGTCGTGGCGCACTCACCGATCTTCGTGGCCGGCGAGCTGCTGGCGTTCCCCGCGGTCCGCGCCCATTGGATCGACGTGGGGGGCAAGGTGAGCGGCTCCCTAGCCCATGACAGCCGCGAGATCTTCGAGGAGGGGCTGCAGCTCCGCTCGGTCAAGGTCTATCGACGCGGTCTCCCCGATCAGGATATCGTGCGCATCATCCGGCACAACGTGCGCTTCCCTGATCTCATCCTGGGGGACATGCGGGCGCAAATCTCCGCCTGCCGCCTGGGTGAGAAACGGTTCACCGAGCTGGTGGCGAGATACGGCAAGGAGACGGTCTTCGCGTGCATCCAGCGCATCTGGGATGAGGCCGAGCTGCTGACCCGGCGCGCCGTCGAAGCCATCCCTGATGGCATCTTCATGGCCGAAACTTTCCTGGACAATGATGGAGTCAACCTCCGGCAGCCGATCCCGCTGAAGGTGCGCGTCATCGTCGAGGGCAGCGAGATGACCGTCGACTTCTCCGAGATGCCGCGCCAGGTGAGCGGGCCGTATAACTCCCGGGGGGCGGTGGGAGCCGCGCGGGTGGCGTTCAAGTGCCTCACCTGTCCCATGTTGCCGGCGAACGACGGCTGTTTTCGCAACCTCAAGGTGGTGGCGCCGGAGGGCACGATCCTCAGCGCCGACGAGAATGCCGCCATGGGCTGGTGGATGATGCCGATCGTCTCGGTCATCGATCTCATCCTCAAAGCCCTGCACCCAGCCATCCCCGAGCAGGTGACCGCCGGGCATTACGCGAACATCTCGGGGGCGATGTTCATGGGGGTGAACCCGCGCAGCGGACGCCGGTTCCACATCATGGACCCGGAGATCGGCGGCTGGGGCGCGACCTCCAAGCACGACGGCATGAATGCGGTGGTCTCCCTCAATCAGGGGGATGTGCACAACCTGCCGGTGGAGACGGAGGAGACCACCTACCCGGTGCGCGTGCGCGAGTTCCGCCTGCGCCAGGACTCCGGCGGACCCGGCAGGTTTCGCGGCGGTCTCGGCGTGGTGCGGGCCACGGAAGCCTTGGCTCCGTGCGAGTACATGGGGCAGTACGAGCGCGTCCAGGCGCCGCCTTGGGGGTTGGCGGGAGGCGGGGAAGGGAAGGTGAACCGCGTCACCTTGCGCCGCCATCCCGAAGCCGCCGAAGAAGAGCTGGCGCTGAAGCTCGTCAACTATCCCTTGCAGCCGCAGCATGTCGTCACCCTCTCCTCGCCTGGCGGCGGCGGCTATGGGCCGGCCTGGGAGCGCGACGTCGAGAGCGTGCGCCGCGATGTGTTGGATGGCTATGTCTCCCGCGAGCAGGCCCGCGATGACTACGGCGTGGTGCTGCGGGATGGCACGCTCGAGGTGGATGAGGAAGCAACCAGGGCGCGCCGTCGCCACCTGGGCGGGCGAGACCAGCCCGCCGCGGCGTGACGCTTGCCCAGCGCCAACCCCAACCCCGCGCGCCGCTGGCGGCGCGGCCGACCCGGGCGACGCGAAATGGTAGGGACCATGCTGACCGTGGATCGGCTCTCGAAGCAGTACGAGCCCTTTTCCGGCCGCGCCGTCGTCGCCCTCAAGGAGGTCGCCTTCGTTATTGAGCGCCGGCGGTTCGTGTCCATCGTCGGTCCGTCTGGATGCGGCAAGACGACCTTGTTGAAATGCGTCTGCGGACTTCTCAGGCCGACGACGGGCCGGGTGCTGCTGAACGGCAACGAGGTGGCCAGCCCCCCGCCGGAGATGGTGCTCGTCTTTCAGGACTACAACCGCTCGTTGCTGCCCTGGCGCACTCTCTTGAAGAATACCCTGCTCGGGGTGGAGGAAAAGCCGCGGCTGACGAAGGCGGAGAAGCACGAGATCGCCATGCAAGCCATTGCCAGCGTGGGGTTGAAGGGATTCGAGCAGCAGTACCCCTGGCAGCTCTCCGGCGGGCAACAGCAGCGCGCCGCCATCGCCCGCGCCCTCGCTTACCAGTGCGAGATTCTGCTTATGGACGAACCGTTCGCCTCCGTCGACGCCCAAACCCGGGAAGACCTTGAGGATTTGCTGCTGGATGTCTGGCGGCGCTTTGACAAGACCGTCCTCTTTGTGACCCACGATATTGATGAATCGATTTACCTCTCCGATACCGTCATCGTGCTCAGCACCCACCCCTCGGTGGTGGTGGACGAGCTCCCCATTGATTTGCCTCGACCGCGCGATCAACTGGCGACGCGTGAGAATACGAAATTCATAGAGTACCGGCACCACCTCTATGCCAAGATCCGTGGTGAGCGGCAGCATCCCGTGATGCCCGGTTGAGTCGCCGCTGGAGAGGGTCCGGAGCAACAGCTTCGGCAGGGAAGGAGGTCTCCGATGAAAGCGCAGCGTCGTGTACTCGCTTGCATGGTCCTTGTTCTGTTCGGCGGCGTTGGTCTCCTGCTCGGTCGCACGCCCGCCCTCAGCCAGCAACCGCTGAAAGAGATCATCATGGCTTACCTGCCGATCGGCGATTTCCTGCCGATGTACGTTGCCATCGACCAGGGCTACTTCGCCGAGGCCGGCATCAAGATCACCCTGAAGGACACCCCCGGCGGCGGCGGGGTGAACCAGGGCACGGCGGTGGCCTCCGACTCCGCCCAGATGGGGGCTTTCTCCACTAACAACGTCATCGCCGGGGCCATCCAGGGGTTTGACTTCCAGGTCATTGCCGAGGCCTCGGTGGGTCAGGCCCGCACCTCGAAGGCGACTGCGTTAATGGTGCCGCTGGATTCACCGATCAAGACGGCCAAGGACCTCGAGGGCAAGACCCTGGGAACGGCGAATGCCGGCGCCATCATGACCATGATGACCTATGGCTGGATGATCGATAACGGCGCCGATTGGAAGAAGCTGAAGCTCTTCGAGGTGCCTTTCCCGCGCATGGCCGCGCCGTTGAAACAGAAGCAGGTGGACACCATCGCCCAGGTGGAACCCTTCGTCACCCTCTACAAAGATCAACTCAAGATCGGCCGCGTGCTGGGGTACTTGACGGGGGACACCGATCGCACCTGGAGCATCGCGGTGTACTTCGGCCGGGAAAAATGGATCGAGGCGAACCCCGAGATCGTGAAGGGCTTCATCCGCGCCTACGATAAGGGGGTGGACTTTACGCAGCAGAAGGAGACGGAGGCGCGCGCGGTGCTGCCGAAATTCACCCGGATCGAGGCCCCGCTGGCGCAGAAGATCAACTTGACGAGCTGGGGGAAAGGCGTGCGATTGAACCTGCTCGAGGGCATGCAAAACTTCATGCACGAGCTGAAGTTTATTGACAAAAAGATGGACATGCGGAAGCTCGTAAGCCGGCATGCCAAGGTCAACTAGGAAAGTCTGCCGCGAAGCTGAGGGAGGAGGCTTGAGGGGCGCACCCTCACTGGTTGGCAAAACGCCAGGATCGCCGCGCAGGGAGACGAGCCGAGGTTCTCGCCAGGCTGAAGCAGTGGCAGGCCCCTTGCCGTGGGGAAGGAGGCGGCGCCGGCGAAACCTTCCTCGCCTCACTCGGGGTACGGCGGTGCCCGTTTCCGTGCTCATGCCGGGGAGGTGAGGAGGGCGCTGCCTCGGTGGGGTCGCAGCCCACCTTGAAGGTCGGAAACGGAGTGGTGGTGCGCCGCGGGGTTTCGTCCTGAAGCTACGGGTAAGCCTGCCGCCGCGGCCTCCCCATCTCCCGGCGACGGGAAACCCTGGCTGGCCGGGTGGAGCGCTGCATCCTCCTGATGAGTTCCTCAACGGGCAAGCGCCACGACGGAAACCACGTGATCCTGCACATTCTCAAGGGACAGAGCCGCATTTCAGGCTACCTGGTTGTTCTCTTCCTCCTTGGTCTCTGGGAAGTCCTGTCCCGCCTTGTTACGGAGTATCAGTTCTTCTTTCCCCCGGTCTCCGCTATCGCTCAGACTTTCGCCGCCAGCCTCGGCACGCCGCGGCAGCTTCAGAATATCTTGATCAGCTTGATGCGTTTCTTCCTTGGCTACTCCATCGGTATCCTAGTAGGCATCATCCTCGGCGTGCTGATGGGGTCCTGGCGATTCGCCTACGCGCTGCTCAAGCCCCTGATCGAGCTGCTGCGCCCGTTACCGGCGGTCGCCCTTATACCGATCGCTCTGCTCTTCTTCGGGCTTGATACCCGTTTGAACGTTGCGGTGATCGTCTGGGGTGCGATGTGGCCCGTGCTCATCAATACGGTCGATGCGGTGCACGGTGTTGATCCCATCCTGGTGCAGACCGGCCGCGTGCTCGGCCTGGGGCCTTGGAGCATCGTCCGCAAGATCATCGTCCCGTCATCGCTGCCGTTCATTTTGAGCGGCCTGCGCGTCAGTCTCTCGATTGCCTGGATCTTTGTGGTCATCACCGAGATGGTCGTGAGTGACAATGGCCTTGGTTTCTTCATCCTTGATGCGGAGCGCGCCCTCGAAGTGAAGGAGATGTTTGCTGGCTTGTTCACCATCACCATCCTCGGCTACCTCCTCAACCGCCTTTTCCTGTACAGTGAGCGCCGCATCCTTGGCTGGCACGTGCGCCTGGCTAACCTCGCTGCCCTGCAGCGCTGATGAGGAGGTTGAGTGCGAGATGGCCGCTCTGATCGCAACCACGCCAAGGTGGGGTCGGCTGAAGCTCGAACGCGCCCTCGGCTTCGCCTTCATCCTCTTCTTGCTGCTGATGTGGGAAGTGATCGTTCGCGCGGGTTTGCTGGATTCGTCATACCTGCCGCCCTTCACCAAGGTTCTGGAAGCGCTCGGCAGGCTGGCGGCCGACTTGAGCCTGCCGAGTGCCCTCGGCATCAGTCTGGGGCGGGCGATGGTCGGCTACCTGCTCGCCATCGTGCTGCTGGTGCCGCCAGCCATCTTGTTGGGCTACCACACGCCGACCTACAACTATCTCGAGCCCCTCGTCGAGTTCTTGCGCCCGATTCCGCCGCCGGCCATCATTCCCTTCGCCATGTTTTTCATTGGGGTCAACGAGTGGATGCGCTACTTCGTCATCTTCTTTGCTTGCGGATTTCCTATCCTGGTGAATACAATGGACGGCACCCGCAATCTCGATCCAGCGCTGCTCGATACGGCGCGCATCTTTGGCTTGCGGAGCTGGAGCACGCTGCGCAAGATCGTGCTGCCGGCGGCGTCACCCTATATCATGAGTGGCCTACGGGTTAGCCTGCCGATTGCGCTCATCCTGGTGGTGACGGCTGAGATGGTCGGCAGCTCGAACGGCATCGGCGTCTTCATTCTAAGGAGCCAGCGTGATTTTAAGATTGCGGAGACCTATGCCGGCGTCGCGACGCTTGCTCTGCTCAGTTACCTTTTGAACCTCTTGTTCGAGAAGGTTGAACGACGCCTCATGGTCTGGCATCGCGGCGCCTCGCAAAAATGAACCCCGCTGTCTCCATAACGTGCGAGCCGCATTGCAGCACGTAAGGGTGCAGCAAGGAATTTTCGTTCTTGGACTGGACGGGTGCTCACCCATGACTACGGATCGCGACGCGTTCAGGCACACTGCGCGGTTGCTTCGATATGGCAAGATTCTGAAAGCAAGCCAGCAGGAACCTGAGCAGTACACCTGCAAAGTTCTCTCGAAGACATTTGTCGTCCGTGCCGGCGTCTTCTCGCCAAAATACTTTGCCGATACCGAATTCAGCGTCCGGGAAATGTCCATCCGCCAGGGTGAAGAATTCCTGGAGATTGGTTGCGGCACGGGCGTCGCCTCGGTCTTCGCGCTGCTGCGTGGAGCAGGCCGCGCCGTGGCCATCGATATCAATCCGCGCGCCGTGCAGAACACGCTCGAAAACGGTCGGCTTCACAACGTGGCTGGCAAACTTCGTGCGTTTGTTGGGGACGTGTACGACGCGCTGGCTCCCGCGGCGACCTTTGACACGATCTTCTGGAATATACCTTCCGGCTATACCGATCGTCAGGAAGTTTTGATGATGGAAAAGGCCATTTTTGATCCCGGCTATCGGTCGATCAAGAAATTCCTCTCAGGAGCACCACGGCACCTGAAGGAATCAGGGAGACTCCTGCTCTGTTTCTCCCCAACGCTTGGCCAGGAAGACGTGCTAAGGAATCTGCTGAGGCAAACAGGGTTTGCTGTAACAATAATTGCGGCGATGGAGATTCCGCATTCTTACCCGGTCAAATTTGAGCTCTTGCAAGCTTCGCTTCGACAAACGTGAATGCTCTTCCTTTGTTGCGTACTGCATTCCTCGTAGCATGGCGGCTGCAGAACTTTCTCCCCATGGTCATGCATGAGCCGGCCCGCCCGCCCGCTTCCGCATCCCAGCCGCCAGGGCAATGGTGTGCTTCGTCAGCCCCCGCATGATGCCCCGCCTGTCGTATTCCGAGCCGCGAAAAATCCCCAGCGGCAGCGCCGGCTCGGCGACGGGCCTTACCCGGCGCCGGCTCCGGCTTCTCGCCGCAGAGTCGCCTCGCGCGCCTCGAGGGCGCGCAGGATCTTCTCCGGCGTGATCGGCAGATCGACGATCCACACCCCGAGGGCGTCATGGATGGCGCTGGCGACGGCTGGCGCGGCGGGCGCCACGCCGATCTCGCCGATACCCTTAGCGCCGTACGGCCCCTCCTGGTGGCCGCTCTCGATGTAGTTCACCTCGAGGACCTCGGGGATGTCGCGCGAGGAGGGAATCTTGTAGTTCACCAGCGAGGGGTTGATCGGCTGGCCGTTGTCGAAGAGCATCTCCTCGAAGAGCGCCTGGCCGAGCCCCATGAGGGTAGCGCCGCTGAGCTGCCCGCGGCAGAGCGCCGGGTTGACGGCGGTGCCGACATCCGCAACGCACCGGTAACGCAGGAGACGCACCTTGCCCGTGTCGCGGTCAACCTCCACCTCGGCGAGCCCCAGCCCCACATCCCAGAACGGCGAGGTGCATCCCTCGATTCCGGGGTCCGCCTTGTACCAGTGGGTGCGGAACTCCCCGTGGGCGATGAGGCCGCTCCCCTTGATCCCCAGGCGCCGCAGCAGGGCATCCTCGTAGGTGATCCCCTTGTCCGGCGCACCCCGCGCCACGATCCGCCCCTGCGCCAGCTCGAGGTCCTGCGGCGCCGCCTCCAGCACATCGGCGGCCAGGGCGATGAGCTGCTCGCGAAGCTGCGCGGCGGCCTCCTGGATGGCCTTGCCGACATGGAAGATGGTGCGGCCGCTGATGGTGCCCCAGTCGAAGGGGACCACGTCGGTGTTCGTCGTCGCCACACGCACCCGCTCCAGGGGCAGGCTCAGCGCCTCGGCGGTTATCTGCGCCAGGGCGGTCTTGCATCCCTGGCCGATCTCCACCGCGCCGGTCAAGAGGACCACCGTGCCGTCCTCGTTCATCTTCAGTGTTGCGCCGCTGTAGGAGGGCGTCGAGGTGTTTTTCAGGGCGCAGGCCAGGCCGCGGCCGCGCGCCACGCTTGAGCCTGCCGTGTTCGCCGCTTCCAAGCTCGCCGCCTTCGACGGTGACGTTCTCCGCCGTCCGTAGCCGAGGGGCTGCCAGTCGTCCGTCTCCAAGGCGCGGTCGAAGCAGCCGGCGAGATCGATGCTGTGCAGCGTCTCGCCGCTCACGAAGGTGTCGCCGTTGCGGTAGATGTTCTGGCGCCGCAGCTCGATGGGGTCGAAGCCAAGCTCCGCGGCGATGCGGTCGAGATGGGGCTCGTAGGCCCAGGTGGTCTGCGGCACGCCCATGCCCCGCAGCGGCCCGGCGGGTGGCTTGTTCGTGTAGATGCAGTAGGAATCGATGACGACGTTGGGGATGTTGTACGGCCCGCTGGCGGTGTAGCCGGCCTTGAAGATGACAATCGGGCCGGCGTCGGCGTAGGCCCCGGTGTCCCACAGGATGCGGATGTGCCGGGCGATCAGTCGGCCGTCCCTGCTGACGCCGGTGCGCACCCAGAAGGTGTTGCCGTGCCGCGTCAGGGTGAGGAAGACCTCCTCGCGGTTCAGCATCGTCTTCACCGGGCAGCCGCTGAGTCGCGCCAGGAGGCTGGTGATCGGCTCCAGCCTGATGCCCGTCTTGGCGCCGTAGCCGCCGCCCACGTTGTCCACCAGCACGCAGACCTGGCTCTTCGGCAGGCGGAAGATGCGCGCCAGGTGATCCCGCACCTGGAACGGCATCTGCGTCGAGGACCAGACGGTGAGGCGCCCCGAGGGATGCCAGTCGGCGACCGTGACGTGGGGCTCCAAGGGGCAGTGCGCCTGCATCGGTGTGCTGTAGGTATCCTCGAAGATGAAGTCGGCCGCCGCGAAGCCGCGGTCGATGTCGCCGTGCCGAATGTGCAGGGAGGCGCAGATGTTCGTTCCGGGCCGCGGCCCATCGAACTTCATGGCGGCGCGCGCCTGCACCTCGGGCGGGGTCTCGTGGATGAGCGGGGCGGCGGGCCCGAACGATTCCTCCGCCGTGAAGACCGCCGGCAGCTCCTCATACTCGACATCGATCAGGCTCAGCGCCTCCTCGGCAACGTCCCTGTCAACGGCGGCGACGGCCGCCACGGCATCTCCCACGAAGCGCACGCGGTCCACGGCGACAATCGCCTGATCGGCAAGGACGTGGCCGTAACGATAGGTGAGCGAGGCGTCGCCGAGGAGTGTGTCGCGCGTCAAGACGGCTTTCACTCCCGGCAGACGCCGCGCCCGCGAGGCGTCGATGGCGACGATGCGGGCATGCGGCAGGGGGCTGCGGAGAATCTTGCCATGCAGCATGCGCGGCAGGCTGAGGTTTGAGGTATAGGCCGCCAGGCCGGTCACCTTCTCTACTCCATCACGCCGCGCCACTGAATGCCCGATGACCTGGTAGGTCATGCCTGCTTATCCCCCCTGAAAGTCGTCACGATTACGAGGGATGGTAGACAGTGCGGCGTGCCAGGTCAAGAAGGCAGGCCGGATAGAGGCAGGATTGGCCGAACATCCGCAAGGGTGGGCGGAACGGTCCCTGCCAGGTGCGATTGTGGGGGGCAGGCATGGTGCCTGCGCTCCATTGCACCATGGGAGTCCTGAGGTGTGGAGGAGGGAGACTCCCTGGCGTCGGCGGCAGGGTCAGCCTTCGAACATGGGCGGATCGCGGTCGAGCATTCTGGCGGCGAAGTGATCGGCGCTTGCTTGGGTCTGCGCGCGCTGCTCGTCAGGTGTGGCAAGCCGGTGTTCGAAGCCGCAACTCGAACGAAGGCAGCGCCAACGACTCTCCGCTGCGTGCGGCTTGGTCTCAGACTCGTCGCCCTGTTCGCCTGGTTGGCGGGGCGGGGAGAGCGCTGCGGCAGCCGCGTCAGCTTCGCGCGCCCGCGCCATCTGCGCGCCGCATTTCGGACAGATCATGGCGTGGGACCCCTCGCGTCTCGCGTGCCGCGCTTCAGGGATGAATCGCGCACGACGGGACGCGGGAAGAGCACACGAAGGGCACGCCACCGCGCCCCTCCTCGTAAGCTCGGAGCGGAAACCAAGGTCACGCCTTCAGTATAGGATGAACTATCCGAACCTGCCGGAGACGTAGTCTTCGGTCTGTTTGTTCGAGGGGTTGCGGAATACCTTGGCCGTCTCATTCATCTCGATGAGCTTGCCAAGGTACAGGAAGGCAGTGATGTCGGAGCAGCGCGCCGCCTGCTGCAGGTTATGGGTGACGATGACGACCGTGTACTCATCCTTCAGCTCGTAGATCGTCTCCTCGATCTTGGCGGTGGAGATGGGGTCGAGGGCGGACGCCGGCTCGTCCATGAGCAGGATGCGCGGCGAGTTTGCCAGGGCGCGGGCGATGCAGAGCCGCTGCTGCTGCCCGCCGGAGAGGTCGAGGGCGGAGGTGTGCAGGCGGTCTTTCACCTCATTCCAGAGGTCCGCTCTTCGCAGCGAGTCTTCAATGATCTGCTCGAGGAGCGCGCGGTTCTTCACCCCCTGGCGGCGTGGACCGAAGAGGATGTTGTCGCGGACCGACATTGGGAAGGGGTTGGATTTCTGGAACACCATGCCGACGTTCTTGCGCAGGGTGGGGAGGTGCGTGCCGGGCTCATAGATGTTCTCTCCCTCGATGAGCACCTTGCCTTCCAGGCGGACGTTCTCGATGACGTCGTTCATGCGGTTGAAACTCCGCAGGAGGGTGGACTTGCCGCAGCCGGAAGGGCCGATGAAGGAGGTCACGCGATGCCGGGGGATATCCATGGAGATGTTGAAGAGGGCCTGCTGCGCTCCGTAGAAGACGGAGAGATTTTCGCAGTGGATAGCTGCGAGGTGCTCGGGGCGGTGCGCCTGCGGCGACCTCGACGAGGTCTCGCTGGCCGCTTCTTGCATGCCCGTCGTGAGCTTCTCGAGGGTGCTTCCTGCCATCACCGATACTCCTGGAACGCGTTGCGCCACTCCCTGGCGGTGTCTAGAGCTTCGAGCCGGCGTAGCGCTGGCGAAGTTTCCCGCGCACGATGGTGGCCACCGAGTTGAGCGCCAGCACGAGGAGGAGGAGGAGCGCCGTGGTGCTGTAAACCATCGGCATGGCGGCCTCGACGTTGGGCGACTGCATGGCCACGTCGTAGATATGGAATCCGAGGTGCATGAACTTGCGATCGAGGTGGAGGAAAGGCCAGCTTCCATCAATGGCCAGCGAGGGAGCGAGTTTCACCACCCCGGTGATCATCAGGGGGGCCACCTCCCCCGAGGCCCGGCTGATGGCCAGGATGATTCCTGTCAGGATGCCGGGTGTGGCGTTCGGCAGCACCACGCGATGGATCGTCTGCCACTTCGTTGTGCCGAGAGCGAGGGAAGCTTCGCGATACGCCTGGGGAACGGCGGCCAGGCCCTCCTGCGACGCCACGATGACCACCGGCAGCGTCAGGAGAGCAAGCGTCAACGACGCCCAGAGGATGCCGCCGGTGCCGAACGTCGGGGTGGGGAGGTAGCGGCTGTAGTAGAGCTGGTCGATGGTGCCTCCGACCCCATAGACGAAGAAGGCGAGTCCGAACATGCCGATGACGATGGAAGGAACGCCGGCGAGGTTGTTCACGGCCACGCGCACGATGCGCAAGAGCCGTCCTTGTCGGGCATACTCGTGCATGTAGACGGCGGCAACGACGCCGAACGGCACCACCGCAATCGTCATGAGGAAGACGAGGAGAACGGTGCCGAAGATGGCGGGGAAGACGCCTCCCTCCGTATTCGATTCACGGGGCTGCTGCCAAATGAACTCGATCAGCTTGCCGAGGTAATGAAGGACCTTGTGATGCATTCCCATCGTGTTGGGTTGTGTGACACGGACGATGTCGGCGAGGGCGATGGAGGCGATCTTGCCGTTGGCCGTCTCCATCACCACGCGCAGGCCCTCGAGGTCACGCCGCAGGCGCTCTTGCTCTACCACCAGAGGCCGCACCTTCTCATTGAGCTGGTTCTGCAAGGGCCCGAGCTGCGGCTCCAGGCGGCGAAGTTCAGCGGCCCCCTCCTCGGAGACGGCAAAGCGGCTCCCTCTGAGGGCGCTGATTTCCCGTTCCAGGTTCGTGAGTGGTTGGCGAATGTTTAGCTGCTCACGGCGCAGATCGTCAAGTTTCTGCCGTTTGCCGGCGGCAGTGCGGTGGAAGCGGCGCAGCGTTGCGATGCCCTCTTCTCCGCCACCAGCAACCGGTCGTTCGCCCGCCCGTACCTCTTTGAGGCGACCGTAAAAGTTGCCGTACTCCAGGCGCTCGAACACCAGGGCGTCGCTCGGCGGGCGCTGCGCCTTGATACTTGCATTGTCAATCCAAACGAAATCCGCCGCGCCGAGATCGCGGTTGCCGATCTTCAGCTTCGTGCGGTACTCGGCAGGCGCGCCGGCGCGCCCGGTGCGCTGGGCCTGGGGCTTGGCCTCCTGGGCGTGGACCTCTCCCAGGTAACGCGTTCCATCCCTGAGCAGAACTTCCACGAGGGGGGACGGCCAAAAGGTGCGCAAGCCATTCACCAGGATGAGGACGACGATGCCGACCAGCATCACGAGCACGAGCACCACGGCGAGGCTGGTGGTCCAGATATAAGGCGCCCCTTCGCCCGAGGGCCGGCTGGCGGCCCGCAGCGTCCTCGCCTCGGCGGCGTCGCCGCCGCTGGCGCTCCTAGTATCGACCATAGCGACGCCTCAGCCGGTAGCTCACTGTATCGGCTATCGTATTGATCATGAACGTGATGGCAAAGAGGAGGAAGCCGGTGGCGAAGAGTACGCGGTACAAGGTTCCCCCATACGCCGCTTCAGGAATCTCCACCGCGATGGTGGCCGACATCGTGCGCATGCCGGTGAACGGCGAGAGGTCGAGGATCGGCGTGTTGCCGGTGGCCATCAGGACGATCATCGTCTCGCCGACCGCGCGCCCCAGCCCAAGGAGGATGGCGGCGAAAATCCCCGGGCTCGCCGCCGGCAGCACCACGTAGATGGCGGTCTGCCACTTGCTCGCGCCCAGCGCCAAGGCGGCGGAGGTGTAAGCGGGGGGGACGCTGCACATGGCGTCTTCGCAGATGCTGAAGATCAGCGGGATGACGGCGAACCCCAAGGCCACCCCCACGACGATGTTGTTGCGCTGATCGTAGACGATGCCGAAGCGCTCGAAGAGCCAGGTCGCCAGGTCCTTCCCGAGGAAGGCGTTCTCGAGGAACGGCCCCAGGGAGGAGGCGATGAGGAAGGCGACGACGAAGGCCGCGAAGATGAAGACGAGCTCCACCCCGGGACGCAGCGTTGCCCGCAGCACCTTTGCGGTGAGGTACCAGACTCCCAGCGCCGCTCCCAAGCAGGGGGGCATGAGGAGGAGCCAGAGGAGAGCGGTCGCCAGGTGTTGACTGACCAGGGGCGCGAACCAGAGAGCCGCCAGGAATCCCACCACCACGCTGGGCAGCGCCGCCATGATTTCGATCACCGGCTTGCAAACGTCGCGCAGGCGCGAAGGGCCGAGCTGCGACAGGTAGAGGGCCGCCACGATCGCCAGCGGCACGGAAAAGATCATGGCATAGAAGGTGCCCTTGAAGGTCCCGAAGAGGAGCGGCCAGAGGCCGTACTTCGGCTCGAAGGCGTCGCTGCCGCCCGTCGATTGCCAGACGTGCGCCGACTCCATGGCGCCTTCGTACCACACCTTCGTGAAGAGGTTCTCCAGGGTGGCGTCGGGGTGGGAGTTCTGCAGGCTCCAGCGATGCACGCGGCCCGCGGCATCGAGGGCGAAGATGCCATCCAGGCGCGGACTGAAGGCCACGCTTCGGATCGCATCCTTGCCGGCGTGAAGCCGCGCCTGGGTGCTCTCGGTGGTAGCGTAGCGCAGCCAAACCCCGCCGGCCGTGTCGGCTGAGATGAATCCCCTGTTTCGGGACGAGGCAGCCAGCGCCGTCACGCCGTGGGGGTGGGGGGCAAAGGTGTGGATCTTGCGGAATGAGCGGCCTGCAGTCGTGAAGGTGAGGGCGGGGATATGGCTGTATTCAGTGGCATAGCCACGGTCCAGGATGCGCTGCTGCTCACCGGGACGGAGGAGGGTGCCTTCAAAGCGCACCGGCGCCTCGGCGGTATTCGCAACCTGAAGGTAGCGAAGGGGAAACCATACGGCAACGCCCCCAGCCGCATCTCCCACGATGAGCGACTCGTCCCCCAGGAGAAACGCCAGGGCGGTGATGGGGGCGGCGCTCGCCTCGCTCGACTGGATGCGGCTGGGGGCTTCACCCGCCTCGAGCTGCCAGACGTTGAACGTGCCCTCTTCCGCTCCGGCGACGAGCCACTCGCCGTTGCTGCTCATGGCGAGCGCACTGAGGCGTCGTGGCGAGACCTCGTCGGTTAGCCTGAAGATGGTGGTTTTCTCTTCCACGGCATTGAAGACGCCATAAAGGAGCTCGCCCGAGGCGGTGACGATGGCGGCTTGCGCACCTCCCCCCTCGAGCCTGGCTCCGGAGACTTTGCGGATGGGGTCTTCCGGGCGCTCGAAATCGAGCACCGGACCGCCGGAAAGCCTTGGCTGGAGGACTCGCCGCCCTCCTTCCCAGCGGACCTGAAACTGCAAGCGCAGCGGCACAACCAGCCCGCTCTCGGTGGCGGCGATGAAGCTGCCCATGGTCGGCTCGGACGCAGCAGTCAGCACCTCTCCTTTCAGGAGCGGCGTGCGGAGTTCCTGCTTCAACGCGCCGTCCTGCGGGGAGCGCAAACGCACGACGCCGTCGCGATCCAGGGTGACCACGAACTCACGGTACTCGTCCGAGGTGACGAGGAGTGATGTCGCTCCTTGGCCGGCTTGAAGGGGGATTGGCAAGGGAGGCTGGGGTGATGATTTGGCTGGGTAGAAGAGGGGCAAGCCCTCGCGCAGGATAAAAAAGATGATGGCAAGCACGGCCACAATGACGCAAAGCCCGCCAACGGAGATGACGTGCCGCGCCAGCGAGTCGATGAGATCAGCACTGCGCCGTCGCTGCCCCATGGCTGGAACACTCTCCGTGAGGTGGCGGCTGTGCCTGCGGCACAAGGGGCGCGCCGCAACGAGCCTACCTCGCTGCATCCTGAACGTCCAAGCAAGGCTCATCGGCAGACGGTGATCCCGGAGAGGGGTCGCTGGCTGCCGCCGAGAGCCTACTATCTCACACCCGTGTGACATTTCCTTGAACGCCGCGTGACATCCCTGTAACAATCTCCTCACGAGTCGAGGCATCGCCGGGAACAGTTCGGCGGCGCACTCCTCGAGAAGCAACTGAGCGGCAGAAGCACAGCTACTCAAAGCCCTAACACGGCAGTAAAAAACTTGAACTAGATATCAATTACATCAATAGTATACGAGTGTAAATTTAAGATATTACACGAGGTTTTTGATGGCGGAGTTCTTGACGGGACGCGCCGCGCGGCGACAGGAGGTACCGAGTTGCTCTCGTGAGAGGAGGATGACAGGAAGACTGACGGGGCGGATCATCCTCTTACGCCGATTCAATCCGTGAAATCTGCGCAATCTGCGGATCACCTCCCGACCCGAAAAGGAGAGGGTGGACCCGGCGCCGCGAAGTCGATCCGATGTCTTTTCTCAGTGCCAGGAGGGAATTTGCTCACCATCCGTTACAGTCGGCTCTGAGCCGCTTCTGCTGCGGCGCCTGCTAGTACTCGATGGTTGCGGAGCCGGCAAGGACTTTTTCGGCGTGCTGGTTTTCGCAATAGACCTCGCACAGCAGCCTCTGCTTTCCCTCGACCTGTTCGCCGCGGGTGACCGCGCCGCCGGTCCTGATCGTGTCACCGGGGCGCACGGGGCGCAAGAAAGCGATGTCGATACTTCCGCCGCTGAGCCACGCCGGCCCGAAAACGCTCCCCAACATCTCCGAGAGGAAGGCAAGGGTGTAGAGCCCGTGCGCGATGGTGCCGCCGTACATCGTCGTTTTGGCGAACTCAGGATCGGTGTGGATGGGGTTATGATCTCCCGACGCCTCGGCGTAGGCGTTGATCTTCTCCTGCGTCACCAGGCGCTGCCGCACCGGGAGAGGGGTCCCAGCGACAAACTCGGTGAACATCGCGCTTCTCCTGGCTTGGTTTCCGCGTCGTTGGAGCACCTCGCCGCTGTCGCCCGACGGGAGAGCAGTCCGCGGGCCGGCGCCGCGGCTGCGCCAGACCACGTCGCCAACGTTGACTCTCCTGGCAGCGCCGCCGCGGCGACGCCGCTACGTCGCCTTCTTGTGCGGCAGAAAGACCGTGTTCGTTGCCTCGGTGACGAGCTCGCCATGCTGGTTTGTAGCGACAGTCCTGATGACGACGTAGATGCGCTCCTTCCGAACGTAGCGCTCCACCAGCGTTGCGGTCAGGGTCAAGCGGTCCCCGGCGCGCTGCGGACGGTGGAAACGGTACGCCTGCCTGGCATGGACGGTGCCGGGGATGGGGCTGGCAGCCTTGCTGTAGGCGTGCCGCACGTAGATTGCCGCGATGGTCGGTGGGGCGACGGCGCCGGGGTGCGGCCCGCTAGCCTCGACGGCCGCCTGATGGTAGAGGGGGTTGTCGGCCTCCACCGCGGCGGCGTAATGGCGCACCCGCTCCGGCTCCAGGATGAACTCGCAGGGTGGAAACGTGGTGCCCACCGGGATGGCGTCATCGAAGATTGTTGGCGAGGCGTCCATCGTCCCTCCCTCGAAGACGCCGCAAGGCGCGGCGGCGTTCGATTCTCGCCTTGCGGAGCGGCTGCTTCATGCCATACTACAGGCACGGGCGCCTGCCGGCCCAGCGCGCAGAGGGCACGGCGGCGCTCCTGAGGATTCCCCCATGGCCAGCCGCGGAAGGAGTATTCCAGCTCTCGATGACTGCACCGGCGTCATCCTTGCCGGCGGCCAGAGCCGCCGGTTCGGTCGCAACAAGGCGCTGGAACCCCTTGCCGGCATGCCGCTGGCGCAGCGCGTCGCGCGCGTGCTGCGCGAGCTCTTTCGCGCCCAGCTCCTCGTCACCAATACGCCGGAGGTCTATGCTTCGCTCCGCATCCCAAGTGTGGTTGATGACCGTCCCGGGCTCGGCTCACTCGGTGGCATCTACACCGCGTTGCGGCATGCCGACAGTCCCTGGTGCTTCATCGTCGGCTGCGACATGCCCTTCCTCGCAGCGGACGCCGTCCGCGCCCTGGCGGCCTGCCGCGGAACGCCGCTGCCCAGCGCCGCAGCCGCCGCGCCGGAGCCTTCCTGGTGCGATCGTGGAGAGGCAACGCTCCCGGACGTGGTCGTCCCCTTCGTTGACGGTCGCTTCCACACGCTCCACGCCTTCTATCACCGCCGCTGTCTGCCCGCCGTTGAGCACCTCCTGGAGGCGCGGCGACTGCGCATTGACGTCCTCTACGCGATGGTGGCGACGCGCGTCGTCGATGCGGTTGATCCTGCCTGGGGCGGCGTCGCCCGACTCGCCGTCCTACGCCGCTCGCTCTTCAATATCAATACCCGCGATGACTTGCGGCAAGCCAACGCCTTGCTGCGCGCCGAGGGCTGAGCCGCTCCGCCCGTCCGGCCCAGGGTGCGGTGCTTGCCGGAGAGCGGCGCCCTCTTCCCGTCGTGGGTGGGCATGGATGGCGGCCGTGCTACCTGCCTGGAGTCGCCCTTCCACCTGGGGCATTCCGTTGAGGCTGCTTGTCCCCTTCGGCGGGCGCCGCCTGGAAGTCTTCCAGCATGTAGTCTGCCCAGCGCTGGGCGGCGAAGTCAATCGCTTCCTTGAAGTTCTGCTTCATCTCCTGGACGAACTTGGGGTCGCCGAGGAAAACGTGGCGCATCTTGCGGAACAGCGTCTCGCTGGTGAACTCGATGGCTTCCTTCGTGTTCTGCTTTGCCTTTGGGAGCAGCGGCGAGGTCTGGAGACCGCGCAGGAACGTGTCGAGGGTGAATTCGATGTTCTCTCTCATCGCCTGTTTCACCTTCGGCACGAGCGCGGTGGGCACCTTTTCGGCGGCCTCCCCGAACATCGTGCTGGCGGCGAATTCAAGGCCTTTCTTTGCCTTCGTGCTGGCGCGCTGGACGAGATTCTTTTTCCTGACCACCTTGGCTGACTCCTCGAGGCCGGCCGTCAGGGCGATGCGAATCGCCCGTCGCATGCTCTTTTCGAGGCGCTGGCGGTTCTCTTTGTTGTCGAGGAAGGTGAGGACCTGCTGCATGGGGGTGGCGGCTGCGTACCTGAACGCGGTCTTGAGGTTCTCCCGAACCTCCTTGATCTGCGCCGCGTTCAGTGGCGTCAGCCCGTCCACGGGTTTGCCGATCGCGAAGGAGATGAACTGGCCAACGGTGCGTTGATAGGCGTTGTTGATGGGACGCACCACAATCGCATAGGCCAGGATGAGGATGATGAAAGACATGACAAGCCATGGCACGGCGCGAATACACTCGCGCGCAAAGAGTTGGCCATAGCTTGAGCTCCCAGGCTGAGCCGAACTGTTCGCCATGATTCCATCCTCCCGATGAGGCTTTCAGAGAGGGGGATCCGGCGGCCCCCAGACCCGAGCACGTGGGTAGCAAGGCAGGCCGCCGCTACAACTGCCGACAGGAGATCGGGGCGCAAGCTCACCCCGCGCTGTCCCCGACAGGCAGTGTCAGCATCACCACATCTCAACGTGCCAGTCATGAACCTTGGCGCCTTTCTCCTCAGCCCCCCTCGTTACGACATATCCTTGCGGTCCTGTCCTCCCCCATCTCACGCAGGCAGGTTGAAGCATTTTTTGCGACAGACCGCGCCCCATCGACGTTTGATGGGAATCTCGAACGGCTGCCACCTCTCCAACGAGAACGTTTGCGATCATGGGTAACGCCCCTCGGGACGCCGTCTCCAGCACTCCCCAAGAGGTCGAAGATTTCAACGATACTCTCATACATAGAATTATGCTATGCACGCGAATTTTCACAAGTTTCTGGAAGCGGGCATAACGTTGGTTACCGCCCTTGCTAGACGTCGTGCCGCGAAAGATCGCGTCCCTTGCCTGCCTGGCTGTTGCACCTGTCTGCGTGCCATTACCGACACGCAGGTGCGGGATGAAGGCTCGCTCCCGGAGCGTGCGGCTTCGCCAGCCTGCGCGGTAGTCTCGCCTACGCTCAAACTCGACCAGCGGCAGGAAGAGAACTTCCGCGACGCCGGACTCACCGAGGTGGGCGGGCAGCTTCGGGGCCTGGCGCGCGGCGCTGAAACCGTCGTTCGACCTGACGACGTTGAACGACGCCACGCCGCTGCTCTCGGTCTCGCCGCCCTCGGCTAGCAGCGTGCCGAGTCCGGCAAGGTAGGCGGGGAGGCGCCGACGGAGGTGGGCGTTGAGCATAGTGGTGCTCGAGCGCTCGACCTCCCTGCCGCCGGTCCACTGACGGGGGGATTGAGCGACTGCCGCCCGCTGGGCTGATCTCCGGCGGAACTTCGCTCAAGCAGGAAGGGGCCTGGGCGCTCAGTACTTCGGAATGCCTGCCAGGGCACGGTCAAGGCGCCCCATCAGCTCATCGATCCGCTCGGGACGCGGCACGTCGATGCGCAGGTGGTAGCGGCCCAGGCCCCGGTACCCGACGGCGCAGTCCTTGACGATGACGCCGAGCTTCAGGAGCGCCTTGAAGAGCGCCACTGAGGTGCACCTCGGCTCAAGGCTCTTCACGAGGATGAAGTTGGCCTCGGGCTCGCGCACAATGGAGAAGGAGGGGTGCGACGCGAAGGCCTCGACAAGACGGCTGCGGCTCAGACGCACGGTGTCGATGCTGCGCCGGAGGTGCTCGGTGTCGTCCAGCGCCGCAATGGCCGCGGCGCTCGCCAGGGTGCTCAGGTTCCAGGCATTCGAGGCGCGCCGCAGCAGGTCGATCGCTTGCGCGTCGGCGATTGCATAGCCAACCCGCATCCCAGCCAGGCCGAACGCTTTTGAGAAGGTGCGCAGGACAATGAGCCGCTCGCAGCGGCGCACGAGATCGTGGCAGGGAGGCTGGTTGGAGTAGTCGTTGTAAGCCTCGTCAACCACCAGAACGGCGTGATTCGGCAAGCGCTCGATGAGTTCCTCGATGGTCGCTCGCGGCACCGTCTTGCTGGTGGGGTTGTTCGGCGTGGTGATGAAGACGATGGCGCTCTCTTCGCCGGCGACGCTGAGCAGGGCCTCCACCTCAAGGTCGAAGGCATCATCGAGAGGGTAGTGGACGGGACGCCGGCGCAGCGCACGGGTGTAGAGCTCGTACATCGGGAATCCCGGCAACGGTGTGAGCACCTCCTGGGCCTCCGTAGAGAAGGTGCGGATGATGAGCGACATGATCTCGGTCTCGCCGGCACCGGCGAACACGTTCTTGGGGTCGATGCCATTGTACGCCGCGACTCGTTCGCGCAGCCGTTGCTGCTGCATATCGGGGTACTGGTGCGCGCCGGCAAGGGCGCGCTGCATGGCCGCCAGGGCGAGGGGGGAGGGTCCCAGCGGGTTCTCGGCCGAGGCCAGCTTCAGAACCGTCGCGGCATCAAGTCCAAACTCCTTCGCCACCTCGTCATTGCCGCGGCCTGGCACATAGAGCTCCACGGCGCGAATGCCGCTGAACAGCTCTCGCTTGAAGAAAGGCGTCGGCAGGGGCATGTCAGGAACCTCAACGGAGAGCGTCGATCCAGCGTTCACGATGGAAACGTCGGCGGCGCAGGGGAAGGTCACGCGTGGACGCCCGGGTCAAGCCGCTGCGCTGGCACGGGGATCGAGGATACCGAAGCCGCTCATCGTTCGCCAGGAGAACGAGCGCGCCACGCTTGCCGCGGGCGCGAAGTGGGACAACGCCGCGCCGGAGTGCTGGCGAAGGAACGCGTTCCAAGGTTGCAAGCAGCTTGACGGGTCTGGCTCAAATTCCTACACTAACAACTTTGTGAACCCGCGTCATTGGAGTTTGGTGTGTTGCGGCGCCAACGACCTGATGCATTCTGCAATCCTTGCGAAAGGGAAGGGAGCGTGATGAGCCAAGCGACCCAAAAAATGATCACGAAGCCGCGGGAGATGACCGACGCCTATCGGAAGATGGTGATCACCCTCATGGACCGGCAGGCGAGCCGGGAAATTTCCACCTCCGAGGTCTTTGGTCAGTGTCTGCAGTTCGCGCCGACGGTGGAGGATAAGCTCCGCCTCCTGCGCTTCGCCGGGGAGGAGGTCCGGCACTTCAAGGCAATCGCGGATCTCATGGCGGAGTTGGGCGTTGACATCGACGCCTACCTGAAGAACCGCCTCCCTGCCGGCAGCCGCTTCACGCACGACCCCGCGAATGAGCAGATCCATGACTGGATCGAGGCGACCCTCTTCAACTTCTTCATTGATCGGGCGGCCACGTTCCAGCTCAGCGAGTACGTGAAGGGGACCTACGAGCCCTTGGCGCGAGCCAACCGCAGCATCGTCGCCGAAGAAGAGGGGCACCAGAACTTTGGCGAGGCGTGCCTGCTGGAACTCTGCAAGGACCCAGCGGTGCGCGCCCAGTTCCAGGCGCGGCTGAAGACCTGGTTCGTCGGCGCCATGCGCATCTTCGGACGCGCCGGCACGCCGGGCAACCGCTACTGTCTGGAGGTCGGCTTGAAGACGCGCGATAGCGGCGAGATCGCCGCCGCCTGGCTCGACGATGTGCGCCCCGTCCTGAAGAGAGCGGGCCTGCGCTTGCCGAGGCGAGAGGAACTCGATATCGACGTGCCTCCGCAGTGCAATCTCTCCATGGGGTAATCGTCGCGCCGCGGAGATCGAGGGGATGCAGCGCCGCCACGTCGCCGTGGCGGCGCTGTCGCTTGGCGCGCCCGGGGGGCGGCGGCTGACGAAGCTCGAACGGCTCCCCCGCCGCCGTGTTCCGCCTGACCGTCGGCGTTTTGCATCCCGGAGCGGCGCAGCTTCGGGAGAGCAGGCTCTCGCAATCCTCGGGGTGCCCGCTGCCGGCTCAGCTCCTCTCCATCCGCGCGGCGCGCGGCGTTGCCAGAAGCGGGCTGGCCCACCGAAGCGGTCCGCAGCGAATCTCTTCGCCGCCCCAGCCTCAGCGCTCGACCCTCTTCCGTGCCAACAGCGTCGCTCCATCGGCAGCTTCATAGGCGAGGGCCAGGTGCGCCAGCGCTTCAATGGTCAGCGGCGCGCAGCCTTCGGAGCGGTTGTTGACCAGGACAAAGGCCGGCAGCTTGTCCTGGGCGGCCTCGGCGCAGAGTTCGAGCACCTCGCGCCGCATGGAGGGGAGATCGAGCTGCAAACGCTCGTAGGGTTCGAACCGAGCCACGGCATCGCGATACTCGAGGCCGACGGGGGTGAGGAGGCGGCAGAGGAGGAACCCTCCGGGCACCTTGCCGAAAGCCTCTCCAAGGCGCCGGCGCTGCTCGCCCAGCGGCGGCATATGGGTCCAGTGGTTGAAGCAGTGGGCCACATTGTGCCGGCGCAGGCACGCGACGTAGTCAGGGTGAAGGAACGCCGCGGTGCGCAGCTCGACGGCATAGCGATAGCGGCGCGGCAGCTCGCCGAGGAAGCGATCGAGACGGTCAAGGAACTCCGGCAAATCCGCGTCCCAGCCGGGGAAGGCGCGCTGGAACTCAAACACGAAGACCTTCGGCTGCTTCGGCAGGAAGCGCGCAAACGGCTGCAGGACGGCGCTCCAGCAGAGGTCCGCGTTGAGGTAATTCGGGTTGGGCTTGCCGGCGCGCTCGCCGTACCGTTTCGGGAGCTTTGCGAAGCGCGGCACGGTGATCTCTTCCCAGACCTTGATGACGCAGGGGAACCCCTCGGGGAGCTGCTCGGCGTAACGCTCCAGGTCGGCGCGCTCAGGAGGGGCGTAGAAGAAGCGGTCGATGCCGACGGTGCGGAAGAGCGGAAACTGGACGTACTCTTCCAAGCAACGCTGCGCAAACTCATGCCGGGCGTAGGAGCGGAAGTAGACGAGGTTCTGCCAGCCCTCGTACGTCCAGGTGGAGGTGCCGAAGAAGAGGAGAGGGCTGAGGGACTCGGCCAAGGCCTGCAGCTCCGCGGCGCGCGGGTTTTGAAAGGGGAGCGCAACGTTTTCCATGGCGCGTCCTGAGGTAGGCTTCAAGGACCGCTACGCGGGGCGCCGGCGAGGGGACGTGCCACAGGCGCGGTTCACCCCCCTGGGACGCGTTGATCTCCCTCTCCTGCCGGCCTCTCCTGCGGCGCCGGTTGCCGCTCGCGGCGCCAGCACCGCGTCGCCCCACCCGGCTTCGGTTTCCTGCCGCGCGCTTTGCGCTGGCGGCCACCCCACGGCGGTGCAACATTCAGGAGTAGAAAAGGATTATCCCATCGCCGGCAACTGCCTGCAAGGGAGGTTGGAGAAAGCCAGGAGAGGGCAACGTCGCATCGCTGCAGCCCTTCTGTCAGGAGCAGGCACCGACGCCCTGCACGGTGATCACGAGACAGAAGAGGGGGAAGAGGTGCGAGGCGAGTACAAGGGACGATGACGAAGAGGGTGCTGAGCGGTCTCCTGATGAGTGCGGCGGCGCTGGCCACCGGGGTGGGCGGGTATCTCATCGTCACCCTGAAGCCTCAGCCGCCGCCTTCTGTTGCGCCGCCGCCGCGCCGTGTCGCGGTGCAGGTGGAGCAGGTGGAGCAGCTCCCCTTCACGCAGTACGTGCGCGTCAACGGCACCGTGGAGCCGCTCAGCCGGGCGCGCCTGGCCGCGGAGGTGCCGGGGGAAGTGGTGGCGATGCCGCCCGGCGTCGAACTCGGGGCTCGCGTGCGCCCCAGGCAGCTCCTCCTGCAGATCAAGGATGTGCCGTTCCGCATCGATCGCGACAAGAAACGCGCCCTCCTGGCTCGCCAGCAAGCGAGTGTGGAGCTGGAGCAAACCGAGCTGCGCCGCAAGCAGAAGCTGCTCGAAATCGCCCGGGAGAAGCTGAAGCTGGCGCAGACGGAGCTGCAGCGCAAACTGGCGATGGAGGAGCGCGGCTTCGTGTCGCGGCAGGCCGTGGACCTCGCCCGACGCGACCTGGAAAATGCGCGCTGGGAGTACGAGCAGGCCGTCTCCAACCTCGAGGGGGGCGATGCCCGGCTGCGCCTGGTTGAGGCCGAGCTGGCCTCCGCCAAGGCCGACCTCGACCGGGCCGACGAAGCCCTGCGCGATACCAGGGTGCATGCCCCTTTCGAGGGGTTCCTGAGTGAGAAGCGGGTCAACGTCGGCGATCGGGTCGCCATCGGCCAACTTCTCTTCACGGTGGTCGATCTCTCGAAGGTCAAGGGGGTGGCGACCGTCTCGGCGCAGGACGTCGCCCTGCTTCGCTCCGGTCAAGAAGTCGTGGCGGTACTGGAGCGGAATCCGCCGCGTCGCTTTTCGGGGGTGCTTGACAACATCGGCGTGGAGAGCGACCTGCGCAGCCGCACCTTCCCCATTGAGGTGTTGGTGCCGAACGATGCCGAGCATACGCTGCTTCCCGGCATGTTCGTGGAGCTGCGCATCAAGGTGCGCGACTACCCGCAGGCGCTCCTTATCCCGCGGCACGTTGTGATGCAGGATGCTGATTCAAGCGCCTACCTGTTTGTCGCCGACCTCGAGCGGCAGGTCGCTGTCAAACGCTTCATCACCCTCGGCCCAAGGTTCGGGACGCAGTACCTTGTCGGCAGCGGGCTGCGGCCGGGAGAACGCATCGTCTCCGCAGGCCAGGAGCTCCTTACCGATGGGGACTTCATCGAGGTGCTGAGCCGACAGGATGGCGCGCGCCCCTCGTTCGCGGGCGACGCGCAGCGCAGCGGCAGAAGCGCCGCGGCGGCGCGCGGCAGGGAGCGCTCCGAGCAGGGGACCCCGGCGGCTCCTGGCGTGGGTGCCGCGGCGCCGGTGGCGCCGACCGACTCCAGGCCGTGAGCGGCCAAGCCGGGAGAGAGCAAGCCGAACCCTGGGAGATGAGGCGGGCTTCCCCGTCGCGCTTGCTGAACAGGAAGCTCGGGTAGAGCGAAGCATGTCCGTCTTCCGTACCGTCATCGCCAACTCCGTGCTCGTCAACCTCCTCTTCGTGGTCATCATGGTGGCGGGTGTGGTCACGTACCTCACCATGCCGCGGGAGATTTTCCCGGAGTTCTCCTTCGATGCCATTCGCGTGGTGACCGAGTATCGCGGCGCTTCGGCGGAGGAGGTCGAGCAGCTCCTCACGATCAAGCTCGAGGATGCGATCGACCGGGTCGACGGCATCGAGTCCATCGAGTCCACCTCGCAGGAATCGCTCTCCACCATCGTGGTGAAGCTGAAGCATGGCGAGGAGGTGGCGCGCGCCATCGATGACATCAAGGCGGAGATCGACACCATCGACGACCTGCCGGCCGACGCGGAAGACCCGAAGGTGAGCGAGCTGAAAGCCCGCTTCCCGGTCATCACCGTGTCCATCTTCGGCGACCTCCCCGAGCTGACCATGAAGCGCATCGCCGACGAGGCCGAGCGGCGCATCAGCGATCTAGCGGGAGTGGCTCGGGTCGGCGTCGCCGGCCTGCGCAAGCGCGAGGTGTGGGTGGAGGTGGTGCCGGCGGCGCTGCAGCGCTACCAGTTGAGTCTCGAGGACGTTCGCCGCGCCCTGCTGAGCAGCAACCTCAACGTGCCGGGTGGTACGCTGAAGACGGCGCGCGGCGAGCTGCTCGTGCGCACCGTCGGTGAAGTGACGGCCGCGGCGCAGGTGGAGAACCTCATCGTCCGCGCCGATCCCCTCGGCAACCACCTCTACGTGCGTGATCTTGCCAGGGTGCACGACACCTTCGAGGAGCCGACGACGCTGGGCCGCTTCAACGGCAAGCCCGCCATCAACCTCACGGTCACCAAGACGAAGGCCGGCGACGCCATCCAGATCGCCAGGCGAGTGCGCGACCTTGCCCAGCGACTGCAGCGGGAGCTGCCCCCCGGCGTCGAACTGGGCGTCTTCAATGATTTCTCCATCTACCTGCGCAACCGGCTCAACACGTTGAAGAACAACGGCGCCGTCGGTCTGGTGATCGTCCTGGTCATCCTTTACCTGGTGCTCGATCTGCGCCTGGCGCTGATGACGGTCATCGGCATCCCCTTCGCCTTTCTCGGCGCCCTGGTGCTGATGAACTTCACCGGCATCAGCCTGAACATGCTGTCGATGTTCAGCCTCATCCTGGTACTGGGCATGATCGTCGATGACGCCATCGTCATTGGCGAGAACGTCTACCGTTATATCGAGGAGGGGATGGAACCCGCCGCGGCGGCGGTGCGCGGGGTGCAAGAGGTGGCCTGGCCGGTGATCGCCACGGTCACCACGACAATCGCCGCTTTTTTGCCGATGCTGTTGATGACCGGCAACTTGGGGAAGTTCATGCAGGTCATCCCGATCGTGGTAAGCTTTGCCCTGGCGGCCTCGCTCTTCGAGGCGCTCTTCATCCTCCCCTCGCACCTCGCCGATTGGGTGAATGGCGAAAAGGTGCGGCAACGCTTTCAGAGCTCGAAACGGCGTTTCAAGCGTGCCCTCGACCTCTACGCCAGGATGCTGCGCAGCCTGCTCGACTGGCGCTACGTCAGCGTCGTCATCTCCGTCTGCATCACGGTGCTCTTCGTCCTCTTCGCCTTCGTGCATCTGCCCTTCCAGCTCTTCAGCGAGTTCGAGGCGACGCAGTTTTTCATCAACGTCGAAACCCCCATCGGCTCCAGCCTGGAAGCGACCGCCGAGCGCGTGAGACCGATCGAGAGCTTGCTCTTCCGCAGCCTGCCGCCGGAGGAGCTCGTCTCCGTCTCCACGAATGCCGGCGTGACCTACCTCGATTCAAACCGTTTCGAACTGGGCTCGCACCTGGCTCAGCTTATCGTTGAACTGCGCGAGGTCACCCAGCGCAAACGCAGCAGCGAGGAGATCATCGCGGAGGTGCGGGAACGCTTGCGGGCGGTCTCCGGCCTGCGAAAGTTGCAGGTCGTCAAGCTGCAGGCCGGGCCGGTCGGCGCGGCGATCGAAGTCGTCATCGTCGGCGAAGATTACGAGGTTCTGCAGCACCTCTCCACGCAGCTCAAGGCGCAGCTCGCCTCGTTCCGTTTCGTGAAGGATATCCGCGACGACTACACGCCGGGGAAGACCGAGGTGAAGATCTATCCGAAGGAGCGCGCCTGGAACCTCGGTCTTAGCGTGGCGGAGATCGCCAGGCAGGTGCGCCAGAGCTTCTACGGGGAGGAGGCGTCGAAAATCCAGACGAGCTACGAGGACATCCCGATCGTGGTCAAGTTTCCGGAGGCCGAGCGGCGGACGCTGCGCTCCATCGAGGACCTGCTCATCACCACCGCCTCCGGGGAGAAGGTCTATTTCAACGAGGTGGCGGAGCTGAAGGAGGAGCCGGGCCAGAGCAAGGTCGTGCGGCGGGATCGCAAGCGGGCTATCACCGTGCTGGCGGATATTGATCAGAAGGGTGGCAATGCTCTGCAGGTTACCAACGCCGTCCTATCCCGATTTGCCGATCTTGAGCGGCGCTCCCCCGGCTACCGGCTGATCGTGAAGGGCGAACGCAAGGAGACGGAGGAATCGTTCCAATCGCTGCTGCGGGTCTCGATCGTGGCTCTCTTCCTCGTCTACTTCATCCTGGGCGGCCTGTTCAAGTCCTACCTGCAACCGCTCGTGGTGCTCTTCGCCATTCCGTTTGCCGTCAATGGAGTCATCCTCGGCCATGTGGTGATGGGACAGAGCCTCACCATCCTCTCCATGCTGGGGCTGGTGGCCCTGGCAGGGATCGTGGTGAACGACTCCCTGGTGCTGGTCGATCTCGTCAACCGTCTGCGACGCCAGGGGGTCGGCCTGCAGGAGGCTCTGGTGCAGGGAGGCATCTTGCGCATGCGGCCGATCCTCCTCACCAGCATCACTACCGTGGGCGGTCTTTTTTCTCTGGCCTTTTTCGCCTCCGGCCAGGCCCGCTTCCTGTCGCCGATGGCGCAGACGATCATCTGGGGGCTGACCTTCTCCACCATCCTGACGCTGGTGGTGCTGCCATGTTTTTACGCCGTGCTCGATGATCTGCTCTCATGGGTGCAGCGTCTCCTCGGCTGGGAGGTGAGCGGAACCCTTCGGCAGGCGGCGAGGGGCCCCGCGCAGGCGGCGCGAGACGGTGGCGAGGAGGCAGGCGTCTCGCCAGTGCGCGCGGCGCGTGCAGAGGGCGCACCGATGTCGGTGATGGTCTCTCCTCCCATGGACGGAGACGTCCTTCCGAGGGAAGAGAAGACGAGGGCTGGCAAGGTCGCCTCGGAAGCGATCAAGATGGAGGAAGGCTCTCCTGCGGCGGCGGCCTCCGACGCCCCTGCCGCGCAGGCGGGGAACGATGCTCCACAAAAGTCAGACCGCACCCCAAGCGACGCATCACCAAGCACGCCTGAGGAGACTTCGGAAAGAAGCTAAGGAGCGAGCCGGAAACTCTTCTTCTGAGTTGGAGCCGCGGTGACGGGGAGGAAGGTGGCGCCATGCAGGCGCGCGGCGGCGCGTCCCGGCGGGGAATCCTTGCCCGCCGACCGGAAGTCCTTCTGTTCGAAGGAGGAACTGGCTTTGCGCCGGCGCCGAGGCTGGCCTCGATCCCACCCCAGCTTTTCCAGCCTCTTTCTTCAAGCCGGTCCGGGGTGGATGAACTCGAGAACATTCCCATCCGGATCCTGGCAGAAGAGCTGGCGATTGGTACCCGCGACACTTTCACGGAAGGGCATGCCGGCATCCTGCAGCGCCTGCTTGGTGGCGTCGTAGTCATTGATCATGAAGGCGAGGTGCCGCACCGCCTGTCGTCCCTGGCGCAGCGTGCGCATCTCCTCCTCATCAACCACCACGAGATGGAGCTGCATGTCGCCGAGCCGCAGCCAGGTGCCATCAAAGCTGAGCTGCGGGCGTGGCAAGCGGTGGAAGCCGAGCAGCTCCTCATAGAACGCATCCGCCCGCCCCTTGTCGGTGATGGGGAGGGTGGCGTGGTGGAAGTGATCCAGTTTTATCATGACCTCCTCCTCTGCACCGCCTCCACTGCGAGGAGGCGCGCAGGGCCTGCTTCACCACTGAGGTGGCGAATCGACCCGCATCGTCCTGAGGCGATTTCCGGCCTTTCTATGGAAATCCCGCCGCTCTGCTCTCCATGCCGAGCCGGAGCAGCGGAACCAGTTACGGCTTTGGCGCCGCTGCGAGAATCTGCGTGATTGCCTGCCAGAGCACGCTCCTCCCTTCCCCTGTCACCGCTGAGAAGCAGATTGGCTGCTCGGCTAGCGCCAGGGAATCGGCGATGAGGCGCACCTGGCGCTGCCGTTCACTCTGTTTGAGCTTGTCCATCTTGGTGATGACGGTGATCACCTCGTAGGGCATGTCGCTGCAGAAGTCGCGCACCAGGAGATCGTTGGCCGAGGGGGCGTGGCGGGCATCGAGGATATGCAGGACGGCCCGCAGGAATCCTTCGCGCGCCACGTACTTCTCGATCATGCCCATCCAGGAGCGCCGCACCGATTCCGGCACCTTGGCGTAGCCGTAGCCGGGGAGGTCGACCAGACGCAGCCTGCCGTTGACCTCGTAGAAGTTCACGAGCCGCGTCTTGCCCGGTTCCGAGCTGGTGCGCGCCAGCCCCTTGCGGTTCATGAGCACGTTCAGCAGCGACGACTTGCCCACGTTCGAGCGCCCCACCAGGGCGACCTCGGGGAGGGGCTTGCGCGGGTACTGGCCGGGATAGACGGCGCTGGCTACGTGCTCTGCCGATTGGATACGCATCGCTTCCGCCGCCGCACCTGCGTTCCTGGGCCTGGCACGGCCCAAAGAGCAAACGGCGCTTCCTGAACGTTGAAGATGGGAAAAGAATGTGTCATTTTGTCCCACGATGGGAGTATATTCAAGATAGCACGTCTTCGGCCCGTGCGTGAGAGGCTTCTGCTGCTGCGGGCAGGGGTGGGATGCGGCGAGAGGGGGTTCCATGTTTGCTCATAGCAAGCTTTTAATTGTTGATGATGATCAGGATATGGGGCAGTTGCTGGCCGACTTTCTGGCGAAGCAGAACTTCGATGTGGTCTTCACGACGAACCCGATGGAAGCCATTGAGGAGGTGCGAGAGGAGGACTTTGATCTGGTCATCACCGACCTGCGGATGGACGGGGCCACCGGCATGGACGTGCTGCGCCAGGTGAAGCGCATTAAGCCGAGCACCTCGGTGATCATCATCACCGCCTTCGGCTCGGTGGAATCGGCGGTCGAGGCGATCCAGGAGGGGGCCTTCTTCTATATCTCCAAGCCCTTCAAGATGCGCGAGATCCTCATCACCGTGAACATGGCCCTGGAGAAGCGCCGGCTGGAGCAGGAGAACACCCTGCTGCGCCAGGAGGTGCACCGCAAGTACCACTTCGACCAGATTATTGGCAAGAGCAAGCCGATGCTGGAGATTTTCGAGCTCATCAAGACGCTCTCCAACAACACCAGCAACGTCATGATCTATGGCGACAGCGGCACCGGCAAGGAGCTGGTGGCCAAGGCCATCCACTACAACAGCACGCGGCGCGATCGGCCCTTCGTGCCCATCAACTGCACGGCGATCCCCGAGGGGCTGCTGGAGAGCGAGTTGTTCGGCCACGTGCGCGGCTCTTTTACCGGCGCGGTGACCACCAAGAAAGGACTCTTTGAACGCGCCTCGGACGGCACCCTCTTCCTCGACGAGATCGGCGATATGGGCGTGGGCCTGCAGGGGAAGCTCTTGCGCGTGTTGCAGGACAAGATGATCCGTCCCGTCGGCAGCACCACCGCCATCCACGTCAACACGCGCATCATCGCCGCCACGAACAAGAACCTCGAAGAGGAGATCAAGGCAAAGCGCTTTCGCGAGGACCTCTTCTACCGCCTCAATGTCATTCCCATCCAACTGCCGCCTCTGCGGGAGCACCCGGAGGACATCCCGCTGCTGGTGGAGCATTTCCTCACCAAGTTCTCGAAGGAGATGGGGAGCCACGTCCAGGGAATCGCGCGGGATGCCCTCAACAAGCTGGTGCGCTACTCCTGGCCGGGCAACGTGCGCGAGCTGGAGAACGTCATCGAGCGGGCCTTTGTGCTGACCAAGAACATCATCCTGCAAGTGGATGATATCTACCTGCCCGGCAAATCCGATGCCGAGGAGAGCATGGAGGAGGTGATGCAGCGCCATCCATCCCTGGAAGAGCTGGAGCGTGTGTACATCAAGCGCATCCTGCGCGAGACAAACGGTCGTAAGGAGATGGCTGCCAATATCCTCGGCATTGATCGACGCACCCTCTACCGGAAGGAGCGGAAGTACCAACTGCGGGTTGAGTGAAGGAACCGAGTTCACCCCAAGGGGCGTTGCGCTCTCCAGCCCGGGACACACCGGGACGCAAAGGACGAGATCGGTCCCCAGTTTGCTGGGCGGGGTAGGATGGAGGAGGAACAGCGCTCAGGCGGGTGGTCCGGCGCCGGTTGGGGAAGCAGGCGTTGCGGCGCCTGGGGGTGTCGAGGAGCAAGGAGAGCCGAGCCGAGGCGCGGCTTCATGAGCCTGCGCTGTGGCGCTCGCCCGCGGACAGCGCGGGACCTGCCAGGCGCCACGGATCGAATTTGTCAGCGAACGTGTCAGACGCGGCGCTAGCCGATGAAGGAGTAGCCGGGCTCGGGCTGCAGGCTGCGGCGCTCGAAGGAGTTTTCGATGTCAACGAACTCCAGCCCTAGTTGATACCCCGGCTGCGCCGTAGCCAGCTTGGTGTGGCGTACCCAGCACTTGCAATGCTCGACGCGGTCGCCGTTCGGGAGCTGGAAGGAGAGGAAGACGGTGCTCCCGGAGGGAATCTCCGTGTCCGTATGGACGAGTGCGCCCCCCTCGCTCAGGTCGAGGATGGTCCCCTTGTTCGTCAGCACACTGAAGATGGTGACCGGGATCGTCGTAAGCATACGGCGATGCCGCCGCATCGCTAGCTCCTTCACCAGACTGGGGTAGCTGAGGAAGAGCAGGGGACATGGCTTGGGCTCCAGGCTGATCACCTTGGTCTCGAAGGTGAAGAGCTTGCTGGACCTCTCAAAGCGCGCGTGCAGGATAGCCCCGAGGGGAAGCTCGAGACTCTCCGGCGAAGCGCCGGAAACGTCCACAATGATGAACGTCTCGGGTTTCCATCCAATCAGGGTGCTGGCATACTGCTGCGTAGCCCGCAGGCGGTGCTCCAGCAACTCAAGCTGGGCGCCGATGGTCAAGTGACGCAAGGCTCCATTCATCTCCGGAACACCTGTGGCTTCGTGGGGGGGGAGTTCTCGGCTTGGCGGCGAATTCGCATCTTCACCCTAGCCTGTAATCGGGCGCGGCTCAACCTGCTGGCCTTGCCGGCACCGCAACGCCGGGACTGGCACGCCAGAAGGGGACGCCTGGTGGGTGAAGCGCTCCAGAGGAGTGTCTGAAGCGGTCTCCACCAGGCGGCGGCGCGCTGCCGCAGTGACCGATACCGAAGCGCTCCTCTCCTGTCTATCTGCAGAGAGGTCTTGCCTGAGCGGGCGGCCATGGCAGTCATGCTATCAGGAGGTGCGATCCCCGGCACGCCTGCGGACCGCGGCAGCGGCAATCGCGCAGCGGCCTCCTCTGGTTGTATCGGACGCTGCGGCGTGGACCTTGAGCGTGGCTCCAGAGCAGTTGAACCTTTTCCCCGATTTTGTAAGGGTTTAGCGCTGTCACCCTGACAGCAATTCCTCCCCTTCTCCTCGAAGTCCCAGCGGCAAGGCATCTTAGGGAAGAAATTCTACATATTAACATTATGCAGACTTTTCAATATCTTTCCAATGTTATCCTAGATTTTACCTTAAGATTGATGCGGAAATCTTGTTGACTTGACACAACTTTTCTGCAAAACTATCCCTGCGTTAATTAAGTTTCTGTAAAGCTGCCGCAAGCACGTTTACGTTAGTCTCATCCTGATCATCAAGGAGCCTGGCGCCCCGAAACGTTCCCCGGTTCGGGCCTGGAGGTGCTGGGCGTGGTCCCCTGCTATCGCCTGGGCGAAGCATGTTGGGGGGTGCAATGCTATGCGGATTGATCAGAAGCTGAAGGAAATTCGCAAGGTTCTGGGCATCTCACGAAAGGAGTTAAGCCGGCTCAGTGGACTGAGCGCAACGACGATCTACTATTTCGAGAAGAAGAACCGCATTCCTAGTCGCAAGAGTTTACACCGTTTGATCGAGACGTTGCACCTCGATGAGGCGAAGTTCGAGGCGGACATCGAGATGCCGCACAAGCCGCACTCCCGGAAGATCGCCGTCGAGGAGGGCTGGTTGCGGCATCAGTACCAGGATCTTGGCGCCACCGCCAGCCGCATTGCGCAGCAATGCAAAATCAGCAAGTCCACCATCCTCGCTCGCCTGCGCGAGTACGACATACCGCGACGTCCGCAGTTTGGTCATTCCGGCCCCCAGGCGCCGAGCTCTCATCCCGGCGTTGTGGCCTACCTGCAGAAGAACCGCCACCGCCTCACGAACCTTGGCGACGGCCTGAGTCCCATGGAAGTGCATGTTCTGCTGCATCGGCTGGGATTGAATGGTTCGTTGCCGCGCACCCTGGAGGAAATTGGTCGTTCCCTGCGGCTGACGCGGGAGAGGGTGCGGCAGATTCAGAACAACGCCTTGAAGAAAGTCAGCCGGGCCATGAGTGCGCACACCGCGAGCGGACGGATGTGGAATACGGCAAGGCGTGTCTCTCGCAACGGCGACGCGAGGCGCAGGTAGGGGACGCCCGCCGGCCACCTGAGGTCGGCAGGGAGTTGAGCGCCGAGGAGACGAACGCTGCCGTCAGGAGGGGAGGTCTCGGGGGGAGAGGGCTGGCGCCGGGGTGGCGGCGCCGCGGCGGCGGAAGGTCTCGTCATCAACAAAGAGTGGAAGCCCCTCGCCCGCGCTCCCTACCCGGGAAGGCGCAGCCTGGCGAGATGAGGTGCCTGCCGCCACGGCTTCATTCCCTGCTCTCAACACCACTCCGGAACAGCGAAAACGGGAGGATGTGGAGTTCCTCCCGTTTGCGGCGCTATCGTGAGCGGTTAACTCGGCTACCCTCAGGAAGCCGAGGTTGTCGCTTTTTCCTTGCCGCTCTTCGAGCCGCGCTGCTTGCCAAGGCTGACCCGCACCTCCTGGTTGGCGGCTACCAAGGCATCCATCGTCAGCCTGGCCTGCTCGCAGATCTTCTCCGCCACCGCATCAACCAGCAGGTTTCCTTCCAGCGTGTTGATGCCATTGTACTTGGGCGGCGTTTTCTTGCTCCCCGGCTTGCGATAGTCGTCGGCTTGGCAGCGAATTTCCTCCTCGTCATAGAGCTCGCTGTCTTTATAGAAGTAGCGAAGCTTGACATACTCCCGCGCCTTCACCTCATCGCTGCCGAGCTCGCGGATGATGTTTTCCATGTCAATGGCGATGGGGCGTTTCTCGCCCTTCATCATAATCTTGCGAACTTCGCTGAAGTAGCGCTTGCGAAACTCGGCATCGACGAACTCTTCATGCGGGATCTTCGAGCTGATCTCAAACTCGATCCCCCCTTGGGCCGCGACCGGCGGGCCAAACTCATAGGTGATGCCGTCAAAGTGAAAGCGGTCTTCTTTCTTCGGTTCGTAACGCTTCTTGTACTCGGCAACGAGGCGCTTCACCCTCTCTGCGGCACTCTGTTGAAAGAGTTGCTGCTTTAACGTTGGCATCGCTCTACCCCCGCAGATTGCAGGACATCGCGCCGGCCCCACCCTGAAGGCCTGGCCCTTCCGCACCCGACCCTATTCAGCAAGAAGGCAGGCGCCGCCTCTTTGGAAGTATGCCTGCCCGAAGATAAAAGGGGCGCACCACCCACCGGCGCCACCCCACGTCACAACAGACAACCTCGCTGCCCACCAATATAACCTCGCCGCCGGCGAAGGACAAGCCTGGAACGCCAAAGGCTGCGCTCTCGAGGCGCGCCCTCTGCCGCGCCGGAGAGAGTTCCTCCAGGGAGGAGCCTCAGCCCCCTGCCTACCCCGAGGTCCTGCAGCACCCGGAGAAGAACCTCGCCGCCACGCTTGGGAAAAAGAACCTCGAAGTGGTTGATTTGACGACCTTGCAGGTTTGCCACCGTACGAGTCACAGCGGCCGGGATGTGCAGAGCCGTAGGGGCGGGGCTTGCCCCGCCCGCTGAGTCACCCTCTTTGAGCCTCCAGGCTGGGGCGCAGCAAGCGGCGCCCCTACACCTGGGGGCCGAACCCTTCGACATGAGAGACGGTCGCTCACTGTAAACCCCATTTTCACGCTCTTGCGGGCGGGCCGGAGGCACATCGGAACTGTTTGGAAAAATCACCCCTAAGTGTTTGATTTTACGCGATGATGAGGCTGACGGTCGCGCGGCCAGCGTCCTTCACCTCTGCGTGCTCTGCGTCTCTGCGGTTCAATGGAGTGCACCGCGGAGACGCAGAGGGCGATTAGAAGGTAGGGGAAGGAACCACTGATGGACACGGGTTCACACAAATATCAGTGTCCATCAGTGTTCATCTGTGGTTCCTAGCATGCCGATGGTAGGGGCGGTTCGCGAACCGCCCCTACGGTCGATGGGATGAAAGGCTGCCGAGAAAGAAGTGTCCGCTTATTTTCATCACCTTGCGGGTGGGCCGAAGGCCCGTGGGGAACTGCCGGCGCACTTCCGTCGGCCGCCCGCCTTGCGGCCGACGCTCCGGACCAACAACCCTACCGAGCGCTGTTGCCGCGAGGCGCGCCGCCGCAGCCGCGCGATGGGAGGCTTCACCAACAAGGACTCCCTGGAGCGCATCAGCTACCGCGTCCCGCACCATCTCAACACCCAGTGGGAGCACCGCCCTCGCAAACGCTCTTTCACACAAAACTCTTGACAGTACCCCTGGCAGCGTCTCGATTTGCTTCGCCGCAAGAAGCAGGTTATACTCTCTCCACCAAGAGGGCAGTGGCGTTCTAGTGGCACCGAACCCAGACGCATACAGCTCTTCAACCTCCGCACGGTTGATTACTTCCATCATGGATCCAATTCGACAGGGACGAGGCTGACCATGGGGAACGCCACCGCAGTCGATTACGCCCGGTTGGCGCAGGAGGTCCTGGAGGCCAGCGAGACCGACGTCACCCGCAGGTTCCTCACGCATGCCTTCCGGGAGCCTACCATCTGCATAGGCTGCCCTGATGCCATTGCCGATCGTGTGCGCATCTCCTTTGACGCGCACCGCGATGAGATCCTCGCCTGGTTCGATCGCCTGGAGAAACTTGGGCTCTTCAAGCTGGAGGGCTTGATCTACTACAAGACGAGCCAGCTCCGCAGCATGCAGAACCACATTGGCGATTATCCGGAGCTGCAGCAGCTCGTGCAGTCGCTCACGGAGAGCACCCTGGAAATTCATGAACGCGCCATGTCGAAGTGGATGGTGACAATTCAGTCAACAAACCCATTGCCGCGCGTCGATCCTGCTACGCTGGCAGCCGCCGAGTCCAGGAAAGAGAAGGGGAAACCCACCCCGGCAGCAGCCGCGCCTCAAAAGGCCACGGGTGGCGGTCTTGACGAGTCGGCGAAGGCTGATATCGCCGCCAAGGTGGCCGCGGCAAAAGCTGCCAAAGCGCAGCGCAATGCGCAGAAAGCCGCAGGGTAAGGCGGCGCTCGGCGAGCTCGATCGGGGCGCAGCACAGGCAACCATGCTCGTCTTCGGAGATCTCTCCTGGTTGCGGGCTATGGTGTCTGCCGAGGCATTCAATGCCGTTGCGCCTCGCGCCGGTGACAGGCGCGTCGGCGGGCAGCCCCAACCGGCAGAGGCAGGCCGCAGTCCGGGTGAGGTGGAACCCCCATCTCCCCATCGCCATGCACTCCGCTCTCCCCATCCACGCACCTCAACGCAAGACTTCGGCAACCGCTCTTCAAGGAAGCTGAAGGGCGCCGCTGTTACTGCCGCATCATCATGGAGCTGAACGTCGCATCTCCCAGTATCAAGTGAGTTGTGATATGGGTAAAGGCATGATTGTTAAGGATAATGAATGTACTTGTTCAACTTCATTGGCTTAGTTTTTCTCGCTCCGGTCGTCAAGTTCATGTGCAGGAAGCCGATACTAAAGTGTATGGACAAGGATAGTAGGGGGAAGGGTCAGCGGTAGGAGTTTGGTACGATGGAGGCATGGCTTCCTGGGCCGGGGGAGCCAGCCGCTTCGCATCATGGCGATCTCCTTTCAGGACAACGAGCATGGAAGACGAGATCACTCTGCCGTCGGAACGACGCAGATGTCCCCGCTTGCGACTCTCTTTGTCGTATCAGTCACGTTATGGGGCGGGGCAGCTCGAGGATGTGTCCCTCTTTGGCATTTCGTTCCGCAGCAGGAGGAGACTCCAGGTCGGGGAGGAGATTGAGCTTGAGCTCATGGTCCCGGCGATGCCGAGCCAGCCCGCGGAAGCGTCCCACTCCAGCTCGTTGCGACTCCGCGTCGTCATCGTCTGGTGCAAGAAACTGAACGGTCAACGCCACTACCTCTGTGGGGGCCGCATTGCCGGTGTGCAGGATGACAGGTACCAGGAGCTTATGGCCTTCCTCTTTGGAGAGGCGGCGAACCTGGCGCTCAGCTCCCAGGAAAAGCTTCGTGAGGTATCGGTTTATCGCACCCTTGCCGAAGCCATCGGCGATCCCATCTGCGTCATCCAGAACGAACGCATCGCCTACGCCAATGGGGCGTTTTTCACGGCCCTGCGAGGAACGCCGGACACCGTGCGGGGGCAGCTCTTCTCCTCCTGGGTGGCGCGGGAACATCTGGAAATCTGGGAACGCTTCCTGCGGCAGGGGAGGGAGGACGGCAGAGATCAGGACATCCTGCAATTAACCCTGCAGGACGGAAGTGGCCGGCGCACTGAGTTTGAGCTGCATCTCAAGGCTTTCCAGCACCAGGAGCAGCATGCCTACCTCGCCGTGCTGCGCGATGTGAGCGCCCGCAAGGCCTTTGAGCAGCAACTCGTGCAGGCGGAGAAGATGCGCGCCCTGGGCGAAATGGCTGGCGGTGTGGCGCACGACTTCAATAATATCTTGGGGGGAATACTCGGCCGCACCCAGTTGCTCCTCATGCAAACGCAGGAGGCGCAGCTTCGCAAGGGGCTTGAAATCATCGAGAAGCTCACCCTCGATGGCGCCAAGACCGTGCGGCGCATTCAGGAGTTCACGCGCACGCGCCGCGACCGCGTGCATGAGGAGCTGGACCTCAACGCCCTCATCGAAGAGGCGATTCAGCTCACCGAGCAGCGCTGGAAACAGGAGCCCCTGGCGGCCGGCCTCAGCATCGACCTGCGCTTCGAGCCGCAGCCGTTGCGGCCCTTGCGGGGCAACGTGGAGGAGCTGCGCGAGGTCATCTCCAACCTCATTTTCAACGCCGTGGACGCCCTGCCCCAGGGGGGGCGGATCACGATTCTCACCTTCGCCGACGCCGAGAACCTCCACGTGCAGGTGAGGGACAACGGTATCGGCATCGACGAGGATATCCTCTGGCGCGTCTTTGAGCCGTTCTTCACCACCAAGCAGCTCCGCGGCTCCGGCCTCGGGCTGAGCATGGCGTACTCCATCGTCAACCGCCACGGCGGAGAGATTTCCCTCACCTCCAAGCCTGGTGTCGGCACGACCGTCAACATTGTCTTCCATCAGCATCCGGGCGCCGCCGACCAGATCATGCAGCCTCCAGCGCAGCAAGCCGAGGTTGCGTTGCGCTCCGACATCATGCTCATCGACGACGACGACGGCATCCGCGACTTCCTGCACGATCTCCTCACCGCGGAGGGCTACCGCGTCCTCAGCTTCGATCGCGGCCGCCCGGCCCTCGCCGCGTTTCAGGAGAGCCCCTGCGGCGTTGTCATCACCGATCTCGGCATTCCCGACATCTCAGGCTGGGATGTGGCGCGGCAGGTGAAGATCCAGGCGCCAGCCACGAAGATCATGCTCATCACCGGCTGGGGGGTGCAGATCGAGGATGCCCAAGTGCGCGCCAGCGGTATCGACCACGTTCTCGCCAAGCCATTCCAGGTGCGGGAAATCCTGGCGCAGGTGAAGCTGTTGACGGGGAAGGTGTGAGGGCCGGACTAGGCGCGCCTCGAGGGAGTCGTCTCACCCACCTCCAGCCGACGTGATGCCAGCCTTGGCTCCGCTCCCCACCATCCACCCTGAGCTTTCTACCGATCGCGGGATTGATTGGACGCTCGCGTGGCGGTAGGGCGGTGATACTGGCGAGCCTTGAGATGACGAGCAGCGGCGCCGCTGGCACGGCGGGAAATGCGCGCCAAGCCCGCGCCGCGGAGAATTGTTCCGAAATACTGAACGCCGGGATCACAGCAGGCTGTTGCGGCGCCGGATGTACCACTCGCTGCCGAGGAGGAGGACGAGACCGAGGAGCGTCACGACGTTGTGCCACAACCGCCAGCGGCTCTCCTCGACGATCTTCGGCTGGAACTGCGTGCGCAGGGCCTGGCGCAGCTCGCGCAGGGCGCCGCGGTCGAAACTCTTCAGAGGCCGGTACATGCCGCCCGTCTGCCGCGCCAGGCGTTGCAGGAGGGCCTCGTTCATGGCGGCGTCCCGCAGCTCCCAGTCGGGCGTCTGCGCCGCCACGACGAGGGAGTTCTCGCCCACCTCCTTGCCATCCACCATGGCGCGCGCCCGCACCCGATAGAAGCCGAACTCCGCCAGCTTCAGGGGCACATTGAACTCACCCGGGCGCTCGCTGCTGCTGTACGGCGCCCTGATCTCCCTGCCGGACGGGTCCGTCACCCCCACCTCGAGCACCGCGTTCGCCGCCGGGCCGCCGTCATCCCGCATCACATAGGCCTTCAGGTTCGCTTCCTCGCCGGGCTCATAGGCGTCCTTCGCCGCGAAGAGGCGCACCTGGCGGAACTGCGGTTCATTGATCAGCCAGCGGATCATTTGGCGGATGAGCTTCAGGTAGGGGCGATTGCTCTTCTGCTCGCCGATCATCTGAAAGTTCCAGCGCCAGAAGAAATCGGAGAGCAGCGCCAGGGAGCGGCCCTTGCCGTACTTCGTAACGGCGAAGATCGGCAACTGCCCGTACTGGTTCGCCTTGCCGGGCTGCACGCCCAGCAACGTCGCATTCGGCTTCGTGCGCAGGGCAAGGTTGTACCCCTCCAGCTTCGGCATCTGTCTCCAGATCGAGACGTTCTCCTCCTCGTCATCGACGAGGCGCGTGATGGGGTGGAGCCTTCCCGCTTCGGTGAGCTCCATCCTGAACGGCTGCTCTTCGTAGCTGCTGCCAACCTGCTCCAGGGTGACCGGCAGCAGGTCGTCCACCGGCGTCCCCGCGTAGCCGCCGGCTGAGAACGAGCGATCGCCGCCGAACATCACGAAGGCGCCCCCCTCTTCCACGTATTTCCGCACGTTCTCCAGGTACTGGAGCGGGAAGTAGAAGCGGTACGAGAAGTTGTCGAAGATGATGATGTCGAAGTTCTGCAGCTCTTCGGTGAACAGCCGGTCGGTGGGGAAGGGGATGAGGCTTAGCTCATCCTGGGGTACGTTCACCTGGTCGAACGGCGTGCGCAGAATGACGAAGGAGATGAGGTCGATCGTCGGATCGCCGCGCAGGGTGCGACGCAGAAAGCGGTAGTTCCAGGACGGCGTGCCGGTGACGAGCAGCACCCGGATTTTGTCGCGCACCACGTTGATCTTGAACGTGACGGTGTTGTTGGCCTTGATGCGCTCGCCGGATTGCACCGGGATCGACAGGGAGTAGTGCCGCTCGCCAAGGCTGGTGGGCGTGTACGAGAAGCTCACCGCGGTGCTGCGTTTGCCGGCTTGCGGGATGACCACCTTGGTCTGCAGAACCGTCCCCTCCTGCTTCAGGACCACCGGCAGGTTCAGGCCGCTGAATCCATCGACCACGATCTCCGCTTCGATGCTGAGGGGATGATGGAGGAAGCCGAAGCCCGGCGCTTTCAGGTCGGCGAGGCGGATGTCTCGGAACGAGGCGGCATCTCCCACGCCGATGGCCGCCACGGGCGCCCGCACGGCGCGCAGCAACGCTTCGTTCATCACGCCGGCGTTGTGCGCTCCATCGCTGATCACCACGATGCCGGCAAGCGGCGCATCGGCCGCGACCCCCGCCACCTCGCGCCCGCTCGTCGCCGCGGTGTCGCGAGGGCTCGGCTCGCTGCCGACCCGGGGGCGATCCACGGAAGCCAGGGCGCCCAGGATGTTGGTGCGTTTGCCCCGCACGCCGAGCTGCCCAAGCCCCTCGTTCGGCAACGGCTCCACCTCTTCATGGAACTGCAGCGGCTCGACGACGAAGTCCTGCGCCAGTTCTTCAAAGAAACGCAGGGACGGGTCCTGCAGGAAATGCTGGACATCCTGGAGCCGCGTCCGTCCCTCGGTCCCATCATTGATCTCCATGCTGCGCGAGACGTCGATCAACACCGGCAGGCGCGGACGCATGCGCTGGAAGGTCTGCCGCAGCAGGGTCGGGTTGAGGAGGAAGAAGAGGATGGAGAGCAGGGCCAGCAGGCGCATCGCGGAGAGCGCCAGCGCCAGGGGCCGGTGCACGCGCCGCCGCAGCGAGGGCCAGGCATACACGACCAGCGCCAGGGCGAGGAGGCCGAGGAGCGCCGCCAGCCAGAGCGGCGCGCCGCCGCGCAGCAGCAAGCTCGTGCGCACCACCAGGTGAGAGCTGGCCTCCGCGGGGGTGATGAGCCAATTGAGCATGGACGCCTCCTGCCGCCTAGCCCATGCGCCGGCGCAAGAAGGGGAGGTGGATTTTGTCTTGCTTGTAGTTCACGGTGAGGGCGTAGAGCACCATGTTGACCCCCAGCTTCAGGGCGTCGAAGCGCTGCGCCTCGCCGCCTGGAACGCAGGGGTAGAGCCAGTTCCCCAGGTAATCGCGCGCCCAGGCGCCCGCCAGATCGTTGCGACAGTAGATGATCGGCGAGCGGTCGTCGAGGTCCACCCCCTCCAGGAACGGGCTGATGAGCTGGCGCCCGCCGACTCGCCGCACCAGGTAGAAGGAACGGAAGATCGTATGGTCGGAGCGCAAGCGGCGCAGGTCGCGTTGCGGGAAGATGCGCCCCACCAGTTCGCGCGCGCGCTGATCGAATCCCACCCCGTTGAACCCGGCTGCATCGTCGATGAACAGGAACCCCCCGAAGGAGAGGAAGCGGCGCAGCACCTCCACCTCCTCATCGGTGTACGGGCTGAACGCCTGTCGGCCGTTCAGGTAGAGGAAGGGGTAGGAGAAGAGCTGCGGGTCGAGCACGTCGAGAACCTTGCGATCCGTGCCGGCCTCGACGCTGGTGCGCTGGCGCACCTCCTCCATGAGGGTCACGTAGGCGGTAGGATGGGCATCCCATTCCGCCCCGCGAGTGCGCAGTTGCGCGAAGGTGACGCGAGGCCGGGGCTGGAACCCCTCTTGGGGCTGGAGCTGGGCTCGAGCGCCCCGCGGAGAGGGGACGAGAGCGCCGGCTAGGAGGCTTGCGGTCGCCAGGAGGAGGCGACGCCCAAAGGTGCGCCGATCCATGCGGGCTGAGTCGCCGAGCGCCTCGTGCCAGCCCACATCGTGAGCCCCAGGAAAGCGCGCCGGGCGCAACGATCCCCCCTCCCCGGGGGCAAGGTCCGACCTGCCACTCGTTAACGAACTCCGAACTTGCTCCATACCTTGGCACCACTCCTCTCGTGATCGCCTCGTCGGCTCCGCCTGTCTTTCGCCACCGCGAACGGCGGGCCGCCACGGTCGCCCGGCCTGCGACGCGGCACGCCTCGCAGGGGGCGCCACGCTCGTCACTCCCTTGCCAGCCGAACGGTCCGCGGCGCTCTCACCACGCCGGTGTCTCAGAAGCGCGCCGCCACGATTGTCTCCATCACGAGGAGGCCGAAGAGGGTGGCGAAGAAATAGGGCCAGAGGTCGTAGCGCTGCGCGGCAGGCTCCGCCACCTCAGGCTGCTCTTCCGGCACGTCCGAGATGGTGACGGGAAGATGCTGAAACTTGTCGCGCAAGCGCGCCGCCGGGAACTCCGTGAGATTGGACTCCTCCAGGGGCACGTTCACCTGGTAGCTCTGCTGCTTGCCGGCGCCGCTGATCAGGTAAATACCCGGCAGCGTATTGGCATCGAAGATGGCCTCGGCGTGCGACCCCTGCGGCTGCAGGCGCAGCAGGCGGGGCATGCCGCGCGGGTCCGTCACCGTCACCTCGGACCCGGCATAGCGTCCCTCGGCGATGATCTGCTTCGCGTCGCCCACCTCCAGGCTGTCCTGCAGCCGATTGGCCTGGGCTCCCGAGAGGTAGAGGACGAGATTCTGCATGAGCGGTAGGTAGGTTGTCTTGGTGCTGAAGTCGTTCCAATCCCGGTCCGCGCTGGAGGTGAAGAGCAGGACCTTGCCCGCCCCGATCTGCCCTTCCACCAAGTAGGGATCGCCGTTATCCAGGGCGAGGAGGGCCTTGCCGCCCCCCGCCAGCGCCTGTGACGAGGTCTGCATGTAGCTGTAGAAGCTGGCGCGCTGCAGCAAGCCGGCGAGGCTGTCATGGAAGAGTCGCAGCGCCGGGTGCGCCGCCTCCACCGTGCTGATATGCCACGGTTGGCCGCTGGGGGCCTGCTTGCGCTCCACGAGGGGCACCGGCAGCAGGCGCGTCGTCGAGGCGTAGAACGTGTCGTTGTACACGGCGGCCTCGGTCTGGGTGCCGAGGAAGAAGATCAGGCTGCCGCCGTCCCGCACGTAACGGAAAAGGCGCTGCCGCTGCTCCTCGCCGAGACTCGGCACGTTCGCCAGCACGATGACCTGGTAACGCCCCAGCTCCGCGGCCTCCAGCTCCGAGGCGGTGATGACCCGCGGCCGGATGAGGGAACGGCTCATCGCGGCGCCTGGGTTCAAGGCGTACGACAGGAAGTAGGTCTCGCTGTAAACCAGCGACGTGCGCGGATCACCATCAACCACGAGCACCGCGATCCGGTCATTCACCTCGAGGCTGAAGTGGTACTCGTCATCCGCCTGCAGCTTGTCCGCGCTGAGCTGCACCACCCCCGCATGCCGCCCCGGCTTCTCGAAGGCGACCTCGAAGCGCACCGGCAGGCGTCCACCCGCCGGCAGATCGACGAGCTGCTGGTCCACCTTCACCCCATCGATGAGAAGCTGCGCCAAGACGCGGCGGTGCGGCGTGCCACTCGTGTTGAGGAGGGTTGCTTCGAGTACCGTCGGGATGTCGCTCCCCACCACGTTGCTCTGCAGGGCCAGCCGCTCGACGGTGCGGTTCTCGTCGGCTTGCGCGCCTCCCAGGCGGAGGATGTGGATGAGGACGTTGGGGTCAACCTTGCCGAGGCTCGCGGCGTCGAATTCCGCCCAACCCGCCTGCTGCCGGTCGGTGAGAAGGAGAATCTGCTTGCGCGGCGCCGCCGAGGCGGCCAGCGCTTCGTAGGCGGCCATGAAGCTGCCGCGGAAGTCGGCGCGCCCGAAGGTTGGGCGCAGGTCGGCGGCGGCGGTCTGCAGCGCGCGGCCGTCGTGGACGAGCTGCGGCGCCTGCCGCGTGCCGGTCGCCTCGAGGCGCGCGGTGGGGATGAGGGTGACACTGTCCTCGCCGCGGAGCTGGGCGAGGTAGCTGTCGAGGAGGGTGCGCGCGTGGTCGAGGCGGTCGCCCGCGCCGCTGCGGTACCCCATGCTCATCGAGGTATCGAGGATCACCGCCAGGGCCACCGGCGGGCCGCCGCCCGACAGCAGGGCGCCCTCTTCCGTGAGCACGGGGCGCGCCATCACCGCCGCCAGGACCAGCAACGCCAGCGTCCGCAGGATCATGAGGAGGAGCTGGCGCAGCTTGTAGCGCCGGGCGATGCGCCGGTTGGCGCGCAGAACGAACTGCACGGCAGGGAAGCGCAGGGGTTTGGCCCGCCGCCGATTGATGAGGTGGATGAGCAACGGCAGGCTCGCCGCTGCCAAGCCATAGAGGAAGAGGGGGTTGAGGAAGGCGAGGCTCATGGTCCCTGCGTGCTACTCCCTGATGTCCCGCGAGCGCCCGGCGCCTGCCATGGCAAGTCTGCTTCCAGGTTACCAAGCTGACGCGGCGTCGCACTTCTTGCTGCCGCCAGCGGAACGACCGTCCGGCGGCTCCCGGATTGCCGCCTGCCGCCCCGCCGCCTCACCGGCGCGCCCCGCTCCGCGCGCCCCGAGGCGGCCGAGCCGCCGCCCTCAGCGCCGCCGGGAGAGGAACCGCACCAGGGCCTTGTCGAGGGGCGTGTGGGTGGTGAACAACGCGTACTCGACCATGTGGGCGTTCAGGGCCGTCTTGTAGGCATTCTGAAACTCTTCCAGGGCCCGCAGGTACTCATCGCGGATGACCCGCGGATCGGTGCTGACGAAGAGCTCATCCTCGAGGTCCTCGAAGCGGGTCATCTCCTTGAAGGGGAACTCGACTTCCGTGCGGTCGAGAATCTGGAAGACGATCACCTCGTTCTTCTTGTGGCGCAGGTGCTGCAAGCCGCGGATCAGCCGCTCGGGATCATCGAAGAGGTCGGAGATGACGATGATGAGGCCACGCCGGCGGATGCGGTTCATGGCGTTGCGCAGCGTCGTGACGAAGTGCGTCCGGCCGCCGAGGGTGGCGCCCTCCAGGCAGTGCGCGAGCGCCTGCAGGTGGTCGAGGCCGGAGCGCGGCGGCACGGCCTGCCGCACATCCTCGGCGAAGGTGAAGAGCCCCACCGCGTCCTGCTGCTTCAGCATCAGGTAGGCAAGGGAGGCCGCCAGCATCGAGGCGTACTCGAACTTGCTGACCCCGTCCGAGCGGTAGTCCATCGAGGCGCTCGTATCGAGGAGGAGGTAGCTGCGCAGGTTCGTCTCCTCCTCGTACTGCTTGATGACGTGCCGGTCAGACTTGGCGTAGGCCTTCCAGTCGAGGTGGCGCAGATCGTCGCCGGGGGCGTACTCCCGGTGCTCGGCGAACTCGACGCTGAAGCCCTTGAAGTGGCTGTCGTGGAGGCCGGTGAGCAGCCCCTCGACCACGTAGCGGGCGCGCAGGGCAAGGTTGGCGATCTTCGCCAGCACGAGGGGATCGAAGAAGCGCTGTTGGGTCAGGCTCGGCGGCATAGGTGCCTCACGGCGCGGCAGCGAGGCTAGGCGGCGAGTGCCGCCGCGCCACGGCGCTCCATCTCCTCGAGCAGGCGCTCGATGATGTCGGTGGACTGAATGCCGTCGGCCTCGGCGTTGAAGTTCGTCAACACGCGGTGCCGCAGCACCGGCACGGTGAGGACGCGCACGTCCTCGACGGAGGCGGCGAAGCGGCCGTCCAAGACGGCCCGCGCCTTGCTCCCCAGGATGAGGAACTGCGAGGCCCGCGGCCCGGCGCCCCAGCTCACCCAGTCCTTCACGAACTGCGGCGCGTCGCTGGCGTTCGGCCGCGACAGCCGCACGAGCTGCACCGCGTAGTGCACCACGTGGGGAGCCGCCGGCACGCGGCGGATCAAGCGTTGCAGATCGAGAATGCGCGGCGCATCGAGGGCGTGCTGGAGCCGCGGCTCATACTGCGAGGTGGTGCTGGCAACGATCTCCACCTCCTCGTCAAAGCTGGGATAGTCCACCCCGATGTGGAACATGAAGCGGTCAAGCTGCGCCTCGGGCAGGGGGTAGGTCCCCTCCTGTTCGATCGGGTTCTGCGTCGCCAGCACGAAGAAGGGGAGGGTGAGGGGGTACGTCTGGCCTCCCGCCGTCACGCGGTATTCCTGCATGGCCTGCAGGAGGGCCGCCTGCGTCTTCGGCGGCGTGCGGTTGATCTCGTCGGCAAGCAACATGTTCGTGAAGATCGGCCCCTTCAGGAAGCGGAAGGAGCGCTGGCCGGTTTCGGGATGCTCCTCGAGGATATCGGTGCCCGTGATGTCCGACGGCATGAGGTCGGGGGTGAACTGGATGCGGTTGAAGGTGAGGTCGAGGATGTTCGCCAGGGAGTTGATGAGCAGGGTCTTCGCCAGCCCGGGCACGCCGACGAGGAGGCAGTGGCCGCGGCAGAAGAGGGCAACGAGGAGCTCGTTGATGATCTGCTCCTGCCCCACGATCACCTTGCGCAGCTCATGCACGATGGCGTCGCGCCTGCCATGCAGGTCGGCCACTGCGGCCAGGTCCGCGTCCGTCGGCTCAAGGTCAGGGATTGTTGGCTCAGTGGTCTCGTCGTACATGGAGATTCTCCGGCTGCCGTCAGGCTCGGGAACTGAAGGGATGACGCATGTCTCCGGCTGATCTCAGGGGCTGGAGCGGCGCTCCGGCGACCCGCCGAGGAGCTTGCGCAGCACCGCCTCCTCGCGCGCCAGCTCGTCGCTGCGGCCCTGCAGCCGCGCGATGACCGCCAGGTTGCGGTGGATGAGCGGGTCATAGGGGTTGATGGCGACCGCCTCGCGGTAGTGCTCGGCCGCCTCGTCATAGCGCTGCCGCTGGTGCAAGGCGTCCGCCAGGCTGACGTGGAGCGGCCCGTAGTCGGGGTAGAGCGACGCGCCTCGCTGCAGAAGCTCCGACGCCTCCTCGACCTTGCCGTGCCGCAGCAGCGAGCGCGCCAGCTTCGCCATGACGGGGGGGGAGTACGGGCTCTTGCTGAGGGCGCGGCGGTACTCGATCAGCGCCGCGCCGCTGCGACCGCGGTCGCGCAGGCGGTCCCCCAGACGCACGTGGTTGCGCGCCACCGCCGACTTGATCTCCGCCAGCTCCTGGCGCTCGTCGGTGCCCTCATTCCCCTTCACCTTCAGCGTCAGCAGCTCCAACCCTTCAATCGGCTTCAACTTGAGCTGCGCGACGTACTCCTTCCACTGGCGTTGAAACTGCTCAAAGGGAACCTTGAGCACCTGCGCAATCGCCGGGGCGGCGCCCTCCTCCTTCTGCTCGCGCATGGCGGCCAGCACCTGGCGCAGGGCGGCGTTGCCGTAACGCTCGAGGATGTAGGCGATGGCCGAGGCGCTCTCGGCGTAGGCGAGCTGCGCTTCCTGGGCGGTATCGAGATCAACCAGGGAGGGCTCCATGCGGTCGAAGCCGACGAAGCGGTTGGCGGAGCTCGCCTGCGCCAGCAGGTTCTGGTTCACCGGCGCCAGGTAGTTGCTCGCCGGCAGCCGCCAGAGGGCCTCGGCGTACTTCGCCAGCCCTTCGTGGAACCAGATCGGCGCATGGTTGTTCGACAGACGCACGATCACGTAGTGCACGTACTCATGGGCGAGGGCGTCGAGCCAGCGGTAGCCGCGCGCCAGGGCCCGCGGCGTGAGCAGCATCACCTTGTTGAACTTGCAGATGCCGATGGCGCCGATGACCTCGATATCCCGCACCGATAGGCTCGAGGCGGCGTGGAAGCTCTGGTGATCCGGTAAAATCTCCACCCGCACCTTCTGCGTCGGCTCGAAACCCAGCATCGCCGCCAGCGCAGCCTGGGCGCGTTCGAGCGTGTCGAGCGCGTACTCGGCCAGGATGCCGTCCCTCGCTTCATCCAGCGCCAGGATGAAGTGCCTGCTCTCGCGCCGGGTGAGGGATTTTGTGGCCTCCCCCGTGGCGCGCACGAACTCCTTCGAGGACTCGATCTCGGCACGCTTCTCCCCCGCCGCGAGCGCCTCCTCAAAGAGCTGCACGGAGCGCTCGTACTCACCGGCGTAGAAGGCCAGGCGCGCCTGCATGACGAGCGTCTCCGGGTGCCGCGGCGCCGCGGCTGTGGCCTCCTTCAGGGCCTCTCGGGCGGCCGCCAAGTCCCAGGCTTCGAGGCGGCGCTCCGTCGTGTCGAGCGCGGCGCGCGCCCCGGGCGGCAGCGCCGGGGGAGGGAGGACCTCCGCGGGGATTGCTGGCGAACCCGCCGGCGCCGAAGGTGCGGCCGAAGGTGCCGAGGCGGCAAGGACGGAGGCGCGTCCCGGCCCCGAAAAGCCGGCGACGGCAGCCGCCAGCGCGACGAAGATCAACGCCCAGGCAGTCCGCCCGCGGAGTCGATCGCGCAGCAGCCTGCGGGGCCACGCAGACCCTGGCCGGTCGCCGAGGCAGGCCATGCCGCCCGCCGCAGCATCCCGCCCGGCCACGAGACCCTTGCGATGCCCGTCATGTTCCGATCGCCAGTGAACCGCGGTCCGCACGCCCCGCCCCTCCTCTGCCAACCCCAACCCCAACGCCGTGCCGGTCATTGCCGGTTTCGCTCGGGAATCACTCGACGAGGTTCTGGTAGTACTGCTCCACCTGCTCGCGGAAGCTTTCGGGGACTCCCTCTTTCAGCGCCTCCATGATCTCCTCGCGGAAGACCTTCGGCACTTGGTACTCCCCCGCTTGCGGCAGCCGGAAGTTCTCGCGGTTCACCCCCATCACCCCCTCCTGGAGCTGTCCCGGCTGCATGGGCGGCATGTTCGGCATGCCGGGGAGGAGCGGCTGCGCCCGGGACTGCAGGATGAGCGGCATCGCCATGCCACCCATGGTTCCCCGCTGCGCCATCTGCTGGAGCGCTTGCTGCAGGCTCTGCTGGCTTTGCAAGAGATGCCGCAGCGCCTCCGTCTCCTGCACGGCGGCCTGGCGGGGGCGCTGGTGGGAGAGTTCCTTGGTTGCCGCGGCCATGTTGGGAACCGCGGCGCCGATCTGATCCACCACTTCCTGCGGCAGGAACGGCAGGAGTTTGGCGATCTCGCGCAGGCGTTCGTGGAAGCGCTCGGTGCGCTCCCGCAGGTCGCCTTCGCGGCCCGTGAGCTTTTCGAGAGCCTGGAGCTCCGCCTCGCTCAGGAGGCGTCGCGGCGAAACCTCCAGACCCTCGAGGGCCTGCAGGATTTCCTTCAGGGTGCGCTGCGCCACGCTGGCGCGACGGCGCATCGGCTCCAGCGGATCGTCGCGCAGCGGCGGGCGCGGCTCGGCCTCGGCGGCGCGCCCGAGCTGCTCAAACTCCTCGAGCGCCGCCCGCGCCTGCTCGGCGAACTCGGCGATGCGGCGATTGTCGAGGCTCTCCTTCATCGAGGTGACGGCTTTATCGACCGCGTTGAACTGGTCGAAACTCCAGATTTGCAAGCTGGGGTCGAGCGTGCTATCCCGCCAGGCATTGCGGTTGATGTTGCGGAGGGCCTCGAGCTGCGCCTTCGTCTTCGGGACAAGGCGCTCAAGCGCCTCCTTCTGCGCCTCCATGAGTCGCCCGGCAAGCGCCTTCTCGACTGCCTGGGTGAGCTGCAGGATGTCGCCCTGCTCCTTGATGATCTCCTCCATCTCGCTGGAGGAGCGTTGCGCCGAGTTCTGCATGCCGCCCATGGCATTCCGCTCCGCCATCTGCTGGGCGTTCTGCAGCATGGCGAGCATCTGCGAGAGCTTCTGCATCATGCGCTCGAGTGCCTGGCGCGCCCCCTCCAGGTCTCCCTCGGCGAGCTTGCGCCGCACCTCGTCGAGCCCCTGCTGAATCTGGTCGAGGCCAAGCTCCTTGACGTTGGCTTGGTTGAGGAACTCGTCGGGAAGCTGGCTGGGCAGCTTGCGCAGCGCCTCGCTGAGCTTCGCCATGAGGTCCTGGACCTGCTGCAGCTCCTTCTCGAGGGCGCCGCGAGCGGCCGCGTCCATGCCCTTCTGCATGGCGTCGAGACGATCGAGGAGCCGGTTCTGGAGGTTGGTGAGCTGCTTGCCGAGGTTGCCGAGATCGGACATCTGCTGCCGCTGCTGCATCTCCTCGCTGAAGGAGCTGAGGCGCTCGATCTCGGAGGTCACCTGCTCCTGCTGCGACAGGAGATCGTTGAGGCGCGACTCAAAGGCTTGATCGGAGCGGCGCTCGGGCTGGGGGGGCGATCCCGCCCGGGCATCCGGCCGGCTGGCGCGCCGCTGCAGCTCTTCCGGCAGCCCCTGCGGCTCGGAGCTCGGAGAGGGCGGCGGTTCGCGGCTGCTGAGACCTTCGAGGGCCTTGGAGGCCTGCGGCTGCAACGTCTGGCGCAGGTACTGGAGGTTCTGCCGCAGGGTGTTCATATCCAGGTAAGCCCCGTAGTTATTGAGGGGGTCCTGCTGGATGCGCTGCTGCGCTTCGGACACCTTCTGGCTCAGGCGGTCGACGCGCTCCTGGAGTCTTGCATCGCGCTCCAGGAGGTTGCGATACGGCTCGGCCTCATCGAGGCTTCGCGGCAACGCCTGGGTCGCGAGCTTCTCCGTGTCGGCCTGCATCTCGAGCTGCTCGGCAAGGAGATCGAGGAGCTCGTTGGTGATCTCCTCCTGGCTCTTCTGCGCTTCCTCGTGGACCGCCTCGCGACTGCGCAGCGTCAGCCGGTAGGTCTTCGAGACACCTTTCTTGGGGCCGGAGATGATGTCGTTGTCTTCCACTTCGAGGAAGTAGGTGATCTCTTCACCGGCCTCCAAGCCGAGACCAGCCAGGGACCACGTATACGAGCTCTTGTAGAGGGTCTTGCGCTCGCGCAGCGTCTCGACAGGGAGGCGCTGCGCCTCCTTGTTTCCCTTGTGGTAGACGAGCGTGGCCTGGCTGATGCCGAAATCATCTCGAGCCAGAAAGACGAGGTTCAGGTTCTGCCCTTCGTCGACTACGAGATCGGTGGCCGGCTCGAGAATCTCCACCTGCGGGGAGGCGTCGGGAACCGCCTTCATCGAGTAGACCACCGGCTCGGGATTGCGGAAACCGAGGGTGTCGGTGACCTCGGCCCGATAGGTGCCGCTGCGCGTCAGGATGAAGACGCCGGTGACGCTCATCCCCCGGAAGGAGTCCACCGCCGGAGCTTTGGCCTCGTTCGCCGGCCTGTCGCTCGCTTGGGCCTCCCTCTGGACCTCGAGGAGTACCTCCGAGCCATCGTCAAAGGCGAGCTTGCCGTTTTGCAGCTCCTTGTCGGCGTCGAAGTGGATGGTGATTTCCGAGCCCACCAGGGCCTGGATGTGGCCGCTCGGCACCTCCGCCTTCGGCGCCAGACCGGTGTACTTCGGGAAGACGTAGCTCACCCGCACGTTGCCGAGGTGCGGCGGGTCCACCGCGGTGATGGCGTGCTCCTCCGACTGGGAAACGCCGGAGGCGGCGCGGTAGCGGAACGACTGCTGAACCCGCGCCAGGGTGTGCGTGAAGCGACCGCCGCGTTGCGGGTCGATCGCGGCGGCGTCAGCCCCGGATGCGGCGGCGGCTTGCATCACCATCTCGCGGCGGCTGCCGTCGGCAAAGCGCAAGGCAAGGCGCATGCTGGCGGGCTGGCGCTCATGGGCTTGGGCGGTGAGGGTGACGGCCTGCCCCCGCGCCACCTGGCGGTCGCCCGGCTCCATAGTGATGGTGAAATGGCGCGGCGGCATGCTGGCAAGGGGGTGAAAGAGGTGTTCCGTCGCCAGGCGCAGCGTCTGCGGCTGCATCGCCAGCGTCACGAGCAGCGCGGCCAGACCCAGCGCGCAGGCGACGCTGAGCCACTTGAGGTTGCGGATGGGGACGAGCACCTGGGCGTCGATCGCCTCGAGCTTTCGGCGCGTGGCGCGTTGGAGAGCGTGGATGAGGCTGGTGGAGACGCTGCCGCGCCGTGCCGCGCCCCGGCGGCCGGCACGCGGTTCGGCCTCCCCGTCCGCGGGACGGGCGGGGGCCGCTGCACTCCCCGCCTCTTCCGGCGCGGGCTGTGTGTAGGCTTCGAGCTGCAGCGAGCTGATGGCGTCGTTGCGCAGGCCGGGGTAGAGCTGTTCCAACCGCAGGGCGAGGTCTTCCGCTCGCCAGTGTCGCAGCAACCAGCGGAAGGCTTGGACGAGAAAGGCGCCGGCGAGGAGGAGGCCGAGACCGGCATAGAACAGCGGGGCCCAGGGGAAAAGGTGCTTGAGGGTGGCGGCGGCCGGACCAAGGAGGATCAGGGCTGCCGCGCCGAGGAGGGCGAGGAGGAGCACGTGCAGCCCGGCAAGCCTACGAAGGCGCCGCGCAAGCTGCGTGAAGTAGCCGCGCACCGCTTGAAAATCAGAGGGATACGCACGGCTCGGTGGTTGCATGCGACCTCCTCGGAGGGCCCGCTCCCTCCCTCCTCTCCCTCTCACAACAAGACCCTTACGCGTCCCCGCGCCTCTGCGATCGTGAGACTGGTAACTGCGAGAGCTGGCACATGAGGTGATGGTAAGAGGACAGGCGCGGCTGTCGCCAGGAGAACATCCGGGCGGCGCCATGACGTGCCCCTCGGCCAGCCGCCCCGAACGCAGACAGAGAGCTTACCGCTCTCTGGCCTTCGCGCCCGTTGGCAGGAGCCGCACTCGACTGCGCCACAGTATGGCCAATTCCGCGCCCTGCCGCAAACTTCTTCGGGACCCTCGCCGCACACCTACGGTCTATATTAGACTACCAAGCTCCTGCCTCGTTACAGTATTCACATTATTTTCTCGGCTCTCCAGCGGCGCCCCGCAGCGTGCTGTCGCCGCCGCAGTCTCCTCCCAGCCCGCCGCGCGGCCCCCCCAGGCGCCGCCGAAGCGCCGGCAAGCGTCGCGGGCGGGTCTCTGGGACGTCGCGTGGGCCGCGGAGCGGCATCTCAGCCGCGCGCTGACGGACTCGACGGCAGGCGGAAGAGGATGGCGGCGTTTTTCCAGAGCATGAGGTGCGCGGCGTCAGAGGCCTGGCTGGTGCTCAACCAGCCGCGCTCAACGTAGCGGTTGAGCACCTGCCCAAGGGCGCGTTTGCTCCAGCGCGCCGCCAGCAACCAGTGCTCCGGGATGCCATGCGCGTCGGAGCCGAAGAGGAGCTTGGAAAACGGCGCCAGCTCCAGCAGGCTTGCCAGCAGGGGCTCGAGCCCCAGGTGCAGGAAGGGCGCCGCAAGGGACCAGTCGACGTACACCTGCGGGTAGGTGCTCGCCAGGTAGCCGGCCTGACGCACGTAGGGGTAGCCGGCGTGGAGGAGCACGATCGGCACGCCGGCGAGGCCGGGGTCGCGGAGGATCGGCCGCAGGTGGAGCGGATCGGCGAGCCGCAGGTCGAGGTCCTGATCTCCAAAGCCGGTGTGGAACTGGAACGGCAAGCCATGCTCCGCCGCGATCTCGAGGGCCTGGCGCAGCAGGATGGCAAGTAGGGGGGCCTCCTGGAGACGCACCCTGCCGCTCTGCTCGGCCGCCTCAATCTCGCGCTTGTACGCGGCCCGCGCCTTGCTCTCCGACGGCGCGTCGAGGCGCAGGCCGGCACGGTAGGCGATGATGCTCTTGAACGCCACCGCGCCGGCCTCGACGGCGCGCCGCAGGGCCTCCCCGAAGGCGCGCTGCAAGGCGCGCAAGCCGGAGGTTTGCGGCAACAGTTCCTCGGCGACGGCTTCGATGCGCACCACCTCGTAGAGCCGCGCGGGGAGGAGCGCCTGGAGCTCTTCCAGGGGAAGGCCGTGCGGCGGATAGGCGCGATCGACGAGCATCGCCTGATACCCCTGACCGCTGAGCAGCCGAGTAATGAGCTCGGCCGGCGCCGTCTTGCGGCGCGCTTCGAGGAGCGCCGGCAGCTCCGGCGCGCAGCCGTGGAGGGAGGAGAGGAGTCGCTGCGCGCCGTGCCAGAAGAGGCTGTGCGGCACGTGGTGGAGGAGCTGCTGAGGATCGCTCGATTCGCTGAAGTGGCCGAGGAACGCCGCCTCGTCGAGCTGGGTGAAGTCGCGGAGAAGGCTGTGGCAGTGCGCGTCGATCAGCGGCAGGGGAGAGAGATCGAGGGGCATGGAGCGCAACTGGAAAGCGGGGGCAACGCCGCACCCCCAGCCTCTGGTGGTCGGGCGGCTCCTGACGGCCATGCCGCCCGCACGCTCAACACCTCGCAGTTCAGGCTCGAGGCGCCGGAGGGTCGAGCGGCTCAATACTTGTAGAAGTGCGCGGCAATCTCCGAGGCTTCATCCATCTCGCTCAGGGCCTTCCACTCCGCCTGCTTGACGATCAGGTACTCACGGTGCAGGGCAGCGCCAAGGGCGTCGCGGAGCACGGCATCGGCCTCCAGGGCGGCAAGGGCCTCGGCGAGGTTCAGCGGGTAGCGGCTGATGCCGAGGCGTCGGCGCTCCTCGGGCGGCAGCGCATCTGGGTCCTGCCGCGCGGGCTCGCCCAGGGGCAGGCGGCGCGCCACGCCATCGAGGCCGCAGGCGAGAACCCCGCCAAGCGCCAGGTAGGGGTTCGAGCTGGAATCGACCGGCTTCAGCTCGAGGTTCGTGCTCTCCATCTCGCGTTGCCGGTACTTCGAGGGGATGCGGATCGAGGCCTCGCGGTTATCCGGCCCATAGGAGATATAGGCGGAGCTCCAGAAACGCGGCTGCAGGCGCCGATAGGAGTTGACGCTCGCAGCCGTCAGCGCCAGGAGGGCGGGAAGGTGATGCAGCACCCCGGCCAGGAAGTGCCGCCCGAGGTCGCTGAGGCCATACTGACCCTGAGCGTCGAAGAAGAGGTTGCGGTGCCCCTCTCCATCCCAGATGCTGAAGTGCAGGTGGGAGCTGTTGCCCGCCTGCTTGGCGAAGGGTTTGGGCGCCAGGCTGGCGAGCAGGCCGTGCGCGGCGGCGACGCCGCGCACCGTGTCGCGGAAGATGAGCTGGTTATCCGCGGCGCCGAGGGCATCCCCATAGCGCACCGGTACCTCTTGCTGCCCCGGACCGAGCTCGGGGTAGTACTGCTCGACATGGACGTGCTGTTTGTTCAAGGCCGCAATGATGTCGCTCATGACGGCATCGGCGGAGTCCATGCCGATCGAGCTGAAACAGGGGCTGGTGTCGAACGGGACGAAGCCCTGCTCCGTCCGGCGGGCGAGGTAGAACTCGTTCTCGAACGCCGCCTTCATCAGGTAGCCCTGGCTGGCGGCGCGGGCGATCATGCGCTTCAAGAAGGAACGCGGGCAGACCTCCCAGGGCTCGTGCTCGAGCGTGTAGAGGTCGCACAGCAGGCGGGCCGAGCTGCGGGCGTAGGGGACGATGCGGAACGTTTCCCGGTCGGGGATGAGGCGCACCTCGCCCACCGGCCCAAAGCTGGCGCCTTCGGCGAGCTGGTCGAGCATGGTGAACGACTGCATGGCCACCGTCAGCCCCAACCCAGCCTCCAAGCGGTGCTCCAGGTAGTCGATGTGGGTGGCCTTGCCGCGGATGACGCCGTCATTGCCGCAGTACAGGAAGCGAACCATCTGCACGCCCGCGTCGCGTGCCATCTTCAGAACGGCATGGACATCCATGCTTGCGGCTCCCTGCCGGCGAGGTTAGCGCGCGGCCCGGCTCTGGGACTTAGTCCGCCGAGGCTCCCCCCCGATGCGGCGCGAGCTGCTCAGCTATGATACGGTGCGCCGCGAAACGAGGTCAACTCGAATGCTCGGCGCCGGCCTCCGTGCCGCCGCGGCATAGTCTTCAGGGGCGCACGTACATCATGATAAGGATGCAGACCACCAGCACGGCAAAAAAAATGATGAGAACCCCGGCTTCCAGCATCATGGTGTCGCCGCCTGAAGGGGGGCGCCGTGGAGCGGGCCCGCCTGAAGGTGGAGGAGGTATGGCGGAGCCGCCGCTCTGCGTACCTTGCGGAGCGACACCCGCCGCCTCGCAAGGAATTCCCGCCCGTCGCTGCCGATCTCTCGCCAGCCTGGCCTTCCTTCTGCCAGCGCCGCCGCAAGGTGTCAAGAAAAGCGCTGCGGCGGTGGGCCGTCGGGAAGTGGTTCGCAACAACCTGCGGCTTGTCTCCCGGCGCCGCGGCTGCTATAGATGAGAGAACGCGGCGGCGGGTGGTGGGCATGTCCCGTTCCAGGGATATTTCGGTGAGGAGGGAGAGAGATGGGCGACGTATTTCCACGCGTGCGTTTGGCGGCGGCGCAGATCGCCTCGGTCTACATGGATCGCGAGGCGACCATCGAGAAGACCTGCCGCTTCATCGAGGAGGCGGCGGACCACGGCGCGAAGATCATCGGGTTTCCAGAGTTCCATATCTCCGGCCCGCCCTTCTGGTACTTCACGAAGCTGACGAACCCGTTCCTGGAAGAGGAGGGGAGGCGTTTCCGCGCCATCGTCCGGGAGGGGATCGAGGTGCCCAGCCCGGCGACGGATCGCCTCTGCCAGGCGGCGCGCGCCGCGCATATGTACGTCGTCTGCGGCATCAACGAGCGTGATCGCCACAGCCTCGGCACGCTCTACAATGCCCAGCTCTTCATTAATCCCGCCGGCGACATCCTCGGCGTGCACCGCAAGCTGCAGCCGACGATCATCGAGAAGCTCATCTATGGACGCGGCGATGGCAGCCACCTGCATGTCTTCCCCACCGAGTATGGCGAGCTCGGGGGACTGCTCTGCGGCGAGCACGCCAACAGCCTGGCGAAGTTCTGCCTCATTGCGCGCGGCGAGAAGATTCACGTGGCAGGCTGGCCGGCCTTCCCCTGCAACCTCTTCCCGGCGTTGCAGCGCGAAAGCGTTCTCTTCCGGGTGCGCCAGCATGCCCACGAGGGGAAGCTCTTCCTGATCAGCTCCACCGGCTATATGGACCAGGCGACTATCGACGCCTTGTGCGACACGCCGGAAGAGAAGGCCCGCATCATTGATGGCGGCGGCTGCACCGCCATCATCGGTCCGAACGGGGAGTTCCGGGCGGGTCCGAAGGAGGATGGGGAAGGCATTCTTTACGCCGATGCCGACTTCGAGGACGTCGTCGAGGCGAAGTGGACGCATGACATCCTGGGCAACTATGGCCGCTACGATGTCCTCAGCCTCAACTACAACCCCGAGCGGCTCACGCCGCTGCGCTACACCACCTCTGCCGCGGCCAGCCGCAGCAGTGAACAGCTCATCGATCTCGAGGAGCTGCGCAGCCGCATTCAGACACTCGAGCAGCAGCTCGAGGCGAAGCACCAAGAGCTGCAGGCGACGTGGTAGCGCCCGGCGCTGGCGGCCCCGCGCGCCGGCAGGGGGCTGCTCCTGCCGGCGCGGCCCGCCGCCGCATCTCCTTGCTCCGGCCCTCCTCTCAGCCGCCTATCCCCGACGTGGAGTAGCGAGGATGGAGGAGTCGTTCGTCCCTCGCCCCGCCTCTCGAGTCGCTGCGTGCAGGGCCCGCGGCGCCGCGCTGCTTTTGCTTCTTTCCAGCCTCTTCCTCAGCGGCTGCGGCCTTCTCCTGCCGCCGCGGCTCGGCTGGTGGGTGCTCAACGAGGGGAGCAACCGCACCCTCGACTCGCAGGCCCGCATCGATGAGATGCTGAGCCGCGCCGAAAGCTCAGGGGTGCATGACCTGTTCGTGCAGGTCTACCGCGGCAACCGCTCCTGGTACCCATCGAAGCTGGCCGATGACGAACCGAGCCGCCGCGCCGCCATCCCGGGGTATCGCAGCCCTCTCGCCTACATCCTCGAGCAGGCCCACCGCCGCAACCTGCGCGTCCATGCCTGGGTGAACGTTTTCCGCATCGCCGCGAATCGGCAGGCGCCGATCTTGCGGCGGCTCGGCCGCGAGGCCGTGCTCGTCGATAACTACGGTCGCTCCATGCTCGACTACGAGGAGTTCCGCATCCCCGGCGAGCTGGGCCGCTACTTCGTTCTCGGCACCCCCGGTTACTGGCTCGATCCCGGCAGCGAGCGGGTGCAGCAGGAGCTCCTGGCCATCGTGGCGGAGCTGATCGATCTCCACCCGCAGCTTGATGGGGTGCACTTCGATTTCCTCCGCTACCCGTACGTCGTGCCGATCAACCCGGGTGTGCGCTTCGCCGCGGGGGTGGACTTCGGCTATGGCGTGGAGAGTCGGGAGCGCTTCGAGCGGCAGAGCCAGCGGCGCTTCACCAGGCAGGAGGGCAGGTTCATCGCTCCCAAGGGCTGGGACGAGTGGCGGCGCGGGCAGGTGAACGCCTTTGTGCGCCGGGCGCACCGGCTCGTGAAGCAAGCGAACCCCGACATGGCGCTCTCGGCGGCGGTGCTGGCCTGGGCCGATCGGGCGTACCTGACGGCGTTTCAGGACTGGCGGGGATGGTTGGATGAGGGGCTGCTCGATTTCGCCGTGGTGATGGCGTACTCGACGGATACGCAGCTCGTTCGCCACCTCAGCCGGCAGGCGCTGGCGGTAGGGGGTCGCTCGCGGGCCGCTATCGGCCTGGGGGCGTACATGCTGCTCGACGACCTCGGCCAACTGCGCCGCCAGCTCGACGTGGTGGAGGAGCTGCGGCCCGGCCTGATCGTCCTCTTTTCCTATGACTCCATGCTGCAACGGCCGGAAAGCTTTGAGGCGCTGCGCGCTGCGCCGTAGCGGCAAGTTGCGGCACCCGCCGGGGCATCGGAGGTGTGGAGAGCGGTAGGAGAGGGAAGGCGCGTGGCGGGGATCATTGACCCCCATGCTCCGTGGTGCCGCGCCTGCGAAGCTCGCGGCGGTGGGGTACGGCGGCGGGCTGGGCGCGGGGAAAACACCCCCTCCCCACGGCGCCGCGCCCATCGCCAGCGATGGCGCTTCTACGAGCCGGAGGTTGAGGTCGGGGCCGGTCCCTTCTTCGCAGGGCGAATGAAGACATAGCCGTTGCGGGAGCCGGGCACGGCTCCCCGCACCGCCAGGAGGTTCTGCGCCGGGCGCACATCCACCACTTGCAGGTTCTGCATGGTGACGCGGCTGCCGCCGTAGCGCCCCGGCATCCCCACCCCCTTGATGACGTGCTGAGGGAAACGGCCACCGATGGAGCCGCCATGCCGGAAATACTCATGGGAGCCATGCGTGTTGCTGGCGGTGCCGCTGAATCCGTGCCGCTTGATCACGCCCGTAAAGCCGCGCCCTTTCGATGTGCCGATGATATCGACGAGGTCGCCCACCTTGAAGAGGCTGGCGTCAAGCGTGTCTCCCGGCGCCACCTCCGGCTGCTGCGAAGCGTCGAGGCGAAATTCCCGCAGCACCCGCATGGGCTCGATGCCCGCCTTGCGGAGATGTCCCCCCTCCGGCTTGGAGAGGCGCTTTTCACGCATGACCTCGAAAGCCAGTTGAACGGCGCGGTAGCCGTCCCGCTTCACCGACTTCACCTGCGCCACCTTGCACGGCCCGGCGGCAATGAGCGTGATGGGGATCGGGTTCCCCTCCGAGTCGAAGATATGCGTCATGCCGAGTTTCTTGCCGATCAATCCTAACGCCATTGCTCTGCTCCGAGTGAGTCGCCGCATCCAGGAAAGAAAGATGCTCCGCCGCCTGTCGCTCCAGCACACTCCGGCCTTGGGCACGGGGCGCAATATACGTTATGAGCAAAGGAAAAGCAACAGGCTTCGCTATCGGCGCCATGCCGCTGAGCGTGTGGTGGCGGCGCGCAAGGGCGCGGCGCCGTCGGCGCGGTCTTGCGCCTGCCGATCGCGGCCTCCGGGATGCGCGCGCTGGCGCGGGCCTGTGCCGCTCGCCGTGCCGCCCGGAGCGCCGTTGAGTTTGCCCCTCCAGCATGCAAGAATACGCCGCCGAGACGGCGAGCCGCCACACCATCTGGCGTTGCCTGTGATCCCAGGGGGCGCCGGGGAGGATGCCGGCCGCCTCCCGGTCCCGAACCACGCCCGCGATGTCCCGGTCAGTCTCTTTGGGCTGCCGCCGTGGAAGCATCCCCTCATTCGCTGCCAGGTGACGCTGCCGAGCTGTGACGAAGGAGGAGGTGCATGGCAACCATTACGGTGATTGTTGGGGAGCCGCCGTACGGCAAGGAGCGGCTCTACACCACCCTGCGCTTCGTCCTGGCGGCACGCTACGAGAACCACGAGGTGAACCTCTTCCTGTTCGAGGATGCGGTGCTCGTCTGCAAGAAAGGTCAGGCGCCGAAGGAGATGCCCTTTCTTGCGGATGAGCGCATGCCGAACTGCGAGGGGCTCATGAAGGCCGCCCTCGCGCAAGGGGTGCGCGTGAAGCTGTGCGGGGTCTGCGCGGCGGAGCGTGCTCTGGAACAGGGTGAGATGATTGAGGGCGCCGAGATCGCTTCCATGCAGGACCTCGTGAGGTGGGTCGTGGAGGCGGAGAAGGTGGTCTCCTTCTGACGCGTCGCCAGCCGGCCCCACGAGCCGTCTCTGCGCGCGCGAGAGACGCAGTAAGCGGGCGGGGCAAGCGCCGCCCCGGCATACGCCATGCCTCGCGCGCGAGGGACGCGGAGCGTCCCCCCCGCCATGAGGGCAGCATGAAACCGCCGCCGCGACATTGGGACCTCCACCTCGAGCACGAGGGGTGTTTCCTCTTCTGCAAGTTCTTTGTGCCGCGCGCCGCCGACGGCCTGGGCGTCGTCTTCAGTCATGGCTGGGGTGGAAGCCACAAGTTCCGGGACCTGCAGGAATACCTCGCTGAGCGCGGCGCGCACGTGCTGAGTTTGGAGCATCGCGGCTACGGGCGATCCACCGGCGCTCCGAAGCTGGCGGCCTGGCCGCGGGACATGAGTTTCCTCGCCGGCTGGCTGCGCGAACGGGGCCTCAGGGTCTGGATGATGGGGTTAAGCACGGGTGGGACAATGACGGTGACGGCCACGGCGCGCGACCCGCTGATCGCCGGCGGCATCGCCCTCGCCTCGTTCGCCTCCCTGGAGGACGTCTACCGCGACCGGCCTGACAGCCGCGGCATTCTGCGCGACCGTTTCGGCGAGCTGGACGACGCCGATACCGCCGCGGCGAACGCCAAGGTGAACGTCACCGCGATTGCGCCGCGGCCGATCTACCTCGTCCACTGCAAGGGCGACGCGGCGATTCCCTACCAGCACGCGCGGCGCATCGCCGCCAACGCCGCCGGACCCTGCGAGACCCCCCTCCTGGAAGGCGGCACGCACTTCTTCGAGGGCATCGATCGCCAGGCGCTGTTCGAGCAGTTCCTGCGTTGGATGGCGGGGTAGGGAGGAAGGGAACCACGGATGAACACAGATGGACACGGATTTATGGGACGGGAAAAAGATCAGGGTTCTCTTGCAAAAGACATCCGTGTGAACCCGTGTCCATCAGTGGTTCAAGAAGGTCCATTCCTGCATGAAGAAGAGACGTGGCAGATTATCGGTTGCGCAATGGAAGTGTTAAATGGCCTGGGGCATGGACTACTTGAGAAGCCCTACGAAAACGCCTTGGTCGTCGAGTTTGGTCTGCGCAACATCCCTGTTCAGCAGCAGTCTCGCTTCGATGTCATCTACAAGGGCGTGAAAGTTGGGGACTACGTGCCCGATCTGATCGCCTTCAACCAGATCGTTGTCGATACGAAGGCCGTCGAGAAGATCACGGATCTGGAGCTCGCTCAGATTCTAAACTACCTCAAAATCACAAGATTAAGAGTCGGGATCATTCTGAATTTCAAGCGTCCGAAACTCGAATGGAAAAGGGTTGTTCTGTGAGAACCGCGGATGAGGAAGGAACCACGGATGAACACAGATGAACACGGAGAAGTGAAAATGCTGCATCATCCGTGTCTATCCGTGTCCATCAGTGGTTCTCTTCTTGAGATGGGCGCGCGTGGAGGCGGTTCGTGAAGAGCTTGTGGGACGCTGACGAGGCGAGGGCCTGCGCTGGAGACGCGCTGGCGCTGCGGGTCTACACGTCGCGGTTGCTGGGGCGCGAGCCGGACCTGGTGCTGCACGGCGGCGGCAACACCTCGCTGAAGATGAAAGCCGCCAACTTCTTCGGCGATCTTGAAGAGGTGCTCTACGTCAAGGGGAGCGGCTGGGACCTCGCCACCATCGAGGCGGCGGGCTTCGCGCCGGTGCGGCTGCAGGTGCTGCGCCGCATGGCCGGGGTGGCGCGCATGAGCGACGCCGAGATGGTGCGCGTCCAGCGAGCGGCGATGCTCGATCCCAACGCGCCGAATCCGTCGGTGGAAGCCATCCTGCACGCCATCATCCCGCGCGCCTACGTCGATCATACCCACGCCGATGCCGTCGTGGCGATCACCAATACCGACGCGGGCGAGGAGCGCATGCGGGAGATTTACGGCGCGCGGGTTCTCATCGTCCCCTATGTCATGCCCGGCTTCATCCTGGCGCGCAGGGTCTACGAGATGACGCGCGACCTCGACTGGAGCGCCTTCGAGGGGATGGTGCTGCTGAACCACGGCGTCTTCACCTTCGCCGACGAGGCGCGCGCCAGCTACGAGCGCATGATCGGCCTGGTGTCGGAGGCCGAGGACTACCTCGAGCGGCGCGGCGTCTTGCGGGTGCTCCTGGCCGCCGAGCCGCCGCCCGCGCTCCCCCTGCTGCCGCTGGCTCGCTTCCGGCGCGCCGCCTCCTCGGTGCGGGGGGCGCCGCTCGTGGTTCGGCTGGAGGCGGGCGCGGCGGCGCGCGGCTTCGCCGAGCGTCCCGATGTCTCCGCCATCGCCAGCCGTGGTCCGCTCACGCCGGATCACATCATTCGCACCAAGCGCCTCCCCGTTATCATGGGGGATGATGCCGAGGAGGAGGTGGCGCGCTATGCGGACGCTTACCGGCGCTACTTCGAGCGCCACGCCGCGCCGCGGCTCACCCGCCTCGATGCCGCGCCGCGCTGGGCGGTGTGGCCGGGGTACGGGACGCTCGCCTTGGGGCGCTCGGCGCACGAGGCGCTAGTGGTGGCGGACATCGTCGCCCACACCATCCGCGCCATCCAGTGGGGCGAGGCGCTGGGGGGGTGGCGGGCGCTGCCGGAGGAGGAGCTCTTTGATGTCGAGTACTGGGAGCTCGAGCAGGCGAAGCTCGCCAAGGGGGCGGCCAGCGCACCCTTCCAGGGCAAGGTCGCCTTGGTGACGGGAGGCGCCAGCGGCATCGGCCGGGCCTGCGCGGAGGCGTTGCGCGCCCAGGGCGCCGCGGTCGCGGCCCTCGACAAGAACGACGAGGTGACCCGCCTGTTCGCCGGGCGCGACGCCGTCGGCGTCACCTGCGACGTCACCGATGCGTCCGCCGTGGCGACGGCCGTCGAGGGCGTCGTGGAAGCCTTCGGGGGCCTTGATCTGCTCATCAGCAACGCCGGCATCTTCCCGGCCAGCCGCAGTATCGCGGAAATGGATGCGGCGACCTGGAGCCGCAGCCTGGAGGTGAACCTGTCGAGCCACCAGCGCCTCTTGCAGGCGTGCATCCCCTACCTCGAGGTGGGGCTTGAGCCGGCGGTGATCGTCGTGGGATCGAAGAACGTCCCGGCCCCCGGCCCGGGCGCCGCCGCTTATTCCGTCGCCAAGGCCGGCCTGACGCAATTGGCGCGGGTCGCGGCGCTGGAGCTGGCGGGAAGCGGCATCCGCGTCAACGTCGTGCATCCCAACGCGGTCTTCGATACCGGCATCTGGACCCCCGAGGTGCTGCGCGAGCGCGCCGCCCGTTACGGCCAGAGCGTCGAGGAATACAAGACCAGCAACCTCTTGAAGGTGGAGGTGACGGCGAGCGACGTGGCCCAAGTGGTCTGCGCCCTTGCCGGACCCGTCTTTGCGAAGACGACCGGGGCGCAGATTCCCGTCGATGGCGGCAACGAGCGGGTCATCTGATCCCGCGCGGGAGGCAAGGCGGCGATGGTCCAGGTGGTGCGGGGGCGATCCGGGATGGTGGTGTCGGGCCACCACCTGGCGAGCTTCGAGGCGGCGAGCATCCTCCGCCAGGGTGGCAACGCGGTCGATGCGGCGGTGGCGGCCGGAGCCGTCCTGGCGGTTGTCTGCCCTGACGCCTGCGGGCTGGGCGGCGATCTCTTCATGCTCATCTATGATGCCGCCGCGAAGACGCTGCACGGCCTGAACGGCAGCGGCCGATCGCCGGCGGCAGCGGATCGACACGCCTTTGCGGCGGGCATCCCGACCACGGGCATCCGGGCCGTCAGTGTGCCGGGAATGGTCGCTGCCTGGGAAGCCGCGCTCGAGCGCTTCGGCACGCGCGGCCTGGCGGACCTCCTGCAGCCGGCCATCAGCTACGCCGCCGAGGGGTTCCCGGTCTACCCCAACCTGGCGCGCAACGTCGGGCTCGTGGCGGCGCACCTGGAGCAGGACCTAGGCGCCAAGGCAACCTTTCTGCCGCAGGGGCGACCCCCGCAAGCCGGCGAGGTCCTGCCGCAGCGAGACCTCGCCGCCACCCTGCAGCTCCTCGGCTCGGAGGGGAGCGCTGCGTTCTACCGCGGTGCGATTGCCGAGCGGCTCGTCGCCGCCAGCCGGGAGCAGGGTGGTCTCCTGTCCCTGGAGGACCTCGCCGAGCACTCCTGCCTCTGGCAGGAGCCGCTGAAGGTTGATTTCTACGGCTGCACCGTGGCAACCATGCCCCCGAACTCGTACGGGGTGACGCTCCTCTTGCAGCTCGCGGAGCTCGAAGCCGATGGCATCGCCGGGTATGAGGCGGGGAGCGTTGAGATGCTGCGGCGCGGCATGCAGGCGCGGGTCCACGCCTACCTCGAGGCCCTGGGCGTCATTGCCGATCCCGCGGCCGTCGAAAACGAGGCGCGCGCCCTCCTGGAGAAGAAGATCGCGGCCTTGCGGGTGCAGGGGCGACGAGGCGATGGGATGCCGCGGCAGGGTCGGGCGCCGGCCGGCTCCGGGGGCTCCGATACCTCGAACGTGGTGGTCATGGACCAGTTCGGCAACGCCGTGTCGCTCATCCAGAGCGTCTTCCATTTCTTCGGGAGCTGCGTGGCGCCGCGCGGCGCCGGGGTGGTGCTGAACAACCGCATGCTCGGCTTTCATTTGGACCTGGGCCACCCCAACTGCGTGGCGCCGCGGCGTCGGCCGGCGCACACGCTGACGCCGGTGATGGTGCTGCGCGACGGCGTGCCGTGCATCGCCTGCGGCACACCTGGCGGACCAGGCCAGACCGCAACGTTGGCGCAGTTCCTTACTCGCGTCCTGGCCTGCGGGCAGGATGCGGGCGAGGCCATTGCCGCGCCGCGCTGGTCGGTCACCCTCGACGGCCGGTTCGTCCTCGAGGATATGATGGAGGGGGCGGTGCTCAGCGAACTGCACCGGCACGCTCACGGACCGCTCGTGGCGCCCGCGGGGTCGCAGCCCTTCGGCTCGCTCATGGCGGTGGTCGATGATGGGGTGGCGCTCCTCGGCGCCGCCGATCGGCGGCGCGACGCCGCGGCGTGCGGCTGGTGAGCGCAGCGCCGCGGGCTCAACACCGCGGCATCGAGCCTGGGGCGCCTTGCATGGAGCTCGTTCCCAGCCGGAGGGTGGAGCGATGGAATCGGGGCGGAAAATCTGGATCGACGGCAGGCTGGTCGACTGGGCTGACGCCACCGTGCACCTCATCAGCAACACCTTCCAGTACGGCTATGGGGTGTTCGAGGGCATCCGTTGCTACGAGACTGACGCAGGACCAGCCGTCTTTCGTCTCCGGGAGCATGTCGCCCGCCTCTTTAACTCCGCAAAAATCCTCGGCATGGAGGTTCCCTACACGCGGCAGGAGCTGCTGGAGGCGTGCAAAGAGACGATCCGGGCGAACGGCTTTGCAGTGTGCTACCTGCGTCCGATCGTCTACATCGGGTACGGCGGCATGGCGCTGGACACCAGCGAGACGCGTGTCAGCGCGGCCATCGCGGTCTGGTTCTGGGGCGAGTACTGTGGCGAGGGGACGCTCGAGCACGGCATCCGTGTCAAGACGTCGTCCTACACACGCCACCACATCAACGCCGCGATGACGAAGGCGAAGGCGTGCGGCAACTACCTGCTGTTTCAACTGGCGCGCAGCGAAGCGCGCCGCGACGGCTACGATGAGGCCCTGCTCCTCGATGCGCACGGGCAGGTGGCCGAGGGATCGGTGGAGAACATCTTTCTTGTCCAGCATGGGGAGATCATCACGCCGCCGCGGACGCACATCCTTGAGGGAATCACCCGCGACACCATCATCCGGCTGGCACGGGAGGCCGACTTCACGGTGCGGGAAGAGTGCTTCAGCCGCGACTTTGTGTACACGGCGGACGAGGTCTTCTTCTGCGGCACGGGGGCGGAGGTCACGCCGGTTATCGAGCTGGACCGGCGGCCCATCGGCGACGGCGCGCCGGGCGCGGTGACGAAGCGCGTGCAGCGCCTCTTCTTCGCTGCCGTGCAGGGCCGCAATGAGCTGCACAAGGACTGGCTGACGTTGCTAGAGTGAGTCTCCCCGCGGGCGCGCGGGAAGCGGACGAGATCGCCACGGGAGGGCGCATGGCGGGAGTGCCTCGGGAGGAGTACGCGTGGCGCGTGGAGCGGGCGCGGCAGCTCATGGAGCGGCATGCCGTCGACGCCCTGGTGGTGACCGATCCGACCAGCTACTCCTACTTCGCGGGCCACAAGCCGTCGGGCGGCCTGCGCAGCCGGCCCTTCCTCTTCGTGCTGCCGCGCCAGGGCGAGCCGGCCATCCGCTGCTGGGCCGGTCCCGACGTCCTTGCTCGCTGCTACCACCAGCCCTTCCCCTCCTGGGTGGAGGATCGCAAATTCTACCCGGACCTGCCATTCAGTACTGACAGCACCGTTGATTGGGGTCTTCGCGAGGTGCTGGAGGATCGCGGCCTGCGGCAGAGCGCCATCGCCCTCGAGCTGGGGCGCGAGACCTGGCTGGGCATCGCCGTGAACGATTTCCTCCGCCTGCGGGAGGAGCTTCCGAGGGCGCGCTTTGTCGACTCCGGGCGGATCATCTGGGGCTGCCGGATGATCAAGTCGGCATGGGAGATCGCGTGCGCCCGCAAAGCCTGCGAGCTGGGCGGCAGGGCCTGGCAGCGGGCTCTGAGCGAGCTGCGCATCGGCGACTCGGCGCTGGAGTTTAAGAAGAAGATCTACCGCTACTACGCCGAGGAGGGTCTGGACCTGGACTTCTGCCCCCTGACGGTGCTGGGGGCGACGGGTGCGAACGGCACGTTCCAGAAAGGGGATGTCCTCTATCTCGATACCGGCCCATCGTACCTCGGCTACAAGATGGACTTCACGCGCCGCGCCGTTTTCGGCCCGCCGAGCGCGCGGCAGCGCTACGAGCATGCGACGATGTGGGAGATCCTCGGCCGTGTCATGCGGCAGCTCAAGCCCGGCGTCCCGGCATCGGAGGTTTTCGCCTTCTCGCAGCAGGAGTTGAGCCGGCTTGACTTCCGCAACTACTCCGATCATCCGGCGAAACGCATCGGGCACGGCATCGGGCTGGAGACCGAGCCGCCCTACTTCAATGCGTTCGATCATACGCCGCTGCAGGCCGGGATGATCGTCACGCCCGAGCCGAAGATCGAGACGGCGGATGGGCTGCTGAATGCCGAGGAGCAGGTCGTCATCACCAGCGACGGCTACGAGCTGCTGTCAACGCACCCCACCCCGGAGCTCCTCGTCATCGAGTAGACGCCATGTGCAGGACTACGCCAGAGCAACGAGGTGAACCATTCCTCCGGAAGGATGCCGCGCGGGGAGCATCTCCTCGCCCAGTCTCTCCGGGTGCGAACGTACAGGGGAGTCCTCCGCCATGCCAGAGAAGATGCAAAAAAGTGATGACGAGTGGAAAGCCCTCCTCACGCCCGATCAGTATGCGGTCTGCCGCCAGAAGGGGACCGAGCGCGCCTTCACGGGGGCCTACTACGACACCAAGACGAAAGGCCGCTACCTGTGCGTCTGCTGCGGCAACGAGCTGTTCAGCTCGGAGTCGAAGTTTGACTCCGGCAGCGGTTGGCCGAGCTTCTGGTCGCCGCTGGTTTCCGAGAGCATCGAGACCGAGACGGACAGCGGCTTCGGGATGGTGCGGACGGAGGTCCTCTGCGGCCGTTGCGGGGCCCACCTTGGCCACGTCTTCGACGATGGGCCGCCGCCGACCCACCTGCGCTACTGCATTAACTCGGTGGCCTTGAAACTGCTGCCGAAGGAAGGGAGGTAGGGCTGCGAGCCGATTGGGGAGGGCAGGGCCGGCAAGGGCCTGGCCGGCGGGCGGGGCGAGGCCCTCAGTCGGCGAAGATGCTGGCGAGGATGCTGGTCTCCAGGTAGCTCAGGTCAATGGGTTTGGTGATGTAATCGAGCGCGCCAAGCTTCAAGGTCTGCCGGCCCAACTCCTCCTCATTCACCGCCGTGACCATGAGCACGGGGAGGTCCGGCCAGGCATCCTTGAGGCGCACGAGCAGCTCGACGCCTCCCATCCCTGGCAGGCAGATATCGAGAAGCACGAGGAGGGGGGGTTGGTGACGGATGATCTCCAGCGCCGCTTCCCCTGTCATTGCGTACGTTACCTCGTAGCCCTTTAACGACAAGTATTTCTGGAGTGACCGACAGACGTCGACCTCATCATCGACGACCAGGATCTCTCTCATCGCGACTCCCCTTTGATCCGTCAGGTTTCCTGTCCGCCCCGCCAGGCCGCAAGCCTCAAGGCGCGCGGCGCGATCCTCGCCCCAAAGCAGGAGAGCGTCGCAGCCACGCACGCCCAGGCGCCGCGAGGCGCCGCCCGCGGCGGCGGCTGGGCCAGCGTGGCGTCTTGAGTTGGAACTCTGCTTGCTCCTTCCCCCTCAGCGCAGGCTGGAGCGGATGCAGCGTTCGAGATTCTCCAGATCGAGGGGCTTGGACAAGCACTCGATGGCGCCGAGCTGCATGCAGCGCATGCTCACCTCAACGTCGCGCAGCGCCGTCACCATGATCACGGCGATGCCGGGGTGCGTGGCCTTGATTTTCGCCAACACCTGCTCGCCACTCATTCCCGGCATACGGATATCGAGCAACACCAGGTCGGGCGGTTCGGCCTCGACTTTCGCCAGCGCCGCGGGGCCGGTGAAGCCGCACTCGACCTCGAAGCCGCGCGCGATGAGGAACTGCTTGAGTACCTCGCAGACCATCTCTTCGTCATCAACGACAAGGATTCGGTTCGTCATGGTCTCAGCTCGCCCTCCGTGGCGAGGCCGCGGCGGCTGCCAACGGCCGCGGCGCGAGCGCGGGATCAACCTGGATCGAGGCGGGGTCTACCTGCTTGCCGCGGCGCAGGCCTATCAGTCGAGGTAGCGTGGCAGCATCTCCGCCAGCAGCTCCAGTTGGCTGCACAAGGCCCGCGCCACGTGGGCATGAAACTCCGGCATGCGGTGGCGGAAGAGATTGGCCACCGCGCTGCACATCTCGTTCGTTTGCACCTCCAGCTCGTAGGCAAGCCGCAGCAGGGCCACGTCCTGCCCCGAGGCGCTCCTCATGTCCTCCTGGGCCGCCCGCGCCCGCGCCACCATCTCGCCGAGCTGGGGCGAGAGGTTCTCCAGCTCATCCGCCGGCAGACTGAAGGAGGCGAGCTTCGCCCAGCGCTCCAGGCGCTGCAGCATGAGGAGCTGCGTCGAGGCGCAGCGGTGCAGGGCGCGCCAGCATAGCTGGAAGGGTCGCTGGGCATCGCTCTGCTGCAGGCGCTGCTGGTAGAGCTGCGCGGCGTCCGTCTTCAGGTTCTGGAACTCGCGCAGGGTATCGGCGAAATGCGGCTGCGGCGAAAGTTCCCGCGATTCCTCGCCGGTGGGGATTTCGATGGTGAAGACCGTTCCCTTTTCCGGCTTGCTGACCACTTGAATGGTGCCGCGGTGCGCTTCGATGATGCCGTAGGTGATCGAAAGTCCCAAGCCGGTGCCGTAGTCTTGCGGCTTTGTCGTGAAGAAGGGATCAAAGATGCGCTTCAGCACTTCTTCCGACATGCCGTGGCCCGTATCTTCCACCGCCAGGCGCAGCAAGGATCGGTCTTCCCCCCTCAAGGACTCGGTGCGCAGGGTCAACGTCCCGGCCGCGGGCATGGCGTCCATGGCATTGGTGCAGAGGTTGAGGAGCACCTGGGCGATCTCGTCGCGGTTGGCCGTCAGCTTCGGCAACTCGGGATCAAGCTGGCGGACGACGGCGACTTCCTGTTGCCGCAGGTCGGGGCCCAAAAGCTGCAGCGTCTCCTCGATGAGCTCGTTGAGGTCGAACGTGGCGCGCTCGCCGGTCCCCGAGCGCGAGAAGCGCCGCAAGGAGTCGCAGATGTTCTCGATGCGCTTCACCTGCTTGATGATGGTCTCCGCCGTGGAGGCCACCTCGTCATCGTCGGCGCGCTTCTTCTGCAGGAGTTGCGCGAACATGCTGATGATGTTGGAGGGATTGAGAATCTCGTGGGCCGCGCCCGCCGCCAAGGTGCCGATGCTGGCAAGCTTATCGGCATGGCGAAGCTGCGCCTGCAGCTCCACCTCGCGGGTGACGTCGCGCGCCACCTTGACGAAATTCGTGATCGTGCCGTCCGAGGCGAAGACCGGCGAGATCGTCGCCTGGTCGAAGTAGATCGCGCCGTCTTTCCGTCGGTTGATGAAGCGACCGGCCCAGACGTTCCCCCGCGTGATGGTCTGCCACAGGTTCTCGTAGAAGCTGCGGTCATGGTTGAAGCTCTTGAGGATGCGGGAGTGCTGGCCGATGGCCTCCTGGCGGCTGTAGCCGGTGGTGCGCTCGAACTCGGGGTTGACGTAGAAGATGATGCCGGCGGGATCCGTGATGGTCACACTCTCGGCGGCGCACTCGATGGCGGTCGCCAGGCGCTGGCGGTCGCGCTCCGCCTCCTTGCGCGTGCTGATGTCGCGCAGGATCGTATCGGAGCGCAGGAACTTCCCATGCCCATCAAAGTCGTTCCGGAAGCGCAGCTCCACTTCGAAGGTGGAGCCGTCGCGGCGCAGGAAGGTGCGTTCCAACAGCCTCTCGGGGTCACTGCCGACAATGCCGTGGGTGATATTGTACTGAAAGGTATTGAACGACAGCTCGCGCTGCCCGGGGGGCAGGAAGTCGAGGTAGGAGCGGCCGATCAACTCCTCTTTCGCGTAGCCGACGGCGCCGCAGAAGGTCTGGTTGCAGTTGACGATGCGTCCCTGGTCATCGAGGGAGTGCAGCATGTCCGGGGCGTGGTCGTAGAGGTCCCGGTAGCTCGCCTCCGCCTTCGTCAGCTCGCGCAGGGCCGTCTGCAAGGCCTCCTCGGCCTCTTTGCGCTTGGTGACATCGCGGATCATCATGTCGATGCGCGCGGCCTTGCCGGCCTCACCGAGCACCAGCCGCACCCTGACCTCGACCGGGACGCACGAGCCGTCGCGGCGCAGGAGCAGCGACTCCGTCTCCAGAGCTCCGGTTCCATCGAGAAGCCTGCGGAAGTAGCGCAAGGCGGCGTCACGATGCTCAGGCTGGAGGTAGGTGAGGAGCTTGCTGCCGAGGATCTCCTCGCGGCTGTACCCGAGGGTCTCGGCGAGCGTCGTGTTGGCGGCCTCGATGACGCCGCGGCGGTCAAGCGAGAGGTACATGTCCGGGGCGTGGTCGTAGAGGTCCCGGTAGCGCGCTTCCGCCTTTTCGAGCTGCTCATGCGCCTGGCGCAGCGCCGCCTCGGCCCGTTTGCGCTCCGTGATGTCGCGCAGCACGGTGTTCGAGCAGATGAACCTCCCCTCGGCGTCGTAGAGGTTCCGGAAGTTAATCTCGGACGCCAGCCTCGAACCATCGCGGCGGATCAGCATGCGCTCGTCGCGCCCTGTCGCCTCTTGGTCGCGAAGCTGCAGTGAGCTGTTGCGGTGAAACAATTGGGATGCTTCCTGCCGCTCTTCGGCGCTGACGAGGTCAAAGAAGCAGCGGCCGATGAGCTCCGCTTTCGTGTAGCCCAGGGTCCTGGCGTAAGTCTCGTTGCAGGTGAGGATCATGCCGTTGGCGTCCAGCGAGTGGTACATGTCTGGCGCGTGATCGTAGAGATCGCGGTAGCGGGCCTCCGCTTCGGCGAGTTGCGCGTGCGCCTGACGCAGAGCCGCCTCGGCCCGTGTGCGCTCCGTGATGTCGCGCAGCACGGTGTTGGAGTGGGCAAACCTCCCTTCGGCGTCGTAGAAGTTCCGGTAGCTGACCTCGGTTGCCAACGGTGAGCCGTCGCGGCGGAGCAGCGTGCGCTCGAGTCGGCCCATTTCCTCCGCGCCGGGGCGCCGTCGCGCAACGTTCTGGCGGAACGCCTCCCACGCGCCCGGCCGCTCCTCGGCTGGGGGGAGGAAATCGAAGAAGCAGCGCCCGATCAGCTCCTCCTTCCTGTAGCCCAGGGTCCTGGCGTAGGTCTCGTTGCAGTTGAGGATCACCCCCTCGGCGTCCAGCGAGTGGTAGAGGTCGGGGGAAAGATCGTAGAGATCGCGGTAGCGGGCCTCCGCCGCCGCCAGCTCCGCCAGGGCCGCCTGCAGCGCCTCCTCCGCCGCGTTGCGCTCGCTCACGTCGCGCCCGATGCCGACGAACTTGCGCTCGCCGTTGACGCGCATCTCGGTGATCGCCAGCTCCATCGGGAAGGTCTCGCCGTTGCGGCGCTTGCCCTCAACCAGCCGCACCTTGCCGAGGATTGGCGGCTTGCCGCCGCGCAGATACTCGTTCAGCGCGGCAACCTCGGTCGCCTGCTGGGCCTCGCCCAAGAGGAGGCTGATGACGTTCTTGCCCAGCGCCTCGGCGGCCGCGTAGCCGAAGATGCGTTCGGCCGCCGGGTTCATCGACTCGATGATGGCGCGCTCGTCGGTGGTGACGATGGCGTCCAGGGCCGTGTCAAAGATCTGCCGGCTGCGCTCTTCACTCTCCCGCAGGGCCGATTCCGCCCACTTGCGCAAGACGAGGGCGCTGAGCTGCGTGGCGACGGCGCAGACAAGGTCGATCTTGCGGCGGTCCTCCGGCTGGAACTCACGCATGGCGAACATGAGGACGGCGAGGACGTCGTTCTCCGCAATAATCGGGATGCCCACCGCCGCCGCGAGGCCAAGCTCCCGCGCCAGGGGCAGGCGTGGGTTCTCGGCGTCAGAAAGATCGCGGTTGCTTTCCACGATCTCCGCCTGGCGCGATGCCCAGACGCGCCCCGGCACCCCCTTGCCGGGGGGGAAGGTCATGCCGAGACTCTCCTCTCTGAATCGCTCGAAGCGCGGCGCACTGACAAAGTTTGCCGGGCTGCGCTCCAGGACCGACTGGTCGGCCCGCGGCACCCAGGCATCGCCATAGCTCCAGCCAGTGACCTCGCAGATGCCTCGGAGCGACACCGCCAGCGCTTCCTCGAACCCATCACAGGCGGCGATGGCCTGGGTCAAGTTCTGCAGCAGGCGAGCCTCGATCTCCACCCGCTTGCGCTCGCTGATGTCGCGCAGGAGCGTGTAGGAGTAACTCATGCCGCCGGCGGCATCGGGCATGAGCCGGACATTGATCTCCAGCGGCAGCAGCGAGCCGTCTTTGCGCACGAAGGTGCGCTCGCTCGTGCTCGCCGTGCCGCCCTCAAACGTCTTCGCCACGCCCCGGCGGGCTTCGTCGCGCTCCTCCGGCAGCAAGAGGTCAAAGTAGGAGGCGCCGATGAGCTCCTCTTTCGCATAGCCGAGAGCGTTGGCATAGGTTTCGTTGCAGCTCAGGATGATCCCCTGCGCGTCCACCGTGTGGTAGAGGTCGGGAGCCTTGTCGTAGAGCTCGCGGTACCTGGTTTCCGTCTGCTCGAGCTGCGCATGCTCGCGCGCATTGCGGATGGCGATGGCGGCCTGGGTGGAGAGAAGCTCGAGGAGCGCCAGGTCGGTGTCGTCAAACGGCGGCTGCTCCACGCCGCGACCGACGTAGATGCTGCCGAGCGCCTCCTCGCCTAACAAGAGCGGGGCCACCAGGACATGGTGCGGCCATTGTTCAAGGATCCTCTGATAGGGTGGCCGCGCGCGGCGTTGCGCCTCCCCGCTGCTAAGACAGAGGCCCCTCCTGCTCTGAAAGGTCTCCTCGGCGAAGCTGCCCTGCGCGGGGACATGCCTAACCAGGCGCGCCATCGAGCCGATGCCCGCAACGAGCGCCAGGAACTTCCCATTCGGCGTCAGCAGCCGCAGGAGGGAAAACTTCCCGTCCAGGATCTCCAGGGCATGCTCGACGATGAGCTGGAACAACTTCTGCGGGCTGAGCGTCGCGGAGACGGCGGCGCCGATGCGCTGCAACGCCAGGAGCTGCTGATTGTGCCGCCGCAGGGCGCGTTCGATCAGTTGCTGGCGGGTGATGTCGCGGCCCACCCCCAGGATGCCGACGATCGCCCCAGCGGCGTCGCGGATCGGCGACAGGCTGAAGAGGAGCGTGCTGCGCGTCCCGTCCTGCTTCCGCCAGGTCAGCGTCAGGTCGTGCAGCGTCTCCCCGGCCAGCACCCGCGCGTGGAGGTCGCGCGCCTCCCGCGTCCGCTTCCCCCACAGGGTGAGGACGGACTGCCCCAGCATGGAGCCGGCGTCGCGGCCGTACAACGCCCCGGCGGCCCGATTCCAAAAGGTGATGCGCAGGTCGGGGTTGACCGTAACAATGACATCCCCCGCCGCCTCGATGAGCTGCGCAAGGTGATCGCGCCCCCCGCCCGCCGGGGCGCCGTCACCCTCGCAGGCAGGTGGCCCTTGACTTGCTCGTTGAGCCGGCGCAGACGACTCTTCCACGCAGAGCCCCTCATGCCACGGCGGCGCGCAAGGGTGAAACCCGGCGCGGCGTCATCGTTCCCCCACGCCCCCCGGCAGGTCAGCCTGGAACACGCCGCGGCGCGTTCCGCCCGCTTTTTAGTATAGCACGCCCCTTGCCCGCTTGTACCAGTGAGCGCTGAGGGAATGAATAGCAAGTTGCGTGCCTTGCCTGCTCAGCCGCGCCCGCCGGCAGACCACCTGGGCGGGTGGCTTCGCCGCCGCCGCTCGGCAACGCCCCGCCATGGCGCCAGCCCCGCGGCGCGGACGAGGCGGAACGTCGCCTCGGCCCAGACGCGCTGTCCCGTTGGCAAAGAAAGCTCCCCCGGCGGAGGTGCTTGCGCCACGCCGGGAGCGAGCTGCGCTGCCCGCATCACGACTCGTCACGAGCAACGCGACCAGGCGGCGCGCCACGAGTTAAGGCGGAGATACTTCATCATGTTCAAACGTAGGATTGACAATTCTCTTTTACAATATAATATTGCTTTGTTACAGGCACACAACCTAACGTCTGGGCGGCGCGGCGGCGGGACTGCCTGCAAGCCGCCCCGTCGCGCCGCCCTGCTGGATAAGCAGGGCGCGGCTGGCTCGGCCGCAACGGCCGGAACCGCCGCGCCTCAACACGCCGCCCGCCCCGCACAGGGAGCACCCGCGACATGGACATGAATGGAACCGAGGTCCTTCCCGGCATCTCGTACAAGCGCCTCTACGAAGCGATCCTGGAGACGGTGCCGTTCTCCATCTTCATCCTCGACGCCAACTTGAAGGTTCTGGAGGCGAATCGGAATTTTCTGAAGAAGTCGCGCCAGCACGCCAAGGATGTGCTGGGGCGGCGCATCGAGGAGGTGTTTCCGCGCGTCTTCTCCGAGTCCACCGACCTCATCGGCAAAGTCCAGAACAGCTTCAGCGACGGCGACTGCGTGCGCGAGGGGAAGCTCACCTACAAGGCGCCGGGCATTGCGGCGACGGTCTACTACTACCTCGTCATTCCTCTCCTGGAGGAGGGCGCGCGACCCTCCCTGGTGATGCTCCTGCTGGAGGATATCACGGAGAAGGAACGCCTGGGGGCGGAGGTGCGCTCCGCCTGGCGGCACTGGGCCAGCGCCGTCGAGAGCGTCACCGACATTATCTTCTCGGCCACGCCCGACGGCACCATCCAGACCTGGAACAAGGCCGCCGAGGAGATCTCCGGCTACAAGCCGCGGGCGCTGCGGGGCATCAAGGTGATGAGCCTGTGCGTCGACGAGAGCGAGGTCGAGAAGATGGAGCGGGCCTTCCGGGCGCTGGCGCTGGGGGCGCCGCAGCGCGACCTGCAGATCGACCTGCGCGACAGCAAGGGCCAGCGGCTGCCCGTCTCCTGGTCGTTCTCCGCCCTGCGCGACGATACGGGCCACCTCAGCGGCATCGTGGCGGTGGGACGCGACTTGACGGAGCGCAAGCGCATGGAGGCGCAGCTCATCCAAACGGCGAAGATGGCGGCCATGGGGGTGATGGCGGGAGGCATCGCGCACGAGATTCGCAACCCCCTGGCCGTCAGCTCCTCGGCCGCCCAGCTTCTGCTCGATGACCACGGCGACGGGCAGTTCCGCAAGGAAGCCGCGCAGAAGATCTACACGAACATCGCGCAGGCCTCGCGCATCATCGAAAACCTCCTGCGCTTCGCCCGGCCGTCGAGCGGCGCCTTCGAGGTATTTCCGCTCGAGGCAAGCCTCGATGAGATCGTCAGCCTGGTGAGCAATCAGTTGATCCTGTCGCAGATCACCTTGGTGAAGCGCTATGGCAAGCAGTCCCTGCGCGTCCGCGGCATCAAGAACCTGCTGCAGCAGGTCTTCCTGAACATCACGCTGAACGCGGTGAACGCCATGCGAGAGGGAGGAGGCGAGCTGCTGGTCGCCACACGCTGCAAGACGGGAGGGGAGCGCCGCAGTGTGCTCGTCTCCTTCACCGACCAGGGTTGCGGCATCCCGCGCGAAAACCTCAGCCGCATCTTCGACCCCTTCTTCACCACCCAGCCGGTAGGGCAGGGGACGGGGCTTGGCCTGTCGGTGAGCTACAGCATCGTGAAGCAGATGGGGGGCTGCATCCACGTGACGAGCGAAGTAGGCAGCGGCTCAACCTTTGAGGTCGAGCTGCCGCTGGAACCTTAGCTTCGGGTGGGCCCGGAAGCTCTTCGCAACCTGGCAAGGACCTGAGACAGCCATGACGCAGGCGACGCCGATCGTGCTCATCGTTGACGACGACCCCGACATGTGTTGGGTGCTGCGCACCGTGCTGGAGCCGGAGGGGTGCCGCGTGGAGAGCGTGCTGCGGGGGAGCGAGGCCTTGGCCCTGCTGAGCAGGCACACGGTTGGGCTGATGTTCATCGATGCCAAGCTGCCGGACATGGAAGGACTTCATCTTTGCGCCCTGCTGCGCGAACAGGGATTGCAGACCATCGCCATCCTTGTCTCCGGCTACTTCTACCGCGACGACCCGATCGTACGAAAGAGCGTGGAAAGCGGAACCATCGCCACCTTCTTGGAAAAACCCTTCGACATCCAAGAGGTGCGGCGCCTAGTGCGGAGGATTCTACGGGGGGAGCCGGTTCATGCACCGCAGCGAAGCACTCACCACGGTCCTCATCGTTGATGATTCAGCCGAGACGCGCTGGGTCCTCAGCGAGCTCGTCAAGCGCTCGGCAGGCCGCGCCATTGTGGCCCAGGACGGCAGCCAGGCCCTGGCGCGCCTGGCGGAAGAGAAGCCGGACATCGTCTTCCTCGACCTCGTGCTGCCGGACATCAAGGGCCTCGAGCTGCTGAAGCGACTCCTGGATCAATCGCCGTGGATGCCGGTGCTGGTGATCACCGGCCATGCCAGCGTCACCTCCGCCGTCGAGGCCATGAAGCTCGGCGCCTACGACTACGTGACGAAACCCTTCGATAACAAGGACCTCGTGCAGCGCCTGCAGAAAGCGACCGAGCACGTGCGCCGGGTCCAGCACCTCGAGTCCCTCCAGGAAGGGTGGGTGCACGTCGATCACCTCTGCAAGATGATGGGGCATGGGCCGGCCGTGCAACGCCTGCACCGGCAACTCGAGGTGGTGGCGTCCTCGAAGCTCTCCGTCCTGATTTGTGGCGAGAGCGGCGTCGGCAAGGAGGTCGTGGCCCGCACCATCCACCATCGCAGCCCCTGGCGCAGCGGCCCCTTCGTGGCCCTCGACTGCGGCGGCATCCCCGAATCGCTGCTGGAGAGCGAGTTGTTCGGTCACGAGAAAGGCGCCTTCACCGGCGCTGATCGAGCCAAGCAGGGCGCCTTCGTGAGGGCGCACGGCGGCACCCTCTTCCTGGACGAGATTTCAAACCTCGGCTACGGCATGCAGGCGAAGCTGCTGCGCGCCCTCCAGGAGCGCGAGGTGCAACCCCTGGGGTCCACCACGGTGGTGCCGGTTGATCTGCGCGTCGTCGCCTCTTCGAACCTCGATCTGCCGGCCGAGGTGAAGCGCAGCGGCTTCCGCCTCGACCTCTACCATCGCCTCAGCGAGTTCACCATCGAGGTGCCGCCGCTGCGCGATCGCAAGGAAGACCTCCCCTACCTTGTCGAGCGCTTCATCGCGGAGGCCGCCCAGGAGTTGCAGCGCAACGTCCACAGCATCACGCCGGAAGCTCTGGCCCTGCTGCGCGGCTACGACTATCCCGGCAATGTCCGCGAGCTCTTCAACATCGTGCGGCGGGCGGTTCTCTTTGCCGCTGGGGAGCGCGTCGAAGCCGCGGCGATCACCTTCGATGCCACGAAGTCCGCCACGTCGGCGGAGCCCTCGACGAATGGCGGTGGAGCGCCGGTCCCCTGCACCGAGGCCTTCAACCTTGCCAGCCAACTGCGAACTCTCAGCCAGGGGGCGACCTTGAACGACCTCCTGGAGAGCTTTGCTCACCAGGTGGTGGCGGCGACGCTGCAGGCGACGAGCAACAACAAGTCCGCCGCCGCGCGCCTCCTGAAGATTGATCGCAAGAAGCTCTACCAGACGCTGCAGAGGACTCAGACGGTGCGTCTCTGCGATGACGAGAGCGCCCAGCGCTGCACCTGGTCGAGCCGCTGCCTGGCGGTGACAAGGAACGGCGCCTGAACCGCGGCGAGCGCGCCGGCCGCTGCCGGAGCGCGACTCGCCTCGCTGCACCTCCCCGTGTCGCGGGCGCGAGCCGGCCGTTCGGCTGTTGATTCCAGGACAGCTCGGCAGGTGGAGCGGAGTACCGCGAAAGGAGATGAGTATGGCGCCCGAGGCCGAACCCCAGGCCAGCTTGCAGCTCCGTGTTGTGGAGGCGCATTCCAAGGATGTCGGCCGCGGCATCGCCCGCCTCGATCCGGCGGATATGAAGGAGCTCGATGTGGCGGTGGGCGATGTCGTGCGCATTACGGGCAAGCAGCAGACCGTGGCGAAGGCGATGCCGGCCTTTGCCGCCGAGCGCGGCCAGCGCCTGGTGCAGATCGATGGCCTGGTGCGCGGCAACGCCAAGGTGGGGCTGGACGAGAAGGTGCTGGTGGAGAAAACCGCCTGCCAGGCCGCCGCCAAGATCACGCTGAACCCGCGCACGCTTCTGCGCAGCCCCCTGTCGGAGCGCGATCACCGCTACCTGGTGCGCCTCATGGAGGGCCTGCCGGTGACCAGGGGGGATACGGTGCGGGCCAACCTTTTCGGGGCGCGCTCCTATGACTTCCTCGTCGCCGAGACGATCCCGGACGGCGCCGTGGTGGTGCACCCCACCACCGTTCTCAGTATCGCCCACGAGAAAGGAGCGCGTCCCAGCCCGGCAAAGACGACGTATGACGACATCGGCGGCCTGGGGCGGGAGGTGCAGCGCATCCGCGAGATGATCGAGCTGCCGTTGAAGCACCCGCAGGTCTTCGAGCGCCTTGGCATCGACGCCCCCAAGGGCGTGCTCCTGGTCGGCCCGCCGGGCTGCGGCAAGACCCTCATCGCCCGCGCCGTGGCGCACGAGACCGAAGCCCACTTCCTCGCGGTCAACGGGCCGGAGGTCATCCACAAGTTCTACGGCGAGAGCGAGGCGAAGCTGCGCAAGCTCTTCGACGAGGCAAGCAAGCAGGCGCCCAGCATCCTCTTCCTGGATGAGATTGATGCCATCGCGCCGAAGCGGGAGACGGCCATCGGCGAGGTGGAGAAGCGCGTCGTGGCGCAGCTTCTAGCGCTCATGGACGGTCTGCGCGAGCGCGGCCAGGTGATCGTGATCGGCGCCACGAACATCCCGAACGCCCTCGACCCGGCCCTGCGCCGCCCGGGGAGGTTCGACCGCGAGCTCGTCATCGGCGTGCCCGACACCACCGGGCGCCAGCGTATCCTCGAGATCCACACCCGCGGCATGCCGCTCTCCGAGGAGGTGGACCTGCAGGAGTTCGCCCAGCTCACCCTTGGCTTCGTCGGCGCCGATCTCCAGGCCCTCTGCCGCGAAGCCGCCATGGTGGCCCTGCGCCGCCTCCTGCCGCGGGTCGACTTTGAGAGCCAGCGCATCCCCTACGAGGAGCTCCTCGATCTGCGGGTGGGGCGCGACGACTTCCTGGCGGCCCTGCGGGAGGTCGAGCCCTCGGGCTTGCGGGAGGTCTCCCTTGAGGTGCCGAACGTGAGCTGGGACGATGTGGGTGGCCTGGCGGCGACGAAACAGTGGTTGCAGGAGAACATCGAGTGGCCGCTGCGCCACCGGCGGCTGTTCGAGGAGGCGCACCTGCGCCCTCCGAAGGGCATCCTCATCTACGGCCCTCCCGGCTGCGGCAAGACCCTGCTGGCGAAGGCCGTCGCCACGGAGTGCCAGATCAACTTCATCTCCGTGAAGGGGCCGGAGCTCATCTCCAAGTGGGTGGGCGAGGCGGAGCGGGGCGTGCGGGAGCTCTTCCGCAAAGCCCGGCAGGCGGCGCCGTGCATCCTCTTCTTCGATGAGATCGACGCCCTGGCGCCGGTGCGCGGGCACGGCGAGAGCGCCGGCGTCACCGAGCGGGTGGTCAGCCAGCTCCTTACCGAGCTTGACGGCATCGAGAGCCAGAAGGGGGTGATCGTCCTGGCCACCACGAACCGCATTGATATGGTCGATCCGGCGCTGCTGCGCTCCGGGCGCTTCGACCTGCAGCTCGAGGTGGGGCCCCTGGATGATGAGGGGCGGCGGGAGATTCTCGAGGTGCACACCCGCCGCATGCCGCTAAGCGCCGATGTCGATCTGGCGGCGCTGGTCCTCGCCACCAGCGGTTGGCAGGGAGCGCAGATTGAGGCCCTCTGCCGCGAGGCCGGGATGTGCGCCGTGCGGGAATTCCTGCGCGGCCGCAACGCCGCCGATGACGGGGCTGGCTCCTTGCGCATCTCCGGGCGCCACTTCGACGAGGCGCTGCGCCCTTGGCGGCGTGGCGCTAGTGATCGGTCAACGTGATTGAAGACAAAGCCATCGTCGCTGCATTATTGTCAACACGAGGGGCGGGGGATGCACGCCCCCCCCTTCGCGCCGGTGCCGCGCACTCGCGTAAACCGGGGGGATGATCCCTCACAAGGCTCCATACGCGCAGAGATAGAGATTAAGAGAGGGACGAGAGGGGCTTGTATCCGTGAGCCGAAGAAGGACCGCGATGGGGCGCGGCGGAGAGCCTAACGGGAGAGACGGTGCAGCAGCTCGTCGAGCTGCTCCGCCAAGGCGCGCAGCTCACGCTCTTTCTGGCCGAGCCGTTCGAGCCACTTCGCGGGCAGCGTGCGCTGCCTCTCCTGGAGATCCTGGATCTTCTTCATCAGCTTGGCCCTGGTGCGGCGGAGTTGCCGCGCGAGGAGCTCCGAAGGGGCTGCGTTCACAATTCTCCTCCCAAGAGATCGGCGCGCCGAGAAGAGGCGGGATGAGGAACGATAGCGAGGCCGCTCACTCCCGCGGCGGCTCGGCTCGCTTCTGCAGGCGCACCTCGAAGATGCCGTTGCGGTAGGTGCGGACCAGGCTCTGCGCCTCCACCGGCGCGGGCAGCAGCACCTCCTTGTAGTACTTGCGGGCGCCGCGCTCGGTGGAGAGGATGAGGACATCGTCGGCGAGGCGAACATCAATGCTCTCCTCCTCCACCCCCGGCAGCTCCACCACCACCTGCAGGCTTTGCCCCTCATCGAAGACGTCGACCAGGGGCTCGCGGCGTTCCTCCACCACGGCGCCCTCGTCGGCGGGGTGGAGGTTGCCGAACGTCTCCACCTCCGGCCCGCCCAGTCCCATCCGCACCGAAAACCCGTACACGCCGCGAAACTCTTTGCCGCTCGCCGTGGCGCCGCGGAACTCCCGCGACCGCTTGATCCCCTTGCCCTCCTCGGTGCTGTCCTCCTCTTTGCCTGCACCCTCCTCGGTGAGGTCAACGAGGAGGTCGATGAACGAGGCGATACCCTTGAAGACGCCACCGAGCCCCGCTGGGCCGCTCGTCTTGCGCCGACTCATCAGCCGGTCTCCTTCTTGCCATGGCACCTGGATCGGTGCGGGATGAACGAATGAGGCGCCGGCGTCCATGCCGGCCGCCCGGGGCGGACCGTCGGCTCCGGGAACGGCAGCCTGCCGCCCGACCGGACCTTTAGGACGCGGCGGGCCTGCCGCCGCCGGGCGAATGTTCCACGTGGAACATGTTCCCCGTTGGCGGCGGCAGCAGAACCGCGCCTCGACCTCAACGCCCCCGCGGAGCGCTTCGATAACGGGTTAGGCAGTGCTCGGGTTGATCCTGCAAAGTGGACCCGAACCTGGGAATCGGTGGGGGAAACCGCAGTGCCTAACCCCCCCTCGCCTGCGCCCGCGGGCGGCGTCCAGGAAGATGGGCCACCCGCTACGCGGGCGCGGCGGCCGTGGCCGTCAGGCCGATGGCCTCGGCGTACTTCAGATACGTGTCGACACCCGCGACGACGACGCGGGCTTCGATTGCCAGGAGCTCGATCCCCACGAGGGAGACTCTCACCCAGGCGTCGATGACGATGCCCTTGTCCAGGATGCGGTCGACCACTTCGACCAGGCTCGATGACCCGATTGCTTTTTCGACTGCCATGATTCGATTCCTCCAAAGGTGGTTCTCAGTCTCCTGAGAGTTGTGTGGCCTCCCCACACCGATGCCTTTGCCACGTTTCCGCACGCACTCCGTGCGGCGTGCTCGTTCGTCTTGGTTACGCTCCGACGCCTGCCTGCGCTTCGAGAGTGCAAGGCTCCGCAACGGCTCAGTAGGTTAACGGCATCGTCTGCCAGCCGCGCGTGCCGTGCGGCTCTCCTGCTGCTGGCTCGGCGTTCGCGGCGCCGCCGCCTTCCCTGGCGATCTCCTGCCGCAGGCTCTCCAGGCGCTGCGCCAGGTGTCGCAGGGTGTGCTGCGTGCGCTGCAAGGCTTTCAGGAGCTGCTGCTCTTCCTTCTCCAGGCGCTCCTTCTGCTTGCCGAGCATGAAGAGTTCGATGGGCGGAGACTGCGCGACCTGCGGCATACCCCGCATCTTCACGTGTCGAGCGGTTTTGAGATCCGCGAGGCCCTTCATGGTGAACGTTCTCCTGCTGGTTTCCTAAACGTGGCGGTGCGTGCCGGGCGCCTGATTGCCTGCCGAGGCTGGGGCAACCGGCTCACCCTGTCGCCGCTGCCAGAGTCCCGCTGGTGCGTTTGCCCCCGCGCCTCGGGTCGGGTTCCGGTTCTCCTGCAAGCCACCGCTACTGCTCGAGGAGGGGCCGTTCGCCGCCATGCTCTGCGCCTCGGGACCGAGAGAGGCTGGAGAGCTCTTCCTCGCTTGGCTCGCCTGCGGCGCCGCCGCGCAGTGCCTGTCGATCAGGCGCGCCAGCATCTGATCGACCTTCAATCTCTTGCCGTGCAGACCCACCCGGCTCGTTTCCGAAATGAGCACGTCGGCGCAGATTTGGCGGAACACCGGGTCGTTGGCGGCCGCCGAGGCGCCGCGCACGCGCGTCAGCTTGGCGATCATGATGCAGGCCCGCACCGTGGGGGCGAAGTCGTACTGCTGGCTTTGTCGAAACCCTTGCACGAGGTCGACGATGCGTTCCACCGCGCCGAGCGGCAGGCCGGACTTGGCCTGGCTGATCGCCGCCTCCGTGGCGCGGTCGAAGAAGTCGAGGTCGAAGGTGATCATGCGGTCACGCAAGGCGTCCTGCGTCTTGAAGACGCCGGCATAGTCCTCGGGGTTGCTGGTGAAGATGGCGGTGAAGTTGGGGTGCACCTTCAGGTAGTGCTCGTGGCCTCGCAGCATCGGCAGGTCGAGAATCTTCTCCTGCAGGATGGAGAGAAGGATGTTGTTGGCCTCGGGGCGCGAGCGGCTGAACTCGTCGTAAACGAGGGTGAAGCCGTGCTTGCAGGCGATGGTGAGCCGGTTGTCGACCCAGTGCTTCGTGAGGTCTTCCTCGGTCTTCAGCACCGAGTGAATGAAGCGGTCGACCACGCGGCGGAAGCGGTAGCCCTGTTCGCCGCCGATCAGCTCCGACGTGCTCAGCTCTTCGTTGCCGTGCAAGAGGACCACCGGCCTGCCGACCTTGGAGGCCACGTGCATCGCCAGCGTCGTCTTGCCGCTGCCGGAGACGCCGCGGAAGTGAATGGGGAAACCGGCTTCAATGGCAGCGAGACTGCGCGTGCTGAGGTCGCGGACGTACGCCGTCTCGACAAACCCATCCGCCTGCCGCGGCGCCAAGAGTGTGGGAAACTCCTCGATCGCCATCGTGACGCTCTCCCTGGCTTGACTCCTGCCTCGTGAAGACAGCGGCAGCCGTGTCGTCTTGCTGCCTCCTGCCGGCCTACCGCGCCGGCTGTGTGTGCTCCGCGCCGCTCCTGCCGACCTCTCACCACGCCCCTCGCCCCGCCGAGGAGGACCTGCTCCTCCCGCCGCGGGAGGAACCTCCAACGCCCCTGCTCAGGAGGCGTTGCAACCCTCCTCGAGCCGGGCGAGACGCGCCTTCAAGTCGCGGTTCTCCGCCTCGATCTCGCGCGCCTTCGAGGAGAGGAAGCCGTCGCCTTCCCACCAGGAGATGCCCATCTCCCGCGCCTTGTCGACAGAGGCGATGAGCAGCCGAATCCTGATCGTCAGGAGCTGCACGTCAGCCAGCGAGATGCTGATGTCGCCGGCAATGACGATTCCCTTGTCGAGGACTCGCTCCAAGATGTCCGCGAGCGTCACCGCCCCGGTCGAGTGCGAGATGCTCGTTATTGGCGCGGTTTCCATGCAGCTCCTTGGTGGGCGCCAGGGGCGCGTGGTGTGGGCGTTGAGATCACCCCCCGCGCGGGCCGGGAACACCCCCTGTCGGCTTCGCCTGCCGTGTCGGGTCCCGTGGTCTGGAACCACGAGTCTGGAACCACGCGGGCGAACGGCGCGCTGCTCTGTCGCAACGTCGCGCAGCCGGCGACGGCGCTGAGCGCGCGGCGTCGGTCGTCGGCTGCGCCGCTCCTTCGGACTCTCCCACGGCAGCGGCAGCGGAGGCGCTACCGGTGGCTCTCCCCATGCTGCTCGCCCTGCTTACTGTAGGGCGGGTTGTTGCTCGCGCCTCCACCTGCCCGGTCGAGGAGCACGACTTCACAACGGCCGGCGACAGCTCCTAGTGCGGCGCGCCGACACCCGCGGCAATTCTGCTCCGCATGGCGCGCCACTCCTCACCGCTCTGCTCCAAGGCGCGGCGCAGCGCCGCAAGGCTGGCGCGACTGGAACGGAACAGGGCCGCGAGGATTTCGCGGTGTTCGCGCCGCTTCGCCTTGCAGCCCTCCATGAGCGTGTTGAAACGCTGCCGGCCCTGGCGCCGGCTCTCACCGAGCATTGCCCACAGCGCCCGCGTCTGTTCGCCCTGCGCCGTGTGCAGCGCCGTCATGAAATCAGCGCAGCTCTCCTTGCGCGCGTACTCCCGCCGCTGCAGGCCAAGGAGCATCTGGCGTCGATCCTTGAACGAAGACTCAATCTCCATCCGAAGTGCCTGCATCTCTGTGCTCCACGACATCGTTGACCCTCCTTACTCAGCTTCCTGATTTCGCCGCGGGCGTGATCTGTCGCGCTCATCCGCGCGCCCGCCTGCTCCCACGCCTGGCGCCGCACCGTCGCCTCCTGGCCTGCGCGCGTCCCCTGGGGGTCGCTCGACATCGCCTGACAGGTCAGCGCCGAGAACAAAAGTATGTTTCGTACCTTATCCAAGAGCAAGTTATGCTTTATCTCGATGCCAGCCTGACTCCTTTCTTCGGGCCGCTGCCGCCTTCCTCAGGGGTTTCTCTCGCGCCGGCGCGCCAACCTGGGAAGGTGCGCCGCCAGGCTAGAGGAGATCGCCGAACGGCCCCAGGTTCAGGTTGAGATCCTGATCATGCAGACCGAAGAGGGATTTCAGCTCTTCCATCTTCGCCTCGAGCTTCATGAGCGTCAGACCCAGCCGCTCCACCTCATCGGCGCTCAGGCTGCCGGCCTCGACCCGCCGCACCGCCTGCCGTTCGAGGAGCTGGCGCAGCAGCTCGATGAGTGTCAGCACCAGCTTGGCCAGCCCTTGTTCGGCGCGCTCTGGATCTGCATTGATGCGCCGCGCGCGAGGCTTGGCGATCCTTTCCATCTCAGCGGCGAAGTCCTCCAGTCGCTCACCGTGAATGGTCGACTCGTTAAACATGTTCCCCCCATTCTACCTTTTCAGCCGCGGCGCCCTTCTCGGCAGAGCCGTCTCAGGTGACCATGAGCGGCCCCCGCAGCTCTTCGTCGATGAAGCTGCTGGGCGGCCAGGGTCCGCTAAGGAGAAACTGGAGATGCGCGAACGCCAGACGTTGGCGGCGGAAGCAGGCCACAAACTCGGCAGCCCGGCATCGCGGCACCAGATAGGCGGCGGCGAGAATGAGTCGCTCGCTCAGGCACTTGCGCGTGAGGCTCTCCTGGGCATGACGTTGGAGAGGCTCGTGGACCGCCTCGATGAGGGTCTCGGCGAAGTCATGCAGGAGCGCCTCCCGCCGCCAGGCCTGGCACTTGCGGAGCAGGTAGGCCGCGCCGCCGTCAGGCGAATCCGAGACATCGACGTTGATGCGTTCAGAACTTCCATGGGGCGACAGCTCTTCCCAGGCGGCCAGCTCCTCGGGGTCCCACAGCGCTCTCACGCACCACTCCTGCGTGTCCGCGACGCGCCGCAAGTTTGCCCGGAATGCGGCATACTTCCCTTGCAGGAGCGCCGCCACCTCCTCCTCGTCCCGCAGGCGCAAGTCGAAGCGACAGGGAAGCACGCTATGGCCCTTCATGAGCCGCTCCAGGACGCGCTCGTGGTGCAGGACGTGTTCGGTCTCATAGCGCAGAGGGAAGGAGCCGCCGCTGCTGACCACGGCGCCGATCTCATGCCAGGCCAGGAGCTGCAAGGAGCCTCCGGCCATGCCGCGCCCCGCGATCGCCAGGCCGCAGCGGCTGTCGACGATGCCGTAGACGTAGAGTTCGCCGCTCATGCTTCCTCCAAGCTCACTCGCAGGCTCCACTGCCGCTCCGGGAGGCGATCCGCTGCGCCGTCTCAATTGAGCTGACGAGGACGCGCAGCCCGACGTAGATGAGGTCGATGTTGGCAACCGCCAGCGTCAGGTCTCCCTCCAGGTACACCCCGCGGTTGAGGAGCCGGTCGAGGACCTCGACGAGTTTTACGCGCCGCATCGATGTCTGCTCGTTCTCAACGATGGGGTCGTCAAACACGGGCACCTCGCTTCCAGCATGAAGGGGTGAAATGATAGGGTGGCCACGGGCCGGTGATCGCCAGACGCAGGCCAGGCGCCTGGTGCTGGTCGTTTGACCAGGCGGCGCAGGCCAGGAAGCGCTGCCGGTTACCGAGCGGCACGAGGTAGGCTGCATTGAGGAGCAGTTCCCAGCTCTCCCTCGTCCCCCCCCGTGGGCCGCCCTCCTCTGCGCCACGGTCCTGCGCGCCGCGCTCCGCTGGCGCGGCAGCGAGGGGAAAGCCGCCCGGCGCGGGGCTGATCGCGCTGCGCGACGCCTGGCCGCCGAGCAGGGCGTGGATATGCCGCGCCAGGGCTTCCATGGTCGCGTCGCTCTCCCGCAGCAGCGCCCATTCGGTTTGCTTGCGCTGGAAGTAGGCGCGCCCGGCAGGCAGGGACGCCGCCTCGCTCCGCTCCGTGCCTAAGCGCTCCTGGTCGTCCTCCAGCCGGCGACGCAGCGTCCGCACCGCTGGGCTACGGCCGTAGACCTTCACGCCCCACTCCTCATGCAGGCGCAGCGCCGCCAGGGTGTCGCGCAGATCCTCATGGGAGGCGCGCAGAAACCGCCGCAGCGCGGCGAGACTCGAGAAGAGGGTGCCGAACTTCATGGGCGCCAGGGTTCCCCATGCCATCAGGCGCTCCACGACGGCCTCGTGGGCGCTAACCCTGCGGGAGAGCCAGCGCATCTCCTGGAGATTGGCCTTCAGACGCTCGCCCGTGAACTCCTCGAGTGCCACCTCGCTCACCGCGGCCAGGACGGCTCCATGGCCGACGAATTCCACCGGGCTCGCGCCGTCGATGCCGATGACCCCAAGCGGCCCCCCAGGCGGCGGTTGGCGGTGGGGCTCGAGGACAGCGTAGGCGTAGAGGCCGCGCGCGGGAGTATCAGGGGTCTGCAGGGGAGCCATGCGTTACTCTTCTCGTGCCGGGGGCTTCTTCGCCAGGCGGTCGTAGGCGACCACCTCCAACGCCTCGCTGAGCTCGATCACGTAGTAGTTCCGATCCACGACATGCTTGCCGAGGGCCTTGAGGTACTCGTTCTCTTCCACTACCTCGACGTGCGACTCCCACCCCTCCTCGGTCCTGCGCAGGGTGACGATCTCGCCCCGCTTGGCGAGCACCTCCGAGAGCGCCCGCCGCACCGCCTCGCCCGCCTCTCTGAGCTGCATGGCAGGGTGTCCTCTCGTCTCAGCGCAACCTTGAGGAGGAGCCGCGCCCTCAAGGTCGCCGTTGTCGCCGCCTCGCCGTTCCGAGGTTCTGGGTCGTCTGCTCGGCATCAGCGCTCAACCTCTTCCAGGAGCTGCAAGCGCTGGAGAATCTCCTCCTCGCGCTGCTGGTACTCGGCCTCGGTGATTTCATCGAGCTCAAACTGGAGCTGCGCGTAGAGCAACTTCTCGTGCAGCCTGGCGCGATCGGAGGTCTCCTGCTCGGCGAGCCGCTGAATCTCCTTCAGGATGCCGAGCAAGCCGCGGAAAGGGAGCAGGAGAAGATCGTCGAGAAGGAACATGGAAGTTCTCCCCCAGGCTGCTTCAGGCAACCTAGCGCGGCGAGGGCGCACGCTCGGCGCGCAGGTTGATCGTGAGGTTCACGAAGTTGTAGGGCGGCATGGGGCCCACGTACCGCAGCTCTATGCGCGCGTCGTGTCGCCGCGACAGCTCCTCCACGACCTCATCGAAGGAGCGTTCCCGGGCCTTCTCGACAAGGAAGGCCGCATTTAGGAGCATCCGCTCGTGCAACAGCCGCCCCTGTCGGTGCTCCACCGCATGCGGCGCCAGGAGGGCGAGGAGAGCCGCCCCCTCCCGCTCGCGCTTCGCCGCCAGGGCGGCCTCCACGAGGCGACCCAGCTCGAGACGCGGGTAGTAGCTCTCCTCGAGACGCGTTCCCGTGAGCCGTTGTTTCAGGCGCTGAATGCGTGGCTCAGCCTCGACGAGCTCCGCATAGATGACGGCCTCGCGGTAGATCGCCTTCACGCCCAGCTCATGCTTCCCCGTCATGCGTTCGAGGAGGTGGTCGAATTCCTCGTAGCGGGATTCCAGAACGGCGATGACCTGCGCGGCGGAGTCGGCGACGGTGCTGAAACGGATCGGCAGCACCGGCGAGTGCGGCATGACGGCCTCGAGGACTTGCTGATGGGCCAGGACGTTCTGGCGCGAGACGCGGTACGTGCCGGCCGGCGAGCAGCTCACCACCGCGGCGATCTCCCCGACGGCGAGGGTCCGCACCTCGTCACCGTGCGCGCCGATGCCGAGGGGGCCGAAGCTCCGCGGGGTTGAGCTGCGGCAGATGCCGTAGCAGTAGACGCCGGCCTCAGGAGGCTTCGACATAGGTGAGACTCCGCGTGTAGTCCGCCGCCGCGTCGGTGGCCCGGACGATGACGCTGCGCGCCACGGCCTCGCGTCGGAATGAGTAGCGGTAGTTCTGGCAGTAACGCAGCAAAATCGCCCGCGCCGCGCTCAGCTCCTTGAAGGTCTCGGCGCCCTCGCCATTGCCCGCGCCGTCGGGATGGAAGCGGCGCGCCAGGTCGTGGTAGGCGGTGGTGATCTCCGCCGTCGTCGCCTCTTCGTCGAGGCCCAGATTCCGCCGCGCCGCGTCGATGCGCTCGAACTCGACGTGGTGGAACTGCAGGCTCGCGAAGCTGTAAGGCGGCAAGGGACCGTGCCAGGTCAAGATGAGGTTGCCCGCGAACGAGCGGTTGAGCTCCGCGAGGGCGGCGCGGAATGCCGGGATTTCCAAGCTCCTGACCAGGAAGCCGAGGTTCAGCACCATCTCCTCCGCCAGCAAGCGTCCCTCCGCAGCCTCCTCCGCATGCCTGCCAAGCCGTGCGCGCACCTCCGCGATGCAGCCGCGTTCATAGGCATGGATGGCCTCGTACACCGCCTTCCCGAGGGCGATCTGCTGCTCGCGGCAGGTCTCGGGATCGGTGCTCGGGGGGGCGGCGCGCAGGCGCTGCACCTCGCCATCCTGGCGGGCGATCTGGTGCAGGATGAGCGCGCGGTCGAGGCGCCCGTGCACCACCACCTCCACCCGATCGCGCACTTTTTCAAGCAGCCTGCGCAGCTCGATGTAGCCGTGCTTCAGGAGGGCCCGCACCTCGCGGTGGTTGGCGGCGATGGTGCCGAACCGCAGCGGCACCACCGCCCCAAGCTTCGCCGCCGCCTCATTCACCCGGTGGTGGCGCGCAAGCTGCTCGCGCAGCGCCGCCTCGTCGAGATCGGCAAGCCCCGCCTGCAGCTCACGACTCGTCAGCGCCAGGAGGTCCCGGTACTGAATGCTGCCGAGCGCCAGCTCCGGAAGCTGCGGCACCGCGCTGCTCGGCGCCGTGGCCTTCTCAACAATGCAGTAGAGCCGCACTCCCATGATTCCTTCCTCCGCCTCCGCCGCTCGCTGGCATCTCCAGGCTCTCTGGCGCGCTTGCCGCGCCATCTCTTTTGCGCCGCTCGCGCCTCCGCGCCGCGTCGCTAGCCCGCCGGTGCGTGCAGGAGGTGCTCGCTGAGGCCGCGAGGTTCAAGCCGGTCGAAGAGCTGCCGCCCCACACAGCGCAAGGCATTGAGGCCGCGCACCTCGCGCGGCTCCTGGATCATGAGGGTTACCGCGAGGTCGGGATAGGCGGCGCGCAGCGCGGCGATGTACGGTTGCTGGGCCATGCGCGCCTCGGCGCAGAACGGACAGGGAAGGGCGCCGCCGGCCCGCACGTGGTTGATGATCAGGTGCCGCAGCGGCACGTGGGCGGCGCGCAGCTCCTCGACGAGGTGTTGGGTCTCGCGTACCGCCAGGTACTCCGGGATGGTGACGACGACAAACTGGGTGCGCCGTCGATCCCGCAGCCAGGTGCGCATGCGTTTCACGCTGCGCTTCAGAGTAAGGAGGAAGTCGTCGCCGCGCTCGGCCGCCACCCCGCCGACGAGCTGCGTGACCATCCGGCGGTACTTCCAGCGCAGGCTTGCGAGCACCTTTACCCACTGGTCGGCAAGCTCCGGCATCATGAGGAGGCGCAGGGCATGGCCGGTCGGGGCGGTATCGATGAGAACGTGGTCAGCTCGGGCGCTGGCGAGGAGATCGGTGATGCGTTTGAACCCCATCACCTCATCCAAGCCGGGGATGCTCAGGGAGAGAATCTCGGCGAGATCGGCATCATCGAGGTAGCTTCCCGTGCGCAGGAGGGAGAGAATCTCCTCCTCATACTCTTCCTTGAACTCCCGCAGGGACTTCGCCGCGTTCAGCTCGAGAGCAGTGAGGGAGGGCAGCGCCGTGATCTGCGTCATCTCATCCCCCAGACGTTGCCCCAGGCTATCGCCCAGGGAATGAGCTGGGTCGGTTGAGATAACGAGGGTCTTCTTGCCTCGGCTGGCGAGATGGACCGCGGCGGCGCAGGCGCAGGTTGTCTTTCCGACGCCCCCCTTGCCGCCGAAGAGGATGATGGGGCTCTCGTCGAGGCGTAACACCGTCGGCTCCTCTCCGTTGCGCAGTGTGCCACTCCTGGGGTAAGGCGTCTCGACTGGGAAGTCAAGAAACCTTCACTTTGTGTGTTCTACAAGCAATAGTTGGGCCACGGCGGGGGAGAGGCGGCGGTTTCTTGCCGACCGCGGCGGGGTGGGGCGCGCACGGCCCAGCCGCTGCGCCGGGGGCGGATGGTGCCCCTGCGCCCCCACGTAGATGTGGCTTCCCGCCACCTACCGGGAGGGTTGCCTGGAGTGAAGGCGCAACACGTTGGGTCCGACGGTCAACATGCCGGGCGGCAGGAGGGGAAGGAGACTCGACGGGTTCACTGGCAAAGTGAGGGGAGTGGTGGGAGGAAGCCCGGCGGGAGACGGCCCGCCCAGGGCGGCGGTGAGCGCCTTGGGGCTATGCCCTGGCTGCAAGGTCGCGCTTGCGGCGACGACGCTCGCGGCGATGGCGCCGTAGCGCCACGGCGCCGCTCACCACCCGTCGAGGCGGAGGGCAAGATGCTAAGGATCAGCTTGCCAATCGACGAAGAATCGTTCACCCTAGAGAAAGATTCCTTGCCTCGGTGCGTCAGTTTACGGCGGAAGAGCTGAGCCTCCGGCTTCATCCTCGGGGAGAGGCCCCGAGGGGCCCGGAGGGGTCATGCGGGCGCGCAGCCACACGCCTGCGGCAAGGATGAGGGCCAGGCGCCGCACGCATCTCTTTCAGGGCGCCTGGTCACTGTCAGGGAGGGGGAGACGGCCATGCACGAGGGCGCTTTCACCGGTGAAGAGCATGGACCGGGAAGTTTCGTGAGCGAGGGGTTTCGATGGGAGAAAGATGTCGCAATGGGCCGGATCTTGGTGGTTGACGATGAGGTGGATGCCTGTCGGGTGCTGCAGTCGTACCTGGTGACGCTTGGCCATACCGTCGACTACGCCTTGAGCGGAGAGGAGGCGCTGGAGAAGGTCGGCCAGGAGCCACCCGACCTGGTCCTGCTCGATCTCCGGATGCCCACTATGGACGGGATGGAAACGCTGAAGCACCTGAAGTCGATGCGTCCCGGTATCGCCGTGATCATCCTGACGGCGGTCCACCAGCGGGAGCTGGGCGAGACGGGCATGCACCTTGGCGCGGTGGACTACCTGACGAAGCCGGTCGATTTCGCCATGTTGGAGTCGAGCGTCACGGCTGGTCTGTTGGGGCGGTAGGCGCGGCCGCGCGGCGCTCCCCGCGCGCTGCCATCAGTTCACCCCCGCATCTCCCCTTATCGCCCAGCATTGGGCCTTTCACCCCGCCAAGGCAATCGCAGCCGCTTTCCCGACAACGCACCCTGGCGCCGTCGCGGCGCCAGACATCGCTCCCTCGGGCCCCGCACCGCAGTACACTTGCGCCGTTGCAGGAAGAAGGTTCGAACCAGGCCGCCGCCGCCGCCGCCGTGCGCCGCGCCGCACTCAGTGCAGCGGCGCTTCAAGCCGCGCGCGGCCTTGGTAGCGCGCCAGCACCCGGTCGGCGAGCAGCTCGATGAAGGCGGGATGGGACTCCACAGTCTCGGCGCGCTCGTAAGTAATGCGGTACTCCTCGCAGAGCTTCTTGACGTCCATGTCGAGGTCCCAGAGCACCTCGATGTGATCGACGAGGAAACCGATGGGGCTGATCACCACCGCGCCTACTCCTCTCTGCTTGCAGGCGGCGATGACCTCGCGCACGGCGGGTCTGGTCCACTCGCTCGCCACGCCTGCCTGGCTCTGGTAGCAGGTGAGGTAGTCGGCGCCCCGCCCAACCGCCTGGGCCACCAGGCGCGCCGTCTCCTCGAACTGCACCGAGTACGGACAGCGGCGTTCTTCATTCTTGCAGAACTGGCAGGCGTTGATGGGGATGGCATGCGCCGAGAAGATGAGCTGGGCCTGCGCCGCTTGCCCGCAAAGCCTGGCGAAGGCCTCCTGAAGGCGCGCCGCATTGGCCTCGATGAAGGCCGGCTCCTGCCACCACGGATCGACGTAGGTGAACGTCAGGCGCCGGTCGCCGAGGCGGCCGTTCCCCTCGTTGACGCAGTTTTGGTACCAATCCCAGCTTATCCAGCATTGGTGCGGCGCCATGATGACACCGAGGGTGTTGCGGCAGCCGGCCTCGGCCATCCGCGCCAGCACCTCGCGCACGTAGGGGTGCCAGTGCCGCATGCCGCAGTAGACCGGCACATCGAGGCCGCGCCGCGCCAAGGCAGCCCGCAGATGCTCCGCCTGGCGGAAGGTATGCTCATTGAAGGGGCTGCCGTCGAAATGCTCGTAGTGACGCGCCACCGCCCGGATGCGCGGCTCGGCGCCGGCACGGTTGCCGACAATCCCCTTCACGTAGTCGTAGCTCTGGTCGCCCGAAGTGGGGCCACCGAAAGCAATGAGGAGAATACTATCGTAGCTCGTTCCGCCTGAGGTCTGCTCACCACTCGCCATGCACGCGCTTCCTCCCTCCTTTGCGGTGTGCCAGCGCGCCGCTCTAGCCGCGGGCTGCGGGTTCATCCCCTCAAATGTAGAGTTTTCGAAGCAATTTGTCGACGCCGCGCGATGAAGCGCCGCTCCTCCCCTCGCCGACGCCGCGCCGAACGTTGACACCAGAAGAGGAAGGCTCTATCATATCAACGATTTTCAGACATCGCGAGGGTGGCTCGGAGCCTCTTTCCCGCGCTCAAGGGGGAGGGGTGACCGCCCCGCGCTGACCACGGACCGTCGTGGATGGGGGAACGAGACGATTCCTGCCTTGCCATCTCTTCCGCTGCTCTCCGACGAGCTGAGGAAGTCGCGGTTCTTGCGAGCCTGCCGGCGTGAAGCCGTGGACGCAACCCCCATCTGGCTGATGCGCCAGGCGGGGAGGTACATGCGGGAGTACCGCGAGGTGCGCCGCAAAGTCTCCTTCCTCGATCTCTGCAAGAGGCCGGAGCTTGCCGCCGAGGTGACGGTGACGGCGCAGCGGCGTCTGCAGACGGACGCGGCGATCATCTTCTCGGACATCCTTGTCCTTCTTGAACCGATGGGGATGCAGCTCGACTATCCCGACAACGGCGGGCCGCGCCTGGGCAACCGCATACGGACCAGCGCGGACGTGCAGAAATTGCGCGAGGTCCAACCCGGGGAAACGCTGGCGTTCGTCCACGAGGCGCTCCGCCTGACACGCGCCGCGCTGCCGAAGGACATCCCGCTCATCGGCTTCGCCGGGGCGCCGTTCACCCTTGCCTCGTACATGCTCGAAGGCGGCTCGTCGCGGCACTACCGTCACACCAAGGCCTTCATGTACAACGAGCCACGGGCCTGGCAGGCGCTGATGGAGCTGCTGAGCCGCTGCGTGGCAAGCCACCTCGACGGGCAGGTTGCGGCGGGGGCGCAGGCGCTGCAAGTCTTCGATAGCTGGGTCGGCTGCCTGTCGCCGGCTGACTACGCCGAGTACGTGCTGCCGCACATGCGCGCCCTCTTCGCGCGACTCCATGCGGAAGTGCCGGTGATTCATTTCGGCACCCACACGGCGCAGCTCCTCACCCTGATGCGCGAGGCGGGAGGCACGATCATCGGCATTGATCACTACCTCGACTTCGGGCGCGCCTGGGAGCAGGTCGGCGACGTCGGCGTGCAGGGCAACCTCGATCCCGCCGCGCTCTTCGCCGAGCGCGCGGTGCTGCGCCGCAAGACGCACGACATCCTGCGCCAAGCGGCTGGCAAGCGCGGTCACATCTTCAACCTTGGCCATGGCATCCTGCCCGAGACTCCCGTGGATAACGTGCTGGCGCTCGTTGACATGGTGCATGCCTACGGCCACTGAGTTGACGGCTCGCCACCCTCTGCGGCGGCGAACGCGCTGATCCGCCCCCTCGCTCCGGCGCTGAATGGAAGAACGATGCTCCAGGACGCTCCACGGCAGCTTGCGGTCATCGGCGGGGGAATCTCCGGCTTGGCCGCCGCCTACCGCCTGACGCGGCTCGGCCGCGAGCGCGGCGGGAAGGTGGAGGTCATCCTGCTGGAAGCCCAGCAGCGCCTCGGCGGCGTCATCCACAGCCACCACGAGGAAGGCCTGCTGCTGGAGGAGGGGCCCGACGCCTTCATCACGACGAAGCCGTGGGCCTTGAAACTCTGCCAGGAACTGGGGCTCCAAGATGATCTCATCCGCACCCAGTCCACCCCGCACGGTAGCTTTATCCTGCGGGACAACACCCTGCACCCGATGCCGGAGGGGTTTCTCCTCTTCGCCCCCACCTCGCTGTGGCCATTCCTGCGCACCCCCCTCTTCACCTGGCGGGGCAAGCTGCGCATGGCCATGGACTTGGTGCTGCCGCGACGACGGCGAGACGGCGGGGCGCCGCAGGACGAGTCGCTCGAGGCCTTCGTGATCCGTCGCCTGGGACGCGAAGCTCTGGAGCGCATGGCCCAGCCGCTGGTGGCCGGCATCTACACGGGCGACGCGCGGCAGCTCAGCCTGCAGGCCACCATGCCGCAGATGCTCGAGATGGAGGAGCAGGAGCGCAGCATCATCCGCGCCATGTGGAAGAACCGCCGCGCCATGCGCAAGCGCGGTCTCGATACGCGCCAGGATGCCGGCGCGCGCTACGGCCTCTTCCTGACCCTGCGCCGCGGCCTCGGCACGCTCATCGAGCGGCTTGCCGGGCAGCTTCCGGAGGGCAGCGTGAGGACCGGCTGCCGCGTCGTGGCGCTCGAGCATTGCGGCGAGGCGCCGCAGTGGAAGGTGCGCATCGAGGGCGGCGCCTCGCTGCGCGCCGACGGCATCTGCGTCGCCCTGCCGGCCCCGCCCGCCGCGGCGCTCCTAGGCGGCCTCCTGCCGGACCTCGCCAAGCAACTTGCCGGCGTTCCCTACGCCTCCTCGGCCATCGTCAACCTGGCGTTCAGGCGCCGGAGCATCGCCCATCCCCTCGATGGCATGGGGTTCGTCGTGCCCCGCTCTGAGGACAAGTCGCTCATCGCGTGCTCGTTCAGCAGTGTGAAGTTCGAGGGGCGCTCGCCGCGGGACGTGGCGCTGCTGCGGGCTTTCGTGGGCGGCGCGGTGCAGCCGGAGCGCTATGCCCTGAGCGATGCCGACATGGTCCAGGCGCTGCTCGGCGATCTGCGGCCGGTCCTTGGCATCAAGGAGGAGCCGCTCCTCGCGCGCGTCAGCCGCCACCCCGGCGCCATGGCGCAGTACCACCTCGGTCACCTCGACAAGGTCCGCGCCATCGAGGCGCTGCGCCGCCGGGTGCCAGGCTTCGCCCTGGCCGGCAATGCCTACCGCGGCATCGGCATTCCCGACTGCATCCACAGCGCCGATCAAGCCGCGCAGGTGCTGATCGAGCAGGTGCCGGCAAGCTAAGGTTTTGGGAAGCGCGGGGTCTGCCTGCCGGCAGGCAGGAAACTGCCAGGCGGGCAAGAAAATGAAGCTGGGGGATGCAGGCGGGGCGCCGGCGCTGCCAGTGACGCCGGGAGCGCACGCAGACGCGTCGCGGGGCCTCGTTTGGTGAGGCCCCGCCGTTGTTTCCGGGCTTTGCCGTGCCGGAGTCCCGCCAGCCGCGGGGCCCCGCTCAGTTCAAGTAGCTGCTGTCGAGTCCGAGGTCGTCAAGAATCCAGGTGAACTTTTTCACGGCGCTCGCCACGTCCTCCTCACGCTCGATCTCCCACACCTTCATCTTGGCGCTCTTGTGGAGGAGCGTCTCGATCATCATCGGGGCAATGCGCTTCTGCACCCCGTCCACCACCTCGAGGCGCTCCGGGTTCGCTTCCAGGAACTTCTTCATCCAGGTGCGGCCGAACTGCTCATGGCGCGTCTCGTCGGCGATGACGCGCTTCAGAATCTCGCGCGTCACGGGATCGCGGCCGGTCTTGCAGAGGGCGCGGTAGTGCGAGCGAAAGGCCACCGAGCCGAGGTTCTCGAAGACGATGTGGATGCCGGCGATCGCTTCCTCGGCGGTCTCCAGGGTGAGGAGATCGGCCAGGGCCTTGCTGAATGCCACGTTGCCCATCTGCACCTGCTTGACGTCGCAGCCAATCTGCTGCAGGCGCAGGTCGAAGGCCTCGACGTGACGCGCCTCGTCCATCTGCTGCGTGGAGAGAAAGAGCTTGGCCTCGCGGTCTTTCACCTTCAGGAGCGCAAAGGCCGGAATCTCAATGCCCGCCATCTCGCCGAAATGGTAGTTCGACAGCAGGCCGCGCAGCACCTCGTGCTCCGTCGCCGTCATCGGCTCATCCCGATCCCAGGGGATGTCGCGCGTGGCGTTCCACTGCGAGACCTTGGCGGTTTCGTAAAGCTCAAGCACCTCCATGCTCTTCTCTCCTTCGCTTTCCAGCGTGGGTTTCGGCGGTTTCGACAGTAGCTAGTGGTGTAACTTTAGCACCCAGCGCCACGCTGTCAAGGCCCGGGGGCGCGCGCGGCTTCGGCCGCCGGCGCATCGCCGGGTCGAGCGGGCCTCTCGCCGGACTTCCGTAGCTGCCCTCGCCGCCTTAGGGTCCCGAGGGGGCCATCATGACGGAGAGCGCATAGAACCACCCGAGGATGAGGCCGAAGACGAGGGCGAGAAAGATAAGCAGCTTGATGATGGTGCGTTTCATCTCGGTTCCTGTTGCAGCAGGCGCGGAACGGTGCGCCTCCTTCCGCGCTCGGCGTCCTGATCCCTATCCCTGCGGAGAGCATGGTGAGATCGCGTCACCCTCCGCTCAGGCGCGCCCATCAAACCCGCAAAAGATTTTTGCAGCGGCAAGCAAGAAAGAGGAAGGCAGCTCGTCTATTACGGTTACCATAGCTTCCCTCCTCCATCAGGCCCTTCACTCCCCTCCACCGCCAGCGTCAGGAGCGGAGCGGGGGGCCTGACCTCTTGCACGCCGCACCCCAGCGCTTCAGCCTCGCCGCCGCGGCCTTTCCGCCGTCGCGACGTTGTTGAGTCCTCTGCTGCTCCGCCTCGGAAATGTGTTTCGGACCTTGGTTAGCGGATTCGGTGCAGGTTCTCTTGAGAGGGCCGTGCCTCCACACGCCCTTCTCGCCCCGCCCCCCTCGCCCGCCGGGAGAAAGATAGGGTGAAGGGGGGGCTCTGCAGGGTCAATCATCCTCTCCATACTCTGTGCCTTGAGCCTGGCTGGCGGCTGTGGTAGTAACGTGGGTGTGGCTCTGGCCGGGGTGCGGCCCTGGACCTCGAGGCGCCTGATGCGTTGACGACGAGGAGAGGCTATGTGGACGACGCTCCGCTTCTTCCAGCTCCTTGGTCTCAGCGTACTCCTTGGCGGCACGAGCTACTTCTCGTTCATCGTGGCGCCGACGCTCTTCCGCGGCTTGCCGCGCGAGCAGGCCGGCGACATCGTGAGCCTTCTCTTTCCTGGCTACTACCTGCTGAGCGCCATTGCCATCGCCGTAACCTTGGCGGCCAGCGCCTTCCTGTTCTGGCGGGAGGGAGCCGCGGCGCGTAGCTCGCTGGCAAGCATCATCCTGCTCGGCGTCATGCTCATCGCCATGCTCTATGCGGGGCAGGTCATCACCCCCCGGGCTCACCAGCTCAAGGAAGAGAGCCGCATCGCTCAGGAGACGCCCCGCCGCGCCGAAATCGACGGCGAGTTCAACCGCTTGCACCGGCTCGCGGTGCGCCTCAACGGCTTCGTCCTCATCCTTGCCCTCGTCCTCCTCGGCATGCTCAGCAGCCGCCTGCGCATCTGAGAACCTAGCGAAAGCCACCCTGCTTCCGACCCTGCCGGAGGGAGCCCGGCGGCACTCTCTCGCCGAGCCTGGCGGCCACCTCGTACCCACCTCTCTAAACTCCAGGAGTGCGGCGCCATCAGTGTCGCGCCTGGGGGCGCGCTCGACTTTGGCAAGGACAGCGCGCGGGGCAGCCTCCGTTCGGGCCTTCCACATCACCACCGCAGCGCCGCGCCGACGTGAACCTCTCGGACGAGCGCGTATGCCGGCCTCTGGGGATCGCCTCGGCCATGAGCCTCGGCTCCAGCCCAAGAGTGGCTGACGCGGCGCATCCCGGAGGTGCGGCGGCGGCCGACGGCACCTGTTTGCTCTAAGCTGGCGATGAGACTGACACTGAGGCGCCCCTGGCATCTCCCCTCGGGCCAGGGCGCCGCCGCGCAGGGGAAGCGGAGGGAATGACAGCAGGTGAGAGGGAAGGAGAATAAAAATCAAGAACGCCGCTGACGGCTACTGATCCAAGAATTGCACCGTGGCCACAACCTCCAGCTCCTGCTCATCGAGCGGCAGGATGGAGAGCCGCACGTTCTCAAAGCTTCGGTAATGGCCATTCCAACAGCGGAACGACCGCACCTTGTAGGCGTCCCGGTCGTTGTCAACGTGCATGAAGATCGGCGCCTGGCATTTATCGCATCGCCCGTAAAGCTTCACAACCGCCTCGGGAACAGGTAACACTCGGAGCTCATGGGAGGGATTCCTCTCCGCAGGCCGGACTATATGCGAACGGCGCGGGCGAGGCAAGGAAAAACTGGCGCGAACGGCCCGCACACCGACGCGCTGCGCAGCCCGCCTCAGAAGGTGGTGATGAAGAAGCCGCCCAGCATGATGAGACCGCCGCCCAGGACCAGCCGGCGCGTGATCAGCTCCTGGCCGCGCATGAAGATGATGGCGATCAGCAGCACGACAAGCGGAGAGCTTGCCACGAGGGGGTTCACCACCGAGACCCGCCCGCGCCCGAGCGCCTGGAAAAGGAAAAAGTAATAAACGCCAGCGGCGACACCGCTGAGGAACAACGGCGTGAAGTTGGAACGGCTGATGACCAGATCGCGCCAGCGTCCCCGCGCCGTCATGTAGCTGACGAGGCAGACGGCCGAGGTGGTTGCCGCCGCGGTCGCGGCCAGGTACGGGTCCCGCAAGGTGAACATGGCGTCGCGCACCAAGGCGTCGCGCGAGGCGAACAGCGACGCCGAGATCAGCGGGAAGATGACATCAGCCGCTTTCCAGCGCCAGATCGCGCCTTGCTCTGGGCTCCGCTTGGCGAGCAGGAGAACGCCGCCGACGATGCATGCGGTGCCGGCGATGGTCGTCAACGCGAGAGACTCCCCCAACAAGAGCACCCCTAGCATGGTGGCGAGGAGAGGTTGGGAGGAGCTTAGGAAACTCGTGCGCGAAGGTCCCAGTCGCCGCACCCCCTCAAAGAAGAAGATGCGCGCAATGAGTGGAACGAAGAGTCCCGCGACAATGAAGGGAACGAGGGCCCGGAAGGTAAGGAACGGGGACGTGGCTCCTCCCGCCAAGCGCACCAGCAAGATCAACCAGAGAACGACGGCATTCATGACGACGGAGAAGTTGAGCACCGTCAGGGTTGTGCTGGTGCGCAGGGCCAGCCCTGAACAGCCGGTGGCGCTGCCAAGGAAGAGGGCGGCGAGCAGCGCGAAGAGTTCCGCGGGCATAGGAGGATAAAGCCAAGGAGGTGGAACGACGACCGAGAGAGGCTTCTCCGGCTCTCGGCCCAGCCTTTGGGTATGGGGAGGAGGGAGCCGCGCCGCCCCATCTTCTTCGGCCACGGAGCTGCTATACTACTGAGACCAGACCACGTCAAAGCCATTCCACACCCACACCGCGCGAGAAGGGGGAGAGATGCGCTGCCAGCTACTCGGAACGGGGTGTCCCATCCCGGATGTTCAGCGGCAGGGGCCCAGCCAGGTGATGCTCTTCGAGAGCGGCGAGAGCGTGCTCGTCGACTGCGGCAGCGGCGCGGCCATGCAGTTGGTGCGCGCCGGCGTGCCGCTGAAGAAGGTCAAGACGCTGCTCTTCACGCACCACCACTCGGACCACAATATCGACTACGGCCATTTCCTGCTCACGAGCTGGGTGATGGGCCGGCACGATCCCCTGCGGGTCTACGGCGGGGAACGCATGAAGCGCATCTCGGAGACGCTCCTCGATCTGCACGCCTACGACATCGAGCTGCGCCGCTCGTTCAAGGGGGGCACGCGGCCCTACCCGAGCATCGCCGCCCATGAGGTCGACCAGGGGTTCGTCCTCGAAGGGAAGGGCTGGCGCGCCGCCTTCTTCGAGAACGAGCATCCCCCCGTCACCCCGTCCTTCGGCATCCGCTTCGAAGCGCCGAACCGCTGTATCGTCATCTCCGGCGACACCCGCCCCTGCGATGCCGTGATCAAGAACGCCCGCGGCGCCGACGTCCTCATCCACGAGTGCATGCAGTTGACGAACCTGCCCCCGGCCCTAAAGGCAAGCTGGAACTCGGAGGCGGAGATGGTGCGCGACCTCGGCTCCTACCACACGCTCCCCGAGGATGTGGGCAAAGTGGCGCGGGAGGCGCGGGTGAAGAAGCTGGTGCTGACCCACCTCGTCCCCAACACCGACGTGGCCAAGCTGCTCGAGGTGGTGCGCCGCGACTACCAGGGAGAGATCGTCGTGGGCGAGGACCTGATGGTGGTGTGAGAGCGGCGGGAAGAGGGGAGGGCGACGCGGCACAAGACCGCGTGCTGACGTGTCTCGTAGAATGAGGACTGCGAGGGAGCCGCGCCCCCTCGCGCACCTTCAAGGGCTGATCGTAGGGACGGGGCTTGCCCCACCCGGAACTAAGTCTGCGAGGGAGCCGCGCCCCCTCGCGCACCTCTTCTACGCGAGCTGCTGCGCAGCTCGCGGTGAGAGGGGGTGTGGGGGAGCAGGGGGCTCCCAGCAGGGACTGACGCGGCTGGTCAGGCTTTCGGGAAGCTCCGCTTCACGGTAACATGTCCAGCAAGCAGCGCGGCGGGCTGTGGGAGTAGGCAAGCGAAACATTTGTTGATGCGCGGCGATACGACCTCACCAACCTCGCGTCCCCGCATTGAAGGGACGTGAAGGAAGTACTGGCGATGGCGCTTCAGATTGAAATCGACCGGGAGCGCATCGCAGCCTTTTGCCGCAAGTGGAGGGTGAGGGAGCTCTCCATCTTCGGCTCGGCGCTGCGGGAAGACTTCGGCCCGGAGAGCGACGTGGATGTTTTGGTGGACCTGCAGCCGGGGCATGGTCTGAGCCTCTATGACTGGCTCGACATGATCGACGAGCTGAAGGAACTTTTCGGGCGGGAAGTTAATCTGGTAGCCAAGGGAGGGTTGAAGAACCCCTTTCGGCGCCGGGGAATCTTGGCAACGGCGGAGGTCATCTATGCCTCCCGATGAACGCGACGCAGCCTACGTGATGCACGAGCCAAGAACGGGTGTCAAGGATCGACAAGCAGATACGCACCGTGTGGCCGCACAAGGGTGACCTGGCTGCGAGCTCGTGTGATTCCCACGCGGAGCAAACGGCGACTGGCTGGATATGGCGGTCTTTCACGATTCTGATCGAAGAAAGTGGATTCGTAGGCGCCTTCGACAAGCACCACGCCGTCATACTCTTTGCCCTTCGATTTGTGGATTGTCTTGAGCATGCATCCATGTGGATCACGGTCGGCCGCCAGCAATCGTTCACGGTCAAGAATCCGTTTCACCAGATCGGCTGCCCCGGCATAGGTTCCCTGTGACAACCATAAATCTGAAAGGCCTGTTGCTAGCGCATCGGTCGCCCGGAACAACCTGACGAGCCGTGCCTCGCGAAACAGCTCGTTAAGCGACGCAATGTCATTAAGAATACGCCGTGCCCGCAGCCAGTCCGTCACCGGGGATCCAACGTAGGTAAGTCCCTCCCCGGCAAGGCGTAAAAGCTCCTTTCCGCCCTTGATGAGCGGATTACGGGCCTCACTTACGGCATTAGCAGCCTTTTGGAACTTACTGGCGTTGTCTGCAGCCGTTTTGGATGGGGATTCAGCGTTCTTGAGTCGATAGTAGTGTGCGATGATTTGCAAAGTATCGTGGACAGCGAGACGGGGGGCCTTCGTTTGCCACTCGAGAATCGAGCTGACAACTTGTGCAGAGGCCGCGGATAGATCTGCATCCCATACGACATCGTGCTCTACGGGCCGTAATGGCTGGTCCTTGAACTTATGCCTTTCAGCGAGAATGCCGGAGAGTCGCGCGACAAAATGGTTGCTCCGGCAAAGAACCGCGACGCAGGGGCTTTGGATACCCTCGCTCCTAAGCTTGCTGAAGGTCCAGAGAACGACCGCATGGACCGTGGATTCGAAAGTCCGGTTGTAGTAACAGACAATCTCGACCTCGTTAGCCTTTGGCAATGGCGAGCGGTTATGGAGGATGCCGTCGGCAAACTGCAGAATACCTGTGGCAGGGCTGCGGTGGTTATCGCCTCCTAAATCAAACTCTGCGGGCTTTACCAGTTCCCGCAACGACTCGATACGGCGGGGATCGACATTTTCCCGGTACTCGAATATCCTCTGCTCCGGATCGGCAAGGCAGAATACATCCGTGACACGCAGAAATTCCTGGATGATGCGCCACTGATCATCGTCTGTGTCCTGAAACTCATCCACGATCACAAAAGGATACTTGTCCGCGTAGAGCGTCCTGAGAGCGTTACACTGTTTATAGAGTGTTGCGACAGAAGGAGCGAAAAGATCAAAGCAATAGAGGCCCTCTTGGATCGAAAGGCGGCTCCGCTCGGCACCCCAGTCACCGTGAAAAGTGGATTTGCGGATACGTTCGTCACTAGGGTACAAGAAACTAACGGGGCGGCCAGAGAGAAGACGGCCATGGGATTCTAGAACCTCAAGGCAGAAAGAATGATAGGTTTTAACCTGAATGAGCTTGCGCTCTTTCGCTGTCAGGATGTCCTTGCAGGCAGTGAGGATTTGTCTGACAGCCGCGCGCGAGAAACTGAGAAACAGAATTTCCTGGCCAGGTTTCAGGGTCTGACTGCGCTCTTTCGCTTTGAGCAGCGCGATAGTCGTCTTACCCGACCCCGGACCACCCGTCACAAGTAGGTGTCGGGGTGCCTTGATGATGTCCTCGTGTTTCTGTTCAAGGTTCAGCCGCAATCGCCATACCCTCGGACGCTGAAACAGGGCCGGTTGTATTCTCTGCGGCGACAGCCGCGGCAGATTGGGTATCTTCAGCAGGCCCGTCCTTTTTGGCGGGCGGTGCGAGCCTTTCATTTATCTCGTCAAGAATGGTGCGGATGGTATTCGGCAGCTCATGTTCCGTCGTGGATTCAGCAATGAGCAGCGCGCCGTATCCATACGCATCACCCTTACGGTCCTTCAGGAGCCTATGCGCCAGATCCTTGACCTCCGCATCATTCATCGTGTCGGCCAGATGCGGATGATGTAACGGATAGTCTGGGCGCGCCCCGACCTTTTCCAGGAAGCGGCGCAGCGTAGCGACAGACATTTCCTCGACGAGCAGGTTTTCGATGCCCTTGTGTGGCGACTCCCAGTACTTTGTGTAGCTCGCGAGTTTTGTCGTTGCATCGCCGGATAAAGGTGAACTCAGTTTGTCGAAAAACCCAAATATCTGCTTATTAAGAGCCATGAAAACGGGGCCGTAGCGCGGCACAGACCCGTCACCTCCCGCGTTGAATACGGTTACACCGGCCAGGTCAAAGTGCGTGTACTTTTCAGAGCCGCGCGCCTTCTCCATTACCGTGGATGCTTGGGAGAAGATGGCAGCCTCGGTTGAGCCTTCCACGACAAGCACCGCGCGGCTCAGGACAGCTTCGGCAAACTGTTTCCGTTCGGTTTTGAACGTCTTCATCCTAATACCTTGCGTGTCGATGGGTTTGCCTGACAGAGTCCCGTCGCCCCCCCGATTGAGCATAACGATCTGTTCGGGCTCGAACTGCTCAATGACGTAAGGGGAGTGCGACGTTACGATCGTCTGGCCCATCTCGCGGAGCGAGAATCGGACCACACGCCTTTGTGTATGTGGCGGCAGGGCGATCTCGGGTTCTTCCATGGCGAAGATGACAGACTGCTTCTCCTTCAGTTCCGCAATGAACGTCAGGAGAGCGAAAACCAGGATATTGATGGCGCCGCTTCCCAGGCGCTGGAACGGCAGCAGGTGCCCGCTTTGCTCGGACGCGACAAAAAAGCGGACTACTTCCCGCAAATTTTCCCGCGTCATGTCCGATGCGAAGAAAGCAGTCGCCTCTCCCGCCGGGGCCAGACCGACAAATTGACTCATGCGTTTTTCGACTTCGGATCGGATTTTTTTGAGCTGGTCGATCTCTCCGATAGGCGGATCGAGGTTCTGCAAGCGCTCAAGAGTATCCTGCCACATCTTTTCGAGACCGGTCCCGCCGATCCGGAGAGTCGTATCAAGCAGTGATCCGCGTTGCAGGCTCAGCGCCCTTGATCCCGTGCGTAGTGTCCGCAAGTATAGAAATCCACATAGCCGCTTATGATCCCGGGTGAATACCCGGAAGCCCGCCCCGATCCTTGTTTCCTCATCGTCTTCTATCTCTACGGCATTTAGGGGATGCGCAAGAAAGGTATTGCCGACAAAGTCATCCTCAATTTCATCGTAGCGGCCGATAAAAACAACGGGTAATGCCCAGCAGGTTCCGTCCGCATCCCCCGCCTCAGGACCGGCGCCTTCTTCGTCAGCGAAACAGCCCTTCGTGTCGTTCCAGCGGCGCAGATGGTTGTGAAACCGTCGCTCTGCCTCTTCAGAGATGTCTAGCAGTAGGGCTTCAATCCGAATCTCGACCGGCGCGCCCTCATCATCGAGATATCGACCCTTGTAAAAGTCGTGCTCGTTGATTACGGGGCGGTGATACAATCGTTCCGGACCCAGGACTAGATCGAGCGCTTCGCAGACTGTGGACTTTCCCGCGTTATTGCCACCGACAAGCAGGGTATCGCGCGCGAAATCAACGACGCCGCTCGATATGCCACGGAAGTTCTGAATTGTGAGTCGCCGGACACGCACTGCTTATTCCTGGCTATGCGGCTTCTGAATCAGTCGCGTCACACCGAAGCCGTCCCCGGGTTGCCAACATCGTAAACTCGCCGATACACTGCACCCTCTCTTTCCCCAAATCCTACGCCTCATAATACTCCACCCCCAGGTGCGTAATTTGTTCTTCGCCGCGGAGGTAGCGCAGGGTGTTTTTGAGTTTCATGAGTTGGATGAAGAGGTCGTGTTCGGGGTAGACTTGGGGGGCGCACATGGGGCTTTTGAAGTAGAAGGAGAGCCACTCCTGGATGCCGCTCATGCCGGCGCGCTGGGCCAGGTCCATGAAGAGCGCCAGGTCGAGCACCAGAGGGGCCGCCAGGATGCTGTCGCGGCAGAGGAAATTCACCTTAATCTGCATCGGGTAGCCGAGCCAGCCGAAGATGTCGATGTTGTCCCAGCCCTCCTTGTTGTCGCCGTGCGGCGGGTAGTAGTTGATGCGCACCACGTGGTGCACGTTGCCGTAGAGGTTCTTGTAGAGCTCCGGCTGCAGGATGTATTCGAGCACCGACTTCTTGCTCTGCTCCTTCGTCTTGAACGAGGAGGGGTCGTCCAGCACTTCGCCGTCGCGGTTCCCCAGGATGTTCGTCGAGAACCAGCCCTTCATGCCGAGCATGCGCGCCTTCAGGCCGGGGGCGATGATCGTCTTCATGAGCGTCTGCCCGGTCTTGAAGTCCTTGCCCATGATCGGCAGGGCATGCTCGCGCGCCAGCTCGATGAAGGCCGGCAGATCGACGGTGAGGTTCGGCGCGCCGTTGGCGAAGGGGACGCCGCTCTTCAGCAGGGCGTAAGCGTAGACCTGGCTGGGCGCGATGGCGGGGTCGCTGTCGCGCAGGCCCTTCTCGAAGGCGGCGACGCTGGCGTGCACCGGCTGCGCCTCGCAGAACACCTCGGTGCTGCCGCACCAGATGGCGACCATGCGGGCAAGCCGCTGCTCCTGCTGAAAATGCCGCACGTCCTCCATGATCTGCTCGGCCAGGTCCATCTTGCTGTCGCCGCGCTTCACGTGGGTCCCATGCAGGTTGCGCACGTAGCTTTGATCGAAGACCCCCGGCCACGGCTTGATCTGTTCGATCTCCGGCCGCAGCGCCTCGATCAGGCCCCGCTCCAGCACGCCGGCGCGCAAGGCCGCCTCGTAGCAGGAGTCAGCGAAGATGTCCCAGCCGCCGAAGACGAGATCGTCGAGGCCGGCCAGGGGCACGAAGTCCTTGATGAGCGGGCTGCGCCCCTCGGTCCGTTTCCCCAGCCGAATGGTGCCGAGCTGGGTGAGGGAGCCGATCGGCTCGCCCAGGCCGCGGCGGATCGCCAGGACGCCGATGATGAACGTCGTCGAGACGGCCCCCATGCCGGGGAGGAGGATTCCGAGCTTGCCGCTCGGTGGAGCGATCTCAGCACCTTTTTGAATCACGCTGGACTCCTTGCGCGCGGCACGCGGCGATCGAGCAGGGTCGGATGGGGGAGGAGGGCATGCGACGAGGCGTGGGAGGAGCGTCGACGCTCCTGCCTGCTCCAAGGCCCTTACGCGGGGCAGCGCGGAAGCGGTCGGCTGACGAGGCGCGGCGCGTCGAGACGCTTGACACCCACGAGCATCGCGGCTAAGGTACGCTCCGGCCTTTGGGGTGTCAACCGCCGCCGCGCTGCGCGGTGAGGAGTCGGCCATGCGGGTAAATCGCGTCAAGCTGGCGCTGCGTGAAGGGCGCGCGGTAGCCGGGCCCTTCCTGGGTATTCCGGCGCCGATGGTCGTGGAGCTGCTGGGAGTCGGCGGCTGCGACTTCGTCCTCATCGACACGGAGCACTCCGCCCTCGACATGCTTGCCGTCGAGGACCTCATCCGCGCCGCCGAGCTCTGGAACGTGACGCCGATCGTGCGCGTCTACCTGCATGCCCCCGCCGTCATCAACAAGGCGCTCGACGCCGGCGCCCAGGGACTGTTGCTGCCGCACGTCGACAGCGCCGACGAGGCGCGGGCCATCGTGCAGGCGGCGCGCTTCACGCCGTTGGGGCAGCGTGGCCTGGGCTCGGTGACGCGCCTGACCGGCTATGGGAGCGAGGATATTCCGAACTATGTGCAGCGGGCGAACGAGGAGACCCTCCTCATCGCCCAGATCGAGAGCGTCGAGGGTCTGCGCAACCTCGACAGCATCCTCGAGGTGCCGGGGATCGATGCGATCTTTATCGGCCCCAGCGATCTGTCGCACTCCCTCGGCCTGCCCGGCCAGCGGCAGCACCCAACGGTGCAAGCCGCCATCGCGGAGATCGCCGCCAAGACCCGGGCGGCAGGCCTGCCTCTCGGTACGGTGGCAGGCGACCCGCAGACCGCCCGCAAACTGGTCGCGGAGGGCTACCAGCTCATCGTCTTCGATACCACCCGCCTCATCGTCAACGCGGCCAAATCATACATGACGGCATTCCACAGCCGCGCTTGATGCCGCCCTCTGCCTCTTCTCTCATCGCCTGAGGATGCGCTGGACGGCGTCAATGACGCGCTCGGCGTCGCGCTCCCGCATGCCGTTGAAGAGCGGCAGGGAGAGGATGTGCTTGGAGGCCGCCTCGGCCCGCGGCGCCAGGCCGGCTCCGTACCCGAACTTCTGCTGATAGTAGGGATGGAGGTGCAGCGCCCGGAAGTGAACGCCCACACCGATGCCCTCGCACTGCAACGCGTTCATGAAGGCGTCCCGCGTCATCCCCGCCGCCTCCGGGCGCAGCAGCACGATGTAGAGATGGTGCGACGGCGTGCACCCCGCCAGGGGCCGCAGCGGCGCCAGCTCCTCGATTTCGGTGAAGGCCGCATCGTAGATCGCGGCGATGCGGCTCCGTTGCCGTCGGAACTCCTCCGCCCGCTGGAGCTGCACCAGGCCCAGGGCCGCCTGCACATCGAACATGTTGAATTTGTACCCCGCTACGACGATCTCCCAGTGTTGGTAGTCGCGCCCGAAGCGCGTCCAGGCATCGCGGCTGAGGCCCTGTAGGCTGAGCGTGCGCAGCCAGTCGAGCTGCTCCCCATGCGGGGTGGTCAACATACCCCCTTCGGCCGTGGTGATCGGCTTCGTGGCGTAAAAGCTGAAAGTGGCGTAATCCCCCAGCTCCCCCATGCGCCTGCCGTGGTACTCCGCATCCGTCGCATGCGCGGCATCGCTGATGACCGGCAGGCCGAGCCTCTGCGCCAGCTCGAGGAGCGGCGCCATGTCGCAGGGATTGCCGGCCAGGTGCACCGGCAGGATCGCCCGGGTGGAGGGCGTGACGGCCGCCTCGATGCGGCCGACGTCGAGGTTCAGGTCCTGCGGGCGCACATCAACGAAGACGGCGCGCGCTCCGAGGTGGTCGATGACATTGGCGCTTGCGGCGAAGCCGATGGGCGTGGTGATCACCTCGTCCCCCGGCTGCACCCCCGCCGCCATGAGGGCCAAGTGCAGCCCGGCGGTGCAGGAGTTCAGCCCCAGGGCGAAGGGGGCGCGGACGAAGCCGGCAAAGGCCTCCTCGAAGGCGCGCGTCTTCGGACCCGTGGTGATCCACCCCGACAGGAGCACCTCGCGCACCGCCTCCGCCTCGGCCTCGCCAAGGCAGGGACGCTGAAAGGGGAGGGCGTCGCGCTGCGTCATCGGGTTTACCCTCACAACCACGCATGCAGGTCGATGAGCGTGTTGAGGCAATGGAAACCGAATCGCCGCAAGGCCCGGCAGGCGGCGTCGTTCGTCGTCCCCACGACGGCCTCCAGGACGTCCACCTGTCCCTGCTGTTCCTCCATGCACCGCAGCAGGCAGGCCAGGGCGGCGCCCCGGGAGCGCTCGGCGGTCGCGGAAGCGGCCAGCACCAGTCTCCCCAGGCGCAAACGCTCCCTCCCGACCGTAAAGCGCTGCACTTCGTAGAGAAGGAAGGCGATCGGCTTCTTCTGCTGCTCGCAGACCAGGAGGCGGTTCTGCCTGCGCTGCAGGGCGCCGCTGATCCAGGCCGCATAGAGGCGGTCAACCCGCCCGGCGTCGAGGCGAGCATCGAGCGAGAAGCGGTTCTGCTGAAAGGCTCCCAGGGCCATGGTTTGCAGGTGCGGCAGATCGCCGCGGCGGCCGCGCCGCACCTGGAAGCGCTGCGCCAGGGAGCGCGTCCAGGCCGCGGAGAAGCTGCCCGGGGCCCGGTAGAAGCAGGCGAGGCAGGTCATGAAGCGGAATCCCGCCTCTTCCAGGGTGTGGATGGCGGCGCGTGCCAGGATCGGCAGGCGGGCATGGACCAGGCGCACCCCGTGATCACGCAGCCAAGCGAGCGCCGGCGGCAGGACCTCGGCAAGCGTGGCGCGCTGCTGCGTATACGACCCGCGGGCGCGCAGCGCGTCAACGCGGCCACAGCCCGTGCTCAGCACCCCGGTATCCCATTCCAGCAGGCGCACCTGGGCAAGCCCTTCGATCTCAGGCGCTGCGGCGGCGCCCGCCGTCGACGGAGCGACCGCCGCCAGGGTGAGCGCCTGCGCAGCCGGCAGCTCCAGATGCTGGCGCATCTGCCAGCTCAGGACGCCGCGGCGGAGCCTTTCGCTGGCCTGCCGCATGCCTGGCCACGGCAGTTCCCCGGGCGTCTCGAGGAACTCCTTCAGCGCCGCTGCATGGCTGGTCTGGAGGCGGAGGAGACGGGCGGACACCTGGCTCCCTCTTACGACGGCGGATAGCGTTCGGCAATGCGGTAGAGCGGCTGCTCCTCGGCCCGCAGCAGGCGCCGACGGCGCACGTGCAGGAAGCCGGCGAAGCTCAGCAGGAGCAGCGCGGGAGCGCCGCCGAGCAGCGCCGCCAGGGCCGCCGACGCCGCCCCGAAGCCTCCCAGGTGCAGCGCCGCCGCGGCGGTCCCCCCCAGGAGAGCAAGGAAACCCGCCGCCACCGCGAGCCGCCGGGGTACAGCCGGAAAACAGGTGGCGAGCATGACGCTGCCGAGCCGCAGGAGGCTCCGCCAAGTGTAGCGCGAACGGCCCGAAACCCTGGGAAGGTGCCGCACCGGCAGCTCGACGACCTGCGGGGCGAGCTGCACCGCGGCGACGCCGAGCGCATGACGCCGGATGCCGGATTTCAGCAGGCTTCTCCCCAGCTCCGCGCGCAAAGCGGCGTACGGAGAGGTGAGGTCGCGGTAGCGCCGCCCCAGAAGCAGGCTCACCACCTGCGTGGTCAGGAAGGAGAGCCAGCGGCGTAGCCTGGAGCGGTGCGCCCGCTCCTTCCGCCAGCCCCGCACCAGGTCCACGCCCTCGCCGATGGCGCGCCAGAGGCGAGGCAGCTCGACCGGCGGCACCTGGAGATCGGCATCGCAGGTGAGCAGGATTTCGCCCAGCGCGGCTTCCATCCCCGCGCAAAGGGCGGCGTGCTGCCCGACGGGGAGGGCCAGCTTCAGACAGCGTACCCTGGGATCGCTGGCTGCCAGGGCAAGGCTCTCCTCCCAACTGCTGTCGCTGCTGCCATCGTCAATGAAGAGCAGTTCCCAGGCGCTGATCTCGGGGCAGGCGTCGAGCACCTGGCGCAACGCCGCGTAGGCCCGCCGTAGATTGCCGGCTTCGTTGCGCACCGGCACCAGGACGCTCAAGGAGTGGCGGTCGGCAACGGCGCTGTCGGTGCTGGGCGGGGGCATCGGGGCGGCTCCTCGGTCTCCAACGGCGCGTTCGCCTTCGGTTGCACGCACCATGACGTTGCTGCGCTCTCACGGCGAGGTGGCGCGGTGGAGAGGCTGCGTCGACCACGCGACGCCGCGCTCGCGGTGCGGCTGACGACGTCTCCGGCGCTGATTGCCGCACACCATCCGCCGGAACCTCCCGCTTCGTCAAGAAGTTTTTACCAACCGCCTCGTTTCCACGCAAAGATAAAGTTAACTTTCGCTTGACAAGTTACGAGAAATGAAGTATAAATCCTTCACCCTTCACAAGCTGCGCGTTGGTTCATTATCGCAAGGAGTCATCCCAATGCGTTTTCTCTACCGGCATTGGAAGATTGGAATACCTGGGGCGATGGCGCTGGTTCTGCTGGGTCTGGTGGCTTTTGGCGCCTTCAGCCCGCCGCGCGTGGAGAGCCAGGGATCCCTGCTGGACCTCTTTGCTCCCCCGCCCCCGACGCGCGATCGCTTCGAGCCGGGTCGCTCGCAGATTCTGGCGGTGGGCCTTGATCAGCCTCTCGTTTTCGTGGACCGTCGCTACGAGATTACGTTGCTGGCGCTTATCCGCGAAGGCGGAACCCCCATCGACCGCGTTGAGGCGTTCGTCGTTACCGACACGGGGGAGCTTCTGCCGTTCGAGGAGCTGCATCGCACGGACCGCAGGATTGATCAGGACGTGATCTGGCGTGGGCAGCCGTTCCGCTTTGCCGACGTGGGTCTCGGTGAGACCGATCTCTTCGGGACGGATATCTCCCTGAACATCGGGAATGGGACCGGAGACCTCCTGGTTGCCGTGTTTGATGTCGAGGGGCGCGCGCACTTCTTCCCACGCCTCGAGTTCGCCAGGGCGCCACAGGAGCCGCTGCCTAGCGGAGGCGGCTACGACGGCTACGGCACGCAGTACTCGTCAGTGTTTAACTAACGGGTGAAACGGGAGTCTCCGGTCGAGGTCCCCTCCGTGGGCTGCACGGACCCACTGGAATAATGCAAAGAGCCCTCCCCGCAAGGAGGGTTCTTTTTTGTCTTGCCGTTGCCGGGCGAGCAGTCACCAGCAGCAGGCGGGCAGCTCCCGTAGACGACTCATGCTGTATTCCACTCAGTTCCGTCCCACGCTCCAGGCCCTCCTCCTTTATCTCGTCGTTGTACTCCTGCTCTTCTGGAAAGTCCTCTTCTCCGGCGAGATGCTTGTCGGTCGCGATTCCTTCGTCATCTTCTATCCCTGGCGCCACTTTCTCCTGGAGAGCTATCGGCAGGGCATTCTGCCGCTCTGGAACCCCTACGCCTATGGCGGCCAACCCTTTCTCGCCAATCAACACTCCGGCGTCCTTTACCCCCTCAACCTGCTGCTCTTCCTCGGTCCTCTCTGGTACAGCATGGCGCTCAGCGCCGTGTTCCACATCTTCCTGGCCGGTTGCTTCATGTATGCGTTCTTGCGCGCCGCGGGAAGCTCGCAGGGCGCGGCCCTCTTCGGCGGCCTGGTGTACCTGGGAAGCGGCTGGTTCGTGAAGCACCTGGAGGTCTTCCCGCATGTCTCGACGGTAGCCTGGACGCCGCTCGTCTTCTTCTGCTTCGAGCTCGCCCGGCGCCAGCCCTGTCGACTCCGGGGCAACCCCTACCTCTACCTCGGCGGCGCCGTCTCCGGGCTGCAGGTCCTCAGCGGCCATCCACTCTTCCTCTACACCCAGCTCGGCCTTCTTGCCTACGCCCTTTGCAGGGCTGCCTCGCCTGACGCGAGGCATGGGCGCCAGCCCTGGCACGCGCCGCTCCTTCTCTTCCTCGCCATGAACCTCCTCAGTGGTCTGCTCGCCGCCGCCCAGCTCCTGCCGGCCCTCGAATACTCCAGGCTCTCCAATCGCGCGGCTGCCGACTACGGCTACGTGACGCAGCTCTCCCTGCCACCCCGCCAGCTCCTCACGCTGGTCGCACCCTACCTCTTCGGCGATCCGGCGAAGAACACCTACTGGGGGGAGGGGTTCTTCTGGATCACCTGCCTCTACGTCGGCGTCGTGCCGCTCCTCCTGGCAGTGCTGGGAAGTCTCCTGCAGCACCGCCACGTGCTGGCGCGATTCGCAACGATCCTGGCTAGCGCCTCGCTCCTCCTGACGCTCGGCAACCACACTCCCGCCTACCGCCTCATCTTCGCCCTGCCGGTCTTCAGCCGTCTGCGCTACCCAACGATGTTCATCCTCCTCTCCACGTTTGCCCTCAGTATTCTCGCCGCCAGGGGCTTCGAGGCCTTCGGGCGGCAGCAACTCGGACAACGCTTGAAGTGGGGAGCCGGGGCGGGGGTTATCCTGCTCCTTGCCTTCTTCACGTTCCTGCTGGTTGCCCAAAAGTACAACGACTGGCTGCTCGCCCTCAGCCTGCCGCTGTTAGCATTGCCGGGGGTTCGTTCCCTCCTCTCATTCGCCAATGAGGTAGGCTTTCACACCGCGGCCACGGACCTCTGGACGCCGCTCGTTTTCCTGACCTTGACGCTGCTGATCCTGCTGCTCTGGAACCGGCTCGGCAAGCGCGGCCCCTTCGCTGTCCGCCTCGCCACGGTGCTGCTCTTTCTCAGTGTTGCCGCCGATCTCCTCATCTTCGGCATGAAACTGACGCCCCTCACCGATGCGCGTCTGGCGAGCTCCTCGACGGCAACCATCGATCTCCTACAGCAGGAGCGCGAGCCCTTCCGCTTGTGGACCTACCACCGGACGCGGCAAGATACACGCAAGTTTTACAACTACGTCTTCCACCATCGCGGCTACGAGAAGCACGACCTGGAAACAATGTTGCGCGTTAAGGACCATTTGCCCTACAACGTTCCCATGCTCTATCGTTTCTCCAGCGTCATCGGGTATGACTCCTTGAAGATCAACCGCTTTCGGACCTTCGGAGTATCGGCGGAGAATGAGTTTGCGCACGGCACGCATCGCCTTCTCGACCTCCTGAATACGCGCTTCGTACTGGCCGACGAGGCCCTGTTCCTGCCGGGACTGGAGCGTATTCGCGATGGCGAGATGAAGGTCTACCGCAACGTTGACGCGCTGCCGCGCGCTTTCCTGGTATCCAGGATCATCGTCGAGCCGCGTGAGAAGGCGATCTTCAACCTCTTGCGCAGCCCTTCCTTTGACCCGCGCAGCAGCGTGCTCTTCGAAGCGCCGCCGCCGGCGGAGGAGGTACTGCAGCCTGCCCAGCCTCAGAGTGCGACGGCTGGCTCGGCAGCGGCGGGCGAGGGGCGGCACGAGCGGCTGGCGTCGGCCCGTTTCCTGCCGACGTCGCGGGGGGATGAAGCGGAAGGGGCGGTTGGCACTGCCCAAATCAGCAGGTTTGAGCCAAACCGCCTGGTAGTGGAGGTAGAGGCGCGGCAGCCGGCTTACCTGGTGCTGAGTGAGATCAACTATCCCGGCTGGCGGGCACGCGTGGATGGAACGTCGGCCCGCGTCCACACGGCCAACTATGTCCTGCGCGCGGTGTACGTGCCTGCCGGACGCCATCGCGTGGAGTGGTTCTTCTCCCCCTGGTCGGTGCGCGTCGGGGCGGTCATCTCGCTCCTCACCTTTGTCGGCCTTGCCTGCGTGGGGGTTGCGGCGACGCGCGCAGCCTGGCGGCGGCGCCACCGCGCCGTGCCGCACGAGAGCCTACGAGACTAGTGCAAGCTCTTCCCCGCTCGAACATGATCCGCCGGACGCTGCGATTCAACGTCCCTCCTCTCGTCTTGCTGCTCTGCCTCACCGTGCCGTTCCTCTGGCGTCCCTTGCACGTTGACGACCAGTTCTGGGTGCGCATCTCCGAGCTCGTCCGCCAGCATCCCTTCAATCCTTTCGTGGAAATTCGCTACCCCTTCGCCGGACAGCTTCATGTGGGGCGGCTCAACGAGTCCACCCATCCCCTGCTTTTGCAGTACTATACGGCGGCGGTGCTGGCTCTCAGTGGAGGAACGCGGGAGTGGGTCCTGCATCTCGCCTACCTCATCTTCCCGATCACCGCTGTCGTCGCCTTTGCGTGGCTCTGCCGCCGCTGGCTGCGTGCCCCCCTGCTGGCCGTGGGCTTGCTCGTCGTCTCGCCCGGCTTTGTGGTGATGTCGCACGCCATCATGCTCGACGTTCCGCTTTTGGCCTTCTGGCTTCTTGCGGTTGTGGCAACGTTGCATGGGATTGAGAGGCAGTCGGCGCGCTGGCTGGGGGGAGGGGCGGCGGCGGCGCTTGCGGCAAGCCTCACGGCGTACCAGGGGATCAGCGTCATGCCCCTGCTGCTGGCCTTCGCGCTGGCGCACCGGCAGCGCTCCCGGCGGGCCGTCGCCATCCTCCTCCTGGCGCCGGCGCTCTTCTTGGCCATGGCGCTGGTCACCTGGCTCCTTGCAGGGTCGCCGCCCCTGGCCTTTGCCCATGTGAAGTACGTGCACGGCGCGGCGCTGCTCTCGGCCCGTAATCTCCTGGATCGCGGCGCGAGCTTCCTGGGCACCTTGGGGGGAGCGGTGGTCTTGCCGCTCCTCGTTCTCCACCTGCTCCTGCGCACCCGCCGTACGGCGCTGCTTCTCGGCGCCTCGTACCTTCTTGTTTGGGCAGCGGGAAGCATGGTGAAGAACGGCTACGAATGGCCAGCCAATCTCCTGTGGGTTCTCTTCTTGGGCACCGGCCTGGCCCTGCTCGTGGAGCTGAGCGTGTTTGCGACGCAGCGCCTGAGAAACGCCTGGCACGAGACCTTCGCCACGCGGCGGGACGCTCAAGGAAGCTATCTCGAAGCCGCCCACTGGCTCCTTCTCCTTCTCTGGTTCTTGGGGGTGGCGTTCTACAACATCGCCGTCATGCCCTGGGGCGCCGTTCGCTACGCATTGCCCTTATTCCCCCCTTTCATTCTTCTCCTTGCCTCCTGGGGAGAGCGCAACTTGGGACTAAGGTCGTGGAAACGGGCGGCCCTTGTCGGAGGCGCGGCGCAGCTTCTCATCACCCTGGGTCTGGCGGCCGTCGATGCGCGCACGGCAAGTATCTATCGAAGCTTCGCGCAACAAACGGCGGAGCGGCTGGAGCGACTGCAAGATGGGGCTGCGACAGCGATGCAAGAGGGCAGGGGAGCGACGGTCTGGTTCAACGGCGACTGGGGGTTTCGGTACTACCTCGAGAAGGTAGGGGCTCGCTACCTGCTCAACGATCCCAACCTGCCCCCCGCCATGCGCCAAGCTTTGGGTACCCCACGGGATGGAGATTATCTCATCGTTCCTACCCTGCCGGTACCGCACGCCCTGCCGCCCCCCTTGCAGCGCCGACTTGCTCCGGTGGAGCGCCGCGACTATGCCGCGGCAATTCCCCTGCGCCTCATCGACAGCCACGGCAAGGCGGGTTTCTACTCGCATGGTTGGGGACATCTCCCCTATAGCGTCTCCCGTCGTCCCCTCGAGGTGATCCATATCTTCCGCATCCTGGATCTGGGGCCATTCGACCTGGCGCATGCCTCGGTTCGCGCCCCCCAAGCGGATCACGTGGGGCTGCAGTCCTTTAACATTAACGGCGATCGCCGAACGGTGCTGTTCATGCACCCCCCCGCGAGTGCGACCTACACGCTTGCAATCCCCCCGGAGGCGACGCTACGCTTTGCCATCGCCGCCGATCCCAACCTCTGGGGCACTCAAGTAGGAGATGGTATGAATTTTGAGATTATTGTGGCTTATCAAGGACTTAAGAAGCTTATTTTTACTCAATACATAAATGCAAAAGAGCGCCCTTATGAGCGGCGTTGGTTTGATCATGAGGTTTCGCTTAAGTCCTTTTCTGGAGCTAGAATTGAGCTCACCTTGCAGACTAACCCTGGACCAGCCGACGACTCGCGCTACGACGGCGCTGGATGGGCAAGCCTACGTCTCGAATCAAACTTCGAAAAGTAGAGCTATATGCCTGAAATTCCTGATCTAGAGTACATACGAGATACCTTAAACTGGAGGCTCGCCGGGGCGCGGATCGTAGCCGTTCAAGTGTATCAGCCCATTGTGCTTCGCTCCATGCTGCGTGAGGAGCCCGCGCGTCTCCTCGTCGGCCAAAAGCTGCAACGCTGCGAGCGTCATGGGCCATTCTTGAGGCTTCGCTTTAGCGCCGGGCTGTCGCTCATCTGTCACTTCATGCTGAGCGGGCGTTTCGAGCTCGTCGAGGCGGCGCGGTCCCAACGGCCGCGACACCCAGTACCGAAGAGCGCCTGCCTGGCGCTAGAGTTCGAGCTTCAGGGAACGCGGCTCATCTATCACGACCCCAAGCGCATGGGGAAGCTCTATCTTGTTGAAGATGTTCGTCTTGCTGAGGTGCCGAGGTGGTCCTCGGTGGGCCTCGCTCCGCTGTCGCCAGCGTTCACGCTGACAGCGTTTCAGTCACTGGTGCGTGGCAACCGCGCCCAGCTGAAGAGCTTTCTCGTCAACGATGAGAATTTGGCAGGCATCGGCAATGCCTATGCCGATGAGATTCTCTTTGAGGCGGGTCTGCATCCGAAGACGCTCTGCTCGAAGCTTGACGCTGCGGCGATCAAGCTCTGGTACGAGTCCATCGGGCGCGTGCTCGATGCCGCATGCCGGGAGGTGCGCTGGCGCGGCGAACCCATCGAGGTGAAGGTGCGCGACTTCCTGAAGGTGCGCAATCGTGCCGGGGAGCCTTGCCCGCGCTGTGGCACGACGATCCGGCGCGCCGGGGTGCGAGGCTTTGACGCCTTCTTTTGCCCGAAATGCCAACCGGTTCAAGGCAAGACGTTTATCGATTGGTCAAAGATCAAATGAGGGCTGTCAGTGGCGAGGGCCTGGCCGTTCTTGTGGCTCTGAGTAAGGTTTAATTTAACATAATATATATTATGCGCAGTAAAAGGGCAACAACCACGGATAGATCGCGCCGAGGTCTCGGGGCGGTCAACCGCGCCACTCCCCTGCTTCGTAGCTCGAAGCTTGCTTGAGATATCCCGGCAGACCCAAACCCTCATCACTGTTGACCGCAGGCAGCTCAAACCGCTCCGGCTGCTTCACCTCGCTAACGCGGATGCTGTCCACCGGTGCATGAAACTGTTGCGGCTTATGGCTGGAGAGGACGAGTTGCCAGCTTCTCAAGCGCTTGGCGGGCGCGGCGATTGCCGGGGTCGAGGCGGAGGGCGGTGGTGTAGGCCTGCTCGGCTTCGCGCCGCTTCCCAAGAGCTGCGTAGGCGTCACCGAGGGTGCGGAAGGCAAGCGACGAGCGCGGCGCCCGCGCTGCCGCCTTCTGCGCCGCGGGCAGGGCCTGGTCGGGATGCTCCGCCAACAGCAGCACATGCGCCAGGCGACCCCAGGCGAGACCGTTGTCGGGCTGAGCGTAGGCCGCGCCGAGGCATTGAGCAATGGCTTCCATGACGCGCCCCAGGTTGGAGCTGGCAAGACAGAGGTTGCTCGCCGCCTCGGCGTTCCTCGGCTCGATCTCCAGCACCCGGCGCGAGGCGTCGCGCGCCAGCGCGAAGTTTCCCAGGCGCAGGGCAGCTCGACTGGCGTTCAGGCGCGCCCGGGTGTAGGCGGGACTCAGATCCAGGGCGCGCTGAAATGCTTGCAGGGCTTCGTCATAGCGTTTCAGGCGGTACAACGCATCGCCGAGGTTATTGTAGATCACCTTCTCCTGGGGGTTCAGGCTGGTCGCCTCCTTGAAGAGATCGACGGCCTCCTCCTGGCGCCCCTTTGCCGCCGCGATTTGGGCCAGGTACCAAGGAGTCTTATAGTGTTGGGGTTCGAGCGCGCGCAGGCTGCGCAGCACCTCCACCGCCTCGTCGTAGCGCCTCGTCCGGTACAGGGCGTAGCCGAGGTTGGTGAGTCCCGTGGCGCTGCGCGGGTAATCCGTCAGGTGCGCGCGCCAGAGCGCGACACTTGACAGCCAGACCTTGGTGCGAGCCTGGCTCAGGAATCCCAGGGTGACGACCGCCGCGGCCAAACTTCCCAGCAGCAGCCAGCGCGCCCTCCGGCCTCTGCAGGCCCGCCAGAGGAGGCGGACGAAGATGCCGACCAGCATAAAGAGCGCCACGCTGGGGAAGTAGAGGTAGCGGTCGGCGCGCTGCACGGCGATCGGCACAATGTTGGAGACCGGCAGCATGAAGACCCAGCACCAGAGCACCGCAAACGCTGAGTGCGGCCGCCCCAGCGGCTGCCGCCAGGCGAAGACGCCTGAAGCAACGAGGACGCCGAGACCGAGCCAAACTCGCCCGGCAGCGGCACCGCTGTTCTCATCATAAAGGTAGAGGTTATTGAGCTTCAGCGGCGCGAGGAGGGTAACGAGGTACTCCCACGTCACGCGCAGCATGACCCTCGCCGCGGCCCACAGGCTCCCGCCCGCGTAGGGCTTGATGCCACCCCCCTCTCCATGGGCCAGGAGGATGAGGATGACCCCGAACAGGGCGAAGGCGAGCGGCGGCAAGTTGCGCCACAGGCTGCGCCGCCAGGAAAATCTTCTCCAGGCAACGTCGTACGCCATGAACAGCAGCGGCGCCCCGACCACGATCGGCTTGGCGAGTACGGCGCCAAGGTACAACCCCCACGACAGCACTTCCCACCGGCGGCCCGGGGGCTCGGCGACATCCTTGCCGCTCCTCGGCCCGGCGGAGGCGCACGCAGGGCCTGCCTCGATGTGCGCCAGGAAGGCGCCGAGGAAGAGGCTCATGCTCAGGACGTTCTTGCGCTCCGCCACCCAGGCGACGCTCTCCACCTGCGCCGGGTGCGCCACGAAGAGCACCGCCGCCAGGGCCGCCACGCCCCGGCTTCCCGCCAGGCGCTCCAGCAGCAGGAAGACCAAGACGCCGTTCACGGCATGGAGGAGCACATTCGTGAGATGGTAGCCAGTGGGATTCAACCCCCAGACGCGATAGTCGATGGCGTAGGAGAGCAGCGTCAGCGGCAGGTAGGCGGCAAAGTAGAAGCTCGAAAAAAGCCGCCACAGGCCGGAGGGGCTGAGGTCGCGCAGGAAGGGGTTCTCGTGGATGTAGCGGTTATCGTCCCAGCTAAAGAGGAACTCCGCTCGCAGGAGGCTTGCGTAGAGTCCCACCGCCAGGGCCGCCAGGCCGAGGCAGAGGAGCACCTTCGCCCGCCCGGCCGAGAGGGTACTGGAATTCCAGCTCATGGGTTTATGGCATCCGTCGGATTGCTGCTTGGCGCAACGAGGAGCGGCGTGCACCTCGATCCTGTTTCCGGCGCCCCGTGGCCAGGTTGCGGGAGGCTCATACCGGCAAGGGTGAGAGGGCGGGCAGCCAGAATTAGCCTGGCGAGCGGCTGGACCGGGCGCCTACATTGTCGTGAGAGGGAGCATACTTCCCTGGCGGCGACCGCGCCAGGAGGAAATGACGCTAGGAGGCTGGAATCGCTTGGGCATGCGGCAGGCAGTGGAGATTGCCGGGGAGGAACTCAGCGGGGTTACTTTGGGGGGTTTCAGAGGCGGGTCGGCGGGTGTCGCCCGCATCTCTGAAGTGGCGAACGGTGGTGGTCTGCGGAGGAGTGTGCGATGCGAATCGGAATCCTCACGGGGGGAGGCGACTGCCCCGGGCTCAACGCGGTGCTGCGCGCGGTCGTGAAGAAAGGGTTGCAGTGCGACATCGAGGTGCTCGGCATTCTGAATGGCTGGAAGGGCTTGCTTGACGGGGAGGCGGAGCCTCTCTCCGAGGTGCGGGTCTCAGGCATTATCGACCGTGGGGGGACGCTGATCGGCACCTCGCGCACGAACCCGATGAAAAACCCGAATGGCCTGCAGCTCTGCCGGCAGACCTGGGAACGGTTCGGCCTTCAGGGCCTCATCGCCGTGGGAGGCGATGATACGCTCAGCGTCGCCGCGAAGTTCCACGAGGCCGGTCTGCCGGTCGTGGGGGTGCCGAAAACGATCGATAACGACATCGCCAGCACCGACTTCACCTTTGGCTTCGACACCGCGGTCTCCATCGCCACTGAGGCAATCGACCGGCTGCACACCACGGCGGAGTCGCACCAGCGCATCATGGTCTGCGAGGTGATGGGACGTCATGCCGGCTGGATCGCCACCTTCGCCGGTCTTGCCAGCGGCGCCGACTGCATCATCATCCCCGAGTTCCCAATGCGCATGGCGAAGGTTGCGGAGATCATCAACGAGCGGAGAAAAAAAGGGAAGAGTTTCAGCCTCGTGGTGATCGCTGAAGGGGCGAAGCCGGAGTTCGCCGCCGATGTCATCAAGCAGAGCATGAAGCTCGATGAGTTCGGGCATGTGCGCCTCGGCGGCGTGGGGCATCTCGTGGCCGAGGAGATCGAGCGGCTCACCGGCATCGAGACCCGCGTGACGATTCTCGGGCACGTGCAGCGCGGCGGCACCCCCACCGCCTTCGACCGCATCCTGGCGACGCGCTTCGGCCTGGCGGCAATTGGTCTCGTCCTGGAGAGGCAATGGGGGATGATGGTGGCGCTGCGCGGCAACGAAATCGTGCCGGTACCCCTCAAGGAGGCCACCGCCACGAAGAAGCTCGTGCCGCGCGAATGGTTTGCGCTCGCGGAGGTCTTCTTTGGGTAGAGAAGGAGATGTTCTGCGGGGATTCTTTGCTCCCCACACCCCCGCTCCCTGGAGTGCGTCCGTCGTGGATGCATCCGCACAGCGGCTCAGGCAACCGGCTGGCGCTGAGCTCGACGCGACGCTCCATCAAGCGGTGACCGCGGGGGGCAAAGCCGTTTCCACCTTGCTGATGTACTTGCCGACCAGCTCGGTGGTGTTCATCACCTTGAGCTGCTCGAAGAGGAACTGGAATTTCTTCTCCAGAGTGTCGCTGATCGCGCCGCGCAGATCGTCCGGCAGGTCCCAGAGTTTCTGCTTGAAGGGGCCGAACCCTTTCTTGCGCGTCTTGTAGATAAACTGCTCCTCCGTGTCCGTCGCTTTGCGCTCGTCGGCATGGGCGCCGCGGAGGTGCTCGTAGATCTCTTGCTTGAGCTCGTCGGGGAAGGCCGGGTGTTCGTAAATGAGGTTCTGGAACTCGGTGGCCAGGTGCACCTCCGCGGTCTCGGTCTCCGGGAAATGGTGGAACGCCTCCGCCGGCAGCGTTGAGGCGCCGTGCTGGACCGCGCCCGCCATCCCGAACTCGGAGCGGGCCACGACCGACAGCCGCCGCAAGGTGTCGAGGTCGAGCTTCACCTTGGCGATCGAACCGTCCGGCAGCGGCACGCCGCCATGGGTCGTGCCGGTCTGGATGCTGATCTTGCTGATCCCCTTCCCTACGGATGCCCTGCCAAGCTCACCAAGATAGCCCTGCATGTAGGCGCGCAACTCCTCCTCGGTGCTGTTCTTGCCGCCCACCTCACCGATCTCCCCGCCCACGGAGATGGTCACGCCGGCCGGCTGCTCGGCGCGCACCAGCTTCGTCAGCTCCGCCGCCAGCGTGAAATTGACGCGCTGCTGTTCCTCGATCGTCGGCTTCGACAGGTCCACCAGCGTGGAGGTGTCGATGTCAATGTTGTAGAAGCCGGCCGCGATCGCCTCGGAAACGAGCGCGCGCACCGCCTTCGTCTCCTTGTCGGGATCGGCGGCGAACTTCTTGGCGTTGATCTGGAAGTGATCCCCCTGGATGAAGAGCGGTCCTTCGAACCCTTCGCGCATGGCGGCGGCCAGCACCACGCTGGCGTACTCCGCCGGACGCTGGGCCGTGTAGTCGACTTCCGAGCGCGCGATCTCGAAGATGACGGCTCCCGCGGCGTGCTTCAGGGCGGCGCGGCAGATGGCGCGCGCCACGTCGTAGGTGAGGCCGCGGATGTTGATCGCCGGCACCGTGAAGCCGCCGCACTCACCGCGGCCGCGGGCCTCGTAGAGATGCTGGATCGACATCGGGTAAACGCCGAGCCGCGGCGCCGCCGCCCGCAGCAGCCAGCGCGCATGCTCCCGCACCTTCCCCGAGGCAAAGACCGCGTGGCGCGCCAGCAGGTCGAGGGCCTCGCTGCGGAAGCGGCCCTCATGCAGGATCGACATCGAGCCGTTGCCGCGACGCACCAGGTGGCCTAACGCTGCATCCATCGCTTGCGGTGTTGTATGGAGCATGTCGCGATACTCCTCTGACTGCGATCAGGTGGGAGATCGGGGTCCTGGACCGAGCCGTAGGTTTAGTATAGCCTTCGCTCCCGTAGCCGGCAAGCGGCGGGCTCCCAGGTAAGGGGCCCCCCCTGCCCTGCCCGACCTTCCAGGGAGCTTGCGCGTGAACGCTGCTCGGCGCCGGCGGCCCCCTCCCCTGCCGCCGCCATGCGGTTACGGAGCCCTCGCCCAGCGCCAGAGGGCGGGGCGGCGCGGCGCACCTCCCAGGTTCAGGAGAGCCGACGGCGCAGCCAGGTGCTCACCGCATCAACGAACGTCACCAGCACGAAGAGGGCGAGAAGCTGCGTCAATAGTTGGTGGTGGTGGAAGAGGCTGAGGGAGACGTACATCTGCTTGCCCAGGCCGCCGGCGCCGACGAAGCCGAGGATGGCGGCGGCGCGGATGTTCACCTCCCAGCGGTAGAGGCCATAGGCGAGGAAGTGCGGCGCCGCCTGCGGCAGCATGCCGTAAAGGAAGATGGCGACCTTGCCCGCTCCGGTGGCCTGGAGCGCCTCCAGCGGTTGCGGATCGAGGCTCTCCACCGTCTCGGCGTAAAGCTTGCCGAGCACGCCGCCGGTGTGGACGCCGAGCGCCAGGACGCCGGCGAAAGGTCCAAGGCCGACAGCCAGGATGAAGATGAGCGCCCAGATGAGCTCCGGAATGGCTCGCAGGATGTTCAGGATGCCGCGCGCCAGCAAGGAGAGGCCGAGCAGCGTCAGGCGCCGTCCGCGGCCGGCGCCTGGCATCGTGAAAAGAACGCCGCTCGTCGTCAGGGCGCGGCTGGCGCCGCCCACCATGAGCAGCGCGATGAGGACGGCAAGGAGGGTGCCCATGAGGGAGATCGCCAGGGTCTCGATGCTGCCCCAGAGGGCGCTGCGCACCGTCGCCGAGGTGAGGTCCGGAGGGTAGAGATCGAGCAGGTAGCTGAGCATCTGGCGGCGGCTCTCGCTGCCGAGGAGCATGCCGAGGTCCACGCCGACGCCTCGAAAGCTCCACCAGATCAGTGCCGCCACCCCGAGGGCCAGCAGCCAAGTCCACCAGGCCCGCGCCGGCGCAGAGGGGGGAAGCGCGGCGGTGTTCGAGGTGAAGAACTTCTGGGAAGGCGCCGCCTGGGAAGCACCCATCGACAGGCCCCGCTTCGGCTGCCGCTAGCGCAGCCGCCGCCGCACCGCGGCGCTGATGAGATCGGTGATCGCCACGAGGCCGAACACCATCATGAGGAGTGTCATGACCTCGTGGAAGTTGAACATGCGCATCGACAGCTCGATCTCCTGGCCGATGCCGCCGGCGCCGACGAAGCCGAGGACCGCCGAGGCGCGGATGGCGCACTCCCAGCGATAGAGCGTGTAGGAGACGGCGTGCGGCAGCGCCTGCGGCACAATGCCGTAGCAGAAGACAGCGAGCTTGCCGGCCCCCGTGCTCTGCAGCGTCTCGAGCGGCTGCGGCGCCACCCCCTCGATAATCTCGGCGTAGATTTTCCCCAAGATGCCGCCGTAGGCGACGCCAATGGCAAGGACGCCGGGGAAGGCGCCAAGCCCCACGGCGCGCACGAAGATGAGTGCCCACACCAGCTCCGGCACGGCGCGCAGGAGGTTGAGGAGGCCGCGCGCGCCTGCGTAGGGGAGCACGGCAAGGAGCCAGCGCCGGCGCCGGCGCAGGGCGACCTCGTGCAGCACCCCGGCGAACCGCAGCGTGCGGGCGGCGGGCAGCGCCAGCGCCAGGCCGATGAGGATGGCCAGCACCATGCCGGCGATGGAGAGCTGGATGGTCGTCAGGAGCGGCCCGAGCATGCGCTGAAGGAAGTCGACCGAAAGATCGGGTGGGAACATGCCGCCGATGAAGGCGAGCATGTTGCGCCGCCCTTCCGCCGCGAACAGCGCGGAGGGCTGCATTTCCGTCAGACGCCAGGCGGCGCCGAAGGCGACGAGGGCCAGCAGCAGCTTCAGGTAGGGAAGCGGCTGCCGCGGATGCTGCGGGTCGAGGGGTGCGCTGCTCATGTGGCCGTGGCGGGAGGCTGGAAGTGGAGGCAGGTGGTGGGAAGAGGCATCGCCGGCGCGGCGCTGGCGTGATCCGCTTGCCTGGAGCGACCCCCGAAGACGCGATCGCCGCCGTAGAGCTCCGCCAGCATGAGGGGGGTCACCTCATCCGGGCGGCAGTCAAAGGTGATCTCGCCGTCGCGCAGGCCGAGGACGCGGCTGAAGTAGCGCAGGGCCAGACCGACGTGGTGCAGCGACACGATGAGGGTCTTGCCCGCTTCGCGGCCCAAGGTGACGAGGAGCTCAACGATCTCATCGGCAAGCTGGGGATCGACCGAGGCGACCGGCTCGTCCGCCAGGATGAGGTCGGCATCCTGCAGGAGCACGCGCGCCAGGGCGACCCGCTGCTGCTGGCCGCCGCTCAAGTGATCGGTGCGTTCGTAGAGCTTGTCGGCCAGCCCCACGGCGCGCAACGCCGCCGCCGCATCGCCGAGGTCCAGGGGGTACACGAGGGAGAGGAGCGCGCGCCAGGTAGGCCAGCGGCCGAGTCGCCCGCTCAGCACGTTGTGCAGCACCCGCAGCCGCCCCACGAGGTGATGCTGCTGGTAGATGCTGCCGATGCGCCGCCGCACGGCGCGAAGCTGCTTGGGACCCAGCGAGGCGACCGGCGATCCAGCAAAGATGATGGAGCCGGAGGTCGGCGGCAGGCTGAGGTTCAACATGCGGAAGAGCGTCGTCTTGCCGGCGCCGCTCGGCCCGATGACGGCGATCGTTTCGCCGCGCCGCACGTTCAAGGTGATGCCCTGCACTGCTGCCTGCTGGCTGCCGAAGCGCTTGCTCAGCAGATGGAGCCGCAGGATGCAGGCGGTCGTGCCGCTCATCGCCTGGGAGGTGGCAGGTGCTTGACTCATCGCGCTCCCCGCATCGTACGCTCTCAAACCAGAAGGCTCCGGGGAGCGTAACGGCATGGTATGGAGGGGTGCCGTCACTTCAACAGGCCCGCCGCCGTGGCGGCCTCCTCGATACCGCGGTAGTCGTCCTCGGTGGCGATGACGTAGCCGCGCGTGCGCTGCAGGTCCAGGATCTTCTTCTGCTCGGGGTTCGCCTCGTCAAGAGTGAGGAACGCCTTCACGATCTTCGACTGCAGCAGCCGATCGAGATCGCCGCGGACCGTCCAGTTGTAGTCGAAGTAGGGAGGTGTCGTCCAGATGACCTTCACCTTTGAGGGATCAACCTTCCCTGCTTCCAGGAGTTTCTGCCAGACGCTTTCATTGAGCACCCCAGCCTGAACCTTGCCGCTCTCCACCCACTTTGCCGTGGCGTCGTGGGCGCCGCTGTAGCTGAACTTGCCGAAGTCACGCTCCGGCACGACGCCCTGCTTCAGGAGGTAGTAACGCGGCATGAGATGGCCGGAGGTGGAGCTGACACTCCCGAAGGTGAAGGTCTTCCCCTTCAGGTCCCCCAGGGAGGTGATGCCGCTGTCGGCGTTGGCGATAAACTTGCTGTGGAAGGCGGTGTCCTCTAGGCGCTGCACCAGGGCGAGAGCATTCCCCGTCCGCCGGCGCGCCTGCACGTGCGTGAAGCCGCCATACCAGACCATCTCCACCTTCTTCGCCGCCAGGGCTTCGACGGTGGCGGCGTAGTCGAGCAGGGGGATGAACTTCACCTTCATGCCGAGCTGCGCCTCGAGGTACGCCGCCAGAGGCTGGAACTTGCGCAGCAGTTCGGTGGGCGCTTCATCGGGGATCGCCGAAACCCGCAGCTCCTTGACCTCGGCGCTCCCGCCAGCGGCAGGAACGAGCATGAGGAAGAGCGCGGCAACCGCCGGAAGGATGGCGTGGGGAGAGCATTGCTTCAGGCGTCCAATCATGTCCGGTCCAATTTGCAACTCAGGGAGACGGGGAAACCCGGTTCCCCTTCCCGGGCAATTTACCTATCAGGGGTATAGGTAACATCACTATAGGAAGAGTTCCCAGCATTCTCAAGGCGAAAGTAGCCCGCGGGTGATTTTTTCCGCTCGCGTCAGGTTCGCTCGCCGGGAGTGGGGAGGCTGAAGCCGCGAGGATCAGGGTTTCAACGAGACAGGAGGCGCCAGGAGGGGCTGATGGTGGGCTCTACCCGTCGCGGTTGCCGAGCGCTTGCGAGGCGGCGGTATGGTCGGCGCGCGGTTCCGCGGCGGGCGTCACGGGGGACGGTGTCGCTTCCTGGGGCTGCTTGGCTGCGGCAGGAGTTGCCGGAACAGCAGCGACGGCGCGCGCGAGTTCCTCCTGGAGGTTTCGCACCTGGCGTTCCAAGTGCTTTGTCTGTCGCAGCAAACGCAGGTGTCTCACGCCAAAGAAGGCGCACGAGAGCACGGCCCCGATAAGCACCGAGAAGAGCAGCGCGAAGAAGGTCGGGAGCTGGACGCTGTGGTCTCCGAAGAAGTAGGCCAGCGTCAGCGGCTGCATGTTCTTCACGCCAAAACTGGCGATCAGGAACAAGAGGATGACGGCGGCAACGAACTTAACGAAGCTCACGTTTGCTGCCCGCCGCGCTCAGACTCTCGAAGACCGGTTTCAAACGTCGATAGGTATCCTCCAAGAACTCCGGGATGACGCGCACATTGCCGAGGGTGGTGATGAAGTTCGAGTCTCCCACCCAGCGCGGCACGATGTGCATGTGGAGGTGGTTGGCGATGCCGGCGCCGGCCGCGGCGCCGAGATTGATGCCGATGTTAAAGCCATCCGGCGCGTAAACCTGCTGCAGCACCTGTTCGCAGAGCTGCGTCAGGTGGATCATCTCATGGAGCACCGCGCGGGGCAGATCGACGAGGCTCGCCGCATGCTCGTACGGGATGATCATGAGGTGGCCATTCGAGTACGGGTAGCGGTTCATCATGATGAAGCAACGGGCGTCGCGCCGCATGATGAGGTTCGCGTCATCGTTCTCAGGTGGTTGGGTGGGCCGGTCGCAGAAGACGCACACCCCGTCTTTCAGTCCTGCCACGTACTGCATCCGCCAGCCTGCCCAGATGCGGTCAGCCATGGATGGTCCGCCTTGCGTCATCGTGCCCGCTCAGCGCCGACGGAGCGCAGAACCCGCTGTTCTTCACGTCGCATGCGCCGCGCTTCCGCCTGCGAGACTTCATGATCGTAGCCGAGCAGGTGCAGCAGGCCATGGATCTCCAGGAGGAGGAGCTCCTGCGCCAGGCTGTGGCCGCGCTCGAGCGCCTGGCGCGCCGCAACGCCGGGAGCCACCACCACGTCGCCGAGCAGGCGGGGGGCCAGCTCGCCGGCAGGCTCAGGGGTCTCCGCGCGCAGCGGGAACGAGAGTACATCGGTAACCCGATCCAGGCCGCGGTAGCGCCGGTTCAGCTCGCGCATGCGCCGCTCACCTACATAGCATAGACTCAGTTCGGCGTCGGGGCAACTCACCGCCCGCAGCGCCGCCTCCAGGTCGCGGCGTGCCTGCCTGCGGTCGAGGCGGACCTTGCGCTGGCGGTTTTGAATGAGCACCGGCATGGGATGCCTTGCGAGGTGTCCGGCGGCTGGCCTGTAGCCGTCGCGGACGCGTCGCCCTCCGGTGCGCGCCGGCGGGGCGGCAACCGAGCCCGTGCCCAGCGCCCGGCGGCCCGGAGCTACTCGCGGTGCCGCGCGTAGGCCAGGATGATCTGCTGCACCAGCTCGTGGCGAACGACATCGCGGTCTGAGAAGTAGACGAACTTGATGCCGGCGATATCCCGCACGATCTTCTGCACCTCAATGAGGCCGGAGGGCTTCTCGGGCGGCAGGTCCACCTGGGTGATGTCGCCGGTGATCACCGCCTTGGAGCCGAAGCCCAGGCGGGTCAGGAACATCTGCATCTGCTCCGAGCTCGTATTCTGCGCCTCGTCGAGGATGATGAAGGCGTCGTTGAGGGTCCGCCCGCGCATATAGGCGAGAGGCGCCATCTCAATGATGCCGCGCTCGAGCATCGTCTGAATCTTGTCATACTCCATCATGTCGTAGAGTGCGTCATAGAGCGGCCGCAGGTACGGCGATACCTTCTCCGCCAGATCGCCCGGCAGAAAACCGAGCCGCTCCCCCGCCTCCACCGCCGGCCGCGCCAGGATGATGCGGGTGAACTGCTTGGTGAGCAGTCCCGTCACCGCCATCGCCACGGCGAGGTAGGTCTTGCCAGTGCCGGCCGGCCCGATGGCGATCACCACATCATACGTCCGCATCATCTCGATGTAGTGGCGCTGGGTCTCGCTCTTCGGCGTCACGAAGCCTCGCTTCGAAGGGAGCACGATGCGTTCGCTGAAGATCTTCTGGATGTCGGCGTCGCTCTCCTCGGCGGCGAGCCGCATGAGGAACTTCACGTCGCGCGGCTGCAGGCGATAGCCGCTGCGCAAGAGCTCCAGGAGATTGGTGATCACCCGGCTGGCGTGGCGCACCCCCTCCTCGTCGCCCTCAATGCGCAGGAGCGATCCCGTGGTCGTGACGCGCACCCGGAAGGCTGTTTCGATCTCCTTCAGGTGCGCGTCGTGGACGCCGAAGAGTTCCGCCAGGTTTTGCCCATCAGCAAGGACCAGCTCGCGACTCGTGATGACGCTCAACGAACCTCCTTTCCTTCCACCCGGAATGGCTCCTCCCCCTGTGCTCTCCTGGCCGGCCACCTCTGCCGGTGCAGCGTAGGAGATGTCCCAGCCCGCTTGCCGGGCGCTGGCGCGACACCGTTGCGCGCCTAGTGTTACGTCACACAAATTCCATCCTTAATCGGACGCCTTCTTGGGGCCATGTGGTGGGGGAGTTTTTGCGCAAGACCTTTGCTTCCCCACACCCCCTGTTCCGTCGGGGCGGTTCGCGAACCGCCCCGACAAGGCGGGGTGCGCGAGGGGGCGAGGCTCCCTCGCAAATTCTGGCGAGAGAATTTGTGAAACAGCACACTGGGCCGCGGTGCCTTCCAGCCTGCCTGCGCGCCGCACGAAGATAGACGGACGCCCCGGCGGGCCGGGCCGGGCTATGCCGGCGCCATGGCGAACGACTCCTCGAGGGCTTCGCGCACCGCCCGCGCCAACGCCTCCTGCGCGCCCGAATCGAGGAGTTTCTCCCCCTGGCTATCGGTGACGTAGAAGGTGTCGGTGGCGCGGTTCCCCTCCGTGCTGATCTTCGCCAGGACGATGTCCAAGCCCTGATCATACAACGTCTGCGTGATCGCATAGAGGAGCCCCACATGGTCCTCAGCCACAATATCGAGCACGGTGCACTCATCGGCAACGGTGTTGTCGATATGCACGCTGCTGGGGAGGAGACGCGGGCGGCGCTTCGACAGCGAGTAGAAGCGGTCCTGGCTGCGGATGAGGGCCCGGACATCGAGGTCGCCGGCGAGCACCTTCCGGAGGTCCTCCTCCACCGCCGGCCACAACCCTGGATCCCCCACCGGCTGGCGCTGCGCCGAGTCGACCCAGAGGGTGTCCACCGCCATGCCTTCGAGGTCGGTATACACCTGGGCGGCCAGGATGTTGATGCGGCGGGCCGCGAGGATGCCGGCGATCTTCGAGAAGACGCCCCGCCGCCCCTCCGTGATCACCAGCAGCTCGGTTTGGCCGGCAGTCTCGGCCGGGAAGCGTCGCATCACCAGCGGCGTGTTCGCCGCCTCTCGGCGGGCGACGATGTGCCGCACGATCTGCTCGGGCCGGCAAGTGCAGAAGTAGCGCGGCGGCATCAGCTCGAAGAAGCGCTCGATCTCCTCCGCCTCGATCTCCTCCCCTGCCTGTCGCTCAACCTTGGCGCGCGCCTGCCGCATGATCTGCTCGATGGTATCCCCGACATCCAGCTCGCGGCAGAGGTAGCGGGCGCCCTTCTCGTAGAGCTCCAGAAGCAGCGCCCCCTTCCAGGTGGTCCAGACATTCGGACCGACAGCCCGCGTATCGGCGTACGTGAGGAGGTAGAGCATCTCCAAGCGCTCAACGCTGCCGACCACCTGGCCGAAGCGCGCCACCACCGCGGCATCGTCGAGGTTGCGGCGTTGGGCGGTATGGTTCATCAACAGGTGGTGCTGGACGAGGAAGATCACCGTCTCGGCTTCCTCCTTGGGCAGGCCGAGCCGCTGCACGATGCCCCGCACCATGCGGGTGCCGGAGGCGACGTGACCTCCGCCACAGCTCTTGCCGAGATCGTGGCAGAGGAGCGCCAGCTTCACCAGGCCGGGGTTCGCCTGCTTCGCGGCAAGCCGGCCGAGGGTCTCGATCTCCGGCTCCGTCGTCGCCGGCAGTTCGTCGATGTAGCGCACGGCGCGCAGCGAGTGATCGTCGATCGTATAGCGGTGGAAGAGGTGGTACTGAATGAGGCCGGTCAGCTCATCGAACTCCGGCAGGAAGATGGCGAGCACCCCGAGCTGGTGCATCATGCGCAGCGCTTTGGCGGCGTGCGGCGCCGCCAGGAGGCGCAGGAAAAGCGCGTTCCCCGCCGGCGACCGCAAGGCCTGGGCGCGGCGCGTGCTGTAGAGGGCACTGCGCAGCTCGCGGCTCACCTCCTCGCTGATCGTGAAGTGGTGCTGAGCGCAGGAGAGGAAAAGCTGCAGCGCCAGCAGCGGCTGCTCGAGAAAAACCCCACCGCCATTGGAGAACTCGATGCGGCCCCCGTCCACCGCGAAGTTGGCATCGAGGCGGCGCCGCCGCAGGGCGCGCAGACCCCGCCGCGCCCAGCCAGGCCGGTCAGAGCAGCGCCACAAGGTGGTGCGGGAGAAGAGGTAGACACTCACCGCGTGGCGGTAGTACTCCCGCATGAACCGCTCGACCGCGTGCAGCCCCCCCTGCGCGGTGTAGCCGAGCGCGGCGCTCAGCGCGTCCTGCATCTCCATGACGAGAATATCCGTGCGTCGGCCGGTGAGGTAGTGGAGCTGGGTGCGCACGCGCAGGAAGAAGTCGAGCGCGGCTTGCAGTTCGCCGAGCTCCTCCGGTGTGCAGAGGCCGTTCGCCTCCAGCTCCTCGAGCTGGTGCACACCGAACGCAACCTGCGTCGCCCAGAGGGCGGTGTGGAGGTCGCGCAGGCCGCCGGGGCTCTCCTTCACGTTCGGTTCGAGGAGGGTCGGTGAGTTCTCGAACTGGGCATGGCGACGATCGCGCTCGGCCAGTTTGCGGCGCAGGAACTCTCTCCCCGCCTTGCCCGCCAAGGTTCGCCGCAGGCGCCCCCGCAGCTTCGCGAAGAGCTGGGTCGAACCCGCCAGCAGACGGGCTTCCAGGAGCGCCGTCAGGACGGTGGGGTCGCGGCGGCTGAAAAGGATGGTCTCGTCGATGGTTCGCGCGCTGTGCCCGACGGTGAAACCGAGGTCCCAGAGGGGGTAGAGAATGCCGTCAATGAGGCGCTGCTGTTTCGCATCCGCATCGCCGCCGCGGAGGAAGAGCAGGTCGACGTCGGAGGCGGGATTGAGCTCGCCGCGCCCATAGCCGCCCAAGGCGACGAGGGCGCAGTCCTGGCGGCTCTCCCTGTCCTGTTTGCCGCCGCCGTCAGCCGTCCCGTTCCCGGATTGCCGGAGGCCGCGGCCCAGGGTGGCGTAGAGACCGCGGACGATGCCATCGACGAGTTGCGATTGCGCGCGCGCCACCGCGCGACCGGTCGCGCCGGCGTCGTGGAAGGCGCGCACCTCTCCGTGTCGCTGCGCCAGGAGAGGCTTCAGCAGCGCACCCCAGGTTTCAGGCCTGCCGGCGTCACGAAGGAGCCGCTCCACCTCGAACGCCACCTGCTGGAATTGAGGCGCGCGGCCGTCGGGCGCGGCGCTCTCACAAGCCGCGCCGGCGAGGATGGGAGGAGAGGCGTCGCTGGCCGGCGCGCCGTCAGCGCTGGGCCGGACCGACGTTCTCTCGGGTGATGGGTTCACGGAGTCCATGGGTATCCTCGCGGCTCAGGCGCGCGGGTGATGCGCGTCGTAGATGTCGCGCAATCGGGTCGTCTCCACATGGGTGTAGATTTGGGTCGTGGAGATGTCGGCATGCCCGAGCATCTGCTGCAGCGTGCGCAGATCGGCGCCGCGCGCCAGCAGGTGCGTGGCGAAGGAGTGCCGCAGCACGTGGGGGCTCAATCTCTTGGTGATGCCGGCCTGCGCGGCATAGCGGCGCAGCAGGTGCCAGAAGTTCACCCGCGTCATCCGGCCTCCCCGGCGGCTCAGGAAGAGGTATGGGCTGCCCTGCCCCTTCACGAGGCTCGGCCGCCCGTACTTGAGGTAGATCTCGACCGCGAAGCAGGCGGGCTTCCCCAGGGGGATGATGCGTTCCTTGTTGCCCTTCCCTACCACCTGCACGTAGCCGCGCTCGAGATTCGTCTTCGTGAGCCGCAGATCAAGAAGCTCGCTCACCCGCATGCCGGTGGCGTAGAGCACCTCCAACATGGCGGCGTCCCGGCCGCCGAGCACCGTCATGGCATCCGGCTGCGCCAACAGGTGCTCCACCTCTTCGATGCTGAGGAAGTGCGGCAGCGTCTGCCACGCCCGCGGCAGGGGCACGTGCTCGCTGGCATCGTGCTCCACGATCCCTTCGTCCAAGAGATAGCGATAGAAGCAGTGCAGGGCCGCGAGGTGACGGCGCAGCGAACGCGGCCCCAACCCCTCCGTCCGCAGGGCGGCAAGGTGGTTCAGGAAGGTGGTGCGATCGCGCCGCCGGAACGCCTCCAGGCTTTCGCTTCCGGCATCTCCCCGCGGCTCGTCGCCGGTCTCGCGGCGCGGCGCGCCCCGCGGCGTGCCGCCCGTTCCCTGAAGGTAGCGGCGCACGTCGCCGGCATAGGCGTGGACGCTGTTCTCGGCGAGGTGCAGGTCGACGATCAGGTAGTTGAGGAAGCCATCGTAGAGCGGACGCAGCTCGGCTGGGATTTCTCCCTGCCGCCAGCGCAAGGTGCTCCGCGCCGCGGACGTCGCTTGGCGATGTTCACCCATCTCCATCACGAACCTTTGCCAAAGGTCCCCGCGTGTCTACGGCGGAAGATACGCAGCAATTCGTCCAGCTCCTCGCACTTGAAAGCATAGCTTAGCGCGCAAAACACTGCGAGACCAAAGGAGGAGAGCCCGACGACGACAACGACTTTGACGCCGAGCGCCAGGTCAGGTCCGAACAGGGCGGCGCGGCCCCACCAGAGCGCCGCCGCCATGATCAGCGACGCCAGGCTCACGCGCGCCGTCGAGCGCAGCAGGCGGTGGCCGTCGATCGAGCCGAGACGGCGACGCAGGAGGAGGAGCAGCAAGAAAAGATTCACGAAGCTCGCCAGCGAGGTTGCCAGAGCCAGGCCGCCATGACGCAGCGGGCCCATGAGGGCGAGGTTCAAGACGACGTTCGTCCCCATGGCGATGAGGCTCAGCTTCACCGGCGTGGCCGAGTCATGCAGCGCATAGTAGACCGGCGTGGCGATCTTGATGCCGCTGAAGGCGCACAGGCCGACCGCGTAGAGACTCAGCGCGAAGGCCGAGGCGGAGGTCGCTTGGGCGCCGAAGGCGCCGCGTTCGAAGAGGACGTTCATGATCGGCGCGCCGAGGATGATGAGCGCCAGGGTCGCCGGCACGCTGACGAAGAAGGTGAGGCGGAGGCCGAAGTTGAGGGTCGCCTTGAGCTGGTCGATGGCGCCCGCCGATGCCTGGGAAGCCATCGTCGGCAGCACCGCGACGCCGAGCGCCGCGCCGAACGCGCCGAGCGGAAACTGCACCAGGCGATTGGCGTAGTAGAGGTACGAGATGCTCCCCTCCGGCAGGAACGACGCCAGCAGGCGATCGACCATGAGATTCACCTGCATGGCGGAGAGGCCGACGATCGTCGGCACGACGAGGCTCCAGATGCGCCGCAAGCCGGGGTGGCGGAAGGAGAGCCGCGGCAGCACCAGCAAGCCGCAGCGGTACAGCGGCGGCATCTGCAGGAGGAGCTGCCCGAGGCCGCCGGCGAGCACCCCCACCCCCAGCGCCAACACCGGCGTGTCGAGGTGGCGGGTCAACCACAGCGCCGAGCCGATGATGCCGAGGTTGAGCATCAGCGGGGCCAGCGCCGGCGTCAGGAAGTGCTGGCGCGCGTTCAGCACTCCCATGAAGAGCACGGCAATGCCGATGAAGAGGATGAAGGGGAACATCAGCCGGGTGAGGCGCACGGTGAGGGCGAACTTCTCCGCGTCGGCGTAGAACCCCGGCACGAAGATGGTGACGAGGTAGGGGCTGAGGAGGATGCCGAGGCCGGTCACCGCCAGGAGGACGAGGAGCTGCGCTCCCAAGGCCACCGCAACGAGGCGCCGCGTCTCGGCTTCCGAGTGCGACCGGAGGTAGGAGGAGAAGACCGGCACGAACGCCGCCGAGAGCGCGCCCTCGGCGAAGAGGCGACGTAGCAGGGAGGGGATTGCAAAGGCCACGAAGAAGGCATCGGCCAGCATTGCCGCGCCGAACACCTTGGCGATGATGACATCGCGGACGAAGCCGGCCAAGCGACTCACCAGGGTTGCCAGGCTCACCACGCCGGCGGCGCGCGCCACCTGCCGCTTGGCGTCGTCGGGGCTGCGTCCTTCCTGGGGCAGTGGGGCGCGCTCAGCCGAGGTGGGCTGCACCATGAATGTGGTTTTTCCTTGCAAGGAGGGAGCGCTTCGAGTACATTAAATTTCCACGTCGCAGAGCGTAGAGATTTCTCGCCCGAGGAACCACACCGCAGAGAGAGGACGCACCTTGAAACGCAATCCTTCCGCCACCAAGCGCATGCGGCAGAACGAGCAACGCCGGATTCGCAATGCGAGCGCCCGCACGGCCATGCGCACCTCGATCAAGAAGGTGAGAGCCGCCTTGCAGGCCAATGACCTCAACGCGGCGCGGCAAGCATTGCAGGCAGCCATCCCGATCATCGACCAGTCGGCGTCCTCCGGCATCACCCACCGACGCACCGCCTCGCGGCACATCTCCCGTCTCTCCTCCCACCTGCACCAGCTTCAACAGCGCACCGCCTCATAAGGCAGGCGTCGGCGGTCTTGCCGCGCCCGGCTCGCCGCCGCGAGCCGCGCCGCGGGCGCGACCGTCCACCCTCCCCCGCCCCGCCGGAAGCGCAAGATCAAGAACCAGCTTCTCGAGCGTGAGCTGATCCGGGAGCCCGCTCAGCTTCACAGCCTGATCCGTCTCGAAGAGCCGCAGGAGGGTGCAGCGCAGGTGCCCCCTGCTGTAGGTGCCCGCCTGCTGCGCGTACCTGGTGGCGAGGAAGCCGGCCACGCCGAGCTTCCCGGCCAGCGCCGCCGGCGCGGTGCGCAGCCATAGCAACTCCTGAACCCTCCAGAGCATGCGGTAGTGGCGGGCAAGGACGGCCACGATGCCGGGCACGCTCTCGCGCGCCTGCAGAAGCTTCGCCAACAGGCGCAGCGCCGTGGGCAGCCGACCCTCCACGACGGCATCGCTGAACTCGAACATCTTCGCCGCCCGCGTGTCGCCGACCAGCTTGATCACTTGCTCGGCGCTGAGCGCGGCGCGGCTCTCGGCGGCAAAGGTCTGAAGCTTCGCCAGCTCGCTGTGCAGGGCGCGGAGATCGTCTCCGACCAGCTCGACGAGCGCTCCGCCGGCCTCGGCCTGGAGCGTCAGGCCAAGGCGTTTCGCTTCGTCGGCCACCCACTTGCGCAGGGATTGACTGTTCAGGCGCTTGCAGGTGACCACCTGCGCCGTCCGCGTCAGCAGGTCGTGGACGGGCTTTTTTGAAGCGCTGCGCGCCGTGAAGACGAGGCAGGTCTCTGGGTAGGGGGCCTGGCAGTAAGCGTGGAAGGGTTCGGCGCGCTGCAGCGCCTCGACGCCCTCGACGAGGACGAACCGCTGGCCGCCGAGAAAGGGAACGGTTCTCGCCGTCTCGAGGATCGTTTCCGGCGCCTCCAGCGCGGCATCGAAGCGATCGTCGTTGAACTCGCTGCGCCCCGCCGTCAGGACGCGCTGCCGCAACGCGGTCACCAGCCGCTCGCAGAGGAACTCCTCCTCACCCCAAAAGTAGTAGAGGGGCGCCGGCTCTCCCTTCGCCAGCCGGCTGAGAAACTGTTGCGCGGTCTGAGGTTCAGGCATGGTCCTTGCGAACAAAAACCGCGTCCGTGCAGCACCATGAGGGGAGCGGCATCCTGCGTGACGCCCTCGCTAGAAGCCTTCGAGGATGATCTTCACCAGTTGCTGCGCCAATTGCCGGGCGGCCACCTCCAGGGCGCGCTGGCGGGCGGTCTCGCGGCCGCTGATCCCCTGGGGGAGGCGGTACTCCTGCACGGCGGAGAACTGCTGACGCTGCATGATCTGCTTCGTGGAGCGGCTGCGCAGGGTGGTATCGAGGGTCAGCCGCAGCCGATACTGGGTGGCGTTGTCGAGGGCATCGAAGGCCAGGGCCTGGAGCTGGTACGAGCTGATGGTCCCCTCCAGCACGGTGTCCGCGTTCTCGCTGGTGACGACCTGGAGCCGCCCGTCGTTGAGGAACTCTCGGCGCACGGCGGCGGTGAGACGCTGCTCGAGCTCGGGCTCCCCCGAGAGGTTGGCGAAGACCGGCACCGCCACGCTGCGCACGCCGTTCGCCGGCAGGGCGCCGTTCCCCACGCCCAGGAGGCGGTAGCCGCACCCCGCCAGGAGAAGCACCAAGAGCCCCGCGCCGAGCCGCAGCAGCCTGGTTCCGTTGACGAGACCCAGCCGGCCGCGCCGGGGTTGTTGCCGGCCGGCGCAGGCCGCTCCCCGCCCGACAGCCTTCGCGGGGAGTCCCACGTCCATCTCCACCATCGAGCAGGCCGAGGCATCTCCTGGCTCTGCCATCGCGCCTCTCCTCCTCTGCGCGGCCGAGTCCGCGGCGCGCGCCTCGCCGCGGCTCCTCTCCCTGTCACGAGACAAGCAGCGACGGGGAGGCCCTCTTGGCCTCTTGGCATCGTCGCTTCCCGGCGCGGCCCCGGGCTGCTCCGCACTCTACCACAACCAACCTCCGCCGTTGACGAGGAAGTTCGCCGCCGCGGCCGGCGCGCTCCGCTGCTACGCCACCACAACGTTGACCAGCCGGTTCGGCACGACGATGACCTTCCTCACCGCCTTGCCGTCGGTCCAGCGCCGCACCTTCTCGTCCGTGAGGGCGAGCTGACGCACCTCCTCCTCTTCGGAATCGGTGGGGACGCTTAGGCGGCTGCGCACCTTGCCGTTCACCTGCACCACCAGCTCGATCTCGTCCGTCGTGGTATACGCGGGCTCGAAGCTTGGCCAGGCTTCATCGGCCAGCAAGGCGGTGTGGCCGAGGCGCTCCCAGAGCTCCGCCGCAAGGTGCGGCGCGATGGGCGCCAGGAGGAGGAGGAGCGTTTCCAGGCCCTCGCGCAGCAGGGCGCGTTCAGCGGGGCGCGACTTCGGTTCCGGCGCGTAGAGGAGGAGCTTGTTGAGGAGCTCCATGACGGCGCTGATGGCGGTATTGAAGCGGTAGCGCCGCTCGATGTCGTGAGTGACGCGCTTGATGGTGCGGTGGATGGTCTGCTTCACGTCGCGCCCCTCGGCGTCGAGGTCATCGAGCGGCACCTTGCGCCGGTCCAGCCCCCGCAGGCTGTCGAGGTGGATCGCGGCGAAGCGCCAGATGCGCTGCAGGAAGCGGTACGCGCCCTCCACCCCCTGCTCGCTCCACTCCAGGTCGCGCTCCGGGGGGGCGGCGAAGAGCATGAAGAGGCGCACCGTGTCGGCGCCGTAGCGGGCGATGAGCGACTCGGGGTCGACCACGTTCCCCTTCGACTTGGCCATCTTGGCCCCATCCTTGATGACCATGCCCTGGGTAAGGAGGCGGTCATACGGTTCATCCACGTTCACCATCCCCAGGTCGCGCAGCACCTTGTGGAAGAAACGCGAATAGAGGAGGTGCAGGATGGCATGCTCGATGCCGCCGATGTACTGATCCACCGCCAGCCAGTAGTTCGCCCGACCGGGGTCGAAGGGTCGCGTCGTTTCGCCAGGGCTGGTGTAGCGATGGAAGTACCACGAGGAGTCGAAGAAGGTGTCCATGGTGTCGGTTTCGCGCCGCGCCGGCGCCTGACACCGCGGGCAGCTCGTCTCGTAAAAGGCGGGGGACTGGGAGAGGGGCGACTTGCTGCTGAAATCGAAGGGCAGATCAAGCGGCAGAACGACCGGCAGCTCCGACTCCGGCACCGGCACCGCGCCGCAGCGGTCGCAGAAGATGATCGGGATCGGCGTGCCCCAGTAGCGCTGGCGCGAGATGCCCCAGTCGCGCAGGCGGTAGCTGATGGTGCGCCTGCCGATTCCTTGCGCCTGCAAGTAGGTGATGAGGTCCTCCATGGCCTCGAGGTTGCGCCGGCCGTTGAACGGCGGGGACTCGACGAGGGTGCCGGCGTCGGTGTACGCCTCCGTCATGGTTTGCGGCGCGAGGCGGCGATCGAGGGGCTGGATGACAACCTGGATGGGCAGGCCGTAGGCGCGGGCGAACTCGAAATCGCGCTGGTCATGGGCCGGCACCGCCATCACCGCTCCGGTGCCGTACTCCATGAGGACGAAGTTGGCCACCCAGATCGGCATCGGCTGCTGTGTCACCGGGTTGCGCGCCGCCCGGCCGATGGGCATGCCGCGCTTCTCGGCGCCCACGGCGGTGCGCTCGATCTTGTTCTGTCGCAAGAGCTGATCGCAGAAGGCCAGCACCTCCTGCTCCTGAGGTGTGCCGGCAACGAGCTCGCGGATGAGCGGGTGCTCCGGCGCCAGACTCATGAAGGTCGCGCCCCAGAGCGTATCGGGGCGGGTGGTGAAGACGCGGATGGCGGCGTCGCTGTCGATCACTGGGAAGTGGAGCTCCGCCCCGACGCTCTTGCCGATCCAGTTCTCCTGCATGGTGAGGACGCGGCGCGGCCAGCCGTCTGCCAGCCTGCCGCAGTCGGCGAGGAGCTCCTCGGCGTAGTCGGAGATGCGCAGGAACCAGCCGGGGAGCTCCTTCTGCGCCACCTCGCTGGCGCACCGCCAGCACTGGCCGCTTTCGACCTGCTCGTTGGCCAGCACCGTCTCGCAGGAGGGGCACCAGTTGACGTACGACAGCTTGCGATACGCCAGGCCGCGCTCGTACATCTTCAGGAAGATCCACTGGTTCCAGCGGTAGTAGGCCGGATCGCAGGTGGTCACCTCGCGCTCCCAGTCATAGCTGAGGCCCAGCCGCTTGAGCTGCGAACGCATGTAGGCGATGTTGTCGTAGGTCCACGTCGAGGGCAGAATCTTGCGTTCCAGGGCGGCGTTCTCCGCCGGCAGCCCGAAGGCGTCCCAGCCCATGGGATGCAGGACGTTAGCGCCGCGCATGCGGTGGAACCGGCTCAAGAGATCGCCGATGGTGTAGTTGCGTACGTGCCCCATGTGGATGCGCCCGGATGGGTACGGGAACATCACCAGGCAGTAAAACTTCGGCCGGGTGGAATCTTCGCGAGCCCGGAAGGTCTCCTTCTCGTCCCACCGCTGTTGCCACCTCGTCTCGATCTCATGGAAGTCGAACCGTTCGTCCATCACCTTCCTGCCTTTACGTCACTCTCTGTCGCGCCAGATCGGAGCGCAGCCCGCCGCGCCGGGCGGCTGGCGAAGGCCGGCTGCCATCGCGTCGCTGAGCGCCGGCCCCTCCTTCCGGCATGCACACCGCCGCCGCGCCGACAACCGGGCCCGACCGGCTGCGTGGATCGTCTCAACTCTCCTGGGGGTTGCCGCCGATGCAACTCGGATCGCGATCCGCCAAGAAACGGTAGGTGAAGCTCTCAATCGCAAAACGCACCGTTTTTAACAGCACATCGAAGCGCCGTTTCTCATCTTCCACGAAGATGACGGTGAACTCCTCCTCACTGGAGAAGAGGCGGTTGCAGCCGGCCAGCAGCCCGTCGATCATGTCCGTGACGTTCTGCTCGTACTCCACGGCAAGTTGCTCGCGCCCGATGACGCTGATGGCCAGTCCCCGCACCTGCATCTTCGCGGCCCGCTCGATGAGGCGCGCACAGCCCTCGACGAGGCGTTCCGAGGTGAGCTCGCGGCTCTCTCCCATCCCCAAGAGCAGCACCTTGGGACAGGGGAGCTTGCCACGGCTCGGCAGCAGGAGGGCTTCGCCGTACTCGCCTTGCGCCCGGTTGGCAAGGAGGAGCTGCGAGACCTGGCCATTGAGGCGCCAATCCACCCAGCTCGCATCGCCGCGCAAGGGGATAAGGTCGGCGAAGTAGGCGCAGACGAGGAGCTCGGCCTCGGCCTCAAGCAGCTCGATGGGGAGGGTCCGAAAGGTAATCAAGCGGTTGATGCCTTTTCACACGGCTGGAGTTGCACTGCCCGGTACATCGTGTCGAGAATGCCGTTGATGAAGGCAGACGACTCTTCGGCGCCAAAAAGCTTGCCAATTTCGATCGCCTCGTCGATAACGACTTTCCCGGGCACCTCTTTCTGTTCGAGGAGCTCGAAGATCGCTACCCGCAGGATGTTGCGATCCACCAGCGGCATGCGAGAGACTTTCCAATGCTCGCTTGCCTCCTCGAGGAGCGCATCGATCTCCCCGAGCCGCTCCAGCATCCTCTCATAGAGTCCTTGCACGTACTCCTGGCGTTCCAGCGGCGTTTCGGGCCAGAAGCACGCCGCGGTTGCCTGCTCGTTCACCTCCTGGAACTCCCGGGCGTAGAGGAGCTGCATGAGCTGTGTGCGCACTTGGCGACGCATGCGTTCCCCGTACCTCCACCTGCTCGCGCGGCTGGCACGCAGGCAGCCCCACCCTACCCTCGCAGGGTGCTGAAAAAGTCGAATTTGACGGAAGACTTCTGGCAACGTTTCTCGGCCGGCTTTTGGGGGCGCTTGTAAAGTCAGCAGACTCAATGAGATGGGATGGCCCCCTTTCAAGTTGGCAAACGCTCGACTTGCCGAAAATAGTTTTTCAGCAGCCTGCGAGAGACGCCCGAGCCTGGGGGGAAGCTCAGGGGAGCGTTGCCCGTTCCTGGCTGCGGAGCGCAACCAAGCGCCGTGCCACGGGTGGGCCCCTCGATCTTCGGGGCCGTCACACCTTGCCCTGCCCGCCCAGCTCAGCTCCACATGGTTGCGCTCTAGACGAGTTTATTCAGGTTCACCATCTCAATGGCGCCGAGCGCCGCATCGTAGCCCTTGTTTCCAACCTTCGCCCCGGCCCGCTCAATTGCTTGCTCGATCGTCTCGGTGGTCAGCACCCCGAAGGCGATGGGCACCCCTGTATCCAGCGCCACCGCCGCGACGCCCTTGCTCACCTCGGCAGCCACAAAGTCGAAGTGCGGGGTGGCGCCGCGGATCACGGTTCCCAGACATATGATAGCATCATAGTCGCCCTTCCGGGCCATTTTCTTTGCCACGAGGGGTATCTCGAAAGCGCCCGGCACCCAGGCGACCGTGATGTCCTCGTCGCGCACGCCATGGCGAATCAGGCCGTCCAAGGTTCCATCCAGCAAGCGGCGGGTGACGAATTCATTGAAGCGCGACACCACAATCCCGAACCGCTGTCCCGCCCCATTCAGGTGCCCTTCGAGGATCTTCGGCATGCGGCCTTCCTTCTGTTGAGTTACTGTCGAGCCGAGGGGAATTAGGCGCGCCCCCCGCCAGCGCTTGGTGGCCATCCCCGCTGCTTTCCCCCACGCACCGGCCTCTCCTAGCGATCCAACGGGGTCCCCTGGGAGTGCTCGGAGGCGGGAGCGGGCTTTCTGCTCTGGGCGCCTGGGGCGGGCGGCGCGTCCACAGCTCCAGGCCGGCGCCGATCCGATCGGAAGCTCGATGGCTGGGCCAGACAGACCGTGGAACACCTAGAAGTGGGATATCAGGTGCCCCAGCTTCTCGCGCTTTGTCCGCAGGTAGTAGCGATTGGACTCTCGCGGCGGGATCTCGATGGGCACGCGCTCCACAATCTCCAGTCCAAAGCCTTGGATCCCATGGATCTTCTTGGGGTTATTCGTCAAGAGGCGAATCTTGCGAACGCCGAGATCGGCGAGGATCTGGCAGCCGATGCCGTAGTCTCGCTTGTCGGCCTGGAAGCCGAGCAGGTGGTTGGCCTCCACGGTGTCAACTCCCTTATCCTGGATTTCATAGGCGCGCAGCTTGTTGATGAGGCCGATGCCGCGACCCTCTTGCGGCAGGTAGAGCAGCACCCCGCGACCGGCTTCGGCGATCATCTCGAGGGCGCGGGTGAGCTGCTCGCCGCAGTCACAACGCATCGAACCAAAAATGTCCCCCGTCAGGCACTGCGAGTGGACCCGCACCAGGAGGGGCTCATCCGTGGTGATCTCCCCCTTCTTCAGGACGATGTAGTTGTGGTTGTCGAAGGTGTTCTCGTAGGCGATGATGTCGAAAATGCCGTACTCGGTCGGGATCGTGCTGGTGGCGGCGCGCCGAATGAACCGCTCGCACTGCATGCGGTAATTGATCAAGTCCTTGATGGTGCAGAGCTTCAGGTCGAAGCGCGCGCCGATGGCGATGAGATCGGGGACGCGGGCCATGGTGCCATCGTCCTTCATGACTTCGCAGATGACCCCCGCCGGGTAGAGGCCGGCAAGCCGTGCCAGGTCAACCGATCCTTCGGTCTGCCCGGCGCGCTCCAGCACCCCGCCGGAGCGGGCCCGCAGCGGGAAGATGTGGCCGGGTCGGATGAGGTCCGTGGGCCGTGTCCGCGGATCGATCGCCGTGAGGATGGTCTTGGCGCGGTCATGGGCGCTGATGCCCGTCGTCACGCCATACCGCGCCTCGATGGAGACGGTGAAGGCCGTGCCGAAGGTGGACTGGTTATGCGGCGCCATCGGCGTCAACTGCAAGGCATCGACTCGTTCAGGCGTGAGGGAGAGACAGATGAGGCCGCGCCCGTGCGTCGCCATGAAGTTGATGATTTCCGGCGTGACCTTGTCGGCGGCGATGGTGAGGTCGCCCTCATTCTCGCGATCCTCATCGTCGATGAGAATGACCATCTTCCCCCGCCGGATTTCCTCGATGGCATCCGGGATGGTGCAAAATGGCGAATCGGACGGCATAGCTTTCTCCATCAATCGGCGAACCCATGCTTGGCGAGGAAGGCCCGCGTGATGGGTTCGCGCCCAGCGCCGCGCGGATGGCCCGCTCCGGCCTGATCGTCGAGTCCAAGGAAACGCTCCACATACTTGCCGATGATATCGCACTCCAGGTTCACCGCCGCGCCGGTCCCCTTCTCGATCAGGGTGGTGAGCACCTCGGTGGCGGGGATGACGGCGATGCTGAAGCTCTCTCGCGCCAGCCCGGCGCCCGTGAGGCTGATGCCGTCCACCGCCACGGAGCCCTTCTCGACGATGTAGCGCATCAGCTCGGAGGGCGCCGTGATCGTCACGGTGTGGGAGTTTCCCGCGCGGCTGATGTCGGCGATGCGCCCGACTCCGTCGACGTGGCCGTTGACATAGTGGCCGCCCATGCGATCACCGACGCGCAGGGCGCGCTCGAGGTTGACGCGGCCGCCGACGCGCAGGCGCTTCAAGGTGGTGCGCGCCACCGTCTCCGGCGACACCTCGACGGTAAAGCTCTCGGCATCAAAGCGCACCACCGTAAGGCAACAGCCGTCCACGGCAATGCTCTCGCCCTGCCGCACGCCGCCCAGGACGGTTCTGGCCGCGATGGCGAGGCTGCCGCCCTGCTCACCGAGCTGCGCGGCGCGCACCGTGCCGATCTCTTCGATGATGCCCGTGAACACTGGGGTCTCCTGCCTGCTCATTGGAGCGCCGCGCCCCACCCCCGGCATCGGTTTCCTCCGCTCGGCCGGCGCCACTTGCCCCGCGCCCCGCCCCTGCCTTCGACCCTACGGCGCCAGATCAACCGTCTTGCTCACCGGGTAGGCTTCAATGAGGAGATCGTGGTGGAACCAGCGCACGCTGGTGTCCGTCAGGCGCACCGCTTCCTCGAGGCGCTCGATGGCGGGCCCGCCGATGGCGCTCGGCGCTCCATCTCCTCCGATGAAGAGGGGAGCCAGGAAGATGCAGACCTTGTCGACGATGCCGGCCTTCAGGGCGCTGCCATGCAGGGTGGCGCCGCCTTCCAGGAGCACGCTCGTCACCTGCCGCCTGCCCAGCTCGGCCATGAGCCGCGCCAGGTCGACTCGGCCGCGGGCGTCGGCAAGCAGCACGACGACCTCCGCGCCCCGCCCCTCGAGGGCTCGGCGTCGCGCCGCCTCGACCGGCTCGCGGGTGGCGATGAGGGTTCCCGCCTGGGAGGGCTGCGTCAGCATGGCGGCCTCGGGAGGCAGACGCAGGCGGCTGTCCACCACGACCCGCAGCGGGTCCCTGCCGTTGCCTTCCGGCAGGCGCACCGTCAAGCGCGGATCATCGGCGAGCACGGTGCCGATGCCGACCATGACGGCGTCGTAGGCGTGGCGCAGCTCATGGACGTAGAGCCGCGACTGCTCGTTGGTGATCCAGCGCGACTCGCCGGTGCGGGTGGCGATTTTCCCATCCAGGCTGCTCGCCGCCTTCAAGAGAACGAACGGCTTGTTGGTGAGGATGTACTTCCAGTACGTCTCATTGAAGCGTTTGCAGGTATCCTCGAGGACGCCGCAGACGATCTCGATGCCGGCCGCCTGCAGGGCTGCGGCTCCCTTCCCCTGCACCCGCGGGTTCGGGTCGATGCCGCCGATGACAACCTTCTTGATGCCGGCGCGGATGATCGCGTCCGTGCAGGGCGGCGTGCGCCCGTAGTGGCAGCACGGCTCGAGGTTGACGTAGAGGGAGGCACCGTGCGCGGCGGGACCGGCATCGCGCAGGGCTTCCACCTCGGCGTGGGGTTTGCCTGCCGCGGTATGGTACCCCCGCCCGATGACGCGACCCTCCTTGACGATGACGCAGCCGACGAGCGGGTTGGGGCTCGTCCACCCTCTGGCGCGAGCCGCCAGCTCGAGCGTTATGCGCAGATACTCATCGTACATCGGCTGCCCGGCCTGCACGCTACAGCAACCAAAGAACGATCTCGATGGGAGAGACGCACAGGTTCTGTGCGGAGGGACACGTAGAGGAAGGGCGCACTCCCGGCGGCATGGCCTGCACCTCGCACCCCCACAGCAGCTCGGCGGAGCAGCTTGTGGCGGAGCCCCCAGGTGCAGCCCAGGCGGAGCGCGCTGGCAACGTGTACCGAACCTTCTCCCATCCAGACTCTTACTGTCGGCCCCGGAGTTGCACCGGATCAGCCACTCGGGTCGAAGCCCTTATGGGTCGCGGGCTGTCACCGCCGGTCGGGAATTTCACCCAGCCCCGAAGGTTGGTCTCTAAGTTGAGCCAAACGTAAGTATGCAAAGCCGTCGAACGACTGTCAAGCCCACTTGAAACAGGGAGTTCCAGCGCTGCCTTCGACGAGGTGGAGAAAAGCGACTGGACGCCGATTCAGAGGAAGGGAGACTCCGACCTGAAACCTACCTGGCGGCGCCTGCCGCATCACCGGTACGCTCTCCTCCGGCAGGCCGGCCGCTCTATCGATCGACCTCCAGAACGCCTTCCGTCTCGTGCAAGGCGGCGTGTGCTGCCGCCAGCCGGGCGATCGGGACGCGGAACGGCGAGCAGCTCACGTAGTCCAGGCCGACGGCGTGGCAGAAGGCGATGCTCTTGGGATCGCCGCCGTGCTCGCCGCAGATGCCGAGCTTGAGGTTCGGTCGCGCCGCCCGGCCGCGCTCGATGCCCCAGCGCACCAAGACGCCCACCCCTCCCTGGTCGATGGTCACGAAGGGGTCGTCCGGCAGGATACCCTCCTCGCGATACCTGGGCAGGAAGGTGCCGGCGTCGTCGCGGCTGATGCCGAAGGTGGTCTGCGTGAGGTCATTGGTGCCGAAGGAGAAGAAGTCGGCCTGGGGGGCAATTTCGTCAGCCGTGATGGCCGCCCGCGGCAGCTCGATCATGGTGCCGATCTTGTACTCGACCTGGACCCCCAGCCGCTCCATGACCTGCCGGGCAGCCTCTTCGGCGCGCCGGCGGGTGATCTCCAGCTCGCGCACGTGGCCGACGAGGGGGATCATGATCTCCGGCAGCACCGCCACCCCCTCCTTGGCCAGCTCGCAGGCCGCCTCGAAGACCGCCGCCACCTGCATGTCATAGATTTCCGGGTGGGAGATGCCGAGGCGGCAGCCGCGGTGCCCGAGCATGGGGTTGGCCTCGCGCAGGCGGTCCACCGCCAGGCGCAGCTCGTCCTGACTCATGTTCATGGCGGCGGCCAGCTCGCGGCACTCCTCGTCGGCATGCGGCAGGAACTCGTGCAGCGGCGGATCGAGGAGGCGCACCGTCACCGGCAGCCCCTGCATCACCTGGAAGATCTCCTTGAAATCCCCCTTCTGCATGGGACGGATCTTCGCCAGCGCCCGCTCGCGGTCCCGGCGCTCCGTGCTCAGGATCATCTCCCGCATGGCATTGACGCGCTCTTTCTGGAAGAACATGTGCTCGGTGCGGCAGAGGCCGATGCCCTGGGCGCCGAAGTTGCGCGCCACCTCGGCGTCGCGCGGGGTGTCGGCGTTGGTGCGCACCCCCAGCCGGGCGAACTCATCGGCCCAGGCCATGAGCCTGACGAAATGGTCGCTGAACTGCGGCTCCACCAGCTCCACCCGGCCGAGGAGGACCTCGCCGGTGGTGCCGTTGAGGCTGATGTAGTCCCCGCCGTTTACTTTATTGCCATTCGCTGAAAACCATGTGCCCGAGGGGTCGATCTCGACGCTGGTGCAGCCGGCGACGCAGCACTTCCCCATGCCGCGCGCCACCACGGCGGCATGGGAGGTCATGCCGCCGGTGGCGGTGAGGATGCCTTCGGCTGCGTGCATGCCGCTGATGTCGTCGGGGGAAGTCTCGCTGCGCACCAGGATCACCTTCTCGCCGCTGGCCACGCAGGTCACGGCCTCCGCCGCCGAGAAGACCACCCTGCCGACGGCGGCGCCGGGCGAGGCCGGCAGCCCTTTGGCGATCACGGTCGCCGCGGCGCGTGGATCGATGGTGGGGTGCAGGAGGTGCTCGATCTGGGAAGTCTCGATGCGCCGCACCGCCGTCTTCTTCTCGATCAGCCCCTCTTCCACCATCTCCACCGCGACGCGCACCGCCGCGGCCGCCGTGCGTTTGCCGGTGCGCGTCTGCAGGAGGTAAAGGGTGCCGTCCTGGATGGTGAACTCAATATCCTGCATGTCGCGGTAATGCCGCTCGAGGGTCGCGAAGACCTCTTCCAGCTCCGTGTTCACTTGCGGCAGGCTGTTACGCAACTCCTCCAGGGAGAGCGGCGTGCGGATGCCGGCAACGACATCCTCGCCCTGGGCATTGAGGAGGAACTCGCCGAAGAAGCGCTTCTCGCCGGTGGAGGGGTTGCGGGTGAAGGCCACGCCGGTGCCGGAGGTGGGGCCGAGATTGCCGAACACCATGCTCTGCACGTTCACCGCGGTGCCCCAGGTGTCGGGGATGGCATGCAGACGGCGGTAGACCACGGCGCGCTCGGTGTTCCATGACGCGAAGACGGCGTCGATGGCCCGGCGGAGTTGTTCCCGCGGATCATCCGGGAACGGCGCGCCATGTTCCCGGCGCACCAGCTTGCGGTACTCCTCGCAGATCTCCCGCAGCGCCCGCGCCGAGAGCTGGGTATCGAGCGCCACCCCTTCGCGCTGCTTCTTGGCGATCAGGCGCTCTTCAAAACGCTCCGACTTGATGCCGAGGACGACGTGGCTGAACATCCCGATGAAGCGGCGAAAGCTGTCGTAGGCGAACCGTTCGTTCCGGGTCGCCTTGATGAGCCCCGGCAGGGTGTCTGGGTTGAGACCCAGGTTGAGCACGGTATCCATCATGCCCGGCATGGAGGCGCGCGCCCCGGAACGCACCGAGAGGAGGAGTGGATTGTCGCGGCTGCCGAACCTGCGCCCCATGGCTGCTTCGAGACGGGCCAGGGCGGCCTGCACCTCCTCCATCATGCCGTCAGGGTAGCGGCCGCCACTGGCGAGGTAGGCGTTGCACGCCTCGGTGCTGATGGTGAACCCCGGCGGCACGGGCAGGCCGAGGAGCGCCATCTCCGCCAGGTTCGCCCCCTTGCCGCCAAGCGCGGCGCGCATGGTGGCATTCCCTTCCGTCTGGCCGGCGCCGAAGAAGTAGACGTGCTTCTTGGTTCCTACCGAGGGCATGAATCACCTCCTCCATCGGCTGCGGAAGAAGTCCCCTGCCTGGTCCTTCGTCACAGGCAGGCTGCGCGTGGCTTCTCCCCTCCCGGCGGCGCCGCGCCATCGGGGCATGGCGCGCCGCCGGATGCGCGCGCTTCCTTCCATGCTGTCGGGTATCGGGAGAGGACGCCGTACCATGCACCCTGGGTTCGGGAGAGAGCAACGCCGGGGCGCATGTTCTGGAGCACACGTTGGGGTGTCATGGGCTCGCCTGCACCACGAGCGGACATCAACCGGCCGCCAGCCGCGAAAAGTCGGCCAAGGGTGAGAAGAGATCGGCCAGACCTCGCAGGAGCCGCAAGCGGTTCGTGCGCAAGTTTTCATTATCGCACATCACCAACACCTCGTCAAAAAAGTTGTCGAGCGCCCCCTTCAATCCCACCAGCCGGCTGAGGGCCGGAGCATACGCCCGCCGCGCCACCAGGGCCAGCACATCGCCGCGCGCCGCCTGGAACTCCTCCGCCAGCCGGCGTTCCGCCGCTTCCCGCAGCAGCTCGGGGGCGATCGGCCCGCCGGGGAAGTCGCCGAGGATGTTGCTCGTGCGCTTGACCAGCGTCAGGAGCGCCTGGAACTCATCGGAGCCGCGCAAGGCCTCGAGGGCGGCGCAGCGCTCGTCGGCATCGACGATCTCCCGCGCCTGTCGCGCCAGGACCGCCTCCACCACGGCGCTGCTGTAGCCGCGGTTCACCAGGAGCGTCTGGATGCGGCCCTTGCAGAACTCCAAGACCTCCGCCTCGACCTCCGGCCGCGGCCGCAGGCCGGCGGCCTCCCCCGCCGCGGCGCGTTGCTCGGCCAGGATGCGCGCCGCCTCGCCGACCGCCGCGACCAGATCGAGCTCGAAGCGGTGGTGCAGGACGATGGCGGCGATGGCGGCGGCCTGCCGCCGCAGCGCCAGGGGGTCCTCCGAGCCGCTCGGCAGCAAGCCGACGCTGAAGCAGCCGACAATGGTATCAAGCTTGTCGGCAACGCCGACGATGGCTCCGGGGACGGCGGTCGGCAAGCTGTCGCCGGCGAAACGCGGCAGGTAGTGCTCGTAGATGCCCTGGCCGACGTCGCGGGCCTCGCCCTGAAAGAGCGCGTACTCTCTTCCCATGATGCCTTGCAGCTCGGGGAACTCTCCCACCATGTGGCTGGCGAGATCGCCCTTGCAGAGGCGCGCGATGCGCCGACAGACGACCTCCGCGTCCGGGGCGAGGCAGCGGGCCAGGTAGGCGGCGAGCTGTTCGTTACGCTCCACCTTCGCATAGGAGGTGCCGAGCCGTTCCTGGTAGATGACCGAGCGCAACCGTTCCACCAGGTCTTCGAGCCGGGTCTTGCGATCCTCATCGAAGAAGAACTTCGCATCAGCCAGGCGGGCCGCCAGCACCCGCTCGTTGCCGGCGCGGATGTGGGTGAGGTTGTCGATGGGCATGTTGGAGACGGCGAGGAAGTTGGGCTTCAGCCCTGCCGCCGGGTCGTCCACCGGGAAGTACTTCTGGTGCGTCACCATGGTGGTGATGAGCACCTCCGGCGGCAGGCCGAGGTAGGCCGGATCGAAGGAGCCGCTGACGACCCGCGGCGCCTCGACGAGATGGATGACGGTCTCCAGGAGGTCCTGATGCTCGTGCAGGGAGCCGCCGAGGTCGCTCGCCGCCGCCGTGAGCTCGTGCTGCACCGCCGCCCGCCGCTCATCATGGCGCACCATGACGTGGCGCTGGCGCAGCGCCGCGCAGTAGGCGCTGAAGTCGGCGCCGGCAAGCTCGAAGGGCTCGGGCGCCAGGAAGCGGTGGCCGTACGTGCGGCGGCCGCTGCGCAGCCCGTCGACTTCGAACTCCACCAGGCGATCACCGAATAGTGCCACGAGCCAGCGGATGGGACGCGCAAAGCGCAGGCTCCCCTCCCCCCAGCGCATCGACTTCGGGAAGGCCATGTCGAGCAGGAGCTGCGCCAGCAGGCCCGGCAGCACCGTCATGGTCGCTTCGCCGTGCTGCCGCTTCTCCACGCACAGGTACTCGCCCTTCTCCGTCGTCGTCACGCGAAGCTCGGAGAGATCAACCCCCTGGCTGCGGGCGAAACCCTCCGCCGCCTTCGTGGGGGCGCCGTCGGCGGCGTAGGCGACCCGCCTCGGCGGGCCGATGACGGTGCTGAGCGCATCGCGCTGACGTTCCGCAAGGCCGGTGCTGAGGACGAGGCGACGCGGCGTCCCCGTCACCAGCAGGGAATTCGCGGCGACCGCCAGGCGGGCCGCCTCGAAGAGGCTCGAGGCAGCCTGTTCCAGACGTTCGAACGCCGGCGCCATGAATCCTGCGGGAATCTCTTCGGTACCAACCTCGAGGAGGAGCGGGGTGTCCATTCGATGTCCATGTTTCTCGTGGGATGTGGGAGCGAGAGCCCGCCTCTCGCCGCACCCCGCTCGGCCGCCTCGGCCGCGGCAGCGCCGCGGGCGTCGGGTTGAGCCGCGACGGTCGGAGCGGCGGGGTTGAGCTGCTGGCGCCGGCCTCAGACAAGCGCCGCGGACTTGAGGAGGGGATAACCGAGGGCTTCTCGTTGCTTGAGGTATTCCATGGCGGCCTGGCGGGCGAGGTTGCGCACCCGCCCAATATAGCCCGCGCGTTCGGTGACGCTGATGGCGCCGCGAGCGTCGAGGACGTTAAAGGTGTGCGAGCACTTCAGGCAGTAGTCGTAGGCCGGCAGCACGAGCTTGGCGGCCAGCAGCCGGGTGCACTCTTCTTCATACATCTCGAAGAGCTTCACGTGCATGGCGATGTCGGCCATCTCGAAGTTGTAGGTGGAGAACTCCACCTCGCCGCGGTGATGGACGTCGCCGTAGCTGAGGCCCTCGACCCAGACGAGGTCGAAGACGTTGTCCACCTCCTGGAGGTACATGGCGATGCGCTCGATGCCGTAGGTCAGCTCCGCGGAGATGGGGGCAAGCTCAATGCCGCCGGCCTGCTGGAAGTAGGTGAACTGGGTGATTTCCATGCCGTCGAGCCAGACCTCCCAGCCGAGGCCCCAGGCGCCGAGGGTGGGGGACTCCCAGTCATCCTCGACGAAGCGGATGTCGTGCTCGAGGGGGTCGATACCGAAGGCGCGCAGGCTGCCGAGATAGATGTCCTGAATATCGTCCGGGGAGGGCTTCATGATGACCTGGAACTGGTAGTAGTGCTGCAGCCGGTTGGGGTTCTCGCCGTAGCGGCCGTCGGCGGGGCGGCGCGACGGCTCGACGTAGGCCACGTTCCACGGCTCCGGCCCCAGGACGCGCAGGAAGGTGGCGGGGTTCATGGTCCCCGCCCCCACCTCGATATCGTACGGTTGAGCCAAGACGCAGCCCCGCGCCGCCCAGTACGACTGCAGCGCGAGGATAAGTTCCTGGAAGTTCTTTGGTTTGCTCATCAATCGGTTCACTCGAGAATCGCCCCTGGCGACGCCTGGGGGCTTACCGCCGATGACTGCTCCTCGGCGCGCCACGCCACTAGGGCACCGGAGCTCGGCGCTCCTCGCGGCGCCGCCTCCACCTTCTGCCCCCGCCTCGACCGCCTGGGCAGGAGAAGTCTCTCCGCGGAGCCGGGCGACGTGCTGGCTCAGCTCGACGGCTTGCCGCTGTCGCGGCGCTGCCCGGACTTTGCCGGCGCAAGAGGAGCCGACTTGCCGGCGGGCTTTCCAGCGCCCGGCGCGCCGCGCTTGGCTGCTCCAACCGCCGCCTGCTCCGGCTCGCCGAGGTGCGGCGCGTCGCGGTGCAGCTTGTACTCGAAGCTGTCGATGAGCGCCTGGGCGCTCGCTTCGATGATGTTCTGCGACACCCCGACGGTGCCCCAGGTGTGCTGACTGTCGCCGGACTGAATGAGGACGCGGATTTTCGCGTCCGTCCCCGAAACCCCTTCCAGGATGCGCACCTTGTAGTCGATCAGGCGCACGTCGCGCAGCTCGTTGGGGTAGAACTTCTCCAGCCCCTTGCGGAAGGCGAGGTCAAGGGCGTTGACCGGGCCGTGCCCCTCGGCCACGGTGTACTCTTCCACGCCGTTCAGGCTGAGGCGCACCGTCGCCTCCGAGATCGGCTCGGCGTGGGCGCTGTGCCCCTCGATGATGACGCGGTAGCTTTTCACCGTGAAGTAGGTGCGCCGCTCCCCCTTGGCGCGCCGCATCAGGAGCTCGAAGGAGGCCTCGGCGCCCTCGAACTGGTAGCCCTCGTGCTCGAGCTGCTTGACCGTCTGCAGCACTTCCTGCACGACCGGATCATTGCCGTCCAGGTCGATGCCATACTCCTCCGCCTTGTAGAGGACGTTGCTCTTGCCCGAGAGGTCGGAGACCAGGACGCGCTGCCGATTGCCGACGAGCTCCGGCTTGATGTGCTCGTAGGTGTCGGCGTGGCGGCGCACCGCGGCCACGTGCACACCCCCCTTGTGGGCGAAGGCGCTGCGCCCCACGTAGGGCTGGTGGGCGGTGGGCGTCAGGTTCGCCGTCTCGCTGACGTAGAGCGACAGCCCGCGCAGCCCCCGCAGGTGCTCATCGCTGACGCAGTCGTAGCCGAGCTTCAGTTTCAGGTTGGGGATGATGGAGATGAGGTTGGCATTGCCGCAGCGCTCGCCGACGCCGTTGATCGTCCCCTGCACGTGGACGACGCCTTCGGTGACGGCCATGATCGAGTTGGCGACGGCCATCTCGGCATCGTTGTGGCAGTGAATGCCGAGGGGCGTGTCGATCTCCCGCCGCACCTGCCGGATGATCTCCTGGATCTCGTGCGGCAGGGTGCCGCCATTCGTGTCGCAGAGGACGATGCAGCCCACCCCGGCATCGCGGGCAGCCCGCAGCGTCTTCATGGCGTACGCGGGATGACGCTTGTAGCCGTCGAAGAAGTGCTCGGCGTCGAAGATCACCTCGTCGACCTGGCGCCGCAGGTAGTCGAGCGAGTCGAAGATCATCTCCAGGTTCTGCTCGAGGTCCACCCGCAGGGCGTGCGTGGCATGGAAATCCCAGGCCTTGCCGAAGATCGTCACCACCGGCGTGTTGCTGCGCAGCAGCGCCGTGATGTTGGCGTCCTTCTCGACGCTGGCGGCGGCGTGCCGTGTGCTGCCGAAGGCGGCGATCTTGGCGTGCCGCAGGCGGAGCCCCTTGGCGAGCTTGAAGAACTCCCGGTCCTTGGGGTTGGAGCCTGGCCACCCTCCCTCGATGTAGTGGATGCCGAACTCGTCGAGCTTCTCGGCGATGCGCAGCTTGTCGGCGGAAGAGAAGGAGACTTCCTCGGCCTGCGTGCCGTCACGCAAGGTCGTGTCGTAGAGTTGGATGTCGCGTTTCACCGTGCCGTTCCCGCGGTTCCAGCCCGTGCTCGAACCGCTGTTGGTTCGCGATCGAGCTCGAAGGCAGCGTGCAGGGCGCGCACCGCGCGCTCCATGTAGGCCTCCTCGATCACGCAGGAGATCTTGATCTCCGAGGTGCTGATCATGAGGATGTTGATCCCCTCCCGCGACAGCGCCTCGAACATCTTTGCCGCCACCCCCTGGTGGCTGCGGATGCCGAGCCCCACGATGGAAACGCGCGCGATCGTCTCGTTGAGCTTGGTCTCCGCGGCGCCGATCTCCTCGACCACCGGGGCCAACAGCTCAAGCGCCCTCCGTCCCTCGCTGCGCGGTACGGTGAACGAGATATCGGTCAAGCCATGCTCGCTGATGTTCTGGATGATCATATCGACCACGATGTTCTTCGCCGCAATAGCGTTGAAGATGCGGGCAGCAATCCCGGGACGGTCCGCCACCTCGTGCAGGGTGATGCGCGCCAGGTCTCGGCTGCACGCCACGCCGGCCACCACCACCTGTTCCATATCAGCATCTTCCCGCGTAATCAAGGTGCCCTCTCCTTCTTCGAACGTCGACTTCACCACCAGCGGCACGTTGTGACGTTTCGCAAACTCCACGCAACGCGCTTGCAGGACCTTTGCCCCCAGGCTGGCCATCTCCAGCATCTCGTCATGGGAGATGCGGCTGAGCCGGCGCGCCTTCGGCTCGATGGAGGGGTCGGTGGTGTAGACGCCGTCCACGTCCGTGTAAATCTCGCAGATGTCCGCCTTCAGGGCCGCCGCCAAGGCCACCGCGGTGAGGTCGGAACCGCCGCGCCCCAGCGTCGTCACCTGCTGCTTCTCGTCGATCCCCTGGAACCCCGCCACCACCGCGATGGTCCCCTGCCGCAGCAGGTCCATGATGTGGTCGCACTCCACGCGCTTGATGCGGGCTTTCGTGTAGGTGCTGTCCGTAACGATGCCGACCTGCCGGCCGGTGAACGAGCGCGCCTGGTAGCCCAGGGCCTGAATGGCCATGGCCAACAGCGCAATGGTCACCCGCTCGCCGGTCGACAGGAGCATGTCCAGCTCGCGCTCGTCGGCGCGCGGGTTGATCTGGTGCGCCAAATCCACCAGCTTGTTCGTCTCGCCCGCCATGGCGGAGACGACGACGACCAGGCCGTCGGCGCGCTGCAGAGCCTGAATCGACTTCCGCGCCACCATCTTGATGCGCTCAACATCACCGACTGACGTGCCACCATATTTCTGCACAATGATACGCATGGGCCGCACGCTCCCTTGTCATCACACGCCGTCACGCTCGCCGCTCAGGGGTGCCGGAGACGCCGCCGCACCCCACCTCAACCTCGGATCGCTCGCGACCACACCACGTTCAGCCCCGTCCCTCTCCTCAATCCCCCAGCCTCTTCCGCGTCCCGATGGACTCCCGCGCCGCAGCACTGAGGAGCAACGCCGCCGACGAAATCTTTAGGCTGCGTCGGCGGTTCTCCCCCTGCCCCGCCCTGCGCCCGCGCTACCGTACCCCCGCGCCATGCGGGAGGCGCAGGAAGTGCGCCATCAGCTCGTGCCCCGCCGTCATGGCAAGCGGACACTCCCCCTCGAGGAGGTGCTCGTCATACGCCGGCATGCCGGCAACCTCATGCGTCGAGGTGTAGATGAGGGCCGGCACGGGGTCGGAGCAGTGGGTCCTTAAGCGCACGGGGGTGGCATGATCGGGCAGCAGCAAGATGCGGTGCGGCCCGAGCCGCGGCAGGCCCTCCAGGAGGCGCTGCACGACGCGGCGATCGAAGTCTTCAATGGCGCTGATCTTCCCCTCCAGGTCCCCCATGTGGCCGGCCTCGTCCGTGGCTTCCACGTGCACATAGACGAAGTCCAGCTCCTCCAGGGCCTTCAGGGCATACTCGGCCTTCCCCTCGTAGTTCGTGTCGGTGAAGCCGGTGGCCCCGGGCACGTCGATGATCCGCAGCCCGAGATGCCGTCCGATGCCGAGGACGAGATCAACCGCCGAGATGACGCCGCCGCGCAGGCCGTACTTCTGCGCAAAGGGCTGCAGGTGCGGAGCCTTGCCTTCGCCCCAGAGCCAGATGCTGTTCGCCGGCGCCTTCCCCTGGGCTTGCCGCCGCGCGTTCACGGGATGCGCGCTCAAGAGGTCCGCCGAGCGCGCGATGAGGTGGCGCAAACGATCGCGGCCGGCTCCGTCGGGGAGGTAGCCGGCGATCGGCTGGTCCAGGATGTCGTGAGGCGGGGTGGTGCGGCAGCCCTCGGGCCCGCCGTGCCAGACCATGAGGTGTCGATACATCTTGCCGGGGTAGAAGGCGAGCTCGGCGCCGCCGAGGTGCTCGTCCACCGTCTTCATGAGCTCGGCCGCCTCCTTGCTGCTGATGTGGCCGCCGCTGTAATCAGCCATGGCGAGGTCGCCATGGCGGCGCGCCAGGGTAACGAGGTTGCAGCGGAAGGCGACATCGTCGGGGCCAAGCTCGATGCCCATGCTCGCGGCTTCCAGCGGCGAGCGACCGGTGTAGCAGGTGCGCGGGTCGTAGCCGAGGATCGACAGCGCGGCGACATCACTGCCCGGCTCGAAGCCCGGCGGCACGGTCTGCACGCGGCCGCACTCGCCGCGCCGCGCCAGCCAGTCCATCGCCGGGGTGGCGGCAACCTCGAGCGGCGTGCGCTCTCCAAGCTCCGCCACGGGAAGGTCACTCATCCCATCGGGAACGAGTACGATGTATTTCATGGTGGTGAACCCTTTGTCTGCGATACGGCGAGCGGCTCGATGCGATAGGCTTTCGCCGCGGCCTTGACGCTCTCCAAGGTGGCGAGGGCATCGAGGCCGGCCCACACCTGCCGCTCCACGACCGGCTCGGTTTCCAGCGCGTAGCACCACTCCCCCGCCGCGGCGGCGGCGACCCACTCGGTGTGGGGCGCTGCGATGCCGTGGCGGCTGAGGATCTCGGCGACGCCCGCCTCGAAGCGCCGCCCGGCGGCGGCGGTCCCGGCGCTGCCGGGGGGATCGCCGCTGGGCACGAGGAGGAGGTAGCGACCCCGCTGCGCGCCCCGCGGGGCAACGCTCACCTTGGCCTGCGCGCGCGCCAGGGTCTGCTGCACGGCGCCCGCGCCCAGCCAGCGCCGTGAAGGATACTCCGCCAGCTCCATCAGCCTCGCCCCGATGGCCAGGATGTCGCACGCCACCGCGCTCGCCGTGGCGCGCGGCCCCGCCCCCTGGCCGACGAAGAGCTGCGGGCCGCAGAAGTTGCCGATGATCTGCACGGCGTTGTACGGGCCCTCGATGCGGGCCAGCGCGGCGGTCTGCGGCACGAGCGCGGGACGCACGCTCAGGTGGAGCTGCTCCTCGGCATAGGTTGCCGAAGCAAGGAGTTTCAAGGCGTACCCGAAGCGCGCGGCCACCCGCAGGTCGTCCGGTCCTACCTCGGTGATTCCTTGCACGCTGATCTCTTTGAAGTCGATGTCCACGCCGAAGGCGAGGCGCGCTAAGATGGCAATCTTGTGCGCCGAATCGGTTCCGTCAACATCCAAGGTGGGGTCCGGCTCGGCGTAGCCCAGCCCCTGGGCGGCGGCAAGCGCCGCCGCATAGGGGAGGTGATCGTGCGCCATGCGCCCGAGGATGTAGTTCGTGGTGCCGTTGATGATGCCGTGCAGCGATTCAATACGGTTGGCGGCCAGCAGCGTGGCAAGCGCCTCGAGGATGGGGATGCCTCCGCCCACGCTCGCTTCAAAGCCCACCATGCAGTGGCGGGCCTCGGCCTCGGCCAGGAGCTCGGTGGCGTGCAGCGCCAGGAGGGCCTTGTTCGCCGTCACCAGGTGCTTGCCGGCGCGCAGGGCCCGCAGGGCGTACTTGCGGGCAACCTCCGTGCCGCCCATCAGCTCCACGACGATGGAGATGCGGGGATCAGCCAGCACTTCCTCGAAGTCGGTGGTCAGCACCCCGGGAGGCAGCGGCAGGTTCCGTTGTCGCCGCAGGTTGCGCACGAGCACCCGACGCACCTGCAACGGCTGGCCCAGCCGTCGGGTCAGAACCTCCCCATTCTCCTGCAGCAAGGAGAGCAACCCGCCCCCCACCACCCCACAGCCAAGCAAGCCGATGTGCAAGGCATCCATCGCGGTTCCAATCTCACTCAACGGTTTGGCTGGCCTGGACTGACATGACCCGAGCCGGCAGCTTCTCCCGCTCCCGCAGCATTTTGGCCACCTGCTCCGCCTCGGCACGGCTGCGGTACCCTCCCACGCGGACGCGGTGGAAGGAACCCTGGCCGGAAATCGTCACGGGCAGGATGGAGGCCTGGTAGCCCTTGCTTTGAAGCTCGCTGGTGATCTTCAGGGCATTCGCCGCCTCCCTGAACGAGCCGACGGTGATCGTATAGCCCTCTTCGAGCGCCGGGGGACGTGCTGGCGCCGCCGCGGCCGTGGCGGCAGGCGGCGCCGCGGCGCGCGGCTTGGAGACGGAGGGGAGCTTCACCGGCGGCGCCGGCGGCGGGGATTCTCCCGCCGCCGCGGAGGCTCCGGCCCGCGCCATGGGCTGGGGCGCGCCCGCGCTCGCCTCCTGCGAGGCCGCGGGCGCGCTGCTCCCCTGCTGCTGCGGGGCCGCCCCGTGAGCGCCACTCGCCGCGGCGGCGGAGTCACGATCGGCTCCCGGCGTACCCTCGGGGGTGATGCCGATCTGCTCCTGAACCGGTTGCGGCAGCGAGCGATAAAAGGTCAGCCGCCGCTCCACCGTGCCTCCCCCCTCGCGCTCGCCAGCCCGCGCACTCTTCTCTCCTTTGTCTCCTTTGTCTCCTTTGTCTCCTTTGTCTCCTTTGTCTCCTTTGTCTCCTTTGTCTCCTTTGGCGGCTGGCGGCGCCACCGCCGAGGTCGCCTCGGAGGTTGCGGGCTGACCTTCCTGCTCCGCGAGGCGCGTCGGCGGCGGCATCCCCTGCTGCTGGGCGGTGGCGCCCTGCCCGATGGCGCGCTCCGCCTGCATGCCGGGCACGCCGCTGCGCCCCAGAAGAAAACCGAGGATGAAGGCCAGAACCATGGTGAGCGCTAGGGAGCCCACGATGGTGACAAACTGCCTGCGCGACAGACTAAGGTGAACCATGGGACCCCGACCACGTCCGGTTCCGGAGTGCGCCGCGGGAATTGGCCTGCCTTGCCCAACGGGGGAAGATTTACGCCGCTGAAATCGGCCCATACTCCGACGCCCTCACTGCCGTATCCGGCCTCCCCCGATGAGCGCGCGGAGCTGGCCGCGCTGCGGTGAGAAATCAGAGCGCTCCTCCTTGGCCTGGAGAGGGCAGAACCGAAGCATGTCAGCCCTCGCCTCGCGGCCCCATGGATGAAAAGAACCTCACCGCCCGAGCGGTCCTCTCCTTACATCGAGGTGGGCGCTGAGACGCCGAGAAGCTGCAACACGCGCGCCACGACGCAGCGGATCGCCTCGAGGAGGTAGAGGCGGGCGCTGGCAAGCTGAGGATCGCCATCCAGCACCCGATGGCTATTGTAGTACCGGTGGAAATCCCCAACCAGATCAATGATGTAGAAGGTGAGCCGGTGCGGCTCGAGGGTGGCCGCGGCGCTCTCCACCACGCCCGGGAAGGCGGCGAGCCGCTTCATGAGCTTGATTTCTAGCGGCTGCTGGAGGCAGGAGAAGTCCACTTCCCGCAGCGGCAGGCGCCTCGATCCCGTCTCGCGCGCCTTGTCGTAGATGCTGGCGATGCGGGCATGGGCGTACTGCACGTAGTAGACCGGGTTCTCCGCCGATTGCTGCTTGGCCAGCTCGAGATCGAAATCGAGGTGCGCGTCGCCGCGCCGCAGCAGGTAGAAAAAGCGCGCCGCGTCCCGCCCCACCTCGTCAACCACCTCGGCCAGGGTGACGAAGGCGCCGGCGCGGGTGGACATGGAAACGCGCTGATCCCCCCGCACTAAATTGACGAACTGCACGAGGAGAATCTTCAGGGGGTCGGGAGCGTACCCCAAAGCCTGCACGGCGGCACGGACGCGGGGAATGTAGCCGTGGTGGTCGGCGCCCCAGAGGTCGATGATGAGGTCGTAGGCGCGCGCGAACTTGTGCTGGTGGTAGGCGATGTCGGAGGCCAGGTAGGTAGGGCGACCATCGGCGCGCACCACCACCCGGTCCTCGTCATCCCCATAGGCACTGGAGCGCAGCCACCAGGCGCCATCCTTTTCATAGAGGTTGCCGTTCTCCTTCAGCTTCTCCAACGCCGTCTCAACCGCGGCGCTCTCGAAGAGGCTCTGCTCACTGAACCAGGTGTCGAAGCGCACCCCGAAGTTCTCGAGGTCCTGGCGAATGCCTTGCAGGATGGCGTCGCCCGCTTCCCGGCGGCAGATCGCCTGGGCCTGCTCCTCCTCCAGCTCGAGCAGCCGTAGGCCGTACTTTGTTTTCAGCTCCTCGGCAAGGGCGCGCACGTACTCGCCGCGGTAGCCATTCTCGGGGAAGTCGATCTCCTGCTCCAGGAGCTCACAGTAGCGCAGGAAGGTCGAGCGCCCAAGCATGGCCATCTGGGCGCCGGCGTCATTGATGTAGTACTCGCGCTCCACCTGGTAGCCGCTGAACGCCAACAGGTTCGCCAGGACGTCCCCGTAGGCGGCCGAGCGTCCATGGCCGACGTGCAATGGCCCGGTCGGATTGGCGCTGACGAACTCCACCTGCACGCGCTTGCCCTGCCCGAGGTGGGAGCGGCCGTACTCCTCTCCCTCGGCCAGCACGTGACGCAGCTCCTCGAGCCATGCCTGGCGAACCAAGCGGAAGTTAATGAAGCCCGGTCCGGCGACTTCGGCGGTATCCAGGAGGAGAGCCGCGCCGTTGCCGACATCCTCCTTGTCGAACGCCTCGACAATGTGGCCGGCAAGCTCGCGCGGATTGCGATGCAGGGCTTTCGCCAGGATCAGTGCGGCATTGCTGGAGAAGTCGCCGAACTGCTCGTTCTCTTGCACTTCAACCAGGGGCGAAAAATCGGCCGGCAGCTCCTGGCCGAGCTTCCGGCAGGTTGTCGAGACAGCATCGTAGAGCAGGCGTCGGAGTCGATTCCGCATCGAAATGGCCCGTGGAAGGAGCTCATCAGACTAGCCTAGAATCCTCATTTTCAAACAGTTACCCCTCTAACTATAGGGGAATGGCGCTCCGAGGTCAACGTCAAACTCAGCTAGGACGCGGCGCCGAGGCGTTTCCTGCCATTGACGAAGGACGCGTTCCGTTTGCAGCTCCTGCCCGAGCACGGCCCGCAGCGCCGCGCCGAGGATCGCATGCACCTCCTTCGCCTGGGCCTTCGAGGGACGGAGCTTCTGGAGCTGAGCAAAGGGGGCGCTCAGCAGGTGCAGCAGAAGCTGCAAGGTGCCCGGGGGCACGCGCAGGAGGGCTGCCCCCGCCGCCTCCTCGCCCTGTTCCGCGCCCTTGGTGACACAGCCCTCGCAGAGCGCCCCGCCGAGCTCGCCGCTGACGCAGACGCGGCGCGCGCCGCCGAGGGCGCCGCCGCAGCGCACGCAGGCCTGGAGCTGCGGGGCGAAGCCCGCAGCTTGCAAGGCCCGCGCCGTCAACCCATCCCAAAGGAGGAGCGACAGCCGCGCGCTGCGCAGGCAGAGGAGGTACTCCAGCAGCACGGCATGCAGCGGCTCCTCGCCCGCCTGCTCCGCGGCCAGCCGCTCGCAGGCCTCGAGACCCACGCTCAGCAGGAGGAGCTGCGGCAGCCGGACCGGCTGCCGCAGCGGCGTGAGGAGGGTCTCGCAGCACTCCATGCGGAAGAGGTGCTGCCGGCGGCGGCGCGCCAGGTTCACATACACGACGGTGCCGGGTTCAAAGCGCGTATCGTAACGGTGCAAGAGCTTGCGCGCGCCCGGCGCGACGACCTGCAGCTTGCCGAGGCGCCGACCGAGGAGCGTCACCAGGAGGTGCGGCTCCCCCAGGGGGCGGCGGCGCAGCAGGATCGCCTCATCGCTCTGGAAGTCCATGGCAGGGCTGCGGCTGGAAACGAGGCGGGGGCGGCGCAGATTTCCACGGTGCGAGCTACCACGCTGGAGCACCAGCGCGCGGCGAGCGCCCTGCGCGGCGCCGCCCTCCCCCGCGGCGCCAAGGGAGCCGGCTCCGGGAGCGCGCACCACGCCCCAGGGGTGATGCGGAATCAGTTATTGACAGGAACGGAACCTTTCCCTATGTTGAAGCTACTTTACCAGCCTTTGCGACAGACGCACAAGCCCTGAGCCAGCCAGGCGACGGGCGCCCCGCTTCCGCGCCTGTCGGAGAGATCGGTCAAGGCTCCTTGGCGACGGAGAACGGCACCACCTGCCTGGAGCACGTCCATCTCCTGCAAGGCTTGGTTATCACCTTGGCCTCTCCTCGGCCGGCAGGAGAGAGGAGCGGGCAACGACCCAGGGTGAGCTACGGTGCGCATCGAGACCCTCAGCCTCCTCTCCCCTCACTTCCCGCGCTACCGAACGTCCGCGCGAACGCAGCGAACGACGTCCTTGGGTTAGGACAGAGCGAGTTCGTCGCGCGCGCCTGTCTCGAGAGGGCCACCGTGGCGCGGCGTGCCCATCGACGGCCCCATGCATGAGAAATGGTACGACCTATGAGAGATGTACGTCGGGAGGCGCCCCTCTACAACCCAGCCCACGAGCATGCCGCGTGCGGGGTCGGCTTCGTGGCCCACATTTCGGGCCGGCCGAGCCATGACATCGTCGCGCAGGCGGTGCAGGCGGTGGAGAACCTGACGCACCGCGGCGCCGTCAGCGCCGACGCCAAGACGGGAGACGGCGCCGGGGTCCTGACGCAACTGCCGCGCCGGTTGCTGGCCCGCGAGATCGCCGCGCTGGGGATCGACCTGCAGGCTCAAGACGGGCGCGCCCGCCTCGATCCGCAGGCGGAGGATGCCGCCGTGCTGGCTGAGGCGCTGGCGCCTCTGGCCGTGGGCATGGTCTTCCTGCCGCAGAGCAGCCGGCACCTGGCGCGCTGCCAGGAGATCATCGAGGAGGAGGTGCGCGGCGGAGGGTTCATCTTCCTCGGCTGGCGCGCCGTGCCCCTTGACGTCTCCGCCCTGGGCGAGCAGGCGCTGGCGACGATGCCGACGATTGCCCAGTGCCTGGTGTGGTGCGACGGGACGCTCGAGGCGCAACGCTACGAGCGCCGACTCTACCTCATCCGCAAGAAGATCGAACGGCGCCTGGCGCTCTCCGACCTCAGTGACGCGTACCTCGCCTCGTTCTCCGCCCGCACCCTCCTTTACAAGGGCCTCATGGTGGCGCCGCAGTTGGCGAACTTCTTCCTGGACCTGCGGGACCCCCTCTACGAGTCGGCGTTCGCCATCTTCCACCAGCGTTACAGCACCAACACCTTCCCGACCTGGCGGCTGGCGCAGCCCTTCCGCATGCTCGGCCACAACGGCGAGATCAACACGCTGCAAGGGAACGTCAACTGGATGCGGGCCCGCGAGGCGATCCTGGCCTCCTCCCTCTGGGGCGAGGAGATCCATCACCTGAAGCCGATCATCCAGCCGGGGGGCAGCGATTCCGCCAACCTCGATAACGTCCTTGAAGCGGTGGTCCTTTCCGGGCGCGACATCCGCCACGCCATGATGATGCTCATCCCCGAGGCGTGGGAGAACATGCCCTTCCTCGACGAGCACCTGAAGGCGTTCTACGAGTACCACGCTTGTTTCAGCGAGCCGTGGGACGGACCCGCCGCCATCGCCTTCACCGACGGCGAGCTCGTCGGCGCCTGCCTGGACCGCAACGGCTTGCGGCCGGCGCGCTACAAGGTGACCAAGGATGGTCTCGTGGTGATGGGCTCCGAGGTGGGGATCGTTGATCTGCCCGATCGCGAGGTGATCAAGAAAGGGCGGCTCTCTCCCGGCGAGATGCTGGTGGTGAACACCAAGGAACAGCGCCTCGAGTTCAACGACGAGATCAAGGCCAGCATCGTGCAGCGCCAGCCGTACGCCCAGTGGGTGCAGAAACAGTCCCTCGAGCTGCGCCGACATACGGTCCACCAACCGGGAGAGATCGAGGGCGAGGAGTGGCTGCTGCGCCAGCAGCAGGTCTTCGGCTACAGCTCCGAGGAGCTGGATGGCATCCTGCGCCCCATGGCGATCGACGGCAAGGAACCCGTCGGCTCGATGGGGGACGACACCCCCCTCGCCGTCCTCTCGGCCCGCCCGAGGCTGCTCTCCACTTACTTCAAGCAGAAGTTCGCGCAGGTGACGAATCCCGCCATTGACTCGCTGCGCGAGCATATCGTCATGTCGCTGAACACGTATATCGGCAAGGAGCTGAGCTTCTTCGAGGAATCCGAGGAGCATGCGCGGCTCATCCTCCTGAAGAGCCCCATCCTCACCGACGACGAGCTGCGGACCCTCTGCTCGCTGGAGGATGATCAGTACCGCGCCCGCCGTCTGGAGGCGGTCTTCAGGGCGGCTGACGGCCCTTCCGGCCTCACAGCCGCCCTCATGCGGCTGGGCGACGAGGCGGACCAGGCGGTGGCGGACGGGGTACACGTGCTGGTCCTGAGCGACCGCCGGGTTGACGCGGCGCAGGCGCCCATCCCCATGCTGCTCGCCGTGGGCAGCCTGCACCACCACCTCATCACGTCGCGCGCCCGCTTGCTGGTGAGCCTCATCGCGGAGACCGGCGAGGCCCGCGAGGTGCACCACTTCGCCCTGCTCCTGGGGTACGGCGCCACGGCGGTCAACCCCTACCTGGCGTTCAAAAACATCGAGCAGCTCCATGGCGGGCCGGCGTTCGCCGGCATCGATCTCGAGACCGCCCTGCGGAACTACAAGGACGCCATCGACATCGGCATCCTGAAGATCATGTCGAAGATGGGGATCAGCACCCTGAGCAGCTACCGCGGGGCGCAGACCTTCGAAGCCGTGGGCCTCAACCGCAGCATCATCGAGCGGGCCTTCCTCGGCACCTCCTCGAAGATCGGCGGCATCGGCCTGCAGGAGATCACCGAGGACGTGTTGCAGCGGCACGCCCAGGCGACGCGCGGCAGGGGGAGCCTGTCGCTGGACTTCGGGGGCGACTATAAATACCGCCACGACGGCGAGCAACATGCCTTCACGCCGCAGATCGTCCAGAGCCTGCATGCGGCGGTGCGCACCAAGAGTCGGGCGGCCTATGACGAGTTCGCCCGCCTGGTCAATCGCCGCAAGCCGCTGGCCCCGCGCGATCTTCTGGACTTCAAGCGCTGCGTCGCCATCCCCCTCGGCGAGGTTGAGCCGGCAAGCACCATCTGCACGCACTTCGTCACCGGCGGCATGTCCCTTGGCGCTCTCAGCCCGGAGGCTCACGAGACCCTCGCCATCGCCATGAATCGCATGGGAGGCATGAGCAACAGCGGCGAAGGGGGTGAAGATGCCGCCCGTTACCAACCCCGCGACAATGGGGACTGGCCGATCAGCCGCGTCAAGCAAGTGGCCTCCGGGCGGTTTGGGGTGACCACCGAGTACCTCGTCAATGCCGACCAGCTCGAGATCAAGATCGCCCAGGGCTCGAAGCCGGGTGAGGGGGGCCAGCTCCCCGGCCACAAGGTGGCGGTGCATATCGCCAAAATCCGCCATTCCGTGCCGGGCGTCGCCCTCATCTCGCCGCCGCCGCACCACGACATCTACAGCATCGAGGACCTCTCGCAGCTCATTTACGATCTGAAGCAGGTGAACCCCAGGGCGAAGGTCATCGTCAAGCTGGTGGCGGAGGCGGGGGTGGGCACCATCGCCGCGGGGGTGGCGAAAGGCTACGCCGACATCATCCAGATCAGCGGCCACGACGGCGGCACCGGGGCCTCGCCGCTCAGCTCCATCAAGCATGCCGGCGTTCCCTGGGAGCTTGGCCTGGCGGAGACGCAGCAGGTGCTGGTGGTGAACAACCTGCGGCGGCGGGTGCGCCTGCGCACCGACGGCGGCTTGAAGACCGGCCGCGACGTCGTCATCGCGGCGCTGTTGGGGGCGGAGGAGTTCGGCTTTGGCACCGCCTCGCTGGTGTCGCTTGGCTGCGCCCTCATCCGCGTCTGCCACCTCAACACCTGTCCGGTCGGCGTGGCGACGCAGCGCGAGGACCTGCGCGCCAAGTTCACCGGCACGCCGGAGAATGTCCTCACCTACTTCGCCTTCGTCGCCCAGGAGGTGCGCGAGATTCTGGCGCGGCTTGGGGTGCGCTCGCTGGGCGAGATCATCGGCTGGGCCGATTACCTCGAGCCGCGTCCCATCTCGTCCGCCCGCACCAGCGTCGCCAGCCGCCATGCCCGCGTCGACCTGCGGCCCTTGCTGGCGGTGCCCGGCAGGGCGGCGGCGTTGCCCCTCTCCTGTCAGCTCGCGCGCAACGATCGTCCCTTGGACCCCACCCTGGATGATCAGCTCCTCATCGAGGCGGCGCCGGGCCTGGACGACGGCACCCCGGTGCAGGGAAGCTACGCGATCCGCAACACGCACCGCACGGTGGGCGCGCGCCTGGCCGGCGAGGTGGCGAGACGCTACGGGGCGGAGGGGTTGCCCGACGGCACCATCAAGCTGCGGTTCACGGGGAGCGCGGGGCAGAGCTTCGGGGCGTTCTGCCATCATGGGATGGAGCTGCGCCTCGAAGGTGAAGCGAACGACTACGTCGGCAAGGGGATGTCCGGCGGGCGCATCATCATCACCCCCCCGGCGGATGCGCTCTTCCCCTGGAGCGACAACACCATCATGGGGAACACCGTGCTTTACGGCGCCACGGGAGGAGAGCTCTTCGCCGCCGGTCGCGCCGGCGAGCGCTTCTGCGTGCGCAACAGCGGCGCCACCGCCGTGGTCGAAGGCTGCGGCGATCACGGCTGCGAGTACATGACCGGCGGCATTGCCGTCATCCTGGGGCCGACGGGGCGGAACTTCGGCGCCGGCATGACCAGCGGCGTGGCCTACGTGTTGGACGAGCTGGACAACTTCCACCGCTGCTACAACCCCGAGCTGATCGGACTTGAACGGCTGGTCGACAAGCGCGAGATCAACGTGCTGATGAAACTCGTGCGGCGCTACGCCGCCGCCACCTCGAGCCCGCATGCCCTGGCGGTCCTCGATCGCTGGGAAAAGTTGGTGCCGCGCTTCTGGCGCGCCGCGCCGCTGCAAGCCCCGAAGCTCTACGCGCGCACGGAGGAGGGGCACGTCGCCCTGGCCTCGTCAGCCTCTCCGTAGAGCTTCTCTCCCCGCAGAGGAGGGGACGAGCCGTTGCTCGTCTCCTCGCGCCACGCCCGGACCCCCCACTCGACCGCGGCGGCTTCACACCTTCACGTGCCTGGACGCGAGAGCAACGCACTACTCTCGCGCAGGTCGGCCATGGGCCGGCCTCTTGCCCCACCCCTTCTGATTGAAGCAACAGCGAACATCTTCCATTCCATGGCTGGGAGATCCCACTTCGGAGAGGAGGGTTGAAATGGCGCTCATCCCTTATGCGGATGCGGAGAAGATGTCACCGGAGCTGCGGCAGAGCATCACGTTCTTTGAGAAGATGCACGGACGGCCGACCCTCGTGCGGCGCATGGCCGCCCAGTACGATCCCCTCCTGCGGGCCATCGGCGCGATGTACCCGGCCTTCATGAAAGAGGGGAAGCTGGGACAGAAGATCAAGGAGCTCATGTTCGTGGCCGCCTCCACGGTGCACGGCTGCGCCTACTGAGCGGGCGGGCACTCAAACTTCCTGGTTCAGGAGTTCGGACTCGAGAAGGAGCAGGTGCGGAAGATGCGCGGTGGTGAGAGCCTGGAAGGTCTCACCCCTCTGGAGCAGACCTTGGTGACGTTCGCCCGCAAAATGGCGGCTGATGCCGCCGCGATCGACAAGGAAGACATCGCCGCGCTGCGGGCGCACGGCCTGGGGGATGCGGAGATCGTCGAGGCGATGAGCCCGGTGCTGCTGTCGTTCGTCACCAACAACCTGGCGAGGGCGCTGAAGTTCGAAGACGATCTGCAGGAGTGGGGATTGGCGGAGAAGTACTTCTAAGCGCTAGTGGTACGTCACACAAATTCCATCCTTAATCGGAAGCCTTCTTCGGGCCATGTGGTGGGGGAGTTTTTGCGCAAGACCTTTGCTTCCCCACACCCCCAATCCCCGCGAGCTGCGCAGCAGCTCGCGTAGTCGGGGTGCGCGAGGGGGCGAGGCTCCCTCGCAAATTCTTGCGATAGAATTTGTGAAACAGCACGCTAGACCGCGGAAATCGCCAGCCGATTTAGAGAGGGGGATGGGAGTGGTGAAGAAAGTTTCGTGGGGATCAGTGATGCTCGACGCCCCGGTCCGCGCGAGCTGAGCAGCAGCTCGCCTGCAAGGGGTGCGCCTGCCTCCCGCCCAGGCCGGCCGGTCTGCGTGCGACGCCAAGACAGGGAGGGCAGAGCAGACTGCGCGAGGCGCCCGGCCACCCGAAGCGTTGACGCGCGTCCGCCCCCGGGTGGCCGGCACAGCCGCGCAGCGGCTCAGCGGACAAGCACCCACTTGCCGTCTTTGACGCTGAGCATGTAATGCTCCTTCAGGGCCTCCCCCGTCTCGGTGAGCGAGGTGATCCCCATGACGCCGCGGTAATCTTTCAGCGCTGCCCAACCCTGGCGAATCTTCTCCCGGTCGCGCGCCAGCTCCTCGGGCTTGTTGGTGACGCCGTTCTGCTCGATGATCATCTTGGTGATATAGGTCGAGTCGTAGCTCGCGGCGGTCACTTGATGGGGAGGGTTCTTCAGCGGGTTGCGCTGGAGAAACTTCTCCGTGAAGGCGCGCACTCTCGGCTCGGGGTTCTCTGGCCAGAACTCGGCGGGAGCCCATACCCCTTCGGCATCTCTGCCCGCCAGTTGGATGAAGTTGTACCCTGTCACCGGCCGGTTGCCGAGGATGGGGATGGCAAGGCCTTGCTTGCGAGCCTCGCGCACCACGTGCGCCGCGGGAACGGCCAGCGCGCCGATGACCAGGCCATCCACGCCGAGGCTTTTCACCCGGGTGATCTGAGCGCTGAAATCGATATCGGAGGTGACGAACGTGAGGCGATCGAGGATCTCCACGCCGTGCGCTTCAAACAGTTTCGGCCCGACAACCGCGCCATAGCCCCTGCTGATATCATCCGCCTTATCATAGATGACAGCGATCCGCTTGATGTTGTGAGTCTTGACCCAGAGGGCGATGATGTCGCGGTTGGCCGCGACCATGGTTGAGACATTGCCAAACGTCCAGGGGCGGAATTTTGGATAGATGCCGGGCGCCCCGCAGGAGTTGCTGATCGTCGGCACGTGCTCCCGCATGGAGATGGGAAAAACAGCCTCGACCACCCGGCAGGAGAGCGGACCGAACACCGCCAGCACCTGTTCCGAAAGCAATCGACGCATCGCTTGGATGGCGGTGCTCTCCTTGCGCTCCGTATCGAAGATGATGAAGCGGACCGGTTTGCCGCCTATCCCTCCGGCGGCGTTGATCTCCTCGGTGGCGATTTCAAGGGCGATGCGCTGCTGCTGGCCGAAGTAGCTGAGCACCCCGGTCAGAGGCACCAGCGCGCCGATCTTCACCTCCTGGCCAGCGAGTTCCGCCCTGGCCGCGGACGGCATAGCCAGCACGACGAGTGCGACGACACCCCAAAAAAGGTGACCTTGCTTGCGTGTGTGCATGCGTTCCCCCCTTTGCACTCCAAAGCGAGCGATGAATCATCGTCGGGTGCACTTCAACACCTTGACGTGACCGACGCCTTGGCATCTCGTCCCAAACCAGTGTAACGGCTTTGAGGCTCATTTTACTTCCCAAGAAAAGCGCCTTTGCCGCTGGGCGGGAATTCCGTTACGATGGCGGCGGGAGTGCGGCGCGCGGCGGCTTCACCTGAGAGACTCTTGCGTCCCTGCGGCAGCGAGTAACCCGAACCATGACGCCTTCCCCTTCTCCCCGCACCCTGGAGAAGCTCGCGGCCGCGCGGCGCGTTGCGGTCCTCACCGGCGCCGGCATCTCGGCGGAGAGCGGCGTGCCGACGTTCCGCGGCGCGGATGGTCTGTGGCGGCGCTACCGCGCCGAGGACCTCGCCACCCCCCAGGCGTTCGCGCGCGACCCGCGGTTGGTCTGGGAGTGGTACGACTGGCGCCGCCAGCTCATCGCCAAGGTGGAGCCGAACGCGGGGCATCTCGCGCTGGCGCGCCTGGAAGCCCGTTGCCCGGACTTCTCCCTCATCACCCAGAACGTCGATGGATTGCACCCGAAAGCCGGCAGCCGGCGTCTGGTGGAGCTGCATGGCAACATCTGGCGGCTGCGCTGCACCGCGGAGCAGCGCACGCTGGTGGACGCGCGCGTGCCGCTGCCGGAGCTGCCGCCCCGCTGCCCGACGTGCCAGGCCCTGGCGCGGCCGGATGTCGTCTGGTTCGGCGAGGCCCTGCCGCAGGCGGTGCTCGAGGCGGCCTTCGAGGCTGCCCGCGAGGCGGAGGTCTTCCTCGTCGTCGGCACGGCGGCGGTGGTGCAGCCCGCCGCCTCCCTCCCCCTGACCGCGAAGCGCGCCGGGGCGTACGTCATCGAGGTGAACCTCGAGCCGACCCCCATTTCAAGCTCGGTCGATGAGTCGCTCTTCGCGCCCGCCGGCGAGGTCCTGCCCTTGCTCATCCCGTAAGCGGCCGCGCGGCGCCGGCGAAGGAGTTGCGCGTTGACAGGAAGGGTGCCGTTTGCTACGACTGGTGGGGACTGGCGCGCTCCCGGCAGACCGTCGACGGCACCACGCGGCGTGGGACCCACGGGGCTTGGGCGAGGGCTGAAGACCCCGCGCTCGCGCATCCCCGGAGGCGCTGCGGGCGGGCGCGCGGGAGCGGCGTTCGCGGGTCTCCAGCAGAGGTGGAGCAGGGAGCACTCACACAGGCGCGATGCAAGCTGAGGAGGAGCAGCCATGGTCAAGTTCGATGCGCTCAGTCGGCGCACTTTTCTGGCGGGCACGGCCAGCGCGGTGGGGATGCTCCTGACGGGGAGCGCGCTCGTCCGGCCGCGGCGGGCCCGCGCCCAGAAGCTGAAGGTGGTGGAAGGCGTCACCCTGTCGCCGCCGTCGAACTCCTCATTCCTCGAAGCCATCATCAAGGGGAAGAAGTTCGACCAGAAGCACGGCATTGACCTGAAGATCACGCGCTATCGGACCCTGGCGACGATGTACGCCGACTTCGCCAAGCGCAAGACGCCGGTGGCGCTTTCGCCCGCCTTCTACAACGCCGCGAAGTTCTACAGCAAAGGCATCCCGATCCAGTACACCTTCACGTACTCCACCGCCAACCAGGCGATCATGACCAAGAACCCGAAGATTCGGAACATCGAGGACCTGCGCGGCAAGCGCATGGCGGCCACCACCGGATCGGGCTTCTACGGCATGACCGAGCTGGCCCTGCGGCGGCATGGCCTCAACTCGCGCAAGGATCTCGAGCTGATCACAGCCGCGCCGCCCGCCGTGCGCACGCAGCTCGAGGTCGGCAAGATCGACGCCGGCGTGGTCTGGGCAGAAACCGTTCCCGAGCTTCTGCTGAAAGGCTTCCACATCGTCGGCGACATCACCGCGGATATCCGAGCGCACCTGAAGATGGGAGCCGATGAACCGGTCTGGTACTTGGGGGACTACGCCTTCAAGGACTGGCTTGAGGAGGACCCCGAACGCATCCGTTCCCTGTACCTGGCCTATCGGGATGCGGCGCGCTTCTGGCTCGAGCAGCAGAACGAGGCGGTCTCCCTCGTGGCGGAGCTGACGAAGCTGCCGGAGAAGGTGCTCCACTACACGATTGCGAAGAAGCTCGTGGAGTTCCGCATCGAGCCGGCCATTCAACAGAAAGAGAACATCAAGAAATCTCTCCAGGCGTTCATTGACGTCGGTTTCCTCGATGAAATGCCGAACGATGGCATCTTCTACCCCTGGCCGCAGCTCAAGGGGTGAGCCGGGCAGGCCGGGAACGCGCGGCGCCGCGGGGCGAGCCTGGAGCGACGTTCCCGCCCTGGCGGCCGCGGGGATGATGCGCCTCGGTGCGGGGGGACGGAGCGTCTTCCCCGCGCCGGCTCTTAGAGATACGAGGCGCCAGAGAGGGCTGCCTGTATGGATGCCGGAGTAGGGCGGAAGCGCGAATCGCCGCAGCAGGCGGCTCCCGCGCGCGATCTGGAAGCGCCGCCCCCGTGGAGCGCCGGCAAGGGCTGGAAGCCGCATCAGGATTGGCAGATCGAGATCGCCGAGGAGGGGCTTGTGGCTCCGGCGACGCAGCTCGGCCTCCTGAAGTGGTTCCGCGGAGAGTTCTCCTGGAAACCGATCGCGGCCTTCCTCGGCGTGGCCCTCTGCTGGCAGATCCTCTCCCTCTTCGCCCCGGCGTACATCATCCCCGGCGTGCCGGCGATCCTGCGCGACTTCGTGCGCATCATCGTCACCCCGGAACTCCTGTACGGCGGCTTCATCACCTGGGCCCGCCTCACTGGGGCGCTCCTGGCGTCCCTCCTGATCGGTATCCCCATCGGCATTGTGATGGGGATGTTCCGAGGCTTCGATGATTACTTCCGGCCCGTGTTGAAGTTCTGGATGGGGGTCCCGGCGCTCAACTGGGTGATCATCGTGATCATCTGGTTCAATGTCACCGAGATTCGCATCGGCTTCGTTCTCCTTGCGGTGTGCGGTCCGATCTACGTCTTCAACATCTACGACGGCATCCATGCCATCGACCAGAAGATCACCGACATGGTGCTCTCATTCGGCGCTTCGCACTGGCAGATGGTCCGCATCCTCTACTGGCCCCAGGTGAAGGCCTACGCCTTTACGGCCACCAAGATCAACATCGGCGTGGCGGTGCGCATCGTCATTGTTGCCGAGCTCGTGGGCGCTCCCACCGGCATCGGCAAGGAGTTGAGCCTGGCGATGGACAGCTTTGAGATGTCCATGGTCCTCGCCTGGACGCTGTGGATGATCTTCATGCTGCAGGTTCTGGAGGTGGTGGTGGAGGCGCTCGAGCTGAAGGTGCTGCGCTGGCGCCTGCATGAGGTGACGGGATGATCCCCGGCGCCCGGCTGGGAAGTTGCGGAGGGTTCGATTCTCGGCGCGCCGCGCTCCCCTAGGGCAGCCGAGGCCCGCACCGCCGGGGGGAGTCGCCGGTTCATCTCCCCGACCTCTCCATGTCGCGCCTGGCCAGGCGCCGGCTCGCAGGAACGTAGAGACTCGCCATGAACGGGAACGCCGCGCCAGCGAAGATCGTGGTGCAGAACATCGCCAAGACCTTCACGCAGAAGAAGCATGGCCTGAAGATCACCGCCATCAAGGACCTCACCTTCACGGTCAAGGAAGGAGAGTACCTCGTCATCGTCGGCAAGACAGGGGCGGGGAAATCGGTCTTCTTCGATTGCCTGCTCGGTCTCAAGGAGGTGAGCAGCGGCTCGCTCCTCATCGACGGCCAGCCGGTGAAGCAGTTCCTGAAGCGTTCGTACGGCAGGATTACGCGCATCTACCAGGAGGATCGCCTGCTGCCCTGGCGCACCGCCACGGAGAACGCCAAGCTCGGCCTGGAGATCCTGCGCGTTCCCGAGCAGGAGCAGCGCGCCCGGGCCGAGCACTGGCTGCGCAAGCTGGGCTTGCGCGGCTTCGAGCACTCGTACGCCAACGAGCTCTCCGGCGGCATGCGGCAGCGCGTCAACATTGCGCGGGCCTTTGCGACCTCGCCGGAAATCCTGCTCATGGACGAGGCGTTCGGAGGTCTCGACGAAGTGACGGCGCAGCGCTTGCGGCGCGACTTCATCAAGCTGGCCCACGAGGAGCAGATCACCTTCCTCATGGTGACCCACAGCATCGAGGAAGCCATCGAGCTGGGCAACCGCATTCTCATCTTCGGGGCGCCGGCGCACCTCATCGGCGAGGTGCGGATTCCACCCGAGGTGGCCCAGAACCCCAAGCTAGCCCGCCAGTACCACGACGAGATTCTCTCCATCCTGGAAGCCAAGGGCGGGATCGAGGTTGGCATGGAGGAGTGAGGCGGCCGCCGGCAGCCGCCGCGGGGCGCAACGTCTCCCGGCGCTTCGATGGCAGGGTTGCCGAGGAAGCGGGGTGACTTGCCCGCGAGGAGGTCGTCCCCTCGAGCACCCCACGGATCGAGCAGCCGAGGGAGACCCTGACCTGCCTGCCGCACCGGCAGGTTTCCACACCTGAAGGGGAACACGGAGCCATGGTTCGTCCCTGCGCCGTCGCCGGCACGTTCTACCCAAGCAATCCCAAGGACCTGCACGCCGAGATCGCGCAGTACCTGCGGGCCGGCAGGCCCCTCCAGCGCGCCCTCGGTGTGGTCGTGCCGCACGCCGGAATCAGGTACTCCGGGCAGGTTGCGGGAGCCGTCTACGCCAGCCTGGACCTCCACGGGGAGGTTGGCGCGGCCGGCGAGTGCCGCTTCATCATCCTCTGCCCGAGCCATACCGGGCTCGGGCCAGCCGCCTCGATCATGGTGGAGGGACCGTGGGAGACGCCCGATGGCGCGGTGGACATCGACCACGACCTGGCCCTCCGCATCCTCGCCCACTCCCGCTTCTTGCGGGCCGACGCGCTGGCGCACCGCTTCGAGCACGCCATTGAGGTGCAACTCCCCTTCCTCCAGCACCTCACCTCGGGGTTCCGGTTCGTGCCGATCTGCCTGCGCGAGCGCTCCTATGCCCTGTGCGAGGACGTGGCCGCCGCCATCGCCGCGGCCGTCGCCTCGTTCACGGAAGGGCCGGTCCTCATCATCGCCAGCAGCGACATGAGCCACGACGAGCCTCAGACCGAGGCCAGCCGCCTCGACCACTGCGCCATCGAGCGCATGCTGGCGCTCGATCCCCGGGGGCTCTACGACCTCGTCCTGCAGCACGGCATCAGCATGTGCGGGCTGATCCCCACCACCACGGCGCTGCTGGCCTGCGCCTCCCTGGGCGCCACGCGGGCCGAGCTGGTCCACTACATGACCTCCGGCGACATCAACGGGGATTACCAGCACGTCGTCGGGTATGCCGGAGTCATCATCCAATGAACGCCTCGCCACCGCTGCGGGTGCGCTTCGCGCCGAGTCCCACCGGCCACCTCCACATCGGCGGCGCCCGCACGGCGCTCTTCAACTGGCTGGAAGCCCGCCACCAGGGGGGAAGCTTCATCCTGCGCATCGAGGACACCGACGCCGAGCGCTCCACCGCGGAGTCGATCCAGGCCATCCTGGAGAGCCTGCGCTGGCTGGGCCTCGACTGGGACGAGGGGCCCTACCTGCAGACGCAGCGCCGCGCCTTCTACGACGAGGCGGCGCAGCGCCTCCTGGCGGCCGGCAAGGCCTACCGCTGCTATTGTTCGAAGGAGGAGCTCGAGGCGATGCGCGAGGCCGCCAAGGCCCGCGGCGAGAAGCCGCGCTACGACGGCCGCTGCCGCGCCCGCAGCGCACCCGTGCCGGGAGTGCCGCCGGTGGTGCGCTTCAAGACGGAGGCCGCCGGCGACACCGTGGTGCACGACCTCATCCTGGGCGAGGTGCGCTTCAACAACGCCGAGCTCGACGACTTGGTCATCCAGCGCTCCGACGGCACGCCGACCTATAACTTCGCCGTCGTGGTGGATGACGCGACGATGGGCATCACCCACGTCATCCGGGGCAACGATCACCTCAACAACACGCCGCGGCAGATTCAGCTCTACCAGGGACTCGGCTACCCCGTGCCCCGGTTCGCCCACGCGCCGCTCATCCTGGGGACCGACAAGGCGCGCCTCAGCAAGCGCCACGGCGCCACCTCCGTCCTCGCCTACCGCGACCTCGGTTACTTCCCCCAGGCTCTCGTCAACTACCTCGCGCGCCTTGGCTGGTCGCACGGCGATCAGGAGGTCTTCAGCCTCCAGGATCTCATCCGCCTCTTCTCCATTCAGGATGTCGGCAAGACCGCGTCGGCGTTCAACCCGGAGAAGCTCCTTTGGCTCAACGGGCTGTACCTGCGTCAGACCTCGATGGAGGAGCTGGCGCGGGAGGTAGCACGGCGACTGCCGGCCCACGGCGTCATCCTGAACGGGAGCGCCGCCGAAGCGACCAAGCTGCGGCAGGCAGCGGCGGCGTTGCGGGAGCGCAGCAAGACCCTCGAGGAGATGACCACCGCCGCCACGATCTACTTCCTCGACGAGGTGAGCTACGACGCCAAGGCGGAGCGCAAGTTCCTCGTCCCCGAGACCGTGGGCATCCTCGAGGAGGTGGCGGCGCATGTCGAGCGCCTGGACGAACTTTCCGAGGCGACACTGACGCCGATCTTCAACGGCATCTGCGAGGAGCGCGGCGTGAAGATGGTCGCCATCGCGCAGCCGGTGCGCGTGGCGCTCACCGGCAGCACGGTCAGCCCCGGCATCTACGAGGTGATGCAGATGCTCGGTCGAGAGGCCGTGCTGCGGCGCCTGCGCCGGGCTGCGGCGCTCGTCGGCGGTCGCAGTTCAGTGCAGTGAGAGCCCACACCGGCCGCGGCACGGCGCCGCGGCGCGTGGGTCTCTTCGGGCAGCAGCAGCGGGTCCGCTGCCTCCTGCTGTTTACGGCTGCGAGCGGCCCGCGCTGGGTCCGCTCGCCATACGTCACCTTCACGTCCACAGAGCCAGGAGGAGCTTATGGAATCACGCGCCAAGCGTTCATGGTTGGGTCGTAGAGTCACTCTGAAACGCGCCGCGCTGTCGGCGGCCCTGGTGCTCGGGCTGCTGGCAACGCTGGCGGCGGCGCCGCCGGCGCAGGCCGCGAAGATGCGCATCGCCTACCTGCCGGTGGCCGATTGTCTCTCCTACATGGTGGCCAAGGACCGCGGCTTCTTTAAGAAGGAAGGCCTCGAGATCGAAGCCCAGATCATGGCCGGCGGCGCCGTGCAGATGCCCGCCATCGAGGGCGGCTCCATCGACGCCGGGTTTACGGAGGCGGTCTCCCTCCTCAACGCGCACAGCAAAGGCTTCGACGTGCAGTTCATCGCGCCGGGAGCCTTCGTGCAGTTGCCCAACAACAGCGGCTTCGGCTGGACGGCCCGCGCCAATGACCCGAGCATCAACTCGATGAAGGACCTGGCGGGCAAGACGGTCGCCATCAACGTGATCGGCAGCATCAGCTACCTGGGCTTGCGCTACCAGCTCGCCAAGGCGGGGGTGCCCCTGGAGAAGGTGAAGATCGTCGAGATTCCCTTCCCGCAGATGACGGTGCCCGTCGAGCAGGGCCGGGTGGACGTGGCCGGCCAGGTGGAGCCATTCGTGACCTTCATGGTCAAGAAGGGGACGGGCAAGGTCATCTCGCGCGGCAACTTCGGGGGACTGCTGGCGAATCGCTACCTGATCGGCGGCTGGTTCAGCAAGAAGTCCTGGATCGAGAAGAACGGCGAGACCGCCCGCGCCTTCGTGCGCGCCATCAAGGGAGCGCAGCGCTACATCCTCGATCACCCCAATGAGGTGCCGGCAATCATCGCCGCCAACACGAAGCTCAGCGAAGACGTGGTGAAGGGGATCGTTCTCTCAGCCTATGGGACCGATTTGAAGCCTGCCGACGTGCAGCCGATCATCGACGCCGCGGCGGAGCAGAAGCTCATTGCGAAGAGCTTCCCCGCGAGTGACATCATCGCCAGCATTGCCTCCCAATAGCAGCCGGCGCGGCGCGGCGCGCGGGAAGAGAGGAAGGGGGGACGCCCGGTGCGTCCCTCCATCCTCGGCAGCAACCGGGCGGGTGACCGGCTTCCTCGGGAAGTGCGCTGGCGCCCTGGAGCGTGCGGTCGGACTGCGGGGGGAGGTGGGCGATGCGGCTTGGCCTGAATGTGGGGATGTTCCCGCCGGCGATGTACCCCGGGGCGCCGGAGTTGACGCTTGCCGAGATCATCCACCTGGCGCGCGATGCCGAGGCCCTCGGCGTCGAGATGGTCTGGATGCCGGAGGCGCCGGTCTACCGCGAGGCCATCGTACCGCTATCCGCCATGGCCGGCGCCACCCGGACGATTCGCCTGGGCACCGGCATCCTACCCATCGGCTACCGCTCGCCGCTCACCGTGGCCCGCACCATCGCCCAGCTCGACGAGCTTGCCGAGGGCCGCTGCCTGCTCGGCCTCGGCATCGGCATGCGCCAGATTCTCGAGCAGCAAGGCATCGCCACCAACCTGCCCGTGCGGCGCCTGCGGGAGTACGTTACCGTCATCAAGCGCTTCCTTGCGGGCGAGACGGTGAGCTTCCAGGGCAGCTTCTACTCCTTCGAGGCGACCCACCTGGGGTTCACGGCGCCGCGACCGGAGGTGCCGATCTTCCTCGGCTCGTATAACGAGAAGTCCCTGCAACTTGCCGGCGAGATGGCGCAGGGCGTCATCCTGCCGGCCCTCTGCATGCGCGCCTGGCTCGACGGCGCCTTGGGCACGCTGTATGACGCGGCCGCCAAGGCGGGACGGTCGGCGGCAGACCTCACCGTCACCCGCTACACCATCACCTCGGTGCACGCGGACGCCGACGTGGCGCGCGCCTCGGCCCGCCACCTCCTCAGCTACTACATCGGTTCGCCGCACACCGACAAGGTCATGAAGGCCCTCGGCTTCTTTGCCGCCGCCCTGAAGCTGCGGCAGGCCCTCCAGGAGAAGGGCCGCGAGGCCGCCCTGCCGCTGGTCAACGACGACATCATCGCCTGCTTTGCCGTCGCCGGCACGGTCGAGCAGTGCGCCGCGCAACTGCGCGCCTTCGACCCCGCCAAGGTGCACGTCCACACCCTCCTCCCCGTGGGACCCAGCCCCCAAGAGGCGATCCGCAACGTCCTGCAGCTCTGTCGCCACGTGCTGGCGTGACAGGGATTCTGTCTGGTTGCGCCAGCGTCAGCGCTGAAAGAATCTCTCGGAGCCAGGCCATGGAAACTACTGATACCCAGGTGGTGGCACTGGATGCCCAAGCGCTTCGTGATGGGGCGTGGCCGAATCCAAACGCTAAGCTGTATCAACTCGCTGGGCTTGCTCACCACTTTAACCAGCAGTTCTGGTTAATCCAGGGCGCCCTTGACGAGGTTCGCGGCCAAGATGCGCGGGAGGCGAAAAAGGCTACCGACGAGCTCATAAGGGCGCGCGACACCGCACGCAGAAAGAGACTGAAAGCCGAAGCAACTTGCACCGATCTTGATGGCATGCTCGCAGATTGGGACCAGCATAGCACAGAGGCATGCAGACAACTAATAGCCACGCTTATCCCCTACACACCGCGCCCCGTGGAGCACTTCTTCGATATGGGAGTCCGGCGGGTTCCACCGTTCAAGGAAAAGGGTGACGGTTTTCGTGATGCCATCATTTATTATTCGCTCGTTGACGAGATGGCGAGACTCGGGCTCTCTTCGGCCATTTTTGTGAGTGAGGACAGAGGTTTCCTCAAATGCGCCTCACCGATTGAAGGCCAGCAGATTCATGTGATGGGCCTCGACGATGCGATCGAAAAGTTCAGGGCGCGGCTAACGGAGTCTTGGATCAAAGAAAACCTTGCTCGTCAGGAGATGGCCCGTAAGGCCATTCGCCTAGCGGCCCCCGATATCGAGGCCTTCATCAGTGAGAATCTGGACATCGGACAGACCGACCTCCCCGGCCTTGGCGGCCAACTGAAGAAGCCACTATCGTACCGGTTCGCTGACGTCGACCATCTCACGTTGGCCCCCTGGTATCGCGACGTTCCTCCGGGAAACGAAATCCAAGCCAGCGGTCTGATTGAACTCGACGGCGAATTTGAAATCATTCCGTTTAGCAACATGGGAGAAACTCGGGTCAGCCTGGGTGAGGACCTGGAAGTTAAGAAACGGTTTCTGGCTGTCCTTGGAGGTGAGCTGATAATGCAGACATCCAAGATCGTGACGGTCCAATTTTGGGTCTCGGCGGATCTGTCGTTAAAGCGCACCGCAGAAGGATATGCGGACGTTACTGTTTCTCGGATCAGCCACGCAAGCCTCGACGCGCGTGCCTTGAGTGAAATGGTGAGTAACGCGCTGAGTGAACTGCGAGGTAGAAAACAAGCGTCGGAGGAGACGTAGCCAGGAACGGTGTGGGAGAGCATAGAGGTATGCGAACGATCAGCACTTCGCACGCCAGTCAAGCTGCTCGTCGTAGCCCATCAATTTTCCGAAGCTAAGAGGCGATCTAGTTCCAACTCGCTTGCGTTAGGTCTACCTCAACACCCTCCTGCCCGTCGGCCCCAGCCCCCACGAGGCGATCCGCAACGTCCTGCGGCTCTGCCGCCACGTGCTGGCGTGAGCGGCATCATCCACGCGGCGCCGAAGGATGCGCCAGCAGCCCCTCCGCCGTTGCCACCAGCCGCCCGTAGGCCATCTCGAGGCGCCGCCGCGCCAGCCCGGCGACCAGCTCGTGGTCGTGCGAGGCGAGGATGACCGTCGCGCCAAGCTCCGCGGCTTGGGCAATCACCTGCTTGATCACCGTGAAGGTGTCGCGATCGGCATGGGCGGTCGGTTCGTCGAGGAGGAGCACCTCCGGCTCGAGGGCCAGGGCCCGCGCCAGGGCGACGCGCTGCCCCTCGCCGGCGGAGAGACCCTGGGCGCGGCGCTGCGCCAAGCCGTCCAGATCGACCCTCCGCAGCGCCTGCTCCACCCTCGCGCCCAAGACCCTGCCGCGTATGCCGCGCTGCTTTAAGCCATAGCCCACGTTGGCGCCGACGCTGGCGTGGAAGAGGTAGGGCTGCTGGTGCACGAAGGTGACGCGGCGGCGCAGCGCGGCGCGCGCCGGAGTCGAGCCGAGGCCGGTCCCGTGGAACGCGACGGCGCCGCGGCTTGGGACGTCAAGTCCGGCCAGGAGCCGCAGCAGGGTGGTCTTGCCGGCGCCATTCGGGCCGAGGAGCGCCGTGACCCCCCCGGCGGTAAAGCCGAGGGCCGGGATGTCGAGGACCACCACCTCGCCGTACTGCTGCCGCACCCCTCGCAGCTCGTAGAGCAGGCTGTCGCGCGCCGCTTCCTCATCCCCGCCGGCGTTCTTCAAGAGCGTTCCTTCCTTCCCCGCCGAGCCGCGGCCGACCGCCAACCTCTGCTTAGAAAATAAGCGTCTACGTGGTTGATTTGACGTGATGGTGAAGCTGACGGTCGCGCGACCGGTGTCCTTCGCCTCTGCGTTCTCTGCGTCTCCGCGGTTCAATAAATTACACCGCGGAGACGCAGAGAGCGCGGAGAAGATAGGGGAAGGAACCACTGATGGACACGGATGCACACAGATATCAGTGTCCATCAGTGTTCATCCGTGGTTCCTTGTATGCCGATGGCCGGGGCGGTTCGCGAACCGCCCCTCCCTTACCTTCTCTGTGCCCTCCGCGTCTTAGCGGTTCAATTTCTTTCCATGACCTTGCGGGCGGGCCGCGGGCCCATCGCGAACTGCCTCTGAACACTCCACGTTACCGAGAACCGAACGAGGAGCGTGCTGGGGAAGCAATCTCTCACCCTCTCCGCCCTCTCCCCTCGCCCTGCAGACGCCCAAGGAGGAGGTTCAACGAGAAGACGATCGCCATCAGGAGAATTCCCAGCGCCATGGCGAAGGCGAAGTCACCCTTGCTCGTCTCCAGGGCTATGGCGGTGGTCAGGGTGCGGGTGTAGCCGCGGATGTTCCCCCCCAGGATCATCGACACGCCGACCTCGCTGATCAGCCGCCCGTACCCGGTGATCAACGCCGCCATCACCGCGAAGCGCGCTTCGGCCAGGAGCGTCGCCACCGCGGCCCACCGCCCCGCCCCCAGGGTGAGGGCTGTGTCGCGCACCCGCGCATCCAGCCCCATCACCGCGCTGGCCGTCAAGGCGGCGATGATGGGAAGGCTGAGGACTGTGCCGCCGAGGACAATGGCCGTCGGGGTGAAGAGCAGACCCCAAGCGCCGAGGGGACCCTGGCGCGACAGGAACGCGAAGCCAAGCAGCCCGATGACCACCGTCGGCAGGCCCAGCAGGCTATTCACCATGGTGAGGAGGAGACGGCGGCCGCGAAAGCGCGTGGCCGCCAGCGCGAATCCCAGGGGAACTCCGAGGAGGGAGGCGAAGAGCGTGGCGGCGGTCGAGAGCTGCAAGGAAAGAACGGTCACCTCGAGGAGCTCCCGGTCGCCCGCCGCGACGAGCCGCAGCGCTTGGACGATGGCCTCCCAAAGAAACTCCATGGCCGTCCTCGGCTCACTCCGGCACCGCCGTCGGCGTGAACAACGGTTGCCCGAAACGCCGCAAGCCGCGGATCACCTCCTGCCCCTCCACCGAGGTTACCCAGGCGATGAGCGCCATAGCGCCCCGATAGTTCGCCTGCCGGTGCCGCGCCGGGTTGACGGCGATGATGCTGTAGGGATTGAGGAGCGCCGCGTCGCCCTCCACCAGCACCGCGAGGTCGAGCCGTCCCCGATACGCGAGGTAGGTGCCCCGGTCGGTCAGGACGTAGGCGCGCTTCTCGTTGGCGAGCATGAGGCTCTCGCCCATGCCGCGGCCGATCGACAGGTACCAAGCGCCGCGCGGCTCAATCCCGGCTGCCTTCCAGAGGGCTTTCTCGCGCTGGTGAGTGCCGGACTCATCGCCGCGAGACACGAACGGGCTGGCCGCGCCGACGATCTTCCGCAGCGCCTCCGCGCCCTGACGCAGACTGCGGGTGCCGGCGGCATCAGCCGGCGGGCCCAGGATGACGAAGTCGTTCACCATCACGGCGCGGCGATTCACCCCGAAGCCCGCGGCCATGAACGCCTCCTCGGCCTGCGGCGCATGCACGAGGACGACATCCACGTCGCCCCGTTCCGCCAGCTTCAGCGCCTTGCCCGTGCCCACCGCGATGACGTCCACGCGCAGACCGCTCTGGCGCTCGAAGGGGGGCAGGAGGACGGCCAAGAGCCCCGAGTTCTCCGTCGACGTGGTGGTCGCCAGGCGCAGGCGTTGGGCATTCGGCGCGGCAGCGCTGTGCGAGCCGAGGAGAAGGGTGAGGAGGGCGAAGAGCAGGAACGCTCGCCACACCTGCTTGCCGGCGAGTCTCAGGTGAGCTTCAGGCTTCACCAGGGTTCTCCCAGCAGACGCTGCCGGCGGCTTGCGCGCTGTAGCCGGGGAGACTGCGCGCCAGGCGGGCGAAGGCACTCGACCGGAGCACCTCGAGGAGAGCTTGCACGGACGGCAACTCCAGGGTTCGGCGCTGCATGATGAGCTGGTAGCGCTCCCGCGCGAGGGGCACGAAATCGAGGCGCAGCGCGGCGGCGGCGGCTTCCGTCCCGAGGGCGACGTCCGCCTCCCCCCGTGCCACCGCCATCGCGACCTCGAGGTGGGTGCTCACCTCGCGCTCCGCCCCGCGCAGGCGCCGCCGCTCCAGGCCGGCCTCGCGCAGGCAGCGCTCGAGCAGGAGCCGTGTTCCCGACCCCTCCTGGCGATTGACCAGACGCACCTCGCGGCGGACCAGGTCCGCCACCCTGGCGATCCTCTTCGGGTTGCCACGGGCGACGATCCACCCCTGGCAGCGCTCGGCAAAGGTGACGGCCAGCGTCGCCTCCCCTGCCAGCAGGCGCCGGGCATAGTCCTGCGTGCCGCTGACCGTCCCAGGCGCCGCCTGCTGACCCGGCAGGCTGCGCCGCGCCGGTTGGGAAGGGCCCCGGTCTCCGGAACCGCCTTCCAGGGGGATGTCACCCGCCGCCGCGGCATCGAGGTGGCAGCCGGCCACGTGCACCGCGCCGTCGCGCAGCGCGTACAGCCCTCCGATGCTTCCCAGGCAGGCCCAGCCGAGGATGAAGCCGGGCGCCTGCCGGCGCAGCAGAGACGGCAGGGAGCTCAGCAGCAGGTCATCGCTGCCCGCTATGAGCAACGTCTGCCGCGCCGCGGTGGGCGGCGGCGCGCCCCGTCGGGCGCTCGAGGTCACCAGCCACTCATCGACGAGACGGCGCGGGAAGAGCCACTTGCCCGTGACGCGCGTGCAGGGGATGGCGCCGGCCTTGATGAGGGCGTAGACCTGCTTCTCATGGATGCGCAACAGCTCGGCCACCTCGCGCGTCGTAAGGTAGGGTGTGGTGCTCATGTTTCTGCCTTTTTCCTACGAATCCCTACAAATTCTAACAGATACCTCCATGGTTGGCAAGTCCTGGGCTCCCACCCTCGAAACTCTTTCCGTCCTCTCGCCAGTGCCGGGGCACACATCGCCCCTCTGGCGCCAGGAAACCGCGCCGGCGCCAAAGCACAACGCCTGCGCGGCGGGCGCAGGCGCTGAGACGAGCACGTTCTCGCTGCACAAGCTCAGCGGCCGGCCTCCTTGGGGATGGGCGCATAGACCGCTGTTTCGGGGTAGTGGTCTACCCAGCCGAACCAGAACGACTGGGTGGTCGGGATGAGGGTGAGCCGCGTGCCGGCGAGGGGGCCGCTGAGAGCTTTGCCGCTGAGTGGGTGCCAGAGGCTCTTCGTCTGCTGATCGCGGAGCTGCAGGACGCCGTCCTCCCCTGCCCTGCTCCCCTGCCGGAACACCTCGAACGTAAGGGTTGCGCCGGCGGCGCGTCGATCAAACACCGCGCCGCTGGCCTCGCCCTTGAGGAAGGTGACGACGATCGGCGTCGCCGCCACCTCGTCATTCACCACGGGATGATCGTTGAGGACCGGAAACGGGTAGGCCTTGACGCTGCCGCCGAGGCGCACGCCAATGACGTAGGCCTTGGCAGCGACGCGGGAGTCCGAGCGCTGCACGGGAACGATGCCCGTGTCCCCCGACAGGTAGTAGCTCGCATACGGATCGCGCAGGCTGGAGAAGATGCCCGAGCGCTTCTGGTGCAGGACGAGGGTGTCCGGATGCATCGACCGCCACACCCCCCACGTCGTCTGCAGCGCCGGCACCACGCGCAGGTTCGCGCCGGCGAGCTTGCCCGTCACGGCCCGTCCCAGCAGGTGACTCCAGAGGCTCTCCGTCTGGTGATCGTACATGATGAGCGAGTTGGCGTGGAGCTTGCCGCTGACGCCGAAGGTGTACTCGCGTCCCCCGATCATACGGTCATACACGATGCCCGTGAAGCAGAGGGGTCACCAGGTGACGGCGATCTTCCATCCTCCCACCACATCGTTGACGATCTCGTGCCGGCTCAGGATGGGGAGGGGATAGGCGCGGCTATCGCCGTTCAGCGCCACGCCCAGCACCATGCTCTCCGCCGTCAGGGTTCCCCCGACCTTCCCAGCCGGCACCATCTCCGGCGCGAGAATGGCGGGAATCGCATCCTTCGGCAGCACCGTGAGGATCTGAGCCGGATCAAACTCCTCGGCGCCCGCCTGGGGAGCCGAGAGCGCGCCTGCCATGATCAGAACCACCGCGCCACAAAAGCTGAGCGCGCGCCCGCGACGATTCATGACCGGTCCCCTCCCCTTGCGGCGTCCCACCGCGAGTCCCTCCCTTGAGCGCACGCACGCTGCGGAGGTGCTCTCGGCGGAGCCCGCTTGAGAAGATGTGTGGAGCTCCCTTCCGCCGCTGGATGCCGAGCCAGCGACGCTCCGCCCCGTAAAGGCGAGCGAGGCCGCCGCGCGTCGCCCGGCGGTTTCTTCTCACAACCAGCGGCGGCTGGGGATTATTCCTGGCAGTTCCCCATGGGCGCGCCGCCCACCCGCGAAGGGATGAAAATGGGGTGGACCAGGAGCGACCGTCTCTCCTGTCGAAGGATTCGGCGCCCTGGGTGTAGGGGCGCCGCTTGCCGCGCCCCACCGTAGCGGCTCAGAGGGGATGACTCGGAGGGCGGGGCAAGCCCCGCCCCTACGGCTCTGACCATCCCGTCCGCTGTGACACGCCCGGGGGCAAACCTGCAATGTCGTGAAATCAATCACATACGGGTCTTTTTTCTAAGCAGTTCCCCATGGTCCTTCGGCCCACCCGCAAGATCATGAAAATAAGAGGACACTTCTTTCTCAGCAGGCATCCATGCCCTCGACCGTAGCGACTGTCTTTGACGTCAAGCGGTTTTCCATGGCGATTGCGTCCTGATGATGGCGTTGAGGATGCCGAGGAGGCGGCGCATGCAGGCGATAAGAGCAACCTTTTTGGGTCGGCCGCGCTCGACGAGTTGGT
>JACPUC010000006.1 GCA_016192455.1 Candidatus Tectimicrobiota bacterium | reverse complement strand
GCGGCCTGAGCGGCATGCCCCCGCGTCGATCACGACCCTCCGGCGCAGCCACAGCCGCGCCCTGCTCCGCCGCCACCCCTGTCTCGGGTGCGGCCGCGAGACACGGGCGGGATGAATCTTATGACACAGTAGTACTAGGCAGCGACCTCGAAGAGCTGCTGCTGGGCCTGAAGCGTCGCCGTAATCTCCGCCAAGCGCAGGTCAAACTCCTGGCGGCTTATCTCCCCAGCCATGAACTGCTTCAGCAGCTCCAGGCACTCCGTCTCGATCCTGCGTGTGCGTGGCATCGCATTCCTCCTTCTGCTGGTGTTACCGCAAAGTATACGCCGGGCCAGAAAGATAGCAAGAAAAAAACGAATAAAAAGCGAAAATAATATTGGTGGAAGGTAGGCAGCACCCCAGGGAGAGGCTGATGAGGGCTGGGGACCGTCGGGGACTTGGTTTGCGGCTGTCAGACGGAGGGTTTGAACGGCGGTGGGGGAAGCGAGAGGAAGGCTCCCAGACTGGCGGAGGCCAAGGGGGGGGATTCCCGCCGACCTGCCGCCCTGGCAGGGTGATCCCCGCTGCGTGGGCAGGGCTGGAGACGCAGACACCGCGGCACAGCCCCTTCGTCGAGGCGGATCAGCGGGGCATCGCCGGGGAAGCCGCGCAGCACCAACCAGCGGGCCGCGGCGAGGCTCATCCCTTGGCGATCATGGCCTGCATCATGCGGTACTTATCGAAGTGCTTGGCACGGGAGAACTGCGTGTGGCAGGCGGCGCACAAGGAGTAGCTGGCGGGAACCGTCACGACGCGCTCGTAGTCGCCCTTGAGCGGGATCGCCACCGAGAAGTGAAGCTGCACCGGCTTGCCGTCAATGGCCTTGTCACAGTGCCGACAACGTTGCGGCATGACGGCGTCCTTCGCTTGTTCCGCGCCGAGAGGCGTTTCAGGATGACGGTGCGGTGCCGGCGCATTTGCGAGAACCTGCGGGTTTCTTCCCCCGCACCGGGGGACTTGGAGGGCCCCCTCACCTCCGCGTCGCGCTCGTGCTGAGCGGGCATGTCTCCGGGCAGGTTCCGTCCTACTCATAGAATGGGTAGTAGATGGCGCACGAGGTGTGATCCGCGAGCATCCCACGCCAGTGGTAGGAGGCCAGGAAGGCGTCGAGCGCGGCGGTAGGCAGGAGCAGTCGATACGCCTCTCCCAGCGCCCGCGGCGGGTAGAGGCCATCCCCCTCCCCCGCGCTCGAGCCGAGGCCAAGCAGGAGCCTCCCCTGGCGCGCTCCGGCGGCATCCCAGAGGTCGACGGCAAGTGGAGCCGCGCCGAGGCGCCGCAGCGCCTGCACATCGTCGAAGCACTGGCAGTGGAGACTCACATGCGTCGAACTGTGGAGAATCGCGCGCACACCCTGCGGTTCGCCGGGCCGGGGCCGCGGCTCAATACTGAATGAGCGAATGGACCGGCATGTCGGCCAGACGCTTCCGTCCGTTGAGGAAGGTCAGCTCGACGAGAAAGGTCAGCTCCACGATCTCGCACTTGAAATGGTTGAGGAGCTTGACAACCGCCTCCACGGTGCCGCCGGTGGCGAGAAGGTCATCGACGATGATGACTCGGGCCCCCTCGGGGATCGCATCGTGGTGCACCTCCAGGGCATCGCTGCCGTACTCGAGCTGGTATTCCATCCTATGCGTCTTGTAGGGCAGTTTGCCCGGCTTGCGCACCAGCACGATGCCGGCCCCCAACTTGTAGGCCAGCGCGGAGCCGATGATGAAGCCGCGCGCCTCGATGCCCACCACCAGATCGACGTGTCCATCGACGTAGCGCGCGGCCAGGCTGTCGATGGCGCGCCGAAACTCGGCGCCATCCTGCAGCAGGGTGGTGATGTCCTTGAAGACGATCCCCGTCTGCGGAAAATCAGGAATATCCCGAATTTTCGCTTTCAGCTTCTCCACCATGGATTCACTTTCTCTCGCCATACGCCCCCATCGCGGCAGCCGTGGTGAGGATGCGCCTCGATCTGCGGCGCCCGCCCGCCGCCCCCCGACCCTCCCCTCAGCGCGGCAGAATCTGCAAGGGATCGCGCGGCCGGCGCTCATACCGCACCTCGAAGTGCAGGATCGGCCGCTGCGGGTTGCCGGCGGCGCCGATGCGGGCGATCGGCTGGCCCTGGCGCACGGCATCGCCTTTCTTTACGTAGTTTACCGCAGTGTGCGCGTAGACCGTAATTATTTTCTCGCTATGCTTGATGACGACGATCCTGCCAAAGTCCTGCGGCCCCCAATCGCTGAAGATCACCTGACCGCTCGACGCCGCCCGGATGTCACTGTCCGCCGGCGCGGCGATGTCAATCCCGTCGTTGCGGCCGTGCTCCGTCTCCCCGAAGCGTCCCACGATCTCGCCGCGCAGGGGCCAGGTGAAGCTCACGCCGCCAAGATCGGGGACAGCCGCCTGGCGTTCCTCCCGCCTGGGCTCCCCTTCCATTTGAGGCGCTGGGCGGGAGGATTTCCGCACCGATGGCGCGCTCTTCTGCGGCGGAGATTCAGGGGGAAGAGGGAGGATGGCAAGCCGTCCCTCGCCGGGAATGAGGAGGCGCTGTCCCACCCGCGGGGAGGCGCCGGGACCGAGCTGGTTCGCCCGCCGCAACTGCGCCAGTGGCACCTCATAGAGGGAGGCGACGTCGGAAAGGGTCTGGCCTGCCTGAACGACGTGGTAGATGTTGGGAACCCGCGGCGGGGCGGGGGTCGAAACCGTCCTCGAAGTGAAGCGCGCGCAGGAAGTCAGCAGCGTCACGAGAAGGAGGACCTCGACCACCGTCATCTTACGGCGCGCGCTCATGCTGCGGCGACTCCGCGCTTCCTCGCCCGCGTGCAACGGGGAACGCTCCAGGTGTGGCTCCGAGAGGCCATTCGCGCCCCCTCCCGAAGTTCGGCACATCTCCCGCCACCCAAACCCGCGAAGCCGCGCCGCCATGTGGACCCTGCCGATGCCGTCGCCTAGCGCTCGCGGCAGAGCGCAAACGCCTCGTCGAGGGCCTCTCTCGGCGTCGTGACGTGCCGCACGCCGGGCACTTGATCCCAGGTCAGCAGTCCAACCACCGGCTTCTGCAGCGCCAGGGCGTGCGCGATCTCCGAGAGGGTGCCGTAGGAGCCGCTGATGGCGATGAGGACGCGCGCCGTGCGCGCGATGATGACGTTGCGCGCGTACCCCATGCCGGTGACGATGGGGATGTCGATATAGGGGTTGGCGCTGGCGGCCTCGTTGCCGGGGAGGATGCCGACCGTGCGGCCCCCAGCCGACCTGGCGCCGCGCGCCGCCGCCTCCATGACGCCGCCAAGTCCCCCGCAAATCAGCACCGCGCCTCGCTCGGCGATGCCCGTGCCCACTTCCTCGGCTAGGGCGGCCACCTCAGGAGTGCAGGTTCCCGAACCGATCACACCAATACACAAGGTCACGAGCTGGCACCCGCTCCTCACGTCGACCCGAATCGCTGGCGGGCTGCGCTCAATTCGGAGCGCGCTCACTGAGAAGGGACCGGTAGATCCAGCCCTGGGAATCATCGGGCAGGCGCACCCTCACCCAGGACCCCTCCTCTTCCAGGGTGGAGACGGGGTCCCCGCGCTGGAGTTGGGCCACAATCCCGTGCTGCGTGCCCGCGCCGCTGCGCACGTTCGCGGCGTTCACCGTGACGAAGAGCTGACCGGCCTCCTTCGCCGCCTGCCCGCCGTTTGAGCTCTGCGCCGCCGCTGGAGATTCCAGGTGGGCGACGAAGTAGGAGGCCTGCTTCAACACCAGCTTCACTTTGTCGCAGCAGCCAGCCTCTTCCTTGCTGAAGAGGGTGCTCGCCTCGGTGGCCCAGGTCTTGGCCAGCATCTTCAGGCCATCCCCCTTCGATCGCTGGGCATGGCGCAGCATCTGCTGAGCAACCTCGAGGTTCTGCTTGAGCTGATAGGCCTCCTGCAGGGCACGCCGCGCCTCGGCGATGCGCTCGCCTGACCGCGCCCGCTGCGCGGCCTCTGGAAACTGCGCCTCGAGCGCCTGGTAGGCCGCGATCGCGTCGAGGTACTGGCCGGCGCGCGACGCTGCGGCGGCCCGCTCCACCGCCGCCTCCCCCCTCCAGTCTGCGCAGCCGACCAGCAGCAGGAGGCTGAGCGCGAGAGCGCCAAGCGGAAGCCGGCGCCGCACTCCCCGCCGCCCGCGACACGGGTCCCCCAGGGAGCGAAGCAACGGAAAGGCAGACCAGCGAAGCATCCGGCACCTTGAACTCGGTTCCCTGGCTTGGCTCCTGAACGGCGTCGTCTCTGGGAGGCGCCCGCGGCTGAGCCCTCCAGTGTGATTGTAAGGGCAGCGGCGGCGAAGTTCAATGCCGAGTTGCCGGCGCCGGTGGCGGGCGCCAGCCTTGATTTTTCACCCCGGGCGCTTACACTGGCGACCGGGGGCAGCGCGGGTGCGCCAGCGCCAGGGCGAGCCGGCCTTGGGGCCAGCCGCGGTAGGCAGGATGCCCCGCCCGCCACGCCACGGGAACCGCCGCGCCGAAGTCGATGATGAAGACTTGCCCAAGCTGTGGTACGGAGTTGCGCCAGCGCTATCGGTTCTGCCATGAGTGTGGCGAGAACGTTGAGGACCTCGATGTCGACATCACCGAGGAGGAGGCGCGGGAGCTGCGGAAGAGCGAGTTCTGGATCGGCATCGGCTGCTTCATCTTTGTGCTCAGCGCCGTGATCATCATCATCGGGTTCCTCTTCTTCAGCTACCGGTAAGTGCCCTCCCCCTGCGCCGCACTTCACGAGCGCGCCTGCCGCCGCGGCAGGGTCATGCGCCGCGCGATCACGGGCGGCCAAGCCGAACGCAGCCGGCTGGGGAACGCAATGGGGGCGTGGAGCGGGAAGGCGGCAAAGCTGGGTGCGGTCGTCGGTCGGGTGCCTGGGGAACGCCCGGCGCAGGCCTTTTCCCCCCGCCTGAGCGTGACGCGCTGACAACCAACAAGGAGACGGAGCGGATGCGGCTGGCGGATAAGGTGAGCATCATCACCGGCGCCGGGCGAGGCATTGGCCGCGCGATCGCCAGAGCCTTCGCGGAGGAGGGCTCGGCCCTGACTCTCGTGGCGCGCACCGGCGAGCAGGTCGAGGAGGTCGCCCGGCAGCTCCAACGGCAGGGGGCGAAGGCGCTGCCGATCTGTGCCGATGTCGCGAGCATGGAAGACCTCGACCGCGTCGTGAACGAGACGCTGAAGACCTTCGGCGCCCCCAATGTCCTGGTGAATAATGCCGGCATCTTTATTTACAAGCGCTTCCTCGACTGGACCGAGGCAGAGTTCGACACCACCCTGGCCATCAATACGAAGGCGGCGTTCTTCCTTTGTCAGAAGGTGCTTCCCCACATGCTGGAGCAAGGCGGCGGGAAGATCATCAACATCTCCTCCATCCATGGCAAGGTAGGCGACGTGAACATTGCCGGGCACTGCGTCTCGAAGTTCGGCCTCCTCGGGCTCACCCAGGCCCTGGCGCGCGAGCTCAAGAAGGTCAATATCTGCATCAATGCCATCTGCCCGGGCGCGGTCGAAACGAAGACCATCGAGAGCCAGTCCTTCCAGGGGCTGTCGCCGCTCGACAGCAAGCTCTCGCCGGAGAGCGTGGCGCGCGTTGCGGTCTTCCTCGCCAGCCACGACTCCGACGCCATCTCCGGGGCCGCCCTCGATATTTTCGGCGGCTCCAGCGTTATCATTTCGTGACCGCCGCCGGCACGAGCGGCGCGCCCCGCCGGAGGATCGCCAGGCGCGGGGAGCATGCCAGGAGCGGGATGGCGGGGGGATGGCGGGGGGATGGCGGTCTTTGGCCGGCGAGGCGCGCGGCGGCGTTTGGGAGCAGACCCAGGTTCGGGGCGGCGGTGGCCCTGCTGGAGAGGAGAGGTGCATGGGCGAGGGGATGAAGAGCGCCTTGGAGCTTGCCATGGAGCGCGCTCGAAAGTTGCAGGGCGGCGAGGACGAGGGGCGCCTGAGCGACGCCCAGAAGCAGCGCATTGCCGAGCTGCGCAAGGAGTACGAAGCGAAGATCGCCGAAAAGGAGATCATGCTCGCCTCGAACTTGCAGAAGATGCGCCGGCGCACCCCGCCGGAGGAGATCCCCACGAAGGCGCAGGAGCTGCAACGCGAGTTCCAGGAGGCGAAGGCGGCGCTGCAGCGCGAGAAGGAGGAGAAGATCGCCGCGGCGCGGCGTGGCGAGGGTGGCTGAGGCAAGGTCGGCGACGGCCGGACGGGCGCGCGGCCGTGACCTTCGGGAGTCCATCCTAGGTCGGCGGCGAGGGCTTCGCCGGAGTGAGTTGACGCAGCGCGCCAGCAAGGCTGGGGAAGCTGCAGGTCAGGCAGCCGCCGGGGTCGCTGCTGCAGAAATCCCGCAAGAGCTGCTGCAACCCCTGCTGGCGGCGCGCCGTAGTGACCAGCCCCGCATGGGCGCTCCGCTCTCCCAGCATGCGCCGCCGAGCAAAGCGTACGGCGCTGTTTTCCGCGGCTTTCGGCAACGCGGCGTAGAGAACGTGGAGCCCCTCCTCGACATCGGCGTCAGCGTGCTGTCGCGCCAGCGCCAGTGCCGCCGGCAGCAGGACATTGACGACCAGGATGCGGGCCCGCTCGACGCCCACCAGGTTGAGCGGGCGCCGCAGTGTTGCGGGGCCGAAGCCCAGGCGCCGCTGCCAGAAGGGGGGCCCCTCGACGAGGCAGAGAGCTTCGACGGCTCGCCGCACGACGCCGAGCCGCCGCTTCTTGCCATGGAGGTCGCGGCAGGCTCGAGCCAGCTCCATGCAACGCTCCACGAGAAGGAGCGGCTCCGAGGCGCGCAGGAAGGCTGCAAGCGCGGCGATGCGGCGCACGGGCTGGCCGGCCGGCCGCGTGCCCGGCACCCGCCAGCGGGCGCCCTCCATGGGAGGCTCGGACTCCGCCGCCGCGACGGTGGCGGCGGCCGCCAGGAGGCGGCGAAGGTAGTCCGCTGTCGCGGCGTCGCCGCTCCCCGAGGCTGTCTCGGGCAAGAGGCCGGCATGCTGGAAGAGCAGGGCCTCGAGGCGTAGGTCAGGTTCCATCCCAGGACCCGTCGCGGGGTCGCCGGCCGTGCCCCCCGCGGCGCTGCGCAGGCCCTCGAGGCGCGCCCACGGGAGGCGCCGCGCCAGCTCGCGGAACTGGCCGCGCAGGCTGACGAGGCCCAGGCCCTCGGCCACCGATTCGTAGAGCACCGCCGCTGGGGAAGTCTCCTTGAGCCGCTCCGCCAGCCCCTCCGCCTTGGCCGAGAGACGCTCATCACCAGCCTGGTCGAGGAGCGACGCCACCACCTCCGGGGCGCAGCGCTGCAGATCGGGCTGGCAGTAGCCGGTGCGCACCTCGCTGCGCAGCGGATAGCGCGCCACATCCAGCGTGCGCCGCAGTTCCGTCAACTCCTGGGCGAGAGCGGGGAACAAGGGGAGCGTCGGCACCCGGGCGCCGTCCTGGCGGCAAACGGTTGGGGCCGCCGTGTCCTGCCACATGACGACGTGCAGGATGACGCGGTTATAGCGTGCATCGACATGGTGCCCATGCTGCTCCCAGGCGCTGCTGCGCACATGGACCTCGATATCGCCCCGCGCCGTCGCGCCTCCCGCCAGGCGCACCGCCGCATGGGTGAAATCAGGGCCTTCGGCGCGATTCCACCACCCTGGCTCGAGAACGGTGACCGGCGCCCCATCGGCCAGGCGGAGATGCTCCCAGACGAGACGCTGCTCAAACCAGATCGCCTTGACAAGCTCCTCCGTCACCGCGGCGCCGGCTTCCGGCGGCCAGCCTTCGTCAAGCTCCGCTGCGGCATCTTCCGCCACCCGCAGGTAGGGGAGGCGCACCTCACGGTAGGGGGTGCGGAACGCCGCCGGAGGGCGGGCAACCTGCTGAATCGGCGTCAGGAGCATCAGCCGCTTCTTCATTGCCTGGCGGGGACGCTTCGCCTCCCGGCAGGGAGGAGGGGCCGCTAGAGCGCTGGGACCGAATCAGCGCAGGCGCCGCGGCTGTTCCCTGCCAGGCTCTGAGGGTGGTTCCCCGCGGGTGCGATCTCGGAGAGCGGACCGGGCCCCATCCGGCGCGCCAGCGCGAAGAACCGCGCCGGCATCTCCCAGCTCGGCGCTGAGTTTGGCAGGTGCCGCGAACCTCGTCAATCCTGCTCGGCGCGATGCGGCGGCGCATTGACTTCGCGGCTCCGGCTCTGCTAGAAAGAGGCCAGCCAGGCCCGCGGGGCGCGAGCAGGCGTGCTTCCGTCGGCGCACTCCGCAATCATCCCCCTGACGAAACCCTCTGCAAGCGTTATGGATCGCTTGTTCCTTCAAGAGATCGTGCTGCGCTGCGCCGTCGGCGTGACGGCCGCGGAACGGCAGCGCCGTCAAGCGCTTCTGGTGGACCTCGACCTCTTCTACACCTGGAGGTCCGTGGCGGCCCTGGATGATCCACAGAAGATCCTCGATTACCGCGAGGTGAGCCGCGTCCTGCAGGGCGCCGTTGGGGAACGGGAGTTCAAGCTCATCGAGGCGGTGGCCGAGCACCTTGCAGGCGTCCTCCTGCAACGTTTTCCCCTGGAACGCGTGCGCGTGCGCGTCATCAAACCAAAAGCCCTCACCGACCAAGGCGTGGGGCTGGTGGGGGTGGAAATCGAGCGCACCGCAGCGCGGTGACGTCCCCGCGGCCATGGCGGGCTCCGCATTATTCGTCTGCGGGGGCGGCGTGCTCGGCCACTCCTCGTGCGGCCCTGTGGAGCGGCGACCCTTGAGCGTTGCCTTCCGGGCCGCCGATGTGCGCGTCCGTCCCAGGCGCGGAGGCGAGGCGGCTATGGCGGGGCAGCATCCATTCTCGTTGCGCAAGGCATGTCTCCTTGCCGCCTGCCTGGTGGCCATGATCGTCGGCATCGGGGGCAGCAGCCTGGCGGCGTCTCAGCTCATGTTCATCGCCTCGCTCGCCCTCGTGGTGGCGGGCATTCTCACCATGATTCTCGTCTTCTGACCTTCCCGGCGCCCGCCCCGCGCTAAGCAGTTGCAAAGGCCCCCCTTCTAAGCTACAAAGACACGAGAACGAAGCAGTTCGACGATTCTTCAGCGGGGAGAAGCCGCGCGTGCTGGTGGTGAATGATCGGCGCGGCCAGAAGGATAAGCTCCATGCCCCTGGGTCCCCCGGCATTGGGTTTCCAGAGATGGGTTTTACCGCCATGGTTCGCCCTCGGCGGAGGGAGCGCTCAGGGGATGAGAAAGGTTGCGCATGGAAATAGGGACGGTGAAGAAACTGATTCGAGACAAAGGGTACGGGTTCATCGCTCGTTTCGGCAGCGATGACCTCTTCTTTCACCGCAGCGCCTTACAGTACATCACCATAGACGAGTTGGAAGAGGGGGAGCGCGTAGAATTTGAGCTTGAGCAGGGGCCGAAAGGTCTCCGGGCCGTAAAGGTGCGCCTGACTGTCTAGTGTTGCGTCACACAAATTCCATCCTTAATCGGACGCCTTCTTCGGGCCATGTGGTGGGGGAGTTTTTGTGGAAGACCTTTGCTTCCCCACACCCCAATCCCCGCGAGCTGCGCAGCAGCTCGCGTAGTCGGGGTGCGCGAGGGGGCGAGGCTCCCTCGCAAATTCTTGCGATAGAATGTGTGAAACAGCACACTAGGCGCGCGGCGCCCGCGTGGCACGGCAAAGCGATGGAGTGCAAGGGCTTGGGAGGGAGGCAGGCGCCGCGTACTCGGCAGTCATCCAGTCGCAGGGGGCTGCAAGGTTGAGTGCGGAGGCGATGGCCGTGCAGACCCTTCTGAAGCCCGCGCACCCCGCGCCGCTGCCCTCCCCTTCCGAAACTCTCCCAGCCGCCGCCCGGTCAAAGCGATTCATTTACCTCATCCTTTAGCAAAGAGAACCTCGAAGTGGTTGATTTCACGTAATGGTGAGGCTGACGTTCGCGCGGCCAGTGTCCTTCACCTCTGCGTTCTCCGCGCCTCTGCGGTTCAATGGCGTGCACCGCGGAGACGCAGAGAACGCGGAGAAGGTAGGGGAAAGAACCACGGATGGACACGGATGTACACAGATATCAGTGTCAATCCGTGTTCATCAGTGGTTCTTTGCATCCCGCTGGTAGGGGCGGTTCGCGAACCGCCCCTGCGGTCGAGGGCATGGAAAACTGCTGAGAAAGAAGTGTGCGCTTATTTTCATGACCTTGCGGGCGGGCCGAAGGCCCATGGGGAGCTGCCATGGAGAGGAAGGACGCCGGACCATCCGGCGGCTACCGCGACTGGCGCGAGGCGCTCTTCCGCGAGGAGCATCTGCTCCGGCCCGACGACGCAACGCCGCGCTACGCGCTCGGCGTGGCGGCGTATGACCGCGGCGCCTACGCGGAGGCCATCAGTCACCTCAGCGCCGCAGTTGCCGGCGAGCCGACCAATACCGCGGCCTACCAGCTTCTGGCGCGCGCCGCGCTAGCCTTGGAGCGTCCGGATGAGGCGCGCCGCTGGTTGCAGCGCGGCATCGAGGCGGCACGCCAAGCCTACCACCACTACCACCGCCAGGAGATGCTGGGCCTGCTCGAGCAGCTTGACGAACCGGGGTAGCGATCTTCGAACCGCTCCCGCAGCCGGCCCTCCTCCCCCTTCCCTGCCGTCAATGGCTAGGCGCGCCACCCGGGTGAGCGATCCGCCGCGCCAACCTGGACGGCAGCGACGTTGAGGACGTCATCACCGGGCTCGGCGTCCCCTTCGGCACCGCCCTGTTGGACGAAACAGCGCCCGAACCAGTGCCCGCCAGCCCAGTCATCCTGATGGCGGGATGGGGCCGGTCGCCCCTCACGTTCACCGCCAACCAGGGTGGGAACGTCGTGCTGCAGGCGCAGATCATCGGGGGACGCGGAACATTGAGGGTGGAAGCCAGCATGCTCAGCAGCCACCCGATTCTAGGAGCGGCGCGGGTTGTCTTCGCCACCTTCAGCGGTCGGGATGCCAACGGCATTCACACCGCGGAGTTCCGCGACATTCCGCCGCACAGCCTCCCCGCGGGCGAGTTCACCATTGAAGGGCTGCAAATAACGGCCACCGACGCAACCGGCGCCGTGGCTACCTGGCCGCAACTCAACGTGCCGGCCGAGCCGCTCGAGCTGCTGGCGCCGTAGTGACCGTTACCTGGCCGACAGAGGGGGCAGGGAGGACAAAGGGGTGAAACCGCGAGCGAGGCGACAGCCGGGTGGGAGGCTGTAGGGGAGCATTGATCCCCCACAGCCGATCTTACCGCGGCTGCCGAGCGGACGCGAGGTTGAGGCCGGCGACAAGGGCAGCGGAGCCTGCCTCACGAGTGCGAGACGTGCTGCTGACGGCGGTCGGCGCTGCGGTGCGCCTCCGCGGCGGCGTCCGGCGCGTCGTCGAGGTAGAGGAGTTTGCGCGGGTTATCCTTCAAGGCGATGTTCAGCGACGCCTCATCAATGCCGAACGCCAAGCAGGCGCGCACGAACACCCGCAGGCCGTCGATGCTGTTAATGTGCAGGACCTGGCCGAAATCGCCGCCGACAATGCAACATTCCGCCCCCACGTGCTTGATCAGCCGCACTGTCTCAAACGGATCGGCAACCGGCTGGTAGATCGAGGGGATCATCGGCTGGCAGTAGGTGCCGACGTAAACGCCGTTCGCGGCAAGCTGCTTCATCTCGTCGAAGGTGAGCTTGTTCAGCTCCAGGAGGGGATGGTCAAGGACGCAGCGGCAGCCGATCTCCCTGGCCTTCTCACTCAAGGGCAGCAGCTCGAAGAAGTCGGTATGGCCGAGGCCGATGCCCACCTTGGCCTCCTTGGCCATGTGCATCACCTCCACGACCTCGGGGAGGACGTGCTGCTTCGCATCGACGAGGTGGACGCCGCCGGTCATCCCGCAGGTGCGGAAGAAGCCGGCGGAGTTGAAGGTGGGGAACCAGAGCATCTTCATGTTGGGGTACTTCAGCGCCACCTTCACGACATCCGGCCGCACCCCGAAGTTCAGGCCGATGCCGCCATAGATCGTCACCCCCTGCTCCAGTTCGCCGCGCTTCACCATGCCGTCGATGTACTGCTGCACCAGGTAGGCTTCGCCGCCGCTCAGGTTGTAGTGATCCTTGAAGGCGATCGCCTGCATCTTTGCCTTCGCCGCGTCGATGGCGCAGTCGATCATATCTTGGCTGCGATAGACGAAGTCAGGATAGCAGTGGATGTGGTGGTCGATGGAGCCCTCCAGGATCGGGTCCTCGATGCCGGGATAAATCTTCGTGATCTCAGGGTTTTCCTTCAGAATCTGGTAAAAGAAATCTTTCGCGTTCAGCTCACGCACGCGCTCGACGGTGAGGACGCGCCCTACCATTTCGTGTTCATAAGACATCGTACGATCCTTCTACGTGGGCAAGTATCAGCAACCATTCCCTGAACTACCCCTCTGCCCGCTGCGCCTGCGGCCCGGCGTCGCCCCTTGCGCGGGGCCGTGCGGCAGTCCCGGACCTCGCCGTGTGGCGCCGCGGCAAATGCTTCACCTTATAGCAGATCGTCAGGTTGCCCCGCAAGCAGGGTGCCGCGGCTGTCCAAGGACCTCATCAAAGGCGGAGGGCAACCCTCCTTGCGGGCCGGAGAAACCCAGAAACCTGGGGAAATCCTGAAGAGAGGCGCTCGGCAGGCGCTTCTGGCGCCGCGCCGCGAATTGACAATCCATAGGCAGCTCCATAGAGTGGGAGCCAATAACCAACCTCCTGTCACGTTGTCATCACCCTGAGGTGCACCGGTCAGATCCCATTTCGCAGTGGGGTCTGCGCCGGAAGGAGACTCCGATGCGTACCTTCTGCTCCTGCGTGGCAACCTTCAGAGTTCAGCGACTCGTTCTCTTCCTGCTTCTTACCCTCCTGCTGCTCGGACCCGCGCTGCGGGCTCCAGCCGCCGCGGCTCCGCTGGAAATCCGGCTGGGGAGCTCCACCATCGTCCCCCTCATCTTCCTTGGGCTGATGTACAACGAGCCGATCAATCGCGACCTCCTGCGGCACTACGGCAAGAGCTACACCGTGAACGAGAAGCCGATCGACCAGACTCCCATCCAGGTGCAGGCCCTGGCCGCGAAGGAGATCGATCTCGGCATGCTGGCGCCGGTCAGTCTGGCGAACGGGGTGGTCAACGCCCGACTCGACATCAAGGTGGTCGCCGATCTCGGCCAGGAGGGGATCGAGAACCACGCCATCATTCGCTATGGGGTCCTGGAAACCTCCGGCATCAAGACCGTGCGCGATTTGAAGGGCAAGGTCTGCAACATCTTCGCCTTTGGCACCGCCACGGATATGGTCTTCCGGGCCATGCTCCACAAGGCCGGGATGGATACGGTGCGCGATGTGCAGACCCTCCAGGGCGAGTTCGCAACGCAAGAGGCTATGCTGCGGGAGGGCAAGGTGCAGTGCGCGGCCTTTGTCCCCCCCTTCTCCGTGCTTGCCCTGCGCCGCGGCGGCATCCGCTTCCTGTTCAACACCAGCGATGCGATCGGCCCCTACCAGACCCTTTTTCTGGTAGGACGCACCGAGGAGCTGACGAAACATCGCGATGCGTACAATGACTTTTTCGAAGACTACGTGCGCGCCTGGAACTGGTACATCAATCCGGCCAACAAGCCGGCGGTGATGGCGGCGGCGGCGAAGCGCATGAAGCGCCCAGCCGAGGCGTTCGCCTGGTATGGCGGCGAGTTCGACTACTACCGGGGCCCGAACGCAATCCCCAACATCGAGGCGCTGCAACGCAACATCGACCTCTCCGCCGAGCTGAAATTCGCCAAGGGCCGCATTGAGGCGAAGAAGTACACCGACCTGAGCTTCGTGCAGCGGGCCGCCGGCATCGTGGCGAAATAAGCCCCGCCTGCCGGAAGCGCACGCCGCGCGCCGGGGTTGCAGCGGCAGGGGGAGGAGGCTGGCCCGGATGCTTCGCTCCCCCGCGCCCCCTCTTCCCCCACGCTGCGCTGCGGCTCCGCGTATGGGGTGCGCTGAGTTGAAGCGTGGGGAGGCACGTCGATGACCAGCGACGAGAAGTACCGCAAGGTTGCCGCATTTATCGACCAGGCGCGGCGAGTCGTCGCCTTCTCCGGCGCTGGCATCAGCACCGAGTCGGGCATTCCCGACTTCCGCAGCCCTGGGGGGGTCTGGTCACGCTACGATCCGCAGGACTTCCTCTACCAGAACTTCCTGGCCAGCCACGAGGCGCGCATCAAGTACTGGCGCATGAGCGAGGAGTTCCTCGGCGCCATCCTGCAGGCCGAGCCGAACGCGGCGCACCACGCCCTTGTCGAGATCGAGCGACTCGGCAAACTCGACTGCGTCATCACCCAGAACGTCGACGGCTTGCACCAGCGGGCCGGCACCAGCCGGGAGAAGGTGATCGAGCTGCACGGCACGGTGCACACGGTCTCCTGCCAGGAGTGCGGCGCCCGCACCAGCCGCGGGGAGGTCTCCGAGCGCATCCGCGGCGGCGTGGCGGTCCCGTACTGCGACCTCTGCTCCGGTCCCTTGAAGCCCGATACCATCTCCTTCGGCCAGGCCATGCCCGAGCAGGAGACGCGCGAGGCCCTGGAGCGCTCGCGCGCCTGCGATCTCTTCCTCGTCATCGGCTCCAGCCTGGTCGTGCATCCCGCCGCCAGGATGCCGGTCGAGGCGGCAATGAACAACGCCAAGCTCGTCATCATCAACCTCAGCGACACACCGCACGACCACTTCACGACGGTGCTCCTCCGCGAACCGGCGGGGAAAGCCATGCAAGGCATCCTGAGCGCCTATCGCCAAATCCTCGCTGGCTAGCGCGGCAGCGCCGAGGCGCGAGGTGGGTTCTCCAGCAACCTTGGCTCCTGGAAAGGTGATGCCGGGGAGCGCGGCGCCGGGGAGGATGGTGCGCCTCTAGCCAAGGAGACGGTATGCCGAAGACGATCATCCGCACGGACAGGGCGGCGGCGCCCGTGAAGAATGCTTACTCCCAGGCGACGAGCTCGGGGCCGTTCATCTTCACCGCCGGGCAGGTCGCCCTCGACCCGCAGGGCCAACTCGTCGGCAAGGGGGATATCACCCGTCAGACCGAGCAGGTGCTCGAGAACATCAAGGCGATCCTCGCCGCCGCCGGAGCATCCATGGAGGACGTGCTGAAGACGACGGTGTTCATCGCCAGGGTGGAGGACTACCCGGCCATGAACGAGGTCTACTTCCGCTACTTCCCGAACCCGGCAAGCCGTCCGGCGCGCTCAACGCTGGTTGCCCAGATGGTGCTGCCCGATCTCCTGGTGGAGATTGAGGCCGTGGCGGCGCGCGGGGAGTAGAACGCGCCGCTTCCCCTGGGGGCAGGATGCCTGGGTTGGTTGATCGATAGGCTGGAAGCTTGTCCTACGCCTCTGCGGTCTCTGCGTCTCTGCGGTGCACCAGGATTCACCGCGAAGACGCGGAGCGAGGGAACTATTGCTGGACACGCATTCACAGGATATCGGTGTCCATCAGCGTGCATCGGTGATGCTTCTTCAACAGGCAGGATGCCTGTCTGACGGAGGGGGTGTGGGCGACAACCACGAGCACGCGCGGCGCGCCGAGGAGCAGAAACTTCGACAACTGCGGACGGCGACCGAGCGCGTCTGCACCCTCATCCTCCTCACTGATATGCCGGCGGTGGACATCGCTATTGAGCGGCAAGAGGCGCGCGAGCTGTGCGCCGAACTCTTCCCCGACCGGCTGGACCTCTACGACCTCATCTACGAGTCGCGCTTCGACCGGCTGTGGGAGCAGTTTCGGGACCCGGAGGAGGGATCGTAGCCTTCCCCCGCAGCTCCCGACCGCTGCGAAGCGAGACCACCGCAGCCTGCGGCGCCGAGGCTACGGAGCGAGCGTGGCGGTTTCGGCCCCCGGTGAGTCTCGGTTACGGGGCTGCGTGGCGAGGCGCGGCGGCGGCTTACGGGCGCTGGGCGAAGAGGATGCCGCGCAGCTCCGGCAGGCTGCCGATGGTATACTCCGGCACCACGCCTGGATCATCTGGCTCGCGTCCCTTGGCGTTGAGCCAGGCGACGTCCATGCCTGCCGCCTTGGCGCCGACCACATCGGCGCGGAAGGTGTCGCCCACGAAGAGCGTCTCCCGCGCCGACACGCCTAACTTCTCCAGCATCGCCTCGAAAATCTCCCGCTTCGGCTTGCGGATACGCAACTCCACAGAGACGATGATGGCCTCGAACATTCCCTCCAGGCCATGGTTCGCCAGCAGCCAGTCCACCGCCGGCGTGTGGTCGAAGTTCGAAAGCAGGCCGAGCCGGTAGGCCCCGCGGAGCTGCTCGAGCAGGGCGCGGTTCCCTGCCGGGAACTCCGTCGCGTTGATCAGCAGCCGCATGTGGCGTTCCACGGCGGCGTCGATAAGCCCCGCCAGGCCATTGGAGGCGGGCAATCCGAGGCGCTCGGCGAAGCGCTGGAAGCGCTCATGCGACGACTGCTCAACATGCAGGGCTTCGCGCTCCGCCCAGACCTCCTTCGACACCTCCACCCAGGTGCGGTGAAACCCGACGGGATCATTGATGATCCCGGGATAGCGCCCGGCAAAGAGGGGATAGATCTCCCCGCTCGTGGTGCGCACCGGTTCGCCCGCGATGATTGAGAGCGGCATCTTCTCTTCGACGAAGTTGACGACCGTATCAAAGAGGTCCAACACAACCGTGGTGTAGCGACTCATACATCATCCTCAAGTGGAGTAGAGGGATCGCCTCGCTGGGGGTTTCCAACGCCGAGAGCAGGAGAGCCTGCGTCCAGGGCCGGGCGGAACTCCGCACGCCTCACTTTCTGGGCCCGTCGCTGCTGCCGCAATGCTCAGACGCGGTGCACCAGCGCCAGATTACTACAATACGGCGTGGCTTGAGAAAATCAAGCAGCAGGCCGGCAACACCGCGCCGCCCACCAGCCTCCCCCTCCGACCGCGCGGGGGTCTGCCGCCCCAATCGCCGCGGCGGCGAACCCCTCATCATCCCTCCTCTCTCGGCATGAGTCTTGCTCTTTGACGGGACACCCACGGGGTGTGGCTGGTTCCCCTTCTGGAGCAAGGGCTGCGAAGCAGCTTGAAAACGCCTCTCGAGGGCCGCTCATCGCGCCAGCCACAGGGCTCTCTCCAAGGAGGGCACTTCCCTTCAGGTGACAGGAAGCCCGACGCGAATTGTCAATCCGGTGACAGGAATTGTCAGCCTTTTTCAGGTGCACCGTTCCCCGCGGCAGGAAGAAACCTGGAGGTCGGCGGCAAGAGTGGAGTGGACCGGTCCGTCTATTGGAGTGTGCCGGTGTGTCACTGCCTGGACGAGGTAAGCCGCCGGGAATGGATGGCGAATTTGAGCTGTGGGCTGCGAGCGAGGATCGAGGAAGGCTGCGGAAACTGGTTGGCCCGCCGCAGGACCAAGTTTGCCAGAGCAAAGCGTCTGTGATACTCACTGATACATAACGAAAGGAGGTGAAGCGGTCAGAAAAACCGACAAGGCACGCTCAGGACAAGTTGCTTTCCTGGGGTGCGGCCAGAACATCGTTCCGTAGGGAGGAACAGCATGCGTAGCCGATCAACCACACAACGCGTCAAGCCGCTGGTAGTGGTCCTCGCTTTTGCGGTTGCCCTGCTCCTCGGCCAGCTTCCGAGCATGGCCCAGGAGGGCTTGCCACCGGGACCTCCAGCGCCGGAAGGCTTCGTGCCGGGGCCGCCGGGACCGGGTCCCCAAGGAGGACCTGGTCCGCAGCCTGGACCGGGACCCCAAGCGGGACCAGGCCCACAGCCTGGACCGGGACCCCAAGCGGGACCAGGCCCACAGCCGGCCAGCGATTTCCCCAAGATGTTCATTGACAACATCGACGCCACCGGCGGCGACGAGATCATTGTCGTCCTGCCCAACGTCATCTATGCGTTCAACAATGCCGGTCAAACCCTTCTCGGCTTCCCCAAAACCCTTACCGAGCCCATCCTCGGTGAGTTTGGTTTCTTCCTGAAAGACATCGACGGCAACGATGGCGGCCTGAAAGAGATGGTCTTCGTGACCATCGATTTCAGCAGTGGCCTGCCCACAGGTGGCATCCATGCCCTGAAGGGTGACGGAAACGAAGTTTCCGGATTCCCGATCTCTCTCGATCTCTTCCTCGGTCCGCCTCCCGGACAGCCCGGTCCACCGCCCGGCCAGTTTGGTCCAGGTGGTCCGCAGGGACCGGGAGGTCCCGGGATACCCGGGATACCCGGAGTACCCGGTCAGCCTGGGCCTGAAGGCTTCCCGCCAGGAGTACCGGGGATACCGGGTCAGCCGGGTCAGCCGGGTCAGTTCGGGCCTGAAGGCTTCCCGCCGGGCGTGCCAGGAGTACCCGGTCAGCCTGGGCCTGAAGGCTTCCCGCCGGGAACACCAGGATTCGGACAGCCGGGCGCGCCAGGATTCGGGCAGCCGGGGCAGCCGGGGCAGCCGGGTCAGTTCGGGCCTGAAGGCTTCCCGCCGGGAACACCGGGATTCGGACAGCCGGGCGCGCAAGGATTCGGGCAGCCGGGGCAGCCGGGTCAGTTCGGGCCTGAAGGCTTCCCGCCGGGAACACCAGGATTCGGACAGCCGGGCGTGCCAGGATTCGGGCAGCCAGGTCAGCCGGGTCAGTTCGGGCCTGAAGGCTTCCCGCCGGGCGTGCCGGGGCCTGAAGGCTTCCCGCCGGGCGTGCCGGGACCTGAAGGCTTCCCGCCAGGGACGCCCCTTCCGGGCGGCGAAGTACCTCTTCCGCCTCCCCCCGCGTCATAGGGTGGCGTAGGCCCAAGCTTCGCGCGGTGAATGCCCTGCGCCGATCGTGGCGCAGGGTTTTCACTGCGTGCGCCCGCGCAGGCGCGCGCGGCTGCTGGTGGTGCAGTGAAACGGTTGCTTATGCGCCAAGAAAACAGCACAGCTTGTCGAAGTCTCGGCGCCAGCCGATGGCCTGGCGTGCTGCTGGCCGTCGGCGCGCTGCTCCTGCTCGGGCTGCCGCGGCAGGGCGCGGCGCAACCGAGCTTCCGGGACATGCTGCTGCGCTCTTTGGGCGCCTACGAGCTGGGTGATTACCGCACCGCCCTGGAGAGCCTCTCGCAAGCATCTCAGGAGTTGCACGGCAAGCTGAAGGCCGCCGAGGGTTCGTCCGCCGCGACAGCCGGAGCGCGACCCTACCCGATCATCAATGCCCACGAGCACGTTCGCGCCGGCATGGACGTGGCGCGGTACATCAAGCTGATGGATGAGTTCAACATCGCCAAGGTAGTCTTTCTCCCCACCGGCGAGGCGCCGAACAACCAGGGTTACGAGCTCCACCTGGAGGCGCTTCTGCAGGCAAGCCGCAGCCACCCAGGGCGCATCATTCCCTTCACCACCGTCGATCATCACAACCCAGGGGCGCTCGCCTCGCTGCAGGAGAGCGTGGCACGAGGCGCCGTGGGGCTGAAGCTGATGGCCGGGCATCCGTACTTCTACCGCGAGCCGCTCGACAGCCCACCCCTGCGTGACATCTACCGTTTCAGCAGCGACCGCAACCTCCCCGTCATCATCCATGCCGAGCTGAAGTGGAGCGCGCGACTGTATCGCGAGTTCCAGGAGGTACTGCGCCTTTTCCCCAATCTCCGGCTGATCCTGGCCCACCTGGGGAATCTCTACCACTACCCCGGAGGGCTGCGTGAGCTGGCCGGCATGCTCGACCGCCATCCGAACCTTGCCGTCGACGTCAGCATGGGGCAGGGCTTCCCCTACTACGCCCGCTCCATCCATTGGAACCCCACCGAGGTCAGGCAGTTCTTCACCACCTACCAGGAGAGAATTGTCTGGGGAAGCGACCAGGTGATCGCGCAGACGACGCCCACGGACCACCTCAGGAAGGTGCTGAGCATCGAACTCGCCTTGCTTGAGCGCCGGGCCTACACCGCCTCCATGGATGGCTTCCCCGCGGAGCCGGTGAAAGGGCTGCATCTGCCGGAAACGGTGCTGCGGAAAATTCTCTACGACAACCCCACCCGACTCTTCAATCTACAGTAGCTTCAGCCGTCGCCGGAGCGAGGTTCTGCCTGCCATGGCCAGGGTTCCTCAACAGTTACGTCTCGGTGCGGCAAGCGGAAGCGGTCGCGGTCGTGTTGCGCTCCGCCTCGAAGCAGGGCGGCGACGGGGCGTCGAGGGGAACTTACGCCGGCGCGCCCAGCGGCGTCCGCCTCCTGACGGCGCCAGAGAGGGTCAAGCCACGCCAGGCGCGGCAAATTAGATTTGCGGCGGGACATTCCCGTGACTATAATTCTACAGAGTTGTGAAAAGCATGTAAGTAGTTCAAAAATTGCAAGTTAGAGCGTTTCCTGCTGCCGCGCCGGGGCCGGCGCGGGGGCAAACGCATAGCTGGTAAAGGGGGCCATGGCATGGCAGCAACCGTAACCACCAGCGCGGCTGAAACGACGACCGTTCCCATGGTCATGAATGGGCAACGGCTGGAGCGCGAGGTGGACCCCGAACGATCCTTGCTGGACTTCATCCGCGAGGATCTGCGCCTCACAGGCTCGAAGAACGGCTGCGATATCGGCCAGTGCGGGAGCTGCACGGTGATCATGAACGGCAAGGCCGTGCGGGCCTGCATCACGCCGCTCGGCAAGTGCCGGAATGCCACCATCGAGACGATCGAGCACATCGGCGCGCCGGACAACCTGCATCCGCTGCAGGCGGGCTTCCTCGTGCACCAGGGGTCGCAGTGCGGCTTCTGCACGCCGGGGCAGATCATGACTGCCAAGGCGCTCCTGGACAAAAACAGCAACCCGACGCCGGCGGAAGTGAAGAAGGCCCTGACGGGGAACCTCTGCCGCTGCACCGGCTACCAGCAGATTCTCGAGTCGGTGCTTGACGCCGCCCGCGTCATCCGCGAGAAGCGCAGCGCCAAGGAGCTGCTCGAGCCGCACATCTTCGATCCCTCGCGCTGGAAGGTCGTTTCGTCTGACGGCGCACCCACGACGCACCTCGTCGGCACCTCGGCCGTGCGCGTCGACGGCATCGCCAACGTCACCGGGCGCTCGAAGTACACCGAAGACCTCGACGAGATGGTCGGGGCGCTTTACATGCACACCGTGCGCACCGAGCATCCCCATGCCAAGATGCTGTCGCTCGACACCACCGCGGCGGAGAAGTACCCGGGCGTCGTCGCCGTCTTCACCGCCAAGGATATCCCCGGCGAGAACGCCTACGGCAAGGCGATCCGCGACCAGGAGGTGCTGGTGCGCGACTACATCCGCTCGATCGGCGACGCCATCTGCCTGGTGGCGGCGGAGAACGAGACGATCGCCAAGGAAGCCGGCAAGCTCGTGAAGATCGCGTATGAGGTGCTGGAGCCCCTCGATACCGTCGAGAAGGCGATGGACCTCTCCGCTCCCGAGCTACATGAAAAGGTGCAGACGACCGGCTGGACAATCAGCCGCGATGCCTTCGAGACAGGCCAGAAGCGCAAGAACGTCCTCTTCTCCATGCCGATCCGCAAGGGCGACGTGCGAAAAGGTTTCGCGGCGGCCGACGTCATCGTCGAGAACTGGTACGAGACTCAGCCCCAGGACCATGCGCCGATGGAGCCAGAGTGCGGCGTGGCGTTCTACAACGCGGACGGCATCCTGACCGTGAAGGCCCCCACGCAGCACGTCTATTTCGACCGCCTGAACATCGCCCGCGCCCTCGGCCTGAACAACCACGAGATCATCGTTTTGCAGCCCTCGGTGGGCGGCGCCTTCGGCAAGCGCGAGGATGTCTATGGTCAGATTCACGTGGCCCTCTGCGCCATGAAGCTGAAGCGGCCCGTGAAGACGGTCTATTCCCGCGAGGAGTCGATCCTCGCCACCCAGAAGCGGCATGCCCACAAGGCCCGCATCAGGTCCGGCATCCGCAGGGATGGCCGCATCGTCGCCTGGGAGGCCGAAATCTACGGCGATACCGGCGCCTACGCCTCCTGGGGGCAGAACGTGCTGCGCAAGTCGGCGGTGCACTGCACCGGCCCGTATGAGATCGACAACGTGCACGTCGATGCCTACGCCGTCTACACCACGAACCCCTTCCGCGGCGCCATCCGCGGCTTCGGGGTGGCCCAGGTGGCGTTCATGTTCGAAGCCCAGATCGACGAGCTGGCCAAGGGCATCGGCATGGACCCCCTCGAGGTGCGGCGCCTCAACTCCCTGCGCAAGGGATCGCGCACCTCAACGAACATGGAGCTGAAGAGCAACGTGGCGGGCCTGCAATGCCTGGAGCAGGCGGCCGCCGCCTTCGATTGGGCCAACCGCGAGAGCCGCCGGGCCCACCCCGATCCCCTCATCCGCAAGGGATTCGGCATCGGCAACATCTGGTATGGGATCGGTTTCGGCGGCGGCCTGCCGGACCAGGGCAACTCGATCATCGAGGTCTTCCCCGACGGCACGGCCACCGTCTGGGTCTCGACCACGGACTACGGCCAGGGGTCGAACACCATCTTCGCCCAGATCACCGCGGAGCAGCTCGGCCTGAAGCTCGAGGACGTGCGCCTCCACACCGGCGACTCCGTGGCCTCGCCGAACTGCGGCTCCACCGTCGCCACGCGCCAGACCTACGTCACCGGCAGCGCCATCAGCGAAACCGCCGCCATGATCCGCCACGACCTGCTGCGGCTGGCCTCGCGCACCCTCGAGGTGGACGAGGCCGACCTGGAGCTGCGCGACGGCTACGCCACCACCAAGGGCTCCCCCACGCACCGCATCGCCGTCAAGGAGCTGATCAAGAAATTCGACGAGAACGGCTTGCCGCGGCGCCGCCAGCGCCTCTTCAAGTGCGAGCGGCACACCACGGCCCTGGACCCCAAGACGGGCTTCGGCAACGCCTACTGGCCGATCACCTGGGGGTGCCATATGGCCGAGGTGGAGGTGAACATCAAGACCGGGCGCGTGAAAGTCGTCCGCATGGTGGCGGCGCACTACCTCGGCAAAGCCATCAACCCGCAATCGGTGCGCGGCCAGATTCTCGGCGGCCTCTCGATGGGGTTCGGCTATGCCCTCTCGGAGGACATCGACTTGCAGGGGAGCGTGCCGCAGGCGATCAACTTCGACAAGTACCACACGATGCGCATCAAGGACCTGCCGGACGACCTCGTCTCCATCATCGTCGAGGTGGACGACGACGGCCGGCCGAGCGAGATCGGCCCCTACGGCGCGCTCGGCATCGGTGAGCCGCCGACGGTCGCGGCCTGTCCGGCGATCACCAACGCCATCGCCGACGCCCTGGGATCCCGCATCCACCGCATCCCCCAGACTCCCAAGCGCGTCGCCCAGCAGACGCGGGAGATCGGCCTCTACTCATAGCCTCGCCGCCGGGCGCCCTGCTGGTGGAGCGCTCCCCGATGAAGCCGTCGCCCCGGCTGAGACTTCCGCCGGGGCGATGCCGTTGCCGGTGGCTGGCACTGGCCGGCATTGATTGACACCCCGGGTGCATTTTCCTACTCTGGAATGGCGGCATCTGCACGGCTGGCATCGGCGGTTGACTGGCCTGCTTGACCTCGAGCGCGCTTGCACCCCGCGGCGCCGAGTCGCGACCAAGGGAAGGCTGCAAGATGAGCCATAACTACGACGACTCGGTGCTGGCCCAGCTTCGCTACGGCGCAGGCCGGACGCTGCTCGGCGACACCGGGGTGATCGTCCTGAAAGCATTGCTGGAGAGCGGCGTCAGCTACGTTGGGGGCTACCCCGGCTCGCCGGTCACGAACATCTACGACGCCACCGCCGGGGCCAACCACGACATCCTGAAGCCGCTGGGCATCTACTTCCAGGGCTCCGGGAACGAGGCGTCGGCCGCCTCGATGCTGAAGATCTCCATCAACCACCCGGTGCGCGGCGCCGTCATCTGGAAAGTGGTGGGCAGCAATGTCGCCGCCGATCCCCTGGCGCACATCGCCAGCTCCGGCGTCAAAGGCGGCGTGCTCGTCTTCGTCGGCGAGGACTACGGCTGCTCGAGCACCTCGGTGGCCGAGACGACGCTCACCATGGGGCTGAAGAGCGGCCTCATCGTGATCGATCCCCCTGTTGACGCGCAGCGCCTCCACTGGCTCATCCAACGCGGCTTCGAGATGTCGGAAGCGAGCCAGATGCCGGCGGCGTTCCTGCTTCGCACCCGCGTCGGCAACATGAAGGGGAGCATCATTTGTGGGGAGAACCGCGAACCGACCATCAGCCGCACCCGCCCCCTGGAAAAGATCATTTACGACATCACGCGCGACCACTTCCCGCCCTACTCGGTGCTACAGGAGCGCAGCATCCTCACGGAGCGCCTGCCGCTCGCGGCGCAATACGCGCTGCGGCACGAGCTGAACCAGCTCTTTCCTGGGACGGCGGCGGGGAATGGCAAGCTGCGCGCCGGCGGGCCGGGGATCATCACCCACGGCATGGTGCTCAACACCCTGCGCCGCGTCCTCGCCCACCTGGGGCGGGCCGACGCGACCGGAAAATCGGACCTCTCCATCTTGAACCTCAATGTTCTCCACCCCCTCATCCCCGAGCAGGTCCTCGACTTCCTGCGCGGGCATCCGCAGGTGCTCATCATCGAGGAGGGAGCGCCGACATTTCTCGAGCAACAAATCCGCGTGCTGGCGCAGAAGGAGAAACTCGACGTCGAGCTGTACGGCACGGACATCCTGCCGCCGAGCGGCGAGCGCGTGCCGGCGGTCGTCCTGCGGGGCGTCGAGGACTTCCTCGGCCGCGCCGCGGGGAACGGCAAGGGCCCGCGGGAGCTGCCGCGCAGCCGCGCCTGCGAGGAGCATGTCGCCGCCGCCGCGGCGTTCCTCAAGAAGCCCCCCACGCCGCGCCTGCCGATCTTCTGCTCCGGCTGTCCGGAGCGCCCCATCTTTTCCGCCCTCACCCTGCTGCGGGAGCAGTTCGGCTCCACCGAGTACGGCAACGACATCGGCTGCTACAGCATGGGCGCCCTGCCGCCGCACAACCTCGAGGGGCTGGTGACCGGCATGGGGACCGGCCTGGCGGCCTCCACCGCCATGGGCGTCATCTCCGGCCAACGGCCCATCGCCTTCATGGGCGACGGCACCTTTTGGCACAGCGGCCTGACGACGAGCGTCGTCAACGCCATCTACGACAACCTCGACGCCGTGCTCGTCATCTTCGACAACCTCTGGACCGCCATGACCGGCCACCAGGAGAACCCGAGCTCGCACCGCAACATCCGCGGCGAGGCCATCCCGCGCATGCAGATCGAGGAGACCCTGCGCGGCATGGGGGTGACCTGGCTGCGCACCGTGAACCCCTATGACATGGCGGAGTCCTACACCGCGCTGCGGGAGGCCTTCCAGACGCCCGAGGGGGGCCTGAAGGTGGTGGTCTCGCGCGCCGAGTGCGAGCTGGAGCGCACCCGCCGCGAGCGCATCCCCCTGCGTCTCGCCATCCAGGCGGGGGAGCGCAAGGTACTGCCGCGCCTTGGGGTTGACCCCGACGTCTGCACCGGCGACCACTCCTGCATGCGCTTCAACGGCTGCCCCTCCCTGACGCTGAAGGAGAACCCCAACCCCCTGCGGCAGGACGAAGTGGCGCATATCGATCAGTCCTGCACGGGCTGCGGATTCTGCGGCGAGCTCGCCCACACCGCCATCCTCTGCCCCTCGTTCTACCGCGTCGAGGTCATCGAGAACCCCACGGCATGGGATAAGCTCCGGGCCGGCCTGCGGCGCGCCGTGATCGGACGACTCTGGCGATGGAGCCAGCCGGCTCCCGGGCGCGCGTAGGGGAGAGGGCAAGAAAGCCGTAGGGGTGCGCCCAATCGTAGGGGCGCTGCTTGCCGCGCCCAATCGCAGAGGCGGCAAGGGCGGGGCAAGCCCCGCCCCTACAGACCCCGCCCATTCCACGTCATTGTAAGGGCGGGGCTTGCCCCGCCCTGCTTCGCCGGCTCCCGCGCGCGCGTAAGCGTGCGGCGCAAGAAGGTAGCGAGCATGGCGCATGATGGGACCCCGCGCGTCTACAAGCTCCTCATCGCGGCCATCGGCGGCCAGGGGGGGAACGTCCTGGCCGAGTGGCTCTTCGCGGCGGCGGGGTTGGCCGGCTGCGAGGCTCGCTTCTTCAGCCTCCCCGGTCTCGCCCAGCGCGGCGGCGCCACGAACCTCTACCTGGAGATCGCGGCGGGCGGCTCCCCAGACGAGCTGGCGGCCGTCAACTTCTCAGCCCATCCCTTCCCCGGCGACATCGATATCATCATCGGCCAGGAGCTCCTGGAGACCGGCCGCCTCCTCCAGCAAGGCTTCGGCTCTACGCACGCCACCATCTTCACCAGCACCACCCGCGTGCTCACAGCCCTCGAAAAGATGCCCATGAGCGGCGGCATCTTCGATGCGCAGCAGCTTCTGGCGCTCGCCGGCCGGCTCGCCGGCAACCTCTACGCCTTTGACGCGGTGGCCAAGGTGCGGGCGGCCGGCCTGCCCGATCAGGTGGTGAACGCTCTCCTCTACGGAGCCGTCTGCGAGGCCGGCGTTCTGCCGATCGGGCGGGCGCACTTCCTTGCCGCCATCGATGCCGTCGGCGTCGCTCCGGAGCTGAACCGGCGCGGCTTCGAGCTGGGCGCCGCAGTCGTTCGGCAGGACCCCCGCAAGGCGGTCGACCCCTCTCCGCCCACCTCCCTTCCGGCGAATGACGCGGCAACGATCGAGGCGTGCGCGGCGAAACTGCCGGCCTCCGCGGCGCGAGAGTATCGCAGCCTGGTGAAGCAGGCGCGTGGCGAGTTCCCGGAGCAACTCACCCCGATCCTGAGCGAGGCCCTGTACCAGCTCATCGACTACCAGGACGCGAAGTATGCCCGCGGCTACCTCGACCGCCTCGCCTCCATGCTCACGCTCGATCAGAAGCACGGCGGCAGGGAGCACGGCTTTGCCTGCGCGCGCACCGCGGCCCGTTACCTTGCCATCTGGATGACCTATGAGGACGCCATTCGCGTCGCCGACCTGAAGAGCCGCGCCGGCCGCTTCACCCGCATCGAGACGGAGATGAACCTCCAGCCGGGGCAGCGCTACGACGTGTTCGACTACCTGAAGCCCGATGCCGAGGAGATCTACGGCATCTTCCCCAACAGAATCGTCGAGCCCCTCCTGCGCCTCTTCGGCCGCTGCGGTTGGGTCGCCGCCACGGAGGCGGAACGATCCCACTATGCGCAGGAGGTCCAGAGCACCGGTCTCTTCGGCTACCTGAAGCTCTGGGGCTTGGCCCGCCTGCGCTTCCTCCGCACCGCATCGTATCGCTCCGCGCGGGAAATGCGGGCCATCGACGAATGGTTTGCCGAAGTGGCGGAGTTCCTGCCCCTGCACTACGACCTCGGCTGCTTCGCGGCGCAGACCGCCCAGCTCGTCAAGGGTTACGGCCGCGTCCGCCGCCGCCTGCTCGACAGCCGCCGCCGCTTGATCAGGAACGTCCTGCGCCCCCTCACACAGGCGCTAGATGCACCTGACCGGAGCCTCGCGCTCCCGGAGATCATGCGGCACGCCCGGGCTGCCCTGCAGCTCTGCCTGAAGGACGAGAACGGCATCGCCCAAGCCGAAGCAGCGGTTGCCAGCCTCCTCGCACCACCACCGCAGGAGCAGCACGCCGCCGCGGCGCGCCCCATCCCATCCCAGCCCACCGGCCCCGCCGCCAGGTAGGGTCGCGTCACACCACGACGCAGAATCATTCGAGCATCAGAAGTTAAAGTCTGCGGGGAGGGATCGAACACTCGCCCACGCTTCATCTCCGCGCAAATTGCGACACAGTCCGCGTCCGCCGGGTAAGCCCCGTACCCGGGCCATGCGGGCGGCTTCCTTGCGCCAGAAGCGCCTCTCGATAGGCTACGTCGGCCTTTGGCGCTCCTCCGGTTGCGCGAACACCCCCCAGGCGTGGTAGCGCCGCGGCCGCAGGCGAACGACGAGGGCCTCGGCAGGGAGCATGGCTGGCTGGCGGTAGTGTGGATACTTGCGGCGCAAGGCTTCGCCCACCGCCGGCGAGCAGTCGGCCAACGGTGCGATCTCCGCCGCGGCGTGGATAAGCAAGAAGCCAAGCCGGCTCCAGTCCTCGTCGTAGTGGTCGATGAGGAGGGCGGCGCGGGGGTTCTCCCGCAGGTTGCGGATGCGCTTCAGCCGCCTCTGGGCCACTGACTTCGGCTTGGCGTCAATGGGGATGTAGAGGTCTCCCCCGACGTAGACGAAGACGACGGGGACGACGTGCGGGTCGCCGGGTGCGTCAGCCGTCGCCAGGTGGGCACGGCGCGTCTGCAGGAGGAGCTGCTCGAGGGGCTGCGGAAAGGGAGGCGTGGCCACGGTGCCTCCGCTAAACCTGCGGCAGGTGGGAGGCCGGCAGTGGGGCTGCGGCGTCCTGCCCCGTGCTGCCGCCATCCCGATGCTGGGGTTGGCGGCGGTCGTCCCCGAGCTGCGTTGGGGGTGGCGCCGGGCGCGGCGCCGGAGCCGGCACTGCACCGACCTCGAGGCGCGGGATCGGCGGTGCGCTGCGGGCGGGGAAGCTGAGGAAGCGGCGCGTTACCTGCGCCAGGCCCTGGCCCACCAACGCCTCAACGTCGAGGAGCGACTCGGCGCGGGCGATCTCGCCGAGCGTGCAGGCGATCACCGGACGCTCCGGCATGAAGAGCTGGCAGCAGTCCTCATCCGGCTGGATGGAGATCTCATACGAGCCCAGCTCCCTGGCCTGGGCGCAGATCTCATCCTTATCCATGCCGATAAGCGGGCGCAGCACCGGCATCTCCGTGGCGCGATCGATGACGGTCAAGTTCTCCAGCGTCTGGGAGGAGACCTGCGCCAGGCTCTCGCCGGTGACAAGCGCTTTCGCCCCCTCCTGCTCCGCCAGCCTCGCGGCGATGCGCAGCATGAGGCGCCGGTAGATGACGATGCGGTACGGCGCCGGCACCGCCAGCATCACCTGCCGCTGAATCTCGCCGAACGGCACCATCACAAGCGTGGTGTGGTACTGGTACTGGGTGAGCAGCTCGGCAAGCTCCTCCACCTTCTCCTGCGACGCCTTGCTGTGGAAGGGGTAGCTGTGGAAGTGGAGGAGCGTGACGGTGCAGCCGCGGCGCATCATCCTGAAGCAGGCCACGGGGGAGTCGATGCCGCCGGAGATCAGCCCCAGCACCAACCCGGTGACGCCGACCGGCAGCCCGCCAAGCCCCGCATGCTTCTTGAAGTAGAAGAGGATTTCGCCGGGCACCACCTCAACGAACACGGTCAGGTCCGGGTGATCCAGGTTGACCTTGCGCTGCAGCTCCCGGCGGATGATATCCCCTAGGTCGCGGTTGATCTCCAGCGAAGTTTGGGGAAAGTTCTTGAAAGCGCGCCTCGTATGCACGCGGAAGGTGGCGAAGGTCTCGCCCCGCAGCGTCTCCACCAGGCGAGGCCGCAGGGATTCCACGTGCAGCGGATGCCGATGCGCGCGGGAGAAGTTGGCCACCCCGAAGACGCGCCGCAGGCGTTCCTCGGCAAGCTGCCAGGGAACCGCATTGGAGAAACTGACGACGAGCCGCCCGCTGAGCTTCGCCACCCTGGCATGACCGACGTCGGCGAGACAGTGCTGTAGGTTCTGCGCCAGGCGCCGGATGAAGCGCCAGCGGTTATGCCCCTTGAGGGCGATCTCGTGATAGTGAACGACGATATGCATGCTGCGGTCACAGCCTGGAACGAGAGACGGCGAGGCACGCCTCCCCGCGATGGATCAAGCCGACGCCCCGCCGTCTGCGCCTCAGGGTATCGTGGACTGGTATCGTGGATGAGTATCTTGGAATCGCCGCGGTGGTTTGTCAACAAACGGGCGCCCCGCTGCGCGGCGCGCTGCCGATGGGGTGCTGTCAGCCGCGGGCTGTGGTCTTGCGGCAACGGCGGAGGTTTCCCATACTCACGATGTCGCCTCGCGCGGCAGACCGCGGAGCAGAGCCGAGTCGATTGCAGCCTATCCATAACAACAACCGACCTGCCTGCGGGAAGGAGGGTCGCTTTTTCAGAGGTGTGACGATGGCGCCACAACTAAGCCCAGGTATGGTGCATCAGAAGATCGAGGCGAGCAGTGAGCGATTCACGCTGCTCGATGTGCGGGAGCCGGAGGAGCTGGCCATCTCGTCGCTGCGAGGCGCCAAGCATATCCCTATGAACTCCATCCCGGAGCGGCTCGACGAGCTCGACCCGCGGCACGAGATCGTGGTCTTCTGCCACCACGGCATGCGGAGTCAGATGGTGGCTGACTTCCTCGAACAGAACGGCTTCTCGAACGTCAAGAACATGGCCGGGGGCATCGATGCCTGGTCGCAGCACGTTGACCCGCGGGTGCCGCGCTACTGAGGCGCGCCCGGTTTGGCGCGCGGCGCGGCGACCAGGCGGCGCCCCGTCCGCCGATCACCCTCCTCCACCGGCGAGGCGGCTGTCAGCACGCCTGCGGTAGGGAAGGCCACGGGGCAACCTCGGCCCCTAGCCCCTCGAAGCCGTCGCAACGCCGGCCGCCGCGTCCTGACAGAAAAGGTCGTGCGGCAGGTTGATTAAGTCTCGACAGACGGCCCCAAATGCTCTACACTAAATAAAGGGAGCGCGCACGAAGAGCGTCGTGCGTGGCTTCTCGGTCGGGGCGTGGCGCAGCCTGGCTAGCGCACTTGTATGGGGTACAAGTGGTCGGAGGTTCAAATCCTCTCGCCCCGACCAATCTAGTCCTTCAAAATCAGCGACTTATATTCCCTCCCCAGATTTTCAAAACTTTCACTCTGCGCTTTTGTGCCACATTTGTGCCAGGTGTGATCCTTCCTCGGCTCGGTACGCGCTCGTCAGCTTCTGTGCCGCGGCGAGATTGGGGGATGGGGTGAGGTGGCGGCGCCGTGCCCTCATGACGAGGGACTTATGCGCCAGGAAATCCTTCACCCTCAGGAGGTCTCCTCCTGCCATGACGAGGTGGCTGGCATAAGTGTGACGCAGGTCGTGGCAGTGGAAGTCCTCAACTCCCATCTCCTTGCAGACCCCGGCGAAGGGTTTCACCCGCTGGTCGTCTGAGCTCTCCGGCCTGGCGACAACGTCGTCGCCGAAGGGGTGTCTCACCTTTCCCTGCTCCGGCAGGTCCGCGAACAGCGCGTCGTTGGTCGGCACGCCCCGCCTCGCACCATTCTTCGCCTCTTCCAGGTAGATCATTCGATCCGCCAGGTTCACCTGGCCCCACCTCAGCGTGAGCAGCTCACTGCTGCGCATTCCCGTGTGCAGAAGAGCGAGCACGATCGGCCGTAACGCTTACGGCAACGCTGCCTTAGCTCAGCCTTGCCGCAGCCGTCGAAAGTTTTACCCTGTACACCGGAATGAATTGCCGTTACAAAAGGAAGAGAGTGTTGGCAGGTGAGCGGCTAGCCAGCGACCGGGAGCTTGCTTGCCGGTATGCCGTTCTTGACACCGCGTGCCTGCTCGCCGTTCTCCAGGCAGCGCCGCGCGGGTATGACGCTGGCACGCCATGGGAGGAGAGATGAAGGCACGGCGGCCAGCCGTTCTGATCATCCTGGCGCTGCTCCACTCTGCCCTGCCAACGTCGGCACAGACGCAGGTTCTCCAGGATGCGCTGCCGGATGTAGGCGTGCCGGTAGTTTTATCGCCCTCGGGACCCGTGTACAACCTCAGCGGCACCTGGGCCACCCTGCCGCGCAGCGATCCTCGTTCGAATCTCAATACTGACAATGCCGAAGTTCGGCTGACGCTCAATCTGCTTAAGCCCGAGGAGATCAGTGACGATTTCAGGTCGATCTGCGACGTCGCCCGCCCGTTCCCTGTAACCAGCTTTCGCCTCAACTATGTCGGCTCGCTCGAGCTGCTGCGACTCTACCCGGTTCCTATTCCCGGCACCGAACAGGATGCCTCAACAATCAGATTTGGATTCGCGCCATGTCCTCCCATCGAGATCTCCGTGTGCGGCTTCGGGGGCATCGGGAACCGTCCTCTTCTCCTGGAAGTTGCCCCCCCTTCCGGGCGGACGCGCGTTCAGGTCAGCGCCCAAGTTTCCGAGCGTGGGACTTTACTGACAGAGATTGGAGGCGGCTTGCTTCCACCGCCTGATCTTCTCAACGAGATTGTTACCAGCCGCGATCTTTCATGCCGGCTGCGTGGAAGCAATCAGGAGGATGCCATACGGCCGGAGTTGCGTCCCCTTTCCCTTGGTCCGTTTGAACTCAACGCCAAGGGAAGCATCCGCGGTCTGCTGAAGGACCGCACCCGCGACGACAACGTCATCACTCGAGCAACCATCCTTCTCTTCCAGCAGAAGGGGTACCTGCGCGATCAGAACCGGGATGAATCTGATGAGGAGTACCGAACCTTCCTGCGCTCCAACCGGACTCTTTTTGCCGAAATAAAGCTCGACCCCGCGAAGCTTGCCGAAGGCGCCGACGCCAGCTTTACGGATGCGGAGGGAAACGCCTCCTTCACGAGAGCCGGTCGGTTCACCTTCAGCAACGTCCCGATCTTTGTCATGGGGAGACGCGGCGGCGTCCGCGCCTGGGGCCGCGCCTACTACACCCTGGAAGTCAGCCAGGCTCAAACCGAAGAGCTGCTGCCGGATGAATCGGAGCAGACACTCTACTTCCTTACCAAGAGTGTGCCGAATATTACCGTCGAGAGTGACACCACGGTTTTCCTCGATCCCTTCGATGGAGCGGGCGCGAAGAGAAACCTGATCGAGCAGCTCAGCCTGCTCAGTCCCAATCACTACCTCGAGATTGAAAACCTGGCGCAGCTCTACGTGAACCAGATCGTGGCTCAGATTGAGGGAGGGAGCCTGGACGAGGAGCGGCTGCGGCAGCTTCGGGAAGCCCTCAAGCGGGCTATTTGGGCCGAGCGCGCCGCTTTCAACGGGGTGAAGTTCGCGGATGAGCTCATCACCTTCATGCTCGATGGGCTGGCAACCTTGGTGAGTGATCTTGTTGATGAACTGAAGATCTTCGATAACCGCAACCTTAAGCGTCTGCGACAGGAATCCGACGCCCTCAAGAAGCGGGCGGAAGACATCCGCCGCATCCAGGAAGGCGGCGGCCGAACCTCGCTTAACCCTGGATTCCGTTGGCAGTACGGCCGGGGAAGATACACAGAGCGTGACCTGAACCGCATTGAAACCGCGCTCTCAGCAAAAAAAAGCAACAGCACCCTGGGCTTCTCGGAGTTTTTCAAGGGTATGAAGACGGTCGTCGATGCGGTCCTGTTCAAGCCATTAAAAGTCTTCCTGATCAACCTTGGAGCTGATCAGGGAGCCACGAACTTCGCAGTGACGGTCGTCGAGAAAGGGTTCGCCTCGTTCTTCAATGCGATGATCCACCAGAGTCTTCAAGGACTGGGTAAAGAGCTTGGCAAGGTCTTGCTGGCCGAACTCATCAAGTCGGCTCACGATAATCTGCTCGATGGACAGGTGGCCTCTTACACCAGACTGACGAAGGATGCCTTGCAGTTTTCTCGGCGGCAATTTGAAGCTTGGGCGACGAGCGACCCCGTCGCCTATCAACGGGACCGGGCGCAGACCGTGGCGACGTTGAGCGAGATGAGCGAGAAAGCCTCCGACATCGCCGTGAAGTACCACCTCGCCAAGGGCGTCGCCCTAGCGGCCAGCACAGCCCAGGGGGCTTTCGATGCCCTGTCGCTGGCCATTCCCGAAGTGAAGGCCCTGGGTGCGGTCGGCAAGGTCACGAAGTACGCCGCCAACACCGCCACCTTCGTTCTGCCGGCGGGCTACGTCTTCCTGCAGCTACCCGATGCCGTGCGGCGAGGCATCTACCAGGCCTACGGGCAGACGCCGCCGCAGTTTGCCTTGCAGGTGGCCAAGGGAGCCGGGGGAGCAACCGACGCGGCGCTCCGCCAGCGGCTCGACGCCGCCTCCACCTTCAACCCGAACCTGCTCGCTCAGCTTCAGAGCGCTCGTGACGCCCTGCACGCGGTGCTGGACCGCATCGTCGAGAGCCTGCAAGACGACCACATCCCGGATGTCGTCTGGTTCACCTCGGAGCCTGCGGCGGAGGATACCTTGCAGCGTGCCCTGGAGCGCTTCGCCCAGGCGCTCTCGCACCTCAAGGCGCAGGCCCTCGGCAGCGATCAGGCCGCTGCCTCCACCTTGCTTGCCGACGCCGTGCAGACCGAGCTTGCCGCCCGACTGAAGGCGGCCGAGTTGCAGAGCCTGCTGCTCAACCTCTCCTTCAAGGCCCTGCTCCTCACCTACCCGAGCGAGCGCGACAGCCTCTACCTTGCCGACCGCAATCGGGCGCTGTCGCAGGTTGCTGTGTTGCAGGAGAAGATGGATCAGGTGGTTGCCAGGTTCAGCGAGATCGTCAATGCCGCCGGCGCCACGCCGCTGCTGCCGGCGGTGGTCGTGGACCGCTTCAGCATCAGCTCGGACGAGACCGGCAGCGAGAGCATTTCCAGCAGCCCCGAACGCTTCACCCTGCGGGCCGCCATCAGGAATCTCGGCACCGTTGCGGTCACGGGGCTGTCCGCACGGCTGACGATCAGCGCCGCGGAGGGTTCGGTTGAGGCGCTGACGCCGCTCGAGCTGGGGGGAGCAACCCCCCTGGCGGCGGATGACGGCGTGCCAGGAAGCGGCGGCGACGAAGTGGAGGTTGCCTGGCAGGTGCGCTACCGGGAACCGCTGGCAAGCAGCGTGCGCCTCACCCTGCAGATCGAGGTGCTGGAGAACGGCGCGCCGGCCGTCACCTTCGTGGCGCCCACCTTCGTCCACGTTCTCGGTGTTGCTCCCGAGGCGATCGACCGCGACGTCGATGGCCTCCCCGATGATTACGAGACGGCCAACGGCCTGGATCCGAGCCGCGATGACGCCGACGAAGACCCGGACCTCGATGGGCTGAGCAGCATCAGTGAATTTGAGATCGGCACCAAACCGGACCTGGCCGACACCGACGGCGACGGCCTGACGGACCTGGAAGAGGTGACCGGGGGCAGCGACGCCTTCATTACCGATCCCCTGAACGCCGATACTGATGGGGATGGGCTACCCGACGCGAGCGACCCGCAGCCGGCGGATGCCGACCCGCAAGCCATCGGCGGGGGTGAAGAGGCTCGCGTGGCTGTCGAGCGCAGCGAGGTCCATCTCAGCCGGAAGACGCCGAGTCTCATCATGAACGTAACCAACGCCGGCGCCGGCACCTTGAGCTGGACGGCTGAATCGGCCAACGAGGCGCTGGTCCTCGTCTCGCCGCGCTTACCGGAGGTCGCCAGCAGCCGCGAGCGCAAGCTGGTCCTGAGCATGGCGCCCGGCTACGACACGACAGCGCCCGGGGGAGGGGCGGAGACCACGGTGAGGGTTTCGGATGCAAGCGGCTCCGAGCGGGATTTCATGGATATCCGGGTGCGCCTCGAGAGCATCGCCGACATCAAGGGGAACAGAACGGACGGGCCGCTCAGCCTCGGCAGCACTGACGCGTTCGTCTTAAGCATCGGCCTCGATGCGGCGGGGCACGAGGGCGAAGAGGCCGACTGGTGGGTGGCCGCCGCCACGCCTTTCGGCATCTTCTGGTTCGACGGCACGACCTTCACCACCACGCCGGCAGCGTTCCGTCAGGCCCCCATCACCGACGTGGACGAGCTGGAAATCATCAATCTGCCTGGAGGGCTTCCGGTGGGAAGTTTCACGCTGTTCTTTGCCGTGGATACGACGCAGGACGGCATCGTCAACGAGCCTCTCTATTATGATGATCTCCGTCTGGAGGTCATCGAAAAGTAAGCCGCGGAGCACCGCGCCCAGGTCGCCAACCACTTGTCCGTAGGTTCTGGAGCTGGAGCGCCTTCGAGCCTGTCGGAGCACCGCCTCAAGACCAGTCAGACGGTGGAACACACACTCATCTGGATCATTCAACGCTGTTTTACGGTGCGGAATGGCACGGGCAATGCGTGGTACGGGTGCGAAAACAGCGGTTCCGCGGATTCTCTGACAGGCTCCCAGGGATCAAAGATGCAGTGAGTTGTTGTGAATGGGGATGCACGTCGTCGGAGGTTCAAATCCTCTCGCCCCGACCAGCTTTCGCTTGCAAGCAATCCCTCCCGTATCCGCCGAGTGTCTGCTGAATCTCTCCCGCCCGCCTCTCAGGCAAGCCAGGGTTCTCTTCCACTCCCGAGGCGTTCTGCGGCTCGAGGCCCCGCATCTCCCGCGCTTCCATGGCGGTCAGGCTCCGGGGCGCCAGCACGATCGTGGACCAGCCGCCGCCGAGACCGCAGCCCTCTTGCCGCCGCTGGCGGCGCCGATCCCATGCCTGGGATGGCGCGTGGTGATTGGGGCGGCGGCATCGGTTGGGCGGGGAGCGTCGCCGCCGATCGTCGGGCTGCTCGCAGTCCTCGACTGCAACAGTGCGCTGGTGGAAGAACCATGGTCCCGCCGCGCGGCCGGGCCTGCCTGCCGATGGCCCCGCCCGGCCATTCGGGGGACGCTCCCTTCCAGCACTATTTCTTCAGCGCCTGAAAACGCGCCTGGGCCTTGCGCAGCGGCCTGAGGTCGACGTACTTTTTGACGTCAAACGACTCCTTGATGAACTTCATTTCCGCGAGCAGATTGATGTTTTTCTGCAGAACCTCGAGGTTCGGCTCGCCGTTAGGATCGCGGTAGTAATCCCACTCCGGCTTGAACGCCCAATCCTCGAGGGTCTTCCGGGGCTGCTTGGTGAAGGCCGCGGCGAGATCGATCGCCTTGTCGCGGTTTGCCGGATTGCGGTACCAGGCGAGGGAGATGAGGTAGTCCTCCAGGAAATCCGCCAGCACGTCCAGACGCTTTTCGAGGAATGACTCCATCACCACCGGGAAGACGAACTGCGTGCCGCCGATCTCATCGCGGGCCGCAAACACCTTGTGCAAGCCGCCGCGCCGCAGCGCCCGCATGGCGAAGGAGCTCACCAACACGCCGGCGTCGATCTTCCCTTCGCGCAGCATTGCCTCGATGTTCGGAAATGCCACTTCAACGATGTTCACGTCCTTCGCGGGGTCCAAGCCATGTTTCTTCAGCGCGGCGCGCAGCATGAGGTCAACGCCGGCCCCCGCCACGTTGATGGCCACATTCTTGCCGCGCAGGTCTGGAACCGACTTGATGGCGGATTTCTCCAGGGCGTACCAGGTAAAGGCAAAACCAGACTTGGGCCCGGTCTGCATGTGGTCGGAGAGCAGGCGCACCGGAAGCTTCGCATTGAGGACGGCATTGGCGAAGCTCGAGAAGGCGAGGTAGCCAATATCAAGCTGCCCCGCGGCCATGGCGGGGATCATCGGGGAGGTACCCTTGAAGTGCAGCGAGTTCACGGTGTAGGTCTTGCCGTAGTGCTTCAGCGCTCCCAACTTGTGCACTTCGTAGATCAAAGGGGTGAGCTGACCTACGGCCGTCACGTAGCCGAGGCTGATCTCGACTGGTTCGGCCTGGGCCTTTCCGGATGAGCCAAGAACCAGGCCAAGGACGAGAATGACCGACAGCAGCAGCGGAAAGACACGCGCTCTCATGTGCAGACCTCCTCCTCTTGGGTTGGTGCCGTCAGGCGTTGCGGAGAGATTGCCCGCTGTAACATGATGCGGGCATGAAGGGCGCACGACTCGACTCCTTCTCACCGGTCTGCATCAGCGACATCGCAGGTGAGGCGGGGCCGGTCCGAACACCTCCACTCTGCGAGGATCAGACCGGCGGCAGCCATCTGCAGCGAGGGTGCTCCACGCCGCGAGCGCTTCAGGCGACCATGAGCATCTCATCACTCTCCCCGCCTCCGCAACCACCCCATCGTCCCCACGATACCATGATGAGCACGGTGGCGGAATGAATCTTTGTACGACCTCATGAGCGATCATCGCGGACACCCGCTGGCCGGCTCGTTCCCTGTTCCGCGAGCCTCGTAGCGCAGGAAGAGGCGCCGGGGGAGATGGGGCGAGGGGAGGGCGATTCCTCAAGAGCAGGGCGGATCGACGAGGCTGTCCGGCGAGCGCGGAACGCGGCGGGCTGCATCTTGGCGTGAGACCTGTTGACAAGCATCAAAGACACGGACCCCTTCTCTGGGGTAGAATTGCTGGGTTGTCTTGTTGCCGGCGGCAGCGGCGCGCCTGCCGGCAACGGTGCGATGTCGGCAGAGGCGGCCGCGTTGCGGCGGGAACCTGGTGGAAACTCACGGAGAACTTGGTGGAGGGAGGCGATGGCGGGGAAACGGGTTGGGGTGGATGTCGGGGGCACCTTCACGGACATGGTGCTCACCGATGCTGACGGGAACCTCTCTCTTACGAAGGTTCCCTCGACCGTGACGAACCAGGCCTACGGCGTCATGCAGGCCATTCGCACGCTGCAGGAAGGCTTGCACGACGTCGAGCTGGTCGTCCACGGCACGACGATCGCCACGAACGCCATGATCGAGAAGACCGGCGCCCGCACCGGCTTGATCACGACGCGAGGGTTCCGCGACGTCCTGGAGATTCGCCGGGGCTTTCGCCCGCCGCCGCCTTACGATCTCTTGAAAGAGCTGCCGCCGCCTCTCGTGCCACGGCAGTTCCGCTACGAGGTGACGGAGCGCATCGACTGGCGGGGGCGGGTCATCACCCCCCTGAATGTGGAGGAGGTGGACGCCGCCATCCTGGCGCTGCGCCAGCAGGAGGTGACGGCGATAGCGGTCTGCTTCCTCTTCTCCTACGTCAACCCCGCGCACGAGCGCGTCGTCGGTGAACGGTTGGCGGCGCTCTTCCCGGAGTGCAGGGTATCCCTGTCGAGCAACATCCTTCCCATCCGCCGCGAGTACGAGCGTACCTGCGTGGCGGTGGTCAACGCCTACCTGATGCAGAAGATCGCCCGCTACGTCACCAGCCTGCAGGACGCCCTGCGCGAGCAGGGCTACGCTCACGACCTCCTGCTGGTGCGGGCCAGCGGCGGCATGATGAGCCAGGACGTGGCGGTGCGCAACCCGGTGAACCTCATCGGCGGGGGGCCGGCGGCTGGCATCACGGCGGCGGTTGCCTGCGGCCGCGAGGTCGGGGCGCCGAACCTCATCGCCGTGGACCTGGGAGGGACGAGCTGCGACATCGGCGTGGTGGTGGACGGCGAGCCGATCATCACCAAGGATCGCCTCTATGAGTACAATCTCGCCATGCCGATGATCGACATCACGAGCATCGGCGCCGGCGGCGGCAGCATTGCCTGGATCGACGCCGGCGGGGCCCTGAAGGTCGGCCCGCAGAGCGCCGGGGCCACCCCGGGGCCGGCCTGCTACGGCCTCGGCGGCAGCCAGCCGACCCTCAGCGACGCCTACATCGCCCTCGGCATGATCGACCCGGAGCATTTCCTCGGCGGGCGCATGCGCCTACAGCCGGAGCTCGCCTGGCGCGCGCTGCATACGTTGGCCGAGCCGCTCGGCATGAGCGACCTCGAGGTGGCCCTCGGCATCCTGCGCACCGCCAACTCGAACATGGCGGAGGAGATTCGCCTGCGGGTGGTGGAGCGCGGCTTCGACCCGCGGGACTTCGCCCTCTTCCCCTTCGGCGGCGCCGGCCCCCTGCACGGCGGCACCCTGGCCGCGGAGCTCGGCGTCGGCTCCCTCATTGTGCCGCTCCATCCGGGGCTGGTCTCGGCCATGGGGTGCCTGCAAGCCGATCTGAAGTACGACTACGTGCAGTCCTACGTGAAGACGCGCCGCGAGACCGAGGAGGACCTGGCAACCTTCAATCGCCTCTTCGCCGCCATGGAGCAGCAGGGGATCGAACGGCTGCGCAAGGACGGCGTGGCCGACGTGAACATCCAGTTGCGACGCTGGGCCGATATGAGCTACCAGCACCAGTCTCACGAGCTGCGCGTGCCGGTGCTCTCCGGCGAGCTCGCGCCGGCCAAGCTCGACGAGGTCGAGCGTGCCTTCCACGGCGAGCACGAGCGTGTCTTCACCTTCGCCAATGTGGGCGACCCGGTGGTCTACAACGAGCTCTACGTCACCGCCTTCGCCAGCGCCAATCCGCCGCGCTGGCGGCCGCTCGCGGCCGGGGGAACCGAGCCCCCCGCAGCGGCGCGCCGCGGCCGGCGGCGCGTCTACTCCACCGTGGCGGGGACCTTCGTCGAGGCGGAAGTCTTCGACCGGGCGGCTCTCCTCGCCGACAACCAGATGCACGGCCCCGCCATCATCGAGGAGATGGACTCGACCACCCTCTTGGAGATCGGCCAGCGAGCCGTGGTGCACACCCTCGGCCACTTGATCGTCCACCTTCGGGAGACGGCAGCATGAGCGACATCATCACGATGCAGGTGATTCAGAACTCCCTCGTCTCGATCGCCAACGAGATGGGCATCGCCATGATGCGCTCCGCCTACTCGACGATCTTCAACGAGATCCACGACTTCTCCTGCGGCATCCTGGCGGCGGACGGCTCCCTGGTGGGCGAGGGCCTGCACCTCATCCAGCACATGGGGGGCCTGGAGCACTCCACAAAAGGGATGCTCGACTACTTTCGCCGCGAGGGGCTGGAGATCAACGAGGGGGACATCATCTTTCACAACCACCCGTACATCTCCGGCACCCACGTCCCGGAGATCAATGTCTACGCTCCTCTCTTCATCGACGGCGAGCTCCTCTTCATCCCCGCCATCCGCGCCCATCACCAGGACGTCGGCGGCTCCATGCTCGGCAGCACTTACATGCACGCCACCGAGGTCTTTCAGGAGGGGCTGCTCATCCCGCCGATCAAGGTTGTGGACCGCGGCGTGCTGCGCAAGGACATCCTGAACATGATCGTGGCCGCCTCGCGCACCCCGAAGCACTTCCGCGGCGATCTCAACGCCCAGATCGCCGGCTGCCGCGTGGGGCAGCAGCGCCTGCTGCACTTGGTCAAGAAGTACGGCCTGCGGACCGTGCGCGACAGCATTGCGCTGATGTTCGACTACGGCGAGCGTCTGCTGCGCTCCGCCATCGGCAGCATCCCCGAGGGGACCTACCGGGCTGACGCCTACGCCGACGACGACGGGGTGGACGGCAAGCCCGTGCGCATCGCCGTGACCGTGTCGAAGACGCCGGAGAACGACCTCATCGTGGACTTTACCGGCTCGGCGCCGCAGGCGAAGGGACCGATCAACATCCCCTGGTCCGGGCTCTGCTCGGCGGTCTATGCCGGCGTCTTCTTCATGACGCTGCCCGACGTGAAGAGCAACACCGGCTGCTACCGGCCCATCCGCATCATCGCGCCGGAAGGGACGGTCGTGAACCCGCGCCCGCCCGCGCCGGTGATCATCATGAACGACACCTTTCAGCGCATCCACGACGCCATCATCCGGGCCTTGGTGCCGGCGCGTCCGGAGAAGGCCTACGCCGGCTCGATCGCCAGCACCATGACCGACTTCGCGGGAGGCATTCACCCGGAGACAGGCGAGTACTACATCGCGCCGCTCTACTACTCGCGCCTGAGCGGTTGGGGGGGGCATCACTGCAAGGACGGCAAGAACACCACCACCCCACCGGTGGGCGGCTCGGCCCTGCGCAATACACCCATGGAGGTGCTGGAGCGACGCTTCCCGCTGCGCGTCGTGCAGTACTCGATGCGACCGAACTCCGGCGGCCCCGGCAAGTTCCGCGGCGGCGTCGGCGGCACCTTCGAGGTCATCCCCCTGGGGCACGACATCACGGTGACGCAGCAGTTCCAGTCCGTGCGCTGCCCGCCGCGCGGGGTCGATGGCGGCATGGCGGGTCGGCCGAGCGCCGCCGTGATCACCTCCTGCCAGAATGAGGAGCGACGCCTGCCGCCCATGCTCTCCGGCTTCACCGTGAAGAGCGGCGAGTCGTATCGCCTCATGTACAGCGGCGGCGGCGGCTGGGGCGATCCCTTCCTGCGCGAGCCCCAGCACGTCCTGCAGGATGTCGTGGAGGGCCTCGTGGGCCTCGAGGAGGCGCGCCGCGACTACGGCGTCATCATCGATCCGCGGCGCCTCGCTGTCGATGTGGCGGCCACCACGGCTTACCGGGCCGATCCGTCGAACCGCCCCGAGCCGGCGCCGTGGCCGGTGCTGGATGTCTGATTCCGCCGCAGCCCTGCCTTGCTCGGCGCGGCCCTCCCCTTGCCGCTGGGGAGGGGGCTGGAGGAGCCGGGATCAGGCTGTTTTCACCTTCCTCGGTAGGCCGATTCGATGCTGGAGATCACCACGGCGCTTTCGCTAGGCTTGGTCCTGGGTGCTCAGCATGCCCTGGAGGCCGATCACATGGCCGCGGTGTCGGCCCTCCTGAGTGAACAGAAGGGGCTGGCGCGCGCCTGTTTGCAAGGAGCCTTTTGGGGGGTTGGGCATACGCTGGCGATCCTCTCCGCGGCACTGGTCATTGTCGGCTTCGGCTTCAGGATCTTCCCGAACGCCGGCATCTGGCTGGAGCTGGGGGTTGCCGCGATCCTGATCTACCTTGGCGGTCGAGTGCTGCTTCACTCGCTGCGGGATGTCCGGATTCACCGCCACCGCCATGCACACGACGGTCATACGCATACTCATCTGCATCTCCATACCGACTCCCTGCTGGCGCATCAGCATGTGCATCTCTCCGGCCTGCATCTCTCCGGCGCGTGGGCGCGCCCGTTGCTGGTCGGTCTGTGCCACGGGTTGGCCGGAAGCGGCGCGCTGGTGCTGTTCATCACGTCGTCCCTCTCATCGCGGCTGGCGCAACTGCTGTTCGTCCTCACCTTTGGCTTGGCTTCCTCAACGATGATGTTCCTGGTCAGCTTCCTCATCGGCATTCCATTCAAGGCTGCCGCCAGGCGCTCCGGCGCGGCTCGCGCCAGTCTCCAAGGTTTGGCCGGGATTGCCAGCCTTGCTCTTGGGCTAGGGCTGGCGATGCGGCTCCTGGCGTTGTAGCCGGGGAGCGCACGATCGCGGCGGTCTGGCGGGGACGACCGGCCCAGCAGACGCGCCTTCCTCGGCGCATCTGTCGCCCGCAAAGGGGAGCCAGTCAGGCTGACCTCCCAGCCGAGCTTCGCAGCCGCCCGACCGGGGATGGTCGCAGCACGGTTGCGCCCTGCCCTTCGTTGCTCGCCGAGCCGACGGCGCTCCGCACCATTGCTTGCCATGAGACGCTCGGGGGGAACTTTCGGCGCCCTGATGTTTCAAACGACCTGCCAGCCAGACGCGAGGGCCGGCCAAGGGACAGCCGGGCCGACTCTTCGGGTTGCGCCGTGGGCCGCTCCAAGGCGGCGCCCTGGCACTCCCTCCCGTCCCGCTCCAGCGGGAGCACGCTCCATGACCCCCCACCCGCCCCGCGCGTTACCCATGCTGATGTGCAGCAGGCGTTGGCGTTTGCGTGTGTGGCCGGGCCTGCTGGTTGGGCTCCTGCTGCTCTCTGCCCCGGCGTTCGCTCAAACGATGCCCGCCCACGTTGCCGAGCAACCTGCGCCCCAAGCCACCAAACAGGTTGAGCTGCAGACCGCTGAAAAGGAGCTGACCAACAGGCTGGTTGATCTCAATAAGGCTAAGGAGGCGGAAGGCAACCTGCGGCAAAAGGTGGAGGAGGCGCGGGACGCCCTGGAGGAGGCGCGCGCGACCTTACGGGCAGCCGCGGTTCGGGAGCGGGAGGCCGCCCTGCGCGCCGCCGAGGAGGCGTTGGCGCGGGCTGTCGAGCAGCGAGCCACCCTGGAGAAGCTCTACGATCAGGAAAAGAAAAAGTTCCAGATCGCCAAGGAACGCGTTGAGCTGGCGGCGAAGAAGACCGAGGCGCCGCCGGCGCCCGAAGCTGTGACGACGCCGATCGAGGAGGCCATTCAGAGAAAGACCAGGGTGCAGCAGGCAAAGAAGGAGGCCAGCCTCGCGAAGGAGAAAACCGCGACCTTGCGCGAACAACTTGAAACGTTGCTGAAGCGGCAACGCTCTCTCCGTCCATCAATTGACCAGATCAGCCGTCGCCTCTACGGCTCGCCCCGCCTCGCGGGCGACGAGTGGGACAAGCTCTGGAACGAGCAGCAGAACCTGCTCGAGGAAGTGAGCCGCGTTAGCGAGCAGATTCAGCAAGTCCGCCATGAGCTCGTGCTGGCCGAAGCCACGCAGCTCATCAAAGAGGGAGGGGCGAAAGAGGAGGCGGCTTCCTACCAGCGCTGGAAGCGCGACCTGATGTTGATCGGCGCCTTGTTCCTCGTGGCGGTGCTGCTGGTGATCGTCATCCGGCGCATCATCGCGCGCCGCATCGTCGAGCCGCGGCGGCGCTACCTCATCAACAAGCTCCTGTCGCTGATCACCACCGGCGTCATCCTCCTGGGCCTGGCCATCATCTTCGCCAATCGCCTCTCCAATGTCTTGACCCTGTTCGGGTTCGCCGTCGCTGGCCTGGCCATCGCGCTGCAAGAAATTGTCGCCAGTTTTGCAGCCTGGTTCTTCATCCGCGGGCCACGCGGCTACCGCAACCGCGATTGGATCCAGGTCGGGGATCAATGCGGCGAGGTCGTCGATATCGGTTTTTTGAGGACCACGCTGCAACAGGCGGCCCCTCTCGGCATCAACAACCCCATTGAAGGAGGAACCTACACGGGCGGCCTCGTCGTCCTGATGAACAACGCCGTGTTCAAGCATCCCCTCATCAACTACACGCGCGGCTTCCCGTTCGTTTGGTGTCACCTAAGGTTCACGTTGACCTACGAGAGCGATTGGGAGAAGGCCCGCGATCTCATGCTGCGGCTGATGCTGGAAGAGGCTGAGATCGTCCATTCAGCCGAGCGCGCCATGGCGCAGATTTCCGAGATGGCGGGCGCGTACGTCATCCGCGTCGATTCGACCCAGCCGCTGGTGCGCGCGATGGCCGCCGCCGATGGGGTCGAGCTGGCCTTGCGGTTCCTTGCCCATCCGCGGCGGCGGGCGAGTCTGCTGGACAAGATCAATACCAAGGTGATGAGAGCGGTCCTCGCCAGCGAGAAGATGCAGTTCGCTTACCACACGGTGCGCTCGATTGCGACGCCCCTCGCCGATCAGCCGCTCACCGCGGCGAGCGATGGAGCCCCCGAAGCGGAGGCGCCGCGGGTTGATGTAGGTTTGCCACAGCGGTAGAAGACTCCCGCCGCTCGATCCTTTCTCACCCAGCACCCCCCGCGCCGCGGACATCGCCCGCCGGCGCATCTCCCCCGGCGGGATCGCCGGCTTCCGCCTCACCTCCGCCTTGGAGTTGGCGGTCCTGTCCTGTCACACATACGCCTTGCCCTGCCGGCGGAAGCTGCCCACCCTGGGCAGGGCCGGATGGCTTCCTGGAGGGACGTCCTCAGCAAGGTGAGGCCCATGTTGGTCGCGGCAAATGATACGGGGCGCTCCGTGTGGAGCGCCCCGTATCCTGAGAGAAGCCGCACCGGCCCGAGCAGCCGACGACTCGGCGGCTCTGCGCGGGACAGCTAGCGCACGATGTTGAGCTCCGGCCAGGTGGTCTTCGTCGTCCCATCCGTGGCCTGGACGCCAAAGTTAAGGTCAAACTCACCCAGCGGCAGCACCCCAGGCCCAATCGGCAGCAAGCCCGAGTCGAAGATGCCATTGCCGTCCGCGTCGCTCAAGGGCAGCAACGGCGCCTGGATGCTCGGACCACCGAAGAGACCCGGCACCTGGATGAACACGTCCGCCCTCACAGGACCTATGCCACCGCAAATCTGCGCGGCAATCTCGGCGCTTCCGCCAGTCGAGGTGCCGTACAGGAACGGTGAGGCCCTGAACCCTGCCATGGAGATGACCGGGTAGGGGGCGCAGGTCCTCGGCAGGGCCGGAGGATCGGGAATCGTCGGCGGCGTCGCCACCGCTTCGTTGCGCACGTTGAGGGCTGGCCAGGTGCCCTGATTCCCGCCTGCATCGGTCGCAACAATCCGGAACCCAGGAATCGGCAACTGGGTATTCGCCGAGAAGATTCCAGGTGGCAGCTCCAGCCGGGTGGCGAAGATGTTGTCGCCGAGGTGCCGCAGGCGCTCGAACCGGCTGAGGAAGGCGACATTGCGGGTCGGATCGGTTTGATCCGTGAAGACCTCCACGGTCAAGCCGTTCGGGCCGCCATCGTCGATCACCTGCGCCTGCACGGTGATGGCGCCACCGCGTCCCGAGGTGTGATCAATGGCCGTGGTGCCGAAGCCAGCCATGAGGATGGTAGGCACCTGGTCATTCACCGGCGCTTCGTTGACGGTAATCGTGGCGCTGGCGCTGCGACCGCCGGAGTCCGCCGCGGTGATCACGAAGGACCCCGCTTCGGTCGCCGAGAAGGAGACGGTGCTGTTCGAGACCATGGTGACGGCAGCGCCCGAGAAGGTGTACGGCGGCGTGCCGCCACTCACCGTGAAGACCGCCTCCTGCCCCTGATCCAGCGTCACGTCCGAGGGCGTGATCACCAGGCGGTTGGAGGGAGCCCCAACGGTGATGTTGGCCATGCCACCGTTGCCGGCGCTATCGAACACCAAGAGATCGTACTCACCGGTGACACCGGGTGCGGTGTAAGTGATGCCAGCGCCTGTCGTGTCGACACTGATGCCGCCGGACTCGGCAACCCACGTGAAGGCGCCGCTGCCGCCGCTGGCGGTGAACTGCTGCGTGCCGCCGGTTTCGAGGTTTGCGGTCGCCGGCGTCACGTTGATCCGGTTATTGATCACGGTGACGACAGCCGCGGCCTGGTTCGCAGCTCCATCGGTGGCGACGACGTGGAAGCGACCCGTCGTCGGCGGCGCGGTGAAGGTGGTGCTCCCACCCGTAACTGGGTTCAGGCCTCCACCCTCTGGAGCTGACCAGTTGATCTGGCCGGCCCCGCCGGTTGCCTGCAGGGAGACTGTGGCACCGGGGTTGACGGTGGCGGCGCCGGGGGTGACCCGCAGCGCGCCGCTCACCACCACCTTCGCGGTGCCGGAGTTGCCTGCCGAGTCTTGAGCGGTGACCAGCAGGTCGCCGGTGATGCTCGGCGCGGTGTAGCTGACCGAGTTGCCCCGCACGGTGCTGAGGAACCCGGCGTCAGTGGTCCAACGGAACGTCCCCGTGCCGCCCGAGGCGGTGAACTGGACAACGCCGCCCGGATCCACCGTCACCATCCCAGGTGTCACGTGGATACCGCCCTCGTTGACCAGCACGGTGACCGAGGCGGAGGTTTCTTCCGTATCGACGACCTCCACGGTGTAGGTGCCGGAGATGATCGGCGCCGTGTAGTTTACGGTGGAGCCCGCCGTGCTGCTGAGATCGCCTGCCGAGGCGACCCAGATGTTTTCACCCGTGCCGCCCACCGCGGTCAAGCGCACGGTTGAGCCGCGCTCCACGACGACGGTTCCGGGTGTCACCCGCAGGCGCTGGCGAATCGTCACCAGGGCCTGCGCCATCTGTCCGGCCTGGTCCGTCAATACCACGGTGTTTTGGCCGGAGACGTTGGGGCCGCTGTAGGTCACCCGCTCGCCCGCACCCGCCGACACGCTGCTCAGGTTGCCCTGTCCCGTGATCGACAAGGTGTACGGCGGGGTGCCGCCTGTCCCCACGAACTCCTGCCGGCCACCGAGCGGCAGGATGCTCTGTGTTGGGGTGATATGGAGGGCCGGCGCGACGAAGACCCTGGCGGTCGCCTCTTTCTCCTGCGCGTCAACCACCGTGATCGTCGCCTCCTGACCGAGCGTCAGGTTCGTCGCCTGCCAGTCGATGATCCCCCCTGTCCTGTCAGTACTGGTGAACTGCCCGGCGGAGGCCGCCCAGATGTACGGGCCCACACCGTTCAGCGCGTTGAAGGTCTGCGACGCGCCTGGACCGACATTAGCCGACCCCGGCGTGATGCGCAGGCGACCGGTCACCTCGATGTTCGCGGTGGCCGACTTGCCGGCGTTGTCGACAACGGTCAACTGGATGTCGGAGCGGACGTTCGGCGCGGTGTACATCACCGTGGAGCCTTCCGTCGTATCGAGATCGCCGGCGCTGGCCGTCCAGGTGTAGGGGGGCGCGCCGTCAACGGCTTGGAAGACGAGCGTCTGGCCGCCGGCAACGCCGCGCGCCGAGCTCGGGGTTACCCGCACGGGACGCGCAATCGTCACCTGCGCCCGGGCTTCGGTATCCTGCAGGTCAATGACGGTGATCTCCGAGGTGCCCACCGTGTTGGGAGCCTGGAAGGTGATGATGCGGCCTTCCGGCGTCACTTCCGCCCCCGTATCGGGATCGACGAAGGTGCCATTCGTCGCGGTCCAGATGAACTCAGCGCCTTCGAGCGTCACACCACCCTGCGCCACGAAGCGCCGCCGGCCCCCTGGCTCGACGGTTGCGGAGGTAGGCGTGATCCGCAGGCGACGATCAACCGCCACGGTTGCCGTCACCTGTTGTCCCGTATTGTCGGTCAAGGTGACGAGGAAGTCTTGATCACCAATGCTGGGCGCCGTGTAGACGACCGACTGGCCCTCGGTGGAGCTGAGATCGCCAGCTTCCACGGACCAGCTATAGGGTGCGCGGCCGCCAACGGCGTTGAATCTCTGCGTGCCGTTGCGGGCGACGCTGGCAAACTCTGGGGTGATGCGCAGCGGCGCCACCACGTTGATGGTCGCCGAGGCGGACGTATCGGCTGAATCGCGCACCGTCACCGTCTCCGTCCCGAAGGTGTTCGGGGAGGTGTAGGTGACGGAGCCGCCGGTGGTGCTGTCGAAGTCGCCGGCACTGGCCGTCCAGTTGAAGGGCGGGATGCCGCCGGAGGCCGCCAGGGTGACCTGGGTGTTGGTGTTGACGGCCGCGTTCTCCGGGGTGATCCGCAGCGGCAGGTCGATGAACGCCGTGGCGGGAACGCTCAGTCCCTGCGCGTCCGTCAGGGTGATGGTGTACTCACCGCCCACGGCTGGCGCGGTCCAGGTGGTGGAGGGGCCGGAGGTGGTGCCGAGCGGTCCGGCGTTCGCCGACCAGGTGTAGGGCGGAGTGCCGCCGAGGGCCGTGAACGTATGACTCGAGCCGGCACGCCCGAAGACGCGCTGCGGCGTCACCACCGGGAAGTTGGCCACGGTGATGTCGGCCGTGGCGCTGTGATTCGCCCCATCGCTGACGGTCACCTGGAAGGAGCCGGCCTGCGCCGGCGCCGTGAAGTTGACGGCGCGGCCGGTGTTCGTGTCGAAGGTGCCCTGTGTCGCCCTCCAGTTCAAGGGCGCCACGCCGCCGACCGCCTCGAACCGCACCTGGCCGCCGAAGCCGACGTTCGCCGACGTCGGCGTCAGGGAGAGGGCGGTGCCGACGATGATCTCCGCCGTGGCGATGTTGCCGCGGGCATCGATCGCCGTCAGCATGTCAACCCGCGAATTCGACGGCGCAAAGTAGGTCACCGTCTCCTGAGAGGTTGAGGTGCTGGTAGGATCAACCACGCCACCGCCTCCCACCGACCAGGAGTAGGGCGGCGTGCCGCCGATGGCGTTGAAGCGCGCCTCCTCGCCCAACCCAAGTTGAGCCGAGGCCGGCGAGATGTCGAAGCGCACTGCCGTTACCGTGACGTTGGCATTGGCCGAGGCCGCCGCCGTGTCGGTGGCGGTGACCGTGTAGGTGCCCGAAATCGACGGCGGCGTGAAGGTCACGGTAGCGCCGGCGGTTGACGAGAACGTGCCGCCGGTAGCCGTCCATGAGAACAGCCCCGTGCCGCCCCGCGCATTCATCTCGATGGAATCGCCGGCATTCAAGTTGGCCGTTGCCGGCGTCAGCGTAACGCGGCCCGTAGTGGTGACCTGGGCGGTCGCCGTGTTGCCTTGGTTGTCGGTGACGGTGACGGTATCGGTGGCCTCGGAGCTCGGTCCGGCGTACGTCACCGAAGGACCGGTCGTGGGTGACAGCGTGCCGCGCTCGGCCGACCACACGAAGCCGCGGCCGGTGCCGCCGGTGGCGCTGAAGCCTTGCGCGCCGCCAAGCGACATGGTCACGATCGACGGCGAGATGCTCAGGGTCTCCGGCAGGATGACGTCGACAACCGCCGCGGCCTCGCTGCCGGTGCCGTCAATGGCGCGGACGATCACTTGCCCCGCCGTGGACGGAGCAACAAAGAGCCCGCCGCCCATCATATCGCCGGCGATGCTGCCGGCCGAGGCGACGAAGTTCAACGGCGGTACCCCGCCATTGAGCCTGAACGTCGCACTGCCGCCAGTAGCCACCGTGGCGGTCTCGGGAGTGATGCTCAGCGCTCCAAGCACGAAGACTTGCGCCCGGTTCGAGTTCCCCTGCGTGTCCACAACGAGCACGATGTCGACACCGGTGTCGCCAGGCGCGGTATAGGTGACATTCGCCCCTTCCGTGGCGCTCAGGGTGCCGCGCGCCGCCTGCCAGGAGTAACGGCTGGTGCCGCCGTTGACGGTGAAGTTGATCGTTGCACGCGGCTGGACGCGCTGGAAGATCGGCGTCAGGCGGATGGCGGTGTCGGTGACGCTCAAGGTGGCGCTTGCCGAGTCGCCAGAGGCATCCGTTGCCGTCACCATGTACTCGCCGACGATGTTCGGCGCCGTGTACAGGCCATCCTGGCTGACGTTCCCTTGCGAGGCCGTCCAGGTAATGGGCGCCGTACCACCCGTGGTAACGAACTGCTGCGTGCCTTCGGGCTCCAGGTTGGAGTGACCCGGCGTGATCATGATCGGGCCAGCCACGGTAATCCTGGCGAAGGCCGTCCGGCCGGCGTTGTCCTCCACCCGCACGACGAACTCGCCGGTGAAGTCAGGCGCGCTGTACACCGTCTGCGGGCTGGAGCTGCGCTGCCGCTTGCTGAGCGAGGTGGCAGCGCCGGCAACCGTCTGCGACAGGGTTCCCGAGGTTGCGGTGAAGGTGAAGGGACCATCGCCGCCGCTCACGGTGAAGAGCTGCTGGCCGCTGCGCGCCAGGTTCACGAAGCTTGGCGTGAGGGCCAGGTTCGGGTTTACCGTGCGGATGCTGACGGTGGCTTCACTCTGCTGATCATCCCGCACGTTCACCGTGAACTCGCCGACCTCATTCGGCGCGGTGTAGATCACGCCGGAGCCCTGCGTGCTGTCGAGCCTGCCCTGCGAGGTTGACCAGGTGTAGGTCCGCGTCGAGTCGGTGGCGGGCAGACCGCCGGAAGCCGACAAGGTGACCATGCCGCCGCGGTTGAGGACGACACCCTCCGGTGTCACGCGGACACCCGCCACCACCTCGATCCGGCTGCTGATCATCGACCCCGTGGAGTCGGTTACGGTGACCAGCACATCGATGGTGAAATCAGGCGGCGTCAGGGAGATCGACGCTCCCTCGGTGCTGCTCAACTGGCCATGGCTGGTGACCCAGCGGTACGGCGCCCTGCCGTTCACCGCCGTGAGCTGCGTGGTGCGCGGGCCGCCTTCGGCCGCCAGGCTGACGATATCCGCGCGCGGAGTGATATTGAGGTCGATATCCGTCACCACGGTAGCGGTGACGGCGGCGCCGAGGGTGTCGGTGACCGTGATGGTGTGCTCACCCTGTATCTGTGGCGCCGTATAGACAAAGTTGGCGGTGTTGTTGCTGCTCAACTGCCCACTACTGGCGACGATGTTATAGGGCGGCAGCCCGCCTTGGACCTGGAAGTTAACAGTGGCGCCGAGATCGGTCTGGGCCGCCAGAGGCGTGATGGAGAGCCGCTGGCTGACGACGTTGACGCTCGCCTGCACGATGGTGCCGCGCGAGTCGGTGACGAACACCACATCCTGGCCCGTCGCTCCGGTCGCTTTCGTATAGGTGACCGTCTCCCCCTCGGTGGCGCTCAGCCTGCCGTTTTGGGTGCGCCAGGCATACGGCTCCACGCCGCCAACCGCCACGAAGGAGGTGGAGGGAGAATCATCCGAGACCACCGCGTTGGCAGGCGTTACGCCGAGCGGGAAGGCCGGATCCTCTTCCGGCGGCGGAGCCTTCTCCGGGGTCACACTGTAGGTGACGGTATTCCCCATGAGCCGCCGGTTGAAGTAGATGGATCGGCCGCTGAGGTCGATGCGGCGCGGCGGGAAGTTCTCGTAGATGCCGCCGCCGGTCGGCGGAATCGGCATTTGCGGAACGGTCGAGAAGTCAACCGCCGTGCCGCCGCCATCAGCGGGGGAGATGCCGGTGATCAGCGGTCCCTGCAGGTTGCGCACGTCGCCGTAATGGAAGCTGATCGTGCCGTCCTGCTCCAGTTGCACCTGGAAGCGGTTGCGGCCGCCATCCCAGCGCTCCGCGACGTTATTCCAGGTGACGATCAAGCGCGCGTCGTTCTGTCCCGACGTCCCCGGATCACGCCGCAGCCACACGCCTGCCGGGCCAAACTGGCCACCAAGGCTGCAGCACTGCACTTCCCACCAGCCCCAGGCAGGGGCGATGCGCGGATTGCGCGGCCCAACCTGGCCCAAGAAAATGGGCACGCTCGGCGCCACGGCAGGCTCGCCGTTGGAGAAGCTCAGGTAGCCGTTGGAGTTGATGTGGACGCGGGTGAAGGTCTGGCCGGCGTACTGAAAATTAAAGCCGATGGCTTCCTCACGCGTCGAATAGCGCGGCATGCCGAGGTTGCTGCCGAGGTTGTTCTCCCAGAAGGGGCCGTTTCCCAGGTTGATCGGAGGGAGCGGCACCTCCTGCCCGAGGGTCAGGGTGTAGGTGCCGGTGCGCAGGCAGCAGAACTCCGTCGCCTCGATGGTGTACTGGCCGCTGCGCGGCAACTGCACGCGGATCAACGAGTCCAACCCCGGACCACTGTCATCATCCTGGGCCACGATCTGGCCGTTGCTGTCCAGCAGGTAGATGTAAGGGTCGAAGGCGCTACTCATGGCGATGCTGATGCTGGCGCCGGCGGTGCCGTTGAAGGTCCAGAGCTCGGCAAAGCCGCTGGCGCGCCGCGGCGACCGGCAATCGGTCGTGCTCAAGGTGCCGTTGACGGTGGAATCGAGGTTGATGGTGTTGGTGGTGCAGGCCTGACCTTGCGCAACGGTTGGCAAGGCAGGGATGACGAGCAGGGCAAGCAGGAGTGCCACAAGGAGGTAGCCGGCTTGCAGCGTTCGCTCTTTCATTCGAAGCGCTGCCGGAAGCGGGCCGCCTCGCGCAAAGCAGTCACTCACGTGATGAGTCCCCATTCACAATCTCCCCTTCTGTCCATAGGCATCCACAAGGTTGCCCAGGAAGCCAGCGGCATGCCCTCTCGCCGCACCTCCCTCGGGTATCCCCATTTGGCTCCGTCGATCGAATGACGTGCAACTTCATTCGCTGCTGCAACCGCGAACCGAACATCCTCCTCTGAGTTGCTGAAGCCGAAGTCACTCAACCACTTGCATGAAAGCGAGGTTGAGAGAGAACGAACTCGCACGCCTCGCTACCTGCAATAACCCTGGTATCGGGAAGGGATAAGTGTGACTTCAACCTGGCACGCCGAACTGCTGGCCACTTGCAACATCGGTCGAAGGGTCGCTATGTCCAACGAGGTGAGCATCCCCCCAAGGACGCGGTCACCATCCCGTAGGCTTCCGTATGTTGTGGAAAGGTGCCTTACCTGTAGCAGAATTTCTTGTCATTGTCAAGGCTTTAATGGTAAAAATCGCCGCCCTGTCTCCGGCAGCGGCGGGGTCTCTCCCCAAAAGGTGCGGCGAGCCCAAGAGGAAGCGGCAAGTGAGAGGGAAATGACAGATTGCAGTCTGGCTATCCCTTCCCTTTCCACAACAGGTTATAGCGACCCAACCTATCAATTCCCTCGCCTGCTATAGACGCAGGGTCGAGGAAAACCTTGCACGGCTCCGCGCCAGATTATTTTCCAGGAAAAAAGATCGCCGCGGGCGGCCTGCGGCGGCGACTGCGGCTCTGGGAACACCCGGAAGGAGGAACCACAGGCGGGCGGGCGGTCATCAGCATTCCCCCCTACCTGGCCACTGTCGAGGCGCCGTCGCCCCGCTTCGACGAGGGGCCTCGAAGCCGTCGGCCCTTCACGGCGCCTCAGTCCGATTTCGTGGCAGGCCGACCCTCAGGTTGCACCAGGCTCAGCGGGGCGACGACTTTCACCGCCGCCGCCTGGGACTCGCCGGTCCGTTCATCCTTCGCCGTCACCTGGTACAGGCCTGCCTCGGCCGGGGCTTGAAAGGTGGCCGTCCTCTCCGTTGTGGCGATGAGGTTCCCGGCGGCGGCCGTCCACCCCGCCCGCCAGCCCAGGTGGCCGCTGCCGCCGACTGCGGTGAGGCTGAACCGAGCATTGGGCTGCACCACCACCGAGCCGGGGGTCAGCCGCAGAGGCGGCAGGATGGTGATGGTCGCCGACGCCTGCTGCTCCAATGCGTCCGCCACCTTCACGGTCACCTCTCCGAAACGTGATGGGGTGCTCACCTCAACCTCGGCGCCGCTGTTGGCGGAGAGTGAACCCTCCGTCACCGTCCAGACGTACGACCCACCCCCTCCCGAGGCCACAAAGCGCTGCTTGCCGCCGGGCCGCAGGAGGACGGAGGTCGGCTCCAGGCGCAGGGGCGCAATGACCGTCACCAGCGTCCGGGAGCGCTCCCCAAAGGCCTGATCGGTGACGCTCACTTCATACTCCCCCGGCTCACCCGGGGGGGTGAAGAGGTGGCGCCGCTCCCCGCTGGCTGCAAGCCGACCGGCGCTCACCGCCCAGGTGAGTCGATCGGAGCCGTCAACCGCTTGCACGGTGACACTGTCGCCGGGTTGGATGGTGGCGCGCGCGGGGGTGAGCCGCAGCGGCTTGAGCACCCGCACCGCCACCGTCAGTTCCTGCCCCATGGAATCGCGCACCGTCAGCCGCGCCTCGCCGGTGCTGCGCGGCGCGGTGTAGAGCACCTCGCTCGCCGTCGTCGTGTCGAAGGAGCCGGCGCTGGCGCTCCATTGGTACGCCCCCGTCCCCCCAGTCACCGAGAAGCGCTGCGAGCCAGCCGCCTTGAGGAGCACGGGGTTCGGCGATACGGCCAGCTCCGCCGCCGCGGCGGTTCCCCCCGCGAGGACGAGCAGGCAGCCGGCAAGTGCCAGAGCATGAAAAACAGAGCGCATGAGCTTCTCCTTTACGGAGCGGTTGCGATTGCGCGAAGGTGCTCCCTATATTAGAACAAACATCGCGCTGCGGCGGCTTCAGGTTGAGGCTGGATGTTTAGGCTCCAGCGACGCTGAACCGCCGAACCTCCCTCTCGATGTACGCACAGACCAACGTTCACGCCGGCTGATCCCGGTCGCTGGGGGGCGGCTTGCTGGAGGTGGCGCAGAGCGTTCAAGCTCCGTGGGAAGCAACGGGGCCCCTAGCTGGGCGTCACCACCGCGCCGCCCCGCCATCTTCAGGCAAGTTCTGGAACTTGAGACGGCAACCGGGCCGAGGTTCACGACAGCCCGAGGCCACGCCGCCTCCCCCCGGCGGGCGGTTCAGCAGATGGAGAGAGCCGAGGCCCTATGCGCAATGTCGTCATCTTCCTGGCACTGGCATCCATCATCCTGCTCCTCGTCACGGTTGGGCTGGGATTCATGGCCATGAGTGGGAGCCTCGCTCCCGTCGCGCACATGCATGCCGCCCTCAGCGGCGCGGGAGTGTCAATCCTCACTCACATCTTGAGCATTGTAGCCCTGAAGAAGATGCGTCCGTCACTGCCGCAGACCTAGCGGGCCGGACGTAGCCGCAGCCTGGAACCGTTGCGCCGGGGAGCCGTGGGAAGGGAAGGGAGTGAAGAGTTGATTGGCTAGACACTGACCGGCTGGAAAGGTTCCCTAGCGGGCGAGGTTTCCACCCCGACTTCCATCCCTCAAGCCGCCGGCGTCGCGGAGGGCGCTCTGCGGCGTGCTCCAGGCCGGCGGCCGGGGTGACAACGAAAAGAAAGAGAAGCGCTACAGGGAGCCCGCGCGCGGTAATCCGCCGCGGTGCTCGGGCGCCTGGGTTGGGGGCAGACCACGGGCGCGTAGCTGAGGGAGGGCGCCGCTCGCGCCCTCGTGATGCAGCACCGGGGAGGGCGGAGACACAACGGGGAAGCGCATCGGTGCATCCCAGGCGGGCGGGTGCTGCGCGGCAGGAATCGCTTCGTTTCGCAAGGAGGGATGGTCATTGGCAGCCGAACAAAAATTCTACGGGCAAGCTGAGTACGTCAAGGGGTTGGATGGGATCATCGCCTGTGAATCGACCATCGGCTATGTCGATGGCCAGAAAGGCATGCTGAACTATCGTGGGTATAAGATTGAAGACCTCGCCGAGCACTCCACCTACGAAGAGACAGCGTACCTCCTGATCTTCGGCAAGCTGCCCACACAGGCGGAACTTGCAAGCTTCAAGAACAAGCTCCTCGGCTATCGCAACGTTCCCAAAGGTGTCATCGACGTCCTCAGGAACATCCCCAAGGATACGCACCCCATGTCGGCGCTGCGCACCGGTGTCTCGGCCCTCGGCTGCTTCGAAAAGAAGGCCGAAGACACGAGTGTGGACAACGCCAGAGAGATCGGCATCAAGCTTGTTGCGCAGGTGGCCACGATTTGCGGCGCCGTGGCGCGGCTGCGGAAGTCCAAGGAACCGGTGGCTCCCGACCCGAAGCTGGACCATACCGCCAACTTCCTCTACATGGCCACCGGCGCGAAAGCGGATGACTTCACCACCCGCGTCATGGATATCTCCATGATCCTCCACGCCGACCACGGCATGAACGCCTCCACCTTCACCTCCATGGTGGTCTCCTCCTCGCTCAGTGACATGTACAGCGCCGTCACGGCGGGCATCGGCAGCCTGAAGGGGCCCTTGCACGGGGGCGCCAATGAGAAGGTGATCGAGATTCTCCTTGGCATCAAGGATCCCGACAAGACGGAGACGTGGGTCGAGAACGCCATCGCCAGCAAGCAAAAGCTCATGGGCTTCGGCCACCGCGTCTACAAGGCATATGATCCGCGGGCCCGCATCCTGGGGCGGTACTCGAAAGAGGTCACGGCCCTGCACAACACGAAGCAACTCTACGAAATCGCCACCCGCATGGAGAAGAAGATCATCGACGCCTACGGCGAGCGCGGCATCTTCCCGAACGTCGACTTCTACTCCGGCACCATTTACTACAGCCTGGGGTATGAACCGGCGCTCTTCACGNCGATCTTCGCCGTGAGCCGCGTGGCCGGTTGGGTGGCGCGCGTCCTCGAGTACCTGCCGGACAACCGCATTTTCCGTCCCCGCGCCCTTTACAAGGGTCCGCTGGAGGTGGCGTACGTTCCCATGGAGAAGCGCGCCTGAGCGGTCTCCCTACCCCGGGGCCACGCATACGGCCCCGGAGAAGGCCAGGCTTGCAACCAAGCGTGACGGAGCCCCCACGCAACCCGGGGGCTCCGCGCTACGCCACGACATAACCGCTGGCAGGGCAGTCGGACGCCCCGATCTCAGGCCGGGACGCGGGCGGGAGGGGGGTCAGCCTCGCCCGCGGCTCCGGCGCGGCGATCCAGGAGGAGGATCGCCAGGTCCATGACGTTCGTGCGCGTCGGCCCGGTGATGAGGTGGCCGCCGACGCGCGCAAAGAAACCATAGGCGTCATTGCGGGCCAGGAACTGCCGGGGATCGGCGTGCCGCTCCTCGGCCTGGCTGCGGGTTTCGCCCGTAACAACGGCGCCGGCGGCCGGCGTCGGCCCGTCGCTCCCATCCGAGCCGGCGCAGAGCAGCGCGACGCCCTCCATCCCGGCCAGCCCCTGCACCGCCGCCAAGGCGCACTCCTGGTTGCGTCCCCCCCGCCCCTTCCCGCGCACCACCACGGTGGTCTCGCCGCCTGCGAGAAGACAAGCTGGCTCGCGCACCGGCCCCTCCCCCCGGCGCACCCGGCGCGCCAGCTCAACGAGGTTCAGCGCCGCCAGCCGCGCTTCTCCCTGGAGGGGATCCGCAACCTCGCAGGTTGAGAACCCCAGGGACGCGGCACAGGCCGCCGCGGCGCGCCGCGCCGTCTCGTTGTTGGCGACGATGGTGCTGCGCACGCGCTCGAAGCAGGCGGCGCCGGGCTTCGGCGTCTCCGGCCGCCTGCCGCCCGCACCCTCCTCGAGGTGGCGCACGACGGCGGCGGGAACGCTGCGGCGCAGCCGGTAGCGGTGCACAATCTCCAGCGCCTCGGCGAAGGTGCTCGGATCAGGCGTGACCGGACCCGAGGCGATAGTTGCAAGATCATCTCCGATCACGTCGGAGAGGATGAGTGCCTCGATGCGCGCCAGCGCGGCGCGGGCAGCCAGCCAGCCCCCAGCGCAGGCCGAGCAGTGCTTGCGGACGGTGTTCAGCTCATGGATGCTGGCCCCGCACGCGAGGAGGGCGGAGGTCATGGTCTGCAGCTCAGCGAGCGCCAGGCCGGGCGGTGGAGCCACGAAGAGTGCCGAAGCGCCGCCGGAGACCAACACCAGGAGGAGGTCATCCCGGCCCAGCCGATCCACCATGGCGAGCGCCGCTTGTGTCGCCGCCACCCCGGCGGCGTCGGGAAGGGGGTGCCCGGCCTCGAACACCTGGCAGCGGCGCAGGGGCAGAGCGTGACCCTCCTTGGTGATCACGATCCCCTCCCCCAGCACGGCGCCGAGCGCGGCCTCGGCCGCCGCCGCCATCGGCGCCGCCGCTTTCCCGATACTCAGGAGTGCCAGCCGCCCGTTTTCAGGCATGGCGCGCTCCTCCCCGGCAACCCGCAGCAAAGCAGGCCGGCCCTCCCCCGAGCACAGCGCCAGGGCGCGCCGCACCACCGCCTCGCCGTCAACGGCCCGCAGGCCGGCACGGAAGATCCTCTCCGCCAGAACGACAAGTCCTTCCCCCACGATCATCCCTTCGCGACGCGGAGCCTGCCCGCCGCGGACCGCCACGGCTCCCCCTCCAGCTCCACCCCAAGCGCCTCGCCCGCTCGCCACCACACTGCCCCGGGGCCGCAGCGAATCCGCCGGCCGCGCGCCAGGCGACGGCAGCCTCACCGCCTGCGGGGGGCGCGATTGGCGAGGTAAATCCCGGAGCAGACGAAGGCCAGCCCGCTCAGCACCCAGAGGCCGATCTGCTCCCCGAACACCGCGGCCCCCAGCACCACCCCAGCCAGCGGCATGATGAACATGAAGGCCGAAACCCGGCTCGCGTCGTAGTGGCGCAGCAGCCAGTTGTGGAGAAGGAAGCCGACGACATGGGTGAACACCGCCACGTAGACCACCGACACGGCCAGCGACGCCGTGGCCGTGAAACGCACCCGCTCCACCAGCGGCGCCGCGAGCATGAACGGCACCATGGTCAGCAAGTCCATGTAGAAAATCAGCACCGTGCTCTGCACCTCTCGGCCGATGCGCTTGTAGGCGACGTTGTAGAGCGCCCAGAACAAGCCCGCCGTGATGATGAGGAGATCGCCCAGGAGCGAGACGGAGCTCCCCTGCGCGCCCCGATCGCGCATCACCAGGGCAATGCCGAAAAAGGCCCCCGCCACGCCAATCCACTGGAGCAGGCGGACGCGCGCGCCCAGCACCGGCCGCGACAGGAGCATGACGAAGATGACGCTGCTGTTGATGAGGATGGTGGCATGGCCCACCGAGGTGTAGTTCAGGCCGAGGTAGAGGAAGCAGGTGTCGACGAAGAACAGGGCGCTGAAGGCAATGACGATGCGCCACTGACGCCGCGTCAGGCCCAGGGAGAGGTGGTTCCACCAGGCCAGCAGGAGGAGGGTGAGCGACGCCGGGATCATGCGCAGGCCCGAGAAGAGCAGCGGCGAGGCATCCCGGTAGCCGAACTTCGTGGCGATGTACATGCTCCCCCACAGTGTGTAGAGGAAGATCGCCAGGCCGACGGCGGGGGGCGTCAAGGGCTGCGGCTCAGACACGGGCACTCCTTCCCAAACGATGGAACGTGGCGCGAAAGTTCTCGGCGAGGCGTCGGGGCAGGCGCGGCGCCGTTCCGCGGCCCGCTGCCGGGAGCCGCGGCGTCGCTCCCATCCGCGCCACTCATCGGTGGCGCGGTCGTGTGGACCGCCTGCCTGCGGAGCGCCCGGCGCGGCTGCGAATCCCGCCCTCGCCGGGAAGACGGCCTGCCGCAGAGGCAACGCTGATTGTTGGTGATGGGGGTGCCAGCGTCAAGGGGAGCTAGGGCGGGAGAACGTCCCTGCCCCAGCCTGGGAACCGGCCCTCCCGATGTTCGTCCGGCGGCCGCCGAGGCGAACCGATGGCAGCTTCGTACCTTGCCTAAACCTGGTTCCCGTTCTACCTTGCGGGGAGTGGGTGCGGGAGGGATGAGCGGTATAAACGTCGCCCGCGCTCCCGAGAACGCCGCCTTGCGCTTCCCCGGGCAGGGCGCGCTGCAAGGCGAGGCCGTGAAGTCCTACCTTCGCTGCAGGGAGGAAGAGCAGGTCACCAACCGGCAGATCATCCAGTACTGCCGGAAGCGCCTGGCCGCCTCCAAGAGTGCCCCCCGTGGCGGAGCTCGTGGCGAGCCTGCCCCAATCGGCCACGGGGAAGATTGTGCAGGTAAGGAGCCGCGGCGACAGGCCACCTCGGGCGACAGAGGCTGAGCCGCGACGGCGCCTGCCGTGCGGCGAGCAGGGCGCCCGCGCGACCCTCGGGAGGGTGCTGGAATGCCGCCGCTGTGCAGACTCTGCACCCTGTCAAGCCATTTAAAACGGTTACCGAGCGTTGGATCGTCGCGCCGTTAGTCGGGTTACCGAAGTTTTCTGTGATGAACGACAAGACGAGGGGCCTGGGGGCGCTGAGGAAACCCTGCTCGGTGGGGCTTCCGAGAGCCGTGGGGAAGAGCTCGCGGCTGCCCCAGGTGCGGCGGCGTCCCCAGGCCGCTGGCCGCGCCGATGCGTCGCCCGGGCGCCGGTCGGCTGCGCCGCGGCGGCCACCTCCCCCGCGAGGCGGTTCCCCTTCGGCCAGGGTCGATCGCAGGCAGCGTCTCCCGCTTATGGCAATGTTCCGCCACCCCGAGGCCAATCTCTTTTATGCCGAGGCGGGAGACGGCGATCCCCTCCTCTGCCTGCACGGGTTCGGCGCCTCGACCGCCACCTGGCGGAAGCTCGTCCCGCATCTCGCCGGCAGGCGCCGCGTCATCACTCTTGACCTGAAGGGGTGCGGACGCTCGTCGAAACCGAACGAGGGCGGCTACCGGCCGAGCGACCAGGCGGCCCTCGTCATCGCCTTCATCGAGGCGCTCAAGCTGTCGCGCCTGACGCTCCTGGGGCATTCCTACGGCGGAACCGTGGCGCTCCTCACCTACCTGGAGCTGCAGTCGCGCCGCCGCAACCCCGTGACACGGCTGATCCTCCTCGCCGCGGCGGCCTACCCCCAGCCCTTGCCGCTGAGCTTCCGGCTCCTGCGCACGCCGCTCCTCGGCAGGCTTCTCCTCGCCGCCGCTCCCGTGCGCCCGATCGTCGCGCTGACGCTGCGGCGCAGCTTCCATCGCCCGGCGCGCATCACCCAGGCCGATCTCCAGGCCTATACGACGCCGTTGCTGAGCCGCGGTTCGCGCCAGGCCATGCTGCGGACCGCCCGCCAGCTTCCCGTGCGCGACGCCCAGCGGCTCACGCAGGCGTACCGCGGCATCGCCGTTCCCACCCTACTCATTTGGGGCGCCCACGATCGCATCGTGCCGCCTCGCCTTGGCCGCCTCCTGCATGCAGCCATCCGTTGCTCGCGCCTCGTGGTCTTGCCGGACGCGGGGCATATGCCGCACGAGGAATGCCCTGAGGCGACCCTGCGGTGCATTCTGGAGTTCCTTCGCCAAAGCTGAAGCCAGCGCCGGCATCACCCCGCCCGGCGCCGGGGAAGTCCGCCAGGAAGTCGAGGTTCTCCAGCCGCTGGGCGGTGATGCTGACGACCCCGAACTCCTCTTCGACGCGGCCGCTAACCAGGAAGGGGCCGTAGCCGCGCGTCTGCGGCGCCACGCGGCGGTAGACGTCGGGAAAGAGCGTCACCTCGAAGGTGTCGCTTTCGTCTTCCAGGGAGAGGAACTTCATCGACTCGCCGCTGCGCCTGACGACGGTGCGCTTCTCGGCGATCTTCCAGCCGAGCGCCGCCACGCGCTTGCCGGCAAAGCGCGGCAGCTCCGCCGCCGGCACGCAGCCGTGGCGCGCCGCCGCCGCCCCGTAGAAGCTCAGCGGCTGGCGCGTGAGCAGGAAGTCGAGGGCGGCCAGCTCCTCGCGCAACTTCACCTCCTCCGGGTAGTCGGGCAGCGGCGGCAGGAAGGGGGTCACGCGGGCCATCGAGTCATCGGGGAAGAGTGAGTCCGCCACCTGGCGCGCGGCGGCGAACTGCAGCTCGAGCAGCCACATCAGCTCGGCGCGCGTCAGCCCCTGCGGCCTCCCTCCCCACCCCCGCATGGCCCTCCCCACCCCCTCGAGCGCCCCGCAGCGGATGAGCCGGCGCGCCTCCTCGAGCTCGGGGCGGCCGCGGGCGAGGAAGTCGAAGAGCGAGCTGAACGGCCGCTGCCGGCGCGCCGCCACGATGGAGGCCAGCGTCTCGCGGCTGATCCCCTTCAGGGCGCCCAGGCCGATGCGCACCACGCCACCCCGCGCGGCATCGCTCCCCGTAGAGGCGACGTCGCTGGCGCTGACATCCGGCGGCAGCACGTCCAGGCCGAGGCGCCGCACCTCGCTGAGGTAGGCCCAAGGACCGTAGAAGCCGCCGCCGTTGCTGAGCACCGCCGCCAGGAACGCCGCCGGATGGTGTGCCTTCAGGTACGCCACCTGGAAGGAGAGCAGGGCGAACGAGGCGCTGTGCGCCTTGCAGAAGGAGTAGCCGGCGAAGGACTCGATCTGCCGGAAAATCTCCCGCGCCACCGCCGGGCTGATGCCGTTGCCGGCGCAGGCCGTCAGGAAGGCGCCGCGGCTGCGCTCCATGGCCTCCTGCGAGCGCATCTTGCCGCTCATGGCGCGGCGCAGCAGGTCGGCCTCGCCCAGGGACATGCCGGCCAGCTTGTGCGCCACCTTGATGACGTCCTCCTGGTAGACCATGACGCCGAAGGTCTCGCGCAGCAGCTCCTCCATGAGGGGGTGGTAGTAGACGGCGCGGCGCGGCTCGTGGAAGCAGGCGAGGTACTGCCGCATCATGCCGCTCTCGGCCACGCCGGGGCGGATGATCGAGCTGGCCGCGGTGAGGCTGGGGAAATCGCGCACCCGCAGCTTGCGCAGCAGCGAGCGCATCGCCGGCGACTCGATGTAGAAGCAGCCGATGGTGGCGCCGCGGGCGATGAGGTCCTGGGTGGCGCGGTCGGCGAAGATGCGGGCGAAATCCTCCACGTCGGGCACCTTCGCGGCGATCCCGCAAGCCGATCCGCCGCGCCGCCCCTGCCGCCCCCCCTCCGAGCCTGGGGAGCCCGGCGAGCCGCCGTTGCCTTCCTCGCCGGTGCCGCAGCGCGCCGCCAGCCGCGCCCGCAGCGCCTCCAGCGTATCGGGCAGGACGTCGAGGGAGCGGTTGCCGAGGAGGTCGATCTTGATGAGGCCGAGGTCCTCGATGGGCACCATGTCCATCTGCGTGATGATGAACTCCTTGGCCGCCCGCTCCAGCGGCACGTGGTTCGTGATCGGGTCGGGGGTGATGACGATGCCGCCGCAGTGGATCGACAGGTGGCGCGGCACGTCATCGAGCGCCTGCCCCAGGAGGAGGATCGTGCGCAGCGGCTCGCGCTCCACCTCCAGGTCGCGGCACTCGGGGTAGCGCTGGCGCAGGTGCGGCAGGTGCGCGGCGCGGGCGTGCGGAATCTGCCGCGCGTAGCGGCGCAGCTCGGCCTCGGGCAGCCCGAAGGCCTTGCCGATCTCGCGCGCGGCCGAGCGCGCGGCATAGCGGTTCATGGTGCAGATCATCGCCACGTGGTCGTCGCCGTAGGTGCGGTAGACATAGCCGAGCACGTCGTCGCGCCGGCGGGTGCCGAAATCGAGGTCGATGTCGGGCGGCGTGGTGCGTTCGGGGTTCATGAACCGCTCAAAGAAGAGGTTGTGATCGAGGGGATCGACGTGCGTGATGCCGAGACAGTACGCCACGATGCTGTTGGCGGCTGAACCGCGTCCCAGGCAGGGGTAGCGGCGCGAGCGGGCGTAGGCGACGATGTCCCAAACGACCAGGAAGTAATCGCTGAAGCCGAGACGCTCGATGACCTCCAGCTCGCGCGCCAGGCGCTGGCGCGCCGAGCGCCGCGGCCGGGCGCCGTAGCGCCAGCGCAGCCCTTCCTCGGCCAGACGCTGCAGGAAGGTCCGCGCGCTTGCTGGGCTCCAGGCGGCTGCGCCGTCTCCCGCCGCTTGGCCCTGCGGCCTGAATCGTGGGAAGACCGGCTCGCCGAGACGAAAGCGGAAGGCGCACTGCTCGGCGATGACCCTGCTGTTGCGCACCGCCTCGGGGAGGTCGCGGAAGAGCTCCGCCATCTGCCGGGGGCTCTTCAGGAAGCAGTGCGCTCCCACCGCTGCCGCCGGATCGAGGAGCCCGAGGGTGGTGCGCAGGCCGATGGCGCGCAGCAGGCGATGCACGAGGTGCTGGGCCGGGTGGGCGAAGAAGACGTGGTTCGTGCCGACGATGGGGTAGCCGGCCTTGGCGCAGGCATCCAGGACCTGGAGATTCCGCCGCTGCGCCGCCTGGCAGATGCGCCGCGCCGGGTTCACCTCGGGCAGCGCGCGGATCTCGCCGAAGACGAGGGGCTCGCCCCGCCGCTTCCCCACGCCGCGCCGCGCCAGCTCCACGAGGAGCGGCGCCGCATGGCTGAGGATGATGACGTCTCCCGTGGCGGCGCCGGCGGCAAGGGCGGCCGGCAGCTCGAAGGCGGCGTCGAGGTGACGCGCCGTCACGAGCCGGCAGAGCGCCTGGTAGCCCGCCTCGTTCCTGGCCAGGACGACCGCGCGCGCCGCTTCGGCCCCAGCGGCCTCCTCCCCTGCCGCGGCAGCGGCCCCTGACTCAGCGGCAGGCGTCCCGCCAGCATCCACCTCCGCCCCGATGAGCGCCCGCAGGCCGGCCGCCTCGCAGGCCTTGAAGAACTCCACGGCGCCGTAGAGGCCGTTCGTATCAGTGAGCGCCAGCGCCTCCATCCCCAGCTCGGCGGCGCGGCGCACCAGCTCCGCGGGACGCGAGGCGCCGGCGTGGAAGGAGTAGTGGCTGTGCACGTGGAGGTGGGTGAACATCGACGCCTCGCGTCGGCCCAGCCTTGCCGCCGCGGTTCAGCAAAAGAAAGGCGAATGACGGAGCAACGCCGAGCCGGCTCCCAGCACCGCAGCGGCAGCCTCGTCTATCGCCGTGGAGTCCAGGGAGAAGCTCGTGAACGCCGCTCCTGCCTTGACGCATCACGTGTTAAGATAAACGAATAAAATACGAAAATCAAGACGAAAAAAATCCCCCCGCAGGCTCGAACGCGCGGCACTCCCTCCGTAGCCAGAGACGGACACCCCGCGCCCTCGACCGCGCCGCGGCGCCGCATGAACGCCGGCGCGCCTCCATCAGCGGCCTCACAGCTCCATCTGCCGCAGAAGGTACTGGTAAAAGGGGTCCTGGAGGTACTCCTTGCCCAGGTTCAGAGCCGTGACGCAGCCTTCGAAGCGAGCCGAGAGCTTGCGGAAGAGCTGGCCGCTGGGGTGCACGCCGTCGATCGCCGCCACCGTGGCGTAGGCCGCTTTCCCTTGGGAGACGTAGTAGGCCGGCCCCACCGCCCGGCGATTGAGGCTTTCGGGGTAGAGGCCGGAGAGGAAGAGGCAGTAGTCGCCGATGTGCTTACGGGTCTGGCGCTCTTCGGCGCGCCCCTTCTCGCTCGCCAGGATCAGCATGTCGACGATGTACTCCAGGCGCCTGCCCTCCTCGTCGCGCAGGGCGTAGAGGCTGTCGACCTGGACGAAATCGGTGAGCAGGTTGGCAACGTAGGTGACCACCTCGGGGTCAGGAAAATTGATGCCCTCAAAGCTCAGCATGGTGATCGAGCCGAAAAACTTCCGGAGTGGGTGATCGCGTGGGACCTCCACTCTGCGAGATCTCATGCCAGCCATCCGTCTTCCTCGCGTTGCTGTCGTTCCGGGCGCCGCCAGGAGGTGTGCAGACTGGACCCCGGCGCTTCCGGCGGCCCCCCTCCTTACTAGTTAAAGTACTGAATAAGACTGGCATATTCCATGCCAAAATACGCTCCAGCGCACCCGGTAACGTGGAAAATCGGCATCGCAGCCGCCGAGAAGAGCAGGCGGGGGGGGCGGCGAGCCTCGCCCCACGGGTCAGGCGGCGAGGGCATTGAGATGCGACGTGTGCGCGAAGGGCGTGGAGCAAAAAGGGAGATTCAAAGCAGGGGGGAACGCAGACGAGGCGGTACACCGGCGTGGGCCGCAAGGGGAGCAGGCGGGGGGGATCGGCCGGCGGGGGTGGCGCGTCGCAGCCAAAACCCCGCCAGCCTTGCCCCAGTGTCGGCGCGGGGGCGGCGCCTCCAGCTCACGCCGAGGCGCCGCGCGGGTTACACAAGGAGATCGAGACGGCTGCGGTTGCCGACTCCCATGCGCCGGCAGATTTCTTCATAGAGCTGATCCAGCACCTCGATCTCGGCCGCGCTCGGCGGCAACTCCTCCGGCAGGCACGCAGCGGCTTCCACGGCGGCGCCGCAGCGATCCTCCTTCTTCCCCCGCGGTTGGCGTCGGGGATGCTGGCGAGAGTCGTAGCGGGGGACTCGGTAACCCTGGACAACTTGGGTGACCGGCTGCATGAGATCACCTCCTCTGCATGAACTGGTGAAGAGGTGCTCTCCGTCTTCCAGCGAACGCAAAAACCCACCACGGAATGGCTGGGTTTACCTCTCCGGCAGCCCTGCTGCCTTTTCAGGCCAGTGGCTTTGCGTCCTACCCTTTCGGGCAGTTTGCCTTTGGCGGAGAAGCCTATCACGAGCGTAGGGGAGCAACCCATTGTGGATCGCCCGGGGAACCCTTCAGTCTCTCTATCGGCGTCCCCAGGGAAGACTTGAGCGCCTCTTCAATCCCGCCCCCGCGGGCGCGTCGGCGGGGCACACCCGCAGGGATTGCCTGGCGTTGCACTCTTTGACTTTTGATCCATTGGGTCCCATAGTTGGGATGTCATCAGTCGGAACACTTTGGGAAGGCGCAGCTATGACAGCAACTCGGTTGGAACCCTATGTCTTCAAGGTGCCGCTGGATAAGATTCGAGCCGGCTATTACTCCGACAAGTACTTCCTGCGCGTCAGTGAGATTCTGCGCCGGGAGCGGCACAACCCGCGCGTCACCTACCAGTTTTTCGCCCGCGACCCGGCCACCGTGGTGGGCATCGATGAGTCCTTGGCTGTCCTGCGCACCTGCACCGGTTACTACGAGGATGAGGAGAAGGCGGGCGAGATCTACCAGGAGTTGCGCACCGTGCAGTACTACCTGCACAAGCTGAGCCTCGAGGGCTCCGAAGCCGAGATCATCGAGCTGCACAACCAGCGCACGAAGCTGCGCGCCCAGCTCAACCGCCTCTGGGTCGACTGCTGGCGGACGCTGCATGTGCGTGCCCTCTACGACGGCGACACGGTGGAGCCGTGGGAGCCCTTCCTGGTCATTGAAGGCCCGCAGCAGTACTTTGCCTACCTGGAAACCGTCCTCCTTGGGGTGATCGCCCGCCCCACCGGCGTGGCCACGGCAACCCGCGAGGTGGTCAAGGCGGCGGGCAAGAAGCTGGTCATGTTCTTCCCGGCGCGCTTTGACCACTACTGGGTGCAAGCCACGGACGGCTACGCCGCCATGAAGGCAGGGGCTTTCGGCGTCAGCACCGATGCCAACGCCGACTACTGGGGGGCCCAGGGACTGGGAACCATCCCGCACGCCCTCATCGCCTCTTACAGCGGCTCGACGGCGGAGGCGTCGCTGGCGTTCGACCGGCAGATTTCTTCCTCGGTGAACCGCATCATCCTGGTGGACTGGGACAACGACTGCATCGGCACGACCCTGCGCTGCGCCCGCGCCTTTCAAGCCGCCTACTACCCCGGCGAGCCCTCCTCGGACTTGAGCTGCGTGGTCGGCGAGGGGAACCATAAGATCTTCGCGGTGCGTTTTGACACCTCAAGTCAGTTGCGGGATATCTCCGTGGAGCCGCAGGATGAATCGAGCCTCGGGGTGTGCCCCCAGCTCGTCTTCAACGCGCGCAGAATCTTTGACGAGCACGGCCTGCAGAACCTGAAGATCGTCGCCTCGGGGGGGTTCACCGCGGCCCGCATCGACCTGTTCGAGCGGCTCAAGGTGCCGGTGGAGATGTACGGCGTCGGCTCGAGCTTGATGCGCCAACGCATCGACATCACCGCCGACGTGATTGAGGTCAATGGCGAGCTCTGCGCCAAAGTCGGCCGCCAAAAGGGAGATTACTCGCGCCTGGCTACGGTGCAGTAAGCGACCGCACCGTCGCCAGCCGGCGCGCCGAGCCCCCTTCAGCCTCTCTCGGTGCGGCGTTCGGTTCGGTGCAGCGTTCCTGGACGCTCGCACGGTCGCCCCCAAGCGCGGCGGAGGCGGCGGCGTGGCACCGAGATGACCCTGCACGGCCCGCCTCGCGGCGCGGTCGCGCTCCGGCGCAGGCTTGGGCGAGGCCGCGGTTGCGCACCCGCGTGCGTGTGGAGGGTCCACCGTGAACCTTGTCACTGCATCGCCTGGAACCTCAAGCCCATCCTCCGACGCCCTCACGCTCGACGCCAAGGTGAAGCGCTACGAGGCTCGCGAGGCGATCCTCAGCCGCATCAGCAACGAGATCTACAGCGTCATCAACCTTGATGTCTTCCTCCAAGCGACGGTCAACGAGCTTGGCAAGATGATGCAGGTGGACCGCTGCGACCTCATGGCCCTGGGGTACCACCAAGACCTGCGCATCAACTACGAGTATCGCTCCGACGACCATCTGCCTCGCAGTCAGAACCTCGCCCTGCCGCTGCAGCCGGAGTTCTTCCTCGAGAACCGCGAGCGCATGGCGGCCCCCATCGCCATCGACGACACCACGGCCCCCTGGCTGCACGAGCTGGTGCGCCAGGTCAGTCGCGAGCTGCAGACGAAATCCGTCCTCATCGTCCCCATCGCCTTCCAGGACCAGCTCCTGGGGGTGATCGGGCTGCACCACTGCGTGCAGCAGCACCACTGGACCCAGGATGAGATCACCTTCATGACCTCCCTGGCCCAACAGTTCGCCGTGGCCTTCCAGTACAGCCGCCTCTACACCGAGAAGGAGCAGGACGTGCAGATCGCCCGCACCCTGCTCGAAATCTCGAACGAGATCCACACCAAGTTCGACACGCAGGAGACGGCGGCCTTCGTGCTGGAGAAATCCCTCGAGCTCTTCCGCGCCGACTTCGGCTGCCTGGGAGACCTTGACCGGCGCAACGGCAGCATCACCTTCGGCACCATTCGTCCGGCGGAGGCTGCCAGCCACTTCTTGCTGCAGAATCCCCTGCGCCTGCCGCCGGAGGTGGAACCCCTGCTGCGGCAGCCGAATGACGGCGCGCTCTGCCTGGAGCGCCATTCCGACGACCCCGTCGCGCACTACCTCATGGGTCGCGTTTTTCGCTGCGAGGCGGCGCTCCTCACGCCGATCGTGGTGGGCGGTCAGCTCCTCGGCGTCATGGCGTTGCTGTGGCGGCGAGCACGCAAGCCGTTCACGGACTACGAGCGCCAGCTCGTCGACGGCATCGCCAGTCAGGCCGCCCTGGTCTTCGAGCGCGATCAACTGAGCAGCGAGGTCGTGCAGTTGCGGCGGCAGTTAACTGGGGTGCGCGCCGCCGAGCAGATCATCGGCCACAGCCCGAGCATCCAGGCCTGCATTGAGGCAGCCTTGCACGTCGCCGCCAGCACCACGACGGTCCTTCTCCAGGGAGAGAGCGGCACCGGCAAGGAGCTGCTGGCGGACCTCATCCAGCGCTCCGGCCCGCGGCAGAATCGCCCCTTCATCAAGATCAACTGCGGGGCGATCCCCGAAACGCTCCTCGAGAGCGAACTCTTTGGGCATGAGGGAGGCGCCTTCACCGACGCGAAGCAGCGGCGCATCGGCACCTTCGAGGAGGCTGACGGCGGCGCCATCTTCCTGGACGAGGTGGGCGAGCTGAGCGCCAATGCCCAAGTGAAGCTGCTGCGCGTGCTGCAGGATGGGCGGTTCGCGCGCATCGGCAGCAACACCGTGCGCAGCGTGGACGTGCGGGTGATCGCGGCGACGAACGTAGACCTGGAGGCCGCCGTCGAGCGCGGCGCCTTCCGGCGCGACCTCTACTACCGCCTCAACGTCTACCCCCTCAAGGTTCCTCCCCTGCGCGAGCGCCAGGGCGACATGCCGCTCCTGGCGCACCACTTCCTCGAGGTGTTCAAGAGGAAGACCGGACGCAACGTGAGCGGCTTTTCCGAGCAGGCCATGCGCCTGCTCGAGGGGTACACCTGGCCCGGCAACGTGCGCGAGCTGCAGAACGTTGTGGAGCGCGCCGTCATCCTGGCGCGCCGCCGCACCATCACTCCAGATGAGCTGGGGGAGCAGGTGTGTCGGCAGAGCCACAATCTCCCCCGCGTCATCCAAATCGAGCTTGCCTCAACCCTGGAGGACGCCGAGCGCACGCTGCTGCTTGAGACCCTGCGCTTCGCCGGCGGCAACATCAAACGGACGGCGGAGATGCTCGGCATCGGGCGCATGACCCTCTATCGCAAGCTGAAGCGCTATGGCGTGGAGAGGGACTAGCGAAGGGGGGAATTGCCCCAAACGATCCAGGCGGGGAAAGCGGCACTCCTGGCGAGGATGAACTGGGGGTGATTGATCCCGCAGGCCCCCTCGGGGCGTGTGCAACGCAGCAACTCGGGGAGCAGGAGTGCGCCTGGGGGGCGCGGCTCCCTGGCGGCGAATCTTGCCGCGATTCAAGAGGAAGGACGCCCATCATGCCACGAGGCGCGGCGACGCAAACCTACGTCGGTTTCTTTGTCTGAGTCTTTGTTGCCCCTGCCGCGGCCTGGCTGCTCGCGCGCCGCTTCAGGAACTCCACGAAGAGCCGCACCCCCACGCCGCTGGCGCCTTTCGGGACGTAGGGTTTCTCCTTCTCCGCCCAGGCCGGTCCGGCAATATCGAGGTGCACCCAGGGGTAGGACTGCACGAACTTGCTCAGGAACATCCCCGCGGTGATCGTGCCGGCGGCCCGGCTGCCGACGTTCTTCCAATCAGCGATATCGCTCTTCAGTTGCTCGCTGAACTCCTCCCACAAGGGGAGGGGCCAGACGCGCTCGCCGCTGAAGTCGGCGGCCCGGCGCACCTCCTCCTGGAGGGCCTCATCGCTCCCCAGCATGCCGATGAGGTTGTCGCCCAGCGCCACGATGCAGGCTCCCGTGAGGGTGGCGATGTCGAGGATGGCGGCGGGCTTGTAGCGGCAGGCGTAGGCCAGCGCATCCGCCAGGATGAGGCGTCCCTCGGCATCGGTGTTGAGCACCTCGATGGTCTGTCCGGAGAGGCTGCGCAGCACATCGCCCGGCTTGTAGGCGGTGCCGCTCGGCAGGTTCTCGGTAGCCGGCACGAGGCCCACCACGTTGAGGGGCAGCTTCAGGCGGCCGACCACCTGCATGGTGGCGAGGACCGCCGCCCCACCCGCCATGTCGTACTTCATCTGCTCCATGCTGGCGGCGGGCTTCAGGGAGAGCCCGCCACTGTCGAAGGTGATCCCCTTGCCGACCAGGACCACCGGTTTCTCCCCCTTCCGTCGCGCCCCGCGATACTCGAGGATGATGAACTTCGGCGGCTCCTGGGAGCCGCGCGCCACCCCCAGCAAGGCCCCCATGCCAAGCTTCTCCATGTCGGCGCGATCCAGGACGGTGCAGCTCATCTTGGCCAGGCGTCCCACCTCCAGCGCCACCTCGGCCAGGGCCGTCGGCGTCGAGGAGCAGCCGGGACGCGTGATGAGGTCGCGCGCCAGCAGGACGGCCTCGCAGACGATCTCGCTCTCCTCCACCGCTGCCTGGATGGGGGCGAGCTTTTCAGCCGCCGGCAGGAGAAGGACGCACTCCTCGGGAACGGTGCGCCCGTTCTCCTCCTCCTTCGTCTTGAACTCGGTGAAGCGGTAAAGCCCGAGGCGCAGCCCCTCGACACAGGCAGCCGCCAGGTGCTGCGGTGAGAGGTCCGGCAACCCCAGCCCGGGCGGCAGGATGGCGAGGCGCGAGATCTTCCGGGGGTGCAGCGCGCGCCCCATCTTGCCGATCACCGCCCGCGCGGTATCGAGCTTGAACGCCTCCTTCTTGCCGCAGCCAAGAGACATGATGCGCTGACACGGCACGCTGCCCTGGGTGTAGACGACGCAGCACTCGTGCAGCTTCCCCGAGACATCCCCCGTGGCGTAGAGGCGGCTCAGCAACCCCTTCGCGGCGCGGTCCAGCGCCCGCGCCGGCGGGGGCACCTCGGCGTCTGCCTCGAAGCGCGGCACGACGAGCAGATCAGCGGCGATCTCCTGCGGAGCTTCCTGACTGAGGCGAATCTTCATGCGACATCCTCTCCCACGCGCCTCCATGCGGGAGCGTGGGCAGAGATTGACCGACGGCCGACAGAGCCTCACCACGGAGGCGGCCGCGGCCGTCTTGGCGGGCGTGCCGTGTCGAGCCCCCCATGCCACCAGCCGGCAGCATTCCAACCATGAGGGAGCAACTTCGCGAACCCAGGAGGTTGGAGAACGATCAACGGAGAAACGGGGCAGCAAGCAGAGACGTGCGCACGCACGAGGAGAGCCCGAACCTCATCGCCAGCAGGGGCCGACAGCGCCAGCGGGCGCGCCGACCCCGCAGGATGTTCCACGTGGAACATTTCCAACTTCCGGCAGCGCTGGCGGGCGCGGCGACCCCTTCCGCCCACGTGCCCACGCCGGCGCGGCAGGCCTGCTACTCGGTGACATGCACGTTGGAGATGGTGTATCCCCCAGCCTTGAATGCCTCGCGCAGTTCAGCGGAATCCCGTCCCTCCAGGCGCAGGATGAGCGACCGTTGGTTCGTCCCGGGCGCCCGCATGCTCAAGAGGCTGAGGATTTTCCGCTTCTGCTGCTTGACGATCGCCGTGATCTGCCCGACGGCGCCGGGCTCGACATCCACCGCGGCGATGGTGTAGCGCACCCCAGGGGTGCCGTAGCCAAGCGCCTCTTCGAACACCTTGATGATGTCCGTGATGGTGATGATGCCCACCAGCCGGTCGTGCTCCATGACCGGCAAGGCGCCGATCTTTTTGCGGTTCATCAGCAGACCGGCATCTTCCACCGCGGCGTTCGCATCAATGGTGACAAGCGTGCGGGTCATGACCTCGGTGATCTTGAGCTTCGAGAGCAGGTAGTGGAGCTCGTGGATACTCAGTGAGGTGGCCTGTGAGGGGGCCGCCTCGCGGATATCCGACAGCGTGACGATGCCCACGAGCTTGCCGTTGTCAACCACCGGCAGGCGACGGAAGCCGTTGTCCTTCATGAGCTTTTGGGCATCCACGAGGAGGGTGGAGCTGTTGATGGTAATGGGGTCGCGAGTCATCCAGTCCTTGACGAGCATGCTCTTTCTCCTGCGCTAGCGAGGCTCCCGGCAGAACCTTTGGGGGTAGCGGCAGAACCTCTCAATGAGTGGGGAGGGCCCTTGTTTGATGCTCACCCAACCGACATCGCCGACTGGTTCGCGGGCACTCGCCGATACAGCGTATCCCGCTGCACGAGGGGCCGACCCGTTGGCGCGAGCAGGGCGCGCGCCTTGTCGAGGTCGAGGCGCTGGCCATGCTGCCCACCGGCAAGTCGCGTGATATTCTCCTCCAACAGGGTGCCGCCGAGGTCATTCACGCCGACCCGCACGCTCTCTACGGCGCACTCCAAGCCCAGCTTCACCCAGCTCGTCTGCAGATTCACCATCAGCTCCTGGAAGTACAGGCGCGCAATGGCGTAGACCTTGAAGGTCAACGTCTGCGACGAGACGCTGCGAATCTCGTGCTTGCGTCCCAGGTGGGTGGTGAAGGGGACGAAGGCCATCGGCACGAACTCCGTGATGCCTCCGGTGTCGAGCTGGATGTGCCGCAGCACGCGGTAGTGCTCGACGATGTCCTCGGCGCTCTCCAGGTGGCCGTACATCATCGTCGAGGTCGTCGGCAAGCCGACGCGGTGCGCCGTGGTGATGATCTCCACCCATTGCGCCGTCATCAGCCGCCGGGGTGAGATGCGCAAGCGCATGGCATCGCGCAGGATTTCCGCCGCCGTCCCTGGCAGCGAATCGACCCCCGCCTCCTTCAGGGAAGAGAGCACGTAGGTGAGGCTCACCTCATTGTTGTCAATGAGGAACTGGATTTCCTGCGGCGAGAAAGCGTGCACATGGATGTCGGGGTAGTGTGCCTTCACCTCGCGCACCAGGGCGCAGTAGTAGTCGAGCTTCAGCTCCGGGTTCAGCCCCCCCTGGATGCAGACCTCGGTGATCTCCTCGCTCAGGGCCTCCTCAATCTTGCGCAACATTTGTTCCGTGTCAAGGGTGTAGGAATCCGCGTCCTGCTTGTTGCGTTTGAAGCCGCAGAAGGTGCAGTTCGTGATGCAGACATTCGTGAAGTTGAGGTTCCGATTGCGCACGTAGGTAACCTCATCCCCGGCCAGGGCGGCGCGCCGCTGGTCGGCCACGGCGTAGAGATCGCGCAGCGCCGCGGCATCGTCAAGGGCGAAGAGCGCCAGGGCTTCAGCCTCGCTGAGTGTCGCTCCCCGCGCGGCCCGATCGAGTATAGTAGCGATAGGCATCTTCACGGCTGTACCTTTCCACGACGTTCGCAACCCGTGGCGCGCACCACCCCAGCCAAACGTATTTGGCATAGACCGCCAGGCGCAGGCGGATGGTGCAGCCGGCGGCACGCAGCCGGCTGAGCATCGCCGGCTCGTCCCATGGGTTCTCGAAGTTGACGTAATCGATGTCGGCCGACACGCCACCGAGGTCCGTGGCACCGCATTCCACCAGGTGCGGGTAGTCACGCGCCAGGTTGGGTGGAATCTGCACCTCGATATCCGACCGCTGGCGGACAAAGGCGATCAGCTCGGCATACTCCTCAAAGGTGAGCGGAGACGCCAGGCGCAATGCCGAGCGACTGTTGGGCACGAAGTTCTGCAGGATCACCTCCTGGATGTGGTGGTACTCCTCGTGCAGGCGGATGATCGCTTCCAGCGAGGCGAGGCGGCTGGTCTGCTCCTCGCCCATGCCCATGAGGATGCCGGAGGTGAACGGGATGCGCAGCCTGCCGGCGTTCCTGATCACCTCCAGCCGTCCCGTGATGCTCTTCTTCGGCTGCACGCGCTGCGCGAGCTGCCGGTCGGTGGTCTCCAGCATGATGCCCATCGAGCCGTTCACCTGCCGCAGCCGCTCCAGCTCGCCATAGGTGACGTAGCCGATGTTCGTATGCGGCAGGAGGTTGCGCTCCAGGCACCAGGCGCAGACCTGCAGGACGTACTCCACGAAGCTCGCGTAGCCGAGATCCTGGAGCTGCCGCCGGATTTGCGGGAAGGTCTCCGGCAGGTCGCCGGAGAGGATGAGGACCTCGGTCGCGCCGTTCGCCTCGGCGGCATCAAGGAGGCGATGCACCTGCGCCGGCGTCAACAGGGGCGCGTCATCCTCGTAGTAGCCGCAGTACCTGCAGCGCATGACGCACGCTGTGGTGAGCGGCACGGTGGCGTTGCAGACGTAGGTGACCATCCGGGCCGAGCGCCGCCCCTCATTGAGCCGCGACCCGGGCGCCGCCTCGCCGCACGCCCGCAGCTCCGCCGCAGCGCCAGGCATGGCGCGGAGCTCACTGGCTAACGAGGCCGCTTCTGAGTGAGGTGTCCGCAGCATCCTCACCGCACTGCTTTCTCACGCCACTGGCGCAGGAGGGAATAGTCACGCGGCGTATCGATGTCGAAGCTGAGCGACCGCGACCGCACGACGCGCAGATGGGCGCCCGCCGCGTGGGCGGCGCGACAGTGCGCCGCAAAGCTCTGCGGCCCAAACCGATAGCGCAGCAGGCCCGGCGGTCGCACGGCCAGCGCATTCGTGCCGCTCTCATCCTTGCACGGAGCGATGCAGACACTCGGCCCGCTCTCTAGGCCGAGCAGCGCCTCGAGGTCGCCGCTCCCCAGCAACGGCAGATCAGCGGCCAGGATCAGGAGGCGCTCGGCGTCCTCCGCCTGGGCCCACAGCGTGGCCTCCTCGAGCGCCGCGTTCAAGTCCTCGCGCACATCCCGCAGGACGGCCGCGCCCCGACGTGCCGCCAGCGCCCGCACCGCCTCGTCGGGGCTGACGACGACGACTGCTTCGAGCGACGGCGCCGTCCCGAGGAGCCCGAGGGTGCGCTCCAGAGTCTCCAGGATGAACGTCTCGCGCTCCGCCGGCGACAGCACCGACGCCAGCCGGCTCTTTCCCGACCGCAGGGCGCCCACGGGAAGGACCCCCCAGGTCGGGACAAGGCACCCTGGCTCCGTCTGTGGCAAGCCGAGCAGAGCAACGCTCATGCGGCTCCAGCCCTCCAGTTGTGCGGCAGGTCGCGCGGCAACCGCCGCGGCCGCCGCGCGGCACTCGGCCCCCGACCTGCGCCGCGCAAGGAACTCCCCGGCCGACAGCTACCCCGCGCGGCCGACGCCCCGGCGCGCGTGCCGCCGCTCATCGAAAGAGGTCCAGCTCACGCGGGCGCAGGAGGGCTCGGGCCCCGCTCTCCTGCCCGGACGCATCGCCGGCGACCGCGAGCCCCTCGATGAGCGCCGCAGGCACCCCCTCCGCCGCCTCCCCCATGACAAGAGTGGCGGCCGACGCCAGCTCGTCGGCGACGGCAACGGTGGTGACCCGGAACGTGTGCCCGAAGAGGTCCTTCTGACCCCGCAGGTCGCGCAACGCAGCCATCCCCGCCACCCCGATCGCCACCCCGACGGCGCCGAGACGAAACGCCCGCCCATGGGTGTCGCTGATGATAACCGCCGCCTCGACGCCGCGCAGCTCTCGCAGGCGCGCCCGCAGCGCCGCCGCCGAGGCGTCGGCATCGCGCGGCAGGAGGGTGAGGTCCTCCTCGCTGGCCCCGGCGTTGGTGTGATCCACGCCGGCGTTGGCGCAGATGAATCCCTGCCGGCTTTCCACGATGAGGACGTCGTGCCCCGTCCTGACGACCTCGCTCGACTCGTCGAGGACCACCTGCACGAAGCGCGAGTCCTTGTGCGTCTCCGCCGCCAGGGTCAGCGCGCGCGCCCCGGGCGTCACCGCCGTCAGCGCCACGCGCCGCCCCTCGGCCTTGCTGACGATCTTCTGCGCCACCACCAGCACGGCGCCGTTGCTGAGCGGCGTGCCCTGCCGCTCGAGGGCCGCCAGGATGAGCGGGGCAAGGTCGTCCCCCTCCCGCACCAGGGGAATGCCGCGCACGGGGATGATCCGCAGGGAGCCGCTCGCCTCCGCCACGCCTGCTACCTCTCGACGCCGATCCGCCTCAGGAGAGCGCGCGCCAGGGTTTCCTTCTCCTCCTGGCTGCTCATCAGGGTGTTGAGGACGCCCGCCTGAAGCCCCAGCTTCTCCACCGCGGGGCGCTGGGCGGCATCCCGCGTGTCGAGGATGAAGTGGCTCAGAACGTCCGCATAGAGCCTCGCCACCCCCACGGCGGTCGGCTCTCTCCCGAGGTCTGCCATGAGCCGCGCCGCCGGCCCGCTCACCGCCTCGCCGCCGATGATCGGGCTGAGGGCCACCCGTGGGCAGCGCGCGGAGCGAATCGCCTGCCGCATCCCCGGGACGCTCAGGATTGGCTCGATGCTCACCACCGGATTCGAGGGGCAGAAGATGATCGCCTTGGCTGCGGCAATCGCCTCGAGCGCTTCGCGGCTGATGGCGGTCTGCTCAATGCCCGCAAAGCGGACGGCGACGACGCGGTCGCGCCAGCGCCGCTGCACGAAGTACTCCTGGAACGCCAGCTCGCGCTCGCCCGCCCCGTCGTCCGCCGCAATCATGAGGCGCGTGGCGACGGGCGCGTCAGCCATGGGAAGGATGCGCGTCGCCACCCCCAGGGCGGCGGCGAACCTGCCCGTCACCTCCGTGAGCCGCAGGCCCTCCCGCAGCCAGAGGCTGCGCAACAGATGCGTCGCCAGGTCCTTGTTGCCGAGGCGGAACCAGGTCGCGGCGCCGTAGCGTTGCAGCATCTCCAGGGTATCGAAACGTTCCTCGGCCAGCCCCCACCCCTGCTCTGGATCGACGAGACTTCCCAGGGTGTAGAGGACGGTATCGAGATCGGGGCAGACCCGCAGGCCATAGAAGTCCTCGTCGTCGCCCGTGTTCACGATCACCGTCAGGTCGCCCGGCGGCAGCACCCGCGCCAGACCGAGGACGAGCTTCGAGCCGCCAACGCCTCCAGCCAGTGCGACGATCATGAAGCCTCAACCCGCCGCCGCGAACGTCCGCGCTCCCCGCGGCGGCTGCTGTCGGCAGCGCCGCTAGGCGTTCGCCGCCTCGGCATAGCGCAGGAGCGACTGAAACTCCCGGCGCGGCGGCAGGGGCGGCGACACCGCCGCATACCCCACGATGACGATGGCAAGCGGCTGCCAACCGGCGGGGAGGTCGAGCGCCCGCCTCACGACCTCCTGGCAGAAGAGCGGCGCCGAGTACCAGCAAGTGGCGAGGCCGAGGGCATGCGCCCGCAGCATCAGGTTCTGCAGGGCCGCGCCGGCGCTCATGATCGCCATCTCCTCCTCCGCCCGGCGGCGGCGCGCATCCGGGTAGCGGCGCATCTCCTCCATGGTAAGGCAGGGGACGAGCATGGCCGGGGCGCTGCCGAAGCGCTCCACCGATTCCCCGCAGAGGCGCTCGATGGTGGCGGGTTCGACGGCGTCCCGTTCGAGATCGGCGCGGAAGGCCGCCGCCATCTCCCCGGCCAGCCGCTGCAGGCGCCGCCGCTCGTCTACCAGGGCGAACCGCCACGGCTGCGCCTTATGGGGCGAGGGCGACCAGGCCGCCGCCTCGACGAGGGCCTCGAGATCCCCCCGCGACACATTCCGTTCCTGCATCCGCCGCACCGAGCGCCGCCCGACGATGCAGTCCCAGAGCGCCGCATGCCGATCCTGCTCCGTCATCCTGCTTGCTCTCACGGCGGAGCCGACCGCGCCGCTGCCGCCGTTGCCGCGGAACGGCCTCACAAGGCCCCCTGGGCGCCGGACGGCGCCAGGTCCGCGAGGTCCTCCGCGCGATCCTTGAACTGGTACCAGTAGAGGGTGGCGTAGAGGCCGCCGCGGCGCAGCAACTCGGCGTGCGACCCCATCTCGACGACGGCGCCGTCCCGCAGCACGATGATGCGATCCACGCGCTGCACCGTGGCGAGACGGTGCGCCACGATGATCGAGGTGCGCCCGCGCAGCAGCTCTTCCAGGTTCTCCTGGATGAGGTGCTCTGTCTCCGTGTCCACACTCGACGTCGCCTCGTCGAGGATGAGGATCTGCGGATCAATGGCGAGCACGCGGGCGAAGCTGATGAGCTGCCGCTGTCCCGCGGAGAACGTGGCGCCCCGTTCCGCCACCGGCTCCTGGTAACCGCGCGGAAGCTGCTCGATGAAACGATGGGCGTTGACCCGCCGCGCCGCCTGCCGTACCCGCTCGAGACCGATGCGCGTGTCGCCCAGGCGGATATTCGCCTCCACGTCGCCGGAGAAGAGGAAGACATCCTGGATGACGAGACCGATGCGCCGGCGCAGGTCCTTCAGGTCGTAATCCCGCACATCTACGCCGTCGATGAGGACGCGCCCGCGCTGCGGGTCGTAGAAGCGGCAGAGGAGGTTCGTCAGGGTCGACTTGCCGGCCCCCGTCGGCCCCACGAGGGCGATGCGCTCACCCGGCTCGATCTCCAGGGTGAAGTCTTGCAGCACCCACTCGCCGCTGCGGTAGGCGAACCACACCCGGTCGAAACGCACCGCGCCGCGGCACTGACTGACGGCGACCGGGTGCGCCGGGCTCTCGAGGTCCGGCTGCGTGTCGAGAATCTTGAAGAGGCGCTCCGAGGAGGCCATGGCCGACTGCATGATATTGTACTTCTCCGCCAGATCGCGGATGGGGCGGAAGAAGCGCTCGAGGTACTGCAGGAACGCCACCAGAACGCCAAGTTCGACCAGCCCCTGGACCACCCTCCCTCCACCATACCAGATGACCAGGGCGGTTGCCAGCGCTCCAATAATCTCCACGGCAGGGAAGAAGAGCGAATTGTAGAAGATGGACCGCAGCATGAGGTCGCGGTAGGTCAGGTTGATGCCGTGGAAGGTCTTCAGGTTGCGGCGCTCGCGCACGAAGGCTTGCACGGTGCGCATCCCCGCCAGGTTCTCATGCAGGTAAGCGTTCAGCCGGGCCAGGGCGAGGCGGGTGCGGCGGTAGGCCTCGCGCGCCTTGCGGCGGTAGATGGAGCTGACGAGCACGAGGAGCGGCACCAGCGCGAGGGTCAGCAACGCCAGCTTCCAGTCGAGCCAGATCATGGCGACGGTGATGCCGGCCAGGATGAAGCAGTCGCCCAGGAACGTCACCACGCCTGTGGTGAACATCTCATCGAGCACCTCCACGTCATTGACGACGCGGGTCATCAGGCGGCCGACGGGGTTGCGATCGAAGAAGCGCAGCGACTGGCCCTGCAGGTGCTGGAAGACCTGCGTCCGCAGGTCGTAGATGACGTGTTGCCCCATGCGGTGCATGAGGTAGGTCTGGAAGTACTGAAGGACCGCCAGGAGGCACCAGATGCCGAGGTAGAGGAGGGCCATGTTCCGCACCCCGGCGTAGTCCTGCGAGACGATGTAGGTGTCGATGGCCACCTTCGTGAGGTAGGGGCCGACGAGCTGCAGCAGCGAGATGGCCAGGAGGAGCAGGCTCGTCAGCACGACGAGGCCGCGGTAGGGGCGCAGGTAGCCCATGAGGCGGCGCATGAGGCGGGCGTCGTACGCCTTGCCGAGCGCTTCATCCTCGTGGATGGCGCTGTCAGGCCCGAGGCCATGGATCATGGGGCGCTCTCCTGCCGCTGCGAGGGGCGTGTTCCGAGGCGTTCTTGCGGCGGCGCGGCGCGGTACGGGGAGGAATGTGGAACGGCATCCACAGCCGCCTGGAACGGCGCCTGCCGCAGACGATCTTCCAGGCCTTGCGCCAAAAGCTGCTTCTGGTAGAGCCTCCAGTAAGCTCCCCGCCTGGCGAGCAGCTCGCGGTTCGTCCCCTCCTCGATGATCCGCCCCTCCTCCAGGACGACGATGCGGTCCGCCTCCTGCAGCGTCGTGACGCGATGCGAGACGAGGAGACAGGTGCAGCCGCGCAGCTTGGCGCGCAGCCCCCGCAGGATCTTCTCTTCGGTCTCCGTATCGACGCTCGAGAAGGCGTCGTCCAGGATGAGAATGCGCGGCCGCCGCGCCAGGGCCCGGGCCAGCGCCACGCGCTGCTTCTGCCCTCCGGAGAGGTTCACGCCGCGCTCGCCGATGAGCGTCTCGAAGCCCTGCGGAAGGGCGCAGATCTCCCGACTCAACTGCGCCACCTCGGCCTCTTCGCGCGGCTCCACGCCGTTCCTCGCCGGGGCGGAGAAGAGGATGTTGGCGGCCAGGGTGTCACTGAAGAGGTAGGGCTCCTGGGAGACGTAGCCGATGGCGCTGCGCAGGCGCGTCAACGGGATGCGCCGCACCTCGACGCCGTCGATGAACACCGTGCCCGGCGGCGGATCGTAGAGTCGCGGCACGAGGTTGACGAGCGTGCTCTTGCCGCTCCCCGTTGCCCCGACCAGGGCTACCACCCCGCCGGCGGGGATGCGCAGGGTGACGTTCCGGAGGACGGGCGCGCCGGCCTCGCCCGTGGCGGTCGCCGCCGGGCCCGCAGCCCCTCGGGAGTAGCGGAAGGTGAGGTTGCGGAACTCGATGGCGCCGTCCACCGTGAAGTCCCCGAGGGCATCCGGGGCGTCGCGCACCTCCGGTTCGACGGCCAGAATCTCATTGATCCGCGCCAGGGAGGCCATGCCGCGCTGGTAGAGGTTGACCACGAAGCCGAGGGCCATGAGCGGCCAAGTCAGCATCGCCAGGTAGCCCAGGAAGGCGACAAAGGAACCGAGGCTCATGCCGCCGGCGATGACGCGCCAGCCGCCGTAGCCAAGGGTCAGGGCGACGCCCACGGCGGACATCAGGGCGATGCACGGCAGGAAGATGGCGCGCACCCGCACCAGGGCCATGTTCTTCTCGAAATACTCCCGGGAGAGCCTGGCAAACTCGCGGTACTCCGCCTCCTCCTGGACGTAGGCTTTGACGACGCGGATGCCGGCGAAGCTCTCCTGCACCATGGCGCTGAGCGCCGCGGCTTGCTCCTGCGTTTCCCTGGAGCGCTCGTGGACGAGCTTGCCAAGCCGCAGCACCGCCAGCGTGATGACGGGGAGCGGCAACATGGTGAGGAGCGTCAGCCGCGGATCGATGACAAGCATGATGGAGACCGACGCCGCCACCACGAGCACGCCGTCGACAATGCCCATCGCCCCCATGCCGAGGAGCTCCCGGACAGCACTGAGATCGTTGGTGGCGCGCGACATGAGATCGCCGGTCTGCGCGCGGTCGTAGAACGACGGTGAGAGACGCTGCAGGTGCTGGAAGAAGTCGCAGCGCAGATCAGCCTCGACGCGGCGCGAGAAGCCGAAGATGCCGTTGCGCCAGCCGACGCGGAAGACTGCCTGCACCAGCACCGCCAGCATGAGGAGCCCGGCATAGTGGAGCAAGGAAGCGGAGTTCCTGGGGCTGGAAATGCCGTCGATGGCGAGCTTCAAGACCCACGGCACGACGAGCCCGCAGGCGTCCGTGAAGAGCAGCGCCAGGATACCCGCGAGCAAGCGCCAGCGGTAGCGCAGGAGATAGGGTTTGAGTGAGGTCAGGTTCTTGTCGAGCATGCGATGCGCTGTCTTCTTGGTTCGCCACGTCCGCGGATCGGCCTGCGCGGCGGCGTGGAGGTCGCGCCGCCAGGCGCGGCGCCAGGAAGCCGCGACCCTCGGGCGCACTGCCACCCTTCAGTGCCGGGCCTGGCTCAGCGGCAGCAACCGGCCGGCCCGCGCGCCGCAGCCTCCGGCGCTTGATCGGCAGAGGCGCGGCAACCCGCGCCGACCCCTCGGCCTGGCGCTCTCCGCTTTCTCTTCCTCCCTGCCTGCTGGTCCGCGGCGGCGCACCTACCCCGCTGGCACGGGCGCGCTCCTCCGGCAGGCAGCACCACCCCTCGCCGGGCATCGCAGGGTGACTCCGACTTAGGGAAGAGGCGGTGGGAGAGAGGTGGGGTGACGCCTACTGGAGGAACGTCGAGGGTGCTCGCGCCAGAGCCTAGCGACGGGATCGGCGCGGCCCGCGCGGCGGCCCACCGAGCGCGGGCAGGTCCAACGCCTGCAGCCGGGCCCGCCAGCTCGGTGCGTCGTCGCTCAACCAGGCAGCCGTCTCGCGGCGGTGCCTTGTGGCTCACGCAGGCCGTGCCCGCAGGGTCAGGAGCGTAATCTCCGGCCTGGCGTTGAGGCGCACCGGCACGCCGGTTGTCCCCAGACCGCGGTTGACGTAGAGCTGAGGCCCGCGCCGCGCTCCATCGAGCCGGTAGTGCCCGGCGATGTACTTGCTGACGAGCATGGCCGGCGTCAGGCCAACGCGTCCGCTCGGCAGCTTCAACTGCCCTCCATGATAGTGTCCGGAGAGCGTCAGATCAATGCCATAGCGTCCAGCGGTCGGGAAGACGTCGGGGATGTGAGCCAGGAGCAGCTTCGGCGTTTCCGGCGCCACCGCCGTCAGGGTGCTCTGCCAATCGATCCGCCCCGTCCAGGCGTCGGCGATCCCCAGCACCGCCAGACGGGCGCCGTTGCGCTCCACATGCACCGACTCGTTGACGAGCAGGCGCACCCCGCCCTGCGCAAACTCGCCGGCCATGCGCTGGTCGATGCCGGCCCAGAACTCATGGTTGCCCAGGCAGGCGAAGATGCCGAGCGGCGCTTGCAGCACCTGCAAGGCATCGAGGCAGGTCGTGAGCTGGTACTGCTTGCGGGTCACGAAGTCGCCGGTGAGCGTAATGAGATCGGGCTTCATCTCTTGCAGGACCACGGCATAGTCGTTGATCTCCCGCCAGGACATGAAGGTGCCCGCGTGGATGTCGCTCATCTGGCCGATGGTAAGGCCGTCCAACGCTGCCGGCAACTTGTCAATGACGATGTCCCGGCGCACGACCTCGAGGCGGGAGCGGCCCCATACCGCTCCATACGTCGTCAATCCAATCGGCAGGGCCACCGCGCCGAAGCTCATCACCTGGAGGAACTGGCGACGCGACGGGTTCACCGCGACCGGCGCCCGCGACGGCGCCGCGGCGCGGAGGCGGCCCCGAGGGCGAAGCCAGGCCCGCGCGTGGCGCGCCACCCAGCCCAGGGTATCGGAGGTGACAAGGATCAGGAACGACAGCGAGGAGCTGACCATCCAAACAAGGAAGAGCGTGCGGTACGGCTCGCTGATCGAGGCGGGCAGCAGCGTGAAGACGGAGACGCCGACCGCCTGCAGCCCGCTGGGAGCCGCCATCCCTGCAAAAAAGGCGCAAATTCCGCCGCTGAGCAGCCGCGACCAACGGCGTCGCAACCGCAGGCGGAGCACCGCCCGCACGCTCCGCCAGCAGAGCAGGAATTGCACGAAGAACATCGCTACCATGAAGGTAAAGAACATGACATACAATGGTGTCCACGTCGACATGTTCTTAGAATTCACCTCGTAGGAAGAGTAAAGGCGAGGACAGCACCGGATCCTTGCCGACGCGCCCCCCGTCGACTAAGGGTTTCGGGTTCGGGGAGTATGGCGGGCGGCAGGGCGCACCTGCCCCTTGGGAGTCTCTTTCCCTATAGTATGGGGTCGAAGGGCCTGGTCCAGCAAGAGGGAGAATTTTCTCTTGAGTACGAAAAAGTTGGAACTTTTTCCTTGACGCCCTGGCTCGAAACCGCCCGTCAACGTTGTCAACGTTGAGAGCGACGGCTCGGCGGGGGGGCGGGGTGTTCCCGCGGGCTGCCGCGCAAATAAGCGTCTACGTGGTTGATTTCACGACATTGCGGGGTTGCCACCGTGCATGTTGCAGCGGACGGAATGTGCAGAACTGTAGGGGCGGGGCTTGCGCCGCCCCCCGAGCCGCCACGCTTGGGCGCGGCAAGCGGCGCCCCTACACCCGGGATGCCGAAGCCTTCGACAGGAGAGAAGGTCGCTCCCTGTAACCCCCATGTTCATCCCTGGCGGGCGGGCCAAAGGCCCACGGGGAGCTGCTCAGGAAGTGGGTGGCGCTGCTCTCCGTCGCCTGGCGTCCAGGAAGCTTTTCCCGATCTATGACCGGCGCGATGCATCGTCCCACCATCTTCACGATCGGCCACAGCAACCGCACCGCGGAGTCGTTCGTGGCCTCTCTGCGGGCGCACCAGGTCCTCCTCCTGGTGGATGTGCGCAGCGTGCCGCGCAGTCGCTTCGCCTCCTTCAACCGCCGCGCCCTCGAGGCGCTCCTCGACAGCGAGGCGATCGGCTATGCATATGTTGGCGATCTCCTCGGCGGCAGGGGCGAACAGGAGTACCCGGCCCATCTGGAGACGGCCGCCTTCGCCCAGGGTCTGGCGGAGCTGGAAGCCCTGGCAGGGCGCCTTCCGACGTGCTTCATGTGCGCCGAACGCGATCCCGCCCAGTGCCACCGCCGCTTCCTCGCCGACCGCTTGGCGGCGCGGGGCTGGCGGGTCCTCCACATCCTCGACGGCAGCCGCAGCACGCCGCACGCGATGAACCTGCCCCTCTTCGAGACGCAGGCGGCGCGGCCCGCAGCGGCCACCACCCGGCTCTTCGTCTATGGCAGCCTGGGCGATGCGGCGCTGCGCCGCCAACTCCTCGGGCGCGCCCCGCCGGCTGTGCCCGCCCGCCTTTCCGGCTTCCAGCGCCGGCTCCTGCCGGGGTTCGCCTATCCATTTCTCGTCCCAACCTCCCCCTCAGCCTGCGCGGAGGAGGCGGCGGTGGTGGACGGGGAGGTCCTCTTCGGGCTGCGAGCGGGGGAACTGCGGCGCCTCGACGTCTATGAGGGTGTCGCCGAAGGGCTGTACGAGCGGCGGCTCGCGGTGGCGTCCGTGGCAGGCGAGGATGAGGGGACCGCGGCGCGCCGCCGACTCCTGGAGGTGTACGTTTACGTGGCGGGGTCGGCGCTCCTGAACCGGTAGCTGTGGCAGAGTACTCGGCGCAAGAGGGAGAATACGCCCCTCCACCATACAGCCGGGCTGGCGGGTCTCTCCTGCGCAGGGGCGATCGGGAAGGTTCTCCACGCTCGCAGGGCGGGGCGCGGCGGCACCTCCTACGGCGGGAGAATGGGACGGTTCCCGGCCAAGCTCATGCCAAAGCGCCGCGTGCGCACTTGGTACGCAAAAGCCTCCACCCCCTGGCACAGGGCCTGCCGCAGCGCCCTGCCGAAGCGCCGGTCGATGTCGTCGGCCGGGCTGAACACTTCCCCATCCTCGCGCAAGAGACAGAAGACGACGCAGGCCCGCATGCCAGCCTGCGCCACGTCCACAAGCTCGCGCAGGTGGCGGGCGCCGCGCTCGGTGGGAGCGTCGGGAAACTCCACCCGGCCGCGGCGCGCGAGGGTGCAGGACTTCACCTCGACGAAGCAGGAGCCGTCCGGCCCCTCCAGGAGGAAATCGAAGCGGCTTCTGCCGAACGTCACCTCGCGGCGATGCCTGGGGTACGGCGCGAATTCGGCAAGGAGGCCCTGGCCCAGCCAGTGGGCGAAGAGATCGTTGGAGATGCGCGTGTCCACGCAGACGAGGCGACGGCGTGCCGGACGAAGAGGAGGTCGTGGAGCGTCCTGCGCACGCGCCCGCCCTTTCCGGTTCATGGAGGTACACCGTGGCGCCGGGGACAAGGAGGCCCTCCAGGCGACCGGGATTGGGCACAAAGACCTCCCTGCGTACACCCTGGAGATCGACGAGGCCGGTAAAGCGGCTGGGGCGGGCGATGAGGAGGGCCCGCTGCAGGTTCCTGGCGGGAACGTAGGGCTGGCTCACGGAGCGCCGTGGCAGAACGTGCAGCTTCCCATGGGGCGATGCGGGATGAGGGGCGCGCCCCCTTGCCCCTCCCAATGGCACGCCAGACACGACTGCTGGGATTGCGCCGGCGTGTGCACCGGGTTTCCCGGCATGGCGGGAGAAGACCAGATGAAGGCGATGACGAGGACGAGTGTGAACACTCCCGTGAGGGCAAAGATAAAGCCGTAGAACTTCTTCCGGCTCGAGGCCTGGCTAGGCATGGGGGATTTCCGCGCCCTCGACTCGAATCATGCAGCACCACCAATCACGACGAACACCCACCCGCCTCCACCGCGATCACCGCGGAGATTTCCGGCACGTACTCCTTGAGGGTCGCCTCGACGCCGAAGCGCAGCGTCTCCCGCGAGCTCGGACAGCCGGCGCAAGCCCCCAGCAAACGGACCTTGACGCAGCCGCCCTCCACCGCCACCAGCTCGATATTGCCGCCGTCGGCCGCCAGGTAGGGTCGGATGGTGCGCAGGACCTCTTCGACCCTCTCCTTCAGCCCCGCACGCTCAGGCTCGCGGAACATTGAACATGTCTCTGCGGCGCGGCATCGTCAGGCCTTCAACGACGAGTCCCGCGGCATCTTCTACAGGAACGTCACCGCGACCCGCTCCCCCTTCTCGATGAGGTCGACATTGGCCGCGATCTCGATGTAGCCATCGGCGAGGGACATGCTGGTGATGTCGCCGGACGACTTGAAGACCGGCATGGCTTCGCCATTGGCGATGCGCACGGTGAGGAACTCATGCCGCCCAAGGGTGGAGGGCTGGCGACGGCTCAGCGGGTAGTGGGCCACCTGGCGGTGCACCTCGGGCAGACGGCCCAGGCGCCGGATGACCGGCATGAGGATCATGTAGGCGTTCGAGAGGCAGGAGGTGGGGTTGCCCGGCATCCCCAGGATGAGCTTTTCGCCCCAGGTGGAGAGGAGCGTCGGCTTCCCCGGCTTCACGGCGATGCCGGGGAAGAGCACCTCGCCGAGGCGGGTGCAGATGTCGAGGATCAGATCGCGCGTCCCCACCGAGGAGCCGCCGGAGAAGACGAAGAGGTCGGTCTCCTGGCAGGACTCCATGGCGGCGATGATCTTCTCCTGGTGATCCTCGACGATGGGGTGGATGAAGGGTTCGCCGCCGGCCTCGAGGACGATGCTGGCGAGGGTGTACGAGTTGATGTCGTAGACCTGCCCCCGCTGCAGCTCCTCACCGGGTCGCACCACCTCGCCGCCGGTGGGGATGATCGCCACGCGCGGCCGGTCGTACACGGTCACCTGCTGCACCCCGAGGGCGCAGAGCACCCCCAGGCGGCTAGGGTTGATGAAGGCCCCCTCCTGAAGCACCACAGTTCCCATGGCGATGTCCGCGCCACGCTGGATGACGTTGGCGCGCGGCACGAGGGCCTGGTAGATGAGCACCTCGTCCCCTTCCGCCTCGGTTTGCTCCACCATGATGACGGCATCGGCCCCCTCGGGCAGGATGGCGCCGGTGGCGATCTCGGCGCATTCTCCCGGCCGGATGGGGCGCTGCGGCACCTGACCGGTGTAGATGCGCTCGACGCAGCGCAGCCGCAGGGGACGATTCTTCTCTGCCGGCAAGGAGTCGCTCGAGCGCAGGGCATAGCCGTCCATGGCGGAGCGCGCGAAGCCGGGCACATCGAGCTGGGCCTCCAGCGGCTGGGCCAGGATGCGATGCAGCGCCTGCAGCGTGGAGACCGTTTCGGTTCGCCGCAGTGGCTTCGCCGCCGCTTCCCAGATGCCGCGCGCTTCTCCCAGGGAGATGAGCTCTTTCAGGGGCCTCATTTGTTCACTTCCCCCACGAGGTGGCCAAGTTCAGGGAGGATGAGCTTCTCCATCGCCAGACGCACCGCGTTGCGCGAGCCAGGCGTGGAAACGATGATGGTGCCGCCCACTACCCCGGCCGCGGCCCGGCTGAGCATCGCCGCGGCGCCGATCTCGGCGTAGCTGAGCTGGCGGAAGAGATCGCCGAAGCCCGGCAGCCGTTTCTCCAGCAGGGCATCGAGGGTCTCGAAGGTGGTATCACGCTTGGCGATGCCCGTGCCGCCGTTGAAGAGCATCACCTGCACGTTCGGGGAGGCGACGCCACGCTCCACCACCCGGCGCAGGAGCGCCGGCTCGTCCTTAACGATCTCGTAGCCGGTGATCTCGTGCCCAGCGCTGCGCAGCAGCTCGCGGATGAGCTGGCCGCTGGTATCCGTTTCCGGCGTGCGCGTGTCGCTCACGGTGACGATCATCACCTTGATTGAGGTCGGCGCGCTCTGACGATGCTCCTCGAGTCCCATCCGCGCCTCCTGCGCTGCTCTCCCGCCTGGTGCCGCTTCGGGACGGCGCAGTGACGAACCCCCCGCGCCGGCTCCGCCGCCTTTACCCCGCCGCGCGCCCCGCGAGAAAGTCCGCGTGTCGCTGGTAGAGGTCCTCGACGATCTCCACGCCCATGTCGAGGTTCCCCTTGCAGCCGCTGCCTAGGTCGAACTCGGGCACCGCCTCGCCATGGAAATCGCTGCCGCCGGTCATGAGGAGCCCATACTCGCGGGCGCAGCGGACGTAGACTGCAGTCATCTCCTCGCTGTGGTTGCTGCTGTAAACCTCCAGACCATCGAGGCCGGCCTCCGCCAGGTCATTGAGGAGGTCATGGCGGTCGGGCCAGAGGTCCACCGAAGGGTGCGCCAGAACCGCCACGCCGCCGCAGGTATGAAGGAGGTCGATGGCCTCGCGGCTGTCGGGGCTGAATTTCGGCACGTAGGCCGGCCCGCCGCGCGACAGGTAGTGCCGGTAGAGCGTCTCGTGCGTCGCCTCGTGCCCGCGCCGCCGCAGGAGCTGCCGGTTGCGCTCGCTCGCCAGCAGGGCATGCACGATGAGGGGCTGCGAGAGGGCGCCCCGGGCGTGCGCGGCGATGGCGTCGAAGTCGAGCCCGAAGCCGAGGTCGGTAAACTTCGCCACGATCTGCTCCGCGCGCTCGTTGCGGCTCCTCGCCTGCTGGGCCACGAGGGCCCGCATGGCGGGGTGGTCCGCGTCGAAGCAGTAGCCGAGGATGTGCAGGCCGAGGTTGTCGTAGCGCGTCGAAATCTCGATGCCGGGGATGATCGCCACGCCATGCTCGGCGCCGGCGGCGCGCGCCTCGGGGAGCGCCTGCACCTCATCGTGATCGGTGATCGCCAGGTAGCGCAGGCCGAGGACGGCCCCACGCGCCACCAGCGCCCGCGGGCTGAAGCTGCCATCGGAGTAGTAGGAATGCATGTGCAGATCAACGATACTTGCCATCCAGTTTGCTCGCTCTCCTCACGGATTGAGGTCATCCGGCCTGCCGCCAGGCCGGCCCGGCGCATCGCTCACGACTGGGTGTCGACGCGCGCGGCGCGTTCCCGCAGGGCCTCCACCCTGGCATAGGGGATTTTCAAGCCGCCGAGACTTTGGAGACCGAAGCGATCGCCATGGCAATCGGAGCCTCCAGTCACCAGCAGGCCATGCTCGCGGGCGATCCTGTAAAACCGCGAGCGCTGGGACTCCGTATGCTTCGGATGTTCGATTTCCAGGCCGTCCACGCCGACCGTGACAAACCGCTCGACGATGCCGTCGTCGGGGTACAAGCCTGGGTGAGCCAGGGAGGTCACCCCACCGAGGCGGTGGATAAGCTGCACGCCCTCCTCCGGGGTGAAGGGATACTTGGCGACGTAGGCCGGTCCGTCATTGCCGATGAAGCGCTCGAACGCCTCGGACACCGAGGCGACGTGGCCGGCCTCGAGGAGCGCCGCGGCGACGTGCGGCCTGCCGATGGCGCCATGCGTCGACTTCGCCAGCACCGCCTCCACCTCCAGGGGCGCGCCCAGCTCCGCCAGGCGCCGCACCATCGCATGCACCCGCTGAAGGCGGCACTCATTGAAGCGCCGGATGAAGTCCCGCAGCTCCAGGTCGTGGTGATCGAAGAAATAGCCGAGGAGATGGATGTCCCGGCCGTCCATAATGACGCTGAGCTCGATGCCGGGAATCACCTCAACTCCGCAGGCGCGTCCCTCGGCGATCGCCTCGTCCAGGCCGCCGACCTCATCGTGGTCCGTCAGGCTGATGGCGTCCAGGCCGACCTGGGCCGCGGCGCGCACCATCTCGGCGGGCGAGCGCTGGCCATCGGAGCAGGTCGAGTGCATGTGAAGATCGGCGAATTTGGGCATGCTGCTCAGGGCTCCTTGCCGATGCCGTGCGTATCCGAGATGCCGCCGCAGCTTCTCCACCACCAGGGTGGCCAATCCTCCAGCCGCGGCGCCGGGCACGGCCACCCTCCCGCCCTCGGGAATGGATGGAGCGCAGCCTTCCCCAGCGACCCAGCCGTCAGCGTTTCAGGGCCGCCTCCTGGTCGAAGGGGGCGAAGTCCTTCCCCTCGATCCACTCCTCACCGTTTTCCCACACCTCTTTCTTCCATACCGGCAGGATCGCCTTGATGCGCTCCAGGGCGTAGCGGCAGGCCGCAAACCCATCGGCGCGGTGCGCCGACGCCAGCGCGATCACCAGGCTCGCCTCGCTGATCTCCAGGCGCCCGATGCGGTGCACCATCGCCAGCCGGGTGATGCCCCACTTGGCGGCGATCTCCTCGCCGATCTGCCGCAGCTTCTTCTCGGCCATTTCCGGGTAGGCGTCGTACACCAGGTAGAGAACGCGCCGCCCGAGCGAGTTGTTGCGCGCGATCCCTTCAAATGCCAGGACCGCCCCCGCTTCGGGATGCTTCACCGCCTCCAGGAGTGCCGGGGTGTCGATCTTGTCTCTGGTGATCCTACAGATCATCGCAGCCTCCACTCACCGGGGGGATGAACACCACCTCGTCTCCCTCGTGCAGCTCGGCGCCCAGCGAGCTGTACTCCTGGTTCACCGTCGGGGCGGCTGCCTGACAGAGCGCCCCCAGGCGGGGATACTCGCGGCTGAGACGCTCGAGCAGACTGGCCACCGTGCTGCCGTCGTCAAGTTGGAGCTGCAGTTCGCGGCTTCCCACCACCTCCCGGAGCGCCGCGAAGAACTTCACCGTCACCCGCATCGTTCAACCCCGCAGCCGAGGCAACGCTTCACCTCATCCTGGCCGCCGCGCGGCCAGCGCCGACCCCCGCCGCCGCGGCGCCGCCCCTTTGCCGCGACGGCGCTCAACCACGCACCAACCGCTCGAGGGTCGCCGGATCGGGATTCGTGTACCAGGCGCCGTCGATCTGGAACGTCGGCACGGTCCGATTACCCTTGTTCTGCTCCATGACGCGCCGCGCCGCCTCTTCATCCTCTTCCACGTCAATCACGCGATACTCGACACCAAGCTGGTCCAAAACCCGTTTGGCCACCCTGCAGGCGGCTCACCAGGTGGTGGAGTACATGGTAATCGAATCGGCCATCGGTTTGCTCCCTCCGCGGTCATCAAATGAGATGGCGTGCAGTCCTTGCGCGATCAGTGGTGGCGGCGCAGAGCCTACGCTGCGGCGCCGGGGCGCTCCCAAGCTCAGCCACCGCCCACTCCCTCTGTTGACGCGGACCCCGGCGCGCCGCCGCGGCATGCGGCGGTTCATCAAAAGGCGGGCCGCCGCGCGGGGCCGACACGCCGCCCTTTGCGAAGCCGACTTGCCCGCGCCTCATAAACCTTTTTAATATATTGAGGCGATGACCCCCAAGCAAGGGGTTTCCCCGTTCGGCGCCGCCTGGCTCGGAAACGCTCGGAGCAGACGTGCCCAGAGCAGAAGCCTCCAGCGGACGTATCCATCGCAGGCAACGGGGCCTCCTGCCCGGCCGCGGCGAGTCCCCTCATTCGCCAGCCCCGCACGCGGGATCAGGGAGAGAGTGCGTGACCGCAGCCAACACTCAGCCAGATGCGTCGAAGGATTTTCAGCGTGAGTATCCAAGCCGACCGATTGTCGCCGTGGGAGCGGTGGTCATCCACGCCGGGTGCCTCCTGTTGGCGACGAAGCCCTCGTACGGCGCCTGGAGCCTCCCCGGCGGCGCCGTGCAACTCGGCGAGACGCTGCACGCCGCGGCGCAGCGGGAGATTCTCGAGGAATGCGGCATCACCATCAGGCCGACCGAGCTGATCGGTTACGTAGACCGCATCGTGCCCGACACGCAGGGGCGCATCTTCCATCACTACACGATCCTTGATTTCCTCGCCGAGTACATCTCCGGCAGGCTGCGCCCGGGGTCCGACATTGTGGAGGCCCGCTGGATTCCCTTCGCGGAGATCAGCGCCTATCCGCTCACCCCAATGCTGCCTGGGCTGCTCAACAAGGTCTTCGCAATGCGCCGCATCCCCCTCACCCTCCCCGGTGGCGAGCCCGCGCCTCTGCGTTGACAGCGCTGCCGGGCGGCTTTACTATAACTGCGAAAAGGAGTGCCGCGCCACGGGGGTGCAAGCCCCCGGCGCCGTGCCGAACAACCGGGCGCGGGCAGGGCTTGGGGGAGTCCAAGGGAGTGGAGCCGCGGCGCAGCGCAACGGCCTGCTACGCATCGCTTCCGTCGCACGTGCACTGACGACATGGCAAAAAAAAAGAGCCGCAGGACAGCGAAGGGGGGAACTGGCAAAGGAGCCAAGCCGAGGCCAGCACCCCGCACCGGCCCGCAGCCCAGGGCAAGCGAGGGAGCTCCTGCGCCGACGGTCTCCGCCGCCGCGGCAGCCGTTGAAGCTGCGCCGGCCTCCGCCGCCGCGTCGGCACCCTCCGAGGTGGCGGCGGCCCCGCCACCGGCTGCAGGGGAAGTCTCCGCGGCGGCAGAAGCTCAGCAGCCTCCTCCCCTCCCGTCAGGCACCCTGCCCTTCCATAAAAAGCACGCGGGCGAGATCGTCATCGGGCTGCTGGCCGCGTATGTTATCCTTCTTGTCTTCGCCACCATCTCGGAGCTCTTCGGTCTCGGCTGGTTCCGCTTCGACTGGCTGATTCGCTAACCGCCACTCATCTCCGCCCTCAACTCCCCCATTTGCCGCCGCGGCGGCGTGCAGTGGACCGCCGATGCCTTCCAGACTTGCCGCCGCTGCCGTCGCCAGCTCGCGCTCCGCCTGCGTCCCTGCCGTATCGGTCTCCTCGCGCGCATCGCTCCAGGCGTCCTCATCACGCCCCTCGCCGGCGGCGAGCGCACGCTCGCCCCGCGCCCAGAGGTGCTCCTGGAGGCGCCGCAGAAGCGCCCCAAAGGTGCTCGGATCGAGCGCCGAGGTGGCAACGGCGTCGTAGCGCCGCTGCAGGTTCGAGAGCGTCTCCGGGCTGGTCGCGTCCATCTTGTTGAGCACCAGGAGGCGCGGGATGCCATGCAACTCCAGGCTTTCGAGCAGCCGGTCCACCGCCTCGATCTTCTTCTCCAGGGCCGGATCGCTGGCGTCCGCCACGTGCAGGAGCAGATCAGCGTCGTGCAGCTCCTCGAGGGTGGCGGAGAAGGCGGCCACGAGGTCCGGGGGCAAATCCCTCAGGAAGCCGACGGTATCGGTGAGGATCACCTCGCGGTCGCGCGGGAAGCGCAAGCGGCGGCTGACCGGATCGAGGGTGGAGAAGAGACGGTTCTCGGCCGGCGTGGTGCTCTTCGTCAGGGCATTGAGCAGGGTCGACTTGCCGGCGTTCGTGTAGCCGACGATGGAGAGAATCGGCAGCTCCCCCTTGAGGCGGCGGGCGCGCCTCCCCTGACGTTCGCGGGAGAGCTGCGCCAGGGCGCGCTCGAGCACCTGGATGCGGCTGCGCACACGGCGCCGGTTGATCTCCAGCTTCGTCTCGCCCGGGCCGCGCGTGCCAATGCCGCCGGTCAGCCGCGACATGGCCGTATCCTTCTCCACCAGGCGTGGCAGGAGGTAGCGGAGCTGGGCCAACTCCACCTGGAGCTTGCCGTCGCGGCTGCGGGCGCGCTGCGCAAAGATGTCGAGGATGAGCTGGGTGCGATCGATGATGGCGAGGTCGGAGCGATCGGCAATCATGCGCTCCTGGCCGGGCGTGAGGTTGTGGTCGAAGAGAATGACGTCGGCGTCGCGCCGCAGGCTGCGGATGATCAGCTCATCGAGCTTGCCGCGACCGATGAGGAACCTGGGGTCGAGAGCTTTGCGGCGCTGCAGAACGCTGTCGAGGACGAGGATGTTCGCCGAGCGAGCCAGCTCGCGCAGTTCCGCCAGGGATTCCTCGGCGCGGCCGCGGTCGCCGATCGCCACCCCCACGAGGATGGCCCGCTCGCGCCCGTCCCGCACATCGCGGGCCTGCGGAGCGCGCGCAAACTCCTCCTCCAGGGCGCGGACGAGGTCGAGGAAGTTCTCGGTGAGCTGATTCGGATGGGGGATGCTGAAGCGGCGCCAGGGCTCGCCGTCACCGCCGTCAACGCCGGCCCCCTCCGCCGTCAGGGGGACCAGATGCGCGTAGACGACGGCGCCCGGCAGGCCGTCCTCCCCCACCTGCAAGGCAAGCATGAGATCGAGCCGGAGGAGCGCCAGGTCGGTGAGGTCGTCCTGCGTCAGGGGCTCGCCGCGCAGGTGCGTGTGCAGGCAACGCAAGCCGCGAAACCGCCCGCTCCCACGGCGCTGCCGCTTCAGGTCCGGCAGCACGATGCTGTGCGCATCACCAACGACCACCGCCTCGATCTTGCCGCCGCGATCGACCAGCACCCCAAGCTGCCGCCCCGTCTCGCGCGACAGCTCCGCCAGGTAGGCCGCCAGCTCGGGGGTGATGATGCGCCGCGGATCGAGGCGCCTGCGGTGAATGTTTTCAATCCGCCTGACTTGGCTTGGTTTCAGCCCCGTGAGGTTGCCGTGCAGCTTAGGAATAGTGGCACTCTCCTTTGTGCGTGGGCGATCAACGTCGGCAACGGCCGCGCTCGCACCTTCGCAGCCCTGCTCCAGGGGTTGGCGTGTCTGCTGCTCCCGGCGTGAGTCGGGCGAGACGCAAGCACGCTCCGCCCGTCCCGAACTCCCCTCTCTTTCCCCCTCGTAAACATAGTCATCTGGACTGTAAATTGCCCGCCTTTGTTGAGACCGTGCGCCTGCTGGATTACATTTGCCGCGTCCGGCAGACGGCTGCGGAGGGCGTGCAGCCGCAGACGTCACGATGAGGCGGTCGCTCGCGCTGCGGCGGCGCCGGTTGCTGGAGCGACCCGAGGTCTTATGCCGCCGCCAAGGTGGCCGAGGTCCGCGGCGCAGCGTTACCCCGCGGCCGCGGCGAAACCTTGCCTGACGCGCAGGCCGATGATCTTGTACGCCAGGCGCGCCGTGATGAAATCGGAGTTGATGTCCCCCTCACGCGGACAGAGTTCGACGAGGTCCGCGCCGAGCACCGGGTTACTGGCGAAGAGACGCCGCAGGAAGACGAGGGTGTCGCGCCACCCCGGGCCGCCCGGCTCCGGCGTCCCCACGGCGGGGATGAGGGAGGGATCGAAGTAATCCATGTCAATGGTGAGGAACACCGGCCCGGTCAAGGCGGAGAGGGCGCGGTCCATCCAGGCGCCGTCGGCATTCATCTCCTGCGCAAAGATGACCGGCAGGTTCTCGCTCTGGATGCGTTCCGCCTCCTGGCGCGACAGGGCGCGGATACCGAGCTGCACGACGGGGCAGAGCTCGCGCAGCCTGGCGACGATGCTGGCGTGGTTGAGCGTGGCGCCCTGGTACTCCTGCCGCAGGTCGGCATGGGCGTCGAGCTGCAGGACGCAGAGACCAGGGGTGCGGCGCAGCAGGGCGCGGACGGTGCCGAGGGTGAGGGTGTGCTCGCCGCCCAGGAGGAGAGGCCAGTGACGAGCCGCGCAGGCTTGCTCGACGAGGCGCTCCACCCGCTCCAGCATGGCCTCCATGCTGACCGGCCAGTCGCTGGGGTGCTGCCCGGGGTAGGTTGTGATGCCAACCTCGCACGGTTCGCAGCCCAGCTCTTCATCGTAGAACTCGACCTGCGCCGAGGCTTCGATGATGCGCGCCGGAGATCGCGACGTCCCTCTGACGTAGGAGGTGGTCTGCTCGAAAGGAACGGGGATAACGGCGACTCGGGAAGTTGCGGGGTCTCGGAGAGGAGGGTCAAGATCGAGGAAATGCACAGTTCTCAGCGCCACAACTCGGAGATGCGCTCACGCCGCTGCGCGGCGAGGAATGTCACCGTCGCAGGCTCACTTCGGCCTGCCGAGAACATCTCCCGGCTCCCGCCTCGTCGGCGGAGACAATTCCCCGGACACGGCGTCAGCCCGATGGCGCCTCGAGCCTCAGGAGCTTCCGCGCGCCCACGCGGCGCGCCAGGCCGCCCCGCCCGCGGGCCTCGCCGCGCCTGCGCCTCCGCGCCGCACGGTCCGCCGCTACGGAACCAGCACGGCGGCCGACACCACGGTGGTCCAGATGCCGTTGGCCACGCCGGCTGTGGCGGCGCAGATGTTCTGGGTCTCCACGATTTTCCCGGAGATGCGCCAGATTTCTTTCTTCTCGTCGTAGCTCTTGTCGGGGTCGAACTCAACTCCCAGGATCGTCGCCAGCATGTATGCGGCCAAATCCTCGGCATGCTCCCCGGCTTGTTCTTCGCTTTGCCCGAAGCTGTGGTGCTCGGCGAGGTAGCCGTACTGGTTCGTATCCGCTGGGATCGCCATGCCGATCGAGGCGGCAATGAGACGGTTCGCCTCATCGGTGCTGTTGCGGCTCATCACCGCATAGCAGATCTGCCCTGGGAAGAGCTGCGTCAATCCCTCATCGCGTGTGATAACCTTGCAGTGGGGAGGGAAGATACTGGAGACGTTGACGAGGTTGAACTCGGCGATGTGGGCATCGCGCAGCGCCATCTCGAAGCTGGTCAGGTGTTCCTTGTGAGAACCCACGCCACGCGTCAGAAAGATCTTGGAGGGAATGCCAGGCATCAACGGCTCGCCCCCTTCGCCAGGCCTCAAGGACCTGTGTCGCTACGAGGTTAGAATCACCCCTTTCATTACTGAAAGAGAACCCCACACACGACGTTCTTGCACTCTGCAAGGCAGCTTCTTCAGTTTCGTAGAAATACGATCAACCGCAAGGGAAGTCAAGAAAATTTTACGTTTTTTTACAACGCTGAGGGGACAACCCTGCCACCGTCAGCTCGTGATCCTTCCACTCCGCAACGCAGCCACGAGCCCGATGGATGAAGATTGACGATCAAGGAAGGTTTACTGGTCAGAAAAGGTGCAATCAGTGCGTCATCCGTCGCGGCATCTAAATCCAAAAAAAGCCCTCACACCATCCTCCTCCCCCTTGCTTCGCCAGCCAGGGGAGACCGCCACTCGTCACCGCCTCGGAACCTCGAACGAAAATTCAGACTGACCTCGCGCGCTCCCGCCACCGCAGCAGAAGACCCCGCCCAGCCCCGCGCTGAGGACCCACGCTCTGCCCGCAATGCCGGGCCCGCAGCAGGAACACCAGGAGAGAGCGCCCAGAGACTTGCACACGCGCCGCCAGATCGGTGATATTGTGCTGACATATTTTCGAGTTGTCAACATCTGATCGTAAATTTCCGCTCACGAAACGCAAAATTCAGCGCCGCCTCCCATCTCTCCTCGCCAGCCTCGCCGCCACCCACCACCAAGGAGTCCGATCCTCGCCCGCTCCGCCTGCGAAGCAGCGCCTCGCCCCGCTCCTCGTGGGAGGTTGCGCCCTCCCCCTCCGCCTCTCTCCCTCAGAGCCCGATCATCGCGATCCGACCTGCGCCCGCACCTGGAAAAAGGCCACGTCAAGGGCGCGGATGGTGGTGAGCGAGGGGGGAGCCCCGGCGATCACCGTGGCCGCGATCGCCGCGTACTCCCCCACCGGCACATCAGGCATCGACAGGCTGAGTAACTCCGCCGGCGCCACACCCAAGCTTGTCTGGCGCTCGATGGGGAGCGCCTCGGCGCTGAAGCGCTGCAGCGGCTCGGGGATGGCGTAGGCGATCCGCGCATCGGGAAGGACGAAGGCGAGGTAGAGATCAACCAGCCGGTTCGGCGTTCCGGAAACCGTCAGAAGGGCTGAGAAGGGATCCCCCACGCGATAGAGTGAGCTGTTCAACGTCAACTGGATGTCGAAGGGACGCTCCGCCGATGCGGCCCCGCCCTGGGATGCCGCCTCCAACGCCAGGAGGTAGGAGCCGAACGTCCTGACGGCGCCGCTCACCCTGAGGAAGTAGCGTCCCGCCGGGAGCTGCATGTCCTGCAGCAGGGCGTCGCGCCCGGCGCCGCTGTCGTCGTCCGCGCCGAGGAGCGCGAAGGTGCTGTCAAAAAGCTCGACGAAGGGATCAAAGCTCCGCACGCCGCTCACCCGAATCGTCAGTCGCTCTTCGCCGCCCACCTCGAGGGCCCAGACCTCCGTCTCCCCCACTGTCCCCGGCTCGGCAACGCTCCCATCAACGACATCGCCGGGGACGAGCGGGCCCCGCGGCTGCTCGAACCCACGCGGGGCGTCGGCGAAGGTCAGGAGCAGGGTATACTCGCCGGTGCTCTCCCCAAAGGCCGACCCGATGACCTCGTACTCGCCGTCACGCGGCAGCCGCACATCCTGCAAGACGGCACTCAGCCCAATGGTGTCATCGTTCACGGCCAGCGGGCAGCCCTCGGGGGAGCGCAACTCGAGGAAGCTGTCGAGCTGCGAGGCGGCCGTCGCCAGCATGGCGATCATGACGAACTGCCCGGCGCGGCCTTGAAAGCGGTACCGATCTTCTTCCCCCGCAACGCTGATGGCGCCGCTCGTCTCCTCCCCAGGGGCGAGGGGCTGGGCCGATGCTGAAGGCGCGAGTGCCACGCAGCTCTCGTCGCTGACGATCACCCCGCCACTGAGCGCCGCCAGCTCGCCGTTGCTCTCCAGGAAGAGCGTGCGCGGGCCACGTGCGGCCTCGGCATCCACCTCCAGGGTGAGATCCAGCGAGCTGGGAGACTGCGGGCTCGCCGTGGGACCGCCGACCACCGTCACCCCCGCGCCACTGACGGAGACCTCGGCGCGCTCGCTGATCCCCTGACCGCTGACGCGCAGCCGTGTGCGCTGTCCCGGCACCAGCACGAGGCCCGCGGGAGCATCCTCGTCGTTGCCACGCGCATCAACGGCCGCAAGACTGATCAGGTTGAGCTGGCCGCTCCCCCCAACGGCCAGGAGCACCGCCTCGCTCTCCTCGCCAGCCCGCACCGTCACCGGCTCTGTGGCGAAGGTGGTGGCGAAGCCTGGAGAGAAGCTGAAGAGGACCCCGAGATCATACTCCTCGGGCTGGGATGGGCCGTCGAGGGGCTCCGCATAGAGGGTGTACGTCCCGGGCGGCAGGCCGGGAATATGGAAGCTGCCGTCGGGATAGCTGAGCGCGCTGACCTGCGGCATGCCCGCGCTGTCGAGCGCCACGACATGCGCCCCAAACACCGGCGCCCCCGCCCGCAGGACGCTGCCGCCAATTCCGCCGTGGGCCTGCCGGAAGGCATCGCCGGCGGGGTAGATCACCGAGATGCCGGCAATGTCATCCTGGCTGAGCGTGCGTTGGCGGATGCTGCCGGGCGCCCCGGTGCCGAACATCGTGGCGTGGATGAGGCCGGTATGGTCGCGCCCCAGGGCGTGCCCCAGCTCGTGGGTGACGACGCTCTGCAGGTCGAAGCCGGTTGCAGACCCGTCGGTGGTGAAGTGCACCGCCGGGTTGAAGGCGGTGTCGACTTCAATGATCTCGTTGACAAAATCGGAGACCGTCGCGAAGGGGCCGACCCCGACCCGGCCCGTGCGGTCGAGCGCAAAGATGAGCGTGGCGCCGAGGGTGCCCGGCCCAACGATGGATTCATCGGCAAGGGTCAGAAGGTTCGTGCCATCCAGCCCGGTCTCCCGGGGCGGGTTCTCCGGGGTGGACACGGCGAAGCCGACGCTCGCCGTCGGCACCCCTTCCCAGGTCGCAAAGCCAGCGCGGAAGGCGGCGATGATCTCAGCGCGCGGCGGCAAGGCCAGGCCGCCGCGCAGATCGATCCCCGGGTTGACGGTGAAGGGGATGCGCCGCTCCGCATACTCGTCCAGGTTCCAGCGCAAGGGAGTGAAGGGGCCGGCCAGCGGCGGCGGTTCTACGAGATCATAGGGTGGGCCGGTAAAGGGCAGGCTGATGATCTCATCGACTGAGGCGCGGGAGCCTGCCGCCGGCAGAAGCAGCAGCGCCGCCAGAACGGCAAGGAAGGCACGGACGAGGGTCGGTGTGGCTCGCTTCATGGTGAGGCGCGAATCCTGAGAGGAGAGGCACAGCCCCAGGACCCGCAGCCGCTGACAGGTCCTCGAAAAGGTCGCCGCGGCGCCGCGAAGGCTGGCTGGCGGTCGCTGGAGGGAGGCGGCGCGCAGAGGCTCCCCTGCGCGAGCCGCGCGGCTCGCGGCTGCATCACTGCCGCGCAAGATACGAGCGGATTTCCTCGAGATACGCGGCGAGTGGCACCAGCCCCTGCGACGTCACCCGCTTCGACCCCGGCCGGGGGGCGCCGTCAACGCCGGAATCGGTGGAGAGGTACTTGCCGCTCGTGCTCGGGTCCGTCAGGACGTCCTTCTTCCCCTGCACCATGCCGAGGACAAAGTAGGCGCCCTCAGGGTTCTGCCACAGGAAGAGGACGGCCTCCTCTCCCGCTTTGAACTTGGGGGACGCCGGCACCAGCATGGCGAGGTCCCCCACCCTACCACCAAGGGAGGAGACGGTCACCTCGGCGCCCAGCTCGCCTTTCAGGACCTCGCGGACCGAGAAGCGCGCCTTGGTGAGGATCTTCGTGCGCTCGCTGTTCCACGCCTCCTCAACGGCCTCGCAGATGCCGTAGAAGATCGCGTCGGCCTTCAGGCTCAGCTCCTTGGTGCTCATGCGAATGAGGGTGGTCGCCGCGGCGGGTGGCACCCAGCTCCAAAGGGCGGCGAGCTGGAAGGCCACCAGCAGGCCGGCGATCAGGCCAACGGTGAGGAGCGTACCCCTAGGTGGCACCACGAACAACTGCACCGCTCGCTTGGCATGTCGTCTGACAGGAGAAAGCATGCACGTCGTCCTCGATGGTTGGAAAGCAATATCCTCACGGCAACGACCCATATACCTACCATTTGACACCAGCAACCCGCAAGCGTTCGCCGCGGGGTGGCGGGAAATCACCCTAGCGCTGGATGAGGATGCCGAAACGGCCGCGTTCCTGCCCCTGGGGCGGCATCCCCGCCTCCTTGAGCGGCTCGAGCTCGCCGGGTCCGGCGCCACGCTGCCCCGCCAACCCGCCGCCGATTTTCAGGACAATCCCCGCGCTCGCGCCGGCGGCGGGAGCCTCCCCCCATCCCAGGCCGCGCTCGCCGATCAGCGCCTGATCCTTGCCGCCCAGGTCAAGGAGCAGGCCCACGCCGTTGGCGCTGCCCGCCCCCTGGGCCAGCCATCCGGCCTGATAGACATCCTCCCCCTCGGCATCCGCAAGCAGGCCGAAGGCCTGATCGTGCCCCAGCCCCTGGCTGACGCCGACGCGCGCTTCGTAGCGATCATCGCCGCCCTCGTCAAGGAGGGCCCCGAGGGAGAAGTGGACGCCGGCCCCCTGGGCATAGCGCCCGGCAAGGTAGCGATCGTTGCCGGCGCCATCATACAGGATTCCGAGCCCATACCAATAGCTCGCCCCCTGGCCGAAGTAGTCCGCCACGTAGGTGTCGTGGCCGGAGAAATCCGCCAGCAGGCCGATGCCCCCCGCCGCCCCAGGATGCTCCCCGCGCGGCCGCGCGCCGATGCTGAACCCCTGGCTGAAGCTCGTTGTGGCCTTGGCCGGGTCGCGGAAATCGGCGTCCCGCCCGCCAGCAACATAGACGTCGTTGCCCGCCATTTCTACCAGGGCCCCAAGGCCGCCGGTCATCGACGCCCCCTGGGCGAAACCGGCGGCCCGATAGGCGTCCCAGCCACCCTCGTCAATGAGCATGCCGATGCCGAAGAGGCCGTACCCCTGGACGAACTCGTTCCCCTCATAGGTGTCGTCGCCGGCCGCGTCGAGCAGCAGGCCGACCCCCAGGCAGCCGGCCCCCTGGGCCAGCCTCCCGCCGATATACCGATCATTGCCCGCCAGGTCGATGAGCAGCCCCACCCCCAGGCACCCGGCGCCCTGGGCGGGACCCTCTTCTCCCCCGCCCCGCGCCGCGCCGTAGAGATCGTCGCCGTCGAGGTCCACGACCATGGTCACCGGCATCCCCGGGCGGCTGGCGCCGGCATTGTTGAGGTAGACGTCGTCGCCGCCGAGGTCGAGGATGAAGGCGGCGTCGCGCCGGTAGAGGTTCGGTCCCTCATCCCCCACGAGCACCAGCCCGGCGGGAGTCTCCTCGGCGAGCAGGAGGCGACCGCTCACCCCCTCGACGGCCGGCGCCGGCGCCGAGGGCGTCCAGGCTCTCAGCGCCGCGCGCAGGGCCGCACGCCTCTGCGGCTCAAAAAAGACGGCCAGATCGAGGGCGGCCTGCACAAACGGCGTAAGGTCAATCGTCGTGGCCAGCCGCAGCAGGCGCGACCACTCCGCCGCCTCGAGGCGCAGCGGGGAGGAGCGGCTGATCGCCTGCCAGAGGAACTGCCGATCCTCGTCGGTGAGCCTTGCCAGGCTCCGCTGCACCGCCTCCTGCGCCGCCAGCCAGCGCGCGATGAGCGCCCGCACCCCCAAGTCGAGCGGCGGCGCCGGTGCTTCGAGCCTGCCGAGGTGGAGGGCCGCCGCGGCCCCACGCAGGCGTTCCACCACACTGCCCAGGGGGTGCGCCGGCGAGGCGCCCGAGGCCCCCGGGTGCGGACGCTCCGCCGACGGCCTCTGCGCCTGCGCAGCGCCCGCAGCGGCGTCGTCCGCGGGCGCGCCGAGGCCGATCCGCTCGACGAGCTGCGCCGCCACCGGCAGGGTGGCGAAGGGATGCCGCAGCAGGTAGGTCACCTCCGGCAGCCGGAAGGGGTCGGCGTCCAGCCCCTCCTCCGCGGGGGAGGGCCAGCGGCGCTGCGCCGCCTCCTCGAGGTATGCCATGGCCATCGCCAGGCGGCGGCCCCGGACGTCATCGCGCGCGGCCTCCTCGAGGGTTGACGGAGGCGCGGACGCAGGCAGGTCGAGCTCGGGGTGAGGCGCCTCCGGTCCCCTACGGGTCGGCCACGTCGCCAGCCGCACGCGCACCGTCCGCTCCTCGCCACGGCGCAAGATGCGGAGAGGCACGTCCACCTCCGGCTCCTGGCGGCGGGCGCGATCAAGGAAGCGGTCGAGCGTCTCCTCCCCATGCGCCGTCGTCTCGCCCGCGAATGACAGGATCATGTCGCCCGCTTCGAGCCCTGCCCGCTCCGCCGGCGAGCCCCGCAGCACATTGGTGATCCGCACGTACCGCTCTGCCGGGCGGGTCCCCTGCGCCGAGAGCTGTGGCCTCCCGTCGCCCTGCGGAGGCGCGTCCACCTCAGCCTCGGCGGAGCCAGCCTGCGCCGCGGAATCCGGCAGCGGCGCCGTCTCGATCATCACCCCCAGCCAAGCGCGCGAGCGATATGGCGGCCTGAGGCCTGCAAGGCGCGGCGCATCGAGGTGGAGGTACCGCGCGTAGCGCGCCTGCCAGCGGCTCGCCAGGTCGCCCGCTTCGCTCCTCCCCGGCAGGCCGCCGGCAGCGAACAGCGAGAGGAGACCCGCGAGCACGAACGCGAGGAGGCCCCACCAGGCGCCCCCGCCGCGCGCCGGCGCCTCACAGGGGAGCGGCGAAGCGGTCATCCCCCGCGCCGCGCCCCATTTAGAAGGATGCTGCGCCGTCATGGTGTCCGCAGGTCCCGCACCGCCGGCAGGAGGCCGAAGCCGTCAGCCAGTTCCACGGCGCGCCGCACCGCCACGAGCAGCACCTCCTGGGCCAGCATCGCCAGCCGATTCAGCTCCACCTCCCTCTGCGCCGCGGCAGGGCCGGCCGAGAGCACGAAGATCGTATCCCCGTCGAGCGTCGTGTGCGCCGGCGCCAGGACCCGCGCCAAGGCATCATGGGCCATCCCCGCCAGGCGCGTCGCTTCGATCCTGCCGAGCCGCGCGTTCGTGGCGATGACGGCGAGGGTGGTGTTCGTGAAGGCTGGGGCGACATCGGCCCGGCCGCGCTTCAGCTCTTCCATGGTGGAGACGAAGCGTCGGCCCGTGGGCGAGTCGCGCAAACCGGCCAGAATGCCCCCCGAGGAGCCGTCAAGGACATCCCCGAAGGCGTTGACCACAGCGAGGGCGCCGATCACCACGCCCGCCGCATGCAGACTGGCGCTGCCGAGACCGCTCTTGGTGGCGCAGGCGATGCCTCTGAGCTTGCCCACCGTCGCGCCGGTGCCCGCCCCCACGCTCCCCATGGGGAGCGGCCCACGGCTCGCCGCCAGGCACGCCTGCCGACCCATCTCCTTGTCCGGGCGCGCGCGATGACTCCCGTAGTTGAGGTCGAAGAGGATCGCGGCGGGAACGATGGGCACGCAGGTGGGACCGACGGGGAACCCCTGGCCGCGCCGCTCCAGCTCCTCCATGACCCCCCCGACGGCGTCGAGGCCGAAGGCGCTGCCTCCCGCGAACAGGATGGCATCCACGCGCTCGACGATGTGGAGCGGCGTACTCGGGCCGAGGTCGCGCGTGCCGGAGGCATAGCCGCGCACCGCGACGCCGCTGACAGCCCCGCCCTCGCAGAGGATGACGGTGCAGCCGGTGTAGCCGATCAGGTCGGTGGCGTGCCCCACCTTGATCCCGGGCACGTCGGTCAGGTTGTCCAGCGGCGGATGCGCGGCAGACCCTGCCCCCGCGCCGGCAGCGCTCCTCACCTCGGCTCCTCCATCCCGGCGTCCTCCCGACCCGCGCTACGGATGCTCCTCCGTCCCTTCCCCCGACGCAGCCGCTGTCTGCCGCGGCGCAGGCTGGCGCGCCTCCTCCTGGAGCACGCGCCGCAGCACCTTACCGATCAGGGTCTTGGGAAGCTCCCGGCGCAAGTGAATGGTGCGCGGCACCTTGTAGGCCGCGAGACCGGCGGCGCAGTGCGCGACGAGGTCCTGCGGCTCCGCCGTGGCGCCCTGCCGCAGGACCACGAAGGCCTGCACCACCTCCCCCAGCTTCTCGTGCGGCACGCCGACGGCGGCGGCCTCGAGCACGGCGGGGTGCTGGCAGAGAACCTCCTCGACTTCGCGCGGGTAAACGTTGTAGCCGCCGGTGAGGATGATCTCCTTCTTGCGCTCGAGGAGGTAGGCGTAGCCGTCCTCGTCGAGGCGGGCGACGTCTCCCGTGTGCAGCCAGCCGTCGCGCAGCACCGCCTGCTTCTCCTCGGGCCGCCGCCAGTACCCCCGCATGACCTGGGGGCCGCGGACGCAGAGGTCTCCCGCCTCTCCCGGCGGCACCTCCCGCGTGCCGCTGTCGAGGTCGACGACCTTGCACTCGGTGCTCGGCAGGGCCACGCCGATGCTGCCGATCTTCCGCCGGCCGCGCAGCGGGTTGGCATGGGTGACCGGCGATGCCTCGGTGAGGCCGTAGCCCTCGATGAGCGTGGCGCCCGTGAGGGCCTCGAAGCGGCGCTGCACCTCCTCCGGCATGGGCGCCGCGCCGCTGATGCAGTACTTCACCGAGGAGAGATCGTAGCGCTCGATGCCCGGCTGGTTGACGACGGCGACGTACATCGCGGGCACCCCGGGGAACATGGTGACGCGATATTTCTGCAGGCTGCGCAGGAGGAGCCGCAGGTCGAACTGCGGCATGAGCACGAGGCACGCGCCGAGGGAGATCGGCACGTTCATGCAGACGGTCATGCCGAAGACATGGAAGAAGGGGAGCACGGACATCCAGACCTCGCGCCCCTCCTCGGCCCCGACGAACCAGTGCCGCACCTGGATGCTGTTCGCCACCAGGTTGCGATGCGTCAGCATGGCGCCCTTCGCCCTCCCCGTGGTGCCGCCGGTGTACTGCAGGAGCGCCACCGTCTGGGCGGGATCGAGGCGCACCTCCGGCGCCGCCTCCGGGGCCTCCGCGAGGAGGCGCGCGAACTGGAAGACCGACGGCTCGGTGTCCACGCGCCGCTTGTAGCCCTGCCGCCGCGCCTTCAGGGGGTACAGGAGGTTGAGCGGGAACGGCAGGGCCTCCCGCACGCTCGTGATGATGATGCGCCGCAGGGAGGTGCGCGCACGCAGGCGCTTGATGCGGCTGTAAAAGATTTCCAGCGTGACGAGCGTTGAGGATTCGGAGTCGTTGAGCTGGAACTCGAGCTCGCGCTCCGTGTAGAGCGGGTTGTGCTGGACGACGATGGCCCCCGCCAGGAGGGCGCCGTAGTAAGCGATGATCGCTTGCGGGCAGTTGGGGAGCAACAGCGCCAGCCGCTCCCCCGGCGCCACTCCGAGCCCGGCCAGGGCGCTGGCGAAGCGGCGCGCGGCGCGCCAGAGCTGACGGTACGTTATCCTCTTGCCGAAGAAGATCGTGGCGGGCCGCTCCCCCCAGCGAGCCGCCGACGCCTCCAGGAGGTGCGGGACGGTGACATTCGGCGGCTCAATGTCGTGGGGCACGCCCTCGGGATAATGAGCTAACCAGATGCGCTCCATGCGCCACGCTCCTCCCGCTCCGCCAGCCGCTCTCCACCTCGGCGGCTCACCGCCACCCCGCGCGGCTTCCCGCGCCTCTCCCCTCGCCTCCCGGCCCCGGTTCCGGGTGGGAGGCGCCGCAGCGCGGCGGCCCCGGCGCGGGGTGAGGTCGGGACGCGGCCACGGCTCGGTGACGCCGCATCATGGCCTGGACCCCAGGAGCTGTCGATCCGTCGGCTCTCCCGGCGGCGTCGCTTGCGCACCCGCCGCAGCCTTGCGTAGAATGGGCGCCGTCGCGCGCTTTCCGGAGGTTCCAAGGCACCATGGCAACGCCGCGCGTTCTCCAGACCAATCGTCTTCCGGCCTCGGCCACGGCGTACCTGCGCGCGCACGCGGAGGTCGAGGTCAACGAGAGCGGCGACCCCCTTCCGCCGCAGGAACTGCGCCGGCGAGCCGCCGCCCACGACGGCGTGGTCTGCCTCTTGACCGACCGCTTCGACGCGCAGCTCATCGGCGCGCTGCCGACGGGGTTCAAGGTGATCGCCAACGTGGCGGTGGGGTATGACAACATCGATGTGGCGGCGGCGAGCAGCCGCGGCATCATGGTCACCAATACGCCCGGCGTGCTCACCGAGACCACCGCCGATCTTGCCTGGGCGTTGCTGATGGCCGCCGCCCGTCGCCTCGTGGAAGCAGACCGCTACGTGCGCGCCGGCCGCTTCCGGCGCTGGGAGCTCATGGACTTCCTGGGCTGCGACGTGCACGGCGCCACGCTGGGGATCATCGGCATGGGACGCATCGGCCAGGCGGTGGCTCGCCGCGCCCGCGGCTTCGCGATGCGCCTCATCTACCACAACCGCCGCCCCCTGCCGGCGCCTCTGGAACAGGAGCTCGCGGCTTCCTACGTCCCCCTCGAGACCCTCCTCGGCGAGGCGGATTTCATCAGCCTGCACGTCCCCCTCACGCCGCAGACGCACCACCTCATCGGCATGCCGGAGCTGCGGCGCATGAAGCCGACCGCCTGCCTCATCAATACCGCGCGCGGGCCGGTGGTCGATGAGGCCGCCCTCGTCATCGCGCTGCGGGACGGATGCCTCGGCGCCGCGGCGCTCGATGTCTACGAGCGTGAGCCGGCGCTCAGTCCCGGCCTCGCCGAGCTTCCGCAGACGGTGCTCCTGCCGCACCTCGGCAGCGCCTCGCGCCGCACGCGCGAACGCATGGCCCGCATGGCCGCCGAGAACTGCGTGGCGGCGCTGCGCGGCGAGCGGCCGCCGAACCTCGTCAACCCCGAGGCGTTCCGAGGTTAACCGGCCTCCGGCGGCAGCCGCCCCGCTCCGGCGCCGCGGCCGGGAGACGGCCGACGGCCCTCCTCCAGAAGCAGCCGGCGGCGGAAGCTACTGCAGCTCATAGCGGATCGTAATGATCCCCCACTGCGGCTCCTCTTCCCCGTTGGCGAGCGGATTGAATCGCCACTGGCGGAAGTAGTTCATCCCCGCTTCCTCGAGCGCGGTTGCCCCGCGCTTCAGCGGCACGACCCGCTCGACCGTCCCATCCGCCCTCACCCAGAACTTCAGCTCGACACTCGAGGAAGCCTCCAGTTGCACCCGCGGGGGTTTGCCCGGCTTGCTGACCACGTAGCGTTTGCTGGCCGGCCCCTTGATGTTCTCCATGGCCGCCAGCGGCACGGGGAGCGGTTCGGCGACCGCCTCGCTCGGAGGCTGCGGCTGCAGGGGAAAGCCGATCTGCTCGTCAGTCGGCAGGGGCGGCCGCTCCATCTCCTTGATGGTCAAGCGCGCCGTCAGCTTCGTTCCCTCCAACACCCCTGAAGGCTGGAGGGTCTGCAGCAGGCGTTCGAGCTCCTGCTTCGTGCTCGCCGCGGCTGCCCGCGCCTCCTCCCTGAAGAGGTCGGCGGCGTCAATGGCGCTCGTGGGCAGGTCGAGCCTGACCGACGGCTGCAGGATGCGCGGCCCGAAGCTCAGCTCCTTGGCCCGCTCCGCCCAGGGGGTGAGCTGCGCGGCTGGGAGTGGCGCCGGCCGCGGAGCGCGGCCGATCTGGGAGGTGTCCGGCGAGGGTGGGGCTGGTTTCACCTCGGCGGGCTCGGAAGGCGGAAGCTGCGGCAGAATCTCGGCAAGCGGCGCAGGCTTGGCCGGCGGTTCGGGGGGCGGAAGCTCCCGCAACTCCACGTCGATGCGCGAGGCGTGCACGTCGCGTCCCCAGTCGACGGGCAGCGGCGCCACGACAAGCAGCAGGTGGAGGAGGAGAGAGAGGAAGAGGGCGAGACTGAGGACCCGATCACCCATCGTCGGCCCGCCACGTTCAGGGCGCGGTGTCGCGCGGTCGCGTTGCAATCGCAAGACGTTGGGCGCCGCGCTGCTTGGCGACATCCATGATGGTGACCACGAGGCCGTGGCGGATCGTCTCATCAGCCTTCACGATGACCACCGACGCCGGCTTCTCGGCAAGCAGGCGCCGCAAATGCTCCGCCAGGGTCTCCAGGGTCACACGTTGCTCATTGACGTAGAGGTCGCCGCCCGCGGTGACCGCCACGATAATATCCTGGCTGCCGGTGGAGGCCTGACTCTCCGCCTTCGGCAGGTTCACCGTGATGCCCGGTTGCGCGACGAACGTCGTGGAGAGCATGAAAAAGATCAGCAGCATCAGCACCACGTCGATGAGCGAGATGACGTTGACGCTTGGCGAGGTCGGTTGTCGAGCGCGAAATTGCATGCGGAAGTGGGTCCCCTCGCCGCCCTGCGCGGCGACGCAGCGCGGCGCGCCTCAGCGTTTCAGGATGTTGAGCATCTTCAGGGCGTTCTTCTCCATCTCCAGGACGAGGAGGTTCGCCTTGTTCATGAAGTAGCTATGGAAGACGAGGGCGGGGATCGCCACGGACAGGCCGGCGGCGGTGGTGATGAGGGCCTCGGAGATGCCGCCCGCCATGGCTTGCGGATGCCCCACCCCCTGCGAGGTGATCACCAGGAAGACCCTCATGATGCCGAAGACGGTGCCGAGAAGACCGAGCAAAGGAGAGATGTTGGCGATCGTCCCCAGGATGCTCAGGTAGCGTTCCAGGCTCGGCACCTCCTGGCGTCCCGCGTCCTCGATGATCTCCTTGATCTCCGGCTTCTCGAGATCGTGGTTCAGGATGGCGGCGTAGAGGATGCGCGTCATGGCTGACTGGTACCGCTTGCAGAGGGTGGTGGCCTCATGGATCTTCTTATCGCGCAGCAGGTCCTCGACGCGCTGCAGGATATCCATCCGCACGATGCGCCGGTGGCGGAGGTTAAACAGGCGCTCCAGCACGATCCCTAGGGCCAGCACCGAGCAGAAGCTGATCGGCACCATCAGGATGCCGCCCTTGGTGAGCATCTCAATCACAACCGTCTCCACCCCTGCTTCAGCAGCGCTGCCGCAACCAGCAGGGCGCGGCCCGGCCGGTTTCGGCCTCAGCGCTTGCGCTTGAGCTTGATCGTGGTGTGCATCGAGGCGAGCTTCTCGCGCGCCACCCGCACACGGGCCTCATCCTGCGATTCGTTGACGAGCTTCCGGTACACCGCCGTCGCCTTCGCCGTTTGATTGAGCTCCTCGTAGGCCGCGGCCGCGAGGAGGAGCGCCTGATCACTCCAGTTTCGCACTTTCGGGTAGAGGTAGGCAACCTTCAGGAGCTCGACGGCCGCCCGCTCCAGCTCCCCTTGCTCAGCCAGAGTCTCGCCGAGGCGATAGTGGGCCTCCGCCGCCAGGGACGCCTCGGGGCTCTCCGTGGCCGCCCGGAAATGCGACTGCGCCTGCCGCCGCTCGCCGCCCGCCACGAGGAGCTTGCCGAAGGCGAGGTGGACGCGGTGGCGCGCCGCATCCTGCGGGTGGTCGGTGAGAAAGCCGGTGAACGCCTGGCGCGCCTCGCCGGCCTGGCCAAGCCCCACGAGCGTGTCGCCGAGGAGGGAGAGGGCCTCCGGCGCCAAGGGGCCGCGGGGCGCCTCCTTGAGGAGATCCCGGAGCTGCGTCGCGGCTTGCGCCGACATGCCGGTCTGACGCAAGAGGCGGGCTTTCCCCAGGCGCCCATCCTGACGCAGGGGGCTGTCGGGGAAGCGTGCCAGGAGCGCGTCGTAGGCGATCAATGCGGCGGCGGTCCTGCCGCGCTGCACCTCCACCTCGGCGAGCCGGAACTGCGCGTCATCCGCCAGGTCGTTGTCGCTGAACTTCTGCACGATGTCGCTGAATGCCCGGGCCGCCGCGTCATAGTCCCCCGTCGCCGCACGGTGCCCGGCCATCTGAAACTGCAGGGTGACGCCGCGGGGGTTGGAACGGAAGGTGCGCACGAACGCCTCGCCGTAGTCGAGGAAGCGCGCGTAGTTCTTGAGCTGGTAGTAGCTCTGAACGATGCTGTAGTGGGCATCGGCGGCGATCTCCCGGGGGCCCCCCTTGGCCAGGACGTTCTCGTAGGTGGTGATCGCATTGCCGTACTGGCGCTCGTTGTAGTAGGCGTCTCCCATGCGCAGGAGGGCTTTCAAGGCTGCCGGCTGGCCGGAGAAGCGACGCCAGACGGTGTAGAACTCCCGCCGCGCCGCCGCGAAATCGCCGCGGCTGAAGAAGGTCATGCCATAGAGGTAGGCGGCCTCGGGGGCCAGGGGGCTCGCCGTCTCACGCAGGACGCGGAAGTGCCGCGCCGCCGGCTCAGGGAGGCCGCGCCGAACGTAGGTCTGCCCAAGCTGGAACCTGGCCTCCTGGTGGATGGGCGCCAGGGGGGAGCGCGCCATGATGGCGAGGTAGAGCTCGACGCCGCGGTCATACCTCCTGGCGTTGATGAGGCACTCCGCGGCGCGGAAGAGCGCCTCGGAGCGCTGGCGCTCGTCGGTCACCGAGGCCGCGTAAGCCAGGAAGACCGCCGCCGCCTCGCGCCAGGCGTCCTGGCGATAGAGCGCCCAAGCGATCCCGTGGCGCGCCGCCTGGTAGCGCTCGCTGCCCACCGGCACGGCGCGGAAGGCGGTGGCCGCAGCCGCGAACTGCTTCTTCCGGTAGAGCGATTCGCCCAGCATGAACTGCGCCTCGTCGGCGAGGCGGCTGCCGCGGAACCCCGCCAGGAAGCGGCGCAGCTCGGCGGCCGCGGGACCATACTCGCCGAGCCGATAGGTGGCGAGGGCAAGGCTGAAGCTGAGGTTCTCCGCGAAGCGCGTCGCGGGCGTCTGCTGGCGGGCCGCCATGAGGTAGGCCGCGGCTTTCGTGTACTCGGCGCGTCGGTAGAGGCTCTCGCCCGCCAGGTAGGCGGCGAGGTCGGCAAGGTCGGTGCCGGGGTAGCGCCGCACCACCTCCTGGAAGGCTCGCCAGGCCGGCACGTACTGCCGCCGGTTGAAGTGGTGCAGGCCAAGGTGCACCCCGCCATTGGCGCCCCAGCGGCTGCCGGGGTAACGCTGCCGGAGCTCCGCCAGGACTCGCCCCGCCTCGTCGCTGCGCTCAAGCTGGAGGTCGGCCAGCAGGATGCCATAGAGCGCGGAGTCGTTGTAGACGGCATCCCCGCCCTGGGCGAGGAGCTCGGTGAACGCCCGCACCGCCTCCTCCGAGCGTCGGCTCTTCTCGGCGCTCCAGCCGTAGCCATAGAGCGCCTGCAGGCGATAGGCCCCCTGGGGGTACGTGCGCAGGTACGCGGCGAAACTCGTGACGGCGGCCTCGTAGCTCCCCGCCTGGTAGGAGCTCTCCGCCAACCAGAGCAGCCCCCGCTCGGCGAAGCGCCCGCCCGGCGCAACCCTGAGGACCTGCGCGTACTCCTGGGCGGCGCGCTCGAAGTCTTTCAGGTAGAAACTCGTCTCGGCGAGGAGGAAGTGCACCGCCTCGGCGAGGGGATGGTTCGGCGCCTCGCGTTGCAGCGCCTCGAGCAGCCCCTGCGCCTCGCCGTAAGCGCCGCGGCTCATCAGGATCCAGGCGGCGGAGAAGGAGGCCCAGGCGCGGAACTGGTGGGTGGGGAAACGCTCAATCACGTCGCGATAGGAGGCGAGGGCGACGTCGTACTCATTGCGGCGGTAGGCGATCTCCCCCAGCCAGAAGTGCGCCGGCCCCAGGTACTCGCTCTTCGGGTGCTCGCGCAGGAGCGTCCGGAACGACGCCTCGGCGGTGGCGTAGTCGCGCGCCTGGAAGTAGAAGAGGCCGGTCTTGTACTCCCCCTCGTCGCCCAGAAAGGCGCGGCTGATCGAGCCCGTCACCGGGTTTCCGAAGCAGCCGCTCGGCTGGCCGACCTCCGGGGCGGTCTTCTCGCCCAGCGGCAGGGTTGAGGGATCGATTTTTTCCCTCGCCTGGGGAGGCGTCTCCTTGACGCCGAGGGTGACCGGCTCCGGCAGCACCTTCTCGCCGGCGGTGCGCAGGATCGCCAGGTCTTCCCCGACCACGACCACTTCCGGCAGCGAGATCGGCGGCTTGTCGCCCTGCGTCAGGGGCGCCGCGCCCTCGCCCGTCGTTGTCGCCTGCGGCTCCGCCGCGGGACGTGCTGGAACCTGCCGCTGGTCCCCTGCCGGCGCACCTCCCGCCGCGCCAGGCGCCGCAGGCGGTGGGGCCGCCAGGCGCGGCGGCGCCGGCGTGCCTACCGGTGGTTGAGCATTCAGGCACTGGGGAGTCAGCAGCAGGATCCCCAGGCTTCCCAGGAGGACTCCCAGGAGGAACCGGCGGCTGCGGCGCAGGGGGAGCTCGTCCCGCGCCTGCGGCCGAGCGCGGCGGGCCGCCGCCAGCTCGTGCGCGCGGCGCGCCTCGGCCTGGCCGCCGGGACACCGCAGCTTCCCTCCCCCGACGCCTGGCCAGGTAATCCATCCCTTGTCCTGCAAGACTCTCGGCATCAGGTCGCCCGTCCTCTCGTCAGCCGGCTCAGCAGCATGCGACTGCGTTCCCGTCCCACCTCCTGGATCGCAGGGGCGCCGGGAAGCCCGGCAAGCTCATCGTAGAGCGCCTTGGCCTTGGCCAGGTTCCCCAGCCGTTCCTCGATCGCCCCCAGACGGGCTAGGCCGATCTGGCGCCACTCCCGCCGCTGCGGGAAGCGCTTGAGCAGCTCGTAGAGCGCGCTGCGCGCGGCCCGCTCGTTCCCCGCCTTGCCGTAGGCTTCGGCGAGCCAGTAGAGGGCCGGCGCCGCGATCGCGGCGTCGCCGGCGCGGCTCGCCTGGCGCAGCGGGGCGACGGCGGCGGTGCTGCGCCCCACCTCGAGGAGCAGTTGCGCGGCGCGCAACGCCGGCAGGGTGTCATGCGGACGCTCGAAGCGCTGATCAAGGTAGCCGGCCAGGGCGCGGTCAGGCTGGCCGATTGCGGCCAGGAGCTGAGGCGCGCGACGTTGCAGGCGCAGGCTATAGTGCGATGAGGGGTAGCGGCGCCGCGCCGCCTGGAACGCCTGCACCGCCCGCGCCAGGCGGCCGGTCTCGAGGTAGAGGCTCACCAGGAGGAAGTTGGCGCCCTCGGCGAACTTCTCCGCCCCCCCGGCGAGGTAAGTCTTGAGAACGGCTTCCGCCTGGGTGGGGCGCTGCAATCGCTGCAGGAGGACGGCAACCTGGAAGCGCACGGCCGCACGCCAGGGTGCGTGCCCCTCACGCTCCTCCGGCAGGGTGCGCAGGCTGCGGCGGTAGAGGTGCAGCGCCTGCTCCAGCGCTCCCGCTTGGGAGGCGCGTTCGGCGGCCAGCACGAGGGCCTTCGTGAGGAGTCGCGGCCCCTGCTCGGCGGCCCCCGCGTCGCGGCGAGGCTCCGCCGCGACCACTGCGCCGGCCTCGCGCAGGGCGGCGTCGTAGGCACCCTCGTCGGCGAGGCTGCGGGCCACCTTCAGCGCCAGGTCGCGCCGCACCTCTGGGTCCGTCTCCTCCCTGCCGGCCCGCTGCCACCAGCGGCGGGCCGCGGCGACCCGTCCGCGCGCCGCATGGCGGTCACCCAGGTAGCGGAACATCGCGCGCGTCACGCTCTCGGACGCCCCCTCGAGCCGCACCAGCATGACCTCGAGCTTGTCGTAGGCCGCTAGCTGGGTCGCCAGGCGGAAGAACAGGTGCTGCCCCTGCTGGGCCAGGGGATGCCCGGGAGCCAGGAGCAGGAACTGATCCAGCCGACGGATGGCCCGTGACGGCGCGCCGGCGGCCGCCGCGCTCGCCGCGGCGTAGTAGTGCGCGGCAAGTGCCTCGCCGCGGCCGCTGAAGCGCTCGGCGTAGCGCAGGAAGAGCTGTTCGGCGCCGCCGTAGTCCGCCATCTTGGAGGCCGCCCAGGCGAGTCCTAGGAGCGCCGCCGCCACATATGCTCCCCGAGGGGACGTCTGCAGGTACGCCGCGTACTGCCGCCGCGCCTCCCGGTACTCCCCGAGGGCATAGGCGCTTTCCGCCGCCCAGTAGCGCGCCTCGGCGTGCCACGCGCGCGCCGCCTGGTGCTCGAGCAGGGCGCGGAACTGCGCCATCGCCTGACGGTAGCGCTGGGTGCGGAAGTAGAGCTGCGCCGCGCGGAACTGCGCCTCCGGCGCGAAGGCATGGCGCGGGAACTCCTGGACGAACATCGTGTAGTAGCCGATGGACTCGTCCTCGTGGGCGAGGCGCTGCTCCACCCACGCCAGGGTACGGAGCGCGTTGGCGCGCAGATGCTCGGCGCCGCGGCGGCTCACGACGTCGCGGAGCTCGCTCGCCGCCCGCGCCAGGTCGCCTACCTGGAGGTGACACTCGGCCAGCCAGTACCGGGCCGCCGCCGCGCCCCCCTGGGGCCACGCGAACACCATGCTCTGCAGGGAGGTCAGCTCGCTCCCACAACGCTTCCCCTGCACGACGCTCTGCAGCAGGCGCACCAGCATCGGCTCCAGAGAGGCATCGGCCGGCGCGCTCCGCAGAAGCGTGGCGAACGCCGCGGCGGCAGCGGTGTAGTCCTTTTGGAGGAAGGCCGTCTCGCCGAGGAGCTGCAGGGCCTGCTGCCGGTAGCGTCCCGCGGGCTGGCGCCGGAGGTAGTCCTCGGCGAGGTCCCGGGCCAGCTCGAAGTTCTTCTCGCGGAAGGAGCGCCACGCCGCCCGGTAGGTGTCCGCCTCGTCGCCCCGGGCGGGCAGGGGGGGGAACCCCAGGAAGAAGCCGACGAGGAGCGCCGCGACGAGGAGGGGGCAACCCACCCCGCGGGTGCGCCAGGCCCGCCGGGGAGGCCGGCGCTTGGGCGCCTCGCGTGCAGCTCGTGGTGTGCCGGCTCCAAGCATTGCGTGTCGCTCGACCCCGTGGGGTTGGTGAGGTGCGGCTTGCCAGCTCCCGCAGGCCCCACCCATCGAACCTCCGCTCGGCAGACGCCGGGCACATTCGTACCCGCCATGCTCCCGGCCGATGGGGTATGGCCAGACTCTGGCAATTAGACAGCACTCGGCGGCGAGAGTTCACCTTTCGGGCGCCGCGCCCCTCCCGAGGCGCCGCCCTGCGGGGCCACGGAAATCGACGGGGACTGGCGGCCGGTTCTGCCTTGCGCCGGGTTCCGGCGCCGGCTTGCCGGCTGGGACCATGCCGCAGCAGCCGCCGCGCGGGAGCCTCAGCGCTCGCTGAACTGGCCGATGCGACGAAATCGTTCGTAGCGCTGTTCGATGAGCTTCTCAGGGGGCAGGGCCAGGAGTTCATGGAGGTGGCGCCGCACGGCGCGGCGAAGGACGGAGATGGTGCGTTGGGGGTCCCGATGGGCGCCGCCGGGCGGCTCCTTGATGATCTCATCGATGACCCCAAGTTCGAGGAGATCGCTCGCGGTGAGCTTCAAGGCCTCGGCGGCCTTCGGCGCCTGGCTCCCATCATTCCAAAGGATGGCCGCGCAGCCTTCGGGGCTGATGACGGAGTAGATCGCATTGCTCAGCATGAGGACACGGTTCCCAACCCCCAGCGCCAGGGCCCCACCGCTGCCGCCCTCCCCGATCACGCAGCAGACGATGGGAACGCCAAGCGAGGCCATGCCCATGAGGCTCTCCGCAATGGCCGTGGACTGACCGCGCTCCTCCGCTCCAATGCCGGGGTAGGCGCCCGGCGTGTCGAGGAGCGTCAGGATCGGCTTGCGAAACTTCTCCGCCAGGCGCATGAGGCGCAGGGCCTTGCGATAGCCCTCGGGGTGCGCCATGCCGAAGTTGCGGTACAGCTTCTCCTTGGTATCCCGCCCCTTCTGCTGCCCGACGATGAGCACCGGGATACCGTCAAGATGCCCGATGCCCCCGACGATGCTCGGATCATCGCGAAAGGCGCGATCACCGTGGAGCTCGATGAAATCGGCGCAGAGGCCCCCGATGATGTCGAGGACATAGGGACGGTTGGGATGCCGCGCCACCTGGGTCCGCTGCCAGCCGCTCAGCTTCGCGAAGGTGTCCCGTTGGAGGCGCCGCAAGCGCTTCATGAGCTTGCGGACCTCCGCCCGGACCTCGACCTCCTCGTTCGATGCCTGGAAGGCCCGCAACGTGGCGATCTTTTCTTCTAACTCCGCCAGTGGCCGTTCAAAGTCGAGCAGGTGCATGGCGCCATGCTCCTCTCCCCCTCACCCCCCGCTCCCGGAACCGCTTGCAACCCTCCACGCCAGCGCCACGGCAGGGATCACCGCGCTTCCCCCCGATCGAGGAAGCTAGGCGCGGCAGCCGCGGACGATATCAGTCCCTCGGCTGCGACTCCATCGGCGCTCCCTCCAGCCGGCCGGAACAAACCCCCAGGAGCAGGTGAGAGGACTATTATATCCCGCTACCCCCCACCTCACAAGAACGGACCTGCCGAGGGTACTGCCAAGAGTTTTGCGTGGAAGAGCGTTTGAGAGGACGTTGCTCCCCCAGGGCGTTGAGGCGCTGCACGACGTTGTACTGTCAATGATGCGCTGCAGGGCGTCCTGGTCGTTGAAGCCCCCCATCGGGCGCCGCCGCCGGCGCAGCGATGGCTGGGTGAGAGAATGCCGCGTCAGGTGAAGGAGATCGCTTCGGCCCCGAAGAGCGCCTCCACCTCGTCGATGAACGCCTCCGTCAGCTCGACCATGTAGCGTCTGCCGGCCCCCACGCAGACGCGGCCCAGGCCGGGGAAGCGCAGGTGGAGGAGGAGCCGGCGATTGCCGCGGTAGCGCTGCAGGAGCTGCCGCAGCGCCGCCAGGTTCTCTTCGCGCAGGCCTGGGGCGAGGAGGTTGAGGTGCATGGCGCTCGCCACCGACTGCTGCGTTTCGGTGAGCGCCGCGACGCGCTCGGCGATGATCTTCGCGGCGTCCCCATCGACGTCGGCGGTGCCGCGCACCAGGATGGGCGACTCCTCCACCAAGAGCTCGGCGCAGGCGCGGTAGGCTTCCGGGAAGACGACCACCTCGAGGGAGCCGACGAGGTCTTCGAGGGTGACGACCGCCATCGGCTCGCCGCGCTTCGTCGTCAGGGAGCGCACGCGCTGCACCAAGCCGCCGCAGCTCACCTGGGCGCCGTTGGCGTGCTCGGCGAGGGTGCGGCTGGTGGCGTTGGTGCTGCGCTTCAGGAGGCGCTCGAAGCGCCGCACCGGATGCCCGCTCAAGTAGAACCCGAGCACCTCCTTCTCCGCCGCCAGGCTGCGCGTCTCATCCCACTCCGCTACCTCCGGCTGGCGCTCGACAGAGCGCAGGGCGCGCTGCGCCTCAACACCGAACAGCCCCATCTGGCCGCTCAGCCGCTCCCGCTGGGCCTGCTGGGCCGCCTCCATGGCCGACTCGAGGGAGGCAAGCTTGGCGGCCCGGCTCCCTGGCAGGCTGTCGAGGGCCCCCGCCTTGACGAGGCTCTCCACCACGCGCTTGTTGAGCTGGCGGTGATCGACGCGCTCGAGAAAATCGTAGAGCGACGCAAACGGCCCCTCGTGCGCCCGCGCGGCCAGGATCGCTTCGATGGCCCCCTGACCGACGTTCTTCACCGCTGAGAGGCCGAAGCGCAGGCGCTCCCCCTCCGCGGTGAAGGAGGCGGTGCTGGCGTTCACGTCCGGCGGCAGCACCGACAGCCCCAGGTCGCGGCACTCCGCCAGGTACTTCATGACCGCGTCGCTGTCCCCCATGTCGCTCGACAGGAGCGCCGCCATGAACGGCAACGGGTAGTGGGCCTTCAGGTAGGCCGTCTGGTACGCCAGCAGGGCATACGCGGCACTGTGGCTCTTGTTGAAGCCGTAGCCGGCGAAGTGCTCCATGAGGTCGAAGATCTTCTCCGCCTTCGCCGCCGGGATGCCGTTGGCGCGGCAGCCGTCGAGGAACTTGGCGCGTTGGCGGGTCATCTCCTCCGGCTTCTTCTTCCCCATGGCGCGCCGCAGCAGGTCGGCCTCGCCAAGGCTGAAGCCAGCCAGGCGGCTGGCGATCTGCATCACCTGCTCCTGGTAGACGATGACGCCGTAGGTCTCGCGCAGGATCGCCTCCAGGGCCGGCAGCTCGTAGGCGACGGTGACGAGGCCGTGGCGCCGCTTGATGAAGTCGTCCACCATGCCGCTCCCCAGGGGGCCGGGCCGGAAGAGCGCCACCAGGGCGATGATGTCCTCGAAGTGCTCCGGCTGCAGCTTGCGCACCAGGTCGCGCATGCCGCGGCTCTCAAGCTGGAAGACGCCGAGGGTGCGCACCTCGCAGAGGAGCCGGTAGGTGGCGGCGTCGTCGAGGGGGAGCGCCTCGATGTCGAAGGTGACGCCGAGGCTGTCGCGCACCATGGCGACCGCGTTGTGAATGACGGTGAGGGTGCGCAGGCCGAGGAAGTCCATCTTCAGGAGGCCGAGGTGCTCGATGTCCACCATGTCATACTGCGTGAGCTGCTCGCCGTTCACCCCCCGCGCCAGCGGCACATCCTCGCACAGGGGCCGCGGCGAGATGACAACCCCGGCGGCATGGGTGGAGGCGTTGCGCGCCACCCCCTCGAGGCGCTGCGCCGTCGCCAACAGATCAGCCACCCGCCCCTCCTGTTGAGCCAGCTCGCGCAGCTTGCGCTCCTCCTCCAGCGCCTTCGCCAGGCTTACCTTCGGCCCCGCCGGCACGAGCTTGGCGATGCGGTCCACCTCGCCGTACGGCATGTCGAGGACGCGCCCGACGTCCCGGATGGAGGCCTTCGCCTGCAGGGTGCCGAAGGTGATGATCTGCGCCACGTTCTCGCGGCCGTACTTCTCGATGACGTAGGTGATCATCTCCTCCCGCCGCTCCATGCAGAAGTCGATGTCGATATCCGGCAGGCTGACGCGCTCGGGGTTGAGGAAGCGCTCGAAGAGGAGGTGGTAGCGCAGGGGGTCGAGGGCGGTGATGCGCAGGGCGTAAGCCGCCAGGCTGCCGGCGGCCGAGCCGCGCCCGGGCCCCACCGGGATGCCCTGGCGGCGCGCGTAGTCGATGAAGTCCCAGACGATGAGGAAGTAGCCCGAGTAGCCGGTCTGGCGGATGATGTCCAGCTCGCGCTCGAGGCGCTCCCAGTAGGGACGCTCGTCGAAGGCCTGCCCGCCGCCGTTTCCCGCCGCTGCGCCGGAGAGCTGGGCGCGGATCGTCGGCATGCGCGCCGCCAAGCCCTGGCGCGCCAGGTCGGCGAGGTAGGCATCGAGGCTGCGGCCATCCGGCACCTTGTAGCTGGGCAGGAGGTACTGGCCGAGGGGGAGATCGAGCTCGCAGCGCTCGGCGATCTCCATCGTCGCCCGCAGGGCTTCCGGGTAGTCCGCGAAGACCTGCGCCATCTCCCGGCCGTCCTTGAAGTAGAACTCCTCGCCGTGGTAGCGCAGGCGGTTCGGGTCGTTCACGGTCTTGCCGGTGCCGATGCAGAGGAGCACGTCGTGGGCGCGGGCGTCGCCGCGCTCGAGGTAGTGCGCGTCGTTGGTGGCCACGAGCGGCAGCGCCAGGTCGCGGTGCAGCTTCAGGAGGCCGGTGTTGACGCGCTGCTGTTCGGGGATGCCCTGGTTCTGCAGCTCGAGGTAGAAGTTCCCCGGCCCCAGGATGTCGCGGTACCAGGCCGCCACCTGGCGCGCCTTCTCCTCCTCGTCGCTCAGGAGGAGCTTCGGAATCTCGGCGTTGAGGCAGCCGCTCAACGCCATGAGGCCGTCGGCATGGGCGCTCAACAACTCCTTGTCGAGGCGCGGGCGGTAGTAGTAACCCTCGAGGTGCGCGGCGCTGACCAGCCGCAGGAGGTTGCGGTAGCCCGCCGTCGTCGTCGCCAGGAGGGTGAGGTGGTGGGCCCGCTGGTCTGGGGCGGGGTTGCGGTCGTGGCGGCTGCCCGGCGCCACGTACGCCTCGCAGCCGAGGATCGGCTTCAGCCCCGCGGCTCGTGCGGCGCGGTAGAACTTCAGGGCGCCGTACATGTTGCCGTGATCGGTGAGGCCGATGGCCGGCATGCCGAACTGGGCCGCCCGCTCCATGAGGGCGCTGATGCGGTTCGCCCCGTCGAGGAGGCTGTACTCGGTGTGCAGGTGGAGGTGGACGAAGTCACCCGGCGCTGCAGAGGTGGGCATGGGTCGCCAGCTCCTTGTGCGTGTCACGGTATGAGCAGGAACAACACCTCGTGCCGTGCTCCCGGTCCCCCGGCCGAGCATGGCGCCGGCAGCGCCGCCGCCCCGGTGTCTCCGGCTTCCAGAGCCTCTCACTCCCACTCGATGGTGGCGGGGGGCTTCGAGCTGATGTCGTAGGTGACGCGGTTCACGCCGCGCACCTCGCTGATGATGCGGCTCGCCAGGCGATCCAGGAGGTCGTGCGGCAGGCGCGCCCAGTCGGCGGTCATGCCGTCGAGGCTGGTGACGGCGCGGACGGCCACGACGTGCTCGTAGGTCCGCTCATCCCCCATGACGCCGACGGTGCGAACCGGCAGCAGGACGGGGAACGCCTGCCAGAGCTGACGCTGCCAGGTCGGCTCCGCCTCGATGACCTGGCGCACGATGGCGTCGGCCTGCTGCAGGATGGCGAGGCGCTCCGCCGTGACGGCGCCCAGGATGCGGATCGCCAGGCCGGGGCCGGGGAAGGGGTGGCGCCAGACGAGCTGCTCGGGCAGCCCCAGGGCCAGCCCCACCTGGCGCACCTCGTCCTTAAAGAGGAAGCGCAGCGGCTCGATGAGGTCGAGCTCCATGCGCGCCGGCAGGCCGCCGACGTTGTGGTGGCTCTTGATCGTGGCGGAGGGCCCCACGGCGCTGACGCTCTCGATGACGTCCGGGTAGAGCGTCCCCTGGGCCAGGTAGCGCACCCCCTCGGCCCCCAGCGCGCCGCGGGCGCCAAGCCGCACCGCCTCCTCCTCGAAGACGGCGATGAACTCGTGGCCGATGCGCCGCCGCTTCTCCTCGGGGTCCTCCACGCCGTCCAGCGCTTCCAGGAAGCGCCGCCGAGCGTCGACGCAGGAGAGGCGCATGCCGAAGTGCGCCTCGAAGGTGTCGCGCACCGCCTCCTCTTCGCCGAGGCGGAGCAGGCCCGTATCGACGAAGACGCAGGCGAGGCGGTCGCCGGCCGCGCGCTGCACGAGGGCCGCCGCCACGGCGCTGTCGACGCCGCCGCTGAGGCCGCAGATGATGCCGCCCCGCGGCGCCTGGGCCCGCACCGCGGCCGTCGCCTGCTCGATGAACGAGGCCACCGTCCAGTCGCCGCGGCAGCCGCAGATGCGCTGCACAAAGTTGGCGAGGATGGCGCGGCCGCACGGCGTATGGGCCACCTCGGGGTGGAACTGCAGGCCGTAGCAGCGGCGGGCGCCGTTCCCCATCGCCGCCACCGGCGAGTTGGCGGTATGGGCGAGGCGCGTGAACCCCTCCGGCGCCGCCTCGATGCGATCCCCGTGGCTCATCCAGACGACGATGGGGCCCCCCTCGTCGGCAATGCCAGCAAGCAGCGGCTCCCGCCGACCCGCCGCCTCGAGGCAGAGCTCGGCGCGCCCGTACTCACGCGCCGCCGCCGCGCCGACGCGCCCGCCGAGGAGGCGCGTCAGCACCTGCATGCCGTAGCAGATGCCGAGGAGCGGCAGGCCGAGCTGCAGAATCTGCGGGTCGGGGAGGGGCGCCGGGGAGAGCGTCACGCTCGCCGGCGACCCCGAGAGGATGAGCCCCCGCACCTCGGGACGGCGCAGAGAGGCGGCGGCCGCGTGGTAGGGGACGATCTCGCTGTAGACCTGGCACTCGCGGACGCGCCGCGCGATGAGCTGCGTGTACTGCGACCCGAAGTCGAGGATGACGATGGTCTCGGGGTGCTGCATGACTTCCACCCGGGAGGCGCGCCGCCGCCCCCCCGCCGCTGACGACCGGCGACGCCGCGCACCGCGCCGGGGGCCACGCCGCGTCGCTAGTCGCGCTGGTAGTTGGGGGCCTCCTTGGTGATGATGATGTCGTGCACGTGGCTCTCGCGCCAGCCGGCTTGGGTGAGGCGCACGAACCGCGGGCTGCGGCTCAGGTCGCCGATGCTGGCGCAGCCGACGTAGCCCATGCCGGCGCGCAGCCCGCCCATGAGCTGCGCCACGCTCTGCGCCAGGCTCCCCTTGTAGGGAACGCGCCCCTCCACCCCCTCCGGCACCAGCTTCGCCTCGCTGCGCACCCCTTCCTGGAAGTAGCGGTCGCCGCCCCCCTCCGCCATGGCGCCGATCGACCCCATGCCGCGGTAGACCTTGTAGCTGCGCCCTTGGTAAAGCACCTTCTCCCCCGGCGACTCCTCGGTGCCGGCGAAGAGGCTGCCGATCATGACGCACTGGGCGCCGAAGGCGAGCGCCTTGACGATATCCCCGGAGAAGCGCACCCCGCCGTCGGCGATGATCGGCACGTCGTGCGCCGCGGCCACGGCGGCGCAGTCGGCCACGGCGGTGAGCTGCGGCACCCCCACCCCCGCCACGATGCGCGTCGTGCAGATGGAGCCGGGGCCGATCCCCACCTTCACGGCGTCCGCCCCGGCCGCGATGAGGTCCGCCGTCGCCTCGCCCGTGGCGACGTTGCCGGCCACCACATCCACCTCGGGGAAGCGCGCCTTGATCGCCTCGACCGCCTTCAGGACCATGGTGGAGTGGCCATGGGCGGTGTCGACAACGACGGCGTCGGCGCCCGCCTCGACGAGGGCCGCGGTGCGCTCCTCGAGGTCCCGTCCCACCCCCACGGCGCCCGCCACCAGCAGGCGGCCGTGGCCGTCCTTCGCCGCGTTCGGGTACTGCTGGCGCTTCTCGATGTCCTTGATGGTGATGAGGCCGCGCAGGTTGTAGTCCGCATCCACGACGAGGAGCTTCTCGATGCGGTTGGCGTGCAGCAGGCGCTTCGCCTCCTCGAGGGTGGTGCCGACCGGCACGGTGATGAGGCGCTCCTTCGTCATCAGCTCGCGCACCGGGCGCTCATGATCGGTAACGAAACGCAGGTCGCGGTTCGTCAAGATGCCGACGAGGCGCCGCCCCTCGGTGATCGGCACGCCGCTGATGCGGTAGCGCGCCATGACCTCGAGCGCCTCCGCCACGCGGGCCTCCGGCCCCATCGTGATGGGGTCGATGATCATGCCGCTCTCGTAGCGCTTCACCTTGTCGACTTCGCGGGCCTGCTCGCAGGGGGTGAGGTTCTTGTGGATCACCCCGATCCCCCCCTCGCGCGCCAGGGCGATGGCAAGAGGGGCCTCGGTCACGGTGTCCATCGCGGCGCTCACCAGGGGCAGCATGAGCCGCAGGCGCCGACTGAACCGCGTGCTCATGTCCACGTCCCGGGGCAGCACCTCCGAGCGCGCCGGCACCAGCAGCACGTCGTCGAAGGTGAGCCCCTCCCGAATGCGCTCACGCTCCATGATCCACCTCCGCTGCCACCCCGAGTCTCTGCCCCCAGGGCTCCCCAGCCTCGCCTCCCACGCCGCTCCCCTGCCGCCCCACCGTGCCGTGCGGCGCCGGCAGACTTGGCGCGCCGCCCGCCTCAGCCGCGCAGGAACCAGCGCTTCACCGCCGCCACCTCGAGGGTGAGGAGGACGGGGCGCCCGTGCGGGCAGCGATGCGGCGTCGCGGTGCGGTCGAGCCGCGCCAGGAGCGCCCGCTGCTCCTCGCGGCCAAGGCGCGTGTTCGCCTTCACGGCGGCGCGGCAGGCCATCATCGCCAGGACGTCGTCCACCAAGGCCGCCAGGGAGGGGGCGCGCTCCTCGGCGGCGAGCTCATCGAGGACATCGCCGAGAACCGCCACGCCATCCACCGCGGCCAGGAGCGCCGGCACGGCCCGCAACAGGAAGCTCCGCCCCCCGAAGCACTCCACCTCGAAGCCGAGACGCGCCAGGGTGGCGAGGTGCGCCGCCGCCACGGCGGCGGCCGCCGGCGCCAGCTCGAAGCTGTTCGGGAAGAGGAGCCGCTGCTGCTCCACCGAGCCCGCCGCCAGGCGCTGCTGCAGCGTCTCGTAGAGGATGCGCTCGTGGGCCACGTGTTGGTCGATAATGTAGAGTGCATCGGCGCCAGCGGCAAGGATGAAGACCTCGGCGAACTGGCCCAGGGGTTCGAGGTCGGCGAGGCGCGGCAGCTCGGTGCGCAGCCCCGGCAGGAACGCCTGGGCCTCGTGCGCGAGCAGCGCCTCGCGCGGCAGCGCCGCCTGCGCCGCGGCGCACTGCCGCTGGCGCGCCGCCTGGTGGCGCGGCTGACCCCGCCAGCCGCCCCTGGGCGCGCCGCTCCCCGCCCCTGCCCCGCTCGCCCCGCTTCCCACCGCTCTCGCCGCTGCGGCGTCGGGGAGACGACGGAACGGCAGGACCGTCCCCCGCGACATCCCCTCGGCCGCCTCCGCAGCAGGCGCAGGCTCGCCGGCGGGGGCCGGCGCGGCCGCCGTCGGCGCTGCCGGGGTGAATGCCGCCGCAGCCGGCGGCGCCCACTCCCCGGCCGCCGCCGGCGCTGGCTCGCCGTGGGACACCGCGGCGCCGCCCAGCGCGGCACCGTCCGCTGCGGGGGGCAGCCAGCGCTGCAGCGGCCGCCCCGGGCCGGGGGCGCGCCGGGGCCGGGGCTCGCCGCGCAGCGCAGCCTCCAGAGCGCGGCGCACCGTATCGGCGACGAGGTCGTTGCGGTGGAAGCGCACCTCCTGCTTCGTCGGATGGACGTTGACGTCGACGTAGGCAGGATCGAGGCGCACGAAGAGGAAGGCGACGGGGTGGCGGTCCTCCGGCAGGAAGCGGGCGTAGGCCTCGCGCAGGGCGCTGCTGAGGATGGCGTTGCGCACCGGCCGCCCGTTCACGAAGAGGTACTGGATGCTGCGCCGGGCCCGGTGGAGCTGCGGTCGGCCGGCGAACCCCCCCACCTCCAGCGGCCCCTGCCGCAGCGCGAAGGGAACGAGCGCGGCCGCGAAGCTGTCGCCGAAGAGCTGCCGCAGGCGCGCCGCCAGGTCCGGCACGCCGGGGAGGGCGAGGAGCTGGCGCCGCCCGCAGGCGAGGCGCAGCGCCACCTGCGGCTGCGCCAGGGCCGCCTGGGTCACCACGGCGTGCACGTGCTGCTGCTCGGTCTGCGGCGCTTTCAGGAACTTGCGGCGGCCCGGCACGCTGCGGAAGAGATCGCGCACCGTCACCGTGGTCCCCGGCGGGCGCCCGACGCTGCGCACCTGGCGCAGCACCCCCTCCTCGACGCAGACCGAGGTCCCCTCGGCGGCCCCCGCCTCCGCCGTCTCCAGGAGCACCCGCGCCACCGCCGCGATGGAGGGCAACGCCTCACCCCGAAAGCCGAGGCTCCCCAGGCGCTCGAGGTCGGCGGCGCTGCGGATTTTGCTCGTGGCGTGGCGCTCGAAGGCCAGCAGAGCGTCGTCCCGGCACATGCCGCAGCCGTCGTCGCTCAGCCGCAGGAGCTGCTGCCCCGCCCCCGCCACCTCCAGGGCGATGGTGCGCGCCCCGGCATCGAGGGCGTTTTCCAGGAGCTCCTTGGCGACCGAGGCCGGGCGCTCGATGCTCTCGCCGGCGGCGATCTGGCTGGCTACCGCATCGGGGAGGATGGTGATACACTGCGCCATGCGTCTGCCCCCACAACTGCCGGTGGCTCCTCCTCCTGGCTCCGCTGCCGCCGAGGCGGCCCGGGGTTACCTTAGAGATAACGCAGCCGACTCCACCCGTCAAGGGGAAAGGAACCGCCATTTTTTTATATATTGTAGTGGCGGCGGAACGCGGCCACTACATGTTGTGATGGGTGATCGCACGTGGTGCATCCTTGGTAGTCGGCGGGGAGGCAGGCGGCAGCCGCCGGCACGCCCGGCCGGGCGCAGGCAGAGGAGGCGACGATGACCGAGAGACCCCAGCAGGGGGGTGCTGAGGAAACGGGGAGCGGCCAGCGGCAGGAGGTCCCGGCCGCCGCCGCGGCCGAGGGCGCCGCGCCGGGTCGGCTGTTCGAGGATCTCCTCGGCATCATGGAGCGCTTGCGCTCGCCGCAGGGCTGCCCCTGGGACCGCGAGCAGACCGCCGCCTCCATCAAGCCGTACCTCCTGGAGGAGGCGCACGAGGTGCTCGACGCGCTGGAGAGCGGCGATGCCAGGAGCACCGCCGAGGAGCTCGGCGACCTCCTTTTTCAAATCGTCTTCCACGCCCAGCTCGGCCGCGAGGCGGGGCGCTTCGACATGACGGAGGTGCTGCGGGAAGCGTGCGACAAGATGGTGCGTCGCCACCCCCACGTCTTCGGCCAGGGGTCGCGGCTGCACTCCGCCGATGAGGTGCTGGTGCGCTGGGAGGAGCTGAAGCGGCGCGAGCGCGAGGCGGAGCGGCGGACGGGCGGGGCGGCGGCCGGCGGCGCTGCCGTCTCCGCCCTCGACGGGGTGCCGCGCACCCTCCCCGGCCTGCTGCGCGCCCAGCGCCTGCAGGAGAAGGCGCGGCGCGGCGGCTTCGACTGGCCCGACCGCGGCGGCGTCCTGGCGAAGGTCGAGGAGGAGTGGGAGGAGCTGCGCGAGCGCCTGGCGCAGGGCACCCACGCTGACCGCGAGGCGGAGTTCGGCGACCTCCTCTTCAGCCTCGTGAACCTGGCGCGCTGGCTGCGCTTCAACGCCGAGGAGGCGCTGCGCGGCGCGACGCGGAGGTTCGAGGCCCGCTTCCGCGCCGTCGAGGAGGAGTTCGCCCGCGACGGCCGGCGCCTCGAGGACGCCTCCCCCGCCGACCTCGACGCCCGCTGGGAGGCGGTGAAGCGACGCCAGCGCGCGGCGGCTCCGCAGCAGGAGGGTTCGCCGCCGGGGCTGACCTGAAGCGGCTAGCCGGCGGCAGCCTCGCCGCCGCCCGGCCCCTCCTCCTCCACCGCCTCGATCCAGCCGCCGCCGAGCACCCGGTCGCCGTTGAGCCCGTCGGCGGCGTAGAAGACCGCCGCCTGGCCGGGCGTCACGGCGCGCTGCGGCGCGTCGAAGGTCACCCTCACCCCGCCGTCGCTCTCCCCCGCCGCGGCGCGGTGGGGCAGGAGCGTCAGGCTGGCCGGGGCGGGCGAGTGGCGGGAGCGAATCTGCACGGCGGCGCGGCAGGTCGAGGCGGCGGGCGGCAGCAGCCAGCTCACCTCGCGCAGGCGGCAGCGCCGCGCCAGGCTGTCGTGCGACGCCACGACGACGCGGTTGCGCTGCGGCTCGAGGCGCTGCACGTAGAGGGGACGGGGGCTCGCCAGGCCGAGGCCGCGGCGCTGCCCGACGGTGTAGAAAGGGACGCCGCGATGGCGCCCGAGGACGTGCCCCGCCTCATCGACGATGTCGCCGGGGCCGGGCAGGCGATCGGGGACCTGCCGCCGCAGCCAGGCCCCGTAGTCGTTCTCCGGCACGAAGCAGATTTCCTGGCTCTCCGGCTTCGCGGCGACGGGCAGCCCCAGCTCCGCGGCGAGGCGGCGCACCTCCGCCTTCGTGCAGTCGCCGAGGGGGAAGCGCAGGTGGGCGAGCTGCCGCTGCGAGAGGTTGAAGAGGACGTAGCTCTGGTCCTTCTGGCGGTCGCGCCCGCGCCGCAGGACGTAGGAGCCCGCCGCCGCCTCCCACTGGCAGCGGGCGTAGTGGCCGGTCGCCACGGCGGCGGCGCCGATGGCCGCGGCGCGCCGCAGCAGGAGGTCGAACTTCACCCGCTGGTTGCAGCGCACGCAGGGATTCGGTGTGCGCCCGGCAAGGTACTCCGCAACGAACTCGTCGATGACGAGCGCGCGGAACTCCTCGGTGAGGTTGAGGACGTAGTGCGGCAGGCCGAGCTGCTCGGCGACGCGGCGCGCATCGCGCAGGTCGGCGCTCGAGCAGCAGCCGCCGAACCCCCGCCGGCGGTTCGCGTCCAGGGCATGGGTCTGGATCGTCATCCCGACCACCTCATAGCCCTGCCGCTGCAAGAAGGCCGCGGCGACGGAGCTGTCAACGCCGCCGCTCATGGCGACGACGATGCGACCGCCGGGCTGCACTGGTTCCACGCCGGCAACCTCTCCAGGGGGCGGCGCGCCGCCTGGGGGACGCCGCACCCCGGCTGAGGAGCGCACCTCCCCTCAGGTTCCGCGCCGGCGCCGGACGCCCCCCACCGGGGACCGGCCAGCGGCGCGGCGCGCGCACCCTACTTCGTCTTCTTGAGGGCCAAGACCTTCGCCCAGAGGGGCGAGGCCTCCTCCTCGCGATTCAGCTTCTCGAGGAGGAACGCCAAGTGCTCGAGGGCGTCGACAAACTCCGGCGCCGTCGTGAGCGCCTTGCGGTAGGCGGCGATGGCCTCTTCGTACCGCCCCTCGCGCTCGAGCTGCACGCCGCGGTCGTAGTGCTCGAGGTGGGGCTCGCGCGCCCGCCGCGACGCACCCTCCTCCTCCGCGTCCCCCTCCGTCCCCCACGGCTCGACGGCGCCGAGGAGCGGCGGCGCGGGCGTCGCCTCCGCCTCTCCAGGCTGCCGGCGAGGAGCGGCGGAGGAGGCTTCGACATGGGGGGCGCGACCGGCCGGCTGCTCCTCCTCAACCTCCTCCGTGAGCCCCTCCAGGCGGGTCAGGAGATCATCGAGCTGCGGCAGGAACTCGGCGCTCTCCTGCCGCACCTGCTCGAGTTCCGCCTGGCGCCGCGCCAGCTCCTCCTGCAGCTCCGCGGAGCGCGTCGCCAGCCCCTCCTTCTCACGCCGCAAGCGCTCCATGAGCTGGGTCGCCTCGGCGATCTTCGCCTCCAGGAGCTTCAGTTTCTCGTACGGCATGGCGAGCCCTCCTCCGCCGCCGCAGGGTCGTCCCCGTAGGCCGTGAATCGCGTCCCCCCGACGTCGCGCTGCCAGCGCAGCCGCAGCCGCCCCGCGGACGCGGGAACCTCGAGCTTGCGGTGGTGCTCCAGGATGACGAGGCCCCCCCGCCGCAGCAGGGAGCCTCCCCCCAGCGCCGCGAGGAGCGCCCCATGCTCACGCGCCCCATAGGGGGGATCGGCGAGCACCACGTCGAACCCTTCGCCGCGCCGCGCCAGCCAGCGCAGGGCGCGCGCCACGGGCTGGACGAGCAGCCGCGCCCGCGGCCCTGCGGCCGCCGCCTCCTGCGGCGGCGCGCCGCGCGCCTCCGGAAAGCCGCAGTGCGCCAGGTTGCGCCGCAGCAGCCGCGCCGCGGCCGCCTCAAACTCGACGAAGGTGACGTGCGCCGCGCCGCGGCTGAGGGCTTCGATGCCGAGGCAGCCGACGCCGGCGTAGAGGTCGAGCACCCGTGCCGCCTCGACGGCAGCGCCGAGGATGCCGAAGAGGGACTCGCGGGCCCGAGCCGCCGTCGGTCGCACCCGCAGGCCGCGGGGCGCCTGCAGCGTGCGGCCGCGGGCGCTGCCGGCGATGACCCGCACCTCCGCCTCCTCCGCCTCCCGCCAGGCTGGCCGCCTCGACGCCGGGCCCGCCGCCACACCCCGCCCGTGCCGCGCGGCGAGCGTGCGGCGCGGCGCCGCCGCGCCGCACGGTCAGCCCAGGCTCGGCACACTCTCGAAGTGGACGAGGCGGCGGAAGGCTTCGTAGCGCTCCAGGATCTGCTCGTAGGTGAGCTTCCTGAGACCCTCGAGGCTGAACCGCTCGACATTGAAGGAGGCCATGGCGCTGCCGAAGATGATGCCCTGGCGGAGGGCCGGCTCGGACCAGTCGTTGACGTTCGCCAGGTAGCCCATGAGGCCGCCGGCAAAGCAGTCGCCCGCCCCGGTCGGATCGGCGATGGTCTCCAGGGGGTAGCCGGGAATGGAGAAGATGCTCTCCACGGTCACCATGATGGCGCCGTACTCGCCGCGCTTCACGATGACGATCTTCGGCCCCCAGGTGAGGACGATGCGGCAGGCGCGGATGATGTTCGGCTCCCGGGCCAGCTCGCGCGCCTCGGCTTCATTGATGACGAGGAGGTCCACGCGCTTCAGGGTGGCGCGCAGGGCGTCGTACTTCCCCGCGATCCAGAAGTTCATCGTATCGCATGCCACCATCGTCGGGGAGATCACCTGATCGAGGACCCGGCTCTGCAACTCCGGGTCGATGTTGGCGAGGAAGACGTAGGTGGCCTTGCGGTAGCTCTCGGGGAGAACCGGCTCGAAGGTCTCGAAGACGTTCAGGCGCGTCTCCAAGGTGTGCGCTTCGTTCAGATCGTAGCCGTACTCTCCGCGCCAGCGGAAGGTCTTCCCCCGCACCGCGCTGAGGCCCTCGAGATGAATGTCACGGGAACGCAGGAACTCCAGGTGCTCGTGCGGAAAGTCGTCACCGACGACGGCCACCACCTGCACCTGGCAAAAGTAGCTGGCCACCGTGGAAAAGTAGGTGGCCGAGCCGCCCAGCACCTCCTCTACCTCGCCGAACGGCGTTCGCACCGAATCGAGCGCCACCGATCCCACCACGAGCAGACTCACGTTCCCATCCCCTCTCTGGCGCTGGCAACCCCAGGCACGCCACGCGGCACCGGTTCTCCGCTCCTCCCCCTGGCCGATCCCCTCCTTGGACCACCGGCACGGCCCACCTTCACCTTGCGACGCCGCCGCGCTGGAACGCCGGCCCCTTTCCCCCTTGTAGGGTACGGGGGTGGTTCGCGCCTGTCAATGCACCTGAACCGGCGCGGGGCCGTGCCGGAGCGACGCCTGGAGGACAGCACGGGAGCGCCGCCGCACTGCCTAGGTCGGCGGCAGGAGGCGCGCGCGCAGGGCCTGCTTATCGAGCTTGGCGGCGGGGTTGAGGGGCATGCGGTCGATCACCTCGAGGCGCTCGGGGAGCTTGTAGCTGGCGATGCGTTGGGCGCGCAGGAAGGCCACCACCTCGTCGAGGCCGAGGGGGGCGGCGTCGCGGGTGGTGACGAAGAGACAGGCGCGCTCGCCGAGGCGCTCGTCCGGCATGCCCACCATGGCGGCCTGGGCGATCCTCGGGTGGCGGCTCAGGAGGGTTTCGACCTCCGCCGGGTAGACCTTGGCGCCGCCCCGGTTGATCATGTCCTTCAGGCGCGAGACGATGCGCACATTGCCAGCCCTATCCAGGCACGCCAGGTCGCCGGTGTGGAACCAGCCGTCGCCGCGCGCGGTGCTGCTGAAGCTGGCGCGGGTGAGATCGGGCCGCTGGTGGTAGGAGTGGAAGAGGATGGCGCCGCGGCAGAGGAGCTCGCCCACCTCGCCCGGCGGCAGCTCCGCGCCCCGATCGTCGGCAATCATGATCTCGTTGCCGAAGGCGGGCCGGCCCACGGAGGTGGCGGCAAACTCGGGGGGATCGCCAAACGAGGTATGGAGGCCGCCGTAGGTCTCCGTCATCCCCCAGAGCGCGATAGGATAGCACTCGAGCTTCGCCGCGGCCTCGCGGATCAACTCGGGTGGCGAGATCGTGCCGCCGATGAGGTACTTCCTGAGGCTGGAGAAGTCGTAGCGTTCCTGCAGCCGCTGCTCGAGCACCATGTGGACCTGGGTCGGCCCGCCGAAGGTGTAGGTGACGCGCTCCTCCTGCACGAGGCGGGCGTACGCCTCCGGAGTGAAGGCTTCGAGGACCACGAGTTTGGCGCCCGCGACGAGGCTGCAGTAGGCGATGTAGGCGCCGAAGGCGAAGCCGTAGGGCGCCTGACCCAGGATCACCTCGCTCGTGTCGGAGGCCCAGGCGCGCATGAGGTGCGCGGCGTTGCTGAGCGGGGCGTCGTGCAGGTGCACTACCCCCTTCGGCTCGCCGGTGCTGCCGGAGGTGAAGAAGAGGGAGAACGGCTCAGCGGCGCTCACCGGCGGGTCGGGGAAGTCCGCCGCGCGGCCGCCGCGCTCGATGACCTGCCGCAGGTCGAGGAAGCCGGCGGGGGTGGCCTGGCCGAGGGCGGCCCCCACGGCGACGAGGTGCTCGACGCTGGGGAGCCGCGGCCGTAGGGTGCGCAGCATGCCGGCGTAGTCGAAGCCGCCGTAGCTCGGCGCCGCGATGATTACCTTGGACTCGGCGAGGTTGACGAACTGCGTCACCTCGCGCTCGCGGAAGGCGAGGTAGAGAGGGTTGATGACGGCGCCGAGGCGGGAGAGGGCAACGTGGATGAGGCTGAACTCGACGAGGTTCGGGATGAGGAGGGAGACGACGTCGCCGCGGCCGATGCCGATCTCCTGGAAGCCCGCCGCGAGCTGCCGGCTCCGCTCGGCGAGGGCACTGTACGTGAGGCGCGCCCGCGGTGAGACGACCGCCTCGCTGCCCGGCTGGCTCGCGGCCCACTCGTCGATGCAGGCGTGCAGCGTCTTGCCCAGCCAGGCGCCGCTGGCGCGAAACTCTTGGTACGAATCCGGCACCTCCAGGATGATGGGCATGGTCTCTCCCCCCGCGGTCCAGCCGCTCGGCCCCAAAACCCTCTCCGTGGCCGCGCGGACGGCTTCCCAGGTCCGGTACCGCCACCACGGCTGCCAAGGGCGACAGCCACGGCGCTAGCGGAACTCGTTCATGTAGGGGAGGGCCGCCGCCACCTGGCGCACGCGGGCCTCATTCGCCTGCAGCATGGCGAGGGAATTCCAGCTCCCGCTCAGCAGAGCGACGCGCCGCGGCTCGGCGAGGTCGATGGCGAGCCGCTGCATGCCGCCGTCCGCCTCGAAGGTGAGGGTCTTCGTTTCCAGGTTGAGGCGGTACAGCGTCTCCGGGCGGCGCTCGGCGGCGGCGAAGAGGAGCGCGATCGCCTCGTGGGAGGCCACCACCGCGGGGATGCCCAGGACGTTGCAGTTGCCGGCGAAGATCTCGGCGAACGACTCGCCGATGAGGGCCCGGAAGCCGGCGCGCGTGATCGCCTGCGGCGCCGACTCGCGGGAGGAGCCGCTGCCGAAGTTCTTGCCGACGACGAGGAGGGTGGCGCCCTGGTACTTCGGATCATTCAGCGGGTGCCGGGGATCGCTCTTCCTGGCGTCGCGGAAGAGGTAGGCCGCCATGTTGTCGAAGGTCGGCTCCATGAGGGCGACGGCGGGGGTGATGCGGTCGGTATCGACGTTGTCCTCGCGCAGGGGGACGGCTCTCCCCATGATCTCGATGATCCGTTGCGGCTCGGTGGTCATGATGGTTCCCGCTCCAGCGTGCGCACGTCGGTGATCTTCCCCGTCACGGCGGCCGCCGCCGCCATGGCTGGGCTCATGAGGAGAGTGCGGCCGCGCGGGCTGCCCTGACGGCCGATGAAGTTGCGGTTCGAGGAGGAGGCGCAGATCTGCTCGCCGACAAGCTTGTCCGGATTCATTCCCAGGCACATGGAGCACCCCGGCCCACGCCACTCGGCGCCCGCCGCCCGGAAGACCTCGGGCAGCCCCTCCTCCTCCGCCTGCCGATTCACCGCCTGCGACCCGGGCACCACCAGGACCGTGACGCCGGCCGCCACCTTGCGTCCCTTGAAGACCGCCGCCGCCGCGCGCAGGTCGGTAATGCGGCCGTTCGTGCAGGAGCCGATGAAGGCGACATCGATGGGGGTGCCGAGGATGGGATCCCCCGGCCGCAGCTTCATGTGCCGGTAGGCGGCCTCCGCGCCGCGACGCTCCTCCTCGGCCAGGGCCGCAATCTCCGGCAGCCGCTGGGTGACGCCGACGGACTGGCCGGGGTTGATGCCCCAGGTGACCATCGGCTCGAGGATCGCGGCATCGAAGCGCACCCGGTCGTCGTACGTCGCCGTCGAATCGGAAGCGACGGAGCGCCAGTAGGCGACGGCGCGCTCGAAGGCCGCGCCCCGCGGCGCATACCGCCTCCCCCGCAGGTAGGCGAAGGTCACCTCATCGGGGTTGACGTAGCCGTTCAGGGCGCCCCCCTCGATGCTCATGTTGCAGAGGGTGAGGCGCGCCTCCATGTCCATGCGCTCGACGGCGGAGCCGCCGTACTCGTAGGCGTAGCCCTTGCCGCCGCCCACGCCCAGGCGGTTGATGATGGCGAGAATGACATCCTTCGCGGTGACGCCGGGACGCAGCTCGCCGTTGACGTCAAGGCGGCGCACCTTCAGCCGGTCGAGGGCCAGGGTCTGCGTCTCCAGGACGTGGCGGATCTGCGTCGTGCCGATGCCCATGGCGATGGCCCCGAAGGCGCCGTGGGTGCTCGTGTGGCTGTCGCCGCAGGCGATCGTCATGCCGGGCTGGCTGAGGCCGAGCTCCGGACCGATGACGTGGACGATGCCCTGGCTGCCGGAGTCGAGACCGAAGAACTCGATGCCGTTCGCCGCCACGCTCTCCTCAAGCACCGCAAGGAGGCCTTCCGCCTGCGGATCGGCGAAGGGGCGCCGCGCGCTCGTCGTCGGGATGATGTGGTCGGTGGTGGCGAAGGTGCGCTGGGGAAAGGCCACGTGGCGGCCCTCCTCGCGCAGCATGCCGAAGGCGGCGGGGCTCGTCACCTCGTGGATGAGGTGCAGCCCGATGAAAATCTGGTCCTGCCCGGTGGGGAGGGTGGCGACCTTGTGCCGCTCCCAGACTTTGTCATAGAGCGTCCCGTGCGACATCCTCAATCTTCTCCTCAGGGAGGGGAGGGCCGGCGCGGGGCCGGCGCGGCACGCGACCCCTTACTTTTCGGCTGCTGGTGGCGCCGGAGCAGGCCAGGGGGTATACACTCTCCTGCAAGGATTATAGTCACGTGCGGCGGCGAGGCAACATCTGCTCCTGTGCAAGGGGACTCGGGAACGCGACCACGACCGCAGCCGCGAGCGGCGGCATGCCGACCTCGGCGAGGTACGATCGGCGAGTGCAGCACGCGGGGTACGGCGCCGGGTGCGCCGCACCACGTCCTGACCCTTTGCTCAGGCCCCGCCCAGGCCCCCCACGCTGAGGACCTCACCGATGCCTGCGGAGCAACCCCCCCGTACCTTCTCGGTCATCGGCGCGGGAGTGATCGGGGTCGCCTTCGCCACCCTGCTGCAGCAGCGCGGCTACGCCTGCCGGGGGGTGGCCAGCCGCACCCTGGCGCAGGCGCAACGCGCCGTCGCGCGTATCGGGGCCGGACTCGCCAGCAGCGCGCCGGCCGAGGTGGCGCGCGGCTGCCGCTACGTCTTCATCACCACGCCCGACGCGGCCATTGCCGCGGTCTGCGGCGATCTCGCGGCGGCGCAGGCGGTCGGCCCCGGCCAGATCGTCCTGCACAGCAGCGGCGCCTTCAACCGCGGCCTCCTCGAGGCGGCGGCGCGCGCCGGCGCCCTCACGGCGTCGCTCCATCCCCTGCAGAGCTTCGCCGACCTTGAGCAGGCGCTGCGGCGGCTGCCCGGCACCTCCTTCTGCATCGAGGCCGACGCCGCGGCGCTGCCGGAGGTGCGGGCCATCGTGCGCGCCCTGGGAGGAGAAGAGCTGGAGGTGGCGAGCGAGCGCAAGGCCCTCTACCACGCCGCCGCCTGCGTCCTCAGCAACAGCCTGGCGGCGTTGATCGACGCCGGGCTGCGCCTCTTCGCCGCCGCCGGCATCCCGCGGCAGCGTGCTTGGCCAGCCGTCCTGCCGCTGATCGAGGGGACGTTGGGGAACATCGGCACGGTGGGGTTGCCGCAGGCCCTCACCGGCCCCGTCGCCCGCGGCGACCTGGAAACCATCCGCCTCCACCTGCGCGCCCTGGCGACCGAGGAGCCGAAGCTGGGGGAGGCGTACCGCGACCTGGCGCGGCTGATTATCCCCTTGGCCCTGGCGAAGGGGACCCTCGACCATGCCGGCGCCGAGGCGCTGAGAACCCTGCTCGATCAGCCGTAAGCGGCATGGGGGGAGCGCCGGAGCGATGGCGGCCAGGAATGCCGCGGCGGCCCGCGCTGGCAAGCCGCCGTGGTCGAGCCGCTGTGGCGCCGGCGGAGGTCGGCCCCGTCGTCTGCGCCTCAGCAACCGCACCCAGGCAGTTCCCCATGGGCCTTTGGCCCGCCCGCGAAGGGATGAAAAGGGGGGTTACAGGGGGCGACCGTCTCTCATGTCGAAGGGTTCGGCATCCTGGGTGTAGGGGCGCCGCTTGCCGCGCCCCAGCGCGGCGGCTCAGAGGGGGCGGCTCAGAGGGCGGGGCAAGCCCCGCCCCCTACGGCTCTGCACATCCCGTCCGCTGTAACCCGCACGGTGGCAAACCTGCAAGGTCGTGAAATCAACCACGTAGGGGTTCTTTTCCCCAAGCAGCAGCAGTTCCCCATGGGCCTTCGGCCCACCCGCAAGGTCATGAAAATAAGCGGACACTTCTTTCTCAGCAGGCATCCATGCCCTCGACCGTAGGGGCGGTTCGCGAACCGCCCCTACCACCGGGATGCAAAGAACCACTGATGAACACGGATGGACACTGATATCTGGGTGCATCCGTGTCCATCCGCGGTTCCTTCCCCTACCTTCTCCGCGTTCTCTGCGTCTCCGCGGTGCACTCCATTGAACCGTAGGGGCGCAGAGGGCGCAGAGGTGAAGGACACCGGCCGCACCAACGTCAGCCTCGCCGTCACGTGAAATCAACCACGTAGGGGTTCTTTTCCCCAAGCAGAAGGAGGGCTAGAGCATCTCCTCGGCGACGATCTCGGCGATCTGCACCGCGTTGAGGGCCGCCCCCTTGCGGATGTTGTCCGAGACGATCCACATGTCGAGGCCGTTCTGGATGCTGCGGTCCTCGCGGATGCGTCCCACGAAGACCTCGTCGCGCCCCGCCGCCACGGAGGCCAACGGGTAGCCGCTCTTCGCCGGCTCATCAACAACGATGACCCCAGGGGCGCCGGCGAGCAGCTCGCGGCAACGCTCGACGCTCAGCTTGCGGTGCGTCTCCACGTTTACCGACTCGGAGTGGCTGTAGAAGACCGGCACACGCACCGTCGTCGCCGTCACCGCGATCGCCGGGTCGCCCATGATCTTCTTCGTCTCGTTCATCATCTTCACCTCCTCCTTGGTGTAGCCGGAGTCGGTGAAGCTGTCGATGTGCGGCAGGCAATTGAAGGCGATGCGGTGCGGATAGACGTTGCACACCGCCTCCTGCATGTTGAGGAGGGCGCGCGTCTGCAAGGCCAGCTCCTCGATGGCGCGCTTGCCGGTGCCGGAGACCGACTGGTAGGTGGAGACCACCACCCGCTTCACCCCCACGGCGTCGTGGATCGGTTTCAGGCAGACGACCATCTGGATCGTCGAGCAGTTGGGGTTGGCGATGATCCCCTTGTGGGTGAAGATGTCGTGGCGGTTCACTTCCGGGACCACGAGCGGCACCTCGGGGTCCATGCGGAAGGCGCTGCTGTTATCGACGACGACGGCGCCGGCGCGCACCGCGGCGGGGGCGAACTGCAGGCTGCGGGCCGCGCCGGCGGAGAAGAGAGCGATGTCGATGCCCGCGAAGGAGTCCGCCGTCAGTTCAAACACCGGCACCTCCTTGCCGCGGAACGACAGCTTCTTGCCGATGGAGTTCTTGGAGGCCAGGAGACGGATGTCGCGCACCGGGAAGCCGCGCCCCTCGAGGACGCTGATCATCTCGTTTCCCACCGCTCCGGTGGCGCCGACGACAGCCACGTTGAATTCTGCCTTACTCACGTTCGTGTTCCTCGCAATGACAACGGGAGTGGAGAGGTTGGTGATGCCGCCGGGCCGGCGCGCCCAGGGAGGCGCCGCCGCCGGCGATCCGCCGCGGCCGCGCCTCAGCCGGCCAGCGCGGCACAGATGCGCTCGCCCATCTCGCGCGTGCCGACGACGCGGCAGCCGGGCTGCGCAATATCAGCGGTGCGCACGCTCTGCCCGAGGACCGCGCCGATGGCCTCCTCAACCGCCTGCGCGGCAGCTTCCTGATGCAGCGAATAGCGCAGCAGCATGGCGGCCGAGGCGATGGCGGCGATGGGGTTCGCCTTGTCTTGACCAGCGATGTCCGGCGCGCTGCCGTGCACCGGCTCGTAGAAGCCGACCGTGCCCCCAAGACTGGCGGAGGGGAGCATGCCGATCGAGCCGGTGAGCTGCGCCGCCTCGTCGCTGAGGATGTCGCCGAACATGTTGCCGGTGACGATGACGTCGAACTGCTTCGGGTTGCTGACGAGCTGCATGGCGCAGGTATCAACGAGCATGTGGGCGAAGGCAACGTCCGGATACTCCCGCGCCACCTCGGTGGTGGTGCGGCGCCACAGCTCCATCACCTCGAGGATGTTCGCCTTGTCCACCGAGGTGAGGCGGCGGCGGCGGCGGCGCGCGATCTCAAAGGCCATGCGGGCGATGCGGATGATTTCCGACTTGGTGTAGCGCAGGGTGTTCCAGGCCTCTTCCTCGCCGTCGCGCGTCGCCACGCCGCGCGGTTCGCCGAAATAGATGCCGCCGGTGAGTTCCCGCACCACCATGATATCGAGCCCCGCCACCACCTCCGGCTTCAAGGTCGAGGCGCCGGCGAGGGCTGGGTAGAGCTTCGCGGGGCGCAGGTTGGCGTAGACCCCCAGCCCCTTGCGCAGCCCGAGGAGCGCCGCCTCGGGCCGCTTTTGGCGCGGCAGCCCCTCCCAACTTGGGCCGCCGACGGCGCCGAAGAGGACTGCCGCGCTGCGCCTGGCGAGATCGAGCGTGGCGGCGGGCAGCGGCTCTCCACAGGCCTCGTAGGCGGCGCCGCCGACCGGCGCCTCCTCGAAGCTCAGCTTGAAGCCAAAGCGCCTGGCGCCGACCTCGAGGACGCGGCGCGCCTCGCGGGTGACCTCGACGCCGATGCCGTCTCCTGGCAAGACCGCGATGAGGCTCATGAAGGTATTCTACTCCGCCGGCTCGAGAACGAATCGCGCCGCCATGACGCACGCACCGGCTGGAATATAGCCCCCCCGTCCAGGGGGCGCAAGCTCCCGGCGGTCGCCGGGCAGGACGACGCACCCCGCCGCATGGCGCTCGACGCGCAGAGCAGAATGGGACTCCCTCGGCAGGCCCCGTTGCTGGTACAATGGGGCACGGCGAGGAGCAGCCGGGGACGAGGGATCGATCTGCGTGCCGTCCCACCGCTGCTGGGGGGGCAGGTCTCTCGGCCAGCAGCGTCGCGCACCGCCGGCCGGCCGGGGGCTGGGCGGCACGCCACCCGGGGGGGCGCGAGGGCTGATGATGATCCGGGCGACAGGACGCTCGTTCCCCGCTCAGCTTCGCCACTGGGCCGCGCGGCATCCCACCGCCGCCGTCGGCCTCCTCGCCCTCGGCCTCATTCTCCCTTTCTTGGGTTTGCGGCCCCTCCTCGATCCGGACGAGGGGCGTTACGCGCTCGTCGCCTGGAACATGGTGACGAGCCACAACGTCCTTGTCCCAACGTTGTGGGTCGACCCGCACCTCAGCAAGCCACCCCTCACCTACTGGCTCATCGCCCTCTGCCTGTGGCTCTTCGGCAAGAGCGTCTGGGCGGCGCGCCTCCCCCTGGCTCTGGCGTATGTGGCCAGCGCCTGCGCGGTGGTGCGGATTAGTGCCCGCCTGCAGCCGCGCCAGAGCGGCGCGTGGGCCGGGATCGTCTGGGCCACCTCCCTCCTTCCCTTTGTGGCGGGGAACGTGCTGACCACCGACAGCCTCCTTGCGGCCCTGGCGACGAGCGCCGTCCTCTGCTTTCTGGCGGCCTCCCAGGAAGCGCCGCCGCGCTGGTGCGGCGCGGGCTACGCGCTGGCCCTGGGCTTCGCCTTCCTGACGAAAGGCCCCCCCGCGCTCCTCCTCGCTTTCGTCCCGCTCGTGCTCTGGCACCGCCTGGCGCACCGGACGTGGCTGCCAACGCCGCTGCGGCGCTGGCGTCTCTTCCTGCTCTGCTGCGCCGTCGCCTTCAGTTGGTTCATCCTCCTGGCGATCGACGATCCGCAGCGGCTGCGTTACTGGGTGGTCGAAGAGGTCGTCAAGCGGCTGGCGACAACCGAGCACCGGCGCAACCTGCCGTGGTTGATGTACGTGGCGGTCCTCGTGGTGGGCCTCCTGCCGTGGACGCCGTTTTGCCTCCACACCCTCTGGGTGCGCCGGCGCGCCTGCTGGCAGGCGCGCCGGCCCGACGCGCTCAGCCTCCTCTACCTGCTCTGGTTCGGCATCCCCTTCCTTGGCTTCTCGCTTGCCCGCTCGCGCATGCCGCTCTATGTCCTGGCGCTCGCCGCGCCGCTGGCCCTCATGGCGGCGGAGTCCTTCACCAGTAGGCTGCGCGCCGTGCCGCTGCGCCACTACCAACGTCTGCTGCGCCCGGCCCTGCCGGCGCACGGGCTGCTCCTCCTGGCGCTAGCCTTCGGGAGCAGCTTCGTCACCTTGAAGGACTCCCGTCCAACGAACCTCTGGGCTCAGTTGATTGCGCGCGATGCCGGCAGCCAACGGTACGAGGTGATCTTTCCCGACAACTTCATCAACCCCTCGCTGCTCTTCTATACGTACCCGCGCACCGAGATCGTGAGCCTGGAAGCTGTAGACCCGGAGCATACCCTCGAGTCGCCTCGGATGGAGACGCTGCAAGAGGAGCTGCGCGAGAGGGGCGAAATCTGGTACCTCGTCATCAGGCGGGAAGACCTTGACGAGGTCGTCCGCGCCTCCCCCTACCCCATCAGTGTGCTCTACCTGAACCCGAAGTTCGCGCTCCTGAAGATCGCCCCAGAGGCGCCAGACCCTCGATAAGTCGCGTCTCCTGCTCCTTCGGGCGAGCCAGCGGGTTGCGATCCTGAACCCCACTCCCCAGGCATGACACTCCCTCGCCTCGGAAGGGGGTGCCGCGCGCCGCCTCTCTCAGCCGTGGGACTGCCGATCACCCTGCGCGCGCCCGGCCTGCATTCCCCTTGCCCGGCAGGGGCAGACCTTGCCTGCCGCAGCCGTGGCCCGCGGCCGGCATGGGGGTTCTCCGCGGCCGCCAGGGCTCAGGCGCCGGCCCGCCCCAGCAGCGCCTGGAAGATGCCGAGGCCGTCGGTGCTGCCGAGGAGGGCGTCGCTGGCCCGCTCGGGGTGCGGCATCATGCCGAGGACGTTGCGCTCGCGGTTGCAGATACCGGCGATGTTCAAGAGGGAACCATTCGGATTGGCGGCGTCGTCCACCTCGCCGCGCGCGTTGCAGTAACGGAAGATGATGCGCGCCTCCTGGGTCAGCTCCGCCAACACGTCGGCCTCGGCGAAGTAGTTGCCGTCACCATGAGCAATCGGCAGACGAATGAGCTGTCCCTCCCGGTAGGCGTGCGTGAAGGGGGTGGCGGTGGAGCCGACCCGCAGGTGGACGAACTCGCAGATGAACTTCGGCACGCGGTTGCGCAGCATCGCCCCGGGCAGGAGGCCGGCCTCGAGGAGGATCTGGAAGCCGTTGCAGATGCCCAGGACGGGCGCGCCGCGCCGCGCATGCGCCAGGACGGCCTCCATGATGGGTGCAAAGCGCGCGATGGCACCGACGCGCAGGTAGTCGCCGTAGGAGAAGCCGCCAGGGAGGATGACGCAGTCGACCCCTTCCAGGTCCGTCGCCCGATGCCAGAGCCGGCGCACCGCCTGGCCCAGTACCCGGCCAAGCGCCTCCTCGCAGTCGTGGTCGTTATTCGTGCCTGGAAAGACAACCACACCGAACTTCATGGACCTGCCTCAAACCACTCCGCGACCGTTGTGGGCGCGGAGCGATGGAAGAGCCGGACACTGCCGCGCCGATGTCTGCGGAGAGGGTCTCCCGGCGATTGGGCGCGGCTGGCGGCTGGGGCGCGCACCTCCGCGCTCCTTTTCCGGGCGGGTCGGCTTGCCGCGGCAGTCCCCGCGCGTTGACCAGGGAGAGCCGGATGCGGCAAACTTGCGCTGTTCGGTTGCCGGCAAGACCTCGGCAGGCAGACCGCGACGGGAAGACGCCTGCATGACCTACGCCGTTTCCACCCTGGCGCTGCTCATCCTGGCCGCGGGCTTCCTGAATCGGTTCCACCGCCGCCGCCACATCCCCCTCATGCTGAGCGCTTTCGCGATCGATCTCGGTCTCCTCCTTCACATCGAGATCACCCGTCACGCCATTGAGAAGGTCAGCCGCCAGCCGAGCCGGCTGCTCCTGCTGCACGTGCTGATCTCCGTGCTCATGCTGCTCGGCTACGTCGTCATGGTCTGCGCCGGCATCATGGTGCTGCGACGGAATCGCTGGCGCCGCCTGCATCGCCACGCGGCGAAGGTCTTCCTGACGCTGCGGGCGCTCAACTACGTGACCTCGTACCTCGTGTGAGGAGGAAGGAATCCCCAGGCGGGGCGCCGCGCCACCTTTCCCCGCCTCCCCTCCCCGCCTTCTCAGGAAGTTCAGGCCGCGCCCCCCGACCTTGAGGTGACGCAGGCGCTGCCGCGCTTGACGGCAGGAGCTTGAGGTGGTATTTTCAATCCTCCTCAATCCGTAGCGCTGGAGAGATTCACTCGACGAGAGCAGAGGCGTGGTTCGCAATGAAACGGAAGACCCTGGTGAAGCTCATCACACTCACATGGGTGGCTGCCATCCTGTGTATGGTGGGGATTGCCGCGATCGGCCTGAACGACGCGTCGGTCTCCATCTACCTGATCCTCAGCTTCATGATCCTCTTCCTCTTCGCGGAGTATGAAGCGCTGTTGCAGATGGATCAGAAGCGACGCGAAGAGGAGGAGCAGACCTGAGCCCATCGGCAAGCGCCGACGCGGCTCGGCGGCTCGCCGGCCTACACCGCGCTAGGAGTCCCGCCGCACGTCCCCGCCCAGGTCTCGTTGACGGGTGTTTTCTCGCCGCCGTGGCGGTGCGCGTCCACCAGGCCCCCAGCCCCGTTGTCATGACGGGGTGTCTCCCCATATCCTCGCACGTTCGCCCGCCTCGCCGTATCGCCTTACTCGCTAGCTGCCACGGTTGCAGCTCACGGCGTCACTTGCGTTGCAGGAGATCCCGCAAGGCGACGAGCTCGCGGCGCAGGTCGCCCTGACGCCTCTGCAAGCTGAAGATGTAGAGGAAGACGACGACCCACGTCACCGTGTAGGCTGCAAAGAGGTAGCCCAGGTTCCCAGACACTCTGACCCTCCTTCCGTTGGCGGGGGAAAGTGTTGCGGCGCTGCCTGGCCGCGGCCGACAGCTCCGCCGAGGCCGAGGCTGCCGGCCTGCTCAGGCCTGCAGGCGGCGTTTCACACTCGCCAGCTCAGCCTTGTCCGACTCGTGCCGGTAGCGCAGCACCGTCAGGTAGACATAGAGGATCGTAAACGTCAGCAGGGCAACGAGGAACGTCTGCAGCATCGGCGGCTCCAGCCCGCCGCCAAATCCCTTCGTCTGCATGACGACCGGCTTGGGGTGCAGGGTGCGCCACCAATGCACGGCGATGTGGATGATGGGCAGGTCGAGCGCCCCGATGATCCCCAGGATCGCCGCCAGCCGGGCCTGCGAAGGCCCCTCCGGCATCTGCGAACGCAGCATGAGGTAGGCGACGTAGATGAGCCAGAGGACGAGGGTGGCGGTGAGGCTCGGGTCCCAGGTCCACCAGACGCCCCAGACGGGCCGTCCCCAGATGGGGCCGGTGAGGAGCACCAGGGTGCAGAAGATCACCCCCACCTCGGCGGAGGCATGCGCCAGGCGATCGGCCCACGCCTCCTTGAGGACGAGGTAGAGGATGCTGGCCACGAAGACGATGCCGAACGCCAGGAACGCGATCCAGGCCGAGGGGACGTGGAAGTAGAAGATGCGCTGCACGTGGCCGAGGTTGCGGTCGGTGGGCGCATAGAGGAAGACGCCGTAGAGGGTCAGCAGCATGGTGATGAAGACGGCGATCCCCAGCACCGTAACCCAACGATCATTCAGACGCTCGTGAACCTGCATGGGTGAGCCGAACTCCTTGCGCCCTCCGAGCCGTGGTCCGCCGGTGCGCGCGGCGCACCACTACTCGGCGATGGCGTACTCGAAGATGAGGAACGAGACCGTCAGGAAGATGACATCGAACGCTCCGACGAGCTTCAACCAGCCGCTCACCTCGGCCAGCGTTTGCCCGGCCAGGATGCCGCCGGTCGCTTTCACGGCGGCGATGATGAGCGGCACGCTGATGGGGAACTGCAGGAGCGGCAGCATGAGCTCCCGGCTGCGCATGGTGATTGCCATGGCGGAGAAGAGCGTGCCGACCGCCGCGTAGCCCACCGTGCAGAGGCTGAAGATGACGGCGATGGCCGGCAGGAAGCGCCAGATGTCGAAGTTGAGGAGCAGCGCGAAGACCGGCAAGGTCACCGCTTCGACGGCGAGCATGAAGATGATGTTGCCGAGCGCCTTGCCGAGGTAGACCACGCCGCGATCCACCGGGCAGAGCATCAGCCCCAGCAGGCAATCATTCTGCTGCTCGTTCACGAAGGAGCGCAACAGCCCCAAGACCCCCGCGAAGACGAAGCTGATCCAGAGCATACCGGGGGCGAGCACGCCCACCTCGATGCTGCCGGGCTCGAAGGCGAAGCTGAAGGTGACGATGACGAGGAGCACGAAGAGGAGCATCGTGAGCACGATGTCCTTGCTGCGCAGCTCGGCGGTGAAGTCTTTCTTCAGGAGGACGATGAGCTTGCTCATGGCCCCCCCCCATCGAAACGTCGGGGGGGGCGCACTGCGCGTGCCTGGTGCTGCGCCGCGAGGTAGGTGGCTTCGAAGTCGTCCGCGCTGATGGCGGAGCGGACCTCGTCATAGACGAGTCGTCCCCCCACGAGGATGGCGGCGCGGTCGCAGAGCTCGAGGCCGCGGCTGATGTTGTGGGTGGTCATGATGAGGCTGCGTTCGCCGTCGTGGAGGCCGGCGAGCACCTTGCCGAGGTTGTGGGCGGCCTCCGGGTCAAGGCCGACGTACGGCTCGTCGAGCAGGAGGAGGCGCGGCCGATGCAGGAAGGCGCGCGCGATGGAGAGGCGGCGCTGCATGCCATCGGAGAAGCTGCCGACGAGGTCGCGCTGCCGGCTCGTCAAGCCGACCTCCTCGAAGACCTCGGCGATGCGCTTCGGCAGGTTCTCCACCTCGTACATCCTGCCGTAGAAGAGGAGGTTCTCGTACGCCGTCAGGTTCTCGTAGAGGAAGGTGCTGTGGGAGACCAGGCTGATTTGCCGCCGGACCGCGATGCCATCCTCGCTCGGATCAAGGCCGAGAATCCGCACCTGCCCCGAGCTCGGTTTCATGAGGGTTGCGAGCACCTTCAGGAGCGTCGTCTTGCCGGCGCCGTTGGGTCCGAAGATGGAGAGGAACTCTCCGCTGCCAAGCTGGAGATCAAGGGGGTGGAGGGCGATGAAATGCCCGAACTGCTTGCTGAGCCCAACCGCCTCGACAACCGATGCTTTACCCACCACAGCGCTCCCGGGGGACGGCGGGGCCCACGCTCCCTCCCGTACCTCAGCGGGCTGCCTCGCCTCTCCGCTACCAAGCAGGTGAGGGCGCAGTCCAAGGCGTTCGACGCTGCGGCGCCGCGCGTCCCCGGCGCGCAACCCCGCCGCAAGCTGCGCGCCCTCGGCGCGTCCGCACCGCTCAGGCGAGGTTGGGCGGCGTTGCCCGCAGGAGGTCCTTGAGCTCGCGCCGCAGCTCCTCGCGCTGCAGTTCGTAGCTCTGCTCCGCGATCGCGCCGGCCTGCCGTTGCTCCTCGATCGCCACGAGCGCCTCGTAGAGCTCCTCGCGGCGAACCGCCGGGCCTTCCTCCCGGCGCGCGCTCCGCTTCGGCTCCCGCGCCGGGCGCTCCGCGCCCCGACGCCCCGCCGCGGCGCCCTTGGACGCCGCCTGCGCACCGTTCTCCGGGGCGCCGGCCCGGTTCTTTGCGGGGCGCTGCTGCGGACGGTGGGTCACGGGTCGATCCGCCATCTGCGCCTGCTTGCGCCGCTTCGCCGAGATCAGCGGCACGAGCATGCCGCCGAGGATGATCAGGACGATGATGCCATAGGCGATGCTGCTATGCCTCGTCCAGAACCCGGCCGGCGTCAGGCCGGCGATGGTGAGCGAAATAGCGCTCCCCTTCTGCAGACCTTGGCCGCTGAGCCGTCGCACCTGCCGCCCCTGCATATCGAGCAGACCCTGGTCGGCCAGGGTTGTGGAGGCGATGCGCAGCTCGGAACTTTGACGCTGCGGAAAGCGGCTTGGGGGACCCTGCATTCCCGGCATCCCCTGCATCTCCCCACCGTTCCCCGCCATGGCCACGAGCACGTCAAGCTGCCCCGTCTGGTAGGCGACCTTGCGGGTGAAGGTGAGATCCTCGCCCTTGACCGGCAGCTCATAGCGGTACGCCAGGGTCACGACGCCGGGTGGCATGGGGCGGGTGTAGCTTCCCCCCCAATCGGCCAGCTCCACCTCCTGCGTCGTGCCGCCCTGCAGGAGCTGGAAGTTCTTGAACCCGACCGGCAGCGGCAGCTTCAACACTTCGCGGCGTCCCAGCCCGACCTGCTCGAAACCGATGTACGCTCTGCTGCCGCCATTGCGCGCCATGAGCACCGTGGTCACGAGCAGCTTGCCGGAGGCGAAGTCGAGGATCGAGTGCTCCCGAGCCACGGAGATGTCGGCATCAGAGGTGGTGGTGTGGGCGACCTTCAGCTCCACCTCCTTCTTCAGCTCGGGGATCGCAAAGGTGAGCGGTTGGGATTGGTAGGAGACCCCCTCATGCTCGGCAGCCGCGACGTAGGAATACGAGGGATCGGTCTTGATGCGGTCGAACTGGAAGGCGCCGGTGCTCTCGGTGCGCGTGAAGGAGCGCGTCTCTTCCTCGCCGCGACGCAGGACATAGAGCACCACCTGCTTGCCGGCCAGGGGTTGCCCCTCGAGGGTGACGCTGCCGTGGATCACCCCTGCCGGCCTCTGCCCGACCGGCTCCCCTTGCTGGGCCCGCGCGCCGGCGCCGCAGAGGAGCGTCAGGGCGACGGCTGCCAGGAAGAAACGTCGGCGAAGCGATGGGAGCGCAACTCGTGTCATGGTAACCTCGGCGCGCAACCTACACCGGAGAGACGCCGCCGGGGGTGCCCCGAGGACCTACGCGAGGACCTTCGAGGGGAGATGACCCCAGCGCTGTCGGATCAATCCACCGGCAGGAGGAACAAAGCTCATACCGCGACGGGGGCGCCGCACTGCGAGCAGAACCTGTCACCCTGGGTGAGCGGTTGCTGACACGCGGCGCAGCGGGCGCCCGCGGGCGCGCCGCACTGCGAGCAGAAGCGCGCCTCGGGCGGCAACTCGCCGCCGCAGCCGCCGCACACTCCAGGCGGGATTGCCGCTGCCCCGCCGGCGCGAGCTGCCGAGGTCTCCTCGCTCGGCGGCGCCGCGCCGTGTCCCGCGGGCGACAGGTCGGCGAGCTGCGTCGCCCTGGCGCCGCCACCTCGCCCCCCGGCAGCCTGGGCGGCGCGGCGCGCCTGCAGGCGCCGGCTCACCTCGGCATCGATGGCGCGGTCGAGATCGTCCGGCTCCTGCTGCGCCTCGAGCTGGCGCAGGATTTCCAGCGCCGTCGCCCGCTGCACTTGCGCAAGCTGCTCGTAGTCGCTCTCTGAGAGCTTCCCCACCTTGTAGTCGAACTCAAGCTCCTTCAGCTCCGCGTAGGCCAACGCCTTGCGCCGCAGCAGCTCCGCCCGCCGCTCGCCGTTCACGGCGCCCCCTGGCGCGCCGTCGCTTGCCGCAGCGCGGCCCACCGCCGTGCCGCGTTCCCCGGCGGCAGCCGGCTCGCGCGGCTCTGCGGCGCCGCGCCGCGTCCAGAAGAAGGGCACGATCACCCACGCCCCACCGAGGAGCACGAGGACGACGGCGAAGAACCACTGCAGACTGGGCCACGCACTCATGAACGCTCGTCTCCGCTTTGGGCCAGGCCGGACAGGTCTGCCGCCACCCAGCTCCCGCACCGTGCGGCGGTCGCGGCAGGCGCCGCGCCGCTCACGCTCGCTACGACGTCGCGCGGCTCGGCACAGCCTGCGGCGCCGCCGCGGTGCGCCGCGCCCGCGCCGACTCCTTGCGCCCCTCGGGGAGCATGATGACGATCGTCCCGAACGTCAGGCACAAGCCACCCAGCCATAGCCAGTTCACCAGCGGGTTGATGATGAACTTGAAGGAGGCGCGGCCCTGCTCGTCCACCGCCGCAAGGATGGTGTAGAGGTCCTCCTTGAGGGTGGAGCGCACCGCCACTTCGGTGCTGGGCTGCTGCTGGATCACGTAGAGGCGCTTCTCCGGCACCAGCGACGTTATCGGACGCCCCTTCTGGAACACCTCAAGCCGCGCCCCCACCCCTTCGTAGTTCGGGTCGTTGAGGCGGAAGGCTTGATCGAAGCGCAGGCGGTAGTCGCCGATGGCGGCGGACTCCCCCGGCGCCAGCACGACTTCCTTGGCGGTGGTGAAAGCCGACGAGCCGGTGATGCCGATGAAGATCAGCGCCATCCCGAGGTGGACGATGTAGCCGCCGTAGCGACGCTTGTTGCGTCCGATCAGGTTGAGCAGCGCCAGCGGGTAAGATTCCCCGGTCATCTCATGGCGGGCAATGGTGCCGCGCCAGAACTCCAGGCCGATGCACCAGAGGACGAAGGCGGCAATGGTGAAGGCCACCAGCGCATAGACGTGGCGCATCCCAAACGCCAGCATGAAGGCGAGGGCGATCGCCGCGCCATAGAGCGGCGTCAGGAAGTTGCGCTTGAGGTTCCTGGCGGACGCCTTGCGCCAGGCGATGAGAGGGGCGATGCCGCTGAGCAGGAGCATCGCCAGGCCGATCGGCACGAAGACCTGGTTGAAAAACGGCGGACCCACGGTCACCTTCACGCCGCGCACCGCTTCGGAGATGATCGGGAACATGGTGCCCCAGAAGACCGCGAAGGTGGCGCCGAGCATGATGAGGTTGTTGAAGAGGAAGCTGCTTTCGCGCGACAGGAACGACTCCAGTTGGTTGGTGGACTTCAGCTCGTCGTAGCGGTAGAAGAGGAGCGCCAACGAGCCGAGAATCACCATGCCGAGGAAGACCAGGAAGTAGTACCCCACGTTGGACTGAGCGAAGGAATGCACCGAGGCGATGACGCCGCTGCGGGTCAAGAAGGTGCCGAAGATGGAGAGGGCGAAGGTGAGGAGGATGAGGACGATGTTCCAGACCTTCATCATCTCCTTCTTCTCCTGCATCATCACCGAGTGCAGGAAGGCGGTGCCCACCAGCCACGGCATGAAGGAGGCGTTCTCCACCGGGTCCCAGGCCCAGTAGCCGCCCCAGCCCAGCTCCACGTAGGCCCACTGCGCCCCTAGGAGAATGCCGATGCCGAGGAAGTACCAGGAAAACAGCGTCCAGCGGCGGGTCGTCTTGAGCCACTCGCTGCCCAACCGCCCGCTCGCCAGCGCCGCGATGGCGAAGGCGAAGGGGACGGTGAAGCCGATGTAGCCGGTGTAGAGCGTCGGCGGATGAAACACCATGCTGGGATTTTGCAGCAGCGGATTGAGGCCGCGGCCATCGGGCGGCGTGAAGTTCAGCCGCTCGAAGGGATTCGCCTCCCACAGCATGGTGACGATGAAGAACAGGGTCGTGAAGCTCATCACGGCCCCGATGTAGGGCATCAGGTCGCGATTGCGCTGGCGGTTCTGCAGCATCACCACCATGGCGAAGATGGAGAGCATCCAGGCCCACAGGAGCAGCGACCCCTTCTGCCCGCCCCAGAACGCCGCCACGGTGTAAAAGGGATTCATGGCGCGGTTCGAGTACGACGCCACGTACTCGACTTGGAAATTGCGTGTCAATAAGAGGTAGACAAGGCAGAGGGAGCTGATCGTGAGCAGGCCGAAGAGAGCGTAGACAGCCTGCTCGCTGGAGCGGACCAGCACCGCCGAGCCGCGACGGACGCCGAGAAGCGGCGCCACCGTGGCGTAGACCGCCACAAGGAAGGCCACGACGAGTGCGGAGGAGCCGAGCTCGACCATCGGCGGCATCCTTTCTATGCTAAAGGCTCGTAGAGAGCCCAGGTAGGCAGAGAGCGCAGCGGCAGGCGCGATGCCGCCGCCGCAGGCGAGGGGCGGTGTCGCGCCGCGATGGTCGTCGCGGGGGCGCACCCCGGCGCCGCCACCACTTCGCTAGCCTGAGGCCCACGGCCTGTCACGAGGGACTTCCATTGCCGGTGGAGACCGCGGCTGGGACACGCTGAGACGGGCGGTCCTTGGTTGCAGCGTCGCCGGCCTCGGCAGGCTTTCCGGCCAATGCCTTGGGATCGGACTCGTACTTGGAAGGACACTGGGTCATCAGGGTCTTGGCGTGGAAGCTGCCATCCGACCTCACCTGCCCTTCGACGATGACATCGGCGTTATCCTTGAACATGTCAGGAACAATGCCCGCAAAGTGGACCGGGAGCGTCTTCGGCGCGCCGTCTCTAAGCAGCGAGGCTTGACGAACGGCAACGAGACCACTCTCGGTATCATTGGTTTTCGCCGGCACATCGACCATGAGGAAGTTGACGCCGAAGCCCTGCGTGTCGCGCTTGATGCTGTTCGGCTGCACCTTGCCGGCGATCCGCACACCCTGCCCAATGAGGCTCTCTCCCTTAGCGTGGACCTCCGCAACCGTGAGGTAGTACATCATCGTGTCGCGCGCCCCGGTGTAAACGAGATACGCTATCGCCCCGAGGATGATCACACCACCGACGAGGAATCGCAGGTTGTTCTTCTTCACCGTTACCCCTTTGCACCGCCGGGCTTCCGGAAACCGCACCCCGGCGAGCGTCGATCGTGCGGCGCCTCTGCGACTCGCGGGCCACCCCCTGGTGGCGAGGCCCACGGCGCACTCTCTGTCATTGCTGTCATCTCACCGCCTGCAAGGGGTGGGGAGATCACCATCCCGCCAGCCAGGTGGCGATCATGCCTCTGACGCGAGGCTCGGCGGGGCCGCCGGAGTCAGGCCACCCTTTTCCTCCACCTTCAGGGAACGCCATCCACCCTCCTCGTATTCCGCGGGGCAGGGCGTTCCCCTGGAAAGGAACCCAAGCGCAAATTCCCTCTTCAATATATCCTGCGGCTGACCCTCTTTCAACCGCTGGCGGCAGAGATTCTCCCCGCCAACTCCGAGCGGTGCGCCGATCGTTGCAGAACGATCAGCGGCGCAGGAGACCCTCTCGAAGACGGGTCCCAAGCCTTGCTCTCCAACAACCCTCGCCGCACCGGCGCACCTCCCGCCGCGCAGACCGCAGCTTGAGGCGGGATCAGACGTCGCCCCGACGGCATCGGCGGCCGCGCCTGGGCGAGGAAGGACCTTGGGCGAGGCCGCGCAAGTGGCGTCGCGCTCCCCAGGTAACGATTGCGCATCCGGCCCTCAAGGTCCTAAGCTATGAGGAGAGGTTGTGGGCCCAGGACCTGCCTTGTCGGCAGACAGGTGCAGGGGAGTCAGTCGTCTGGCGTCCCCCTGACTCCGGCGGCGTCCCAACCCCGGCGCCCAGCTCAGGAGCAAAGGAACCTCCCATGCACGAGCCCACGCCGTCCCGTGCTCCCAAACCGCCGATCACGAAGACGATGCTGCTGGCCGATCTGCTGCAGCACTACCCCGCCGCCCGGCCCATCGTCGCCGCCTACTTCGGCAGCGAATGCTTCACCTGTCCGGGAACGAAGATCGAGAACCTCGCCTTCGTGGCGGCGATGCACAATTGCGCCGTGGACGACTTCATCCGCGCCGTGAAACAACACCTCGAAACGCGCTAGCGTTGCGTCTTTGTATCTTTCAGTTGCCGACCGAGACGAATCTCGGAAGACTATCGGTGGGCGGGAGCCCGGGTGCGCGAGGGGGCGAGGGCTCCTCGCCCAGCGAATGTTGGCCCCCCAGACAAGCCCGCCGCCCGCCCGCCGAGCCTCGCCACCACCCCGCCTGCTTGCGGGCGAGTGGAGGCCGCAGGGCACCTGCAGGCCCGCCCAAGCCGCCCGGAAGGGGAGCCGCGGTGGCTTCACTTGGCGCTACCGCCCAGTCTTTCGTGCACTACTCTTCTTCGCTGCCGGTGCGCGGCGTCCAGCGGCTGTCTTTGCGGTGGGCGCGCCGGCCGCCGTGGCCCGCCGCGTCGCCGCAGCGCCTGCCCGCGCTGCGCCTTGCCGGCGCCGGGCGGCGGCGCTGCGGGTGGACAGGCCGCGCTGCAACTGCTTCATCTCGCGCATGATGCGCAGGTAGATGCGGTTGAGCTGCTCGTTCTCGAGCGGACCGGCGTTCATGGCGGCAAGGTGCGCATACACCTCCTGCTCGCGGCCGCGCGCCACAATCGGCAGGTTTTGCTGCCACTTCAGCTCACCCACCCGCAGGGCGATCTGCGCGCGCTCATTGAGGAGCGCAACGATCTTGCGATCCAGACGGTCAATCCCTTTTCGTAACTGCTCCAGGGTCATGGAAACCTCCGCGCGATGTGCGTCGCAGGAAGAGCAGGACCTACCAACGAGAAGCCGGGCCGCAGGCGCCTCGCGGTGCGGCAACCAGCCGCGTCCGCTGGGCGACGGCTCGGCGCGCCGTCAGCCGTAAGGGTTGCCACTTTTTTTCTTGCGGAAACACCGCCTCTGCGGTAGAGTAACTGTGCTCATGCCCTGGGGGAAGGGAGGCGCGGTTGTAGCTGCCGGGGTCCACGTTCTCCCGGGCTGTTTCTCCCCTTCTTACTCGTTCTCTCTCCTCGGTTCTGCCTCAAGGAGGTGTGATGCCTCGTCGCCCACGGAGACCTGAAGGCGCAGCGTCCTGCACCTCCCTCGCGAGGCATCGAACGAAGCGTTTTCTCTTAGCCGTGCTGCCGCTCTCGCTTCTACTCAGCGCCTGCGGCACGGCGAAGCAACCGCAGCAACGGTCCGACCTCTTCTCCCTCTTCCGCAAGGCGCAGGCTGACGCACGCTCGGGGAACCTCAACGCCGCCCGCGAGAAGTTCGAGGAGGTGGTGCAAGGAGCGAGCGATACCCGCGTGCGCGTCGCGGCGATCATGAACATGGCCGATGCCTACTACGACGCGCAAGCCTGGCAGGATGCGGAGTTCTACTACCAGCGCTTCCTGGAAGTGTACCCTAGCCACGAGCTGGCAGCCAAGGCGCACTACCGGCTTGGCATGGTGAATGTGCGCCAGCTCCGCGAAGCGGACCGCGACCAGTCATTCGCCCAGAAGGCGCTTGATTCCTTCACCATGGTCGTCAAGCAACACCCGAAGAGCGAGTATGCCGCCGATGCGGCGGCGAAGATCACGTACTCCCGCAACCGCCTAGCGCAACACGAGCAGTACGTCGGCATGTTCTACTTCCGGCAAGGGAAGTACCGAGCCGCCCAGTTGCGCTTCGAGTACCTGATCGGGCGCTACCCGGAGTTCCGGGAGATCAGCAAGACGTATTTCTACCTTGGTGAGAGCCTCATCCGCCAGGAAAAGGGGCAGGAAATTCCGGCTATCCTGACCAAACTGGAAACCGGGTACGCGCATACTGAGTTCGCCAGTCTCGCCAAATCCCACTGGCAGATGAACGGTGACAAGGTTACAACGAGCTACAGCGAGCGCCTCTTCGATGTCGGCAGCCTGCAAGGCATCGTGCAGCCCTTCGCCAAGGCAGGAAACAAGCTCCTCTCCCTGGTAGGCATGGGAAGCGGAGAGAACGCGCAGCCCGCTTACGCCGCCGCGCCGTCCGCCATTCGCACCGACCTCGAGCGCGCCGCGGTGCCCATCCAAGAAGGTGCGCCGGAATCCCTTGCGACGCCTGCCCAAGACCACGCGGCGGAGCTCCGTGGCGGTACGCCGGAGAATGGCGGCAAGGCAGCTCTCGCGGCGTCCTCGGCAGCTCTCTCTGTGAAGAACGCCTCCCCGGCCACCCCCCAGGCAGAATCGGGCCGTGCCCCTCTCTTGTCCGAGACCGCTGCGTCGGCCCCGTTTGCTCCTGGAGGCTCGGGAGCGGGCGGCAGCGGCGCGGCTGGGGAAGGGACGGCGCCGCCGCGCCTCTCTGGCTCGCCGCCGGCCGCAGCATCGAAAGGAAGTCAGGCTGAGACCTCGAGGGGTCGCCGGACAGCTCAAGCAGCTCCCACGGAACGAGTCCAAAGCCTGAAGACGCTTGACGCGCCCACGGTTCAGGTGGGGTTTCAGGGCGAGATGATCGCCGCGCCACAGGTTGGCCCTGTCCGTCCGGCGGGCGGGGAGGAACGCGTCGCCCGGAGCGTGGGGAATGAAGCGGGCGGCAACGCCGTGGCGGCGGCGGAGCGCGCCAACGGCACTGACGCAGATGCCGGAGCGCAGTCCGGCGAGGCGCCCTCGCAGGTTTCCGAAGAGAACCAGGGGGGCATTCTTTCCAAGACCGTCGGAGTGTTCCGCTGGTTCGGCAGCGGTGTAAAAAAGACTCTCGGAAAGATCATCCCCTGAGCTTCGCTCATCCCCACAGGCAGCGCAGACGCCGACACCTTCTCTCCTTCGCGGCCTCCACGCGGCCCTCAGCAACTTGCGCTCCACCGACCATTCCGCGCCGTTCCTGTGTCACCCTCCCCCTCTCCTCAGGTTGAGCTGTTGCTGCCGACCGTGCTCTTTGTCCTGCCGCCGCAGAGAGGTGCTCCGTTGGGGCAATGCACGCCTGGGCCCCGCTCGTCGCCGCGCCGGCTTCGGCGGGGGTCGGATGCGGAGAGAGACAGATGCAGCTCTCCACGCCGGGCTGAGCCTCAGGGGCCCGGCGTGAACGTGGAGTAGCCGGGATCGGTGAGGCACCCCTTGCACCACCAGGCAGCTTTCAAACGCCTCAGAGCCAAGACGCCCCCGCCTGGTCATCGCAGGTTGAACGGCCAGGCCATCTAGCAAGGCAGGATGCCGGTGCCTGGCGGGGCACGTTTCGAGGAACCACGAAATCCCCGGGGCTGTCGAATTGGGTAGAGAGCAAACCAAGGAGCCTGCGGGGCGTGAGCCTCCCGCAGTGAATTGAGATCATGTGACTAAAAACTTACGTTTTGGATAGACTAAAGGGGTGAAATGTCCCAAACTTTGACAATATTGGAGGTACCTGGCCCCTGAAGTAAACCATCGGAGGAGAGCCGCGGGGAAGACCCCGGGGAGCGCTCGCCGGCTGATGCGGCACAGGCAAGGTGGATGATGAGGAATAGGCGGGATGCTCAGCGGTCCGCCGGCGTGGCGTCCCCTATCGGCATTTCCGCGTGGCAACCGAGCCGGGAGTGTTTCGTGGGCGGCGAGCGCCGTGGAGAGCGGCCGCGGTGGCGCATCGCTGGGGCGAGGCGGCCCCGGCGAGGAAGCCCGGGCGGGAAGGGGCAAGCTGGGGAGCGTTGCCGCTAGGTTCGAGGCAGGCTATGGGGTACAACTCTGAACCGCTCTTCATGATCAGCGTCGTCGCGAGTCAACTTCGCATTCATCCGCAGACGCTCCGCCTCTACGAGCGCGAAGGCTTCATCCGTCCCTCGCGAACACGGGGCAACACCCGGCTTTACTCCCAGGAAGATGTTGAGCAGATCAGGATGATCCAAACCCTCACCCGGCAGCTTGGCGTGAATCTTGCTGGAGTGCAGGTCATCTTGGAGTTACGGAAACGGCTGTCGGCGCTTCAGGGAGAGCACCAGGCCCTCATCGAGTACGTGGAGCGCGACCTGGGCGTCGATCTAAGCTCATGGAAACAAAAGGAAAACCGATGAGAGGAGGGAACGGGCGGAGGGATTTCTGGGAGACGCTGGGGCACCGCAGCTCACCGCGCAGGAGCTAAAAAGCCCCAAACGAGCTGAGATGATGGGACAGATTTGATCCAACGGAGGCCGAGGGGGGCTTCCTCGGATCGGAAGGAAGGCGAGAGTGACGGCATACAAGACTGCACGTGAAAGAGTGGGGAGTGATACCCTCTCTTCTTACCTGAAGAAGATCAGCCGCACGCCGTTGTTGACGCGTGAGGAGGAGCAGGAACTGGCGCGCAAGATTCAGCGTGGCGACCAGGGCGCGCTCCATAAACTGGTCCAGGCGAATTTGCGCTACGTGGTCAGCGTATCGAACAAATACAAGAACTGCGGCTTGCCTCTGCTCGACCTCATTAATGAGGGGAACATCGGCCTCATCCAGGCCGCGAAGCGCTTCGACCCCGAGCGCGGCGTGAAGTTCATCACCTACGCCATCTGGTGGATTCGCCAGGCCCTCATGCATGCGCTGGCCGAGCAGTCTGGGACGGTGCGGTTGCCGATCAAGCAGGCGGGGGTGCTCTACAAGATCGCCGAGAAGTACCAGGCGCTGTGGAACTCGGAAGGCCGCGAACCCTCCAGCCAGGACCTCGCCCGCGAGATGCAGATGAGCCCGGAGGACATCGAGTCGATCCTGCGCGTCTACCGCAACTACCTGTCTCTCAACGCGCCCATCGGCGACAGTGAGGAGACCAGCTACCTCGACCAGCTCGAGTCGAAGAACACCCCGGCGGTGGATGAGCACCTGCTGCGCGCCTCGCTCTCCCATGAGATCGAAGAGATCCTTGCCGAGCTCAGCAGCCGCGAGAAGGAGATTCTGCGCATGCGCTTCGGGTTCGACGGCGATCCCATGACGCTCGAGGAGATCGGCAAGCGGCTGAAGCTTTCCCGCGAGCGCATTCGCCAGATCGAAGAGAAAGCCAAGCTGCGCCTACGCGCTCGGGCCAAGGCGAAGACGCTGAAGGACTACCTCAACTAACCTGGGGAGTCCTCGCCGCGGGGCACCCGCCTCTGGCGACGCCGGCACGAGGCATGGCGCGGCCGACTGGCCTGCGAGCCGCCGGTGATGACCGGGAACGATGAGGAACGAGGCCGGAACGCGACAGTTCCGGCCTCGCTCTTTTGGAATCTCCTGCCCGGGCGTGCCGCGCCGCCTACCTCGGCTCGAAGAGGTGCTTCACCTCCATGAAGCGGATCACCGTCTCGGCCATCTCGTCCGGGGTGCTCGTATCGTTCTTGAACATGAGGTGGTAGTGCAGGGGGTCGCGAACGTCGGCGTTGGCGTAGCGGCGCACGAAGTCCTCCCGCTCGGCCTCCCTGGTGCGGGCCAGGCGCAGGGCTTCTTCCTGCGGGATATGGTGAGCGCGCATGAGCCCCTCGAGACGGAACTGCAGCGACCCGTAGAGGCGCACGTGCACGCTGCGCGGCAGGTTCTTGGTGGCGATGGCGCTGCCATGCCCCATGAGGATGACGCGGCCGTTCATGGCCATCGTTGACATCGTTTGGAAGATGGCGAGGTAGACCTTGAAGTCATTGGGCCGGCCGGCAAAGAACTCGTCGCGCACCTGCGTGAGCTGTGAACGATGTTCGCCACTGAGGGCCTCGATGAGTTCCTTGTTCAGCCCCGTATCTTTGCTCACCTTGGTGATGAGCTCGCGGTCCCAGACCGTCCAGGGTGCATCCTCGGGCGAACGCGCGTTGAGCTTCTTGTAGAGGCTCTCGCTGAACGGGTAGCCCTGGCAGCCAAACTCGCGCGACACCGTCACGAACGGGTAGGCCCGCCTGGCCTCCTCCCGACGCTTGCGGAGCTGCTCCGTGAGCTTCCCCACCTGCATGGCAATCAAGGCGTCAACTTGCGGCGAGAGCGTAAACGGCATGGCACGCGTCCTCCCTTCCTAGGCACTCTGTGAGGTATCCCCGGGGGCGAGGAGACGATGACCCGGCCGGACTCCACGGGGCCGTCCGTCACAGCGTCCCGCGCCGCCTCGGGGCGCAAGCCGAGCGGAGACAAACCCTTACCTTCCCGCCGCTCCACTCTCCCGCTGCTCCAAGAGGAGCCGCCCGCGGCAGGCGAGCGAGCCCACGCTGTGCGGCGTGGGCGGCTCCTTTCGCTACGCTGCCTCTGACGTCTCGACCCCAAGCATTACCTGAATTTCAGGTTCCCGGCAAGCGCAGCCGTTGAACATAGGGGGAGCACTTCGCGCGGCTGCGTCGCCAGCGCTTCTGCGGCGGTCGCCACGGCGCCGACGAGGTCCCGCGCGCCGTCGCGAGAGGAGGCGCGTCAGCGCAGAAGGATGGAGCCCTGGATCACGGTGCCTCCCCCTTTTGATACCGCGGGTCCGGCCAGTCTCCAGGTCCCAGCGAGTTCCCCGCATCCACTCTCGCCCCCTCCGTGGGCTGGCCCGCCGGCGGCGTGCCATTGTTTCGGAGAGTCTCGATGTGTATGCTGATGGCAAAGGCCGCGGGGGAGCGCCGCACGGCGGAGGGCGCCGCTCCTCTGCTCCCCCGGGCCTTCTCCCCTGGCTCCCGAGGAGTACGCCGCATGGCTGAGACAACGCACCGCAGAGGGGCTGCCGATCGCAAACCATACGCCGTCGATCTCGTCACGCTGACGACCGACGATGGCATGCTCCTCGATGGCGCACTCTACCTCGCCAGGAAGCGACCGGCCTCGAAAGCCGCGCTCCTCATCATCCATGGCAAGGCCGGCAATTTCTACACCTGCGTCAACCGCTTCCTGCCGCCGCGCTTTGCCAAGCTGGGCTATGCCAGCCTCTCGATGAACATGCGCTGCCATGATCTCGGTTACAACCGCGCCGACCTGCCCTCCTCCGGCAGCGCGGCCGGCGCCTTTCGCATGGCCGGCGGCGCCTGGGAGCAGCTCGACGCCGGCCACCTCGACCTCAAGGCGGGCGTGGCCCACCTGCGGCGACTCGGCTTCGAGCGCATTGTGCTTTGCGGGCACAGCTCCGGCGGCTTCTATGCCGTCGACTACGTGAGCCGCCATCGCGATGCGGCGGCGCTGGTGCTCCTCTCTCCCCTGACGACGAACAAGACCCCCCTGCGCCTTTGGTTCCCTACCGATGCCGAGCTCGCGGCGGCCCGGCGCCAGGCCGAGACGCTGGTGGTGCAGGGGCGCGGCCACGAGATCATCCCCTTGCGGACCTGGTACCACGCCATCAGCGCGGCCAGCCTCCTCGACCGCCTCGGCGAGCGCCAGGGGTGGTTCGATGAGGCGCTTGCCACGGTGGACGTGCCCACCCTCTGGCTCTACGGCAGCAGCGAGGACCGCGTGGACCTCTGGCGGCGCTACTACGAAACGATGCGCAACGAGCAGAAACACCTCAGCATCATTGCAGGCTCGGAGCACCAGTACCTCGGCCACGAGGAGGCCGTCTTCGCCGCGATCGCCCAGTTCCTCGCGACGGTTGGGATCAGGTGATCCGTGCCGCCTCACCTGGCCGGCGAGGCGCCCGCGGCAAGGTCTCGCCGTCCGCCGCACGGAAGATGGTTCGTTCCATGGCGCTCTGCGACCAGAGGAGCCTGCCCCCATGCCCAACCGCCGACCAGCCGGAGCCTCGCGCCGCCCGGTGAAATCTTACTCGACGGACCTCTTTACCCTACGCACGGAAGATGGCGTGACGATCGACGGCGCCCTCTTCGTGCCGCTGCGCGTGGAGGCCATCGCCACCGCGGTGCTCATCGTGCACGGCAAGACCAGCAACTTCTACAGCGGCCTGGGGCGCACGCTGCCGCCGCTCTTGGCGAATGACGGCATCTCCTCCTTCTCGATCAACCTGCGCTGCCACGATCTCGGCTACGCACGGCCGGACCTGCGGGGGAGCGTCTCCCCCGACGCCTTCACCATGGCCGGCGGCGCCTGGGAGAGGCTGGAGGACGGCCACAAGGACATCAAGGCCGGGGTTGAGCTGCTGCGCCAGCTCGGCTACAGTCAGATCGTTCTCTGCGGCCACAGCTCCGGCGGCTACTACGCCGTCGACTACCTGAGCCGCTCCAATCAGGTCGCCGCGCTCGTCCTCCTCTCGCCCCTCACCACGACCAAGACCGCCCTGTCATTCTGGTTCGAGAGCGAGGAGGAGCGCCAGGCGGCGCGACGCCAGGCGGAGGCTCTGGTGGCTGAGGGACGGGGGCACCACCTCCTGCCGCTGCCGAGCTGGTACTGGGCCATCAGCGCCGCCAGCCTCCTCGACCGCTTCCATGAGCGCCAAGGCTGGTTCGATGACGCCCTCGCCAAGGTGCGCCTGCCCACCCTCTGGCTGGCCGGCAGCATGGAGTCGCGCCTCGAGCTGTGGCGGCGCTCCTGCGAGCGGCTGCCGAGCATCGCCAAGCAGTTCACCGTCATCGACGGCGCGGACCACCACTACAGCGGCCGCGAGCGCAGCGTCTACGAGGCGCTGCGGGAGTTCATCGGCCGCTACGTGGTGGCGTTGTAATCGCCGCGCCCGCGGCGGCCGGCACGCGAGGGGGGGGCTGCGTTCCGGACCGGCGGCCCTCGGCGGCGGCAGCAGCCCATGATCGACCAGCTCCTCCACACCGACCTCATCGAGCGGGCCACGCTCCGCCCCGCCGCCGGCGCGGAGCGCCGCGGGATTGTTGCGGAGCTTGCGGCGCTCTACCTGAGCACGCCCTACGAGGCACTCCGCGAGGAGTGCCGCGAGCTGCTCCTGCGCTATGATCTCCAGGAGGTGGGGGACGAGCTGGTGCCCCTCCTTGTCGAGCCGCAGGCGCATCTCCGGGTTCTTGCCATCCTGGCGCTGGGAAGTCTTGGGGAGGCGGGGGCCGGTCTGGTCATGGGCATGCTCCAGGACGCCGACGCCGAGGTGCGCGCCGCCCTGGCCATGGTCTTCGGCGAGAGCAGGGCAAGGGGGACGCTCGCGACGCTGGCGGTGCTGCTCGGCGATCGCTCCTCGCGGGTGCGGCGCGCGGCGGCGGAAGCGCTGGCGCAACGGGGTGATCTCCGGCCTCCCCAGCTTGGCCGCGGGCGGCGGCCCAGCGCGGTGTCCGGCGCGGCTCAGGAGGAGGGCTCACGGCCCGTCCCCCTTGAAGCAGGATGTCGAGATGAGGCGGGTGCGGCGGCGGCGTGCGCGGCCCTCCTGGCGGCGCTGGCGGATGACGCGCTGGCCGTCCGTCATGCCGCGGCGCGGGCGTTGGCTCATGCTGATCCGGCTGCCGCGCTTCAGCGGCTTCTCGAGAAGCTCCAAAGCCCGGAGGTTTTCCAGCGCTACTGCGCCGTCGAGCAGCTCGGCCTCCTTGGGCAGGAGGAGGCGGTGCCGGCGCTGACGGCCGCCCTGGAAGACGCCGCGGCGCCGGTGCGCAAGCGGGCCACCTTCGCCCTCGGCCTCCTTGCCTTGCCCTCCTGCATCCCGCCGCTCAGCCGGATGCTCCGCAATGCCGAGCCGGAGCTGCGCGGGCGCGCCGCCGTGGGTCTCGGCAACAGCGGCCACGCCCTCGCCGTGCCGGCGCTCCGCGCGGCGCTGCATGACCGCGCTCGGAGCGTGCGCCTGAAGGTGATCGAGGCATTGGGGAACATCGCGGACCCGGCGGCGTCTGCCTGCCTTGAGGAGCTGCTTGGGGGAGAGGATGCGGAACTGCGCGAGCGCGCCGTCCTGGCCCTGGGGGAGAGTGGGATGGTCCTGGCACGGCCACAGGTGGCGCGGCTCCTTTCCAGCCCCGACGCCAGACTGCGGGCGCGCGCCGCCGAGGTCCTGGGGTTCTGCGGGGGCAAGGAAGAGCGCCGCCTCCTCGAGGAGGCCTGCGCCGATGCCGACGGCGCGGTGCGCCGGAACGCCGCGCTCTCCCTGGTACGAGTCGCCGGCGGCGCTTCCCTCCCTACGCTGCTGCGGCTCCTCAACGACGCCGACGAGCGGGTGCGGCAGGGCGCTTTTACGGCGCTCCATGCGCTGCATCGAGGCGGGGTCCTTGGCGGCTCCGTGTGAGCCGCCTCCGCCTCTTTCTCCCTCCCGCCTCCTTGCCGCGCTCCCGGCGCCTCTCTCAACGCCTGCGGAACGCTTGTCGTCCCCACCCTGGCGCCGGTCCGCGGCCCGACAACGGTCGTCGCCTCGCTCCTGGCTTGCGCTCGGCCCAGGCGAGGGTGACGTTCCTGTCGGGTCTCACTGCAGGAGGATATTCGCGCCGAGGATCTCCTGCATGCGGCGGCGGAAGGCCTCCTTGGCGGCAAGGTCGTAGTAGTCGATGGGGTTGTAGTCGTCGGTGAGAAGGAGGGCGCCCTCGGTCGGCAAGCGGAATCGCGAGGCAAGAAGGTTCCGCAGGGCTGCCTGGGCGCTGGGGTGGACCGTGAGCTGAGGCGTCGGCAAGGGGTCGAGCGGTTCGTGGCGGTAGGCCGCAAAGAGGAGGTTGCCGAAATCGGCGTCCTGGGGGCGCTGGCTGAACGGGGAGAAATAGACATCGACTTGCGCGAAGACCTGCCGCAGCGTGGCCTGGAGCGAGGCGGCGGCAAGGCTCTGCGGCCCGCGGCGATAGCCGGGCAGGTTGAGGATGACGACGCCGTCCTGGCTCAGCAGGCGGTCGATGGCGCTGAACATCTCGCGCGTCAACAGGTGGCTCGGGGCGATCTCGCCCAGGAAGGCATCGAGGCTGATGATGTCATAGCGCTCCTGGCTGCGCTGGATGGTGACCCGGGCGTCCTCGAGGAAGGTGCGGCCCGTGGCGCCCGGGTAGCTGAAGAGACGCCGCGCCACCTCGAGGATGACGGGGTTGATCTCGACGACATCGGTGCGGATGCCGCGCGCTTCGAGCCCCCGGCTGAGGAGACCGGCGCCCAGCCCCACGGCGAGGGCGCGCTTGGCCCGCGGCTGGTAGCGCAGCGCCAGCAGCTCCATGCCGTAGGTGTAGGGCGCCAGCGACAAGCCCGTGGCGACGTCCATCGCCGATTGCCCAATGCCGTCATTCAGCAGGATGCGGCTCGTCTGCGCGCCGCTCGTGATGTCCAGGACATGGATGACGCCGTAGGGGCTCTCACGCTTGTCGATAACCTTCCAGGTGACGCCGTTGCGGGTGAAGGTGGCGGAGGGGCTGGGCCACCAGGGGATCCCCATCGCCGGCAGCAGGAGGAGCGCCACGGCGGCGCGGGGGCTGCGGCGCATCCCCCAGTAGGCCGCGCCGAGCGCCAGGAGGACCGCGGCGGCGAGCGCCAGGACGCTCGGCACCGCCAGGTGGGGGATGAGGAAGAAGCCGGTGTCGATGCTGCCGATGACGCTCCCCAGCGTCGAGACGGCGTAGAGCCTGCCGACCGTGCCGCCCAGCCCCAGCAGCGAGGAGGCCTGCAGCTTCACCGCCAGCGGCGCCACGACGCCAAGGAGGAGGAGCGGCACGCTGAAGAGAAGGAAGGCGCTCGTGAGCGCCCCCAGGCGGAGGCCAAGCGAGCCGCTCGCCGTCAGCACGGCGTTCTTCACCAGCGCAATGAGGAGGATGGAGAGACCGGCGGCGCTGATCACCGTGAAGAGCGTATCGGCCGATCCCCGGCGGTCCGCCAGCCATCCCCCCCACCAGTACCCGAGCGTCAGGGAGACGAGGGTGACGGCGATGATGGCGGTCCAGACGTAGAGGCTGACGCCGAAGTACGGCCCGATGATGCGCGCCCCCAGAATCTCGACCATCATCACCGCATGGCCGCAGAGAAAGACGGTGAGGTAGAGGAACCAGCCAGGGAGGGTGGCTCGCTCTGCGCCGCGGTGAGCAGCGGAGGTTGCCCGCTGCGGGGTGAGGGCGCGCTTTGCCATGGGACCTCGGTTGGCGCACAGCAGTGGTGAGAACTTCGACCGGCCTGCCGCCGCGGGGAGGACCTGCGGTCCCGCACCATGCCAGCCTAGCCGGTTCGACCCCGACGGCGCAATGCCGGCGCCTTGGCCGCGGGGCGCCGCGCGGGGGCGACGCCTGGCGCCGCGCTGGCGCAGCGAACGCCGGCGGCGCCCTCATTGACAGGTCCGCCGCGGCGGCGGTACCATCGCCGGGCAGCGGGCCCGCGCGGCTTCCGACGCGCCACGCTTCTTCCCCGCGCAGTCTGCTCCGCCTCACGAGGGCCCGGATGACGGCGCAAGCTTTCCGATTCGGCGTCGAAGAGCGTCCTCCCGCCTTGCAGCTCCTCATCTATGCGGCCCAGTGGGTGGCGTTCGCCACCTACCCCCTGATGTTCAGCCTGGTGCTCCTCGGCCTGGGATGGAACCTCGAGGGGCCGGTGCTGGGCAAGTTCATCGCCGCAACCCTCTGGATCATCGGCCTGGGATCACTGCTGCAGGCGTTCTTCGGTCACGCCCTCTGCATGATGTCGGGACCGTTCGTCTTGACGATCTTCGCCATGCTCGAGTCGCATCGCGCCGGGCATGACTTCGCCAGCATCTTCGGCGCCCTGGCGCTCAGCGGCGTCATCGTGGCCATCCTCGCCGCCAGCCGCTTGGTGGGGCGCATCCGGCCCCTCTTCACCCCGCTGGTCATCGGCACCTTGGTGATGATGATCGGCCTTTCCTCCGCGCCGTTCGGCATCCGCCTCATGGTCGCCCAGGGCGCCGGACCGGGCCTGGCGGCGTTCGGCCTGGCCCTCCTCTGCGGCTTCATCGCCCTGCGCCTGCGGGGGTTCATCGCCACGGTGCCGGTGATCGTGGTGGTGACCCTGGGCTACCTTCTTTTTCGTCTCCTGCCGGGCTGGTGGCTCGTGCAGGTGCCGGTGTTGCCCTGGATCAGCCCGCCGCGGCCGGCGCTCCTGGGGCTGCGCTGGCCGCCCCTGGGGCTGCTCATTCTTTTCACCTTCGTGCAGCTCGCCACCGCGGCGTTCGGCATGGGGGCCACCCTCGGCGTCTCCACGGCGGTGCGCGTGCGACGGCAGGAGGGCCACCTGCTGCGGCAGGCGGTCATCAACAGCCTGGGCGAGGGAACGCTGGCGGCGCTGCTCTCGGCGGTGCCCCTCGTCGGCTACCCCGGCAGCCTGGGCTTCGTCTCCATGACCAACGTCGCCAGCCGCTGGGCCATGGCGGCGGGCGGGGCGCTCCTCGTCGTGCTCAGTTCCCTCGGACCGCTCAGCGCCCTGCTGGCGGCGATTCCGCGTCCCGTCGCCGGGGCGGTGCTGCTCGCCATCGCCGGCATGAACATCGGGCTGGGGGCCGAAATCTGGGGCGCCGGAACGGCGCGCTTCACAAAGCGCCACGCCTTCACGGTCGGCTTCGCCATCTTCTGCGCCCTCGGCTTCACGGCACTGCCGCCGGAGTCCCTGCGGGGCATGCCGAACGTCCTCGCCCTCATCCTGCGGAACCCGGTGCTCTCCGCCATGATCTTCGTCATCGTGCTGGATGGCCTGCTGTTCCGTTCCTCCCCCACCCCCACGGCTGCCCCTGACACCTCATTGGACGACTGACCGCCGCGAAGTGCGGCCCGCGCGCCCGCCGCTCAGGCGCCGGCGTGGCGGCGCTCCTGCTGGACGCGCCGCCGGATCGGCAGGATCGCCAGCGCCGAGAGCGGCGCCAGAGCCTGGTAGGCGGTCATCAGGAGGTAGGGCCAGGTGTAGGCTCCCGTCGCGTCGCGCACGCGGCCTGAAAAGAACGGCCCCAGCGCCACCCCCAGGTTCTGGAAGGTGATCAACAGCGCGAAGGCGAGGTTCAAGGCGCGCGGCGGCACGAGGTCATTCGGCAGGGAGTAGAGGGCCGAGGGGAAGAAGGAAATCCCCAGCCCCATGACGAGCATGGCGGACCAGACGGGAATCGCCGGCGTGGCCAAACCGAGGATGGCGATGGTGGTCAGTCCCCCGCCGCCGACGATAAAGAGCAGCTTGCGCTGGGTGCGGTCGATGAGGATGCCGGCGAAGGAGGTGAGACAGAAAGCCGGCCACAGGACCATGCTCGTCTGCCGGCCCGCGGCGCCGGCCGTCCAGCCGCGCTCGATGAGGGCGTCGGGCGTGAAGGTGAACATCGAGAGCATGGCGGCATTGAGCCAAAACCACGACAGGGCGAGCGGCCAGATGCGGCGCAGCACCAGCGACCAGTCGGCCCGGAAGGTGGCAGCCCGGCTGACGGAGGCCGTAGTTGAGGGCAACGGTCGCACCAGGCTGGCATACAGGATGCCGCCCAGCAGGGCGATGAGGGCGCTCACGAAGAGTGTGGTCTGCCAGGTGAAGGCGGCGCCGATGTGGCTGTAGACGTTGAACGCAAGGATCGCCGCCACGGTGTAAGAGGTGTGGAAGACCCCCATGGCCAGCCCGACCTCGCGGCCGTGGAACCAATGAACCAACATCGGCGGCAGGAGGACCATCAGGCTCATGGCGCCGATCCCGGCCAGAAGCCTGCCGGCGAGGAGGAGGGCGTACGTGGTGCTCAGAGCCGCCAGGAGCGCACCGCCGGCGAGCGCGGCGTACGCCAGGACGCCGAGCCGGTGTGGACCGTAGACGCCGGCCAGGATGCCGACCGGCACGGCGATGATGATCCCAGGCAAGGCAAAGCCGCTCGTCAAGAGTCCAGCCTGACCATGGCTGATGCCGAGGTCCCGGATGATGAATGAGATGACCGGCGGGATGGACTGGTAGACCAGGGCGTAGCACATCATGCTCAGGGAGACGACGCCCAGGATGATCCAGCGATACTGTGATGCCGTACTGGAGAGAACAGGCGGGACGATGTCGGGACCCTTCGGGATACGTGAGGCAGCGACCACGTTCGGTGTGGAGAAACCGGCGAAACGATGCGGCGTTGGGCGCTTGCCGCGCGCCAGGCGGCGCCGCCGCCCAGACCTCTATACGCCGTTGCGCCCGGCGGTGCAAGTCCGCAGCGCTTCAAGCAGTACCGAGCCTGCGGGTCGAGGGGGAGAACGCGCGGCACCGTCGCACCCCTGAAGCGCTGCGTCTGCCGGTCACCTCCCTTGGAAGGGGGAGGCCCGGGGGGCGAGCCTCCACTCCTCGCCTGCCAAACGTTGCCGCCTCCTCGTCATCTCGTCGCGGGGGCGCCGCCGCCACCCCGCAGGCGGCTTAGCGGAAATCCTCCGGTGTCAGGCCCGCGAGCCAGGAACGGAGCTCCTCCTCGCGCCAGGGTTCCCGCAGCGTGGCGCCTTCAGGCCTGCTGAAGGGGACCGGGGGGCAGTCGGTGCACGCGCGCCGCGACCGGGCTATGAGGAGCGGCGCCTTGCACACCGTCGCCATGAGGATGGCTGCGGCGGGAGCGCAGCGCAGCTCGGCCTGGTTGCCGTCGTGCTCCAAGTTCAGGATGCCGAGGTAGCCGGCGTGCTCGCAGGGAGCGATCACGGCGGAGGCGAGCCGTATCCTGGCCAGGAAGAGGAGCAGCAGCGACACGGCATAGGGGGAGTGAGAGCAGATCGTGCCCTGATGCTGGAACTGGTGCAGGAGGGGTCCTTCGTCGTGACGGAGGCAGAACCGCCAGGTCGCCGGTCCGTCGCGTTGGGCCAGGATGGCGTCGGCGTGTGCCGAGCGCGGACACGGCTGGAGTGCTTGCACGTACACAGGTTGGTGCTGCATCGAGGCTTCCTTCTCTGGACTGGGCTCGTTGCCCATGTTGGCGTTCAGTCTTCCCTCAGGTGGGAGGAATTGCCCCCCTGGCCCACCGCGCGGTGGAGCCGAAGCGTCGTCCCAGCCTCTTCGCGTCGCCACGGCGGCGCGCCCTCGCGGGCGCTCTCCGGGGCTGCCAGCCTGAAGAGGAATGGGCTCCCTACGTCGAGGAAATGATCCCCGAGGCGCGCGAGGCCAGCGTCTGCGGGTAGGCCGCCGCCAGGGCGCAGGCGATGATCATAACGCCCAGGCCAAGCTGCAAGGCGACGAACCCCGCCAGCTTCAGGGAGGCGAAACCGGGATGCGCGAAGCGCACGAGCCAGCCGCCCCCTTCATCGGCGAGGGCCCCCAGGAAGGAGATGAGGATCGTCCACGCCTTGACGCGGTTCGAGAGGCGCGCGAAGAGCAGCAGGTGCGCCATGGTCATGAGCAGGATGCCCATGGCGAAGAGGTGGAAGTGGCTCATCTCGAGCAGCCCCTGGTAGCTGCGGGGGGTCAGGAAGCGCGCCTCGGAGCCACGGTAGAACTCCACGATGGATGCTGGCGAGAGGCTCATCTTGGAGAAGAAGAGGAGCGCGTTCGTCAGCCAGAGGAGGGCGACGAAGAGCAGGAAGAGGAGAAGGATGAGGCGGAGCAACGTATTGGCGCGCCACTCGCCGGTCACCACGAAGCGCATGTTACGATCCTCGCAGAAAAACCTCGTACACAGCGAGCGCCCGGCGCACCGAACTCGTGATGGCGCGGGAGCTCAACGTCGAGCCGGTGATGCCGGCGATATCCCGCCCGAACGCCAGGGTGGGGGCAAGACGCTTCTCCTGGAAGAGTTCGAGCCACCGCCCCGGCGGCTGGTACTCGGACGGCTCATGGAACGCCAGAATGATGACGGTGCGCACGCTCCCCTGCGGCGTGAGCGCAATGAGAACCGCTTCGGGGAGCGTGCGCACGGTGTGGATGTCAATGCTGGCGTAGCCGAGGAGCCGCTCCCCGGCGTGCGCCATCCAGACCTTCAGGAGCTGGCGCGAGAAGGCCGCCGCGGCGCGTTTCTCCAGGGCGGCCTGCTGCTCCGGCGTGGGGATGAAGGTGCGGCTGCTGAAGCGTGTCGCCTCGGGAAAGGCTTGCTGCAGCCCCTCCTCGATGCTGAAGAAGACCCGCGCCTGCGCGGCCGGACCTCCCCAGCCCCAGAGGCCAAGACTCCAGAAGCCGAGGCAGAGCGCCGCGAACCCGAGACCCGCGCCGCGGCCCCAGCCGCTACGACCCACCACGAAGCGTTGCCGCATCGAAAGCCGTTCCTTCATCAAAAGACATAGCCGATGCCTAAGGCAAACTCGTCGGACCGTTCGCCCCGCTCCTGCTCGAAGAAGCGGAACTCGCTCTTCAAGACCACGTTCGGGTGGGGCTTGTAGTCGAGGCCCAAGGTGTTGAGGGTGACATCGCGCCGCAGGTCGGCGACGAAGCCGCGCGGCACGTCATCCTGGGTGTTCCAGCGCTCGAAGCGATAGAAGGGCGTGAGCGACTGCTGCGACTCGGGCTTGATGAGGCGCATGAGGTCGTAGGCGATCTCGCCGTAGGCGCCCCAGACCTCCTCGCTGATGGGGCCGCGAATGGCCGGATCGGCGCTCAGCGCCTCGGCGTCGTCGATGGACCCCCACACCCCTAGGCCCCGCAGCTCCATTCCACGATAGCGAAGCTGGGCGTGCAGCGAGCCGAGCGCGGTGAAGGCGTCCACCTTGCGTCCGGCGAACGTCTGGTCCTGGCCGGTATCGCCCAGGAAGAAGGAGCCGCCAAGGAGGAGCTCCGGGATCGGTTTCACGTCGAGGCGCCCGACCCAGGCGAAGTCTTCGGCCAGCGCCTCGTTCCCTTTCTGCCGGACGTTGCGCAAGTCGGAGGCGCGGAATCCCTTGGCGTTCACGCTGTTGATGAGGTAGGTGCGATAGCTCACCTTGTCGCCGAGATTGCCGAAGATGCCGAAGCCGTTCTCGCGCCAGGTGGAGGGGATGATCTGGCGCTCCACCTCGGGCCGCTGCACGCCATGGTAGAACGGCGGCTCGTGCGTCTCATTGAGGAACCCCATGGGAACGAGGAGCAGACCGGCGCGCGCGTTGATCTCCGGCCTCAGGAAGAAGTCCAGCGCCGCGAACTCTACGGAGGCCTCGCCGCTCCCGGCGCTCACCGTCGAACCCGTGGTGGCATGCTCGAACTCGATCTCAGAGTTGAAGACGATACGGTCGGAGAATTTGTAACCGAAGTAGAGGACTGCCCGCGTCAAGTCCACCTTGGCAGGGGGATCGTCGGGATCGAAGAAGCTGCGGTAGCTCGCCTCGCCGTAGCCGCCGATGGAGAGCCCCTGGGTGAGCTGGTAGACCGACGAGGCCGCCGGCCCCAGGCCGAACTGGCTCTTCAGCTCCTTCTTCGCCGGCACGGTGAGCTGGGTGCGCAGGCTCTCCAGCTCACCGGCCAGCACCTCGATCTTGCGATCCACCTCGGCCAGCCGCCCGTCGCCTTTGAACTGCTCGCGCATGGCGGCGAGCTCCTTCGTCAGGGCCCGCATCTCCGCTTCAAGCTGCTGCATGCGGACCTCCGCGGGCGAAGCGCCGCCGGCCGCCGGGCGCTCCTGCGCCGTGACGTCCGCCAGCGCCAGGAGCAGCAGAAACCACGCGCCCAGGAACGCCGCCCACCACATGCCGACTCTGAGACGATGCACTCGGTCGGAGAGAGGATGCACCTTCGACACCTCCATGCCAGCAAGGAACAAGACAGGAGAGCATGGCGCGCAAGGTTTACCTCTCTTCACCCCTGTGGTAGAGAGATCGAGAGGAACACGCAGGGGTTCCGTTGCTGCACTCCATGGGAGCTCTGCAGTCGGAACCACCCCCAGGGGCGACGGGGGTCGTGCTCTGGCCAGCCGCGTCCCCGTTGTCCCCTGGCATGCTGCTCGTGGTGGCGCCCCGCAGGCTCGGCCGGCGGGGCGCTGACCTTCCTTACGAGACGATCTCCGCCTCCTCCGCCAGCCACACGATGCGGCTCCGGGTGCGCTCCCCGCAGAGCACCAGGAGGCGCGGGCCGGACTTGCGCTCGACGCCGCGCGCGAAGAGCCCTTCCGCCCCCACCCTGGCAAGGTAGGGGAGGCCCTCCTCGGGGCCGAGGACCAGCGCCGCCGTGGCGTGCGCATCGGCCTCCATGGCGGAGCCGGCGAGCACCGTGGCGGTGAGATCCCGCGGCGTCGCGGCGCCGCTGCGGGGATCGAGCACCAGGCCCGACGCGGCGCGAGCCTGCCCCTCCCCGTAGCCCTCGAGGTCGTTCCCGGAGGTGGCCACCGCGCCTTCCTCGAGAAGGAGGACGAGGAGCAGGCGGCGCGGCTCCAGCGGGTGCCGCACGCCGATCCGCCAGGCGGCCGCGCCCGGCGGTTCTCCCCAGGCCCGGAGATCGCCTCCCGCGTTGACCAGCGCCGCTGTCACATCCCTATCCCGCCGCAGCGCCGTGAGTGCCGCATCCACCGCGTAGCCCTTGGCGATCGCGCCGAGATCGAGCTGCGCCTGCGGCGTGGCGAGCCGGGCGAGCCTGCCTCCGGCCCCGAGGTGCAGGGCAGCCATGCCTCCAGCCGCAAGCGCGGCATCAATGAGGCGATGGGGCAGGACGAACGCTCCGCTGCGGCGCTGCCAGGCGCTCAGGCGGCCCAGCGTGACATCGAGGGCGCCGCCGCTCTGCCTGGCGATGTGCCCCGCCGTCGTGAGGACAAGGGCGGTGTCGGCGCCAATCGGCACGGCGCCGGAGCCGGCGGCGGCGTTGACCCGGCTCACGTCGCTGGCGGCCTGGAAGACGCTCATGCGGTGGTCGACCTGCCGCACGGCGGCGAACGCGGTGCGGAAGCATGCCTCGCTGGGCGAGACGGCCTGGCGCGGCGGTGGGGCGGCGGTCTCCGGCGACGCCGAGATGCTCACCTCGACGAGCGTGCCGAGCATGGGCAGGGCGCGGTAGCGCCGCAGCGCTGAGGTATGAGCGGGACGCTGGAGGACGAGCAGTCCGGCAAGGGCGCCCAGGGTGCTACGGAGAAAGCGGCGTCGGGAGAGCATGCGGCGATCGACCTGCAACGTCGTTAGGATAAATGAGAATGAGTTTCAATCTCAAAATATAGGCGCCCTCCCCCCTCCTGTCAAGCAGCGTCTGCGTGACAGGCCCGGCCCGACCACCGTCACGGCCGGGAGTCGGCGCCGCGCCGGCGCGAGGGGCGACCTCCCCCTCAGGCCCCGCCCGGCGTCCAGGCCACCTGTCGGCGGGCGGCCCCGGCGTCGCCATTCCCCATCAGAGGAGCGGCAGGCTCTGCTCCGGCGGGAACGACGCGCCCGTGTTCGAGCTGGACGATGCGGTCCGCCCGGGCGCCGATGTGCGCATCGTGGGTGACGATGAGGAGGGTGTGGCCGGCGGCGTGCAGGGCCTGAAAGAGCTCCATCACCAGCACCTCGTTCTGCGCGTCGAGATTCCCCGTCGGCTCGTCGGCGAGGATGATGGCGGGGTCGTTGATCAGCGCCCGCGCCAGGCAGACGCGCTGCTGCTCACCACCGGAGAGCTGCGCCGGCAGGTGGTGGAGCCGCTCTCCCAGCCCCACCTGATGGAGCGCCCGGGCGGCTTCGTCGCGGTCGGCCATGCTGTGGAAGTACTGCGCCAGCATGACGTTCTCGACGGCGCTCAGGTAAGGGATGAGGTAGAACTGCTGGAAGACGAGGCCCACCTTCTCGCGCCGGAAACGCGTGCGATCCTCCTCTCCAAGACTGACGAGGTCGATGCCGTCGATCCGGAGCGAGCCCGCGGTGGGCCGGTCGAGGGCGGCGATCATGTTCAGGAGGGTGGTCTTCCCCGAGCCTGAGGCTCCCATCACGGCAACCCACTCGCCCCGTTCGATCTCCACGCTGATGCGATCGAGGGAGCGCACGCCGTTCGGGTAGTCCTTCGTCAACTCATGCAGGTGAATCAAGGGCGCCATGATCAATCCCTCGAGCGAGAGTGAAGCGGCATCGGGGTGACGTGTCCCCTTGTCGACGTGGTAGCGCTCACTCGCCGCGCAGTACCAGCGCCGGGGGCAGGCTCGCCGCGCGGCGGACAACCGACAGGCTTGCCAGGAGCGACACGAGCAGGCCCGCCAGGAGTCCGGCGGGGAGGCTGACGAAACTCGGCACGACGAGGGTATGAAAGACGCTCATGCCGATAACCAGCGCCAGGAGGATACCAAGGACGCAGCCGAGGAGCCCCGCCAGGAGGCCGACCCCCAGGGCCTCGCAGGTGAAGATCCAGCCGATTTCCCGCCCATCGGCTCCGAGGGCCCGCATGAGTGCGATCTCGACCTTGCGCTCCAGGGCTTCCGTGTTCATCGTCGCAAAGGCGCAGAGTCCGGCGGCGAAGAGGACGAGAAGGCTGACCGCGAGGAGGAAGCGCTCGAGGTTGCCGAGCAGCGCTGCTTCCGCCAGCGCGGTCTGGCGCAGGGTGCGCACCACGGCATCCGGCCAGGCCGCCTGGAGCGCCGCGGCAAGGGCCTCGAGACCCTCCCCGGCGCGGCTGCGGAGGAGCACCGAGGTGATCTGCCCGGGGCGCTGGGCAAGACGCTGGGCGCCCGGCAGCGCCACGAAGACCTGGTGCTCCTCGGCGTCCCCCGTCTGCAGGATGCCGGCTACGGCGAGCTCGAGCGCCTCTGCGCCCTGCGCCGCGCGAAATCTGTCGCCGACGCGCAGTCCCAGCTTCGCCGCGGCGTTGGCGCCGACGAGCGCTTCGTCGGGACGCCGCGGCCAGGCCCCCGCCACCTTCCACCAGGGGCTAATGCGCTGCATGGCGGCGACGTCCGTGCCGACGACGACGACGTCGCGACCGCCGGCCTTGGCTCTCACGTAGAGGACCGGCGCGTACCCCACCAGGCGACCCCGCGTCGCTTCCCCCTCAAGCACCGCCAGGCGCGCCTCGGCGAGCTGCGGCGCGGCGCCGGGCGCCGGGGTGACGAGGAGGTTGGCGCCGTAGTTCTGCAGCTCCGCGGCCAGCTTGCCGCGGATGCCTTGCCGCAGGTTCACCGTGGTGACGATGAGCGCGGCGCCGAGCGTGAGGGCAGACACCGAGAGGAGGACCCGCGCCTTGCGATGGCGCAGGGCGCCGCAGAGGATGATCCAGCGCATGCCGCGCATCTTACTCTCCTCGCAGGGTCTGAACCGGATCGAGCCGCATCGCGCCTCGCATCGGCAGCAACGCCCCCAGGAGCGCCACCCCCGCCGAGAGGAGGAGGGTGAGGGTGAGGACGAGGCCCTGGAGCGCCAGGGAGGGCGGCGCGGCAGGCGCGGCGGAGAAGACGGAGGCAGCGAGGAGCCGCGTGAAGGTGAGGCCCGCGGCATAACCGAGCGCCCCGCCCGCCAGGCCCGTCAGCCCGCTCTCGAGGAGGAGCAGCAGCCCCACCTGCGACCGGTTGGCGCCGATCGCCTTCATGAGCCCGAACTCCTCGCGCCGCTCGTAGATGGCTGTCATGAGCGTCGCCATGACGCCGAGGGCGGCGACCACCAAGGCGATGCCGGCGATGAGGAGGAGCGTCAGCCGCATCTTGCCCAGGAAGCCCGCCTCCGCCTCGCTCACCCGGCGGATCGCTTTCCCTTTCGCCGCCGGCAGCGCCTCCTCAAGCTGATGGATGATGGAGCTGAGGTAGGGCGTGCAGTACCACTTCTCGTACTCCTCCTGGGGGAGCTTCTCCGGGCCGATACGCTCGGCGCGCCCCGCCAGCGCGTTGTCCGGGCTGACCAGAGCGCTGACCTGGACCTTCTCCACCTTGCCGGGGAGCCCCAGGATCGCCTGGGCGAGTTCCAGGCGAACGAAGAGCTGCTCTTCCTCCGGCCCGCCGGTGGCGACGATGCCGCGCACCGGCAGGCTCATGCTTCGACCCTCGGCGGTGAGGCGCAGCGTGCCGCCGGGGCCGACATTGAGTCGCTGGCTGAGGAGGCGGCCGACGAGGACGGCATCCTCCTCGTTGCCGAGCCATCTCCCCTCCACCTGCCACCAGGGGGCCAGGGTGCGCACACCGGCGCGAAACGTCGTCGCCTCGCTGGGGGCGGTCATGGCCGCCTTCCGCAAGGCCTCCTCGGAGACGGCCCGGCGCTGGCTGCCGCCGCGGATCAGCAGACTCCCCCCACCGGGCACGTCGACCGGCCGCTGGAACCAGGTGCCAACGAGGAGGACCCGCCTCCCCTCCACCTCCACCGCGCCCGAGAGGAACGGCGCGAAGCTGACAATGTTGTGCCGCCAGAAGATGCCCTTGATCTTCGGCAGGTCGGCGGCGTCGAGGTAGGCCGCCTCCGCCGCGGCGACGTGCTTCAAACCGCCGATCTCCACCTCGAGCGGCTCGGCGCGCGGGCTCAGCACGATGTTGGCACCGAAGGAGCGCAGCTCTGCCGCCACCTTCTCCGTGAGCTGCAAGGCAAGGCTGAGGAACGCCGAGATCAGCGTGGCCGCCGTGGCGGCGGAGAGCAGCACGAGGAGCGTCCGGCTGCGCTGCTTCAGGAGCGACTTCACGAGGAGACGACCGAGCACCGAGCTCCCCTTTCCTGACCACGCCTGTTTGACTGCTCCGGGTTAGCGCAGGAAGCGATCCCGTTCCGCCGCCAGGTCCGCCGCGCGAATCACCAGGGCGTCCTCGGTCACCACCGCGGACAGGGGAATGGGGTTGCAGCCGCCCTGCTCACCGATGCTGTGGAGGGCGATCGGCGCCCCGCAGTTGTTGCAGACCAGATGATCGCCTTGATGGGAGTATCCCTTGACGGGACAGATCGAGCAGGCGTCGAAGGCGACGGCAACGCCACCCTTGCCGTTCACCGCCGTGAAGAAGCGGACGGCGGCGCCGTCGAGGTCCACGGCATACTTCTGCATCGGCTGCGCCGTCGCCTCCGCCAGCGGCAGGCGGATCGTTGCGCTCGCGGCGAGGGCCTGCGGGGCCGGGTCAAAACCGCGGCGCGCCGCGGCCACGAGCGACACGCCGAGCAGTGTGCTCACGGCAAGAGCGAGCGCCGCCGTGGTGGCGGTCCAGCGTTTCGCGCGGCGGACATCCGCGCGCAGCTTGCGCCGCTCCGCCTCCGAGAGGGAGGGATCGGGCAGGGCGGCCTGGTTGCGCAGCCCATCGCGCAGCATCACGGCGGCCGGGATGGCGATCAAGGCGATGAGGATGAGGACCGAGATGCTCTTCTTGGTGAGGAATCCGACCACCGCAAGGAGCCATGGCGTGGAGGGCAGCACCCCGACCTCGAAGAACTCATGCAGGCCGTTGGCCACGAGCTTCAGGAGGAGCAGTGCGAGGACGACGCTGGTGGCGCCGAAGAAGCTCTTCAGATTGACGCGCACACTCCCTTTCACGAAGAGGATGCCGAAAATGAGGGCGAGCAGGAGTCCGAGGCTGCCTCCCAGGAGATTGTAGAAGGGGTTGGCGCCGATGCTCGCGGAGAGCGCCAGGAGGAACATCACCGTCTCAATGCCCTCCCGCAGCACCATCACGAAGGTGAAGCAGAATATCCCGACTCCCGATCCTGCCGCGGTCACCTGCCCAAGGCGGGCCTCCAGGCGCTGCTTCAGGGTGCCGCTGGTCCGCCACATCCAGATGAGGAAGGTCCCCACCAGCGCCGCGGCGAGCAGCATGAAGATGCCCTCAAAGAGCTCGTTTTCGGCATCCAGGCCGAGTTTGTAGAGCAAGAGAGCGGTCAGGAAGCTCACCCCAACGGCGGCCAGCAAGCCGCGGTAGACGAAACGATCGAGGTGGCGCTGCTGGGTTTTGCCGAGGTAGGCGAGCACGATCCCGATGACGAGCGCCGCCTCGACGCCTTCGCGCAGCGTCACCACGAGGGCCTCTAAGAGCTTGGAAAGAACCTCCATGGGTATTCCCTTTGCCGACGCGATTGCCTCTCCCACCCTGCCGCTGGCGGCGGCGCGTGGGAAGGTCCAGGGTGGGGAGCAGACGCCGCAGCGTAAGTGAGAATGACACTCATTTGAATTTAAGGCCCTGCTCCATGAAATTCCTTGATCAACGTCAAGGTTCCAGGAGAACTTAGCAAGATGTCAGCGCAGCCGGGGGCGGTATGGAGGGAGGCGCCGCGGCGGTGCGAGGAAAGTGCGCATCAGTATTCTCTAGCTTAGCCTCCGGCCCCACCGTCAAGCCCTTCCTTGCCTCCTCTCCTTTCAGCCCGCCGCGGCCAGCCGCCACCTGTCTGCGCCGATCTCGCCCGGCCGGCACCGCGCGGAAACTCTCCCCGGCTCAACCCGCCGCCGCCCCAGCACGTGCGCCGGGCCGCCCGCCCCGGCGGCGACAGCGGGGGCCGCGGCCTCGATGAGGGGCTGGGTCCATGGCGCCACGCTGCGCGGCTGCGCGGCTCCGCCAACCTGCTGCGGACGGAAAGGCCTTTTCCGGGCAGCCGTCAACACCTATACTTTGCGGCGTGATCCAGGGCCGGAAACAGGGGCGGGGCGGACAGGAACCCGGCGCAAGGGTGGTTTCCCGGACCGCGGGGTGAAGGGATGCCCCCTCCACCGCAGGGCGTCGCGGAATCGCCCGAACCAGCACCGGAAGCAGCGGCGCATCCTGGAGGCGTGGGGCGGCGGAACATGCGATCGAGCCATCCCCACCTAAGGTGCGGCGTGGCGCGCCGCGACGGTGTTTCGTCCTGCCGTCAGGCGCAAGCGGACGTGGACGGGGAGCTTCAGGGATGCCGCCTCGGGGTGGAGTTCCCCTGGAGACATGGGAGTATGGAGTCCTCCATGGCTGAGTTCGTGAAAGTCGCCGAAATAGACGAGGTCCCGGAGGGGGCCGGCATCATGGCGCAGTATGGTCAAACCAGTGTGGCCCTCTTCAGGGTGGCGGGTTCGTTCTACGCCATCGACAACACCTGCCCGCATGCGGGTGGTCCGCTGGCCGATGGGTTCCTCAACGGCGCCGAGGTCACCTGCCCCTGGCACATGTGGTCCTTCGACGTGCGCAGCGGCGCCTGCACCTTCGATCCGGGCCTGCGCGTCGCCTCCTACCAGGTGAAGGTGGAGGGGGCTGACATCCTGCTCGCGCCGGCTGAGGCGCACGGGGGAGAAAGGAGCGGTGGGCAATGCTCGAGCGATCCGCGCTGCGCCTCGAGGTCATCGACGAGCTGAAGGAACGCCTCTCCCAGTTTGTGCGGGACTTCGCCGCCCGTCGCCCAGGCTGCGCCTACGCCGATGTCCGCCTTGAGGTGCGCGAGACGCGCTACGGCGCCGCCGAGGACGGCAAGGCGAAGGAGTGCGGCGACGACGCCGAGATGTCGTTCGGGGTGCGCGTCCTGGCGGGCGCGGGTGGGCGAGAAGGAATGGTCGCCCCGGGCTACTTCGGCCAGGCGCTCGGCGGCGGCAGCCTGGACGCCCTCCAGGAGGTCCTCGCGGAGGGCCTGCGCCACGCCTACGAGCGCGCCATCGCCAATGCCCGTCGCAAGCAGGAGGCCGAGCGCCTCTTCGGTTCCCTGAGCAACTCGCTGCACTCCACCACCCTGGCGCGCGTCGAGGTCTGCCGGGACAGCGTCGTCTTCCCCTGGCGCGAGGACCCCCGCGGCATTCCGAGCGAGCAGATGCTGCGCGAGGCGGTGGAGGCCACGAAATGCGCCGCCGGGCTGAGTCCCCGGGTCCTCTCGAGTCACGCCGCGGTGGCGAGCGGCCTCATCCGCGAGCTCTTCGTCAGCTCCGAGGGCGCCTGCATCGACCAGACCTACCCGCTGACGCGCGGCTTCTTCTACGTGGTGGCGGCGGGCAGCGGCGCGCCCGAAGCTCACTACGACACCCTCGGCGACCTGAAGGGCTACGAGGTGCTGCGCGGGGAGAACGTCGCGGGGACGGATTTCCTCCACTTCGCCCAAAGCCTCACCGAGGAGACCCTGGAGCTGGCGCAGGCGCCGCCGCTGCCGGCGGACCTCGGCGAGGCCGTCGTCGTCACCGATCCGCACTACAATGCCCTCCTCGTGCACGAGATTGTCGGCCATCCGGTGGAGGCCGACCGCGCCCTGAAGATGGAGACCGGCTACGCCGGCCGCACCTGGCTCTACGGCGGCCTGCGGCAGAACATGCTCGGCCAGCGCGTCGCCTCGGAGCTGGTCAGCGCTTACTCCGATCCGGCGCTGCAGGGGTTCGGCCACTACGCGTACGACGCTGAAGGGGTGAAGGCCCGCCGCGTCGTCCACATCGACCGCGGCATCTTCACCGGCTTCATGAACAGCCGCGAGTCGGCCGCCATCATGGGAACGGAGCCGAACGGCTCGATGCGCGCCACCGACCCGGTCTACGTGCCGCTCGTGCGCATGACGAACACCGTCTTCGCCGGGGGAGAGCGCGATCCGCACTCGATCTTGCGGGAGGTGGAGGAGGGCTACTACCTGGCGGGGCATCGCATCCCGTCGATCAGCGAGTCGCGCGAGAACTTCCGCATCACGGCGCGCAAGGTCTACAAGATCGAGCGCGGCGAGCTGACGACGCTCTACCGCAACGGCGGCATCTCGGCGGACTCGAAGGATTACCTCATGAGCATCGACGCCGTGGGCAACGACTTCAAGGTCTACCCCATCCCGAACTGCGGCAAGGGACAGCCGATGCAGACGATGCGCGTCGGCAACGGCGGCCCGACGATGCGCGGACGCGCCCGGCTCGCGGGAGGTGCCCATTGATCGCCCTCGACGAACTCCAGGGCTTCGCGCGCGACGGCCTGGCGCGGCTGCGGCGGCGTTCCGACGTGGAGGCGGCGGAACTGTTCGTGGCCGCCAATGAGCAGCTCATCGCCCGCCTGAACTACACCTCCGACATCCCCTGCAACGGCGTCCACGAGCCGAAGTCGAGCACCTCCTTCGGCGTCGGTGTGCTGGCCGTCTTCCGCGCCGGGACGGAGCGCCGCCTCGGCTTCGGCAGCGAGGTGGGGAGTCTAACGCCGGACGGGCTGGACCGGGCGGTGACGAAGGCGGCGCGCAACGCCGTGCTGGACCCGGATTTCCACTCCCTCCCCCAGCCGCCGTCCGAGGCGCCACGGCTGGTGGACTACCACGACCCCCAGGTCATGGCGCTCGATGATGAGACCCTCGTCGATCTCGGCTGGCAGGCGCTGTCGGGAGCCGTGCTGACGTACAAGGACGCCGGCTTCACGCAGACGCTCATCGTCAACGGCGACGTGACCGTGCTGCGGGAGCGCATGGCCATCGTCAGCACCACGGGCATCGACGTGGCGGACGAGTCCACCATCCTGATGGCGACGATCACCTCGATGATCGAGCGCGAGCAGGTGAAGGGGACCGGCTGGAGCCTCGCCACGCACCTGGCGAAGTTCACCCCCCGCGATGCCGGCGCCCAGGCCGCGCAGAGCGCCATCAACACCATCGGCGGCGTGCGCCTGCCGTCCGGCGGCTACGCCGCCGTGCTCGGGCGCCAGGCGGTGACGGAACTGGTGAGCAACCTCCTCGTCCCCTCCCTGAGCCTCGATGTCGTCGACGCCAAGGCCAGTCCCTTCTGCGGCCGCCTGGGCGAGCGCGTGGCCTCGCCTTGCCTGAGCCTCTACGACGACGGCGCCCTCCCCGGCGAGATCGCCAGCAAGAAGGTGACCTGCGAGGGGCTGCCGACGGGCCGCACCGACCTCATCGAGGAGGGCCGCCTCGTCGGCTTCCTGGCCGATCACTACACCTCGCAGAAGCTGCGCAGCCCCGTGCGCGAGTTCGCGCCGCGCAACGGCTTCCGCTTCAACAATGGGCGCGACTTCCGGCGGCGCGCCACGGTCTTCCCGACGAACGTCGTCGTCTGCGGCCACAACGAGGCGCCCCCCGAAGCGTTGCTCGCCGGCATCGAGCGCGGCGTCTACGTCGGCCGCCTGTGGTACACCTACCCCATCCACGGCCTGGGGCCGGGCGATTTCACCGGCACCATCGTCGGGGACTCCTACCTCATCGAGGGCGGCAAGCTGAGCCGCCCCGTGAAACCCAATACGCTGCGGGTGAACGATAACTTCCTGCGCCTCTTCAACGACATTGTGGGCATCTCGCGGGAGCGCCACGCCACGCTCGTCTGGGGCAGCGAGGAGAGCGTCCTGGCGCCGGAGATCGCCGTCGGCAGCCTGGCGCTGGAGAGCATCGCGCAATTTTTGGCCTGAGCCGCGCGGGCCGCGGCGCCTTGGGCCGCCGGCGCAGGAGCGCCTGCCGCCAGTAGGACGGCGCGGCGCGCGTCGTCCTGGTCGAGGAGAGCGCGGCGACCGGAAGGTGCGGCAGCGGGGGCTTCCCGCGCGAGCACCCTGCCGAGTACCTGCCATGAACCGTCACACCGAAGCGAAGCGCGTTCTCATCATGGGGGCCGCCGGGCGCGACTTCCATACCTTCAATACCCTCTTCCGCGGCGACCCGGCCTCCAATGTCGTCGCCTTCACCGCGGCACAAATTCCCAACATCACCGGACGCACCTATCCGGCGAGCCTGGCGGGACCGGGATACCCCGCCGGCATTCCGATCTTCGACGAGAGCGAACTCGAGCGGCTCATCGAGCGCTTGCAGGTGGAGCTCGTCGTCTTCGCCTACAGCGATGTGCCGGCGGACTACGTCATGCAGCGCGCCGGGCGCGTCGTGGCCGCGGGCGCGGACTTCGCCCTCCTGGGCGCGCGCCATGCCCTGCGCAGCGCGGTGCCGGTGGTGGCGGTCTGCGCCGTGCGCACCGGCTGCGGCAAGAGCGCCGTGACGCGGCGCGTCGCCGCCCTCCTGCGGGAGGCCGGCAAGCGCGTCATCGTCGTGCGCCACCCGATGCCGTACGGCGACCTGGAGGCGGAGCGGGTGCAGCGCTTCGCTTCCCTCGCCGACCTCGATACCCAGCACTGCACCATCGAGGAGCGCGAGGAGTACGAGCCGCACCTCGCCGAGGGGACCATCGTCTACGCCGGCGTCGATTACGGCGCCATCCTCGCCCAGGCCGAGCAGGAGTGCGACGTGCTCATCTGGGATGGAGGGAACAACGACCTCCCCTTCTACGAGCCGCGCCTCCACATCACCCTCGTCGATCCACACCGCCCGGGCCACGAGTTGACCTACTACCCCGGATTTGCCAACCTGCTGCGGGCGCACGTCCTGCTCGTGCCAAAACAGGACAGCGCCCGGCCGGAACAGGTCCGCCAGGTGAAGCAGAGCATCGAGACCTGGAACCCGCGCGCCATGGTCATCGACGCCATCTCCCCGGTCGTGGTAGAAGAGGGGGAGCGCCTGCGCGGCAAGCGCGTGCTGGTGGTGGAGGATGGGCCGACCGTCACCCACGGCGGCATGGCGTTCGGCGCCGGGGTGCTGGCGGCGGAGCGCGGCGGCGCGGCGGAGCGCGTGGACCCAAGACCGTGGGCGACCGGCTCCATCGTCGAGACCTTGCGCCGCTACCCGCACCTCCAGGGGGTGCTGCCTGCGATGGGCTACGGCGAGCGCCAGATCGCCGAGCTGCGCGAGACGATCAATCGCACCCCCTGCGACCTCGTGGTGGCGGGGACTCCCATCGACCTGGGACGCCTCCTGCGCATCGACAAGCCGATCATTCGGGCGCGCTACGGGGTGCAGGAAGTTGGCGCGCCGACCCTGCGCGACGCCCTCAAGCCGCTCCTCTAGCGCCGCCGTGGGTTCTCCCGCATCCCACGGACGCGCGAGTTCGCTGTCGCATGACACGAGTCTCTCAGCCGGCACCTGAGGAGGCCCCCGCGGAGGCGACGGTCTCCCCGTCCACCGCCGTGCTCGCCCTGGGGGGCAACGCCCTCATCAAGCCCGGCCAGCAGGGCAGCATCGACGAGCAGCTCGCCAACATCCGCAGCAGCCTGCGCGGCATCCTCGATCTCCTCGAGCGGGGCTGGACGGTCCTCCTCACCCATGGCAACGGGCCGCAGGTGGGGCAGATGCTGCTCATGGTGGAGGCGGCGCGCGGGCGCGTCCCCGAGCTGCCGCTGGGCGTCTGCGTGGCCGACACCGAGGGGGCGCTCGGCTACCTCCTGCAGCAGACGATCATCAACGGCTTGCACGCCCGCCGCCTGTGGCGCAACGTCGTGACGCTCATCACGCAGGTGCTCGTGGACGCGGCGGACCCGGCGTTCCAGCACGCCACGAAGCCGATCGGCCCCTACCTCCGCCGCGACGAGGCGGCGGCCTTCGAGCAGCGCCGCGGCTGGCAGTTCGTCGAGGCGCCCGGCCGCGGCTGGCGGCGCGTGGTTCCCTCGCCGCGACCGCGCGCCATTATCGAGCGGGAGTCCATCCGTCGGCTGCTCCTCGGCGGCGATGTCGTCATCGCGGTCGGCGGCGGCGGGATTCCCGTCCGCGAGCTGGCCGACGGCAGCCTCGAGGGGGTCGACGCGGTCATCGACAAGGACCTCGCCTCCTCCCTCGTGGCGCGCGAGATCGGCGCCACGCACCTGGCGATGCTCACCGGCGAAGAGCGCGCCTACCTCGACTACGGCACCCCGGCGCAGCGCGGCCTCGGGGAGCTGCGCGCCGACCAGGCGCAGGCGTACCTCGAGGCCGGCCATTTCCCCGCCGGCAGCATGGGACCGAAGGTTGAGGCGGCGATCGAGTTCGTGCGCGGCGGCGGGCGCTGCGCCGTGATCACCGGTCTCGGCGGCCTGCCGGAGGCCCTCTGGGATGCCCGCGCCGCAACCCTCATCAGGCCGTGAGGGGCGCGCGGCGGGTGCGGGTCTTCCCCTCGTGACCAGCAGGTGATGCAATTGTCTCGTGCCGGAGCGCCGTGATGCAGCAGCCACAGCCGCGCACCCAGGAGGTCACGGGCATACCGGGCGATGGCGCCCTGGGGGCGCGCTACGTCGGGGCGGCCGTGAAGCGCCTCGAGGACCCGCGGCATCTGCGCGGCGGCGGGCGCTTCGTGCCCGATATCGTCCTGCCGCGCATGCTCCACGCGGCGTTCCTACGCAGTCCCCACGCCCATGCGCGGCTCGCCGCGATCGACGTGCGGGCGGCGCAGGCCCTGCCGGGCGTCGAGGGCGTGCTCGTGGGGGCGGACCTGACGGCGCTGGTGAAGCCGATCTCTCCGCGCTCCCGCCTGAAGGAGTTCAAGGCCACCAGGCTCCCTCCCCTGGCCACGGAGAAGGTGCGCTTCGTCGGCGAGGCCCTCGCCATGGTGGCGGCGACGAGCCGCTACGTCGCGGAGGACGCGCTGGAGCTCATCGACGTCGAGTACGCGCCGCTGCCGCCGGTGGTCGACATGGAAGCCGCCATGCTGCCGGAGAGCGCCCTCCTGCATGAGGAACTGCCGGACAACCTCATCGTGGCGCGCCACTTCCGCGCCGGCGACTGCCGGCGCGCCTTCGCCGAGGCGGCGCACGTCCTATCGGCGCGCTTCACGACGCAGCGGCACACGGCGGCGCCCCTGGAGACGCGCGGCGCCGTGGCCGACTCCGCGCCGGGGGGCGGCCGGCTCACCCTCTGGACCTCGACGCAGATTCCGCACCTGCTGCGCACGGGCCTCGCCGAGGTCCTCGGTCTCCCCGAGACGCAGGTGCGCGTCGTGGCGCCGGACGTGGGCGGCGGCTTCGGCATCAAAGGGCACATCTTCCCGGAGGAGGTGACGCTCTGCGCCGCGTCGCGCCTGCTCGGGCGGCCCGTGAAGTGGGTGGAGGACCGGCGCGAGGACCTGACGAGCAGCATCCATGCGCGCGAGCACATCTATGAGATCGAGGTCGCCACCGATGGGCGGGGCGTCATCCTCGGCCTGCGGGCGCGCATCGTCGTGGATGTGGGGGCCTACCACGTCTGGCCCTGGACGGCGGCCATGGAGCCGCTCATGGCGGGCGGCTTCCTGCCGGGACCGTACCGCATCAGCAACTACGACGCCGCCACCTACGGCGTGGCGACGAACAAGTGTCCGGTGGGACCGTACCGCGGCGTGGCGCGCCCCGCCTCGACGTTCGCCATGGAGTGCACCATCGACCTCATCGCCCGCCGCCTCGACCTCGACCCCGCCGAGGTGCGGCGCCGCAACCTCCTCACCCCCGAGGAGTTCCCCTACACCTCCGCCAGCCGCCTCGTCTACGACAGCGGCGACTACCCCGCCTGCCTGGAGACGGCGCTGCGGCACCTCGACTACGCGGAGGAGCGCCGGCGACAGGAAGAGCTGCGCCGCCAGGGGCGCTGCCGCGGCATCGGGCTGGCGTGCTACGTCGAGCTCACGGCGCTCGGCTCCGCCTCGCCCTCGGGCCCCGGGCTGGAGGAGAACCCGGCGAGCGACGCGGCAAGCCTGGAGATGGACCCCAGCGGCAAAGTCGCCGCGAAGTTCGGCATCACCTCGCACGGCCAAAGCTTGGAGACGACGCTGGCCCAGGTCGTCGCGGATGAGGTGGGGGTGCGCCTTGAAGACGTGACGGTGCACCAGGGCGATACCGACGTCTCGCCCTACGGCATGGGAACCTTCGCCAGCCGCGCGGCGGTCATCGGCGGCGGGGCGGCGATGCTCGCCGGGCGCGACCTCAACGCCAAGCTGCGGCGCATTGCCGCGCACCTCCTCGAAGCCAACCCTGAGGATCTCGTCCTCCATCGCGGCCAGGTTTACCTGAAAGGGCAGCGCCAGCCCCTCCTGCAGCTCGCCGAGGTGGCGCGCGCCGCCTACTTCCTGAACAAGAAGCTGCCGCGCGACCTCGAGCCGGGCCTCACCGCGACGCGCTACTACGATCCCTACGAGGGAACGGCCTCCAACGCCACCCACGCGGCCGTCGTCGAGGTGGACCTCGCCACCGGCGACGTCTCCATCGTGAAGTACCTCGTCGTCGAGGACTGCGGCAAGGTCATCAATCCCGTCGTCGTCGAGGGGCAGGTCTGGGGCGGCGTCGCCCAGGGGATCGGCGGCGCGCTCTACGAGCACCTGCGCTATGATGAGCACGGGCAGCTCCTCACGGCGAGCTTCATGGACTACCTCGTGCCGTCGGCGATGGAGATGCCCGAGACGGACATCGTCCACCTCGAGACCCCCTCGCCGCACACGCTGGGCGGCCTGAAAGGCATGGGAGAAGGGGGGACGATCGCCCCCGCCGGCGCCATCACGAACGCCGTGAATGACGCCCTCCGCCACCTCGGGGTGGTGCTGACGGATTTGCCGCTGACGCCGGAAAGGGTCCACGCGGCGCTGCGGCGGGCTTCGCGGGGAGCCTAGGACTGGGAGGCAAGCCGCGCCGCCGCCACGCTGCTGGCCTGGCTTCGATTCCCGGCGGGTTGCGCTCGTCGAGCCTCCCGCCAGGCCAAGTTCAACAGCGCAGGTTCACCTTCTGAAGAGCGAGGAGCACGATGGCAACCAACATCTCCCACCGCGAAACGTACCAGGCTGGAGCCACCATCATCCGCGAAGATACCCCTTCCGAGGCGGCCTACCTGATTGAGACGGGCGAGGTGGCCGTCCTGAAGGACTACGAAGGGAAGAAGGTGTTGGTGGTAACTCTCTCCGCGGGCGACGTCTTCGGCGAGATGGGCGTGCTCGGGCGCCTGCCGCATACGGCCACGGTGCGCGCCAAGACCGAGGTGCGCCTGGCGATCATCAACAAGCGCAATTTCCTCGCCGAGTTCGACAAGATGTCGGAGCAACACCGCGCCCTCATCCTGGCGCTGATCACCCGGCTGCGGGTGACGACGGAGAAGCTGGCGAAGCTCACGGTGCAGATTCACCAGCTCAAGGCTTACGCGGACACCCTTGCGGAGCGCGTGCAGCCTGGTGATACTGAGCAGACGAGATCCTAAGCGCCGAGGCGGGGTTTGCTGCGAGGCGGGGTTTGCTGCGAGGCGGGGCGCGCCGCGGAGCGGTGCGGCGGGAACGAGGAACGTGGTGGGCGCACCGCCTCCGTCCCCTGAAACAGCGTGCTGCGACGAGCCCTACCAGAGGAGAGTGCCGCGTGAGTCCCTACGAGGTTATCGGCACGCGCCTGCCACGGGTGGAGGGGGTGGAGAAGGCGACGGGCGCCGCGGTGTACGGCGATGACGTGCGGCTGCCGGGCATGCTGACGGGGAGGCTCCTCCTCAGCCCTCATCCCCACGCCCTCATCCGCTCTGTTGAGGTGGCCCGGGCGCGCCGCCTCCCCGGCGTCCGCGCCGTGGTGACCGGTCAGGATGCGCCGCGCACGCGCCACGGGCGCGGTCCGGTGCGCGACCTCATCGTGCTGCCGTGGGAGCGCGTCCGCTATGCCGGCGAGCCGGTGGCGGCGGTGGCCGCCGTTGATGAGGACACGGCGGAGGAGGCCCTGGCCCTCATCAACGTCGAGTACGAGCCGCTCCCCGCCCTCTTCGATCCCGAGGCGGCGATGGCTCCCGACGCGCCCCTCATCCATGCCGATCTGCCGGCCCCGAAGGGAGCGCCGCCGGGCTGCCGCAACCTCAGCGCCTACCAACTCCTGGAGCTCGGCGACTGCGCGGCGGCCTTCGCCACCTGCGACGAGGTCTTCGAGGACGCCTACACCACCCAGAAGATGCACCACGGCTACCTCGAGCCGCACAGCGTCACCGCCGTCGCCGAGGCCAGCGGCAAGATCACCATCTGGACCCCGACCCAGGAGGTCTTCATTGCCCGGCGCGCGCTCGCGGAGATCTTCGCACTGCCGATGACGAAGCTGCGGGTCATCGGCACGCGCGTGGGCGGCGGTTTCGGCGGCAAGTTCTACCTCCTCCTCGAACCGATCGCGCTGCTGCTGGCGCGCGCCTGCAGACGCGCCGTGCAGCTCACCCTGTCGCGCGAGGAGGAGTTCCTCGCCTCCTACCACCGGCATCCGGCCCGCCTCCGCATGAAGACGGGGGTGCGTCGCGACGGCACGCTCCTAGCGCGCCAGGCCACGCTCATCTGGGACGCCGGCGCCTTCAACGGCGCCAACGTCGTCGTGCCGCCGGGCGGCGGCACGCGGGTCTGCGGCCCGTACCGCATCCCGCACCAGCGCATCGAAGCCTTCTCCGTCTACACGAACAAGGTCGGCTGCGGCATCTGCCGCGCGCCGGGCGATCCCCAGGCCTTCTTCGCGGGTGAAACCCAGCTCGACGCCATCGCCGAGGCGTTGCGCCTCGATCCGCTCGAGCTGCGCCTGCGCAACGCGCTGCGGGACGGCGATCTCGAGATCACCGGCAAGCCGGCGCACCACGTAGCCTTCCGGGAGACCCTCGAGCGCGCCGCGGCGGAGCTCGGCTGGAGACCGGGGGCCGCCAACCTGAGGCCCGCTCCGAACCGCGGCATCGGCATCGCCTGCAGCCACCGTCCCTCGGGCGCCCAGACGAGCAGCGCGGTGGTGACGCTCAACGAAGACGGCACGCTGACGCTCTTCACCGGGGTCGTCGATCTGACCGGGTCGGATACGGCGCTCACCCAGGTGCTGGCGGAGGAGCTGCACGTCGGCGTGGGGCGCATCAGCCTGGTCACCGCCGATACGGAGCGCACCCCCTTCGACTCCGGCACCGGCGGCAGCAAGATCATGTTCACCGCCGGCTTCGCGGTGCAGAACGCGGCCGCCGATCTGCGGGCGCAGATGCAGCGCGTGGCGGCGGAGCTCCTCGAGGCGGCTGCGGCGGATGTGGTGCTGCGCGACGGCGCCGCGCTGGTGCGGGGAGCGCCGGATCGCCGCCTGAGCTACGCGCAGGTCTCGCAGCACGCCCACCAGCGCAGCGGCGGGCCGCTCATCGGGCGCGGCAGCTTCCAGTCGAAGGTTCGCCCCGGCCCGGCCTTCGCGGTGCAGGTGGCGGACGTCGAGGTCGATCCCGACACCGGCAAGGTTCTTGTGCATCGACTCTTCGCGGCCCACGACCTGGGGTTGGCGGTGAACCCCCTGGCGGTCGAGGGGCAGATCGAAGGCGGCGTCCTGCAGGGCATCGGCTATGCCCTCATGGAGGAGACCGTGGTGCGGGACGGCGTCGTGCTCAACCCCCACCTCACCGACTACCGCATGCCGACGCCGCTCGATCAGCCGCCTATCGTCGCCTGCATCGTCGAGGCCGGCCTGGGCGAGGGGCCGTACGGCGCCAAGGCAATCGGCGAGCCCCCCTGCGTGCCGACCGCCGCGGCGCTCGCCAACGCCATCTACCACGCCGTCGGGGTGCGCCTCCACGACCTGCCGATCACGCCGGAGCGCCTGCGCCTGGCAATCCAGCGACAGCGCGCCGCGGAGGCGCGTTGGCAGCGCAACCGCGGGGAGCGCGACGGGCGGAACCGGCAGGGCGCCCGACCCAGCGAGGGCATCTCCGTGCGCCGGCAGCCGGCGGCGCCCCCCGGCCGCCGGCGCTCATAGGCCAGGCGCGCCTGGCTCCGTGGCCCGTCGATCGTAGAGGCAGGCGGACCCGGCATGAAGCAATCATGGACAAGAAAGAAATCACCCACGTCCTGCAAGAGATCGGCACGCTCCTCGAACTGCAAGGCGAGAACCCCTTCAAGAGCCGCGCGTATGTCAACGCCGCCCGCGCGCTCGAGTTGCTTCCCGACGCCCTGCCGAGCCTCGTCGAGCGGATGAAATCGCACCAGGTGAAGGGCATCGGCAAGGCGCTCGCGGAGAAGATCACCGAGCTCGCCGCCACCGGCAAGCTCGCCTACCATGAGAAGCTGAAAGCTTCGGTCCCCGCCGGCCTCCTCGACATCCTCCAGGTGCCGGGCCTCGGTCCCAAGAAGACGCGCCTCCTCTGGACGCAGCTCGGCATCGAGTCGCTGGGCGAACTCGAGTATGCCTGCAACGAGAACCGCCTCGTCGTGCTCGAGGGCTTCGGCGCCCGCTCCCAGGAAAAGGTCCTGCAAGGGATCGAGCGCCTGAAGCGCTTCCGCGGCCGCTACCACCTGAGCGCCGCGCGTCAGCGCGCCGCGCCGCTCCTCGAGCACCTGGCGCGGCACCCGGCGACGCGGCGCCTGAGCATCGCCGGCAGCCTGCGCCGCTGCCGCGAGACGATCCGCGATCTCGACCTCGTGGCCGCGAGCGCAGCTCCCGCGGCTCTCCTGGACGCCTTCGCCAGCCTGCCGGGCGTGGAGCGTGTTGAGGAGCGGGAGGAGACGCGGGCCACGGTCATCCTCGACAACGGTATGCGCGCCGAGCTCCACGTCGTGCCCGATGCGGCGTTCCCCTTCGCGCTCCTGGCGCTGACGGGGAGCGCCGAGCACACCGCGCTGCTGCGGCAGCGGGCCCGGGCGCGGGGGTTGACGCTGACCAAGGACGGCCTCTTGCAGGGCGACCGCCCCCTGGCCTGCGCCGACGAGGCGGCCATTTACCAGGCCCTCGACCTGGCCTTCATCCCCCCCGAGCTGCGCGAGGACTACGGCGAGGTCGTGGCGGCGGAGGCCGGCAGCTTGCCGCGGCTTTTCGACGAGACGGCGGTGCGGGGCATCTTCCACGTCCACACCACCTGGAGCGACGGCGCCGCCGGCGCCGAGGCCATGGCGCTGCGGGCGCGCGAGCTGGGCTACGCCTACCTCGGCATCTCCGACCACAGTAAGTCGGCCTTCTATGCCCGCGGTCTGGACGAGGAACGCGTCCGCCAGCAGGCCGCGGAGCTGGCGGCGCTCGACGCCCGGCTCGAAGGCATCCGCATCTTCCGCGGCATCGAGGCCGATATCCTGCCGGACGGCCGCCTCGACTACGATGACGACGTGTTGGCGTCGTTTGACTTCGTTATCGGCTCCGTGCACAGTCACTTCAATCTCAGCGAGGGGGAGATGACGGCGCGCCTCTGCCGGGCCCTCAGCAATCCCTACCTGACAATGCTCGGGCACCCGACGGGCCGCCTGCTGCTGGCGCGCGATCCCTACTCGGTGGACATGCACGCCGTCATCGATGCCGCCGCGGAGCACGGCAAGATCATCGAGATCAACGCCAACCCGCACCGCCTCGACCTCGATTGGCGCCTCTGCCGCTACGCCACCGAGCGCGGCGCGCGGTTCAGCATCAATCCCGATGCCCACCACCTCGACGGGCTGGCGGATACCGCCTACGGCGTGGCGGTGGCTCGCAAGGGCTGGCTGGAGGCGGGGCAGGTCGTCACGACGCTGGATGCGGAGGAGGTGGCGGCGGCCCTCGCCCGGCGCTAAACGCGGGGCCGTGGCGGGTAGCACGAGGCAGCGCGAGGCGCGGCGGAGCGGGTGAAGCGACACTTACGGGATGTCGCGGCGAGAGGAGGGGCAGCGGTGGCTGCGGCGAGAGGGCGTGTCCGCAACGTGGGGGAACGGCGGGGACGTGCGGCGCCTCCGTCACCGGCCGACGTGCAGCCTGCCGCCGGCGCGCAGCCGGAGTCCCTCGAGGCGACCCAGGCCCGCGCCCGGAAGATCGTCGCCGCCCTGAAGAAAGCCTACCCGGACGCGCACTGCACCCTCGACTCCGCGAACCCCTTGCAGCTCCTGGTGGCGACGATCCTCTCGGCGCAGTGCACCGACGAGCGGGTGAATCTGGTGACGCCGGGCCTCTTCGCCAGGTACCGCGCTGCCCAGGACTTCGCCGCGGCGCGGCAGGAGGAGCTGGAGGAGCAGGTCCGCAGCACCGGCTTCTACCGCAACAAGGCGAAGAGCCTCATCGCCTGCTGCAAGAGGATCGTGGAGCGCCACGGCGGCGAAGTGCCGGCGACGATGGAGGAGCTGGTGGCGCTCGACGGCGTCGGCCGCAAGACCGCCAACGTCATCCTGGGGAACGCCTTCGGAGTTCCCGGCGTGGTGGTCGATACGCACGTGAAGCGACTGGCGCAGCGCCTCGGCCTCAGCCGCCAGCAGGACCCCGAGAAGATCGAGCAGGACCTCATGGCGGTGACGCCGCGCCGCGTGTGGACCTCCCTTTCGCATCGCCTCATCTTGCACGGGCGCTACGTCTGCGGCGCCCGCAAACCCGCCTGCCGGCGGTGCGTCGTGGCGCCGCACTGCCCGTCGCGTCAGGACGGCGATCAGGAGGCTCGCGGCTAGGCCGCCGCGCTCCGCCCGCCGGCTGTCGGCGTCTCCGTGGCGCGATCGTCTCATCTCGGCGGAGCGGCGCCGCGCGGTGCCGCCCTGTCTGCTTCCTTCCTTCTGCTCATAACCGAGCCATGCGCGCCAAACCCCTGCACGGCATCCGCATCCTCGACCTGACGCGGTTCCTCGCCGGACCCTACGCGACGATGCTCCTGGCCGACCTCGGCGCCGAGGTGGTGAAGGTGGAGGCGCCGGAAGGGGGTGATCCGGCGCGCCGCAACGGGCCCTTCGTGCACGGCGTGAGCACCTACTTCCTGAGCGTCAATCGCGGCAAGAAGAGCATCACCTGCAACCTCAAGGAGGCGCGGGGGCGCGACCTCTTCCTGCGGCTGGTGGATCACGCCGACGCGGTGGTCGAGAACTACCGCCCCGGCGTCATGCGCGCCCTGGGCCTCGATTGGCCCGTGCTGCGGGAGCGGAATGCGCGGCTCATCTACGCCGCCTGCTCCGGCTTCGGGCAGACAGGTCCCCTGGCGCAGCGCGCCGCCTACGACTTGGTGGTGCAGGCGATGGGAGGCACGGTGAGCGTCACCGGCACGCCCGGCGGCGAGCCGGTGCGGGTGGGCTACTCCATCGGCGACCTCGCCGGCGGCATGTTCACCGCCATGGGCCTGCTGGCCGCCCTCATCGAGCGCGGCAACAGCGGCCGGGGCCAATTCCTCGACGTGTCGATGATGGATTGCCAGGTGGCGCTGCTGGAGAACGCCGTGGCGCGCTACTTCGCCACCGGCGAGGTGGCGGGGCCGCTGGGAACGAAACACCCCGTGGTGACGCCCATCCAGGCCTACCCCACCGGCGACGGGTACATCGTCCTGGCCATCGGCGAGGAGCGCCAGTGGCAGCGCTTCTGCCGGGTTGCCGGCGTGGCGCACCTTCTGACCGACCCGCGCTTCCAGGAGAAGAACGCGCGAACGGCGCACCGCGAGGAGCTGGATGAGATCCTGCGCTCCTTGACGGCGCAGCGGACGACGGCGGAGTGGACGCAGCTCCTCGAGCCGACCGGCATCGCCTACGGCGAGATCAACCGCATCAACGAGGTGGTGGCGCACCCGCAGATTCAGGCCCGCGGCATGATCGCCGAGGTGCCCGTGGGAGACGGCCAGGAGACCGCCCGTCTGGTAGCCTCCCCGATGAAGCTCTCCGAAACCCCGGTGGGACCCGACGCCGGCCCGCCCGCGCTCGGCGAGCACAACCGGACGTACTACCAGGAGCTTCTCGGCTTGAGCGCCGAGCCGTGCGCCGAACTCCGGCAGGCCGGGATCATCTGAATCGTTCCGCCCTCGCCGCCGGCCGCCGAACGAGAGGCGGCGCGGCAGGCCACCGTCCCCCGGCCACCCTGCCGGCCCTCCCCTAGCCGCTGCACGCCGTGACCGTCAGGCGCCTTGCACCCCTGGCTCTCTTCCTCCTGGCCCTGCTCGTCTACCTGCCGAGCCTGCGGAACGGCTTCGTCTACGATGACTGGGCCGTCGTCGTGCAGAACGAGCATCTGCGGACCGCGTGGCGATGGCGCAACCTTGTCAGCCGCGGCTACTTCGAGGCCGCCGGCGAGCTGAGCTATCGTCCGCTCGTGACGCTGAGCTACCGTCTCGATAGCCTCCTCTGGGGGCTGCGACCCGCCGGTTTCCACCTGACGAACACGCTCCTTCATGCCCTCGTGGCGCTGACGTTCTTCTCCCTCCTGCTCGCTTGCCGCTTGCCGACCAGCGCCGCGGTCGCGGCGGCGGTGCTCTTCGCGGTCCATCCCGCGGCGACCGAGGCGGTCAACGCCATCGGCTTCCGCGAGGACCTCCTGGCGGCGCTCTTCGTCCTCCTGGCGTGCCGCCTGGCGCTCTCGTGGCTGAGTACCACAGGGCGATACCGAACTTGGGCCTACCTTGCGCTCGCCCTCCTCGCCTATGTCCTGGCGCTGCTGGCGAAGGAGTCGGCGCTCGCCTTGCCGCTCCTGGTGGGGCTGCTCATCATCGCGCCCGGGGCCGGCGCGGCGGACTCGCCGGCGCCCCGGCCACCGTCAAGGTCCGCAGGTCTGCTCGCCTCCGTCGCGCTGGTGACCGCGGCCTACCTCGTGCTGCGGTTCGCGCTGTTGGTGAATCCCGCCGAGGCGGCGCGCGGTTTGACGCACCTTGGCTGGCTGCAGCGGCTCTTCGTGACGAGCCGCATCTTCGCCTACGAGCTGAAGCTGCTGTGGTTGCCGGCGCCGCTAAGCGTGGACTATGTCGTGGCGGCGCGCGCTGGGCTGGCGCCTGGAATCGGGGCCTGGCCGTTCGGCGTCGCCGCGGTGCTCGGCCTCGCCGCGTATCTGCTGGCCGCGTGGCGCCTGCGTGGCAGCGCCGTTGGGCTAGGTTTGGGCTGGCTGCTGGTGAGCTGGCTGCCGGCGAGCAACGTGTACCCCCTGGCTCACCCGCTCGCCGAGCGCTACCTCTACCTGCCGCTGCTTGGGGGGTGCATGCTGGGTGGGCTTGGCTGGGCGGCGCTGTGGCATCGCCGGGCGCTGCCGCCGGGGACCGGGCCGCAACGAGGGAGGAGCGCGGCCGCAGCGCCCCTTGCGCTTGCCCTCCTCGTGCCCCTCTCCTTCGCCCTGCTCAGCGTGCAGCGCACCTACGCCTGGCGGCGGGCGGAGACCCTCTGGACGCCGGTGGTGGCGCGCTTCCCGCGCAGCTTTCTGGGATACCAGAATCTCGGCGCGGCCCTGCAAGGTCGGGGCGCCTGGGACAAGGCCCTGCTAAGCTACGCGCAGAGCCTGGCCGCGAAGCCGAGCTACGCCGCCGCCCGCCACAACCTGGCGACGGTGCTCCTACAGCGACACGCTTGGCAGGCGGCGCGGCGGGAGTACCGCAGGCTCGTGGCGGAGCATCCGGCCCAGGCCAGGAGCCTCGCCAACCTGGGGATCGCCCACTACGGGCTGGGGGAGTACGAGCCGGCCGAAGCGACGCTGCGGCGCGCCCTCGCCCTGCTGCCGGACTACGCCGAGGCCCGCAACAACCTCGGCCTCGTGCTCGCGGCGCGCGGACGGCCCGACAAGGCCCACGCCGCCTATGCCGCAGCGGTGCTGCGGAAGCCGGGTCTCCAGGGGGCGCGCGAGAACTTACGCCGCAGCCTCGGCGGCTACCGCACGAGGTGAGGGGGCAGCGTTCCCAACGAGGCCATGCGGCAGCGGTTACGTCTCGCTCTCCTCCCGCTGCTGCGGACTTGCCGGGCGGAGCACCACCTCGGCGCCGCCATCGAGGCCGCTGGCATCGAGGCGACGCTCCCAGCGCGCCACGTAGCGCGCGCCCTCTGTCTCCAGCCACCTGGGCACCACCTCGCGAAGGATGCCCCGGCCGCCGCGGCTGTGCCTGCCTTTGCCGTAGACGATGCGCACGCGCCGCACGCCGAGGTGCCGCGAGGCGCGCAGGAACTCCTCCACCTGCTCAATCGCCTCGCGCACCCCCACGCCGTGGAGGTCGAGGGTGGGAAGCACCCCGCCGAGCCGGCCCCGCCCGAATGCCGGGGCGCCGACGTCATCCCCCGCGCCGGCCCCCTGCCGGCCTAGCCACCAGTCTCGCAGCAACGCAAAGAGACGGCTCACGGCGAAACTCTCGATGACTCCCGCGGCGGTCTACGCGGCGCGGCGGAGGGGCGCCCCCGCCGCGCCCCACGGTTGACAGAGAGGGGTCGCCTTTCTATGGTAAGGCGAATTTTTCTCTCCCGGAACACGCGGGGACGCTCTCCATGAGTAAGGTACCGATCCATCGCATCAGGAATATCGGCATTATCTCGCATATTGATGCGGGGAAGACCACCGTGTCGGAGCGCATCCTGTTCTATACGGGGGTCACCCACAAGCTCGGCGAGGTCCACGAGGGCACCGCCATCATGGACTGGATGCGGCAGGAGCAGGAGCGCGGCATCACCATCACCGCCGCGGCCACCACCTGCGAATGGGAGCAGCACCAGATCAACCTCATCGACACGCCGGGCCACGTCGACTTCACCATCGAGGTGGAGCGTTCGCTGCGCGTGCTCGACGGCGCGGTGGCGATCTTCTGCGCCGTCGGCGGGGTGGAGCCGCAGTCCGAGTCGGTTTGGCACCAAGCAGACAAGTTCAACGTGCCGCGTCTCGCCTTCGTCAACAAGATGGACCGCATCGGGGCGGACTTCACGGGCGTCCTGGCGGAGATGCGCCAGAAGCTGGCGGCCAAGCCCTTGCCGCTGCAGCTCCCGATCGGCGTCGAGGAGACCTTCCGGGGCTGCGTGGACCTCATCAGCGAAGAGGCCCTCCTCTGGCATGACGAGGATAGGGGGATGCGCTACGACCGGCAGCCGATCCCCGCGGAGCTGGCGGAACCGGCGGCACAGGCGCGGGAGGTGGTGATCGAGGCGGCGGCGGAGTTCGATGAGACCCTCCTGGAACGCTACGTGAACGGCGAGGCCATCGATTCCGCCGCCCTGCGCCGGGCGCTGCGGCACGGGACGCTCGCCGGCGCCTTCGTGCCCGTGCTCTGCGGCTCCGGCCTGCGGAACAAGGGCATCCAGTCCCTCCTCGACGCCGTGGTCGCCTACCTCCCCGCGCCCAACGATCTCTCCTCGCTTGCCGGGGTCGATCCGCGCACTCAGGAGCGCCAGGAGCGCCAGCGCAGCCTCAAGGAGGCCTTCACCGCCGTCGCGTTCAAGGTGGAGATCGAGGAGGGGCGCAAGCTCACCTACCTGCGTCTCTACGCCGGCCGGCTCGTCCCCGGCGCCACGGTGTACAACGCCACGAGCGGCCTCAGCGAACGCGTGGCGCGCATCTTCCGCATGCACGCCCACAAGAAACAACGGCTGGAGGAGGCGCGCTGCGGCGACATCATTGCGGTGGCGGGGCTGAAGGAGACGAAGACGGGAGATACGCTCTGCCTGGCCGAGCAGCCGATCATCCTGGATGGGATCACGGCGCCGCAGCCGGTGATGTCGGCGGCGATCGAGCTGCGCAGCGTGGCCGATGAGAAGCACTTGAAGGAGGTGCTGGCCCACCTCGAGATGGAGGACCCGACCTTCCACGTGCGCGAGGATGAGGAGACCGGCGAGCGCATCATTTCCGGCATGGGGGAGCTGCACCTCGACGTGGTGGTGACGCGGCTGCGGGAAGAGTTCTCCGTGCCGGTGCGCATGGGGCAGCCGCAGGTGGTGCACCGCGAGACGGTGCAGCAGCCAGCCGAGGCGCGGGCGCGGGTGGCGCGCGAGCTGGGGGGGAAGATGCAGAACGGCGTCGTGGGGGTACGCTGCGAGCCGCTGCCGCGCGGCGCCGGCTTCCTCTACGGCTCGATGCTGGCTGCCGAGGCGCTCCCCCCTGCCTACCACGCCCTCATCGCCGAGACGGTGCGGAATGCCGTCCAATCGGGACCCCTGCTGGGCTACCCGCTCACCGATCTCCGCGTCACCCTTGCGGATGCCGTCTACGTCGAGGGCGAGTCCACCGAGGTCGGCTTCCGCCTGGCGACGAACGAAGCCTTCCAGGCGGCGATTCAGAAGGCCCAGCCGCTCCTCCTGGAACCGATCATGCGGGTTGAGGTGGTGACCCCGGAGGACTTCCTCGGCTCGATCCTCGACGACCTCAATGAGCGCCGGGGTCGCATCGAAGGCATCGACGTCAAGGGGGCCGTGCGCCTGGTGCGCGTCCTGGTGCCCCTGGCCCGGCTCTTTGGCTACGCCACCAGCATCCGCTCCGCCAGTCAGGGGCGCGCCACCTTCACCATGCAGTTCCTGCGTTTCGATGCCGCCGAGGGCGCGCCGCAGGCCGTGCCGCGCTGAGCGCGGGCGCCTGGCGTCCGCCGCCCACCGCGGTCCCCGACGCATCGACCCAAGGGTTGCCGCCATCCCGCGGCGTGATTAGATTGGCATCGTGCCATAGACGTTGTCCTGCCGGGCGGCCGAGGCGCGCGGACCGTCTCGCCGGCGAGCGAGGCGGCGGTACTTCTCCTGCCATAGCAACGGAGTATCCGACCATGCTGATAGATGTGAAACTCTTTGCCTCGCTGCGGGAGTACCTCCCCGCCGACTCGCAGGAGTACACCGCCAAGGTGCCGAGCGAGGCCGGCGCGAGGATTCAGGACCTCGCTACTCGGTTGAAGCTGCCGGATGACCTGCCGGTGATCTTCCTCCTCAATGGCCAACACGCCGACGCCGACGATGAGGTGCAGGAGGGGGACGTGGTGAGCATCTTCCCGCCCATCTCCGGTGGCTGATCCCCGTTGCGGCCGACCGGAGGCGGCTTCCGTCGCAGCGCGCGGCGAATGATCTCCTCCGCACAGCAGCCCCATTGCCCACCTGACGGCTTGCGGCTATACTCACTTCATCCTCGGAGGCCGGAGCTTTTTCAACCCCGAATGGTGAGCAGCAGGCCGGCGGCGCAGCATGACCTGGGCGGCGCCGGCGGGTGGTTCACGGCTGCGTGTTCGGGGTGATTCCCTCCCTCACGGACGCTACGCTCTTCACGCCATGGCCGAGTTCCCCCCCATTGATGAGCAGCTTGCGCTGATCCGCCGCGGCGCGGTGGAGATCGTCCCGGAAGCGGAGCTCGTCCACAAGCTGGAGCGCAGCCGGACCGGCGGCGCGCCGCTGCGGGTGAAGGCGGGCTTCGATCCCACCGCCAAGGACTTGCACCTTGGGCATACCGTCCTCATCCAGAAGCTGAAGCATTTCCAGGAGCTGGGGCACGAGGTCATCTTCCTGATCGGCGACTTCACCGGGCTGATCGGCGACCCGAGCGGCAGGTCGGAGACGCGCCCGCCCCTCAGCCGCGAGGAGATCGCCGCCAACGCCGAGACGTACAAGGAGCAGATCTTCAAGATCCTCGACCCCGCGAAGACGGTCATCGACTACAACAGCCGCTGGCTCAACAACCTCAGCTCGGAGGAGATCATCCGCCTCAGCGCCAGGTACACGGTGGCGCGCATGCTGGAGCGGGATGACTTCCAAAAACGCTTCGCCGCCAACCAGCCGATCAGTATCCACGAGTTTCTCTACCCGCTGATGCAGGGGTACGACAGTGTGGCGCTGTGCGCCGATGTCGAGCTGGGAGGCACCGATCAGAAATTCAACCTGCTGGTGGGGCGGGAGCTGCAGCGCGCCTACGGACAGGAGTCGCAGGTCATCCTCACCATGCCGCTGCTGGAGGGGACCGACGGCGTGCAGAAGATGAGCAAGAGCCTCAACAACGCCATCGGCATTACCGCCGAGCCGTTCGACATGTACGGCAAGCTCATGTCGATCTCGGACGGCCTGATGTGGCGCTACTACGAGCTGCTCAGCAACCTCGAGCTGGCGGAGGTGGCGGCGTTGCGCGCCGCGGTGGAGAACGGCCGCGAGCACCCCATGGAGGCGAAGCGGCGCCTGGCGCGCGAACTGGTGTGCCGCTTCCACGGCGCGGCGGCGGCGGCCGCGGCGGCGGCGCAATTCAGTGCCACCTTCCAGCACCAACACTTCCCCGACGATCAGGCGCTACGGCACACCTGGAGGTGGGAGGAAGACGAGCGCTGGATCATCTACGTTCTGAAGGACCTCAAGCTGGTGTCCAGCACTAGCGAGGGGAGCCGTCTGCTCTCGCAAGGCTCCATCCAGTGCAACGGCGTCAAGATCGAGGACGCCCAGACCACCCTGCGAGCCGACCAGACCTACCGCATCAAGGTGGGGAAGCGCCGCTTCCTCCTCCTCGCACCGCGCGGCTAGCGTCTCTGCCGGAGATTCCCAGCCGGCAACCTCCCACCACAGCCGAGCCTCAGCCGAGCAGCGCGCTGGTTGGTTGCCCGGAAATCGCGCTCACCTCTCAGGCGGACGGCGCACCCCACCCCCGCCTGCCGCCCAGCTTCCGAACAAAGGGGGGATCAACGGTCCACGATCAAGACACGCAGGTTGGAAACCGGCCGGAGAGCGTCATATTCCTGGCGCGACAGCCGCGGTGAGGGATTCTTGACAGTTAGGCTACACCTGTAATTGCAGTTAGGAGTGACCAATAAACCGTTCGAGATCGGTGAGCAAGCCGGCAAGAAGACCCTCCACGTGCTTCACGTGCAGGAGCAGGCGCGTCGGTTCATCGACGGCAGGAGCGTCTCCGTCGGCTTCCAGCAGCTCCAGAACCCTCTCATCCATCCCCTCACCCCATTTCTCCCGTGGTTTCACCCCGGCCTTCACATCCGCGGCGAGGACGGTGCATCCCTCGTGCCACACCCACAAGGCCCCGCCGCAAGCTTGCGGAACCAAGACAACCAGCGAGTTTGCAAGACCTTAGAAGATGCACCGGCATTTCGTCGGGCGGCATGCGGCGTGGGCAAGGCGGGAGATCGTCAGATCGCTGACGATCGCTGCGGAGAGAGCAAGCAGGCACGCGCGGGGGCAGAGACCTCGCCGCGCCAGGAATTGCATCGACCTTCTTGGAAATGCCGCGCGGCTTGGTCCAAGGCAAGCGGAGAAGGGCGAGGCTGACTGGCGAGCGGTCTGCACTCCTGGCCGCAGGCGCCCCGGAGCGCCCGGAGCGAACCTGCCGCCTCGCCGGGCCTGACTCGGACCCTTACTTACGGGAGGGAGGCGGCGGCCCCCATCATGTTCGGGCAATTGACAACAGAGCATGATTCCAGTGATCATGGCTTGCCGAGGCAAGAGCCGCCAAGGCAGCGCGCGGCGTGGTCCGGCGATACCTGACCGGGGTTCAGCCGGACTATTTTAGGCCGCGGGAGCATCTCGTTGCGCCGGCCGGCGACCGCATTCCACTTGCGGAAAGAGGCGGTTGCAGGTCGCGGTTGGGGGAGGAGACCATGGCCGAGGAATTTGATCTGGTTGTCATCGGTGGCGGTCATAACGGCCTGGCGTGCGCGGCCTACCTGCAGAAAGCCGGCATGAGCACCTGCGTGCTCGAGCGCCGGCACAACATCGGCGGCGGCTGCGCCACCGAAGAGGTCACCCTGCCGGGGTTCAAGCATAACCTGCACTCGGTGATGCACATCGGCGGCCCCATGTACCGCACCCTTGAACTCGACAAGTACGGCGCCAAGTACGTCCGTCCCGATCCGAATTACGCCTTCGTCACGCGCGATGGGCGGGCCATCTTGTCCTACCTGGATGTCGATGCCACCTGCGAGACCATCGCGCAATTCTCAAAGAAGGACGCCAAAACCTACAAGAGCCTGAACGAGAAGTTTCAGCACCTGCGTCAAGTCGTGAATGCCTATTGGCACTCCGAACCGCTGCCGTTATCAAAATTGTACGCGTTGCTGGAGGGCGCGCCGGACGGCAAACTGATGATTCAGATTCTGAACTCGTCGGTGAAGCAGGTGACCGACGCTTTCTTCGAGAATGAGGCCGTGAAGTGCTGGCTGGCCATCGCGGCCATGCAAGGTTCCGTCCCCTACGATCTCGCCGGCACCGGTCTGCAGATTCCCACCATGGTGAGTGCCATGCACGGACATTCCAACGGCATCTGCATCGGCGGCTCGCGCATGTTGGCCGAGGCGCTCGTCAACGTCATAACGGCCGCGGGCGGCGCCGTGCGCAAGAACAGCCACGTGGCGAAGGTGATCGTTGAACATGGAACCGCCACGGGAGTTGAGTTGGAGAACGGCTCGCAGATCATGGCGCGCTGCGCCATCGCCTCGAATACCAACGTGAAGGCGTTGATGCTCGAGCTGGTGGGCGAGGCATGCCTGGATGACGAGTTCGCCCGCCGCGTGCGCGCCTTCCAGGCCGATGAGGTGTCATTCTTTACGCCGCACTTCGCGCTCAACGAACCGCCCCTCTACGCCGCGGCGCGGAAAAACCCCGACGTGCAGAAAGCCTTGGGCGTCGCCTGGGGCGTGGAGCACTCCGCTGAGATTCTGTCGCACCACTACCAGCTCCGCCAAGGGCTGGTGCCGAGGGAGTGTGTGGCGTTCTCCATTGCTCCAACCGTGCACGATCCCTCGCAGGCTCCGCCTGGCAAGCACACCGCCTTTACCTGGCAGGTCGCCCCCTTCCGCCTGAAAGAAGGGCCGGAACACTGGCTGAAGATAAAGGAGGACTACGGCGAGCATATCCGCAAGGTGTGGTGTGACTACGCTCCGAACATGCAGGGTGAGAATATCCTCGCTCACTTCAACTACTCGCCGTACGACATCAGCCAGACCACCATCTCCATGTTCGAGGGCTCGATCGCGCACGGCCACATCAGCCCCAACCAAATGGGCGACCTGCGGCCGGTGCCGGGCTGGGCGAACTACCGCATGCCGGTGAAGCACCTCTACCTGTGCGGCGGTTCGGCGCATCCCATGGGTGGGGTGACCGGCGCGCCGGGGTTTAATTGCGCCGGGGCGATTGCGGATGACTACAAGATGAAGAAGTGGTGGTGGCGGCCATCGAAGACCCTAAAGGGTTGAACGGGGTCAGCACGCTCGCACCTTTTGCCGCTGCGGCGTTTGGGCCGGCCTGTCGCTTCGCTGGGCCTGTCCGGGGCCGTTATCCACGGGAGGTAAGCGGCGGACGGCGCGGAAGAACCGGGAGCGAAGGTGCTGCGCCTCTTGCCTATTCATTTAGCCTGAGAGGCGGGGCCGGCGGTCTGACGAGCCATCCGTTCCGAGTGAAGGTGTAGATGAACAAGGAAGATGTGACAGTTCGCGACGGGCAGCGCGTGCTGCTGAGCTTTGATGCCTGGAACATTGACGAACGCACGGAGCACTACGTCTTTCGCTGTGGCGAGGCGCCGAACCCTTTCCCGCTGCGGAGCCGCCGCTGCTACCAGCTCTCTTTCCAGAAGAACCAGCTTGATATTCGCATGCGCTACCTGCGGCGCGACCGGCCAAGCCGCGCTGGCAGCTTCTGTTACTTCGCCATGGCCGAGCCGAGCTTGTTCGAGACCATGGAGTTCAGGGAGGCCCAGAGCGGCGATGTATGAGTGCATCGAGGCCTTGAAAGGCAAGCAGATCGAGGTGGGGCTGCCGAACCAGACCCTGCACGGAGTGCTGGCCGATGTGGTGGCCGAAGACCCAGCCTTCCTCCTCCTTCAGGAAGAGAACCAGCAGACCGTGCTGGTGAACCTGCGGCACGTAGTCACCCTGCGCACCGTCGGCTCGCTCGATCCGAGCTGGCAGCGAGGGGGTTACTACTAAGCAGGCCTCTTTCTCCCCCCCTGCCGCGGCCGGGAAGTCGGGAATACAGGGAGCTCCCCCTGACGTTCAACAGGGAGAGCGCTCCTTGCCTTAGGCCATCGAGGGTAGACTGCGCGCCGAAAGAACCCATCCTCAAATGGAGAGGAGAGCACATCCCCGCAGCGTCTGGGGTAAGAAAGAATCTCCTTGACGTAGTCTGTTTCTTGGTAGTATTGAGGCGATACGGGCAGATCACCTGGGGGGGTGGAGATGCGACGGCGCGCCGCGTCACCGCAGGAGCGTGGGGGTGGGTGCCTACCCCGCCGCCTCTTGGGCGGGATGGTCCTGCTCCTTGCCTGGTGCGCGGCGGTGTCCGCCCCTGTGGCGCATGAGCTCCCCGCGGGGGCAAAGCAGCTTACCTTCCTCCCCTTCACCGACCGTCACCCCGTCTGGAGCCCCGACGGCGCGCACATTGTCTTCGATTCCAATCGCGGCGGCCATTTCCACATCTGGATCATGCGCGCCGACGGCAGCGACGCGCGTCCGCTGACGAGCGGCCCGTGGCATGATTCCCACCCCTCCTTCTCCCCCGACGGCCATCGCATCGCCTTCGATTCGGATCGGACCGGCGCCTACCAGGTGTGGGTGATGGACCGCGAGGGGGGCAACCCGCGCCAGATCACCCATGGCTCCAACTGGCACATCAGCCTCGGCTGGAGCCCCGATGGAGCCTCGCTGGCTTATGCGGAAAACAATGCCGGACAACTCGAGTTGCTGGTGACGGCGGTTGATGGAGGGAAGGAAACGAAGCCGACGCTGCTCAGCTTCGGCAAGAAGTTCGGCCGGCAGATCGCCTGGAGTCCGGATGGCCAGTTTATCGCCTACGACTCGTTCGCGGCGGGGAACTACGACATCTGGCTGATGCGCCGCGACGGCAGCGACGCCCGCCCCCTCACCAACGGACCGAAGACCGAGCACTTCCCGCGCTGGAATCGCCGCGACGGTCGCATCTATTACCTGCCGCACGGCTCTGGGGAGGGCACCCACGGCTTGTGGTCCATGCGCCCCGACGGCTCCGACCGCCGCCCCGCCACCCCGTCGGTGAGCTTTGCCGGCGGCCTCGACATCAGCCCCGACGGGCGGAGTATCGTCTTCGATGCGGTGTTGCTGGGCGAGAGCAACATCTACCTTGCACCGCTCGGCGAGGCGGGCGGCCCACAGGTGGGAGGGAGGAGGTAAGGCAACCAACCAGGAGGAGGGACGTTGGGCAGGCTCTGTGCGAGCCAAGCGATTTCAGAGAACCTGTCGTTGGGAGGAGGTGGAAACATCTATGGCAACCACGAAGGGAGATGAACGACTTCGGATGTCGCGCCGGAGCTTCCTGAAGGGGATGGGAGTGGGGGCGGCCACCTCGACCGCTCTCGCCACCGGCCTCGTCAAGCCCCGGGCGGGAAAGGCCGCGGTGCCGCCGCTGGTGGAGGGGCTCTCCTACGTGCCGGTGGAGCTGAAGATCAATGGCCGGCGCTACGCCCTCACCATCGAAGCGCGCCGCACCCTGGCCGACGTCCTGCGCACCGAGCTCAATCTCACCGGCACGAAGATCGGCTGCGACCGGGCCGAGTGCGGGGCGTGCACGGTGATCGTCGATGGGCGCGCCATGTACGGCTGTTCGCTGCTCGCCGTCAACGTGCAGGGCAGGGAGATCGAGACCATCGAGGGGTTGGCCAAGAACGGGCGGCTCCATCCGCTGCAGGAGGCGTTCATCGAGTACGACGCCTACCAATGCGGCTTCTGCACACCGGGGCAGATTCTGGCCGGCAAGGCCTTCCTCGACAAGAAGAAGAGCCCCACCCTGGCGGAAGTGAAGCAGGCGCTGTCGGGGAACATCTGCCGCTGCGGCGCCTACCACCACATCTTCGAGGCCGTCTTGGCGGCCGCGAAAAAACTCTGAGAGGAGGTGATGCGGAATGGCTGCGATGAAGCAGATTATCGTCGAGGGAAAGACCTACACCGTCGAGGACGAGTCGGCGGCGCTCCAGGGGGAAGGGGGAACCATGCTGGCGCCCTGGGGGAAGAATGAGACGCTGAAGTACGTCGGCAAGCGCTTCCCGAAGAAGGTCGCCCGGGAGAAGGTGACGGGAGAGGCGAAGTATGCCTACGACGTCCAGCTTCCCGGCATGCTCCACGCCCGCGTTCTGCGCTCCTCTCATGCCAATGCGAAACTCCTCGACCTCGAAACGAGCGCCGCGGAGAAGCTGCCCGGCGTGCGCGCCGTCCTCAGCCACAAGAACGCCGGCAAACAGCCCTGGGACCGCGAGCGGGCGGTGTTCAAGGATCACGTGCGCCTGATCGGCGACGACATCGCGGCGGTGGCGGCCGATACTGAGCAGATTGCCGACGACGCCGTGCGGCTCATCAAGGTGAAGTACGAGGTGCTGCCGCACGTCATCGACGTGCGGGAGGCGATGCGGCCCGGCGCGCCGAAACTGCAGCCGTACGGCAACATCTGGGAGGGCAAGCCGAAGGTCTACGAGCGCGGCGACCTGGCGAAAGGATTCGCGGCGGCCGACGTTGTCCTAGAAGAGACCTACACGACCTCCGAGCAACACCATGCCTGCCTGGAGATGCACGGCTGCGTCGCCCACTGGCAGAATGGCATGCTCACGGTCTGGGACAGCACCCAAGGGGTGCACCTGACGCGCGACCTCCTGGCGCTGAAGTTGCGTCTGCCCATCAGCAAGGTGCGGGTGCTCAACGAGCACCTTGGCGGCGGCTTCGGCTCCAAGAACGGCGTGAAGGAGTACCACGTCATCGCGGCGATGCTCAGCCGCGCCACGGGGAGCCCCATCCGCCTCTTCCTGGATCGCTTCGAGACCTTCCTCCTCTCCTCGCACCGACCGCTCACCATCCAAAAGATCAAGGCCGGCTTCAAGAAGGACGGCGCCCTAACGGCCATCGACTACGAGGTCATCGGGCGCGGCGGCGCCTGGAACGACCGAGGGATGTACTGGGCCGCACCAGCCGTGGGGTCGCCGACGAACGAGCTCTACAAGTGCCCGAACCTGCGCACGACGAACATCCCCGTGCACACGAACCTTTCGTCCCCCGGCGCTTGCCGCGGTCCGGGCAACACCGAGAACCTCTTCGCCCTGGAGCAGTTCATGGACGAGGCGGCCGAGAAGCTCGACCTTGATCCCATCGCGCTGCGCCTGAAGAACTTCACGGCCGTCTACCAACCGAAGAACGAGCCGTACTTCAGCAACGGCCTGCGCGAGAGCTACGAGGCCGCCGCCAAGACCTTCGGCTGGCAGCGGCGCAAGCCGAAGTCGACCGTCGAGGGCACCAAGCGCCGCGGCATCGGCATGAGCGCCGTCCACTGGCACGGTTTCGAGGGCGAACCGAGCCAGGCCTTGGTGACCATCTATCCGGACGGCACGGTCGAGGTCAATGTCGGCATCGCCAATCTCGGCGTCGGGGCGCAGGTGATCTTCGCCCAGATCGCCGCCGAGGAGATCGACGTGCCGCTCGAGATGGTGCGCGTGGCCTACGGCGATTCGGCCGGAACGCCGTACACCATCAACTCGAGCTACGGCAGCCGGACGACGTTCCAAGGCGGCCCGGCAGTGCGCATGGCGGCCGCCGACGCGAAGCAGCAGCTCATCGCCCTGGCCGCGGAAACCCTCAAGGTTCCCGTCGCCGACGTGCAGTATGCCGGCGGGGTCTTCGCCGCGAAGAGCCAGCCGGAGAAGAAAGCAAACTTCAAGGAGGTGACCGGCAAGCTGGGTTGGATGCAGGGGCGGCACCTGCTGATCGGCAAGGGGAAGCGTCTGCCGAACCCCGCCGGCCGCAAGGTTGATATCTTCGGGGCGCAGATGGTCGAGGTCGAGGTCGATACGGCGAGCGGCAACGTCAAGGTCCTGCGGGCCGTCCTGGCCCACGATTCCGGCCGCCCGATCAACACCCTCACTTACGAGAGCCAGGTGCAGGGCGGCTTCATCCAGGGGCTCGGCATGGCGCTCTACGAGGAGCGCATTCTCGACGCCGAGACCGGCGTGCAACTCAATGCGAATTACCACGAGTACGGTTGTCCGACCGCCTTGGACATTCCCGACCAAGTGACCGTGGTGCCCATCGAGACCCATGATCTCTCCAACAACATCAACGCGAAGGGGCTCGGGGAGCCGCCCGTGACGGGGGCCGGCGGCGCCATCGCCAATGCCCTGTACAACGCCACCGGGGTGCGCATCCGCGACTACCCGATCACGCCGAGCAAGGTCCTCCAGGCCCTGCGGGCGGCCGTGTAGCGAAGGGAGGTGAGGGAACGTGCAGAGCTTTACCTGGATCAATGCGAAGAGCATCGAGGAGGTGAAGGGGGCCCTTGCCAAGCACGGCAAGAAGGCCCGCATCTTCGCCGGGGGCGGCGACCTCACGACGCTCATGAAGGAGCGCATCGACACGCCCGAGTTCGTCGTGAACATCGGCGACGTCAAGGATATCCACTACATCCGCGAGGAGAAGGACGGGCTGCACATCGGCGCCATGACGATCCTGGCCGACCTCGCCGAGCACGAGGCCGTCCTCGGCCGTTACACGGCGCTCGCCGAGGCGGCCGGCGCCGTGGCCTCGCCGCAGCTCCGCAACATGGGGAGCATCGGCGGCAACCTCTGCCAGCGGCCGCGCTGCTGGTACTACCGTGGCGCCTTCCACTGCTACAAGAAAGGGGGCGACTTCTGCTTCGCCGTGACGGGGGATAACCGCTACTACCACTCCATCCTGAAGGGCGAGCTGTGTTACATGGTCCACCCCTCCGATACCGCTGTCGCCCTCCTCGCCCTCGATGCCCGCATCACCATTGCCGGTCCCCAGAAGGAGAAGACCGTCAAGGCCGAGGACTTCTTTATCGGGCCGCGCCAGGACGTTCTGCGCGAGAACATCCTGCAGCCGGCCGAACTCATCACCGAGATCGTGGTGCCCACGCCGCCGGCGAACACCCGCAGCACCTTCCTGAAGACGCGCATCCGCGGCTCCTGGGATTTCGCCTTGGCCAGCGTGGCGGTGCGCTGCACCGCGAAAAACGGCGTCTGCCAAGCTGCCCGCCTGGCCCTGGGCGGGGTGGCGCCTGTGCCGCTGCGCGTCGAGCGGGCCGAACGCGCGCTGGCCGGCAAGAAGATCACCCGCGAGCTGAGCCAGCAAGCCGCGCAGCTTGCCACCGCCGGCGCGCGGCCGATGACCATGAACCGCTACAAGGTTGACCTGACGCGCTCCCTGGTGGAAAAGGCGCTGCTGGCCGTTGCCTGAGGCCGGGGACGGCGGAGGCGGAGGCGGAGGATTTCGCGCTTGCCATCGAGGGGTGGGTGCCGGGCGCCCGCCCCTCCCTCCTGCCGGCAGGCGGTGGCGAGGAGGCCGCGGAAGAGGCGAGGAACCGATGACCGAGGCGGCGGTGACACGGCGCGATTTCCTGCGGCTTGGCGCCGTGGGGGCGGTGGCTGCGGGAGCGGCGGTCCTGGGCCTGGCGAACCTCGGGACGCAGCCGCAGGCCCTCCCCCTCTCGGAGGGAGCGATCATGCCCGATCCCTCCCTCTGTATCGGCTGCCTCACTTGCGAGGTGGTGTGCGGCCGCTACCACCGCGAACAGGGCCTTTCCGACAAGCCGCGCATCCGCATCCTCAACCATTCGGCGACGACGCTCCATGCCGAGATTCAGCGCAAGTACCCTGGTCGTGGGCAATTTCTCCAGCAGCCGTGCAAGCAGTGCCCGCATCCCGAGTGCGTCTACGTCTGCCCGGTCAACGCCATGCGCCTTGACGGGGCGAACGGGGCGCGCTTCATTGACGAGGCGCGCTGTGTGGCCTGCGGGCGCTGCGAGGCCGCCTGCCCGTTCCCCATCGACGGCATCCTGACGGAGACGGCGGAGCCGGTGGCGTGGAAGCGCATCTTCTTCGACGAGCAGAAGGGAGTCTTCACAAAGTGCGACATGTGCCGCGGCAGAGAGGGCGGGCCGATCTGCGTCGAGCGCTGTCCCATCAACATCCGCATTCGGCAGGGCGTCCTGAAGACCGACCGCCTCTGCCTGGACGTGACGAGAGCCACCACGAAGGTCTACGACAGTATTGCCTGAGCTTGAAAGCGATTCCCCATGCCTCGCACCCTGCGGCTCATCCAGGCGGGCGCGTGCCTCGGCGCTCTCTTCATCATGACCGCCCCCGCTCTGGCCGAGCGCCACGACTGGGCGCCGCGCGGGGCTCTGTTGAGGAACCAAGTGCGGTTCCTCAAGGTGCTGCCGTTCGCCGCCTGCCTCGGCCTCGGTCTGGGACTGGCGGCGGGCTGGCGGGCGCGCCGCGGGCGGCAGGAGAGGGCCACCGACGGCAAGGTGGCGCGGCACGCCCCGCTGGTCATCGCAGCTCATTGGGTGAACGCGGTCGGCATCATGCTCGCCATGGCGACGGGCATCGTCCAGTACCGCCTCCTCTGGCGGAGCGCCCCCTTGGATCGCGTCTATCAGCTCCACTTCGTCGGCGCCTCCATGGTGGTCTTCGCCGTGGCGCTCTACCTGGCCCACGCTCTCACCCTCGGCCGTTACGGCATCCTCTGGCGGCGGGGCGATTTGGCTCGCCTCCTCCTTCAGGTTCGCCGCCGCAATCGCCCCGGCGATCGTGAAGCGGGCAAGTACTCTCCCTATTCGCGGCTGGTGTCGTTTCCCATCTGGGCCTTCATCATCGCACTGGCGCTCGTCACGGGCGCCCTGAAGGCGTTTCGCTACATCTACAATCCGTTGCCCGGACCCGTCCTCTTCTTCATCAGCGCCCTGCACGTCTCGACCCTCTTCCTGGCCGGCGCCAAGCTCCTCGAGCACCTCATCCGCTACCTCGCCCTGCCGTCGCACTGGGGGTTGCTCCGCTCCATGTTCGGCCGGCCGCTCAGCCGCGCCTATGTGCAGGAGCGGCATCCCGCTTGGTATCGCGAGCTTTTCGGCGCCGAGGGAAGCATCGAGGAGCGCGAGCCGCCTGGCAATCGTCGGCCCGGGTTGCCCAAACCGGAAAGCGGACAACCAGTGGCGTGAAGTGGAGGAGCGATGGCGATGAGTTCCGATGACCATCTTCGCGAGCGCGTCCGGCGTTTGCTGGCCCAGAACGAGGATGGCGAGCCAGAGGAGCGGCGCGTGGAGTTCATGGCAAGGTACTATGCCGAGCATCCCGACCTGCTCGAGGTCGACGAACGGGTGCAGGCGGCAGATCGGCGCCAGCGCGAAGGCGCCCGCGAGCGCTCCCGGCGGCATGGCTAGCCTCGTCGTCCGCAGCGGCTCCAAGGCGACGGCGGTGAGGTTCCCATAGCTGCCTGGATGGCGAGGAAGCCGCGCCAGCCCATGAGGTTTCATCCCTCATCATAGCCCCCCCCAGCATCGCTCCCTCTCCCTCCCTCCATCTGCCTCGAAAATAAGCGTCGAAGTGGTTGATTTGACGTGACGGTGAGGCTGACGTTCGGGCGGCCGGTGTCCTTCACCGCTGCGCCCGCTGCGCCTCTGCGGTTCAATGGAGTGCACCGCGGAGACGCAGAGAACGCAGAGAAGGTAGGGGAAGGAACCAGCGCTCGACACGGAGGCACACCGATGTCCGCCTCCCTCCACGGTTCCTTGCATGTGGATGGTAGGGGCGGTTCGCGAACCGCCCCTACGGTCGATGGCATGGAAGCCTGCGGAGAAAGAAGTGTCCGCTTATTTTCATGACCTTGCGGGCGGGCCGCAGGCCCATGGGGAACTGCCTGGGGAGAGGCGAGGGCCCTCTCCGGGCGGCTTGCACTGCCTGCGCGCTCCGCGCGGGGCGCGCGCACGCATCCCCCACGCCCCTTCAACCACCGCGCGCCTCTCGCACGCTTCGCCAACCCTCCCCGCCACCACCTCGACAGCCAGCAGCAAAAACACACTCGCCGCGCTCCGCCACGCCGGTCTTGCCACCACCATGGCGCAGCGTGGCTTGACAAAGAGAGGATTCGTTGGCATATACTGGCACTCAGTCGGGGGTTCCAATCTCACTCCCTTCGCTGAAGGATTGAAGCGATGTCGGGCTACCGAGACCTGCATGTCTACGTCGAGGAATTGGAGCGCCACGGGAAGCTGATTAGAATCAGCTCCGAGATCAATAAGGATACCGAGTTGATGCCCCTGGTGCGGCTGCAATTCCGCGGACTCCCCGAGGAGGAACGCAAGGCCTTCTTGTTCGAAAACGTGACGGATTCAAACGGCCGCCGCTATGCCATGCCGGTGCTGGTTGGCGCGCTTGCCGCATCGCGCGATATTTACTGCCTTGGCATGCAGTGCGAGGCCGGCCAGTTGCTGGAGAAATGGACGCAGGCGCAGCTCCATCCGATCCCTCCGCGCCTGGTTGAGAAGGGGCCGGTGCACGAGGTCGTTCTGCAAGGGGATGAGCTTCTGAAGGAGGGGCAAGGGCTCGACCGCATCCCCATCCCCATCTCCACCCCCGGCTTCGACTGCGCGCCCTACACCACGATGTCCCACTGGATCACCCGCGATCCCGAAACCGGCCTGCGCAACCTGGGGAACTACCGGGGCCACCTGAAATCCTCCACCCGGCTCGGCATCTTCGTCATCCCCACCCAGGACGTGGGGTTGCACTGGCAGAAGTGTCGCCAGCAGGGCAAGCCCTTGCAGGCCGCCCTCATCCTCGGCTGTCCGCCGCACCTCTCGTACACGGCGGTGGCCAAGCTCCCCGGCCTCGACGAATTGAGCGTGGCCGGGGCGCTCGCCGGCGAGCCGGTTGAGCTGGTGCGCTGCAAGACCGTCGATCTCGAAGTGCCGGCCTGGGCGGAGATCGTCGTCGAGGGAAACATCACCACCGAGTACGTCGAGCCGGAGGCCCCCTTCGGCGAGTTCGTCGGCTTCATCGGCGAGCGGCGGTTCAACCCCTACTTCGAGGTGAGCTGCATCACCCATCGCCGCGACGCCATCTACGGCGCCATCCTCAGCCAGTTCCCGCCGAGCGAGAGCAGCAAGATTCGGCAGATGGCCTATGAGCCGGTGCTCTACAAGCACCTCAGGCACCACGCGAACATCGACGGGGTGCTGGATGTGGCCTTCCATGAATCCGGCGGAGCTTGGCACTACATCGTCATCCAGCTCAAGAAGACCAACCCCAGCCAGCCGATGCAAGCGCTGAACACGGCGGTGGGCTTCGATCCGACGATCGGCAAGATCTTCGTCGCCGTGGATGAGACCGTTGACCCGCGCGACCCCGAGGCGGTGAACTGGGCGCTGTGCTACTTCATGCAGCCGCACCGGGATATGCTCGTCGTGCAGGGCAGAACCGGCTTCCTCGACCACTCCGGGTCACCCCAGGGGGAGACCGACATCTTCCCGTTTCCGAGCGGCAACTCCGCGCTGCTGATTGATGCGACGCGCAAGTGGCCCTACCCACCCATCTCGCTTCCCAGGAAAGACCTCATGGAGCACGCCATGAAGCTCTGGGAGCGAGAGGGGCTGCCGCCGCTGCGGCTGAAGTCGCCGTGGCATGGCTACAACCTGGGGAAGTGGAGCGAGGAGCTCGAGGAAGAGGCCGAGATGGCGCTGCGTGGCGACTATTTCAAGACCGGCGAGAAGCTGGCGCAGCAGCGCCGGCGGGTGGAGTAGCGTACCGCACGCGCCGGCGCCGCTGCCGAGGAGGTCCAGCCGTGGGGCTCCGTGGGCTCTCAGGGAGATGAGGTCTCAAGGGATGGCGACGTCTCGCCCCGCAGATGAATCATGGACGCCCACGAAGGCGGCGCAATCTCCAGGCCAGGCGCCCGCCGTCGAGTGCGAGCGGCTCTCCATGGCGTTTGCTCGCGACGGCGGCAGTCCGGTCGCCGTGCTTGCGGACATCACCTTGAGGTGTCCGGCGGGGGAGTTCCTGTCGGTCATTGGGCCGAGCGGCTGCGGCAAAAGTACGTTGCTCAACGTCATCGCCGGCTTGCTGTGGCCGGGTGAGGGGGTGGTAAGGGTCCTGGGCCAGGAGGTCGACGGCCCTCACCCGCGCGTGGGCTACATGTTCCAGTGTGATGCCCTGTTGCCGTGGCGCACGGTGCTCAGCAACGTGGAGATCAGCCTGGAGCTGGCCGGCGTGGAGAAGAAGGAGCGGCACGCCCGCTCGCGTGAGCTGCTGAACACCTTCGGCCTCTCCGGCTTCGAGGAGAACTACCCCCACCAGCTCTCCGGAGGGATGCGCCAGCGCGTCTCCCTGGCCCGCACCTTGATCCGCGACCCCGACATCCTCCTGATGGACGAGCCATTCGCCAGTCTCGACAGCCAGACCAAGCTCTTCCTCGAAGATGAACTCCTGACCATCTGGGAACGCAGCCGCAAGACGGTGATCTTCATCACCCACGATCTCGATGAGGCGGTCTCCCTCGCCGACCGTGTCCTGCTCTTGAGCTCGCGACCGGCGCGGCTGATGCTCGAGCAGGAGATCGAGTTGCCGCGACCGCGCTCAGCGACCGAAGCCCGCACCCATCCCTCCTTCCAGCACCACCGGTCGCTTCTCTGGGAACAGTTGCGCAAGGAAGTGCTGCGCACCATGCAGGGAGAACGGCCGTATGGCAGCCGCGCCTGACACCGCAGGCAGGTCAACCGCCAGGCGAAAGGCGCGCGCCCCGGCGCCGCGGGGCCTCCGCCTGCTCGGGCTGCGGCTGGCCTTCCTTCTGGCGTGCCTCGTTAGCTGGCAAGGGCTGGTCAGCACGGAGGTGCTCAGCGAGTTCTGGGTGAGCAGCCCGGTGAGTCTCGTGCGCCGGTTCGTCGCCATGTTGGCCGATGGCTCGCTGCCCCTGCACACCGGCATCACCCTCGGGGAATCGCTGGCCGGGCTGGTGCTCGGCGCCGCGGTTGGCATCGCCGGCGGCTTTCTGTTCGCCCGCTGGGAGCTCCTGGCGGAGGTCCTCGAACCTTACATCATGGCGTTGAACAGCCTGCCGCGGGTCGCCCTGGCGCCGTTGCTCATCATCTGGGTGGGCATTGGGCTGCTGTCGAAGATCATGCTGGCCTTCTCCCTCGTGGCCGTGATCATGCTGGTGAACACCTACGCGGGAACGCGCAGCATCGATCCCGTTCTGGTGAACGCGTTGCGCATGCTGGGGGCCCGGCAGCGCGACATCTTCGTGAAGATCACGCTGCCGCACAGCGTCCCCTGGATTTTCGCCGGTCTGCGCGTCAGCGTCGCTTTCGCCTACATCGGGGCGGTCGTCGGCGAGTTCCTCGGCAGCACCAAGGGCATCGGCTTCTTGATCGATCGGGCCAGCGGCGCCTTCAACACCACGGGCATCCTCGTCCCCCTCCTCGCCCTCATGCTCTTGGCCGTGGCCCTCAATGCTCTGATGCTGCGCTTGGAAAAACGGCTCCTGAAGTGGCGCCCCCCGCAGGTGGGCCAGCTTTAGGGCGGCGCGCCGGTCGCGCCGCCGGCGGCTGAAGCCGCGGCCATACGGGGGCGTTGGTGTGCTGCTCCACACTGTTCCGCTACGTGGGAACCATGCGGGCTCTCGTCGAGCCTTGGAGGAGGAATCCCATGAGAGAGCATCCATGTGCGCGCGCAATCCGTCGTCGGCAGAGCCGCCTGGTTCTGCTCCTGGTGATGACCGTCGTTCTCTCTCTCTCCTGGAGCCCTGGGGTTGAAGCCCAGAAACTCAAGCTGGCCAGCTCCGTGCGCAGCCTCTTCAGCCTCCCCCTCTACGTTGCGAACAATCTCGGCTGGTTCAAGGAGGCAGGGCTTGACGTGGAGATCTTCAACTTCCGCGGCGGCGCGGAGGCCTCCCGCGCCATCCTTGGCGGCTCAACCGACATGCAGGCGGCGGCCACCGAGAACATGTTCAAGGTCATCGACCAGGGCCAGCCGATGCGGGCGCTCATGAATGTGCAGGGGCCGGTCAACGGCGGCATCCTGGTGTCGAAGAGCGTCGTGCAGCGGCTCGGCCGCAAGCCCACGGTCAATGACCTGAAAGGCTTGCGCATCGCCACCCTGGCGCGGGGCGGTCTGGCCGACATGCTGGTCCGCTACGTGCTCACGACGGCGAAGCTCGATCCCGACCGCGATGCGATCCTCAAACCGATCCTCGGCTTCCCGGCCCACATCGCGGCCATGAAGGCAGGTGAGATCGATGGAACCATGGCCATCGAACCCTTCAACACCATGCTGGTTGATACACTGAAGCTGGCTGATTACGTGTTTGACATCTTGGCCGGTGAGGGGCCGGAGATCTTCCAGGAGATCGCTTACGTGAGCCTCCAGGCGAGGGTAAGCTGGTTGGAGAAGAACCTGGCCACCGCCGAGAAGGTGGTGCGCACGTTGGTGAGGGCACAGTCTTTCGTGGTTGATCCGGCGAATTTCGAGGAAGTGGTGAAGGTGGCGCAGAAGGAATTCCCCGATGCGAACCCCGAGGTGCTGCGCAAGAGCGTCCGCCGGCAGTTGCACAGCTACGCACCGCACCTCACAAAGAAAGCCGTGGAGAACAACAACATCCTCCTCACCACCAACAAGCTGATCTCGCGCCCGCTGAAGTACGAGGAGGTGGTGGACGCCCGTTTCGTGAAGTTCTGGGACGCGTTCAAGAAGAAGTAGACCTGCGTGGGAGGACACGGCTCTGCCTGCTGCAGTTGCTCACTGGTGCCGCTCATTCGCCGTCCACCGTCCACCGGCGGACGCGGCCCGGGGCAGCCCTGGTCCTGTGGAAGCCGATCAAGGCCGCCGCGCTGGTCGATTGTCTTGAGGTCACGAATTTAGGGGAGTGCTGCCTCTCGATAAAGCGCTGATCCAGCCGATGCAGCGGCGGGAAGTTTTGCCGGAGTTCAGACGTAATGGTTCGTGGGCAGAAAATCTTCGACAAGCCGGAGCTGGATGACTTCTTACGCAATACGAACCCGTGGTGGCAAGGTAAGCCAGCGAAGATCTTACCAACATACCGACGGTGGGCCTTTCATTCACTTCTGGGAAAGTTGGAAACACGCTTGGCTCCCGCCGTGGTGCTGAGGGGTGTTCGCCAGGTAGGGAAGACCACGGTTCAAGAGCAAGTCATCCAGCATCTCCTCGGAGAGGAGCGGGTCAACGCCAAGCGCATTCTCCGTGTCCAGTTCGACGATCTCCCGAGCCTAGCTCGCCTGAGCGAACCGATCCTCGCGATCGTTCGCTGGTTCGAAACCCAGATTCTTGGCGCCACACTAAATGAATCAGCGCATCGCGGAGAGCAAACGTACCTCTTCTTCGATGAGGTACAGAATCTCTCCGATTGGGCGGCGCAAATCAAGGCACTCGTGGACCACCACACAGCCCACGTCGTCGTGACGGGAAGCTCTGCCCTGCGCATCGAGGCAGGTCGAGAGAGCTTGGCGGGTCGGGTGACAACCCTCGAGATGGGGACCCTTCTCCTGCGGGAGATTGCGGGCTTACGGTTCGGGGAGGAGCTCGATCCCTTGCTTCCTGCGAACGGGTTCGAGCGCCTTCTGGATATCGACTTCTGGCGCGATCTCAACAGGCATGGGGAACGTCATCGGGAGTTGCGAGATCGCGCCTTTGCAGCTTTCGCCGAAAGGGGCGGGTATCCGATAGCTCACGCCCGCGCCGAGGTGGAGTGGCCGGCCGTTGCGGATCAGCTCAATGAGACGGTGATCCGTCGCGTCATCCAGCACGATCTTCGGGTTGGCGAGCGAGGGCGCAAACGCGACCCACAGTTGATCGAGGAGGTTTTCCGCCTTGGCTGCCGGTACACCGGGCAGGCCCCAGCGCCGGCAACCTTAATCACTGAACTCAAGGATGTTCTGGGCGCCAATATCGGTTGGCAACGGATCCGCACCTATCTCCAGTTCCTGGAGAGTTCCCTGCTGCTGCGGCTGGTGCGCCCCCTCGAGCTGCGGCTGAAAAGGGTGCGTGGCGCCTTCAAGCTCTGCGTCGCGGACCATGGGTTGAGGGCGAGCTGGTTAGAAGAAAGTATCCCGCTTGACCCTCAAAAACTTGAGGCCGCTCCCCACTTGACGGACCTAGCCGGTCACATTGCGGAGAGCATAGTCGGCGCATTCTTCACCGCTATTCCGCACCTCGATCTGGCACACTTCCCGGAGCGCGCCACGGAACCGGAGGTCGACTACGTGCTGACAATTGGAGAGAAGCGAATCCCTGTTGAAGTGAAGTATCGTCGGCGGATCGATGCGCACCGCGACACGCTCGGGCTGCGGTCATTCCTTGAGAAGACCCACTACAACGCCCCGTTCGCCGTCCTGGTAACGATGCTCGAAAACGTGGAAGTCCTTGATGCGAGAATTGTTCCTGTGTCACTCCGGTCCTTGTTGCTGATGCGATAATTCCGTTCGACTGACCGTGGCTCGCAAAGAATCCACGCGCGGGCGGCACTGCCCTTCGTCGACGGGCCTGAGCCGGCGGTCTCAATCCGGCGGCATGTTTGCTCCGCACGCTCATGGTGCAGTTTCGTCCGCCTCGTGAACGTCAACCGGCCATCGAGTTGCCCCCCTGCCCCAGGCCCTCACGTCGTGTAGTACGTCTTCTCCTGCTGGTACTGGGCGCGCACCTCGCGGCGCAACACCTTGCCAACCGAACTGCGGGGAAGGTCGTTGACGAAGTCGACGCTCTTCGGCTTCTTGTAATCGGCGATCTTCCCCACGCAGTAGTCGATCAATTCCCGTCCGCTGGCCTCCGCCCCCGATTTCAACACCACCACGGCCTTTACCGCCTCGCCCCACAGCGGGTCGGGGACCCCGACAACGCAGCAGTTCTCAACCTTCGGGTGGGTGTAGAGAACCTCCTCCACTTCGGTGGGGAAGATGTTCTCGCCTCCCGAAACGATCTTGTCGTGTTTGCGATCGACAAGGTAGAAAAACCCCTCGTCATCGCGGCGCGCCAGGTCGCCCGAGTGAAACCAGCCATCATGGTAGGCTTCGATGGTCTCGGCCGGCTTCTTGTAGTAGCCGGCCGCAAGCTGCGGACTGCGGTAGACGATCTCCCCCACCTCTCCCGCCGGCAGCTCGCGCCCCGTGTCATCGACCACCTTCGCCTCGGTCATCGTCAGCGGCCGACCCACACAGGCCACTTTCCTCCTCACGTCCTCCGGGTGCGCCAGGGCCATGATGCCGGCGGAGAGCTCGGTCTGCCCCAGGACGTCGATGACGTGCAGGCCGGAAAACTTCTCGCGCAGCTTCTCTTTCAAGACCGTGGGCAGAGGCGAACCGGCGGAGACGCAGATGCGCAGGCTGGAGGTGTCGTAGTCGCCGAACTTCGGTGAGCCGAGGACGAAGGTGGACATGGTGGCGACCAGCCAGGTGATGGTGACCCGTTCGCGCTCGATGCACTCCAGGAGCTTCTCCGCGTCGAAGGCGCGCAGCGTCACCACAGTGTTGCGGAACCAGAGGTGGGAGAAAGTCAAGCCCCAGCCGCCGGCGTGAAAGAGGGGGGAGTTCTGCAGGTAGACATCGCGCGGGCTGATGCCGCCGGGCGATTGCGCCAGCTCGAGCAGGTAGCAGGGCGCGTGGGTGAGGTAGTTGCGATGCGTCAGCAGCGCCCCTTTCGGGAACCCCGTGGTGCCCGAGGTATAGAAAATCTGCGCATAGTCATCATCGTCAACGAGGACGCCCGGTTCCGACTCCTCGGCCGCGGCGAGGAGCGTCTCGTAGTCATGGTCGTGGGACCCGGCCGCCCCCTCGGCGCAGACGTACGCCCTTACCAAGGGCAGCTTCGAACGAAGGCCGTTCAGCGTCGCCGCGAAGTCGCCCCCATGGATGACACAGCAGGCATCGGACTGTTCCAGGCAATACCCCAGCTCGTCCGGCGAGAAGCGGAAGTTCAGGGGCACGGCGATGGCGCCGATCTTGGCGCAGGCGAAGTAGCACTCGATGATCTCGTGCGAGTTGAAGAAGAGGAAGGCCACCTTGTCGCCGGCGACGATCCCCAACCCCTGGAGCGCCCGCGCCAGGCGGTTGACGCGGCGGTTCAGCTCGTCGTAGCTGAAGCGCTTGCCGCGCGTGTAGTCCACGAAGGCCAGCTTGCGGGGTTCGCTCCGCGCATGCTTGGCCAGCACTTCGCCGATGACGTAGCGCCGGCACGCCAGGGTGAAATCAACGGATTCTCGCCACCTGCCAAAATCAGGCATCGCGCCACCCCCCTGATGCCGTTCGTGGACGTTGGGACATCCTGCCGCGGGCGCATGCCCTCACTTCGGCCTCACCCGCAGGTTGCCGTCTTTATCAATACTCCTGAGTAACTGAAGCTCCTCTTCCGCGGGGCCGGGGAGCACCTCGACGCGCTCCGGGAGCTCGATCTCGAAGCCGGTTGCCTCGATCACCTCCTGCACCGTCACCCCCGGCAGCAAGCGGTGCAGCCGGGCGCGCTTCGATTCCGGGTGGAAATCGAAGATGCACTTCGGCGTGATGATCCAGCGCGGGCCCTTGCCCCAGAGGCCGAGCCGTTCGCGCCCGCCGGGGCCGTCAAGAAACCCCGGGCAACTGTTCAGGGCCACGCGATCCACGAGGACGCGCCGATCGTGCCGCTTCGAGAAGATGTACGGCTCGCGCACGTTCACCGCGATGTCCGGCAGTCCCACCGGGCCCGCCGCCCGGAACTTCCAACCGCCGGCCCCGTCCGGAATGCCGAGGATGTTGACGTTGCCGAACTTGTCCACCTCGATGCCGCCGGCGAAGAAGTGGTCGATGGCCCACAAGCGGTGGAAGATCTCCGGATGGTCGAAGCGCGACTCAGCCGAGCGGATCATCTGGTACGCCCCCGAGGAGACGTAGAGGTCCGGGTTGCGCCCGCGCGTGTTGCCCCAAAAGCAGTTGGCGCCGTAGATGACCTTCAAGTCGGGCGCGTGCAGGTTCTGCGCCAGCATCACGGCGGCGTGGGGAATCTGCGTGTCGGCCCCAACGATCACGCGCTTGCCGTTCTGCAGGTCGCGAGCAATCGCGATTGCCATCATCTCGTAGGGAGCGGCATCCAACCCCATCCTCAGCCTCCCTGCACCAGGTCGTCGTAGCTGGCGGCCAGGCGCACCAGTCTGGCGGCGCCAACCAGATCCAGGTACGCGAAGTGGTCGGCGGGTCCATGGATATACTTGTCCAGGAAGCGAGCGAACTTGTCGGGATTGCCCGTGCGGCGGCTCTCCGCCGCCTCCACGTACTCTCGTAGCACCTCGGTGTCCTCGCCGTAGAGGCCATGGCTGGCGTACGGATGGCTGCCGAACGCCGTCTCCACGACCACCGTGGCGTAGGCGATGGTGGTGAGCAACGGGGTGCGGCGGATCACCTCGTTGGAGACCAGCTTGTCGCAGGTCAGGATGACGCAGTCGGCGGCATGCGCCATGAGGCGGTCGCCGTAGGTGGAGCCGAGGTGTTGCCCGTTGCCGTAACAGTCGGAGCGCTGCACGTGGATGAGCGCCACATCGGGCTTGATCGCCGGCACGGCGCAGAGCAGCTCGCCCTTGATCGGGTCGCGGAACTCCTTGATCTCGGGATTGAGCTTCGGGATGTCGCTGCCGACGCCGCCGCGATAGGGCAGGAACGGCAGGCCCAGCGCCGCCGCGCGCAGGCCCATGTATTCGAGCCCTTCGGTGACCTCCCACACCTTCATCTCGCCGCGCTCGACCGCCTGCCGATAGCACGGCCCATAACCGATCAGAGACTCCCCGGAGACGTAGGGGGAGATGAGCGTCGTGACACAGCCGGCGCCGATGAGCAGGTCAACATCAAGCCCGCTGGAGGCAGGTCCCACCAGGGTGAGGTTGCGCACGCCGTTGCGAATCATCTGCCGAATGATGGGCATCGGATGGTTGGCGAACAGCAGGCCCCCGGTGGCCACGGTCATTCCATCCTTGATGAGAGCCGCGGCGTCCTCGACGCTGCGCGTCACGTTTGCGCGCTCCATCCTGAGACTCCTTCGCATGAGTGGCCATCCTCGACCTCAGTGCACCTTCTAGTACAGGGCTCCAGCAGTGTCAAGGAAACGGCCCCTCCCGGCATGGCGGCGCTCACGTTCCGCCGTTCACCTCTGGAATCCTCCTTGACGTCAAGTCATCAGAAGGGCGCGGGATGATCGGCACGCACCGCAGGGACGAGCCTCTCGCCGCGGCACGCGTCAGCGCCATGGAGAACGAGCAGGAGAGACGGTCGCGACCGCGAACTCTCGCACCACCGGCAAGAGAAAGGGCAAGCCGTTGCCCCAGAAGGTCGCCGAGGGGAAGAGGCCGGCGGCATTCGACGGGGTTCAAGGCAATTCGCTCCCCGGAGCTTCGCAGCGGCGGGCGTGCCGCGGCGCCGTCCGGCTAATTCCGCAGCATGATCTTGACCACGTTCTCCTTGTTCTCGTAGAACTGCCGGAACGCTTCGCCGATATCCTTGAAGTCGAAGTGCGTGGTGATGGTGGAGCGCAGATCAATGCGCTTCTCTTGCAGCAGGCGGATTGCCAGCTCAACGTTTTCCGGTCCGCCTCCGCGGATGCCGAACACCTGCAGCTCCTTGCCGATCATGAACGGCACCGGCACGGCGAAGTGGCCCGCGATGATGGCGATCTTGCCGCCGTTGGCGGCGATGCGCACGGTCTGCCGGTTGGTCTTCTCGGTTCCCGCGGTATCGATGACGCAATGCGGCCCGTCACCGCCGCAGATGGTGGCGATCTCCTTGTTCACCTCGAGTTCGGCGGCGTTCAGGGCGAAATCCACCCCGTAGCTCTCCGCCAGCTTCAGGCGCTTCGGCAGCACGTCAACGACGATGACCCGGCATCCCACCATCTTGGCCACCTGCCCCTGGCAGAGGCCCATCGGTCCCTGCCCGAGCACCACGACGGTCTCCCCCACCTTGTAGCCGAGCTTGCGCATGGTGTTGAGCGCTACGTGCAGCGGCTCCATGACGGCGGCCTCTTCCTCATCAACCTGCTCCGGAAGACGAAAAACGCGATGCTGCGGCAGGGTCAGGTAATCCTGGAAGCAACCCTCCACCTCCATCCCCATGTAGGTGCTGGTCTCGCAGATGTTGTAGCGGCCCGCCCGGCAGTAGCGGCAATGCAGGCAGAAGCTGATGGGGTCCATGGTCACGCGGTCGCCCACCGCCAGGGAGCGCACCTCCGCCCCCACAGCCTCGATAACCCCTGTAAAATCATGTCCTTGGATGGAAGGATAGGGAAATTTGAAGGTTCCTTCGTAGATGTGCGCATCGGTGGCGCAGATGCTGCTCGTGATAACCTTGATGAGCACTTCGTTCGGCTTCGGCGTGGGGATGTCGCCCTCGGCGACGCGCAGGTCCCTGGGGCCGTAGAGCAAGGCTCGCTTCATGGTGTGGCTCCTCTCGAAGTGGGCAGGTCGGCAATGCACTCATGGCATACGGAGGTGAAGGGGGGAAGAGAGCCGTGTCGGCGTCGTCTGATCCGATTCTCTCCACTATGGGGGGAGCCCGGGTCGCCTGGAGCTGATCGACCAAGGCTCAACCTGGAGCGAGCTCCGACGAGTGCTCTCCTACGGCGAGAGGTCGGCGATCTCACCCCAGCCGCGGCGTGCCGGTAACGCCGGCGGGCGGGGACACGCTCCATCCCCGCTTGGAAAAAAGAACCCCTACGTGGTTGATGTCACGACAGTGCAGGTTTGCCAGCGTGCGTGTCATAGCGGACGGGATGTTCAGAGCCGTAGGGGCGGGGCTTGCCCCGCCCTCCGAGTCGCCCCCTCTGAGCCGCCCCCTCTGAGTCGACAGGGCGGGGCGCAGCAAGCGGCGCCCCTACACCCAGGGTACCGCACCCTTCGACAGGAGAAACGGACGCTCCCTGTAACCCCCATGTTCATCCCTCCGCGGGCGGGCCGAAGGCCCCCCATGGGGAACTGCTTCAGGAAGGGCCTGCCGCAGCCGCCTGGGACGGACGCCTGAACCGCTCCCCTGAGATGGCTGCAACCGTAGCATAGCCAAGGACTTGTGTCCAGGTTTCGGGCCGCCTCCGGGAGCTTCGTTGCGGAGCGAGGTTGTGGCGCCCGGCTCGGAGCATCGTCCAGGATGCCGTCTTGAGCCGCCTTTCCGCGCCCGATTCCCAGGCAAGCTCACCCCACCCTCCTCTGCTCAAGGTTGGCGCTGCGCGGGGCTGCCGGTCAGCCTCCGAGCGCGCAGCCGCGGGCGGCGGCGCAAGGCTCCCACGAAGCGCCCTGCTCCGCTTGCCCGCACACAGCTCCGCGCTTCCCGTCGCGGGCAACGTGACGCATCGGCAGAGTGCTTCGGGAAGGATGTCGGGGAGACACCGAGAGCGGCTCTTGGGCGGGTGAAGGTGAAGGGGCGGTCCAGGACGGAGACGAGCTTGCGTGGAGTTACTTGCGCAGCAAGATATGGATATTCCGATACCCATCCATACTCGCGTGCTGCCCGGCAGGGACGACAATCGTCGTTCCCATGTACTCGAGGATGGCCGGCCCATCAAGCTGGTCGCCGGGACGCAGCGCGTCGCCGTCGTAGATGGCGGTCTTGATCGGCTCGGCCGATTCGGGGAAATAGACCTCGCGCCATCCCGCCTGGACGGCGGCACGCTCTCGCGCCTGAAGAGGCTCCGGCTGCTGCGTCGGCTTCGTCACCCGCCCCACTCCGTCCACCCGGAAGCGGGTGATCTCGATGCCTGCCTCCCGAAAGCCCGACTCCGGGCCGTAGCGTTCCTCGTAGAGGCGCTCGAAGTCCGCCAGCGCCGCCGCGAGCGCGCCTTGGTCGAGGGCGCCGGAGCGCACGGGAACCGACAGCTCGTGCGTCTGCCGGCGGTAGCGCATCTCCATGAATCGCTGCAGGCTCCTCATCTCGCCTGCGACGCCATTGCGCGCAAGCTGCTCGCCGCAGCGCGCCTCGAGGCCTGCGAAGAGGTCGCCGATGCGGCCCGCATCGAGGTGCCGGGCGGCATCCTGGGCGAAGGCAGGGGTGCGCAGCAGGTCGGTGACGGCGTGGGAGACGTGAATGTCGGCGGTGGCGGAACCGTACGCCGAGTGCACGGTGGAGAATGCCGGCACCACGATGCGCCCCACCCGCAACTGGCCGCCGAATGCGGCGCAGTGCACGGGCCCCGCTCCCCCATAGGCGTAGAGCACGAACTCGCCCGGGTCGTGCCCCTTCTCCACCGTGATCTGCCGCAGCAGGTCGGCCATGCGTTGATCGACGACGCGCCGGATGCCGGCGGCGGCCTCGATCACGCCGATGCCCAGCGGCTCCCCGACGTAGGTGCGAATCGCCGCCAGCGCCGGCTCGCGCCGCACCCGCAGCTTGCCGCCGAGGAAGCGCGCGGGATCGATGACGTTCAGGACGAGGTCGGCATCGGTGACCGTTGGCAGCACCCCGCCGCGGCCATAGCAGGCGGGACCGGGCCGCGCTCCGGCGCTTTCCGGACCGACGGTGAGGCGCCCCTCGTTCACCGCCGCGATGCTGCCGCCGCCGGCGCCGATGGTCTCGATCTGGATCATCGGCATCAGGATGTGGTAGCGCCCCACTTCGGAAATGGTGGCCCGGCGCGGCTGCCCGTTGAAGATGAGGCTGGCGTCGAAGCTTGTTCCTCCCATGTCGGCGGTGATGATGTTGCGATGCCCCAGGAGCCCACCGACGCCGAGCGAGCCGATGACGCCGCCGGTGGGACCGGAGAGGAGGAGCGACACCACCTGCTTGGGGGCCTCCTGGGCGGTGAAGACGCCACCGAGGGAGTTCATGATCAGGAACGGCGCGCCCATGCCGAGCTCGCGCAGGCGCGCTTCGAGACGCCCGGCGTAGGCTTCCACCGTTGCCTGGAGGTAGCTGTTGAGCACCGTCGTGGCGGTGCGCTCATACTCGCGGATGACCGGGATGAGATCGCTGGAGATGGTGCACGGCAGGCGCGGCGCCTCCTCGGCCGCCAGCCGCTTCACGATGCGCTCATGGCTAGGGTTCTGGAAGGACCAGAGAAAGCAGACCGCCAGCGCTTCGATCCCCTCGGCACGCAGCTCGCGCAGGGCCCGCCGCGTCTCCTCCTCGTTCAGGGCCAGCACCACCTCGCCGTAGCGGTCAACGCGCTCGGAGACCTCCTTGATGAGGTGGCGCGGCACGATCGGCTCCGGGTAGGAGCGCTGGGTGTAGTCCGGGAGCTGGTTCTCGGTGAGGCCGGCGGTCATGCCGAGCATGCGTTGGATGAGGAGGGTGTCGCCGAAGCCTCTGGTGGTGATGAGACCCGTCTTCGCGCCCTTGCGCTCGATGAAGGCGTTCGTCGCGATGGTGGTGCCGTGATTGAAGAGGCGCGTGCAGCCGAGAAACTCCTTCAGGGTCATGCGGAACGCCGCGGCCGCCTCATCAAGACCGTGAAAGACCCCGGCGATGAGATCATCGGGCGTGGAGGGAACCTTGAAACTGTGGGCCTCGCCGGCGTCGGTGATGACCGCCACGTCGGTAAACGTGCCGCCGATATCGACCCCTACGACGTGCATGGAGGTTCACCCCTCAAGCGGGCGCGCGGCAGACGGGGCTGGCGCTTCAGCACTCGGCGGGACCAACGGGCTCGCCCTCAAATCCCGCCCCGGAGAGCTCCGCGGTCTCACGGGCGGAGCGCCATGCCGGCGGGCGCCAGGGCAACGGCGCCGGTGAGGCTCGCCTCGTGCAGCCACGCCTCATCGTGCTCCAGCAGGTCGATCGCAAGCAGGCGCCCGCACGCTGGGCAGGCGAATCCGTAGGCCTGCAGCCCAGCGTGCAGCGTGATGAGCGGCCCGAGCGCGTTGGGGGCCAGCCGCAGCCGCACGGCCAGGCGCTTCCAGTTCTCCTGCGGCGGACAGAACCGGTGGGCGCATGGACAGGCGAGGTAGGAGTTCCCGTCGTGCCGCAGCAAGAGCAGGAGGCCGCACGCGCTCTCCGGGTCCCCCCTTCCCTTCCCTTCGGCCAATCCCCCGCCGCTCGTCGGCGCTCTCCCCACCGCCCCCCGCTCCCGGCTCAGGGCCTGCCGCAGCAGCTTCGTCTCCTCCTCCAAGGCCGCGCCATGCTCAGGGCTCAGCACCACGCCGTAGAGGTCGCGCGCCGCGGCGCGGCCGACATAGCCGAGGCGCACGTCGCGGGCCACGGCCTGCGCCGGCCGCAGGAGCGGATCGCCGATGCCGCCGCCCCCCTGCCAGGTGTAGGCGAAGACCTCGCCGCTCCGCAGGCGGAAGCGGCCGGGTTTGGCGCCGAGGTTGCGGTGCTGCCCTCCAAGCTCCGCCACATCCGCCGGCCAGGTCCGCCGCGCCAGAAACTCGCTCAAATCGCTCCCCTCCACCAGCGTGTTGACCACGCAGGAGCCTGGATGGCCGCCGAACAGCCCCTGGGCATTGGGAACCTCAACCCCATGGGTCACCAGGTTCGCCATGACCTCCGGCACCTTGTGGGGGGTGAGCGCCATGCCGGCCGCCAGGCCGCCCCGGTACAGGCCGGCTCCCCCGGTGTCGGGAATGAACTTGCGGTAAAGGTAGAGGATCGGCGCGATGCTCTCGTTGGTCTCGACGTTGGCGATGTTGGGCGTCGGGATGGGGTAGCTGGCTCCGGCGTTCAGGCCGTCCCTGCCGAGCATCGCCCCCCCGCCACCGGCGAGGATGTCGAGGAGGAGGGTGCCGAAGCGCTCGCCCTCCGGCGTGACGCCCGCAAGGTTGAGCACCGGCGCGGCGCCGCGCGACACGGCCCGGGCATGGCGCCGGTACTGGGGGTGACAGGAGAGCAGCCGCGACACGGCGGCCACGCTGGCGTTCATCACCGAGAAGCCGGTGGCGACGGTCGCCATGCCCACCGGCGCCGGGGTCCGCGCCTTGCAGATCGTCCCCTCGGGCGCCACGATCTCCACCGGCCGCAGCAGCCCTTCGGTCCATGGGATGTCGAAGGCGAGCATGGTGAAGAGCGCGGCGCAGACGCCGCCGATAAGGCAGGACTCGGTGGCGTTGATGAAGCCGCTGCTTTGCGGGGAGCTGCCGGAAAAATCGAAGGCGAGCCGGTCGTCGTGCTTGCGCAGCTCGAGGTGGCAGCGGTACAGACGGTTGGCATGGCCGTCGTGGTCCTGGTAGTCCACCGCCGTGAAGACGCCGTCGGGAAGCTCGCGCAGCCTGGCGCGCAGCCGCGACTCCGAGTAGGCGATCAGCCCCTCCATGACCTTGAGGACGGTCGCCTCGCCGAACTGCGCCACAGCTTCCAGGAGGCGGCGCCGCGCCACGTTGTTGGCGGCGATCATCGCCTTCAGATCGAGGCCGACGAGCTGCGGCAGGCGGGTCATGCCGAGGATCATGCGCCAGATGTCGTTGCGCAGCCGGCCGCGCTCGACGAGCTTCAAGGGCGGGATGAGCATGGCTTCCTGGACGCGCTCGGTGGCCGTGGGGCACCAGCTCCCGAACTCCATGCCGCCGACGTCGAGGACGTGCGCGCAGGTGCCGACCCAGGCAATGCAGCGATCCTCCACGAAGACCGGCGCGACGATGGAGACATCCGGCGGATGCAGGGCCCCCTTCGCCGGGTCGTTGAGGATGAACATGTCCCCCGCCTCGATGCCGGGATTCTCCGTGCAGTCCTTGATGACGTTGCGGATGACCAGCGCCATCGAGCCCGCCTGCATGATCACCTGCATGCCGATGCAGACGATGGAGCCGTCACGCAGGTAGATGCCGGTGTTGAAGTCGCAGGCTTCGGTGACGATGGGCGAGCCCGACACTGCTTTCAACGTAATCCCTTGCTCCTCCGTGATCGCATGCAGGCGGTGCTTGACGATCTCGAAGGTGAAGGGATCGACCGGCTCCGGAGCCCCGTGGTGCTGTGTCATGCCGCCCCTCGTGAGTTGCCGCGCGTGACCATGGCGAGGCGTGATTGTAGCAGATGACCTGCCCGGCACCAACTCCGCGAGCGGCCGCGACGCGACGGCCTGCCGCCTCCCCCGACGGCTGGCTCCTCGGCTCTCGGCGAGATGGCACGGCGATCCGCCCGATGAGGCGGGCAACGCTTGTTCCCCCGCCGGGCTTCCGTATAATAGCAGCAGTGCCCTACTGCAAAAATCCTCTGATCAAGCAGCCCGTGGGGGAGGAAAACCGACGATGGGAACCAGGTACCGGGTGGGAGGTTCGTGGGGGGAACGTTGCGGGCGAGCGGTCTGGGTTGCGCTCGTGATCTTGGTGGCTCTCGTGACCGGGGCCGTCACCTTCGCGGCAGCCCAGCAACCCCAGCAGCCGAAGAAGCTGAGCTTCGCGTCGGTGGAGCAGGGGACCCTCGGCTACATCACCAGCATCGCCAAGGGCCAGAAGTTCGACGTGAAACACGGCATCGACCTCGAGGTGAAGTACTTCGCCATCAGTGAAGGCATCAACGCCCTCCTCTTCCGCAAGATCGAGCTTGGCTACCTGCCCGTCATCGCCGCCGCCCGCGCCAACCTTCGCGGCCGAGACCTGCGCCTGATCACGCCGCTGATGACGAGCCACTTCAGCGTGCTGGTGAACACTGACGACGCGGCGAAGAGCATCGCCGACCTGAAGGGGCGGCGCCTCGGCATCCTGGACCGCAACACCGGCACGTACGCCGACTTCGCCGTCAACCTCAAACTCGCCGGCTATGACTTCGAGAAGGACTTCAAGGTGGTGACCGGCGCGCCGCAGGTGTACATCGGTCTCCTGAAACGGCGCGAGCTCGATGCCATCGTCCTCTTTGAGCCCCTGGTGAGCAAACTCCTCGCCGCCGGCTGGGCCCGCGAGCTGGAGAACGTGGATGCCATGTGGAAACGCCAGACCGGAGCGGACTACCTCTTTTCGGTCGGCATCGGAGCATACGCCGACTGGATCGAGAAGAACCCGGACCTCACCCGCGCCGTGCAGAACATGATCGCCGACAGCATCCGCTACCTCTGGCAGCACCCCGATGAGGCGGTGCGGGCGAACACCGGCATCCTCGGTCTGAAGACCGATGCGGAGGTGAAGACCGCCTCGGCCCGCATGGCTCTGTTCTATCCGCAGTTCTGGAACGCCGCCATGCTTGAGAACACCAAGCTGGCGATCAAGAAGAACATCGAGCTTGGCTTCCTGCCGCCGCAGGCCGTGACCGTCATGGACGGCATGTTCCGCTCCATGCCGCGCGAGGTCTCGTATCGCTAGGCTTCGGCCGCCGGGCTGTCGGCCGTTGGGGGAGGCGGCCTCGGCAACCCACGAGGGCACTCCAGCGCGCCGCGAGCCCCGCGGCCTGGCGGCAGACCCAGGACGAACGGAGGCCAAGGAGCGGCAAGACCCGCCCTGGTCGTCATGGCCCGTCCGCGAGTCTGCCAGGCGGCCCCCATCGCCAGGTCGTCGCCGCGACAGGGGTGTTGGTGGTGCGCAACGCTCATGAGCCAGCGCGGGAGAGAACCTGCCGGGGTGGCGGAACAGGTAGACGCAAGGGACTTAAAATCCCTCGGGGGCAACCCCATGCCGGTTCGAGTCCGGCCCTCGGCACCAATGTTTTCGATGAGGTGTGAGCGTCACGGGGCAAGCGATCCTTGGCGGGCGGGAGCTTTGGGCCGCATTGGCGCCAGGTTCTTTCCCGCCACGCAGCACGCCATCGAGTCTCTGCATCGCGTCCAGCTTCAGGACCGGTGAGAAGAATAAAAGGGACAAGGCTTCACAGACGCTGGAGGGCGGACCGTGCGCGGATTCGACAGACTTGAGGCGGACGTGCTGGTGATCGGCGGCGGGGGGGCCGGCATGCGGGCCGCCCTGGCGGCGCGGGAGGTGGCGCCGCGCGTGGCGCTGGTGAGCAAGGGCGCCATCGGCAAGAGCGGCTGCACGTACCTCGCGGAGGGGGGCATCGTGGCGCTCTCGCACGAGAACAACCCCGAGGACGGGTACGAGCTGTTCGCGGCCGATGCCAGGCGGAGCGGCTGCGATCTCGCCGAGCCAGCCCTGCTCGAGCCCCTGGCCCACGAGTCCGCCGAGCGGCTCTCCGACCTGCAGAAGTATGGCCTGCAGTTTCGCCGGCGCGAGGGCGGCTTCTACCTGCGCCAGCCGCCCGGCCACTCGGCGGCCCGCGCCTACTCCACTGGCGAACGGTTCGGCTTGAGCTTCTCGCGCGCTCTGCGCGACACCGTGCGCGAGTGCGACCTGCTGAGGCTGGAAGGCGTCATGCTGACCGAGCTGCTGGTGAACGACGGGCGGGTGTGCGGCGCCGTCGGCTTCGACCTGCGCTCCGGTCGCGGGCAGGTCATCAGTGCCGCCAGCACCGTCCTTGCCGCCGGCGGCGCGGGCCGCCTCTACGCGCGCACGAACAATCCGCGCGACGTCACGGGCGACGGCTATGCCCTTGCCTATCGCGCCGGCGCCGTGCTGCAGGATATGGAGTTCGTGCAGTTCTACCCCTTGATGGCGTTTGCCCCGTTCCCGAACCTGTTCGTCAGCACGGGGATGCTTCGAGAAGGCGCGGTGCTGCGCAACGCCGCCGGCGAGCGCTTCATGCTGCGGCGCGAGCCCGAGCAGGGCGAGTACACCACGCGCGATCGCCTGTCGCGCGGCATCTTCTTGGAGGTCCTCGAGGGGCAGGGCATCGACGGCGGCGTGGCGCTCGACCTCAGCGAGGTGCCGCGGCTCACCCTGGAGGAGAACTATCCCCGGCTGCTGAAAGCCTGCGCCGCAAAGAACGTGGACCTGCGGAAGCAGTGGCTGCTGGTGAGCCCCTCGGTGCATTTCTTCATGGGAGGGGTGCGGATCGATGCCGAGGGCCGCAGCAGTCTTCCTGGTCTCTACGCCGCCGGCGAAATCTGCGGCGGGCTGCATGGCGCGAATCGCCTGGCCGGATACGCCCTCATGGAGACGCAGGTGTTCGGCGCCCGCGCCGGCCGGCAGGCGGCCTGCGAAGCCCTCGCTCGGGGCGCGGCGAAAGAGGCCCCCGAGGTGGCCCGCGCGGCCCTCCCGCGGCGTGAACGGCCTCGCACCGGCAGCGCCGAGGAAGGGGCGGAGATCGAGGCCGCTGAGTCCCGGCTGCGTCAGCTCATGTGGAAGAACGTGGGGATTGTGCGCAGCGCTGAAAGTCTGCAGGCCGCGCTGAACGAGATTCACAGCCTGGGCGCCGAAACACTGCCTCGCCTGCGCGCCACCACCCGGCAGCAGCTCCGGCAGCTCTGCGAGCTGACAAACCTCCTCGATGTCGCCACCCTCGTCACCACCGCCGCCCTCTCCCGTACGGAATCGCGGGGAGCGCACTTCAGAACCGATTTCCCGCAGCGGGACGACGCGAACTGGCTCTGTCATGTCGCCCTCACCCAAGAGCAATCACAGTGCGTCTGCACGGCGCTGCCCGCCTAGGGCGCGTCCCGGCACTCGCCAGAAGACCCGGAGGCGTTGGAGCTGGGGTGGGTGATGGTGTTTCTCGATCCCACACCCGTCGGTGCGGACAGGGGAGCGGGGCGCCCCTTCTCCCCGCGAGCCGCGAGCAGCCGCGCCAATGGAGTGCGGAGGCGACGTCCAAGGCCGGGCTCAACGCGCCCCAGCTATCTTCAGGGTCTCATGCAGCACCCAGGTTGACACGCGCCCTGGGGGCAGGATCGACGCTCTCTCGGCCACCAGCGACACTTTGCCGCCCCCGACGTTGGGCAGCCGCGGCCAAGCCTTCTTCCCACTCCGCCTTCGTCCCCGCAGCAGGATCAGCAGGTGGTTTTTCCCTGCTTACCTGGTCAAGAAACTTGAGCTTCTGTGGCGTTTGCCGCATATTCCTCCTTACCATGGCGTCGCATGAGGGCGTCGCGCGAGAACCCCGCGCCATGCGATCGACAAGTCCGCCGGGGGCGAGCACCTCCAAGGTGGCCACGGGATCCCGGCGTGCCAGAGGCGCCGGCGAGGTTTCCCAGGAGGAACGATGCCGAGGTTGGCCCTGCGCGTGCTGACCGGATTTGAACGGCTGGTCAAGTCCGCCGCATTTGGCTGCCAGATGTGCGGCCAGTGCATCCTGCAGTTCACGGGCTTCGTCTGTCCCATGCAGTGCCCCAAGAACCTGCGCAACGGCCCGTGCGGCGGCGTGCGACCGGACGGGTCCTGCGAGGTGGACGGCGGAGGGGCTTGCTGCTGGCACCAGGCGTACACCTACGCGGAAGCCACCGGCCAGCTTGCCGCCCTGAGCATTTGTCAACCCCCGATCGACTGGCGACTCCAGGGCACCTCCGCCTGGTTGAACCACTGGCGCAACGCCGATGCGCACATCCCCTATGCCCAGCTCAACAGCCGCCGCCGGCAGATTGTCGGCGCCATGCTGCGGCGCCCGTGGCTGGCCTGGCGGCGCCGGCGCGCCCGCGCCGTGCTCCGTCGCCGATCGCTGGTCGCGGCGCCCGTATCACACAACCCAGAGCGGCAGTCCTGAACCGCGAGACCTCGTGTCCTGGCGATACGCCTGAAGGGGAACGCTATGGCCGATACTTCCGAGCAGCTCACCCGCGCCATCCTGGAGCTGCGTGAGGAGGAGGTGCTGCAGCTCGTGCGGCAGCGGCTCGCCGCCGGCGAGGCGCCGCTGGAGATCATCGCCGCCCTGCGGCAGGGCGTCGCCGAGGTCGGGCAGAAGTTCGAGAAGGGGGAGTACTTCCTGACCGAGCTGATCATGGCCGGCAAGATCTTCAAGGAGGCGATGGTCGATCTGGAGCCGGCCCTCGAGCGCAGCCGGCAGCAGAGCCAGGCGTTGGGCACGGTGGTGATCGGCACGGTGAAGGGGGACCTGCACGACATCGGCAAGAACATCGTCATCATCATGCTGCGCAGCGCCGGGTTCCTCGTCCACGACCTCGGCATCGACGTGCCGCCCCAGACCTTCGTGAACAAGGTGCGCGAAGTGAACGCTGATCTGCTCGGGCTCTCCGGCCTGCTGACGGTCTCGTTCAATCCCATGAAGGAGACCGTTGCCGCCATGCATGCGGCGGGGTTGCGGGAGCGGTGCCGCATCATGATCGGCGGCGGCCCGACGGACGAGCGCGTGCGGGCGTACACCGGCGCCGACTACGTGGGACAAGATGCGGGCCAGGCGGTTCGGCTGGCGAAGGCGGCGCTGGGCGTGGCTTAGGTCGGACATCCTCAGGGTGGGACCCCAAGAGCCTGGGAGCCGTGGCTTCCCGCCGCGGCCCACGGATGCCGCGCGGCGCGGGCGGGGACGGCTTTGCCGCCGCCCCGCCGGGGTTCTCCCGAAGGATTCCCATGCAGGCCGGCACGCACCTTGAGAGCATCCTGAGCCGGGGCGAGTTCGCGCTGACGGCCGAGCTGGCGCCGCCGCGCAGCCTCGATTTCGCCGCCTTTGACCGCAAGGCCGAGGCGCTGCGCGGCAGCGTGGATGCGGTCAACCTCACCGACAACCTCTCCGCCCGCGTGCGCGTCTCCAGCCTGGCCGCGTCGCTGCGTGTGCGCGGCCACGGCCACGAGCCGGTGCTGCAGCTCACCTGCCGCGACCGCAACCGCCTGGCCCTGCAGAGCGACCTGCTGGGCGCCGCCAGCCTGGGCATCGGCAACGTGCTCTGCCTGACGGGCGATCATCAGAGCCTGGGCGACCATCCGCAGGCCAAGGGGGTCTTCGATCTCGACTCGATCAACTTCCTCGCCATGGCGCGCAGGATGTGCGAGAAGGGGGTGCTCGAGTCGGGCGTCGAGATTCGCAACAGCTCGAAATCCCCGCTCACGCCGCCGCGTCTCTTCATCGGCGCCGCCGCCAATCCCTTCGCCGAGCCGCTGCGGTTCCGGGCCTTGCGGCTGGCAAAGAAGGTGAGCGCCGGGGCGCGGTTCATCCAGACGCAGCCGGTGCTGGACGTTGCCGTCTTCCGCGCTTGGATGCGCGAGGTGCGCAACCTCGGGCTGCATGAGAAAGTCCACCTCCTGCCGAGCGTCATCCCCATGCGCCGGGCCGAGGGGTTCGAGTTCCTGGCGCGGAACGTCGCGGGGGTTTCCGTGCCGGCGGCTCTGGTGCAGCGCATGCGCCGGGCCCGCGACCAGGAGGCGGAGGGCATCACCCTCTGCCTGGAGATCATCGAGCAGCTTCGCCAGGAGCCGGGCGTCCACGGCATCCACATCATTACCGTGAACTGGGAAATGATCATTCCGGAGGTGGTGAAACAGGCCGGGTTGCTACCTCGCCCGAGCCGCTCCCCCGAAGCAGACTGAAGCAGAGGGCCAGGCATGCTGATCGTTGGAGAGTTGATCAACTGCACGCGCAAGAAGGTCGCCTCGGCGGTGGAGGCGCGGGACCGGAAGTTCATCCAGGACCTGGCGCGGCGACAGGACGAGGCGGGGGCCGACTACCTGGACGTGAACGGCGGCGTCCTCGGCCAGGAGACGGAGGCCTTGCAGTGGATCATCGAGGCGGTGCAGGAGGTGTCGCAGAAGCCGCTCTGCGTCGACTCCTCCATCAGCGAGGTCATCTTGGCGGCCCTGCCGAAGGTTGCGAAGCGGCCCTTGATCAACTCGTTGAGCGCCGAACCGAGGCGCCTTGAGGCGCTGCTGCCGGCGGCGCTCGAACACCGGGCCAAGGTGATCGCCCTCTGCCTCGACGAGAACGGCATCCCGAAGACCGCCGACGGCAAGCTGAGGATCGCCGAGCACCTGCTCAGGCGCTTTACCGACGCGGGGTTGGCGCTCGACGACATCTACGTCGATCCCTGCCTCTTTCCCGTCGCCTCCGACCAGCAGAGCGGTCGCGAGGTGCTGCGGGCCATCGAGCTGATCATGACGGAGTTCCGAGGCGTCCACACCATCCTCGGCCTGAGCAACGTCTCCTTCGGCTTGCCGCTGCGCCGCGCTCTCAACCGCACCTTCCTGGCGCTCGCCATGGCGCGGGGGCTCGATGCCGCCATTCTCGATCCTCTCGACCGCGCCGCCATGGCCACGCTGGTGACGGCGCGGACGCTGCTGGGCAACGACGCCTCCTGCATGAAGTACGTCACCGCCTACCGCGCCGGCCGCCTTCAGGCCGAGGCCGGCGGCTGACCGCCGGGGCGCGGCGGGAGGTCGGCGGCGGACCGCGGCGCTTCCCCGTTGCAATGAGTGTGGAGGAGCAAATGGTGACACCGAAAGAGCGTGTGCTGAAAGCGCTCAACCTCGAGACGCCCGACCGCGTGCCGCTCGTGCCCCAACTGCAACAGTTCGCGGCCCGCTACGCCGGCATCACCATGGAAGAGCACCTCTTCGATACCGAGAAGTGCGCCGGCGCCTTCGACGTCACCTGGCGGGGGCTGGGCGGCTGGGACGCTTGGGTGATGGCTCCCCGGCCGGAGGGCTTCGTCAACGACCTGCGTCCCATCCCCATCGCGCAGCCGGGCCGCGAGCTTCCCCCGGACGTCATGTACCAGGTGCATGAGAAGCCGATCATGACCGTGGACGACTACGAGCGCATCCTCGATGTCGGCTACAAGGCCTTCCTGCGCGACTACTTCTTCCGCCTCCACCCCGACTGGCAGAGCACCACCCTGCATGAGCGCGCCGTCCTCATCCGCGACTTGCAGAAGGCGGCCATCGCGAAGTACGAGGCGCAGAACGTGCCGACGCTGGTCGGCGGCATCGCCGAGACGCCGTTCGATGAGATCTCTCAGATGCGCTCCTTCGAAGAGTTCACGTTCGACCTCTTCCGCCGTCCCGATCTCGTTGAACGAGTCCTCAGGGTGGTCACCAAGGACATCACCGATACCGCCCTGCGCATGGCGAAAGGCGCCGGCGGCCTGGCCGTGTGGATCGCCGGCCTGCGCAGCAGTTGCGCCTTCGTGTCGCCGGCGCAGTTCGAGCGCTTCGTCTGGCCCTCAATCCAGTACATGGTCGAGCATATCATCGACGCCGGGTTCTACGCTTACCTGCACCTCGACCAAGATTGGACGAAGAACCTCCCCTACCTGAGGTCCTTGCCGCGCGGCAAGTGCCTCGTGCACTTCGACGGCTGGACTGACATCTTCAAGGCCAAGGAGGTCCTGCGCGATCACATGTGCATCATGGGCGACGTGGGGCCGACGCTCCTCACCCTGGGAAGCCCCGACGAGGTGAGCCAGTACTGCAGGAAGCTCATCGACGGCCTGGCCCCCGGCGGCGGCTTCCTCCTCGGCTCGGGCTGCGAGCTGGCGCCCGACGCCAAGCGCGAGAACGTCGAGGCCATGTTTGAGACCTGCCGTGAGTACGGCGCCTACTCATGATCATCACGAAGATGAGGTCCCAGGCGGTGGGGCGGAGGTCAGCGAGGAGACCGCGCGCAAGCCCGCGGCCGGGCATCGGCGCGGCGCTCTCCCCCTCCCTTCGCGAAAGCGAACGTTCCCGGCTTGTGGCGAGGTGTCGGGCTGCGCCGCGTGATCCCGCACCCCACCATCCGCGTGGTGACGGTCCAGGATCGTCTGCCGCCTCACCCCGCCACCTCCGGGATCTCCTGAAGCACCCCTCCCCTCGCTCCGCCCATAAAAGGACATGCCGTCTCCATCACTTCCGACGGGGCAGACACCGGCGTCTCTTGCGGCTTGGTTGACGCCGGCGGTTCAGCACCTGGCGAACATGCCGAGCGAAGTGCGGACTGGAGGCGGCGGAGAGGCCTACCTCGGCGAGATCCTTCGACACTTTCCGCGCGAGAAATGGTACAACATCGAAGGGCGGGTGGGCAGCGCCAAGCCGCTGCGGCTGGAAAGCGCTCCGGCCAACGAGATGAGCAAAGAAGAGAGCAACCGATGCTGGGAACCCACGACGCCACTGACGACATCACCCTCGACTCGATGCGTCCCCCCTCCCCGCGCAAGCCCCGCCGCCTCATTCTCTGGGGCGTTGTCGCTCTCCTCATGAGCGCGGGGCTGCTGCTCGGCGTGCGCTACTACTTGTACGCCATCGCCCACGAGTCAACCGATGATGCCTTCGTCGAGGGACAGATCGTCCCCATCGGCTCCCGCGTGGCGGGCCAGGTGCTGAAGGTTCACGTGAGGGACAACCAATGGGTGGACGCGGGCGACCTCCTGGTTGAATTGGACCCGGCTGAGTTTCAGGTGAGGCTCGCGGCGGCGGAGGCGGCGCTGCGCGTCGCGCACGCGACCCAGCGGTCGCGGCGCATCACCGTGGACCTCACCACCATCACCTCGTCGGCCGGCGTCGACGAAGCCACGGGGAACGTCCAGACCGCCAGGGCGACGATTGAACGCGCCAAGGCGCTGGTCGCCGGGGCCACCAGCCAGCGCTCTCAAGCGCGGGCCCGCCTGGCCGCGGCGCGCGCCGAGCTGGAGCAGGCCAGGGCCGAGCTCCTCGTCGCGGACGCGCGGTACCGGCGCGAGCATGCCGACCTGCAGCGCGTTCGGGAGATGGTCAAGACCGGCATCGCCGCCACGCAGCAACTGGATCACGCGGCCGCCGCGGAGCGCATGGCGGCCGCCGCCCTTGATGCGGCGCGGCGCAAGGTGGACACCCAGGAGGCGGCCGTCGAGCAAAGCCGAGCGGCGCTCAGGACGGCGGAAGATAACCTGCTGGAAACACAGGCCCAGGTGAGCGCCCGCAACTCCGAGATGGACGAGTCGAAGGCCCGCTTCGCCGCGGCGAAGGGAGCTCCCCAGCAGGCGGCGTATCGCCGCGCCGAGCTCGAGGTCGCCGAGGCGGAGAGCGCCAGGGCGGAGGCCGAGGCGGCGCGGGCGCGGCTCGACCTCTCCTACACCAAGATCACCGCGCCCAGCGCGGGCAACGTCACGCGCAAGGCGGTGGAAGCAGGCTCCTACGTCCAGGTGGGGCAAGCGCTGTTGGCGATCGTGCAGTCGCAGCTCTGGGTGCTGGCGAACTTCAAGGAGACCCAGCTCACCCGCATGCGGCCGGGTCAGGCGGCGGAGATCGAAATCGACACCTACCCCGGTGTCGTCTTCGCGGGCCGCGTCGACAGCATCCAACGAGGCACCGGAGCCCGCTTCAGCCTGCTGCCGCCGGACAATGCCACGGGCAACTTCGTCAAGGTGGTGCAGCGGGTGCCGGTGAAGATCGTCTTCAACGACCCCCAGCAACTTCGCACCTACTTGCTCGTGCCGGGGATGTCCGTGATTCCGGTCGTCTCCTTGGCGCCGCCAGACCGCGCCGCGGCCTCGCCGGCGGGAGGCGCGTCCAGCGGGTCCGCGGCGCGGTCCCAGGGCCGCGCGCCATGACCGGCACCGCCGCCCTGCACGCGAACCAGGAGAGGCCACGAGCGATCAACAAGTGGGTGGTGGCCGTCACCGTGATGTTCGGCACCTTCATCGCGGTAATGGACACCAGCGTGGTGAATGTGTCGCTGCCCCACATGATGGGAAGCTTCGGGCAGGATCTCTCCTCCATTACCTGGGTGGCGACCAGCTACAGCATTGCCGCCATCATCCTGGTGACGATGACGGGGTGGCTGAGCACGCTGCTGGGCCGGAAGCGTCTCTACCTCCTCTCCTTCGCGGTGTTCACCGCCGGCTCCATCCTCTCCGGCACGGCGCGGAGTTTCCCGCAGATGCTGCTCTACCGCACCATCCAGGGCATCGGCGGGGGGGCGCTGATCCCCGTTTCCCAGGCCATCCTCGCTGAGACGTTCCCGACGCGCGAGCAAGGCATGGCCATGGCCATCTACGGCATGGGCGTGGTGCTGGCCCCGGCGATCGGCCCCATCTTCGGCGGCTGGCTTACCGACACCTACGGCTGGCCCTGGATTTTCTACATCAATGTCCCCGTCAGCATCATCGGCATGTTCATGGTGGTTGCCTTCGTCGAGGACCCGGCGTATCTGCGGCGCGGCGTGCGCCGCGTCGATTGGCTGGGCATCGTGCTGCTTACCGTGGCCCTCACCGGCATGCAGATCGTTCTCGAGCGCGGCCAGGTGCTGAACTGGTTCGAGTCACGCTTCATCGTCGTCGGCGCCATCGTCAGCGGCCTCTCGCTGCTCGTGCTGATCTTCGCGGAGCTGCGGACCTCGGAGCCCGTGGTCAACGTTCGCATCCTGCGCAACGTGCCCCTCACCGTCACCTCGACCATGGGGGTCGTCTTCGGCATCGGCCTGTTTGGAACCAGCTTCATGCTGCCGCAATTCACCCAGGTCCTGCTGGGGTACTCGGCCTTTGAAGCCGGCTTGGTGCTCATGCCCCGAGCGCTCACCCTGCTGATCTTCATGCCGGTCGCCGGCTGGCTCTACCGCTACCTTGACGCTCGCCTCCTGGTGCTGTGCGGCATGGCGCTCATTCTCTGGTCCTTTTACGACCTCGCCCAGCTCTCCCTGCAGGTCGGCATCTGGGACCTCGTGCCCATGCTGTTGATCATGGGCATCGGCATCCCCTTCGTCTTCGTCACCAGCACCTCGGTGTCGTTGAGCACCGTGGCCCGGCGCGACATGACGGATGCCTCCAGCCTCTACACCCTGGCGCGCACCGTCGGCGGGAACGTCGGCTATGCCCTGATCGCCACCCTGATGGCCCGTGGTCAGCAGGTGCACCGCGCCAACTTGGTCGGCCACATCAGCTCCTTCAACCCCACCTTCCTCAGCTACCACCGCCAGGTCACCGCCCACCTGACGCAGGCGGGGATGAACCCGACCCTGGCGCCGCAGGCCGGATATGCTTACATCAACGCGGTCGTCAACCGTCAGGCCACGATGCTGGCGTACAACGACGTCGCCTGGGTTCTCGGCATCCTCTTTCTCATCACGGTGCCGCTCATCCTCCTCCTGCCGGGACGCGCCGCAGGGCGCCAGTCGACCTCGGCGCCCTTATGAGACGCGGGGCGGCGACGGTAGCCGCCAGGCCGCCCGCCGCTTCGCTCCCCCCGGACCCATGACCGCCAAGTCCTGTCGGCTCTGACGGAGGTCCCTGGGAATCACGAGCGCAAGCAGCCCTCGCGGATTTCCCTTGCACTCGCTGCGGCGAGGTCGCATAGTAGATTATACCATGGGGGGGTACCCCATTCGGCCCTTTCGGTTGACGGCGAGCGGGTAGGATCATGCGGCGCACGTTCGCGCGTGTGACAATCGGTTGGCGTAACCCCGCGGCGGCCGTCACGGTCATGGCGCTCCTCACCCTGGCGCTCCTCTTCGTCGTCGGCCTCGGCGCGCAGCACGACAGCCTGTGCACGGCGCGCGCCCCGCAAGGCTGCCCGTTGGCCCTCCTCGGCTGGACCCCGGTGGCGACGCTCGTCTTCCTCTCCCTCCTGGCTCTGCCTCGATTCAGCCTGCCTTCTCGACTCGCGCTCGGCAAGCGCTTCCACCCTCCGCGCGGGTAGCACCCTTCTCGCCCCTTCGTTGCGGGACTTCCGGCTGGGAATCGGCGTCATCCCTCCCAGGTCGGCGTGCTGATGTGCATCGAGCCTCGGCGAAGGTGTCCATCGCGTAGTCGCACCCTGCTCACCCTGGAAGGTGCCGGGTTCGGCGGCGCAGCATGGCGCTCGTGGTCGGAGGCGAGGCCGGTGCCCATGCCGGAGTCCTACCGGGGCGTGACTGCCAGGCGCCGCGCCAGCAAAGCAAGCGCGTGGCGGCGCGGAGGCATGCACTCCCCAGCACCTCATATCGCGGCCCAGCGCCGCGCAGGAGATGCTTGAATGTTCGAATACCTCATCCCGTTGCTTCTCTTTGGTGGACTCATGTTCCTCATGCACAGGTTTGGCATGGGATGCGGCAGCCACAGCCACGGCGGCAAGCATGGGGAGGGGCAGCACCACCATGACACGCAGGGATCAGAAGGCGCTCCGCGGGTCGCGGCGTCGAGCTGCTGCGGGGGCGCCAAGCCGGCGGCGGAGGTTCCTCAGGTGGACGAAGGGGGGAAGCGCCTGAGTGCTTCGCCGGCGCCTGCCGAGGAGCTGGACGGCCAGAAGCCGATCGTTCGCAGTTGAGGCGGAAGCAGGCGGCGAAATCTGCGCCCTCCCGCGCGCAAGCCGCCGTGCCGCCCTCCTCTCCGCGTCTTTCTGATGAGAAGGAGTGCCTTCGTGATCACGAAACTTCCGCTACGCACCACCGTCTCGCTGTCCCCCGTTCTGCTCCTTGCCGGGCTGCTTCTCTTCAGCCTCCCTGCCGCCGCCGAGGCGGGCGGCGAGGAGAACGGCAGCCAGGGGCGCCTGGCCGCAGAAACGCCGCGCTCCAATCAAGGCTCGACGCTCGCCTTCATCCCGATGGGCGACGCGCGGAATGTGGCGGTCATCGATCTGGCGCAAGGCGCCGTGCGCGCCACGATTCCGGTGGAGGGCGCCCCCCACGGCGGGGCGGTCACCCCGGATGGGCGCTTCCTCTACACGGCGAACATGGGCGGCAAGGTCATCTCCATCGTTGATCTCGCCGCCCGCCGCGTCGTCCGCACCCTCGATGTCGGAGACATCTCCCATCACATGGCGGTCAGCCCTGATGGGAAGCTCCTCTACGTGGCGGCCAAGCAGTTGCTCGTCCTGGATACCGCGACGCAGCGCATCGTGCGCACGATTCGCCTCACCGAGCCACCCTTTCACCTGGAGTTTGCTCCGGATGGGCGGGCGCTCTACGTCCTCAACATGGGGACGACCCTCTCCGTGGTTGATCCCGTTACGGCGAAGGAGGTGGCCGTCCTGCCGGTCGGTCGCTCGATGATGGGCCACGTGGCGGTGAGCCCGGACGGCACGCGGCTGTACGTCACGGATGAGCAGGATGACACCCTTACCGTGCTCGATGTGGTGGCGAAGAGGCGCCTGGCAAAGATCACGGTGGGGAAGGCGCCGCATGCCGTTGCGGTGACGCGGGATGGCGGGAAGGTGTACGTCGGCGTGCGCGGTTCGACGTTCCTGACCGTCATCGACGCCACCACGCTGGAGGTGCGCCGGCGCCTCGAGGTCGGCCAGCAACCGGAGCACCTCGCCGTTGGTCCGGATGGGCTGATGTACCTCACGGTGAATACCGGCTCGAACCGGCTCGTCATCATCGATCCCGAGCGCGAGGCCGTCACCACCAGCCTCCCCCTCTGGCCGGGGCCGCACAGCATCTCGTTCGGCCAGGGAGCGTTGTGAGGGGTTTCAGCAAGAAGCCGCGGCCCATCGTCGATTCGCGGAGGGAACCATGACACCGGCGCCGGCCACGGGGGTGATTGCGGATCGCGGAGCGCAAAGCGATGTCATCATGCGCCTGAAGCGCATCGAGGGGCAACTCCGGGGCATCCAGCAAATGGTTGCCACGGAGCGCTACTGCATGGAAGTTCTGGCGCAGCTTCGCTCCGCGGCAGCCGCCATCGGCAAGGTGGAGGAGCTGCTGCTGCGCCGCCACCTCCTCACCTGCGTGGCGGAGGCCCTGCGCAGCGGCGGCAGCGAGGCGCAGCGCGACAAGGTCGAGGAGATCCTGGTGCTCCTCCGGCAGCCAGGGCTGCGGCCCTGAGATCGCTAAGAACGCTGCCGAGGCTGGGCTGTCAGCTCCGCCGCGCAAGTTGAAGGACTTCGATGCATGACGCGGCAGCTTTCCCGGGCCGTGAGAGGGATAGTCGTGGAGAGTCCTTGAGCATTCAGGAGAGGCCGCTGCGGTGGCCGCGAGCCGCGGGCGGCGAGCAGGACCTCCGGCCGCGTGCCGGCTGCCCTGGTTGGCGGCGCGAGGAAACCACAACCGGGACTGACCCTTTTCCTCATGGTACCGAACAGCAATGGAAGAGGCACCGATCGGGTTTGAGGCAAGTCTGCCGCTGGGAGGCGTGTGGGAGCTGACGCTGGTGATGGTGGTCATCGCCTCGTGGGTGCTCTACCGCTTCGTGGCGCCGAAGAGCTGGCGGGAGTGGAGCCGCGCCGGCCTGGTGCAGGCGTTCATCATCGCGCTCTATGCCGAGATGTACGGCTTCCCCTTGACCATCTACTTCCTGACGGGGTGGCTCGGCCTGCGCATCCCCTGGCTGCACGAGAACGGCCATCTGTGGGCCAGCCTCTTCGGCTGGGGACCCCTGATGATCTCCATCGAGATGATGGTCGGCTACCTCCTCGTCTTCTCCGGCCTCTCGCTGCTCATCGAAGGCTGGCGGGAGGTGTACCGGGCGCGCAAGGAACAGCGTCTCGCCACGACCGGACTCTACGGCATCGTCCGACACCCGCAGTATGTCGGCATCTTCCTGGCGATCCTCGGCCAAGTCATCCACTGGCCCACGATCCCGACGGTTCTCCTCGCGCCGCTGATCGTCTGGGCCTACTGCCGCTTGGCGCGGCGCGAGGAGCAGGTCCTGTCCGCGCAGTGGGGTCTGGACTACGCACTCTACCGGCAGCAAGTGCCGATGTTCATACCGCGGGGGAGAGATTGGCGCTACCTCCTGTTGCCGCGTCTGGCGAGGAGACGAGGCGAACGCCAGGCGCCGGCGGGCCTGCTTCCACCGGTTCGGCAACCCACGGAGGCCGAGCCGTAGCGATGCCGCCCGGCGCGGCAGGCGGCCGTCGCGCTGGGTCGGGAGCGAGCCATGTACGACGCGATTATTGTCGGTCTCGGACCAGCGGGATCAACGGCCATGGAAAGTTTGGCTGCGGCCGGATGGCGCGTCCTCGGCCTTGATCAGGCTGATTTCCCGCGCCCCAAGGTGTGCGCCGGCTGCCTCTCCCTGAAACTCGACAAGGTGCTGGCTCCCGGTTTCCACTCCGTGGTGGAGCGGACGGTGCGGGGCATGACCCTCAGCTACCGGGGAGAGCGTTCTTTCCACTTCCGCGCGGCGCGTCCCCTTGGGTACATGACAATGCGCGAACGCTTCGACGCCTACCTCCTCGAGGCGGCCCTGCGGCGAGGCGGAGAGGCGCGCACCGGGGAGCGCGTCCTGCGCGTGAGGGAAGCAGCGGATGCCATCGTCGTCACCACCCGCGGGCACGACTACGAGGGGCGCTTCCTCATTGCGGCGGATGGCGCCGCCAGCACGGTGGCGCGGCAGCTCGGGCGGCGGCGGGAGCGCCAAGTGGCCCTGGCTCTGGAGAGCGAGGTGGCGGTGGGCAAGCCGCGCCTCGGTGCCCTGGGGGACGAGGTGCGGATCGAGTTCGGCACGATCCCCTTCGGCTGCGCCTGGGTCTTCCCGAAGGCCGACCATGTGTCGGTCGGCGTGGGGGGACTGAAAGGGCGGATCGGCAGTCTGAAAGCCTACTACACCTCGTACGTCTCGCGCGAGCGCCTCGCCGCCGCCTCCTTGCTCAGGAACCGGGGAGGCTGGGCGATCCCACTGCATCCGCGGAGGGGCGCCCAGTTCGGCACGCGGCGCTGCCTGTTCACCGGGGATGCGGCGGAGCTTGTCGATCCATTCATCGGCGAGGGCATCTACTACGCCGTGCGCAGCGGCCAGCTTGCAGCCGACAGCCTCCTCGGCGCCACCGAGGACGCTGCCGCGCTTGTGCGCTACGAAGCTGCCCTGCGGCGCGAGCTCTGCCCCGAGCTCGCCTGGGCGCGGAGGGTCGCAACGTTCTTCTACTCGTTCCCGAAGCTGGCGTATCGAGTGCTGACCGAAAACGAGGCGGTACGGGCGTCCGCCCTGGCGGTGCTGCGGGGCGATGAACGGTACCGGGCGGTCTGGCTCGAGTTCCGACGCCAGGCCGGCCGCGCCCTCCTCCAGTGGATGCGACCGCGGCGGACGCGGCCGGCGCGGCGGTTGAGCTTTCCTGGCAATGGGTCCGGTAGCCATGCGTGGCTGGGAGGATACGACGATGAAACGGCTCCTCAGTCGGCGAACTTTCAGCAATCTGTTCCTGGGAGGTGGGTTCCTCCTTTGGGCGGGAACCATCTTTCAGGCGGCGTTCCGCTTCCTCCTGCCGCCAAAGTTGGCGTCGGCGGGGCAACCCACCGTGGTCGCCGCGAAAACGGGCGAGCTCCAGCCGAACAGCGGCAAGATCTTCCGTTTTGGCAGCATTCCCGGTATCGTCATCAAGACGCCCGGCGGTGAGGTGCGGGCCTTCAACGCGGTGTGCACGCACCTCGCCTGCACCGTGCAGTACCGCGAGGACCTTGCGCACATCTGGTGCGCCTGCCACAACGGCCACTACGACCTCTTCGGACGCAACGTGGGCGGCCCGCCGCCGCGTCCCCTCGAGGAGCTCCAGGTGGCCCTGCGCGGGGATCAGGTGATGGTCACCCGCAAGGCGTGAACGCCGGTCCCCAGCGCTTTGGGGTCAGCAGCGGAGCGCGGCGAGGCAGACCACACCATCGCGGCAGCGCCGCGCTTACCATCGCAGAGCAAGGGATGGGAATCATGGCAACAGACCCCGTGTGCGGCATGGAGATAGATGAGGAGGCCGCGGCGGCCTCGCGGTCGTATGACGGCGCCACGTTCTGCTTCTGCAGCGACGCCTGCGCCGCGAGGTTCGACGCCGCTCCACAGCAGTACCTCCCCGCGGCGCTTCGCGGCGAACATCAGGCCGCGGAGCCTGCAGCGGTCGATGCCGCCGAGGAACTGCGTCTGCCGATCTCCGGCATGACCTGCCACCACTGCGCCGAGACGATTCGCGTGGCGGTGGCGGCGCTGCCGGGGGTGATGGCGGCGCACGTGAACCACGCCGCCGGCGAAGGGACGGTGCGCTACGACCCCAGCCGCATCGAGGTCCCGCGCATCATCGAGGCCATCGAAGCCAAGGGGTTCCAGACAGGCGTGCTGAAGCTCACAGTCGGCATTGCGGGGATGCACTGCGCCTCCTGCGTGACCAAGGTGGAGGGGGCGCTGGGCCGGGTGCGCGGCGTGCTGGCAGCGACGGTTGACCTGGCGACGGAGACGGCGCGCGTCAGCTACCTGCCGGCCGAAACCTCGGTTGCAGCCATCGAGGCGGCGATCGCCGCCAACGGCTATCGTCCGAAGAAGGGGGAAGAGCCGGGGACGCCGAGCGAGCAAGAGGCGCGCGAACGAGAGTACCACGGCCTGCTGGCGAAGTTCTGGTTCGCGGCCGTGATCAGCCTCCCCGTCATTATCCTCGGGTACCCCTCCTACTTCCCAGGCCTCCGCGACCTCAGCTTCAGCAGCATCCGCCTCATCTGGGGCGGCCTGGGGCTGTTGACGCTGCCGGTGCTCTTCTGGTCCGGCCAGCATTTCTTCACCGGCGCCGTCGCCGCCCTGCGGCACCGCTCCGCGAACATGAACACCCTCATCGCCCTGGGCACCTCGGCCGCCTGGCTCTACTCGACGGTCGTGGTGCTGGCGCCGTCGATCTTCCCCGAAGGCAACGTGGAGCCGTTCTACGACGTGGTGGCGGTGGTCATCGCCCTCGTGGTGCTCGGCCAGGCCCTCGAGCTGCGCGCCAAGGGCCGCACCAGCGAGGCCATCCAGAAGCTCATCGGCCTGCAGGCCAAGACCGCGCGGGTGCTCCGGGACGGGCGGGAACAGGACATCCCGGTCGAGGAGGTGCTGCGCGGCGACGTGGTTATCGTGCGGCCCGGCCAGAAGGTCCCGGTCGACGGCGAGGTCATCGAGGGGAGCTCGACCGTCGACGAGTCGATGATCACCGGCGAGTCGATCCCGGTCGAGAAGCACGCTGGCGACGAGGTGATCGGCGCCACCCTGAACAAGACCGGCAGCTTCCGGTTCAAGGCGACGAAGGTGGGCAAGGAGACCATGCTGGCGCAGATCGTCAAGATGGTCCAGGAAGCGCAAAGCTCGAAGGCCCCCATCGCCCGGCTCGTGGACGTCATCTCCGGCTACTTCGTGCCGGTGGTGATGGTGATCGGCGTCCTGACGTTCGTTGTCTGGTTCGACTTCGGTCCCTCCCCCCGCGTCGTTTACGCCCTCATCACCGCGGTCACGGTGCTCATCATCGCCTGCCCGTGCGCCCTGGGTCTCGCCACCCCCATGTCCCTCATGGTCGGCATCGGCAAGGGCGCGGAACACGGCATCCTGATCCGCAACGGCGAGGCGTTGGAGACCGCCCAGCGCATCGGGGCCGTGGTCCTCGACAAGACCGGCACCATCACCGTCGGCGAGCCGTCGCTCACCGATGTGCGGGTGAGCGAGGGATTCACCGACGACGAGGTGCTGCGCCTCGCCGCCTCGGTCGAGCGCGGCTCCGAGCACCCGCTCGGCGAGGCCATCGTGCGGGGCGCCGAGGGGCGCGGCCTGAGCCTGGAGGCGGCGGAGGGGTTCCAGGCCATCCCCGGGCACGGCGTCGAGGCGCGCGTGCAGGGCCGCCACGTCCTTCTCGGCAACCTAAAGCTCCTGCGCCAACGCGGCATCGAGCCGGGACCGCTCGCCGAGGCCAGCGCCGCACTCGCCGACGACGGCAAGACGCCCATGTTCGTCGCCATCGACGGGCGCGCCGCGGGCATCATCGCCGTCGCCGATACCGTGAAGGCGGACTCCGTGGCGGCGATCCAAGCCCTCAAGCGGCTGGGGCTCGAGGTCATCATGCTCACCGGCGACAACGCCCGCACGGCGGCGGCCATCGGGCGGCAGGTGCGGATCGACCGCGTGCTCGCCGAGGTGCTGCCCGAGGACAAGGCGCAGAACGTTCACCTCCTGCAGGCCGAGGGGAAGGTCGTGGCGATGGTGGGGGACGGCATCAACGATGCGCCGGCGCTGGCGCAGGCGGACGTAGGCTTGGCCATCGGCACTGGCACCGACGTGGCCATCGAAGCGGCGGACATCACCCTCATCAAGGGCAGCCTGCGCGGCGTCGTGCACGCCATCGCCATCTCCCGGGCGACGATGCGCAACATCAAGCAGAACCTGTTCGGGGCCTTCATCTACAACGCCCTTGGCATCCCCATCGCGGCCGGGGTGCTCTACCCCTTCTTCGGTCTCCTCCTCTCTCCTATCATCGCCGGCGCGGCCATGGCGTTCAGCTCCGTCACCGTGGTGAGCAACGCCAATCGCCTGCGGCGGTTCACGATGCGGGAGGTGTAAGCATGGATGCCGCGGCCTGGATCGTCACGGCCGCCGGGTTGGCGGTTTCGGGGTTCATCCTCTGGTTCTTCTTTGGAAAGAAGCGCGGCGTGGAAGCCTCGGTCGCTTCCTCCGGCGTGCAGGAGGCGCGCGTTACCGTGAAGGGCGGCTATACCCCCGACCTCATCATGGTGCAAGCCGGCCGTCCGGTGCGCCTGACGTTCACCCGCCAGGAGACCGCCGCCTGCTCCGAGATGATCGTCTTCCCCGACTTCCAAAAGAGCGCCGCGCTGCCGCCAGGAGAGGACGTCACCCTCGAGTTCAAGATCGACAAGCCGGGCGAGTATCCCTTCAGTTGCCAGATGGGGATGCTGCGCGGCAAGCTCATCGCCCGCTGATGCCTGGCCGGCGCACGTCCGACCGATGGTGCGGGCGCGCCTCGGATTCACAACTCGACGATGGCGACGATGAAGCTGCGAAGAAAACTCCTGATCTTCATCCTTCCGTCTCTGGCGCTCGTCGCGGCGGGGTACTCTCTGTGGCCCCCAAAGGCGGCCCTGGACGGCACCCTGGAGACGAGCGGCCGCATCGAAGGGGAGCAGGCCGCCGTCGCCGCCAAGGTAGCCGGCGCCGTCGCCAGCCTGTTGGTCGCGGAAGGGGCGCGGGTCGAGGAGGGAGCGCTCATCGCCCAGCTCGACTCGCAGGTGGCGCAGGCCGAGTTGCGCCGGGCCGAGCACCTCGTCCACGCCGCCAGGCAGGAGCTCGCGGCGGCGCACGCCCGCGTGCCGGAGGCCAAACGGGAGGCCGAGGCGGCGCGTAGCGCCGTCACCCTGGCGCGGGAGGAGTCGCGCACCAGGATCGCACCCATGATAACAATGCCGGGACATCATTAGTGGTGCCGAAGGTACGGCACATACCTCACTTGAGCGGCTCTGGATGGCTGAGATGAGGCTGGCGACTTAGCGGGGGCGACTCGGAGGGCGGGGCAGGATCATTGATCCTCGCCCGCCCCTACGGCTCTGAACATCCCGCCCGCTGCGACACGCACGGCGGCAAACCTGCAAGGTCGTGAAATCAACTACTTAGAGATTCTTTTTTCCAGGCAGAAAGGAGGCAACGGGGGCGACCGCCGCCTCCTTGCGAATTGATTTGGAGCGTAGCTTCTTCAGCTACGGCGCGACGGCGTCCACAAATTCTTCCATCACGCTGATGCTGCAGCCGAATTTCGTATGACCTTCACCGAGCTCGCCGATCGCAATTATCTGCTCGCACGAGCAGCCGGCAGTCTCTTCGATGGTGAAACTCTTTTGCGGGCCCCTACCCTTGGGCTGCGTGGTATCGAACACGCCGTCCGCATCAACCAACGCCCAGCGGTTCGTGCCAAGTCTCCTCGAGGGAACCGTTGCTTCTGGGATCATCGTACCCGGACAGAGGTCCTCTGTGTCAACGACCCCGTCATTATCCTCATCGGGGTTACCGGCGGTCCTCACTTCGCCCAGAACTACGTGCCTATCCGGAGCCCCGGCTTGAAAATTGCCATTATTCCCCTGAAAGACCTCGATTCCGTCAACGTCAGCAAGGTCCGCTGCTGTCGGTGCGATGCTTGAACCATTCCGGAAGTCAGCTAACGGTAGTGAGACCGTGATTGGCCCCCCGATGAATGGAACACGTGCGTCAAACGCTGACCAAGTGTCTTCGTCAACCGTTCCAGCCTTCGTAGTGAGCCATACTTGAACAAACCAAGTGGTATCACTGGGACCTGGATTAGGAACACCACCCGCGAGATTGAGAAAATCCAGTTCAATTGCCGTCTCCCCAGAGAAATCCACGTTCAATTGTTGGGGAGCAGCGGTTACAATACGCGTGCCGTATCTGAGCCACTGCGCTGTTGCCCCAAAGGGCCCAGTCCATGCAATGCTGTTTTCGCCTGGTGGAGTCCCCGTAATGGTGAACGTCGTCCCATTGGTAGGGTGACCCTCCCCTGCCCTAAACTCACGTCGGTTGCCAATGGGGCCGGGGCCTACATAGAGATTAGTTCTCGGGTTTGGTGAGGAAAAGGCGTTTATTGGGCCTATAGTTTGAGGCCCCGCATCGAAGGAGTCGATCACAATAGCCTCTGCCGGAGCAGCAATCACGAGCGCACACAGTATCGCGAGAGCCACTAGGGGTTGCCGAATTGTTCTCATAACACTTATCTCCTTCGCAAAGCTAATAGGGAAGCCGATTGGCACCACTAGCTCCGCACACTTGAGACTTCGAGACGAATCCCCCGCCCGAATACCGGCGGGAGATGAACTGACCCCGGTCTCGATGATGCGTGACGCCCTACCATGGGTTTCATCGTGGGCGCCGCACGGGGCACTTGAGGCTGCCTGCGCGCCACATCGCTGCAGACCGTGAGCTGAAAGCGGCTGAAAACACAGAATGTGCTGTAACTATCGTCAATACTATAATACCTGCCCCAATCATGTCAAGCCCTAAATCTGCTGGCTGAGGGGAGGGAATGGCCGTACGTAATCGTTTCCATTCCTGCGGCACGGCATGTTTTTTGCTAAGCGTCAATCGAAATCGGGGCGCCGGGCGTCTCCCAGCGACTCCCGCCACATCGCGGGCATGCGGGAGCGCACCAGGCGATTCGCCTCGTAGAGGCGGGGCTTACGCCGCCTGAACATAAAGGGGTCACGTCTATCGTTGACTCATGTTTGGTCTTTTGCGGATCAGGTTGTGGGGAGTACAGCTACTCTCCTGGTCCCTGTCATCCCCCGTCAACACCTTCCCCCCTCCCCGCAACTCTCCTGCTGCTGCTTTCCTCGAGGAGACTTTTCCTGACTGAAACTTCATGACCTGCCGAATCTTGAACTTCCCCAGGTGCTCCCGTTACGTCTGTCTCTCTGCTTTTGCGACGGGAGAGCTTGCTGCTACCCGTTGCCAGCTGCCCAAGCACCGGTGGCCCCTACGTGAGGGCCGCACGGCTACCGACGCTGCCGAAGCCCGCGATGAAGTGCGAGCCTTCCTCTTCGGAGTCACGGACGACAAGTAGCTCCTACTTGCCGCGGTGCGGTTGGCGCCGGCGACGGCTAGACGGGCAGGCGTGAGGCAATTCTGTCGATGGGACGCTTTTAAGGGCTCATCCGGTTAAAGTGTACTTCGCTTCATGGAAGCCCATGATGCGGAGCTTGAAGAACTCGTGATCGCGGAAGTCGAAGGCCATGCGCTGGAGGAGCTTGATCTTGTTGTTGACGGCTTCCAACGGCCCGGTGAGACGCTGACATCGTAGAAGTTCAGGATGCCCCAGCGGTAGGTAGCGAGGCGGGTGATCCGCAGAACTCAAGCCAAACCGATTTCGACCCGAACTCCCACGCCGAAAAACTCACATGTCTCTTTTAATTACAATAACTTACAAGAATTTCTTGGTGCCGAATTGGCAACCCGAACTCCCACGGCGCCCTGTTTTCTGAGGGAGATCTTCTGCTGAGCCTGGAGGGAGAAGGTGAAATGGAGAGATGGGGTGCATCCTTTGGCTGCCACTTCCTCCAACCGCCGCAGAAGAAACCAGGCTGTCTCCCTTCTGAGCCCGCTGCGCTACTACCTGGAAATCGGCCTCGGCGTCTTCCTAAAGGGCGTCGGCCTCGAGGTGCTCTGGCGGCAGACCGTGACCATGGCGGCCCTCGGCCTCGGCGTCTTCGCGCTCGGCCTTGGCGTCTTCCGCAGGCGACTGGCATAGCGTGATGTCGCTCCCTCGCCCTTGACCTTGACAGGGACGTTGCAAACCACTCTTCTCCTCTGGCGCGTGCCGCCGGCCTGCGAAAGGGGAGCGACCACAGGCGGTACCGCCCGCCGGCAGACGCGGCACGACCCCGCGGCGTCATCCTGTGCCTCCAGCCCCACCCTCGCCACGGCGGCAGGACCGCCGCCCCGCGCGGTGCGCCTCACGACGGTGCTGCACGCCGTGCGGAAAGCGGTCCCGCCCCCTCCCATACTTCGTTACTCCGTGGAGAGCCACCGCACGTAGTTGACGAGGTGCCAGACATCCTCCTGCTGGCCTTCGAAGGCATCGGCGTAGCTTGGCATCGGCGTGCCCGACAGCCCCGTCATCAGCGTGCGGTAGATATCCTCCGGCAACCTGCCGTTCTTAAAGGTTGAGGGGCGGCTCAACTTGGCGGCGGTGATCGGCAGGCCGTCGGCATCCTTCAGCGTTGCGGCGCTCGGTCCGTCTCCCTCCCCGAGGAAGCCGTGGCAGGTCCAGCACTCCGCCTGCTGGTAGAGGAGCAAGCCCTTCTTGACGCTCTCCTCCGTCATGGCGAGAGGCGCAAGGACTTTGATCGGCTGCACGGCCTCCGGCCCCGGAGCCGGCATGAAGCGCTTGATGTACAGGGTGAGCATCCAGCGCTCCAGGTCGCTGATCGTGGCGAAGGACGGCATGTAGCCGGGGATGCCCCGCGTGATCGTGCGGTAGAGGTCGTCGTCGGTCGGCGGCTCGCCACTGGGAGTAGAACGGAACTTGAACTCGCCGCGCGTGAAGTCGCGCGGGCGCGGCGCGGAGTAGGCGCCGACGAAGAACGCCGCCGGGCCGTCCCCCTTGCCCGCCTTGCCATGGCACCAGGTGCAGGCCATGTTGTATAGCATCGAGCCGTGGTTCTCCGCCTGGGTGGCTCCCGGATGCTGCCGCAGGGTGTGGGGACCTCGGTGTCCCGAGAAGAGATGCATGTAGGCGATGACGGCCCAGCGATCCTCTTCGCCGAGGATGCTCTTCCACGGCGGCATGGCGGAGTTGAACGCCTTGTACGGGCCCGGCGTATTGCCTTCGCTGACTCTCCAGAACCAGAAGTCGGGCGGCATCTCGGCGATCTCGCGGCTCTGGGTGAGGTCGGCCGGCGGCAGGGCCAGGGCGGCCGCGGCGGGGGTCCGGCCATCCCCCTTCACACCGTGACAGACGGCGCAGAACTGGGTGTAGGTCTTCTCGCCGCGCGCCAACACCTGGGGATCAGTCCAAAGGCTGTCGGGCGGCTGCACCTTGCGGTACGGCGGCGGCACGGGAAAATGCAGGTGCTCGAGACCCCGCGACTCCTTGGCGTGCCCGTCCTCCCCGTGGGCGTCGCGCTTCTGCTCACCCTCCCTGACCGCGGGCGGCGCCGCTTCCTCCTTGTGGCCCTTCTCCCCCTCCTCCCCATGAGGGGCCTTGTCCTTCTCCTCGTGCGCCGCGGGTTGCTGCATCATCGCCGGCTGTTCGTGGCCGTGGGGACGGCGCTCGGCAGGAGTGTCGGCGCGTAGCGGGGGTGTGCCCGCGCTGATGAGGAAAAGCGCGGCAAGCAGGCCGAGCCATCTATTCAAAGGCATCTGAAACCGGGGCATGTTGAGTCTCCTTGGAAGTCTTAGAAGTCGAGGTCGATGCCGAGCATGGCGCCGTGGACCCAACTTGTGAGCGGGCTCTCCTCGTCTTGCTCGAGGTTGTACTGGTAACGCAGGTAGAGGGAGACGTTCTGCCGCATGTAGTAGCGGGCCTGGGCGCCGAGCATGGCGCCGTTGGCGCGCAGGCCGCCGGGCACGCCGGTGGCGCCGGATGACTCCATCAGCCCTCCGCCGTCCAGGCTATCGTATCTGAGGGAGGCCAGCCACTTGTTGGAGAGCAGGAAGTCTGCTTCCAGGGTCAGGCCGCTGGCCGTGTTGTCGAAGTGCGGCCGCAGCAAGACCGGCAGGTCTTCATCATTGATCTTATCCCAGACGTAGGCGCCGTAGAGGTCGAGCCAGCGCCACGTCAGATTGGCGCCGAGGCCGTAGCGCCGCCAGTCGATCAGCCTGCCGGGGCGGCTGGGGTCCGAGGCGCGCGGCGCCCTGGCCGTGTCGTTGCCCCAGTAAGCAAACCCGGAGATGTTGAAGCGCGCGAAGTTGGACTCGCCGAGATCGAGCCGCAGCCCGGCGTAGTAATCCTTTTTCTCGTTGGCGTCGCTGCTGCGTTCGTTGGCGCCGTTCATGACGCCGAACTGGTAGAGCAAGAGGTTGCCGAAGAGGCGTCCATGGAAGTCGGCGCCGAGCGCGCCGGCCGTGTTGTAGAGGGTCGGCGTGGTGGCGAGGAGCGGATCGTTTTCATTGGCTTTGTAGAGGCCGAAGAACTTGCCGCCGAAGGCGTAGGGCGTGATGGGCAGGCGCAACAGCTCCTCGTTCTCAACGTCGGCGGGGAGGCTGGTCATCACCTGCCGCGCCGTGGGAAAGGAGAAGTTCGTCGAGGGATCGACCAGGCCGATCATCAGCATCGGCCCGTGCCCCAGGATGGAGGAGTGCACCATCCCCCCCGCCTCGGCGCCATGCACCATCGTCGGCAGGCCGAGGCGGCGCAGGGGTTTCGCCAAGTTGATCATCAGGAACGCCTCGTGGCCAAGGCCGAAGTGCTGCTCCAGCTCGAACTCTCCGGCGTTGAACTCCAGCTCCTTCAACTCGTTCTCCAGTTCGACAAAGACGGCGATGTCGTCCGTCGGGTTAGCGGCAATGAAGATCTCCAGCTCATTGGGGAAGGAGATCTCCGAGCGGCCTGAACGGCCCTTGAACTCGAACCCCTGCGCCAGGTTGCCCAGCACGCGGAAGGCCAGGTGGTTGCCCAGTTGCTGCTCGAGGCTGACGGGGCCGAGCTGCTGCCTCTCCGGCCGCTTCTCCTCGCTGGTGTTGGGAATCATGAAATTCATCTCGTGGAACTGCTCGCCAAAACGGTTGAGACGCGGCGGGCGTGTATGGCAAGTGCTGCATTGCAGATTGTGTTTCCTGGCCCAAGCCGGGATGGCCATGGCCGGGGTGGTGAACCATCCTACCGCCGCGACGGCAAGGAACAGCATTACAAGTGTGGCTCCGCAGCGACGGAGAGGATTGCCTTGAGTCTGATACTTCGGCATGGCTGCGTTACTCCCACCAAGTTGGCCCTCGGGGGGCCCTGAGATGCAAAGCTCGGTGATCCGCCGGCAGTCGCGTGAGCGGCGTCACGCCCTCCCTGCGCAGACCGGCCCCTTGACGCTGGGCGGTCTCGGACGCGGCGGATCAGGTTTCGGGCTCGTGTGGTCGAGGCGCTCTCCGCGCCGCTGGCAGCCGGCTTCCGGGCGCAACGATCCTGCTGCCGACGGACCTTCCTGAACCATCAGGAAGCGGCTGCGGTAACGTCTCGATCACACGGGGGTAGTGGAGGGGTTACGCTTCGGGGGGTGGAATCTCCGTCCGGGAGACGGCCGAGAGGAGGATGGGGGTGAAGGAGACCTCGACGCAGACGCTGCCCGGCTCGCGCCAAGGGAGAAGGGTATTGGAGTCGCTTGGGGAACAGAACTCCTCGGCAACACGGTCGAAGCCGGCGGAAGTGGGCGCCGGCTGGCTAAGAACCGTCTCCTGCCAGGGAGACGCCTTTGACGGCACGGGCAGAGGGCAGACCACGAAGTGCAGCAGGATGTCCACGCAGAACAGTACCGTGACTAGACCGACGAACTGCTTGGATCTTGAGACAAGGGACACAGAACTACCCTGCCGGGCGAGCCAGAGGCGCTCTGGCTGGATTGCGGCCAATTCCGGGGTTGAGTAACAGGCGATGAGTGTAGGCAACCAGCGCAGGAAATTCAAGGGGTGAAGGGGCGGGGCTCTTCCCCCGCACCGCCCCGGTTTCTGGTGGGTCAGAGGAAGCGGTGCAACGTCACGCCTCCCCCTCCAGATAGGGCGAGCTGCTGCGCGCACCAGGTCCGGGTGCGGCAGCCATGGGGATCGATGAGCCAGTGGCGGTTGTAAGGCTCCATGAAAGCCGGCAGCGCCTGGCGCACCACCCAGGTTGTCGCCCGGCGGACGGACGGCGAGGCGCGGATTGGAGAAGAAAGCGCTCGCCCCTTTGCAGGTCAAAACCTGCGGCGGGGAACCGTGCGCTTCGATGCCGACCGCCCCCCCCGTCGCTCCCTCCTCGGAAGGGCAGGATTGCGCCAGTTGTTCCGCCCCCGCGGCTCTCTCCGTCTCCCTCCGTCTCCCTTCAGCGAAGGCTCGGCGCCGCGTCGCACTCCCTTTTCCCTTTGTAATTCAAGGGGATACTTGTGGATCTCCTTGCCCTGTCGAGGCTTCTCGGCTAAAGTCGAGTGGTGACTGGACCCATTCCCAAAGGATCAAGCAGGCTCCGCAACCTTCCCTCGTCACGGGCCGGGACCGCACATTCCACGCTTGCCGTCACGCCGGACCCACGCAAGAGGAGACCTGGCGGAACGCGGCCCGCATCGCCTCCGGCGTCGCCTTAGTGCGCGTTGAACCAGGCCAGCAGCGCGGCGGCCGAGCGCTCCCAGGAGAAGCAGCGGGCGCGCTCCCTGGCGCGCCGCGCCCAGGCGGCGAGGAGGGCGTCGTCGCGGCAGACGCGCGCCGCATACGCCGCGGCCTCCTCTTCCTGGTCGGGATCGATGAGCTGCTCCGGCGCCGCGAGAATCTCCGGCAGCGAGCCGCGGTTGCTGCAGAGCACGGGAGTGCCGCGACAGGCCGCCTCGAGGACCGGCAGCCCAAAGCCCTCGTACCAGGAGAAGAGCCAGAGCATGCGGGCCTCGAGCAAGTAGCGCACCAGGTGCGCCTCGGGAATCCACGACAGGAAGTGGACGCGCCCGCCCAGGCGCAGCTCCCCCAGCAGCCGATCGCGGAACTCCTCGCCGAGGAAATCCTTGCCGGTGAGGTAGAGATGGTAGTCGAGCCCATGCTCGTGCACGCAGCGCGCAAAGATGCGCAGCAGGCCGTCCACATTCTTGTTCAGGGCCAGGGCGCCGATGTAGAGGATATAGGGCCGCTCCGGCTGTACCGCGAGCTCGGCTTCCGGTGCCGGCCCGGCAAGCTGCGGCGGGCCCGGGTAGAGGAGGAGGGTCTTCTCCTCCGGCACCCGCAGGAGCTCGATGACGTCCTGCTGCGTTGAGCGGGAAATGGCGATGATCAGCTCGCAGGCCGCCGCCTGGCGCTCGCGGGCGCGCCGGAAGGCGGCATGGTCAAGGCGGAAGAACTGCGGCAGGCGCAGCGGGTTGAGGTCGTACACGATCTGCACCTTCCGCACCCGCCGCCAGCGGGGCAGCAATTCCGTGGTGGCGAGGAAGTACTCGGACCGACCGGCTCCGCATGGCGGCGGCAGGCTCCAGGGGGAGCACCAAAGGAGCCGCACGAGGCGGTCCGGCAGCGACACGAGGAGATCGCGTTCGGAGGTCGCGGGGCGCCGGCGGCGGTAGGCCGCGTAGCGCTCGCGGCGCTGTCGCCGCCGGCCGAGGCGGAAGAGCAAGCGGATGGCGTGGCTCTCGTTCTGCTCCAGGAGGGCGTGCGTGAACGGGCGGACGTAGTTGCTGATGCCGCCTTCGGCAAGCAGGGGTAAGGCGTCGATGGTGATCGTGGCCATGGGGACGATCCGCCGGCAGGAGTGTCGAGAGGGGACCGACGCGCCGACACCCTTCCGAGCCCTCCCGGCCTGGAAGGAGATGCCGCCGCCCTGACGCCCCCGCCGCGTCCGGGCGCCTGGGTTCAGCTCCCGCACCGGCGACGGCGCGCCGCGAAGGTGGACGATTGCGGCGACGGCGCGCGGAGGCCGAGGCGGCGCGGGTGGTTCCCCTGCGCCGCTTTGCTCCCGTAGGCTCCCCAGCATACACTATGTGGTGGGGAGGCGCATGCCGGCCTCGCCGCGGGCGTCCTCCGTCCTGGAGCACCGACATGCGGGTAGCAAGCCCGGCCTCGCCGCGGCGCGTCTCCGTCGTCGTGCCGGTTTACAACGGCGCCGCGACGATCCGCGGCTGCCTGGAGGCGCTGCGGCGCCAGACGCAGCCTCCCGTCGAGGTCCTCATCGTCGACAACAACTCGACGGATGAGACGGTGGCCTGCATCGAGCGCTTCATCGACGAGCAGGCGGTCGCCGGCGTGAAGCTCTTGCAGGAGCCGTTTCGCGGCGCCGCGGCGGCCCGCAACCGCGGGGTCGAGGCCGCGGCCGGCGACCTCGTCTGCATGACGGACGCCGACTGCGAGCCGGCGCCGGATTGGATCGAACGACTCGCCGCGGCCTTCGGGGAGGACCCGACCATCGGCGCGGTGGCGGGCAACATCGCGGGCAAGACGCCGCGCAACGTCCTGCAGCTCTTCCTCTGCCTGTTCACCTTGCGCGGCGCGGCGCGGGGGGCAGTGTTCCGGAGCATCACGCCGAGGGCGGGCGGCTTCCCGACGGCGAACTTCGCGGTGCGCCGCGCCCTCTTCCTGGAACTGGGGGGATTCGACCGCCGCATCCCGATCTACGGCGAGGACTACGATCTCTGTGGTCGCATCTACCGCGCCGGGTACGCCATCCGCTACACGGAGGAGGCGCTCGTCCTCCACGTTCACCGCGGCACCCTGCGCGGCATGCTGCGGCAGAGCTTCGGCTTCGGGAAGGCCCACGCCCTGGGGCTGCGGCGCTACTACGAGCCGCGCCTGGCGCTCGTGCTGCCCGGCAAGTTCTGCGAGTGGCGCTGGGGGCGGCTGAGCGCCTGGATCGACCTGGCCTCGGCGGAGAAGAAGCTCGCGGCGCTCCTCCTGCTGGCCTGGTGGCAGCCCCTTGCGCTTCTCCTGGCGGCCGCGTACCTTGCCTACGTCGAGCGCGATATCAGGCGGCGCATGCGCCAGATCGGCCTGCGAGGCGGTCGCGCCGCCGGCCTTCAATGCACCGGCCTCCTCCTCCTGAAGTCCGCCGCGCTGACGCTTGGGCGCTGGTATGGATCAGTACGCTACCGGTCGGTCTGTCTCTAGGTTGGTGCCGCCGCGGCTGCGCGGCGGCCGTGCCGCGGCCGGCAAGGAAGGCGGGGAGGGCGGCGTTCACCCGCAGGTGGTCCATGGGAGACAGCCACGATGCAGCGCCGGCGATCTCGATCCTGGTGAGCACGAAGGACCGGCGCGCCGAACTCGACCGCGCCCTCGCTTCCCTGCGGCAGCTCGACTACCCGCGGCAGAAGCTGGAGATCGTAGTCGTTGAGGAGACGGACGATCCGCGCCCTCCCGAAGGGGTGCGCTACGTCACCATCCCGCTGGAGCATCGGGGCTACGGCCACACGCGCCGCGTCGCGGTATCCCAAGCGCGGCACGACCTCCTCCTGTTCACGGACGACGACTGCGTGGTGGAGCCGACTTGGGCCGCGGAGCTCGTGCGCGCCTTCGAGCCTGATGTGGCGGGGGTGGCCGGCGCCGTCCTCGTCGAGCCCACGAACACCCTCGGTTACTGCGAGAACATCCTCGGCTTCCCCGGCGGCGGTCTGAAGTACGTGGTGCGGGCGAACGGCCGGGCGCACGATACGCGGGCCCTCTCAACCTGCAACTGCGCGTACCGGCGCGCCGCCCTGGAGGAGGCGGGAGGCTTCGCCATGGATACGACGTATGGCGGCGAAGACCAGCTCCTCGCCTCGCGCGTGGCAGCCCGCCATCGCTGCCGCTACACGCCGGCGGCGGTCGTCTACCACAAGCCGCGGGGCAGTTGGCGGGGGTTGGCGCGCTGGTTCATCCGCCGGGGGAACAGCCAGGCGGAACTCGCGAAGTACACGGACGCGCCGCCTCGCCACTTCGCGGGCATGGCGGCCAGCTCCATGACCCTCCGGCTGGCGCTGCTCCTTCTCCTGCTGCTCGTGACCGGCGTGACGAGTCTGCCGGTCCTGGCGCTGCTTGCGGCGATCTACTACGCGGCGATGCTGAGCCGCTACTTCTACGGCTACCGCTACTACCGCAGCCTGGGGCGGGCACGCAGCCTGGCCGTCTGGCTCACGGTGCCGCTCGTGAAGCTCGTGCTCGATTTCAGCCTTGACGTCGGGCGCTTGCAGGGGCTTGCGGCGCGCCGCTGGCGCCGCTGAGGCGGGCTGCGGGCATGATGGGGCGGCGGCGAGGAGAGAGGTTGATACGGAGGGAAGGAGGTGCGGAGCAGGCATGCCGCGCGTCCTGATACTCGCCAATAGCGGGAACATCGTGGGCGGTGGCGAGATCAGCCTCCTCGGCCTGTTGGGGGCGCTCGACCGGGAGCGCTACGATCCGACCGTGGTCTGCCCCTCCGAGGGGAGCCTCGTGCCGCGCCTGCGGGCGCTCGGCGTGCCGGTCTGTCTCGCTCCCATGCCGAGCCTGCGGCAGGTGCCGCCCGTGGCGGCGCTGCGCGCCATCCCCGCCTTCGTGCGCCTGCTGCGGCAGGGGTTCGACCTCGTGCACGCGAACGGCTCGCGCTGCATGGTGTACGGTGGGGCGGCGGCCCGCTGGGCCGGGGTGCCGTGCATCTGGCACGTCCGCATCATCGAGCGCGACCGCTGGCTCGACGCCCCCCTGGCGGCGCTCGCCAGCGCCATCGTGGCGAACTCCTTGGCCACGGCGCAGCGGTTCAGGTTCGCGCACTGGGCCGCCGCGAAGGTCACGGTCATCCATAACGGCGTCGACGTGGCCGCCTTTCAGGCCGCGCCCCGCCCGTCGCCGCTGCGGACGGCGTGGGGAGGCGCGAGCGGCGTGCGGCTCGTCGGCAACGTCAGCCGCCTGGTGCCGTTCAAGGGCCAGCGTTACTTCCTTCGGGCCGCGGCGCTCCTGGCCATGCAACATAAGGAGGTGCGCTTCATCGTCGTGGGGGATGGCCCGCTGCGCGGCGAGCTCGAAGAGGAGGCCCGCCGCCTGGAGCTGGGCGCACGGCTGCACTTCGCCGGCCACCGCGAGGACATCCCCAACGTCATGGCGGCCCTCGACGTCTTCGTCCTCTCCTCCCTGGAGGAGCATTTCGGGCGCGTCCTCATCGAGGCCATGGCGGCGGAGACGCCGGTGGTGGCGACGGCGGCGGGCGGCGTGCCGGAGATCATCGAGGACGGCCGCAGCGGGCTCCTCGTTCCGGCGGGCGATGCGGAAGCGCTGGCCGATGCCATCAGCCGTCTCCTCGGCAATGAGGAGCTGCGGCGCGGCATCGCGGAGGCCGGAGCGCGCCGCGTCGCCAGCCACTTCAGCATCCAGCAGCATGCCGAGCGGGTCGAGCAGCTCTACGCGCGCCTGCTCGGCGCCCGGACCGCAGGCCGCTCCCCGGCCTGAGCCCGGGCGGAGCGGCGGTTCAGAGAGGGATGCCACCGCCATGCGCCTGGGAATTGACGCCCGCGAGTTCGCAGGCGGCACGACGACGGGGATTCAGCGCTACCTGCGCAACTTCCTGGCGGTGAACGTCCGCGAGCGTCCCGACATCACCTTTCTCCTCTACGGCAACCAGAAGACCGTGCCGCATCTCCGGGCGCCCAATGTCCAGTGGCGTTGCCTGCCGGAGCGGCTGGCGCTGTGGTGGGATCAGGTGACGCTGGCGCGGCGGCTGCGGCGCGATCGGGTGGAGGTCTTCCTCTCCCCTTACCTGAAGGGACCCCTCTGCAGCCCCTGCCCGCTGGTCATCACCATCCACGACCTCATGTTCTTCATCCTGCCGGAGTACCGACGCGAGCAGCCCCTCTGGCGGCGCTGGCTCTTGCGCCGCTACGGCGCCCTGGCGGTGCGCGCGGCCAGGCGCATCATCACCGATTCCGAGCACTCGCGGCGGGACATCCTGCGCTTCTTCCCGGCCGCGGAGGGCAAGGTGGAGACGGTGCCGCTGGGGCTGGCGGCGCACTTCCGCCCGCCACGGCAGCGCGAGCAGGCGCGCGCCACGGCGCGGCGCTACGGCCTCGACGGCCCGTACCTCCTCTACGTCGGCAACTTTCGTCCGCATAAGAACGTGGAGGGTCTCCTGCGCGCCTATGCGCGGCTCAGCGACGAGCAGCGGCGGGCGCACCGGCTCGTCCTGGTGGCGGGCCGGCGGAGCGGTCGCGCGGCGGTTGAGACGCAGGTGCGGCAGTTGCGGGTGGGGGACCAGGTGACGTTTGCGGAAGCCGTCCCGGATGAGGACCTTGCGGGGCTGTACGGCATGGCGCACCTCTTCGTCTTTCCCTCGCGCTACGAGGGCTTCGGCCTGCCCGTGCTGGAGGCCATGGCCTGCGGCGCGCCGGTAATCTGCTCGAACCGCACCTCGCTGCCCGAGGTGGCCGGCGACTGCGCCCTCTACGTCGATCCCGACGACCCGCAGGCCCTCCATGCCGCCATGCAACGCCTCCTCAACGATACCGCCGAACGCGAGCGCCTCGCCGCCCTCGGCCTGAAACGGTCGCAGGCCTTCAACCAAGAGGTCATTGCGCGGCGCATCCTGGCGGTGCTCGAAGGTTGCCGGGCGCCTTGCGCGCCGAGTCCGGCAGGGGAGACGTGAGGCGTGGGCCGCTGGCGAGTCCTTCATATCATCACGCGGCTCGATGCCGGCGGCTCCAGCGAGAATACGCTGCTGACCGTCTGCGGCCTCGACAAGGAGCGCTACGAAGTACACCTGGCGGTGGGGCGCACCGAAGAGGGCCTGGGTGCGGCGCGGGCGCGGCTGCGGCGCGCCGGCGTGCCGCTCCTCGTCGTCCCCGCCCTGCACCGCGACATCGCCCCCGCCGCCGACGCGCGCGCCCTTCTCAACCTCTGGCGCTACCTGCGCCGCAAGCGCTACGATCTCGTCCACACCCACTCCTCGAAGGCCGGCATCCTGGGGCGCTGGGCGGCGCGGTGGGCCGGCGTGCCGCACCTCGTGCACACCCCGCACGGGCACGTCTTCTACGGCTACTTCGGCCCCTGGATGACGCGCGCCATGTTGCTGGCCGAACGCCGCACGGCGCGCGTCACCGATCGCATCATCACCCTGACCGAGCGCGGCGCCGCCGAGCATGTGACCCTTGGGGTCGGGCCGCCGGCGCTCTTTCGCGCCATCTACAGCGGCATCGATCTCGAACCATACCGGCAGGCGGCGGCGCAGCGGGCGGCGGTGCGCGCCGAGCTCGGCCTGACGGGGGAGAGCCTCGCCGTCGGCTGCGCGGCGCGCTTGACCTCCATCAAGGGGCACTGCTATCTCATTGATGCGTTCGCGCAGCTTCGGCGGCGCGTCCCCACGGCAACGCTCCTGCTCATGGGCGACGGCGAGCTACAGGCGCCGCTTGCCGCGCAGTCCGCCCGCCTGGGGTTGGGCGAGAGCGTGCGCTTCCTCGGCTGGCGTGCTGATGTGCCGCGTCTCCTGGGCGCGCTCGACCTGTTCGTGCTGGCCTCCCTCAACGAGGGGATGGGGAGGGCGCTCCTGGAGGCCCAGGCGGCGCGCGTGCCGGTGGTGGCGACGCGGGTGGGGGGCATTCCCGACATCGTCGTCGAGGGGGGGACCGGCCTCCTCGTGCCGCCCGCCGACGCGGCCGCGCTGGCCAGGGCGTGCGAGGCGCTCCTGACCAATGCGCCGCGGCGCCAGCGTTTCGCCGCAGCGGCGCAGCGCCATGCCGAGCATTTCAGCGCGGTCGGCATGGTGGCGCTCATCGACGACCTCTACCAGGAGCTGTTGCGGCGCCGCACCTGAACCGAGCGGCATGAGGAGTGAAACCATGAGGGTTCTGGCCATCGGAGCGCATCCGGATGACATCGAGTTCGGCTGCGCCGGCACGCTCGTGAACCTGGCCCGCAACGGCCACGAAACATTCATGCTGGTGATGACCAAGGGGGGAAGCGGCGGCGATCGCGAGGGGCGCGGCCAGGAGCAACTTGCCTCGCAGCAGATCCTGCAGGTGTCCAAGCTCTTCCTCGGTGACTACGAGGATACCCGGGTCCCCAACTCGAAGGAGGTCATCGACTCCATCGAGGCGGTGATCAACGAAGTGGCGCCGAGCATGATCTTCGTCAACTACACCGAGGACACGCACCAGGATCATCGCAACCTGGCGCTCTCGACCCTCTCCGCGGCGCGGCACATCCGCACCGTGCTCTTCTACGAGGTGCCGTCGACGCTTGGCTTCACCCCGCAGGTCTTCTCGGACATTTCGAACGTCTACGCGATCAAGGAAGCGGCGCTCAAGGCGCATGCCTCGCAACTGTCGAAGACGAACGTGGAGGGCCTGACAATCCTCGACACGGCGCGGGGCGCGGCGCATTTCCGCGGCATCCAGGGACGGGCGCTGCTCGCCGAAGCCTTCCACGTCATGCGGGCGTGGCTGGCCATCGACCGGCACGACAGCCGTGGCGGCGTGCGCCTCGCGTAGCTGCCGCGGAACTCACCTTTCGGCTTGCGGCAAGGGGGGCGATTTGCTACAAGAGAACAACCGCGCCTGCCGGATGAGCGCCACGAGGCTTCCGCCCATGTCCGCGCACCAAGAACGAACCCCTCCGATCGCTCGCCGGACAACGGACGGCCTCCTAAGGCTCGTGCTGCTGGGGTGCGTGCTTGCCCTCTGGGGCGGAGCCGCGGCGGCCCAGTACCTCCAGGCTCCCGCCGCGCTGCACGTGCAGACGACGGTGAGCACCGGCGCCCATTCGCCGGAGGAGATCGTGGACCTGGCGCGCCAGGCGGGCATCAAGGTTGTGGTCTTCGCCGACCACGAGGCGGTCAGCCTGGCCTATGGCCTGCCTCCCTTCCGCAACCTGCTGCGCCGCAAGCAGAGTCAAGGCGGAGTCTTCCAGTACGGCGCCGCCCGCTACCTGGAGACGATCCAGCAGCTCAGCGCCCAGAACCCCGATCTCGTGCTGCTGCCGGGGATCGAGTCGGTGCCGTTCTACTACTGGAGCGGCAATCCGCTGAACAGCCTGACGGCGAACAACTGGCACAAGCATCTCCTCCTCATCGGTTTTCGCTCTGCCGAGCAGATCAATGGGCTGCCGGTGCTGCATGGGAAGCTGTCGCGGCGCTACCTTCCCCGCCTCCTGCTGCCCAGCCTAGTTTTTTTTTCGCTGCGCTCATCGGCATGATCCTGCTCGTTCTGGGGGGATGGCAGCGCTGGGCGGGTCTCGGCCTGGCGATCCTCGGCATCCTGGCGATCCTTGACACCCATCCCTTCCGAAGTTCCGCCTTCACCCAGTTCGACGGCGATCAGGGAGTGGCGCCGTACCAGGAGGTGTTGAACTACGCCAACGAGCAGGACATCCTGGCCTTCTGGGCCCACCCCGAATCGAATCGCGACGTCCAGGACCTGGGCATCATCAAGATGGAGACGAAGCGCTACCCCAATGATATCTTGAAAACGTTTGGAGCCGACGGGGTGGAGACGGCCTACCAGGATACGATCCACATCACCGAAGCGGGGATGCAGTGGGACATGGCGCTCCTGCAGTACCTGCGGGGCGAACGCTCCAAGCCGCTGTGGGGCGTGGGCGGCATCGACTTTCACCTCGACCAGCCGGGCACCAGGCTCTCCCACGTGCAGAGCGTCCTCCTCGTGCCGGAGCTCAGCGCCGCGGCGGCGCTGGATGCCCTGCGTCGCGGCCGCATGTATGCGTTGCGCCGCGGCGATGACTACCAGCTCGTCCTGCACACCTTCACCCTCACGGATGTGACGACGGGAAAATCTGCGCAGGCGGGTGAGACGCTCGTTCTCCAGGGCCCCCCCAGCGTCCCCAGCATCGAGGCGCCGCAGGTGGAGGTGATCGTGGCGGCGACCAATCAGCAGCGCGTGGCGGTGACGGTGGAGATCATCCGCTCCGGCAGGCGCATGGACTTGCTGCAAGGAACCACGCCGCTGCGAGTCCTGCGTCGGGATGCGCAAGCGGATCACAAGGAGCCGGCATTCTATCGGATTTACGTGCAGGGGCCGCGCCCGAACTACGTGGTGTCGAACCCGATCTTCGTGCGCCCCGGGGCGCCAAGCGAGACGGCGCCGCCCCCCGCTGCGTCGTCCCCCGGTTCGTCCCCGGGCACCGCCGCGCCGTCCAACCCTGCCGCTCGGGCGGGGGCGGCAGGGAGGTAACCGCCAAGACAAGTAGCAGGCGCCTTGTTTCGGGAATTTCACCATGCGGCGCTCACAGACTCGAAGCCGCGCGACACCACGACGAGAGAGGGTCGATCCATGGAGAAGCGGGGCGTCGCAGTCGTCCGCTGGAGACGGAGGATCGCCTACCTCTTGGCGCTCCTCTGTTTCGCGCTCATCAACATCCCGCCGGTGCGGAGCCTGTTGACCAGTGCCGGCAAGCGGTGGCTCTTCATCTTCCTCCTCGCCACCAGCCTCTCCTACCTGCTTGGACCTGCGACGCGCTGGCTGGCGCAGCGGACGGGCATCCTCGACCTCCCTGATCTGCGCAAGGTGCACAAGAATCCCACCCCCCTCTTGGGCGGGTTGGGCATTTTTGCGGCCTTTTTCCTTGCCCTCGTGAGCAACCAGATTCTCAGTCCTGCCGTCAACAGCATCCTGTTCGGCGGTGTGTTGATGACCCTCGTGGGGGCGATCGACGATAAGTATGAGCTTCCCGCCAGCTTGAAGCTCGGCGTGCAGGTGGTTGCCGTCGGCGGGCTGATCATCAGCGGCGTCTACCTCCGCCTCCTGCCGCAGACCCCGGTCGGCAATGTCGTCAACTACACCCTCACCTTCCTCTGGATCGTCGGCATCACCAACGCCTTGAACTTCCTCGATGGCATGGACGGCCTGGCCACGGGGCTGTCGGCGATCATCGCGTTCTTCCTCGGCATGGTGGCGTTCCAGACGCGGCAGGCCTTCTTTGGGTGGATGTCGATCGCCCTCATGGGGGCGTGCCTGGGGTTCCTGCCTTACAACTTCAGGCGCTCGAAGCCAGCCGAGATGTTCCTCGGCGATTCCGGCAGCACTTTCCTCGGCTTCACCCTGAGCGCCCTGGCGGTGGCAGGGGAATGGTCGGAGACCAGCGCCGTGGTCTCCTTCGCGGCGCCGCTGCTCATCTTCTCGGTCCTCATCTTCGATATGATCCACATCACGGTGACGCGCATCGCCAGCGGCAACGTCCGCAGTTTCCAGCAGTGGATCAGCTACGTGGGGCGCGATCATCTGCACCATCGGCTGCGCGCGCTGCTCCAAGATGACAAGCGCGCGGTCCTCCTCATCTACTCCTGGGCGACCTGCTTCGGCATCGCCGCGGTGGTGCTGCGGAACGCCCGCATCCTCGATGCCATCCTCCTGATTGTGCAAGCGATCCTCCTGACGCTCGTCTTCACCGTCCTGGAGCTGGAAGGGAATCGCTGGATTTCACGGCGCCGCGCCCGCTGATGCCGTGGCGCGGGACGGCTGGGGGATGGGGGCAGCAGGGAGAGGAGGGTGGTAGCGGGGCGCGAGGAGGGAGACACTACGCACATCGCCGGGGCGGCGGGCAGGAGTCTCTTGGAGCGGCGCGCGCCGGGAGGTGGCTTGAATCAGGTCGCAACAGTTCACAGGGGAATTCGAGCCAGCGGAAGTGGAGTCGGCGAGGCGCGGTGGCGTGGGAGATCACGCGCTCCCCGACGCCCCCCTTGCCGCGAGCCGCGCACGAGCTCGCGCACCTGGCGTGCCTCCCTGGCGTGAAAACCGAGGCAAGCGGCCCCGCGCCGCAAGACTCCTCTTGGTCGGGAGCAATCTTCCACGCCGCGATTCGCTCAGCGTTCGTGAGGTGACGCGCCAAGGCACTGGAACTGACGCGCGAGGAAGGTGGCTGGGAACGTCGATCGGCTCTGCCGCTCTCCGCCCGCGGCAGCTCCCTCTCCCCCCAGCCGCCAGCCGGCGTTTCTCCGCCCCTCGTCAACAACCCCCCCAGAGACCTTCTACAGCGAGATCGTCGTCTCCACCTGGCTGCCCAGGTTCGCCAGCATCTGCTGGGTGACGGCGAGGTACGCCTGCGAGAGGCGGCTCCGCGGGTCCTGGTAGACGACTGGTTTGCCGGCATCGCCCGCCTCGCAGATCGCCGGGTCGATGGGGATGCCGCCCAGGAATGCCACCCCAAGCTCCGCGGCAATCCGTTCGCCGCCCCCCTTCCTGAAAATAGTCGATTCATGCTGACAGTTGGGGCAGATGAAGAAGCTCATGTTCTCCACGATGCCGAGCACCGGGACGTTCACCTGCTGGAACATCCGCAGCCCCTTGCGGGCGTCGAGGAGCGCCACGTTCTGCGGCGTCGTCACAATCACCGCCCCCGCCAGGGCTGCGGACTGCGTCAGGGTGAGCTGGGCATCGCCGGTGCCGGGCGGCAGGTCCACGATGAGGTAGTCGAGGTCACCCCAATCAACCTGGGTGAGAAACTGCTTCACGATGCCGTGCACCATGGGACCACGCCAGATGACCGGGCTGTTCTCGTCCGTCAGGAAGCCCATGGAGATAATCTTCAGGCCGTAATGCTCCACGGGGAGGATATGCTTATCACTCGTCACCTTCGGATGGCTGTTCACCCCCAGCATGATCGGAATGCTGGGCCCGTAGATATCGGCATCCAGCAGGCCGACCCGCGAGCCGAGGTGCGCCAGCGCCAGGGCGATGTTCACCGCAGTGGTTGATTTCCCCACGCCTCCCTTGCCACTTGCAACCGCAATCGTCTTCTGTACCCCAGACATTGCTGCTCCACCTATCAGGACCGCTCACTCATCCGCGGCGGTCTCACGAACCTTGGCACTCGCACACTCCGCACCAATCGTTCAGCTTCACCACGCGCTGCCTCGCGCTCCCACCTACTGCCGCTTCTTCTCTGCCGAGAACAGCGGGAATCCCCCACCACGTGAACGCGCCGCTCGGTAAGTTCTTTCTCCTCGCTGACCTCCGGGACGCATCCGAGGACATACTCTAACCTAAATCACTTCAATAGGTTAGAGAGTATTGCGTACAATATAGTCAATGCCGTGGCAAAGTCAATTTTTCCAGCCCGAATTATTTCGGCGCGACTTCACGGAGCCGCTGTCTCAGCACCGGCGGCGCCGACCCTGAGCGGCGGTGAATCGCGGCCCTTACCCCAGGGAGTGGCAGGGGCAGCGCCAGCGCACCTTGCCACCAGGCGGGAGGGCTGCGGCCGCTTCTGCAACACGAGGCTCGACAACGGAGGCGCATTCTTGACCCGTCAAGGGTGCGCGACTACATTGTAGGAAGCGCCCCGGGCCGGGTGTTTGGCAAGCTGATGCGCGCGGCCCGTCGCGGAAACTCCCTTCAGCCCCCAGGTAAACCTCCCATGACCGAGAAGTTTGCCCCTCCCCCCATACCGCGTGAGATCAAGAAACTCGACGCGGAGCACCTGAAGATCATCTGGCATGACGGCCATGAGAGCGTCTATCCCCATCGCCTCCTGCGCCGCGAGTGTCCCTGCGCCTCCTGCTGTGAAGAGCGCGCCAAGGCTACCAAGCAGTCGAGCCCGCTGCTGCGCGTGGTAACCCGCAGCGCGCCACAGCAGTACGTGCCCACCAACATCAAGCTGGTGGGACGATACGCGGTCAACATCGAGTGGAATGATCAACACACGAGCGGCATTTACTCGTTCAAATTGCTGCGCAAGCTCTGCCCCTGCGGGGTGTGCCGCCCAGAAGGGAGCGCGGCGCCGCCGCATAACGAGTTCGGCCAGGTCCCCGAGGAGTAGCCCGCGGTGAGCTGCTGCTCCCTTCACTTCATGATCTGAGCACCGATTCGGTCCCATCGCGAAGGGCCGTCCTGACGGCAAGGAATGAGGCGCACCAGGAGCTGGCGAAGGCTGGGAGGAGCGGCATGACCGTGGCGGATCGTTTACGCGGTAAGGTCATCATCATCACCGGGAGTGCGCGCGGCATCGGCAGGGCCTATGCCGAACGCTGCGCGGCGGAGGGGGCGCGGCTGGTCGTGGCGGACGTCATCCCCACGCAGGCCGCGGTGGACGCCATCACCAAGGCGGGCGGGGAAGCCATCGGCGTCGCCTGCGACGTGAGCCGGGCAGCCTCCGTCGAGGCCATGGCAGGCGCCGCGCGGCAGGCGTTCGGGGGCATCGACGTGCTGGTGAACAACGCCGCCATGTTCGCCACCATCCGCTTCGGCAAGTTGCAGGACCTCGACGAGCAGGAATGGGACCGGGTCATGGCCATCAACGTCAAGGGGCCGTGGCTCTGCGTCAAGGCGGTGCTCCCCGCGATGATCGAAGGGGGCGGCGGCAAGATCATCAACATTGCCTCGAGCACGGTTTACACCGGGGTGCCGAACTTCCTCCACTACGTGACCTCGAAGGGAGCAATCGTCGCCATGACGCGCGCCATGGCGCGCGAGCTCGGGCGCCATAACATTACGGTGAACGCCATCGCCCCCGGTTACACGATGAGCACAGGAACGGAGCACAACCCGGAGAAGGTGAACGAAAACACGATCCGTTCCCGGGCGCTGCGCCGCACCCAGTACCCCGAGGACCTCGTCGGCACCCTGGCGCACCTGGCCTCCGACGACGCCAACTTCATCACCGGGCAGGTCATCTCGGTCGATGGCGGCGAGGGCATGCACTGACCTGCTCGGAGAGATGGGGGCGAAGGCTCAGCCGCCGTGGGTTCATTCGTACGCCGCGGTTTTCTCCTCGATGGTCTTGCCTCGATGAAGACCTTCATCAAAGAACAGGCGCGGCAGCTCGGCTTCGACCTCGTGGGGGTTGCCGCGGCGGGGCCGCAGCAGGACTTCCCGCGCTACGCGGCCTGGGTGGCGCTCGGCTATGCCGGGAAGATGGCCTACCTGCAGCGCCAGCCTGAACGCCGCGCCGATGTCCGGGCGCTGCTGCCGAGCGCGCGCTCAGTCGTCGTCTGCGGCATGAACTACCACCTCGCCGAGGCAGGCGAGCGCCGCGGGGCCCCGGTGCCGCGCGGGCGCGTCGCCGAGTATGCCCGCGGCGACGATTACCACAACGTCCTCGAACAGCGCCTGGGGGAGTTGCTGCGCCGCATCCAAGCGCACAGCCCCCAGCCGCTCGAAAGCCGCATCTACGTCGATACCGGCGCCGTCCTCGAGCGTGCCTACGGTCGCGACGCCGGCCTGGGCTGGGTGGGCAAGAACACCTGCCTCATCAACCGCGAGCTCGGCTCGCTCTTCTTCATCGGCGAGATTCTCCTCAGCCTGGCGCTCGAACCGGATACCCCGGACACCGATCACTGTGGCACCTGCCAGCGCTGCCTCGAGGCTTGCCCAACCGACGCCTTCGCCGCGCCCTACCAGCTCGACGCCCGACGCTGCATCTCCTACCTGACGATCGAGCTGCGCGACGGCATTCCCGAGGAGCTGCGCGCGCCGATCGGAGAGCACCTCTTCGGATGCGACATCTGCCAGCAGGTCTGTCCCTGGAACCAGCACCTCCCCTCCTCCACGGAGCCCGCCTTTGCGCCGCGGGCGGTCTTCGATCCGCCGCGGCTCGCCGATCTCGCGCTCTGGAGCGCGGACGACTTCCGTGCCGCCACCCGGCGCAGTCCCATCAAGCGTGCCAAGTACAGCGGCTTCCTGCGCACCGTGGCGGTGGCGATCGGGAACTCAGGCAATCCGCAGCTCATGGGCCTCCTCGATGCGATGCCGACTCACGAGCCGCTCGTGGCCGAGCACATCGCCTGGGCTAGGGAGCGGCTTGCCGAGGTGGCGCAGGTGGAGCGCGGCAAAACCGCCCAGACGAACGGCAGGGTTCGCGTCCCGGGGTGACCTCGCCGCAGGCGACGTCGAGGCGTCTCAACCTAGGCCAGCGGCGCCGGCCTGCCTCCGCCGCGCGGGAAACCAGCCGCTCGCGGCGGGTCCGCTCGGTGCGCCGGCTGACGACCTCGGCAAGGATGCCGGCGGCAGAGGAGGCGGCGTCTCCTTGCAGGGGATGCTGTGCCGGAAACTCTCCCTGGGTCTTGCGGTGGCGCTCCCCCTGATTCTTGGAACCCATTGGCAGCGGGACGCTCCAAATGGTGTAGCGCCGAGGTGTGACGGAGAGAAGGCGGCGCACCCTTGCCCGGCGCAGCGTGGCGCCGGCACGGACCACCGCTCTGAAAAAGCTGCAAAAGCGGTCGCGCGTGGCAACATTCCTGAAACGTGGTGCGGGGCTGCTGCCCCACAGCGAGGTAGGCGGCGGCTGAGCCACCGGTCAGCAGGGTTTTCAAAATCGCGCTTGGTAGAGGAGGATTCGGCATGCGCAACGGCGTTGTGGTTGGTCTCGCGGCAGGCATCATGCTCCTTGGCTTGGTCGTTCCTCCCAGCTCGTCCGCTCAGGGGAAGAAGCCGGCCGGCCGTGTCCCCGCGAAGCAGGCGGCGCCTGCGCAGCCGGAGCCCGCGAAAGCAGAGCCCGCCAATACGGTCCTGGCGACGGTTGGCGGCCAACCCATTACCGAGGACGACCTGGAGGCGTACCTCAACCAGTTCCCCAGCGCCATTCGCCAGCGCTACGCCTCGCAGGGGGCGCGCCTCAACATCCTGAAGAGCCTCGTGCAGTGGCGACTCTTTGCCCTGGAGGCGGAAGCCCAGGGCCTGCACAAGGATGCGAAGGTGAAGGCGCAGATCGACGGCACTCGCGAGAAGATTCTGGCGCGCGAGTATCGCAGCAAGATGACGCAGGCGCAGGCAAGCGTCGATGAGGCCGAGGCGCGGAAGTACTACGACGCGCACCGCAGCGAGTTCCACAGCCCCGAGCAGGTGAGCGCGCGGCACATCCTCCTGAAAAGCCGCGAGGAGGCCGATCGGCTGCTCCAGGAGGTCCGCCGCGGGGGAGACTTCGTGAACCTGGCGCGCAAGTACTCCACCGGCCCCTCGGCACCCAAGGGGGGCGACTTGGGGTGGTTCGGCCGCGGCAAGATGGTGCCGGAATTCGAGGAGACGGTCTTCAAACTCAAGCCGGGTGAAGTGAGCGACATCGTCAAGACGCAGTTCGGCTACCATATCATCAAACTGGAGAAGCGGCGGCCCGCCGTGGACAAGAACTTTGATGAGGTGAAGGAGAGTATCCGAACCCGCCTGCAACGCTCGAAGGAGCGTGATCTCCTCAAGGAGCAGGAAGCCGCCCTCGAAAAGAAATACGAGGTGAAGATCTTCACCGAGCGCGTGCAACCGGCCGCTCAGCAGGGCGCCGCGCCGAATCCCGAAGAGGCGGCGAAGAAGTTTTTGGAAGCCCTGAAGAAAGGATCGGCGCAAGGGGGAGGAAACGGCCAGTCCGGCAGCCAGCCTTCAAATCCTTTCCTCGATGCGCTGCGCCGCGCCAAGGAGCGCAAGGAGAAAGAGCAAAGCGACAAGGAATAGGGGGCACGCGGGAAGGCCTTGCCTAAGACGGAGACGGGGGATGCCCCGCCGGGGGAGGCGTGCATCTGCCGCCGTGCTGTCGTAGGAGTGCACGCGAAGGTCGGGGTCTCCTGCGAATGGTACCGTGATGAGGGGCGGGCGGATGCAGGCGAGGCCCGCCTCGTCGCCATCCTGGGGAGGTCAGGCCGGCCCCATCCCGCGGCCGCCGCGCAAGGCAGCCACGCATGCCATGGCCGCCAGCGGGGAACCAGCCGAGCCGCCCGCCATGGAGTGAACCGGCGGAGGATCGCCGGGAGCCGAGCCCTCTCGGCGCAGCCCGCCTCGCCTCAGCAGAGAGTCCATCCCACCACCCATGAGCCCAGCACCCACGCCCCATGGCCCTCGTCTCCTGGTTGTCGTGCTGCTTCTCGAGCTCAGCCTCTTGAGCCTGCCGAGCGGCCTCCCGCGGCGGACGGCCCACGCCTACATCCAGAGCCACAGCCCCAACGGCCAGGCGCTGCACTGGAGTCTGCCGCCGAGCACGCCCACCAGCGGCGCGGTGCGCGACGGCCGCATTACCTTTGTCATCAACGAGCGCGGCTCCGAGGATATTGACGACGGCTCCGAATTCGAGGCCATCCGTCAAGCCTTCGCCACCTGGCAAGGGGTGGCCTCGGCGACGGTGGCGTTCCTCGATGACGGCCTGACACCCCGTACCCGTACCTTCGGCGGCCAGACCAACCTCGTCGTCTGGCGCGAGCAGGGAGAGAACTCGGCCCTCGGCCCCGGCGTCTTCGCCCTCACCACCTCCACCTTTCGTTCCGACGGCGAGGTGATGGGAACCGAGATCGAGCTGAACGGCGCCGATTTTCAGTGGAGCACGCGCGGCGAGGCGGGGCGCGCCGATGTGCAGCACATCGTCACGCACGAGATCGGCCACCTGCTGCAGCTCGACCACACCTTCGTCGCCGGCGCCACCATGCACCCCTCCACCTTCGCCGGCGATCTGCAGAGCCGCAGCCTGGAGGCTGACGACCGGGCGGGAGTCTCCACCATCTACCCCGCGGCCGGCTTCGGCGCCAGCACCGGCCGCATTTTGGGGCGCGTCAGCAAAAATGGCCTGCCGGTCTTCGGCGCCTACATCACGGCCGTTCCCGTGCGCCCGCAGGAGGGCGGCCCTGGCGAGGTGGCCGGCATCACCTTCCCGTCGGGAGACTACGAGATCGCCGGGCTGCAACCCGGCTCCTACCGCCTGCGCCTGAACGCCGTCGACCGCGCCACGTTGACGGGCTACTTCGCCGGCGCGGATCAGAACCTCCTGGCGGTGACCTATCCCAGCACCCCCGTTCCGGCGGAAGGACTGGTCATCGGCGTTCAAACAGGGCGCCTGGTAACCGGCATCAATTTCAGCGTCACCGCGGGCACCGATCCCGATGCCTTCGAGCCCGACAACACCTTCGAGCAGGCCCGCGAGGTCCCCACCAACGGTGTCGCCCGCACCCATAACTTCTCCACCGAGGGCGACGTGGATACGGTACGGTTCAGCGGGCGCGCCGGCACCGCCTACACCATCGAGACCTCCCGCCTCGGCCCCTTCGCCGATACCATCATGGAGCTCTTCGACGAGCAGCGGCTGGCCGTGCAGCACAACGATGCGCGTGCCGATGACCTCGATACGGCGCGCGGCCAGCTTGCCTCACGCATCACCTTTCGGGCGGCGCGCAGCGGCGACTACTTCGCACAAGTTCGCCAGTGGCTGCCGTCAGCGGCGCAGGGAGGACGTTTCGGCGGCGGCTACAACTACGACCTCGCCATCAGCGAGGCGCCGCCGCTCGTCCAGGGTCGGGTGGTCTCGGCCGCCAGCGGCCTGCCGCTGCCGAATGTCCTCGTTCGTCTAGGCGGCTTGCGCGCGACGACCGACCAGGAGGGCAACTTCTTCTTCCTCGAAGGGCCACGCGGCGCCGGCAGCCTCGAGGTCAGCGCACCCGGCTTCGCAGCCAAGCAGGAGCCGATCAACACCCTGCTGCCCGTTGAGGTCAGCGTCTCTCTCGTTCCCGTGCTCGGTTCCCTCGCCGGCCGGATCACCAACCTGGTCACGGGGGAGCCGGTCACCCAGGCGAGTGTCGCCCTGGGGACGCTGCGCGTCCGCAGCAATCCGGACGGCAACTTCCTGCTTGCCGAGGCGCCTGCGGGCGAGCACGAGATTCTCGTCGTCGCTGACGGCTTCCTCGCCTTCCGAAGGAGCGTCCTCGTGGTGGGCGGCGGCGGCCTCGTCGTCAATCCCCAGCTCCTGCCCGCCCCCCCGCCAGGCGCTGAGCCGGCAACGGGCGCGCCGCAACTCCGCGCCACCCTGAACCGGAGCAGCTTCCGCAGCGGCGATGATCTCCTCCTCACCCTCCACACCCTGGCGGGCGACGCCGGCCGGTTCGATCTCTACCTCGTCGTCCAGCTTCCCAATGGCGAGCTGCGCGCCCTGCGGCCAGCGGGCGGTGTTCTCCTCGACCTGCTCCCCTTCCAGGCCGACCGCGGCCTCCAGATAGGCTCCGAGCTGCTCTTCGCGCACACCTTCTCCGGCGAGGAGCCGGCGGGCGGCTACCGTCTCGTTGCTGGGATCGTGGCCGTAGGCGCCGACGTCCTCTCCCCCCAGGTGGAGATCGTGAGCCTCGCCGAGGCGCCCTTCACCTTCAGCCCGTAGGACCATCGCGGCTGCCCCCGCAGGCGCTGCGCAGGGCGGCTGCCACCCCTTCCGCGCCGACGCCGTGCTCGGCCTTCCGCCAGACCCAGCGGCCTGCGGCTGCAAGCCCCATCCCCCGCGTCCGCCGCCCTTGACAGCCAGCGACTGGAATGCTATAGGGAATGCTTGCGTTTGGAACGAATGTCCCCATCGATCGGAAGCCGGTTGATCTCCTCGCGTCCCCTCTGGGCGTCCCCTTGGATCATGCAGTTCTTCCTGGTCTTCCACGAACATCGACGCCGCGCAAGTACGGAGCGGGAATAGCTCAGTGGTAGAGCATCGCCTTGCCAAGGCGAGGGTCGCGGGTTCAAATCCCGTTTCCCGCTCCAGAATTTCAATAACCTCCAGCAAGTAGGATTCTCAAAGGTTCGGCAAGGAACCGCAGAGGAACCACCTTGGCGGGAAGGGGGAAGAACTTCGCGGCCTCTCCGCGCCCCACGACAAGCCCCTCCTGTACCTGGGAGGGGCTTTTGTCTTCGGGAAGGAGGCTTCTAGCCGCGGGTCACTCCAGGGGCGCCAGCCTCGCGGAGGCAGGCCAGGCGCTTAGGAGGAGGGGCGCGGCGCTTGCCGTGCCTACCGGCAGGCAGGCCGTCCTTGACGCCGAACAGGAACGTGCGCTGCCGGGCCGTCTTCGCCGCCTGTGGGTCCACGGCTGCACTCTTGACGCGGCTGCGGCTGGCCGGTGTCATACCGAACTCCAGGACGATCCGATTCATGGCGAGCATCGCCTGGCGAGCAATCTCCACCTCTGGCCGTAGCCGGACCAAGCGCAGGTTGCCGTTCCGGTCGCGCAGCTCGTAGGTCATACCCTTCTTGTTGACGAAGGTCTGCGCCGCCAGGTGGCGTAGCTCTGGCAGTAGGCGGCGAGAGCAGCACGGTCGAGCTTCGTCCCCAGCCACAGCTTTGCCAGCTCCGGCATGATGCACCGCCACTCGGCCTTGGCTGCGGGAGAGAGGCAGTGTGGGTAGCTCGGGGCCGTCACCTCGGTCCGCGGCTCATCCTTTGAGAGGGGCCGATGGCCGGGGTTGCCGGTCGACCAGTTTCAGGGTCGTTGTCTTTGGCGATCGGCCTTTTCTACCCATGCTTTTACCTCACGAATTTCGCGGCCACACAAAGTTGGTTTGCCCCCACGGTATCCGCCACGCAAGGCCCAGAGATTCCAACCCTCTATCCCTATCGCTCCTGCTCCGCCATCTCCCTCAGAGGTCGCAGTTTCAAAGCTTTCATCACACGCCTGGAGCTCAAACATTTCCACAAGATAAGGTTCCAGGCAAGCTACCCAGAAAGCATCCAGGAAACAAAATTCGCCGAGTTCAATCGGACCAAGGCTGGGTTCTACGGCAACCTTCCCTAATCCCAACCGATCATTCTTCCCAAGCTCCTCCGCGTCGCAGGCTTAGGCCGCTGGCGCATCCGCTTCCCGGATCCTGAAGAACAGCCGCTCCCTGTGCTGGCCCCCTTCCGCAACAAGATTGACACCCCCCTGAACAATCCCGCTTCATTTCATTTCACCTACGAATTAGTTATTCTATGCCCTCAACCATACATGATGCTTGATATCTCTCCGCCGATCCAAAAGACCAGAGGAGCAAATCCTTATGGCGCGCCTCGAAGAGCTCAAGCAGGGCGCCGTCGTGCGCGGCGTGCTGCCGAACTCCCACGTCACGGTCATCGACGCGAAGTGGCATGGCGCCAACGTGGTCGAGCTGACCTACAAGGACGCCGCCGGCAAGCTCGGCAACGAACTCCTCTACCGCGACCGCGAACCCACCCTCGAGATTGTCGAGGCCGGCCGGCCATGGAGCTTCGACGCCGACGGCGCCATGCTGCGCCTCGTTTCCGAGGCCAAGCGCATCAGCCTGGCGCACCTCTTCGATCCTCTGCTTGCCATCCACACCTCGCTCATCGAGCCGCTGCCGCACCAGATCACCGCCGTCTATGGCGAAATGCTGCCGCGCCAGCCTCTGCGCTTCCTTCTCGCCGACGATCCAGGCGCGGGCAAGACGATCATGGCTGGCCTCCTCATCGAGGAGCTGGTGTTGTGGGAGAACACGAATAACGAGCGCGTCCTGGAGCAGGCCCGCGCCGAGATCGCCCGCAGCGTGGCGCTGCGGTTGAAGGAAAAAGGAGACGTTGGAGCGCGGGCATCCTGCCCGCCCCCCGCGCTTTTACCTTTCATCACCCGCCAGGCGTCCCCGGACGTGGTCCTCGCTTTCCTTGCGGAGCACGCGCCGCCCGTCCTCGACCCCTTCTGCGGCGGCGGCTCCATCCCCCTCGAGGCGCAGCGCCTCGGCCTGCGGGCCTACGCCAGCGACCTCAACCCCGTCGCCGTCCTCATCACCAAGGCCCTCATCGAGATTCCGCCGAAATTCGCCGGCAGACCGCCGGTCAATCCGCAGACGCAATCCCCTCTCTTCGGAGCGCGGGCGTCCCGCCCGCATGACGAAGCGGGCGAGACGCCCGCGCTCCCGGCAAGGACGCCTTCTTCTCTTTTGCCTTCCCCCTGGCGTGGCGCCCAGGGCCTGGCCGAAGACGTGCGCCACTACGGCCATTGGATGCGCGACGAGGCGGAGCGCCGCATCGGCCACCTCTACCCGAAGGTGAAGGTGACGCCCGCCATGGCCGCCGAGCGGCCAGACCTGAAGTCCTACGTGGGACAGGAACTCACCGTCATCGCCTGGCTCTGGGCGCGCACGGTGAAATGCCCCAACCCGGCGTGCGGGGCGCGGATGCCGCTGGTGCGCTCCTTCGCCCTCTCCACCAAGAGCGGCAAGGAGGCGTGGGTGCAACCGGTGGTGGAAGGCAAAAGCGAAAAGGAAACCTTCGATGCGGGCGGGACGCCCGCGCTCCGGTTCGAGGTGAAAACGGGGAAGGGGACGCCGCCGGAGCCGCCGAAGATAGGACGCGGGGCTAAGTTTCGATGCCTTGCATGCGACCAGAAAGCGGATGACCAGCACATCAAGGATGAGGGCACAGCCAAGCGCATGGGCGCGCAGCTTATGGCAATCGTTGCCGAAGGCCAGCGTGGTCGCGTCTACTTGCCGGCAAGCGAGGATCAGATTGAGGTTGCTAGAACCGCTACACCGCCCTGGGCGCCGGATGAAGAACTGCCGTTTGATCCTCGGGCTATCTGGTGCACCCTCTATGGTCTTAAGACTTACCGCGATCTCTTCACCCCCCGCCAGCTTGTGGCGTTGACGACGTTTTGTGAGTTGGTGGGGGAGGCGCGGCAGCGGGTGTATCGTGATGCTTGTAGGAGGAGCGCGGGCGTCCCGCCCGCATTGAGCGAACGGAGCGCCCAAGGGAGCGTGGGCGTCCCGCCCGCATCCCCCTTCCGAGACCCGTCCTCCGCCGTCCCGCCCGCCCCACGCGCCACCGACACCCCGGCGCGCGAAGGAGAGAAGGATAGTAATGCGGGCGGGCCGCCCGCGCTCCGCGAGCCTCGCGGCTGGCATTCGCGCGGCTACCTGCCGCACTTCGACGGCGGCGAGATTGTCCAGTCCATCACCTTCCGCCTCGCCGACGCTCTCCCGGCGCGCCTCCTCGATGCCTGGCGGGAAGAGCTGCGCAGCCTCCCCCCCTCCGAGGCCGCAACCGAGCGCGGCCGCCGCATCGACACCCATCTCGACCGCGGCGAAGGCGCCGCCTGGCTGGCCGATCGCCGCGTCGCCGCCATCGTCGAGGAGGCCCTGCTGCACTTCGACGGCGAGCGCTACCGCCTGCACGCCTGGGTGGTGATGCCGAACCACGTGCATGCCTGCCTCTCGCCCCTGCCGGGCTGGCGCTTGTCGGACATCCTCCACGCCTGGAAATCGTTCACCGCCAAGGAGGCGAACCGCATCCTCGGCCGCGGCGGCGCTTTCTGGCAGGAGGAGTACTTCGACCGCTACATCCGCGATGAACGGCACTTCGCCGCCGTTTGCGCCTACGTCGAGGAGAACCCCGTGAACGCAGGCCTGTGCGCGGCCCCGCGCGCGTGGCCGTTCAGCAGCGCGGCGCCGCGTGGGAGCGCGGGCGTCCCGCCCGCACGAGAATCTCGAAGGGGCGCGGGCGTCCCGCCCGCTGTGAACGAAGAAGCGCCTTCCGGCGCGCGCCGCAAGGAAGAGGGGCACGAGGCGGGCGCCGAGACCGCGCCAAAGGAAGGGGGGAAGGAAGCGGGCGGGACGCCCGCGCTCCCCGATCTCCCCCTCCATCAAGGCGGCGCCGGCCCCCAAGCCTACGCCGACGCCGTGGCAACGTATTTGGCGTTTGCGGTGGATAAGGGTGCGGATTATTGGACGGGGATATGCAGTTGGCACACCTCTAGGGAGACGATGAGTCATACGTTCGCACGGCAAGCAATCCCGATGGTTTGGGATTATGCAGAATGTAATCCCTTCAGCAGTTCCACGGGGAATTGGATTGCGTGTGTTGATTGGGTCTGGGAAGCCATCCCCAGCATTAATAATTCACCTCAAGCTGAATCGATCCAGCTTGACTCCACCTCAGCCATCAATAGCAGCGGTGCACCACTTATTACGACTGACCCCCCTTACTACGACAACATCGGCTACGCCGACCTCTCGGACTTCTTCTACGTCTGGCTGCGGCGCGCCATCGGCGAGGTTTTCCCCGACCTCTTCAGCACCCTCCTCGTCCCCAAGGCCCAGGAGCTTGTCGCCACGCCGTACCGCTTCGACGGCAGCAAGCGGAAGGCGCAGGCCTTCTTCGAGACCGGCCTTGGCAAGGCGTTTGACCTCATGCGCCAGAGTCAGTGTCCTGATGTTCCCATGACGCTCTTCTACGCCTTCAAACAAGCTGAATCCAGCGCCTCGAAGGACAGCAACGGCGATATCGTCTCCTTGCTCGCCTCCACCGGCTGGGAGACAATGCTCGAAGGGTTGCTGAAGGCTCAGTTCAGCATCACCGGCACATGGCCCATGCATAGCGAGATGGTCAACCGTTCTGTTGGCCTCGGCACCAACGCCCTCGCCTCGTCGATTGTCCTCGTCTGCCGGCCGCGGCCCGCCGAGGCGCCAATGACAAGCCGGCGGGATTTCCTCAACGCCCTGACGCGGGAGCTGCCGGAGGCGCTGAAGAACCTCCAGAAGGGGAGCATCGCGCCGGTGGACCTGGCGCAGGCGGCCATCGGGCCGGGCATGGCGGTCTTCTCGCGCTACGCCCGGGTGCTCGAGGCCGACGGCTCGCCGATGCGTGTGCGCACCGCCCTGGCCCTCATCAACCAGACCCTCGACGAGGTGCTGGCGGAGCAGGAGGCGGAGTTCGACGCCGACACGCGCTGGGCGCTCGCTTGGTTCGAGCAGTTCAGCATGGAGGAGGGGCCGTACGGCGTCGCCGAGACGCTCTCGAAGGCGAAGAACACCTCCGTGCAGGGGCTGGTGGAGGCGGGCATCCTGCGGGCCAAGGCCGGCAAGGCGCGCCTGCTGCGGCGCCAGGAGCTGCGCGCCGACTGGGACCCCGGCGCCGACGCGCGCCTCACCGTCTGGGAGGTGACGCACTACCTCATCCGCCGCCTCCTCGACGAGCAGGGCAGCGAGGAGCAGGCGGCCAACCTCCTGCGGCAGCTTGGAGCGCGCGCGTCCCGCCCGCACCACGAGGCGGCCCGCGACCTCGCCTACCGCCTCTACGTCATCTGCGAGCGCAAGAAGTGGGCCGACGCCGCCCTCGACTACAACGCCCTCGTCATCGCCTGGCCGCACATCACGCGGCTGGCGGGGCAGCGCGCGCCAACGCAGCAGGAGCTGTTGTGAGCCGAGCCGCGACGTAGACGCGAATGAAGCGGGCAAGATGCCCGCGCTCCGGCGTGCGTCACACAAAAGCTGGGAGCGCGGGCGTCCCGCCCGCAAGGGAAAGCGCACCGCGCCCGCCCGCGCCACGACCGAGGGGGAATCACGGCGCATGGTGGTCTCCATGGTCTCCCCTGCGGGCAAGATGCCCGCGCTCCGGCGTGCGTCACAAGGAGAGGGTGGAGCGCGGGCGTCCCGCCCGCACGACGAGCCATACCTTCTCAATCCGGAGGATTAAGCCGTGGCGGCAAGCAACCACGAGCGCATCGGCAAGGCCCTGGAGCTGTTGAACCGCGGCCTCATTCCCTTCATCGAGCGGGAGATGCAGGCGGCCCATGGGGAGCAGTGGCGTGAGTCGGCGCTGGCGAGCTTCCCATCGGATCATCCGCAGGCGAAGGGGAGAGGGGCCGCCGGTTCCCGTGCGGGCGAGACGCCCGCGCTCCCTTCAGACACGCAGATCCTCCTCGCCGTACTCTGGAACGAGTGGAACCTTGTCTTCAAGAAAACCCTGGGCCACGCCGAACGCAGCCTGGTGAGCGAGCTGCGCGAGGTGCGCAACCAGTGGGCGCACCAACAGAGCTTCAACACCGACGACGCCTACCGCGCCTTCGACAGCATGCAGCGGCTGCTCAGCGCCATTGCCGCGCCGGAGGCGGCTGAGATCGAGCGGCAGAAGCAGGAGCTGCTGCGCATTCGCTTCGAGGAACAGGCGCGGCGGGAAAGCAAGCGCGACGCCGGGAAGATTGCCGAGGAGGTGATCCAGCACCTTGCCGGCCTCGTTGGCGCCGAGGTCGAGGTTACCCTCGAAATCCAGGCAAAGCTGCCCAATGGCGCACCAGACCACATCGTCCGCACCGTCACCGAAAACTGCCGCACGCTGAAGTTCAAAGATCATGGGTTTGAGGAGGAGGAGTAGAACGCTGAATCACTTCTAGGAGATTGCTAATTCGTACCAGCCAGAGACGTGACCAAAAAGCCCCTTTGCTATGAGCCAGCAACTTCACCAAAAGAGGTTCAACTCTCGATATTCGAACAAGACGGTCAGTAGCCAAGTAAGTCAGCCGCTCGAGCGCAACCGTCTGTTCTCCTGGCTTGTCACGTAGCCGCCAACGTTAACGGCATGCTCCCATCGTTTCCACCTTCGGGCATGAACCGTCGGGTTTGCAACATCATACCCCTTCACTGCCTCCGCATCCTCCCGCCAGCCAGGGAAACTGCAAGGACCGCGCGCGCTCAGGCGCGTCGGGGATGACGACGCGCGCCAGCTTCCAGACCTCGCCGCGCAGATGCTCGTACTCCGCCGCCGCGCACGGCCGCAGCCGGTGCGCCAGGATCGAGCTGTTGCGGGAGTCGAGGCAGCCCCGCGCTTGGGCATCTTCCAGTTGCGCTCTCCGAGAGAATGCTCAAGGCGCTGCGGCAGGTGGAAGCTGTCGCGCAGAGCGGCCTGGAATACCTCTCTCCCCTCGCGCTGCCTGGGCTGCACGCCGATGAGCTGGGCGCTCCGCCGGCTGAGGGCGTGGCGCCGCAGCACCCCCGGCTGGAAAAGCCGGGTTACGGACGGAGGCCCACCGTTTTGGCTTCGACCACCCCGGCAAGCACGTTGCCACCAATGCGCGTTACCTCTCGGCCTTGCATGAAGAGGTGGTAATTGCTCGGACACTGGATTGGCGGCAAAAGTTGGGCCCTTGGACACTTTTTAGCTAACAGCAGTAGTTCGAACGATGTGATTTAACCACTTGTAGCTCTCTGCATCCAGATCTTTTCCCAAGAAGCCAGGAAAGTCCGCACCGTAACGATAGCACCGAAAGCACATATTCACGTTTTTGAAGTCACGAAAATCGCCGTAGAATGGGACGATGTATTCCCACACCACCTCACCATCCTGGGACACTTCAAAGAATCGACCCGTGATGCCCTCGCAGGCCAACGTGTTGCCGTTCGGTAGGCGTTGAGCTCCACTAAGGAAGGCACTTAAGAATGAATAACGTGGGTTACCCATATACTCCCAACAGATGTCGTTCGTTGTAGGATTCACCTCCACAAGGCGCGAGCGCGGCGTACCTCGCGCCAGGATCTGCCGCTGCATATGTTTCTTGTTGACCAGGTAGTGCAGACCATTATCGAACACCAAGATATTGCCACTGTCGAGCATCGTCGGATCGTGCTGGTGGCCGAGATCATCGCGTCCCCACTTCCAGATCCAGTCGCCGGTACTCCGGTCGATCAGGGCAAGGGTGTTCTGGAAACGGAAACTGATCAAGATCGCTGGTTTACCGCCGGGCAACTCCACATACTCGATGGCATTGGCATGGGTCCATTGGTTTCGCGGACAGAGTGGACAGATGCTGTCTTCGGCGCCATCCAGGTGCTCATATCCGTGCCACTCCCAGACCACGCGTCCCGCGGGCGTAACCTCAAGGATTGCATCACCCCAGATACCACCATTCTGCTCGGTGCCCGGGACGCCTCCTTTGATGCTTTCGTACAGCTCTGCCGGCACGGATTCCCAAACGAGCACCATGGTATTGCCATTGGGCAGGCGGTCGAAATCGTGGTGCATGAGATCATTGCGGTAGTCCCAGACAATGTCACCCTGCCAATTGACTTCGTAGAGAACACCCCCTTTGCCGCCAAGGAGAACCTGTCCAGTCGGCGTGCGGCCGGAATAGAGGAGGTTGCCGTTTCGGAGCAGGAACCCATAGTTGCCAGGTGGTTCGGACAGCTTCCAGCGCTTGACGATGTTGCCAAGCATGTCAATGAGGTAGACGTCGCCCTGGCCTACCAGCGGTGCATAGAGTGTATAGCCTGGATAGGCGCGATCCCTGCGGTAGAACGTTAACCCGGTTTCTTTCCGCGCCTCTCTGTGCATCCCGTGTCGTCTCCATGGTTTGGCAGCATGTCGCGACGCCTGCGCGGGCTTCGGCGGCGCGCGGCGCTACACGGTATGCGATTGGGTTGCGATCAGGTGCTGCTTGTTGGGAACGTGCTCGCCGGTCAGCATGTACTTCATGAGGGCGACGCGGAGATGATAGTCGATCTTGCCGATGATGACCGCGCCCACAAGCTGAGCGCCGCGGAAGAAGAGGCGCAGGTACCGCCCCTGGTCCGGTTCGTTCTTCACCAGGCTTTCCAGCGAGCGATCGCTCTGCGAGGTGATGCCGATAACCTTGATCCGCGAGTCGAACAGGGGGTTGGAGTAGATCGGCACGGCCTTGAACACGAGTTGTGCGCCGAGCATGTTCTTCGCCACAAGCTCGCCCTGCAGCGAGGCGTTGTGCCAGGTGCCGAGGAGACTGCGCTGGCCAACCACGAGATCGTTGAACTCCGCCACATCGCCAGCGGCGTAGACGTCCGGGTGCGAGGTGACGAGGTGCTCGTCCGTCAGCACCCCTTCATTGAGCGCAATCGTCGACCCTTGGAGGAAGTCGATGTTCTTCTTCAAGCCGACGGCAACGCCGACAAGATCGCAGGAGATGGTGCGCCCGCCGGTGGTGCGCGCCTCGGAGACCGAGCCGTTCGCGCGCTGCATCTCCGCCACCTCTTCGCCGTAGATGACCTTGACGCCGTGGCGTTGAGCGATCCGGGAGACGAGGGCTCCCGCTTCGGCGTCGATTTGCCGGTGCATGAAGTGCGGACCACGAATGAGCCAGGTGGTCTCCAGGTTCCATTCGCGAAACGCCGCCACCAGTTCGTAGCCGATGAGCGACCCACCGACAACCATGGCGCGCCTGGCGTTCGGCAGCAGCTCGCGCATGGCGTTCACATCGTCGAGGTACTGGTAGGTGAAGACTCCCGGCCCCTGGGCGCCGGGGACCGACAGCCGCCTCGGCCTGCCGCCGGTGGCAATGAGCAAGCGGTCGAACGGCAACCGTCGACCGTCCGCGCACTCTACGAATTTCTCCTGCGCGTGCACGGCACTGACCGTGGTCTCGGCGAGGAAGTCGATGCCGCGAGCCTTCTCCTCTTCCGCCGAGCGCATGAACACCTCTTCCCGGCTGATCATCCCCTTCAGGTAGTGCGGCAGCCGGACGCGGTTGTAGAGCGGATACGGCTCATCCGTCAGCAGGCTGACGCGGCACGCGCGGTCAAACTCCCGCAAGCGGCGGGCCGCCACCGACCCGGCGATGCCATTCCCGATGATGACGTAGCGTGCAGCTCGCTCGGCCATTGGCTGGTCGCCTCCTACCAGGCAAGAGGGATACGCCGTTCGCGATCCGGCGTGACGTAGATGATGTCTTCGGGGCAGTCGCGCTCGCACATGTAGCAGCATTGGCAATCGCGGATGTACTGGACGATGGCCTTGCGGCGTTCCTCATCCAACTTGATGACATCCATCGGGCAGGAGATGACGCACACCCCGCAGCCCGTGCACAGCTCTTCCTGGATCAAGCGGATACCCATGGTTACCTCGCTCCTACTTCGGTCAAGCCGGCCGCGGTAAACAGCGGGTGCAGGCGTTTCACGCGTTTGAACTTGACCGGTCCCTCGGGGATCTCCATGGTGCGGAAGGCGAAGCTTTTCCCTTCGGGCCGCAGGATGATCCACTTCAGCCAGTTGATGTTATCGATCTCCGGGTAGTCCTCGCGCAGATTGCAGCGGCTCTCCTTGCGCTCCAGGCCGGCCCGCAGGATGAGCTCCATGGTGATGGCAAGGCTTTCGGCCTCGTGGGCCAGGATGAGGTAGTGCGGATCGTAGGCGCACAGCCGCGGAAGATGCAGCTCCTTGATCTCCAGGATCCTGTCGAGGGCGCGTTGCAGGCGCTTCTCGTGGCGCAGCTCGAGCACGTTCCAGGGATGCACGGCCTCCTGGATGGCGAGGATCGTCTGCTCGGGCTCCACGCCGGTCTTGCGCCGCAGTGGCTTGAGGACCGCCTCGCGCCGCTCCTCCACGAAGGCCACGTCGGCATCTTCGAGGTCGAACTGGGAGTAATCCTCGGCGGCGCAGCGGCCGGCCCGCGCGCCGCTGACGATAGCCCACGTGAGGGCCCCCGCCCCCATCTCATTGTGGCCCGCGCCATGCCGCGCCGCGGAATCGCCCGCCGCGTACAGTCCGGGCATGGAGGTCTCGCAGCGCGTGGTGATGCGCGCGCCGCCGCCGAAGGCGACGGTGCCGACCCCCGCTGGTCCCCACGCCAGCTTGCGGTTGATGCGGTCGCCCACCATGACGCCGGCGCGCTGCAGGATCAGGGACGCGAGCGGCAGCACCTGGCGCAGCTTCTGCACTTTGTCGGGCGTGAAGTGGGTCATGTCCATGTAGATCGGGCCTCGTCCTGCCTTCACCTCGAGCGCCGTGGCCGCCGCCATCACCGGCTTGGTGGTACGGTTGCCGAGGACCGGGTCGTACTCGGGCATGAACTCCTCGCCGCGGGCATTGATGAATCTGCCCCCGAGCGCCACGAACATGTTCATCCCCTCGGTATCGAACTCGGTGCAGGACTGGTTGCGGCTGGTGAAGTCGAAGTTCATCAGCTCCACGCCGGCCCGCACGCACATGGCGTGGGCATCGCCGCTGAGGTTCTTATGGGAGACGAAGGAGCCTTTCGAGTACGTGCCGCCGGCGCTGAGGATGGTCGCCCGGCTCTTGATGATGCGGTAGCCGCCATCGAGGACGTTGAAGCCGCCGACGCCGAGCACGCGGCCGTCCTTGACGAGGAGGTCGGTCACCATGGTGCGATCGTAGCGCGTCACCCCGAGGAGACGGAGCTGCTTGACGACAGGCTCCATGAGCTGCGGGCCGTGGAACATGATATTGCGCAGACCTCGGCCGGGACCGCCGCCGCGGCCGACGATGCGCTCGTAGTCGCCATCGGCCTTACGCAGGAAGTTCACCCCCCAGCCCGCCATCTCCTCCACGTACCCAAACACTTCGGTCAAGACGATCTCGAGCCAGGCTTGATCGTTCAGATAGCCGCCCAGCTCGCACAGCTCTTCCATCCATTGCTGCAGGCTGTCCTGATGCGGAAAATGCGCCGCGATGACCCCAGCGGCGAAGGTGCTGCAGCCGCTCTTGCCGGGGACCGACTTGTCGACGAGCGCCACCCTCTGGACGCCGTTCTGGCGGGCCTTGATGGCAGCGAACGATCCCGCCAGACCACCCCCGACGACGAGGATGTCCGTCTCGTAGACTTCGGCTAGATCACGGAGAGCCACGGCTGGTTCCTCCCTTCCTACTGTTGCATGGCGGCGCGAATGAAGCTGAGATCCACCACCTTATCTAAATCCACTTTCTCCTTCACAAAACCGCGTTGGAAGCACCACTCTTGAAAGCGCTTCACACTGTCGAGGTTCACGGAACCGTCGGGCACAAAGTAGACCGGGATGGCAGCGCGAATGACATCGGGTTCTACTTTCGTGTACTTGTTGAGGATCGAGACGACGGCATCGCTGACCGGCCCCTTCTCGTGGTAAAACCTGACGCCGCGGATATACGCTTTCATCCATTCCTGGGCAAGGTTGCGGCGTTCCCGAATGAACTTGCCTGAGTAAATGACGACCGCCACCTGGTAGCCTTTCATGGCGTTGAGCTGATCCGTGGTGACGAAAATCCTGCCCACGCCGAGGCGCTCGGCTCGCGTGGCCCAGGGCTCGGGCATCCAGCAGGCGTCGATGGCTCCGGTCGTCAGCGCATTGACGCACTTGGGGGGATCCAGGTACTTCAGCTTCTCATGTTCGTACGGAACGCCGGCCTCTTCCAAGGCCATAGCATACTGGTACATGCCGAAGCTGCCCGGGCTGTTGCTGGAAATGCGTATCTTCGCCAGGTCTCGGTAGAGTCGCACCGTGCCGTTCTCCCACAAAGCTTTGCGGATGACGATCGGCACGTAGCCGTAGCCATAACGGATCTGCCCTTTGTCGGCCACGACCTTGAAGTCCAATCCTTGCGCCACGCTGTTGAAGAACCCGACGCCAATCGAGCCGCCGATCACGTCGAGATCGCCGCGCGAGGCTGGCAGCATCGCCCTCGGTCCGTCCAGGAAGGTGATCTCGAGGTCGATCCCGTGTTCCTTGAAGTAGCCGTTCTCCATGGCGATGAACAGCGGCGCATAGGAGATGAACGGCTGGTACGCCATCTTCACCTTCTCGAGAGGCTGGGCATTCCCCCTCGCGCTCCCAAGGAGTAGAAGAACCGCAACGGCGGCGGCGACTCCTGCCGTGCGACACCAGCCCTCGAACCCTCCTGCCGGCCTTCTTTTCATGGTGCCATCCCCCCTTCTCCGCCACCCCTTCGGCACGACACGATCACCTGCCGCTCGTGCACGCCGTCCCACGTAACATCTCTCCTCGCTCCAACGAGCGGCTGCATCGCCGAGGTGGTCTCCTCGCTCGTCAGCCCGAGGCCACCCCAGGCAAGACCCCCGCCCCACAACGGTGCGCCTCCGGATACCGCTCGTTGACCGAGGCAGCCGTCTTCATATCCGGAACCCTATCCCCAAGGACCTTCCTGCGTCAAGGCATCTTGCTCGGAATGGGCCGGCACACCGCTTGAAGCGCCAGACGGACCCCATCCCAGCCGCCGGGTGCGACCAACCCGTGTCGCGCCGCTGCCCTATGCTCTGACCCCGTCACCCCTCCGCGCAGACGGCAGACCCCCAGAGGCCATGGGGCTCGCTTCCCGGCTGCCGCTCTTCGCACGACGCTGCGAAACCGGTCCACCGGCATGTTCGGCGCCTACCACGGCTTGCCAACCTTCAGTGCCTTGAGGAACTCCTCGTCCAGATGCTGATTCCGCGGTTCGATGGGCACGCCAAGCGCATTCGCCACGCGGCTGATGAAGGCACGCTGAGCGGCGATCAAGGTGATATCAAGGATCTCCTCGTCGGTGAAGCCATGCTGGCGCAGCGCTCGGACGTCCTCCTCCTCGATCGTATGAGATGCCACCAGGACCTTCTGCGCGAAATCAAGCATCGCCACATCGGCCGGCGCCAGCCCCGCGGCACGGTAATCCGCGTGGATGCGTAGAACCTGCTCCTGGTCGCCTCCCAGGGTCTGACGGAGAAACTCTCCGTGGGCGACCGTTCAGTGGCTGCTCTTATTGAGCGAGGAGCCGAGCACGGCGATCAACTCTTCCCGGTAGCGGCCCAAGCGCGAGCCGCCGAAGGTGATGCTGTGCACCCAGGCATCGTAGAGCGTGACAAAGCCCGGCTTGAGGGAGAGGACCTTGCGGATTTCCGGCACCACGCCGTACTGGTCCCGATACTTCTGATAGACGAGGTCAAGCTCTCCGCTGGCCTCGTGCTCATCAATGACCCTGATGTAGGCCATGGCAATCCTCCCCTTGCTGCTCTCGCCACCTGGCTCCGAGCGTAGAGGCTCAGCATAAGACCGGCAGCGATGCCGGACTCCCCGGCGCGCCGGAGGGGGGGGCCGGGCGGTCCTCCGTGAATCGAACGGCTGGTTCACGTTTGACCCTGCATACGTTGCGCATGAAAGTCGAGGAGGCGTTCAACGCGGCTGGGGAGATTGAAGGCCGGCAGATCGGCCTCCTGCCAGCTCTCATAGGCGCGCAGCATCACCTCCTTCGCGGGCAGGGAGAGATCGGGGAAGGTGCCCTTGTGCGTGGCGTCGATGATGAGCTTCGAGGTGATGCCGCGGTCCGCCGCGGGGTCGTTTGGCACGAACACCTTCTCGATCACCAGCGTATCCCTGGCCGGATTGACCCGCGAGTTCCATGCCCAGTCCAGATGCTGCCGGTCACGGATGTCGATGTCACAATCGACGATGGTGATCATCTTGAAGCGGGTGAGTTCAGCCACGAGTCGTCCTACGTGCATCGCGTGCTGCGGGTAGATCGGCGTCATCTGCACCACCGCATGGCCGAGGTTGCCGCCATGTGTCTGGTTGATCGCCACATCGACAACGGTCGTCTCGCCAAAGTCATCGACCAGAAGCTTATGCACCATGCACTCGTTGGCGTTCCCCTGAATCATTGTGCTCTCGCTCGGCGGGAACTGGCTGATGTAGCCATAATAAATGGGGTTCGAGCGATGCGTCATGCTCGCCACCTGGAAGAACGGCTTCTGCCCACCCGGCCCCATGTAGCCGGCAAACTCCCCGAAGGAGTCTTCTTGCATGGTCTTCGACGGCTGTAACTCGCCCTCGACTATGATTTCGGCGTTGGCGGGAACCTGGAGATCGACCGTCATGGCGCGCACCGTGGCGACGGCGGCTCCTTTCAGCGCCCCAGCCAGGTGGAGCTCGTCGATCCCCTTCGGCAGCGCCGCGGACGTCGCCAGGTGAACGACAGGTTCGCAGGCGATGGCCACGGCCAGCGGCGCCGGCTTGCCGTGCCGAGCGTACGATTCGTAGTTCTGATAGGCTTGCCGGCCTGGCATCGTGTTCAAGGTAACGGTGTCCTTGGACTGCACCTGACAGCGGTAGGTCCCCATATTCTGCACGCCGGTATCGTGATTCTTGGTGATGACGACGGCCGTGATACAGGGTCGCATGTCCTTGCCGGGCGTCCAGGTCGGCACCGGCAGGGCGGAGAGGTCCACCTTTTCTCGGCCAATGACGACCTCCTGGCAGGGGCCAGATCTCACGAGGCGCGGGGGGATGGTGTGTCGCAACGCCTGCAGCCACACCTCATGGATCTTCTCCGGCGTGGTTCCCAGCGCCAGCGCATACACCTCGCGAGAGGCGCCGATGAGGGCGGTGGCGACAGGGATCGACGAGTCTTTCACGTTGTCGAACACGAGCGCGAAGCGCCGCTCTTCGGGGAAGCCCTGGTACACCCAGCGCGCCATGCCGGCGATCTCCCAGCTCGGATCGACCTCTTTCTTCACATGCCGCAGCTTGCCATGGGCCTCGAGCACGCTGATGAACTCTCGGATGTCGTGGTAGCCCATCGTTGCGCATTCCTTCCATTGAACGGCACAGGAGCCACGTGGCGGGGATGCACTGACCTCCGCGGGCGGAGCAGAGCTGACACCAAGACACGAAGTGCCTGGCGAGCGAGCGAAGGGGTATCACGCTCGGGGCGATTACTTCGTCGCGTTCTTGACGAAGCTCGGATCCCAGAGGCCATTGATCTCGAGCTTCTGCTTCACGAACCCTTGCTCGTAGAGCCAATCCTGGAAATCGGCCACGCTCTTGATATTCGGCATGGCATCCGGGGCGATGCCGGTAGGCGCCGCGGCCTTGACGATGGCAGGAGGAATCTTTGTGTGCTTGCTGACGATCTGCGCGATGAGGTCGCTTTGCTCGCCCTTCTCGTGGTAGAACTGCACCGCGCGCACGTAGGCGTTCATGAAGCGTTGCGCCGTCTCGCGCTTCTCGCTGATGAACTTGTCGGTAAAGATGACGTAGGCGACCTGGAAGTCCAGCGTTTCAGGATAATCCTCTCCTTTTATCAGGGAGACCGCCGTGCCGTCGCTCACGGCCCGTGAGCACCATGGTTCGACGCACGTTCCCACCTCGATCGCCTTGCTCTTCAACCCCTGGTAAATCTTGGGAACCTCCATGTAGCTGATTTTCGAATGATCGTACGCTCCGCCGGCACGCTTGAGTGCTATGGCGAGTAAGTAAACGGGGCCGGTCAACGGGGAGTTGTTGACAATCTTGCGTCCAATCAGGTCGGCGACTGACTTGATCGTCCCGTTCTCGTAGAGATCGCGGCGCACGAGGAACTGGGTGATGCTGTGACCTTTTGACCAGCGTCCCTTGTCGGCCACGATCTTCATCTTCAGGCCCGTGGCGATGCTGTTATAGAAGGCGGCGCTCAGGGCTCCCCCAACCACATCGAGCTGTCCCGAGGCAATCCCGGGGGTCATCTTCTGCGACGAGGCGAACGTCTCGGTTTTCACCTCGAGTCCCTGCTCCCCGAACATCCCCTGGTCGAGCGCTACGAAAATGGGGACGTACGAGATGAATGGCTGGATACCCATGTTCACCTGGGACGGCTGCGCCACCGCCGGGCGATCCCCCATCGCCAGCAACAGGACCAGCGTGAGCCAGGCAAGTCCGCGATACAGGCTAAGGTACGGAGTATGTTGCCGAGGCATTTCATTCCCTCCCTCTGGTCATTCCCGCGGTCCTTTTCTAGGAAAGTAGCTCATTCTAGTTGAGACCATTGACGAATAGCAAGCACGTTGGCGTCCTGCGGGACTGTCAAGAGTTTTTTGGAGAAACGCCTTTGTAAAGGGCGGTGCTCCCGTTTCTTCCACTGGGCGTTGAAGCGATGCACGACGCTGTAGATGATGCGCTTCAGGGAGGCCTGGTCGTTGAAGCCCCCCATCCCTGCCTGTCGGCAGACAGGGGGCGAGTGCGCCTGCCTGGCGGGTAGACAGGGCGGCGCACCTCGCGGAAGCAGCGCTCGATGGGGTTGGTGGTCCAGGGCGTGGGCCGCAAGGCGGGCGGCTCGCAGCAGTGCGCCAGCAGGGCGTCCAGGTCCTTTTCCAGGCACTGCGCGGACTCGGGGTAAGCGCCGCGCCAAGCGCAGGCCCAAATGGCGCCCACGCCTGCCTGTCGGCAGACAGGGCGGCGCGTCGCACGGGGGCCCGGAGATGGCGCGGGCTCCCTTCAGGACCGCCTCCTGATCGCGCCTGCGGACCTTGGCGAGGACGTTCTGCACGGCATTGAACCAGCACGCTGAGAAGCGGCGAAGGAGTTAACCCTCTCCAGGGTGGCTTTCAGGCCGGGGCAGCCGTCGGTGACGATGAGGCGCAAGGCCCGTCCCCGCAGGCCGCGGCTGCAAAGGTCGTTGAGGAGCGCCATCCAGGCGGCCTCGCTCCCGGCCTCGGCAACCCGCAGGGCGAGGAGCTCGCGCCGTCCCTCCGCGCTGATCCCTAGGGCGCACTTGTCTGCCTGCGACGCACAGGCAGGAAAGACCACCTTGCGCTGGACACCCACGGCGCCGCGCACCTTCGACACCACGCCGTCGAGCGGCACATAGCGGTAGTGGGTCCGCCAGGGCGCACTGCTGGAAGGTCGCCACCTCGCGGCTGAGCGTGGCGCCTGAGGCGTGCAAGCTCTCGGCTCAGCCCGGTGCCTCGAAGCCGAATCCCAGCGCCGCGACCTCCGCCGCCGTCAGCGCCCACCGGCAGTCGCGGCCACCATCGGCGGCCAGCACCACGTCAGCGCGCTTTTCTCCTCCGGCCCGCAACCATGATCAGTTCCTCCTGGTGCGGCTCTTCGGAGAGATGCTGCCGACCTGCACCACCTGCCACGGCCGCTACGCCAGCGAGCGATCCCCGGGCTTCGCTCCGGCAAAGTAAGCAACCGCCACTGCTCGCCTACTCCAATGGCGGCAGGCCGTGGATGGAGAGCTTTTCCGTCTTCTCGAGGTAGCGCACGAAACGCAACTTCACCTCCACGTGATCGACGGGGAGGTCGGGGACATCGGCGGTGCCCGGCTCCACCTTGGCGCAGAGGAAGGTGGTGGCGTTGGTCTGCAGTGCCTGGTGGCAGCGTTCCTTGAAGCCTTCGAGGTCGGTGACGCGGAAGCTCTTGGCGATACCAGCGCTAGCCGCCATGCCGGCGAGATCGACGCCGTGGGCCGTGGCGGTGGGCACGCGGGCGGTGGAGTCGTAGACCTGGTTATCGAAGACCACGTGGACCAGGTTGGGCGGCGCCTGCGTGGCGATGGTCGCCAGCATGCCGAGGTTGAGCAGCAGCGCCCCGTCGCCGTCCACCACCACCACCTTGCGGTGCGGCAGCGCCAGCGCCAGCCCAAGGCCAACCGATGACGCCCCGCCCATGTTGTTCATGAAGAAGTTGGCCGGACTCGGCCGGGCATGGTGCCACTCGTGGCGCAGCCCGCCGATCGTCACCACCGCCAGAGTGTCCTCCGAAACCTCCGACGCCAAGACCTTCACGCAATCATACCGTTTCATCACCGCTCCTTTCGCCGTTCGGCGCTTTTCGCTGGTGCGATTCAGGACTCAGGTAAAGAGGACATCCTGGTACATGAGGATGGCCGCCGGCTGTCGCGAGCTCCGGGCCTGCACCTGCGCGTACCTTATCGCTTTCGGCATGGCGTCGACGCGGCCCACCAGCTCGTACGGAATGTCAAGGGCGCGCAACACCGGCTCGGTGACCTTGGCGAGCGAGGTATGGGCCGGGTAGGGCTCGCCCATGCCACCCGAGTAGCCGATGAGCATGAGCACGGGAATCTGCGTGTGGTAGTGGAGGGTGGTGAGGATGTTCGCCGACAGCAGGAAGCCGGTGTTCATGAGCACCATGGCTGCCTGCTTGCCGCCAAGGTAGGCGCCGGCGCAGATGCCGAGGCCCTCCTCCTCGCGGCAGACGGGAACGTGAATGATCTCCGCATCGTCGTGGATCGCCTGCACCAGCGGTTGCAGGTTGAACTCCGGCAGGGTGGTGACGAAGTTGATGCCGGCCTGCTTCAAGCCCTCAATGATAACCTTCGCGGTTGCTGGCGTCATGCCTGTCTCCTCGTGCGGGGAAGGTGGGCGCAGCGCGACGGTGCCGCCGCCTGCCGGATCAAAAGAGCGTCAGCATGCCGCCATCGACGAAGAGCGTCTGTCCGGTCACGTAGGCAGCGTGATCCGAGGCCAGGAAGAGGGCCACGTAGGCCACGTCCTCCGGCTGTCCCCAGCGCTTCATCGGGATGCGCGCCATGGCCGTCTTCACGTACTCCGGATCGCTGATCGACGGCTCGGTGTTGGGCGTGGCGATGATGCCCGGCCCGATGGCGTTGACGGTGACGCCGTGCGGCGCCAGCTCCTGGGCCATGTAACGGGTGAGCTGGATGATGCCAGCTTTCGAGACGTGATAGGCGGGCGCCAGGTGGGGATAGACGACCTCGCCAGCGGTGGAGGCGATGCTGACGATGCGCCCGTAGCCGCGCTCCACCATGTGCCGCGCCACCGTGCGCGACAGGTGCAGCACCCCCTTCAGGTTCACGTCCATGATGCGGTCCCATACCGCCTCGTCAAAATCGATGAAGTTGGCGCGGCGTGCAATGCCGGCGATGTTCATCAGCACGTCGATCCGGCCGAACCGATCCACCACTGCCTGGGTGAACGCTTCCACGTGGTCGCGCCGCGCCACGTCGACTTCCCAGGGCAGCGCCTGGCCGCCGGAGGCCTCGATGGTGGCGCAGGTGGAGTTCACCCCCTCGGCGTTGATGTCGCCTGCTATAACAATGGCCCCCTCCTGCGCCAACAGCAAGGCGGTAGCGCGGCCTATCCCCGATGCGGCCCCCGTCACCACGGCGGTGCGCCCAGCAAATCGTTCCATCTCGCCCACTCCTTCTCTTCATCGGCACGCAACACGGCCCGCCCGCTGGCGAAGCTATGCCGCAGGGCGTGCAGCCGCACCCCCTCCGGGCCGGCGCGCTCCCGCAAACGCTCCCACCACTTCCGCACGCCACTGACCTCCGGCAAGACGTCGTCACTCCCCTTCAGGCGCGGCAGCTTCGCCAGCACCACCAGCGCCGGCGCTCCGAGAGGAATGATGAAGCTGCGCCACGTCCGCCCGCGTTACCTCGGCCACCCGTCTGCTCCCCAGCCTCGGCAAGATGTGCTGGTTCGCCAGGCGCCGGTCTTCGTAGACGCTCTTCGGTTTCTTCTTGGGCAGCGCGTGTTTCTCAAGGTGCTGCTCAAACAGGTCGCGCACGACGAAGGAGATCGCCCCAAGCAGGAGCCTTTGCTACCAGATCGCAGATCGCAATGCCGGCGCCGAGGTGTTCAGACGCCCCACCTGCTCTCGGGGGAGCAGGCGCCAGCCTGCAGCATCTCGCCAAGAGCCGCCGCGACGAGGCGCTCCACGTTCGCCTGCGAGTAAACCTCAAGGGCCAGGCGCTGCGCTTGGGCGCCGAGCCGCCGCTGCTCCGCCTCATGCTCCAGCACGTAGAGGCAGGCGCGCGCAAACTCCTCCGCCGTATCGGCGATGAGGCAGTTCTGGTTGTGCACCAGCTCAAGGCCTTCCGCCCCGACCGTCGTCGAGACGATGGGCTTGCCGAGCGGGAAAACATCGAAGAGCTTCGAGCGGATGCCGGAGCCGAGGCGCATCGGCAGGATGTACACCGCCGCCTGCCGGATGGCCGCGGCGAGATCGGGCACGTACCCCTGCACCTCGACGCCGGGGAGACGCGCCAGCGCCAGCACCGCGGGGAGCGGATCGCGTCCCACCAGCCGCAGCCGGGCCTCCGGCCGCCGCGCCTGGATGAGCGGCAGAATCTGCCGTGCGAAGTACTGGGCCGCATCAACGTTGGGCCGGTAGCCGAGGTCGCCGGTCATGATGAGCTGCTGCGGGTTCGGCGGCGGCTCCCAGGCGCCGGCTCCGGCCTCGCCTGCGCCACCGAACCGGCCGTTCGGGATGGCCCAGATGCGGCTTTCCGGCGTCAGGGCGCGGAAGTGGGCGGCATCGAGGCTGGAGACGGTGACGAGGTAGGGGAGCAGGCGTGCGTAGCGACGCTCGCCGCCAAGGGCGGCCCGCCAACGCAGCCACTCCCAGAGTCGCCGCAGACCGCGCGCGTGCTGGTAGTCCCGCCGAGCCCCGCCGGAGGTGCCCCAGTAATCGACGACCAGCGGCAGGGTCGCTCGCCAGGACAAGGCGTAGCGCAGCAGGTAGGGCGTCTCCAGCCAGACGAGGTGCGGCGCAACCTCGTGGCGCTGCGCCGCGAAGAAGCGTTGCTCGGCCTTGCGCCAGACCAGGTTCGAGCCGGTCGCGAGCATGCGCGCCCGCTCGCCCCAGAGCCGCATCCCTCTGACCGGCGGGCGCGGGAAGTGGGCGATCGTGGCCCCCAGACGGCGTACCCACTGCGCGGTCTCCTGCGGGACAGCCGGCGCGATGCAGGCGATGCGCAGGGTGGCGACCCGCGCCATGGCCGGAAGCAACGATGCCATGCGCATCTGGCCTCCGGCGCGCACCGGGAAGGGGAGATCGGGGGCAAGTACGAGAATCCTTGGCAGCCTGGACATCGCGGGCCTCGTGCAGGCCGGCGCCTGCTCGGCGCCAGCAGCGCGGTAACCCCCGCCTCCGGCGAGCTCCCGGCGGCGCCGCGGCAGCCGGCCTCAGGCCGCCTCGCGGCCTTGCGCGCCGCTCTGGGCTGGCCTGGCCAGCAGATACCCCACGAGCGCGAAGGAGAGCGCGTAGGAGAGGAGCGAGGCGATGACCACCGACCACGCCGTTCCCAGGAGGTGGTAGGCCATGGTCAGGGGAATGCAGAGGGCGCCGAAGACCACAACCATCACGGCGGCGGAGAGGGTGATCATCCACGGCTTGTTGCGCAGGAAGAAGATGGACGGGCAGATGGCCACGATGCTCTTGCCGAGGCCGAAGATGAGGAGGACCTGAAACACCGGCAGCACCGGCAGCCAGCGCCGACCATAGACGATCACCACGATCTCCCGGGCGAAGAGGAAGAATACTCCCCCCATGATGAGGACGAGCAGCCCTATCACCAGCGCGGACTTGCCAAAGGCGCGGCGGAGACGAGGCGCATCGTCGGCGACCTGTCGAAACACCGGCAGGAAGATGGGGGCGACGACGTTTGAGAAGTAGGTGACAGGAATCAAGGCGAGGAAGTAGGCTCTGGCGTAGTAGCCCAGCTCCTCCACTCCCAGAAGCTTGCCAACCACGCCGGTATCGAAGTAGGAGAAGAAGGCGTTCAAAAGGTTCATGATGACGAGGCTGCCGCTGAAGGCCGCCACATCCTTGAGGATCGAGCGTTCGAGGCGCAGTCCCGGCCGCCAGGGGTAGAGGATGTACGAGCTTACCAGGAGACTGACCGCGGTGGCCATGCTGACGATGGCCAGGGCCCAGAAGTTTCCCCACACGAACACCGCCCCGAGGCTGACGAGGAGGACGGCAACCGAGCTGGCGGACTCAACCACCGCCACGCTGACGAAATCCATGCTGCGCTGCCTGACTTCCTTGCCAAACCCGCAACCGCCGAGGATGAGAAACCGCACCGCCAGGAAGCGCACCAAGGGAACGAGATCAGGTCGTTGGTATAAGCTGGCGAGCGGCTCCGCCGCGAACCAGGTGAGCAGGGTGAGAAGGAAGCCGCGTACGAGCTTGATGGTCCAGTAGCTCTCCAGCTTGCGGCGAAACTCGTCGCTGTCCCGCTGGATGAGGATGTCGATGCCGGTGGTTGAGAAGGATTCGAAAAGGCCGATGGGGATCATGGCCAGGGCCATGAGGCCGTAATCATCCGGGAAGAGGATGCGCGCGAAGACGACCGCCCGCAGCAGATCGGTGAAACCCAGCACCGCGGAGCGCGCCATGAGCCACTGGCTGCCGGCGACGGTTTTCTGCCGCAACGATCCTTGTGAACCCAGGAGCTTCGAACCTACAAGCCGTTGCAGCAAGCGACTGCTCATGCGTGGCAACCGGATAGGTCAGGAGATGGCTCGGCTGCCCCGGCGGCCGTCAGCCGAGCCTTGCGGCGTGGCGCCCCGCCGGCGGCCCGCGCTGCTCCTCGCGGCTGGTGCGGGAGGGAGGGGGTGCGGCGCAGTGTAGCATGGCGCCTCGGCGTGGGGGAAGGATCGGCGTGCCCTGCAGGCGCCTGAGCATCGGCGGCCCGGCCCTGGACTGGAGCGGCCGGCTTGCCGCCTCATCGCCTGGATGACCTGAGATCGAGCGTCGCTGCCGCTCGCTCACCACGCCGGCACTGAACACGGCAGGCGATGCGAGCGTGGCGTCCTGGAAGTTGCGCTCCCGCGATGGACCCAAGGGCGGGTGTTCGAGACCTCCAGCCGACTCATCCGCGACTGCTCGGAGGGGCTCATGCGAGCTCGCGCGGCAGCGAGCGCCTGGCCGCACGGGGAGAGTCGCCGGCGGCGCGCCGCCGGCCGCGCCAGCCGCCTGTCGGCGAAGTTCACCGACAACGGGCTCGACGGAGCCCGCGGCCACGGTACCCTCCGCGGTCATCGTATGGTATGGTACACTCCGCAGCCGATGAGCACGCCGGGCGAGCGCTCCGCCTGCGGCAGCGCAGGCTTCCTGGGGCCGCGCGCGGCGGCCCCGCTCGCCGCGGCAGGGGCTGCTCTGGGGGCACGGCGCGCCGGATCGCGGCTGGCTTTCGAAACCGGTTCGTGAAGGCCGCGGCAGGCAGCCTTCCCGCCCCCGCGCCGAGATGCGGCACTGCGCCGGAGAACACGACGGTGCGTGTGGTGGTGGTACTCCCCGCCTATAACGCGGCCCGAACCCTGGCGCGCACGGTTGCCGACATTCCGGCTGACTGCGTGGACCGCATCATCTTGGTGGACGACGGCAGCCGCGACGCCACCGTGGCGATTGCCCGTTCCCTCGGCCTGGAGGTGCACTGCCACGACCGCAACTACGGTTACGGTCGCAACCAGAAGACCTGCTATGAAGCGGCGTTAAAAGCCGGAGCCGACGTCATCGTCATGCTGCATCCCGACTACCAGTACGATAGCCGCCTCATCCCCTATTTCCTCGGCTTCATCGAGCACGGCGTCTGCGACCTGATGCTCGGCTCGCGCATCCGCACCCGCCGCGAGGCGCTCTCGTCCGGCATGCCGCCCTACAAGTACTTCTTCAATCGGCTCCTCACCATCATCAGCAACGTGGTGCTGGGACAGAACCTCGGCGAGGTGCACTCCGGCTTTCGGGTGTATCGGCGCGAGGTGCTCGAGACCATCCCCTTCCAGCGGAACGGCGATGGGTTTGAGTTCGACGCGCAGCTCCTGGTTCAGACGGTGGCCTTCGGCTTTCGGCTTGGCGATGCGCCCATCCCGGTGCGTTACATGCGGGAGGCCTCGTCGATCTCCTTCATCCGGAGCGTCGGCTACGGCCTGCGCTTCCTCCACTGCCTTGCCGAGTATCTTTTGGCTCGCCTGGGGCTGAAGCGCTCCCGCCTCTTCGCGCTGCAACGGCCCCGCTGATCCGCACACCCCGCCCGGGCTTCGGCGCCGGCGGACTTGGGCGGGCGGGCTGGCGCCCGGCAGGTCGCCTGCTCCGGGGTTCAGGCGCGCGCTCCGCTGGCTGCTCGCTCGGGGCGGGAGGCTCCGGCGCCACGGCTCGACCCACAGGCCGCGGCGTCAGCCGCGTTGGCAACGGCAGGGGACGACGCTGCAAGCGGCGAGGAGCAGGCACGGATGGTTCCACCGCGGCTTTCTCCTCGAGGCTCGGCAGAAGCGTGACGATTGCCGCCAGGAACCAGAACGGCTCCATGATGCGCACGATGATAAAGGTGTTTGAACCCAGGGAATGGGTGAGCATGGCCGCAAGTCCGGCCAGGAACCCCAGCGCGATCCCCTCCTCCAGCGGAGTCGTGGCGCGTTTGAGACTGGACCAGATGTGGTAGAACAAGGCCGCGATGAGCCACAGGAAGGTCCCCACCCCGGCCAGCCCGGTATCGGCAAGCACTTTCATGAGCTGGGTATCCAGAAATGGGTAGCCTGTCACCCCGTAGCCGAGAATGGGATGCTTGGTGACGTCCGTCAGGACCGACCAGTAGCTGGAGAGTCGCGCCGAGGTCGAAGGATCGAGGGCCACGCCGCCGACCGCGACGGAGGTGCGCTGCTGCTGGAAGGTGTACAAGATGCGGTTGCGCACCTCAGGCGGAATGACGCTCTGCGCCAGGAGGGCAATGACGATCACCCCCAGGAGGAGGTAGCCGCGGCGTTTGCAGAAGAAGAGGAGCACCGCCGTCATGGGGAACATCGCCAGCCAGGAGCTGCGCGACAGGCTGAAGAGGACGGGGATGACCATGATGAAGCTAAGACCCACGAGTAACCAGGTCTTGGCGCGGTCGCGGATGGTCAGCGCCATGCTCAGGGAGAGCGCGATCATCAGCACCAGGTAGCCACCGAGGGTATTCGGTTCGCCGCGCTCCCCTTCAAAAGGCGCCGAAACCCGCCGGCCTCCGGGAATCTGGACGATCGCGATCACCGACACGATCCCCGCCGTGATGAGCAGGGCAGCGATGTAGCGGTAGGCCTGCGATTTCGTTCTCAGGCTATTGGAGACCATGAAGTAGAGCACGAAGTACTCGAGGTACTTCAGGATGAAGAAGAAGCCGGAGAAGATTTGTACCCGACCCACCATCATGCCCAGGCCGGTGGACAAGACGAAGACGAAGGTGTAGGCAATGATGGGCCGATTCAAGGGCGTCCGCAGGATGAGGCCCAGGTCCTTTTGCAGCGCCATGCGAGCCAGCCAGGAGAAGGAGATCAGGACGAGGAGGAGGTCATCGAGGCGAATGACCGCGCCGCGCTGGGTTTCCATGCTGGTGCCGCCGCCACCGCCAACGCTGAACTCCGGCGACAGGAGCATGGCAAAGATGAGCAAGAAGAGAGCGAGATCGAGGTTGAAGAAGGCAAGGACGAACATGGCGAGGCCGAGGCCGACGGACAACGCCACGAAGCCAGGAATTTGAATGACGACCAAGCCGGCGAAGAACGTGACCACCAGGATCACGGCGACGAACAGGAGCATCACAAGGCTTGCTGACCCGGCGGTTGGTCCACGCATGGTGAGGGTCCCGATGCTTCTTCGCTGCCGGGCTGCCCCGGCGCCCAGCGCAAGCGCCGCGGCTGGCGCGCCCTGACGGCGCTCCCGCAGGCGTCTCCCGGCGCGGAGGGCCGGGGAGAGAGGAGATCGGCAAGGAAGGGTGCTCGGCGCGGTTGTGCGCCGCCAACGCCGCGCTGACCGTCGCCCCCAGCGTTGTGGGGGCGGTGTTGGTAAAGGAGGGGGTCGCGAGGTCCACGCACGCCAAGAGGGAGGCTGCCCTACGCCGCCTCGCAGCGGTCGCGCCGCCGCGGCGCCGCCACCCCCGCGCCTCACCAGGGCCCGGGGCGCTTGCTCGCCGGCTCGCCGATGGTCCGATGCCGCGTTGGCGGCCGCGGGGTCGCCTCCTGCCGCGCTACGGCCCCGCCGCGCGCGCTGGCGCTTTGGCCTTCGGTACGGCAGAAACCTTGGAAACCGGCGCCGCGACAGTCGCGGCGGGAGGGGGTGCGACGCCGTCCGGCATCGTCTCCGCGGGGCTGCTCACCTGCGAGGTGCGCACCGCGGCGCGCTGTGGGATGATGTCTTCGCTCTGCCTGGGTGGCTGGCCGTGGGCCAGGATATAGCCGACCAGCAGGGCGGCAACGGCGAGGAAGAGGAAGAGGGTCTTCGTCAGCGAGCGCCCGTTCTCCGCCGAGCCGCGCGTTTTCATTCCCAAACCCTCGAACTCCTGCTCGGGCTCGCTCGCAACCGCGCTCCCCGCCTTCTTCCCGGATCCCGTCAGACGGCCAAAGAGGCGCTTCACCTTCTGCAAGGGCCCAAAGCCCTCCTCGCCAAGCCCCACCTTCCCCTCTTCCTCGGCCTGACCATAGTAGTGATAGTAGCCATAATCCATGTAATCGGGGCTCATAGCCGACTTCAGGCCGTTCAGCACGATGCCCAGCACCTCCGCCCGCACCGCATCCATCTGCCCCTTGGCGTGCATCAGCGACTTGCGCCCCGTCTCGCCCGCCAGGTACACCAGGATGACGCCGTCGACCTTCGAACCGAGGACCACCGCATCAGTCACCGGCAGGATGGGCGGCGTGTCGATCAGCACCACGTCATAGTCCGCGCTGATCTCCCGGATGAGCTCCTCGGCGCGCTTGGAGTTGAGCATCTCCGTGGGATTCAACGGAACCTTGCCGCTGACGATGAGGTTGAGGTTATCGATCCCCGGCGTGTTGAGGACGCTCTCCAGGCCCATCTGCCCCATGATGATGTCGGCAACCGTCTTCACGGTCTCGCGCCAGTCGCTGTTGCCGACGATGATATCGGTGAAGCCGAGATCGTTCTCGATGCCGAAGTAGCGGGCGATCGATGGACGCCGCAGGTCGCAGTCGATGAGCAACGTGCGCAGGCCGACCAGGGCCATCGCCACGGCGGTATTGACGGCGATGGTCGATTTCCCCTCGCGCGGCGTCGTGCTCGAGACCACGATGGTCTTCAGGTTCCGCTCGCGCAGCAGGAACTGCACGTTCGTGCGCAGCGAGCGGTACGCCTCCGCCGCGCTCGAGTTCTGCGAGTAGAACGAGCTCAGCAGGGCGCGACTCTGCCGCGTGGCCTGCTCCCCGCGACCGCCGTCCGGCTCGGTCTCCTCTTCGCCGTGCGTTTCAATCTCGAAGTAGGGGATGACGCCGAGCACCGGCACATCGAGGTAGCTCTCGATATCTTCGATGCGCCCGATCGAGGTATCCAAGGTTTCCAGGATGAAGGCGAACACCAATCCCAGGATGCCGCCAAGGACGATCCCGACCATGGTGGTGGTCACCACGCTCGGCTGGTTGATCGGCTCGGTCGGCAGCAGGGCCGGCCGCACGATGCTGACCTCTTCGACTTTCTCCGACTCATTGATGAGGGCTTCCTGGTACTTCCGCTCCAGGAACGTGTAAAGCTCGCCGTTCAGGGCCACCCGGCGCTGCAGGCGGGCCAGCTCCAGTCCCAACTGCGGCAGCCGCTGGGAGTACTCCTCGAGCCCCTTGGCCGTAGCCTCTACCTCTTTCAGCCGGAAGCGCAGCGAATCCCGGTGGCCCTTCAACTCATTCGTCATGGCCATGAGGACTTCTTCGATCTGCAGGTTCATGTCCTGCACCTGCGGGTGCTCTTTCGTGAACTGCAAGAGGAGGGTGTCGCGCTGGAGGTTGAGTTCCGTGAGACGGGCGTGGAGGCGCCCGAACATGCCGCTCACACCTTCGGCGAAGAAGGTGCCGAGATTCGCTTGCTGGAGATTTCTCGTATTCCGCAGCTCCCGTTCCACGGAATCGAGGTCCCTGAGGGAGGCTTCAAGCAGTTTCTGGCGATCCTCCACCGACTGCCGCTGCGTCAGGAGCTGCCCGGACTGCGCATCGATGGAGACGATGTTGTGGCGCTCGCGGTACTGGCGGACCTCCTCCTCACCCTCGGCCAAGCGCTGCCGGTAGACGAGAAGCTGCTTTTCGATAAACTCCCGGGTATCGTTCTTGCGCTGATTGCGCTTGCTGTTGTGGAAATCGCGGTAGACCTCGGCCACGGCATTGGCGAGCTTCTGGGCAAAGCGCGGGTCGCGGGAGGTGGCGTGGACATTGATGATATTCGTGAACCCTTCTTGCGAGGTGTTCACCTGCCCCTTGATGGCAAGAATCTGGTTCAGGTACTCGTTGCTGTTCCGGACCTCCTCGGTCTCTCCTTCCCCTGAGACGATCTTCAACTGCCGGGCCACCCGCTCCATGATCGGGAAGCTTTGGATGATCATCGCCTGCGTCTCTAGGTTGTCACCCGCCGCCGCGGTGCCGCTGTCGAAATACCTCCCGGCCAGACCCACATTCTGATCAATCTTCACCGCTGAGGTGGCGCGGTAGATCGGAATGGGCTTGCGCAAGGAGCCGAAGGCGAAGCTGAAAAAGCCCAACATGACGATGGTGAAGATGACCACCATCTTGCGCTTGCGGATGATATGCCAGTAGTCGCGAATGTTAAATTCGTAGGTTGCCATTGCTGCACACTAGAAAAACCATGGGTGGTGGAGAATACCGCCGCAGTTCACTTTTGCGCCGCCCGACCCACTCCGCGGCGGGCGGCTCTTCGCCGCCGCCCTCCTACCACTACGGCGCCACCCCTCCTCGACAGCCTCAACCGCTCGAACAAACACCGTCTGCTTTTTCATCCCCTATGTAAACGTATACGCATTCCCACCCTTCCTAGCAAGTCACAAGGCGGTCCCCTCGCATGCGGACGAAGAGGCGATCACCCCGTGGCGCACCTCCACCCTCCCGCGGCGCGCCAATGTCGCCGCGCGAAGGGCGCTTACCGCCCCTATCGGCATGCAAGGCGCGCAGCAAGAGCGCCAAGCGTGTTGCCGCTGCTGGTCCACGACGACCTCGCCGCGCCGGCTCGCGGCCGCTGCCTCGGCCCTCGCGCACCGTCAACCGTCGAGCGCTACGGCGCCACGGGCAAGGTCCGCAGCAACTGCTCCCTGGCAATCGTGGTAACCTCCGGCGACACGCCCACGCCAGTCTCCACCGGCCCGGTATCGTAGCGCAGCCCGCCGCCGGTGGTATAGGTGTCGCGCAGGATCGCGGGGATGAGGATGAGCGATAGGATCGGGTTGACACGGTTGAGGACAGTGCTGAACTTCGCCGAGAAGGATCGATCCAGGAAAACCTGGTCGCCGTCCTGAAGCGCCACGTTCTGGTTCACATCCCCTTTTAGGATATCAAAGAAGTTGACCTTCTGGACGGTGATCTTGCCTTTTTCCTGCCGGATGAGCCGAATCGCTTTCAGGTCTGCACGTTGGGTGAAGCCTTGCGCCGAGGCCAGCGCATCCATGATGCGGAAGGTCTGATCCGCTGGCAAGTCGAAGCTGCCCGACCTGACAACCTCGCCGTAGGCGCTCACCCGGATTTTCTCGCGCACCGCGCTGATGAAGCGCCGCTTGTTGGCGATGAGGACGCGATCGTTGTGTTGCAGGACGGGATTATGCTCCGCGGCGCCGCGAAAAAGAGCGTCTTCCAGGTTCAAGCCATAGACCTTCCCGTCGCGTGTCAGCTCCACCTGCTTCAGGTCGGCGTCGGGAGTTTCGCTGCCGGCCTGCAGGAGAAGCTCTAACAGCGTGGTGCGTCCCGACAGCGGGTAGATGCCCGGCCCGGAGCGCTGGCCGGCCACACGGTTCACCTCGCCGAAAAAGAATATCCGTTTGCTGCTGTACTCTTTGACAAAGACGTCCACTTGCGGGCCGCGGAAAAAGCGGGACAGCCTTCTGGTGATATCCGCATCGATTTCGGAAGGGGTGCGCCCGGCTGCCTGCACGTCCTCGACGAATGTAATCGAAATGGTGCCGGATGGAGGAACGAGGAGGCTGAGTTCCCGTTCGGTGCCGCGGGTGAACAGCCGCACCGCCAGGACATCGCCCGGGCCGACGATGTACTCCGGTTGCCCCTGGATCATTTTGAAAGGAAGCAGCTCCTCACTGATCGGAACCGGCGGGGCGAGGATCGGGATTTCGCGCCCGGTTATCCCCTCGGGTGCCGCCACTGCCGGTCGCTGTCCTGGCGGTGCGGCCCCGTTCGACTTTGCCGGCGCCGCGGGCGTCCCCACCGCTGCCGCGGCAGGCGCGCCCTTGCCATTGCTCGGCTTCGCGGCAGCTTCGGGCTGGGCCTCAGCCGGCGTCGCAGGGGCTTCACCTTGCGGCGCCTGCTCTTGCCCCGCAGCCTCAGCCTCCTCCGCGGGGGATTCGCCAGATGGCGGCGTGGGCCTAACTTCGAGCTGCAGAGGGGGGGAGATGGTGGGTGGTGCTGCGGGAATGCCGCGTTCTTCCACCCGAGCGGCTTCGGACGACTTTGCCTGCTGTTGCGCCAGGGCTAGAAGCGCGCGCTCCGGAGGCACGATCCGCCCATCGGAAACGTACAGCGTGCGCTGCGCGCAGGCGGTGATGAAGAGCCCAAGGAGGAGCGCACCGAGCAGTCTGACGACTCTCATCATGGCCTCTCCCTTACTCGCGTTGCTCGACCGTGTTGGTCCCCCGCTCGCACTGGAGATGCGCCTGCCGCCCCTGACAGCCGCTGGCGGGCGGGCAGCCGCATGAAGAATTCCCCACACGCTGGTGGTCTCCCCCGCAGCTCCGAACCGTTGTGGTGAGGACCCTAAGGTGGAGCCGCAGAGTTTTTACTATATCTCCGTGAAAAGCAAAATAAATTCAATCTCGATCAAAGTCAACTCAAAAAATGCCGCGGCACACCGAAGGCCGCGGCAGCGACGGAGAGCGATAAAGGAACCGTTGACCACGTGCGAAAATGAAGTTTTGCCTGGAGCGGCGGCCGGAGTGTTGGACTACTCCAGGCCGAGAAGCGTGGAAGAGAGCGGTGCAAGTCGCGGAGATCCTCCCAGTGTTACTTGACGCCTCCTTACCTGGCGGCTATAATTTATTACGTGAGAACTAGTTGTAGGAGGCATCAGCGGTGAGCACGAGCAGCATGCGCTCCGAGAGTGACGAAGACCGCGAGGGTGGAGAGTCACAGCCCGAGGGGGCGGAGTCTGGCGCCACGCGGCGGCGGTTCCTGAAGACCGGGCTGGTGGGGATTGGCTTGCTTCCTTATGTCGCCCCGCTGGTCCAGTCGGTTGCCCTCTCAGACGTCGAAGCCCAGAGGTGGAATCCCTTTCTCCCCCAGGATCAGGATGATGACAAAGACAGGAAGGGGAAGAAACAGGAGAAGACGTCCCCGCCTGGCCGGCGTCGGCGTCGCGGGCGTTTTGGCGAGGACAACGACTAGGGTTCGACGCAGCCCGCGGCGAGCAGGGTCCCTTCAGGAAGACACACTTGGTCTGCGTGAAAGAGCGGGTGGGGAGGGTGCGTTCCTTGGCCGTGCCGAGGAACGTGCTCGTTGTGGAACAACCTAGGCGGCGAGGCGTGAGCTTTTCGCCATTCTCCGCTCGTCGATGCGCGTCGTGAAGCAGCAGCAGATGCAGCACCCCTCTCGGCGCCAGGACCTGATTGTTCGACCTCTCGATGACGAGGTCATTGTCCTGGACCCGCAAGCTGAGATGGTTCACGCGCTGAACCCGACAGCCAGAGCCATCTGGGACCTCCTCGATGGCCGGCATGGAATGGCGGAGCTGGTGGAGGCCGTCTGCGGCCGTTTTGACGTGCGACCCGAGCAGGCCGAGAAGGATATTCAGGCGCTGCTTGAATTGTTTCGCAGTCGCAACCTGCTTGATGCGCCACTGCCGTGAGGTACGACGCGCTTGCAGGGCCGGCGTCGAAAGTCGCTCGCCCATCCGCCAGCGGGCCGCCCTTGAGCATGTGCTGATGCCCGCGTTTGCAATGACTTGGACCTTGCTTGCCTACTTCAGCACCATCTACGCCAGGCGGGTGAAACCCACGCCACAGCGCCTCGTGCCCAGCCACGCACCTCCGGCGGGGACAATCCGGGGACACGTCGCGATGTCCCCTGCGCAGCGGCCGTTCCCGGCTGCCGAGTGCGTCTTCTCTCACCGCCTTTCCCCCGCCAGATGGTAATCCGTTCGACCAGACCGCCGGCGGTGAAGCCGGAAGATCTCCACCTTGCTCCGAGCTCGATATGCCTCACGATCAGCGGGCAACGTCGCTCCTCCACCTGCCCAAGTGCTGGACAGCAAGCTGCCACCTCCGCCTTGCCACCTTCTCGGCGTGCGTGCGCTCCACGGTTCGCACCATCGTGGACGAGTTTGCGCATCTCCATCGGCATCTCCTCGTCGCGCCGACGGAACCCGCTCATGTCACCCTGTCGCTCTTTGCCCAGAGGCGCGTCACCCCGCAGGCCGGATCGCAGCGACGCTTGCGCTACGTGCTTCTGGAAGAGGATGATCTCCTCTACACCACAAGCAACCGCCGCGAGCTGGTGCCCGAGCTGGAGATGGCGCTGGCCTGCTGCCTCGTCGAGCACCTGAGCGACTACCTGCAGCTCCACGCCGGGGCCGTGGTCAAACGCGGCGTCGGGCTTCTTGTGGTGGGTCCCCCCGGCGCCGGCAAGACCACCCTCGTCTGCACCCTCCTGGCGCACGGCTTCAGCTACCTTGCCGATGAGGTGGTGTTCCTTGAGGTCCCCTCGCTGCGCATCCTTCCTTACTACCGTGCTCTCAGCATCAAGGCGGGCAGCCTCGACCCCCTGCGTCCCTTCCTCCCCCGGCTGTCGGCCGGCGGGTACCACATCAAGGAAGAGAAGGGGCCCTTCTGGTACGTCAACCCCTTGGATGTCGTGAGCCAGGCAGACAGAGGCGCGCAGGGGGAAAGCGGGGCAGCTCCCGCCAGGCTGGGAGCGGGCGCGCCGCTGCGGGCCATCCTCCTCCCCCAGCTCGCCGCCCAGCCCGCCGCGCCGTCGCTCGAGCCGATGCCTCGCAGCCTCATGCTCCGCCATCTAGCGAACCAGCTCGTGCGCCTGCCCGCGCCCCGGGTGCCGAGCTTCGAGGCCCTCCTCCGCCTTGTCGAACGCTGCGCCTGCTTCACCCTGCGCAGCGGCGAGGCGCCCGCAACCGCGGCCCTGGTGGCGCAGCTCGTCGACCGCCTCGCGGCAACCCCCGAGACCGGCAGCTAGGACAAACAACGGCGCCAGGGGTCGGAACCCCGGCAGGAGAGCGGCCGTCCCGGCGCCGCCGCTGTTCCTCCTCTCCCCTGGAAAAACCCGGCAGACCCGCCAACCTCCGCGCCCTCTCGGCGGTCGATTCCCCCCCTCGAACGAGGAAAGCCTCGCTCCGCTTCCAGCCCCAGCTCTTCCGCGCCTCTGGCTCTCTCCTGTATACTCGGACACCGTAAGCTTGTCAGAAACCGAACTTGCAGCCTCCGCCCTTCCTGATTGAACCTCGGCGCCGGCAATGCCCCACCGTACCTCCCTGCAACTCCTCAGGCGCGCTGCGCGGGTCCAGCCACTGCCGCCGCCCGAGGTTCGTCGTCTCTGCGCCGCGGTGCAGGACTGGCGCGAAGTGCTCGACCTCGCCGGCGACCACGGCTTGCAGGGACTTCTCTACCGGCAGTGCCGCGAGGTGCTGCGACGCACAGCCGCCCTGAATCGCCCGTTCAGCCTCTTGCGCGCCGCCTACTACGGCGCCACCGCCACCACGCTGCACCTGATGCATGTGCTGGGTGTCGTCGCGGCGGCGGCGGCCGAGGCGAAGTGCTCCTTCCTGCCGATTCAAGGGGCGCTCCTGCAGGCGCTGTACTACCCCGATCCCGGCCTGCGTCCCATGGAAGATCTCGACCTTCTCGTCCTCCCCGGCTCGTACCAGCGCTTCCGCCGCGTCCTCAGGAGCTGTGGCTTCCAGCGCCTGGCGCCGGATTCCGCCACCTGGGTGCGGGGGGCCGCCGTCATCGACCTGCACCGCCACGTCGTCAACGTCGAGCGCCTGGCGGCCCGCGGCAGACTCTGGCGCTTCAGCACGATGGGCCTCTGGCAACGGGCCAGGGCGATGCCCGGCTACCCCGCCAGTGTACGGTTTCTCTGCCCGACGGATACGATCCTGGCCCTCACGGCGCACACTCTCAAGCATGGCTTCAAGCGGCTCATCTGGGTTGCCGACCTGAGGCTGGTGTTGGAACGTCACCTGGGTGGGTCGGAGCCGGAGATCACCTGGGAGGAGGTGCTCGGCGAGGCGCGCGCCGTCGGCGGCGAGCGCGCCTTCTGCTATCTGCTGCAGACGCTGCGCCTGGGTCTGGGGGAGAGGTTACCCGCGGTCCCGCAGTCGTGGCTCGACCGCCAGGCGCCGTTCGACGGAGTGGAGCGGCGCTTCCTCCTCGGGGTGGCGCGGCTCCAGCCCCTGCCGCGCCTCGGCGACGTGATGTTGGCCTATGGGTCGCCTTCCCGGCGGCAACGCCTGCGGCTGCTGGTTGAGGCCTGCTTCCCGCACCCGTCCGCGCTGGCGGCAAACTACCCCTGGCTGCCGCGCCCACTCTTCGCGCTTGCCTACCTACTGCGCATGCTGCGGCTCAGCGGCTTTGCCATCGACGCCCTCTGGCGCCTGCATAGACGCTGAGCCTTGAGAGGCGCGGAGAGGGGCCGAGGGGGGAGGAACGAGAGGGCGGCGAGGGGAGCGCGGCCGAGCAAACCGCCGCCTGCGGGCGGAGGCGCCTCGGCGGGCCCAGGCAGGACGAGACGCCGGAGGGCCTCGTGTGCTGTTTCACACATTCTATCGCCAGAATTTGCGAGGGAGCCTCGCCCCCTCGCGCACCCCGACTACGCGAGCTGCCGCGCAGCTCGCGGGGATTGGGGGTGTGGGGAAGCCAAGGTCTTGCGCAAAAACTCCCCCACCACATGGCCCGAAGAAGGCGTCCGATTAAGGAGGGAATTTGTGTGACGCAACACTAGTCGGGCACATCGTCGGGGTCAACGTTGTCGATGATGTAGAGCAGCGGCGTCTCGGCCAAGTCAACCACCTGCGGGACACCCAGCCGCCGCCCATGCGAGTCGCAGATGATCTCCACGGTGGGCCGCATGGCGTAAGTGCTGTTGATCCGCACCACCCGCCCGATCGCCCGGGTGTTGAGACGCACCAGGCTGTTGAGCGGGAACATGGAAAACTCCATGACGAAACGCTTCAGGAGGCGCGGATCAAAGTGGTCGCGCTGCGTCTCGATGATGAACTTCACGGCGTAGGGCGGGCTGAAGCGCTTGCGGTGCGGCCGCGGGCTCACCAGCGCATCGAAGACATCGACCATGCCGATGATGAGCGCAAAGGGATGAATGGACTCGCCGCGCAGGCCGCGCGGGTAACCCTGGCCGCCGTACCGTTCATGCTCCTGGAGGACGACCGCAGCCACCTCCTTGTAGTCATCCCCCAAGGCGGAGATGAGCTGCGCGCTGATCTGCGGGTGGTGCTTCATCAGCTCATACTCTTTGGGCGTGAACGCCTCATTCTTGTTCACCACCGCCTCTGGGATTTTGGCCACGCCGATATCGTGCAGCAGCGCAGCCATGCCGAGGAGCCGCAGCTCCTGCGGTGAGTGGCGCTGCATCCCATGAGCAAGTTTCAGGGAGTAGACGCAGACGTTCGCCATGTTCGTGGCAAGCCAGTCCAGCGACACGTCTCCCAGGGTGGCGCGAAAACCGACCAGCTCGCACTGCCTGGGGTCTTCGATGAGCTGCTGGACGATCTTTTCCCCAGGCGCCACCTCGATCGGCGCATCCTCGATGACGCGGCGGAGCTGCTGCTCGATGTACTCCACGATGGAGAGGTAGAAGGAGTTGGCCTGGGAGTGCACGAAGTCGTCGACGCTGAGCGCCCTTGCCGCACTCTCCCTTGTTGCCTGCACCGTGATCGGCGCCGCCACGCGCCCCCCTCCCTCGCCGCTTCGGGCCGGTGGCCGCTCCGGGGCTGTCCTCGAAATGAAGCGCTCGCCGATCTCACCGCCCCTGCCTCCCCTCTCGGGACTGGTCTCAACCTCGTCACCCCCCTCGCGCGGGCGCTCCTTCTCCTCCTCCTGCCCAGCAGGCTTGTGCTTGCGCTGGGGGGCATCGATCATCTCGCGCTTGATGAGATCGGAGAAGCGGACCATTCTGATCTCGAGTGCAGGGTGGTGAACCCACCCCTGGCACAGGGAAGAACTCCACACAACGCAACGGCTCATCAACGCCGGGCTGAAGAAGCGGCGACGCGAGCCGCGAGAACGATTCCCCGGCACACCCCGACGCTCCTGAGGCCAAGAGGCGTGCCTCTCTACTTGTAAAGATGAACCCTCCTGCAAGGGTCGCGCAACAAAACCGGCAGAAACCTTCTTCCACCCGCTCCCCGCCCTACCAAACGACCCACGCGGCGGCGCAACGCGACAGAATTGGGTGTGCAGCCTTCTCTCTACTAGGGGTTCGTCAGGGATGGCTGGGCCCGACCCCTGCTCTCCCCCCCCCGCAAGGGCGCCGGAAGCTCGGCGCTCCAGGCGTCCGCCACCCCGCCCACCGCGACGAGGATAACGCAGCCTCCGCTTATCTCCAAGCAAGAACCAAGCCATGCCGACGACATCTGCGTCCCGCACCCGACCTCGGGTAACGAGGAACTCCCGCGGGTCTTCCCCCTGGGCGCTCTCAATGCCACTTCAGGTCTTTAATAACTTCCAGCACGAGATTCACATCCACTTCCTTGGCTTGCATTCCGTAAGAGACCAGGAGGCTGAGATCGCAGATATTGTTGATGCGACGGGGGATGCCGCCACTCATGGCGTAGATCTTCTCGATCGCGTCGTAGGTAAAAACTTGCCGCTTCGTTCCGGCTCGCTCCAGTCGGGTGGTGATGTAGTGGACGGTCTCATCGAAGTCGAGCGGGTCCAGGTGGTACTTGAGCGCGATGCGTTGTTCAAACTGTTGCAGCTTCGTCACCTTCACCTCCAGCTCAGGCTGACCGACGAGGAGGAGCGTGAGCAGAAAGCGATTGTTGAGCTGCATGTTCAGGAGCAGGCGCAGTTCCTCGAAGGTGCGCGTCTCCTGGATGTCCTGCGCATCATCGATGATGAGGACGGTGCTGTGGCCCCGGGCGTCCGTCTCGACCAGCATCGAGTTCAGGCGATGGATCAGCTCGCCCTTGCCTTCCTCCCCGGCGGAGAGGCCAAGCTGGTGCAAGATCTCGCGCAGCAGCTCATCGGGGGCGAGCATAGGGTTGACGATGAGGCCGATTTCGTAGTGCTGTTGCAGCAGCTCCTTCATAAGGAGACGCACGATCAGGGTCTTGCCGCAGCCGATCTCGCCCGTCAGCATGGCGGCCCCCTTCTGCCGCCGCGCTACGTAGAGCAGTCGATTGAGGGCCTCTTCATGCTTTGGGGAGTTGTAAAAGAATGCTGGATCGGGCGCGTTATCAAACGGCGAAACTTTCAGCCCCCAGTAGGCTTCGTACATCCTTGAGATTCCCGCCTTCTCAACCACTGCCTGGAAGAGCAGGCTGTGCGGAACGTGAACGGTGGCGGCTTCAGCAGGGGGCGAACGTTCCGCGGCCTCGCGGAGAACGCTGCCGGCGCGGCCGCTGCCGAAAAGAGAAGACGCGCCGCAGCACTTCCTCACCCCGCGCTGCACTCGTCAAGGGTCCAGCCAGGGCGTCAGCCTCTTGCCCTGAGAACCGAGATGAATGAGGCGGCGCCGTTCTCGTCATGAACTCCATCTCGACCATCATGGTTCCAGTTTCTCGAACAAGAAATCAAGGAGGCAGTGTCTCGCCTTGCCCGAACCTCGCATTCAGCAGGAGCAACGAAGTCTTTGCCCCCGGAAGCTCCACGATTAGCACGCCGGCATGATGGCCGTGGTTTTCTCTGCCGTTCCGGCGTAGGCTGCAATTCCCTCCGCAAGGCACGACACCCACGAGCAGCGGACGGTTTTGTCATACCCTCCACCTATTATACTGAGAGCCTCCAGGAGAAAGCAAAGAGTTTTCATCCAACTTTTCAACATCTTTTGTGAAAAGCCTGATTTTCTATATCTTTTCTTCTCTCCGGAATGCCGGCAACCAGGTGGCTGCCTTTCCCTCCTGAGGCTGGATGCCGCGCCGCTGCGAGTCTAATACCTACACAACGTGTCCTGGAGACTACGTAGGATCTACACACCCTCTCACCGCGTCTGAGAATGGGGCGCCTTCTTTCGTCAGGGTGGAGCCACTGGATCAGAACGGAGGGCGACCTGCCCTCGCCGCCTGCGCACCCCACAGGCAGCATTACAGCGACTGCGCGCCGAAGATATCGATCACCGCCCCGGTGATGCGCTTTGCCCGCTCCGAGGCCAGGAAGCAGACGGCGTCGGCGATGTCATCGGGCTCCATGTCGGGACGCTCGCCTGGTCGCGACTGCCGCAGCATCGCCGTATCAACGGAGCCGGGACAGATGGCGTTGACCGTGATCGAAGCCTGGCGCACCTCTTCGGCGAGGGCCTTGGTGAACCCCAGGAGACCCCACTTCGAGGCGCAATAGGCGGTCAGCTTCGGCGTGCCCACGCGTCCCGAGATAGAGGCGATGTTGATGACCCTGCCCCACTCTTTCCGCAGCATCCCCGGCAACACCGCCCGGCAGCAGAGGAAGGCTCCGGTGAGGTTGGTGCCGATGACGCGCTCCCAGGTTGCGCGTCGCATCTCTACCAATGGTTGCACGATCACCACGCCGGCGTTGTTCACCAACACATCGACGACGCCGAGCCGCTCCGCCACGCTGGCCACAGCGGCCTCAACCTGCCGCGCATCGGTGATATCGGTCTGCAGCGCCAGGGCCTGGCCGCCCCGTGCCTGAATGCGCTCGGCGACCGCCTGGAGCTCCGAGGCGGTTCGCGCCAGCAGGGCCACCCGCATCCCCTCGGCGGCGAGCCCTGCGGCGATGGCGGCGCCGATGCCGCGACCGGCGCCCGTCACGACCGCAACATGCGCCGGCGCTTCAGACAGCGCGGCGGCGGGCGCAGCCTGATTGCGGGTGCTTGCTGATCTCATCCCCGACTCGCCATGGCGGCGCCTAGCGCCATGCCTTGCAAGTGCGATTCACTACGAGGGGTTGCGATCCGCCGCAGGGCGCCTGCCGGGGAACCCCGTCAGCACACCTCGAGAAGAGGGCGCCCTGCGGCGAGAATTCTTGCGTCTTTCGGGTGATGAGGAGAGGGGGAGCGCCAGGCCCGCACCATAACCTGCCGAGCGCTTCCGCTCTCCACCCCTCGCCATTGCACCGCAAGGTGGAACCCCGACGATCAGCGCACCAAGGCCAGGAAGCGCTCGCGGTAGGCACGGTCATCCTCGAAGACGCCGCGAAACGCCATGGTGATGACACGGCTGCCATGCTGCTCGACGCCGCGCGCCGCCACGCAGAGATGCTGCGCCTCCAGCAGACAGGCCGTGCCGCGGGGCTCGAGGACCTCCATGAGCACGGAGGCAATCTGATTCGTGAGGCGTTCCTGTGTTTGCAGGCGGCGCGCCAGGCAATCAGCCAGACGCGCCAGCTTCGAGATGCCAACGATACGGTTGCCGGGCAGGTAGGCGATGTGAGCTTTCCCCACAAACGGCAGGAGATGATGGTTGCAAAGTGAGACGATGTCGATATCGCGCATCAACACCAAGTCGGTATCATGCTCCGTCCACGAGGCGTTGAGGATCTCAGCCGGCTGCGTCTCGTACCCCCGCAGAAGCTCGGTGCTCCAGGTTTCGGCAACGTTGCTCGCAATCAGCTCCAGGTCTTCGCCCGCCAGCACATCGCCGAAGGCGGAGAGGAACTGACGGATGCCATCAATCATCTTCTCTCGATCCATCGTGCAGCATCCCATGCAAGCAACCCACCCAAGTACCCTCGGGGGATTGGTGGTCTAGTCTTCTCGGCCTCTCGACTAAAGTGTGGCGACTACCCAGGCGCGCCCTGCGGTCCGCCGGCCAGCGCAGGGGCCAAGGCAAGGCCGGCTGTCGCCTACGGCTCCTCGGGTTGCAGGAAGGGCTCCGCTTCACCGCGATAGCTCACGCAGGTTTCGGGCTGCTCGTAGAGCCGCACCTCGTGAAGCTGGGGCACCGCCTCGGCGAGGCGGTTCCAAATCCACACCACCAGGAGTTCCGAGGTGGGCAGCTCGACGATCTCGTTGAGGAAGGCGTGATCGAGGAGCGATAGAACTTGCCGCCCGACAACTTCCCGCAGCTCGTCAAAATCGATCACCATGCCGGTGCGGGGGTCGATCTTGCCGCGCAACGTGACCACGAGGCGGTAGGTATGCCCGTGCAGCCTCTTGCACAGCGGGTGGTGCGGTATCTGGTGCGCGGCGCTGAAACGGTATTCACTCGTGACGAACATCGCGCTTCCTTCATGGACGGCCACCCCGGAGCATCACCTCCTCCCCGAAGGCGACACGCAGCCCGCCCCCCGCAAGAGGTTGTTTCCTATGCTATGCCATGATGGGTAATAATGATAGCCCTAGCCGCCCCTGCCCTCAATCACTACCGTGCCACCCTCCCGGAGCACACGGGGCGCGCCTCCGCGACGGCGCAGAGGAGCTTTCACCGTTGCCGCGCGGACACCCCTCTTTCAAGGCGCCGCTGCTCAGGCTTCCCTGACCTGTCGACCAGGGGGGATTGAGCTCGTTGGAGTAGATAAATAGTGCAAGCGAACGGCTTGTGCAAATTCTTCCACAACCGTCGCATCTCCGCAGCCCTTGCCAAGAGGAGGCGCCCTTCTGGCGGGTGATCTTGCCGGCCGGCGGGGTGGGGCGCTGAGGTGAATCGGAGCGGCGGGCGCGGCCGGACGGCCTCCCCGGAACCCACTCAGCGAGCTCGAGAACCCCGGTCAGGCGAGTCGTTGAGCCAACCGCCGCCCACCCGCCTGCCCAGAACCGGCCGCCGCGTCTCCTCTTACCCTTGCCGTGGACGGAGGTTCATGACATGTACCTTGACTTTTCCACAGTGGCGGGTAGACTAACCTTCTCTTGCATTTCCGCAGGTCCAACGTCTCAGGCAGACTCGCAGCGGCTCGACGTCACCCATGGCCAGGAAGGTGCGCTTCGCACGCGGATTCATCGCCAGCGGCTTCTGGCTGAACTGCCTCTTCCTGGTGATCATCGACCTCATCGGGTTGCGCTACGTCTTCGTCGAACGCAACTTCGTCATGCTCCTCCTCATCGCCAACTTTAACCTGCTGGTCTTCCTGGCCTTCTACTACGCCGCCTGGAGACCGCGGCGCCGGCGGCGGAGAGGTGAGGAGCAAGCAGGGCGCGCCCCCGGCGCCGTCCCCTGAGAAGCGGCGGCGGTCATGGAGCAGGAAGGTCACGCCTGGCGCGCCGCTCCATCCTCCGCGCTGGCTGCGACAACGGCAAGACAACGGTAAGAAGGACGCGCGATGTACCGAACGATCTATGTTCCGGCGGATAACTCCGAGCACTCCAATCGAGCGATCGACATCGCGGTGGCGCTGGCGGAGCGCCTGGGAGCCCGCGTCGTCGGCAGCCACGTCTATGCCGCCCGTCTGCATGACTACCGATTCAAGCAGATGGAGTTCACCCTGCCGGAGGAGTACCTGGAGGAGAACGAGCTGGAACGGCAGCGGCGCATCCACGACTCCCTCATCACCATGGGGCTGCAGCTCATCAGCGACTCCTACCTCGATGTCTTGCAGAAACGCTGTGAAGCCGCGGGCCTCCCCTTCGAGCGCAAGATGTTCGATGGCAAGCATTACGAGGTGCTGGCGCGCGACATCACGGAGAGTCGCTACGACCTCGTGGTGCTCGGCGCGCTCGGCATGGGGGCGGTGCGCGAGAGCGTCATCGGCGGCGTCTGCGAGCGCGTCGTGCGGCGCATCGGCAGCGATACCCTGGTGGTGCGCAACCTCGCCCCCTTGGCGGAGCAGCTTCGCGGCGGCGTGGTGGCGGCGGTGGATGGCAGCGCCCGCGGCTACGCCGGCCTGCTGACGGCGCTGGAGCTGGGCCGCCGTCTCTCCCTGCGCACGGACATCGTCGCCGTCTGCGAAGCAACCGCCGACCACCCCGAGGCGGCTGACTACGAGGCACTCTGCCGTCAGGTCCTCGAGGAGGCCGTGGCCGTCGCCGAGTCGGCGCTGAATGGAAGCTCGGCCTCCGCGAGCGCTCGCCTTCGCCCGCTCATGCTCCATGGCAAGCCCTTCGAGCAGCTCCTCCACTACTGCCGGCAGGAGCAGCCGTGGCTTCTCATCCTCGGCCGCAACGGTCTGGGGGCGGAGCCAACGGAAATGGCACTGGGGAGCTGCGCCGAGAACCTTCTCCGCCTGGCGCCGTGCAACGTGTTCCTCAGCGCCGGCGCCTACCCTTCTCCCACCCATGCGGCCCTGGCGGAGGGGATGGTGAGCCGCGCGAGCGGCGACAGCGGGAGGTAGGAAAGGACCCTCCCTCCTCAGCCGGACCCGGCCTAAGGAGGGGTGCGGAGAATGTCGAAGCACAGGCGGATGGCAGGATCATCCGCCTGCGCCGTTTCAGGCGCGCCGCGGCGAGCACGCCGGCGCGCTGCTGCAGGTGGGTGCGCGACGGCGGCTTCATCACGGCGACGATCCACCCTGCGCCACCCGTCTCCTCGCGGCTCGACCACCAGGAGCGGCCCATGCCCTGCCGCGCCAGGAAGTATCGCCAAGCCGCCGTCGCTTACGTGGTGCTGGGCCTCATCGTCATCGGCCTCATCACCCTCAGCGGCGGCACCCCCGAGCGCAAAGCGGCGGAGCTGCGGGCGCTTCTGCCGGGCGCGTTCTTCATCGTCCTCTTCGCGCTTGCCATCTTTTTCCGCGTCGGCATCGCCGTCACCGACGCCACCGACTGCAGGGTGCGCGCGAATCTCAACATCGTCCACCTCCTCGTCTTCACGAACACGCTCCGCTGCCTTGGGTTCCTGGCGAACTTTCTGGGGATGAACATCGGCTTCGACTTCATCCGCATGCGCCCATCCTTCAGCCCCAGTCCTTTCCGCTTCAACGTCATCTTCCTGGTCAGCGCCCTGCTGATGGCCTGCATCGTCTACATGCTGGCGCGGGCCGGTTGGAACCTCCGCGGCCTGCGGCGGGAGGAGCGGTAGAGGGAAGAAGCCGCAGCATGATATGGCCCGCCGCGCCCATGGCGCGGAGACCCCGCGCCCCCAGGTGTCGCGCCGGGTGACCGCACGCGGCGCCCGAGGCGACTCCGCCGTTGACTCCTCGGAAGGCCGCGGGTACTATCCGTCCAGCCCAGCGGACAAGCTCGCGGTGATGTTCCTGGACTGAGAGACTGCTGAAAACGCGGCAGGAAATGGCTGGCAGGTGAGGAGCTTCCGCAATGACGAACTATCTCGCTGGCGGGACCGTCTTCGTGAACCTCGCAAGCGCCCGCACGCAGCTCGTGGTGGACATCTTCGTCACCACGGATGAGCGCGTCCCCTCACCCGACGTGGGCTACTTCAAGGGCGAGCCATGGACCTGCCATGGCCAGTTCGCGGGTCCTGACTTCATCAACGTGGTGCTCGATGTGAAGCCGCTGGGGGCGGCGGAGACAAAGCTTTGGATCGGCGGCTCCGGCGACCTCTACGCGCGCAGCCGAGGCTTCACCATCGGCGCCGGCAAGAGCAAGCAGGAGATCATCCTCAAGGCCGCCTACGATGATGACCAGAACCTCTTTTTGCTGAAGCACTGAGCGGCTGGAACACAGGCGATCTGCCGCTACGTTCCTCCCCCAGGTTCCACTCCCGGCTTCCTCCCTTAGGAGCCTGTCGGAGAAACCCCCGCAGGCGTCTAGTTTTTGGTAGACTGTGAGGTGTTCGCAACCGGCGGGGGGCCGGCCCTGTTCCGCTGTTTGCTGGTGGGGGTGTTATGCCACGCAAGTTCCGCACCACCAACCCTG
>JACPUC010000003.1 GCA_016192455.1 Candidatus Tectimicrobiota bacterium | reverse complement strand
GAGGCGTTCACGAACATGCCCGGAAAATACGTCGCGCTCGACGAGCCCATCCGCGGGTTCGACGAGATCCTGGAAGGGAAGTTGGACGACCTGCCGGAGCAGGCGTTCTACATGGTCGGCACCCTTGACGAGGCCGTCGACAAGGCAAAGAAGCTGGGGGTGAGTGTCTAGTGTTACGTCACCCAAATTCCATCCTTAATCGGACGCCTTCTTCGGGCCATGTGGTGGGGGAGGTTTTGCGCAAGACCTTTGCTTCCCCACACCCCTCCCTCACCCGTTCCCTCTCCCATTGGGAGAGGGGCCAGGGGTGAGGGGTGCGCGAGGGGGCGAGGCTCCCTCGCAAATTCTTGCGATAGAATGTGTGAAACAGCACACTGGGCGGGTGCTCGCGTGAGCTCGGCGGGCAGGGCGCGGCGGCGACCCGGACGTCCCGGCGGAACCTGCGCGGCGCATGAGGAGTTGAGATGATCGGCGGCGCATTCTCCCTCGTGATCGTCACCCCGGAAGGCGAGGTGGTGCAGACGAGCGTCGAAGAGCTGACGGCGCCCGGCGCCCTCGGCGAGTTTGGGGTGCTGCCGGGTCACATCCCCTTCATGTGCATCCTGAGCCGCGGCGAGCTGGCGTACCGGCGCGGCGCCGAGAAGAAGTACCTGGCGGTCCATCAGGGCTATGCCGAGGTGGGGCCGGAGGCGGTGACCATCCTGGCCGAGCTGGCGGAGGCCGCCGAGACGATCGACGTGCCCCGCGCCGAGGCCGCCAAGCGCCGCGCCGAGGAACGCCTGGCGCGGCGCGGCCCCGAGGCTCACGAGATCGACGTCGAGCGCGCCCAGGCGGCCCTGGCGCGGGCGATGCTGCGGCTGCGCGTGGCGAGCCGCCGCTGAGGCGCTCCGGGAAAGAGCAAGGAAGCGCCCCCCAGGACGAACCCTGGGGTGAGCAGGAAGAATTGCCGCGCAGCAAGGGCGACGCTGTCGCGAGGCTGCCCTTCTTCAAAGGACCGCGGCGACCTCACGAGGACCGCGATGGCCATGTTCACCCTTGAAGAAGCGCGCGCCATGCTGCCGCGGGTGCAGGCGATCACGGAGGAGTCGCACGCCCAGGTCGAGGTGCTGCGCGAGGAGCTGGAGGCCGCCACGGATGCGGTGGTGCGACGACGGCTCGAGCAGCGCCTCAATGCCACCGTGCAGGATTGGGCGCGCCGCCTCATGCGGCTTGGCGTCGAGGTGAAAGGGCTCTGGGTCGCCGACTGGGACTCCGGCGACGGCTACTACTGGTGCTGGCAGCTCGGCGAGGAGACCGTGGAGTACTTCCACCGCTATGAGGATGGCTTTGCCGGCCGCAAACCGACCAAAAACCTGATGGGACGATGAAGCGCCTCGACCGGCGCCGGCGTCCAGTCCTCAGCCGGCGCTCTTCCCCCTTCCCCAAGCCGACCTTCCGCTGCTTTTCCGCGTACCGTCTCCCCTAAGTTTCGTGACCTAATTCTGCGAGCGGACCTTGTCCCCTCCCGCCGCCGCGGGGTCTCCTCGTAGGGGCGGGGCTTGCCCCGCCCGAAACCTACGTCCGCGAGGGTGTGCGGCTCCCTCGCAAATCCCTACGATCTCGTTTGAGAACTATCACACTAACCGCGTGGCTTCGATTCCCCCTCCGCTTGTTGCAGACTCTCCAGCGAGCGCATGAACCAGCTCCAGTTCGTCTCGTTCCAGTGATCCTGCAGGGCGACGAGCGAGTCGCGCAGGTGGAAGAGCTTCATCTGCAGGGCGTAGAGCTGGTCATAGGTCGGCTTGTCGCGGCTGACGAGCTCCGGCGTCATCACCTGGATGAGCGCGTTCTTGGCCCGCGTCGCCAGTACCTCCAGGAGCGTAAAGCGCTCCATTATGACGTCGTAATGGGAGTTGAGCTGCGAGGCTTCTTCCGGCAATCGGCTCTTCAGCCTCTCGCGCAGGCTCAGCCAATAGGTGTTCTGCTCGTTCAGCGCGGCGATGAGTTCACCGAGTTCATGGATCTCATCCTGCTTCATGGCACAGGCTTTCCTTCGCGCTCGCCGCGGCGGGCCATGAGGATGTCCCGACCCTCCACCCTCACCTGGTAGGAGCAAAGGCTCCAGCTCGGTGAAATCTTCTCCGGCGCAATGCCGGCGGCTGCGACGCACCGCCCGTCGCGCAGGTCGAATACCCAGGCGTGCCAGGGACAGGTCACCCGCGTCCCCTCGACCGTGCCGAGGTTCAGCGCTCCGCCGGCATGGGGGCAGAGGTTGTCGACGGCATAATAGGCGCCGTTGACGTTGAAGAGGCCCACATCTTCACCTTCAAAGAAGACCGCCTTGGCTTCACCCGGCGGAATCTCCTCCACGCCCGCCACCTTGCGAAAGGTCCCCATGCCGTCGTCCTCAGCGCGCCCCTGAGCCGCGATCTGGAACGGAGGCGAGAGGGGCGGACCTCCTCATCCCCTCTTCCCCCTCCCCAGTCTTTGGCTGAGCTCCCATGGCTCGATCGTCATGCAGCGCGGCGCGCGCCGGCCGTCACACCACCGCCACCGCCTCCAACTCGACCATCAGGCCGTCGTAGGCGAAATCGGCCACCTGCAGGAGGGTCATGGGCGGGTAGTGGCGTCCGAAGCAGCGCCGATAGAGCGCGCTGATCTGCCGGCTCTTGCTGTAGTAGTCGCGCCGATTACCAAGGTAGATGTTCAGCTTGACGACGTTGCGGAACGATCCCCCCGCCTGCTCGAGGATCGCCCGCATGTTGCGCAGCGCCGCTTCAAACTGCTTCACCACATCGCCGGGGTAGAGCACCTGATTGCGCTCATCCAGGGCGACCTGCCCCGCCAGGAAGACGAGCGACCCCTCTGTCACCTTGATGGCATGCGAGTACCCCATCGGGCGGGGCAGGTGCGGCGGCTGCAGAACTTCGTACTGCATGGCGATGGTCTCTCCTCTGCATGTATAGAAAAGGAACGCTCACATTGCGAGCGAATCTCTCACGTCCGCGATGGGGCGTGGCTCAGAATAGTGTTGCGGCTCGCAGGCGTACGGGTGGGGGGGCAGTGGGGCAGGCGCACGATCGGTTCGACTGGTACACCTGGCAGCACATGCCCCGGGGGCTGCTGCTGCGTGGTGCTGAACTACGCGTTGGCCACGGTACAGTGTCGCCGCTGTTACGGCTTCTGTACCCAACTCACCGACCTGTTTGCGTGCAACGCACAGGCAAGCATCACCGCTCTTTACCACTTCTCCTGCAAGCCCCCCGAACCCCTCCTCGCGCACAAATTCTTCCGAGGAGCCAAAAAGCTAAATATTCCCCGTGTCACCCAGGATCATTCTTAAGATAAAACTTTCTAACGGTTCTTTATTCCCGTCGCGGTATTCTCGGATTAACTCAACATACGGGAAATTCGTTGGCCGTGGGTGAATTTGCCATCTCTTTAGCCAGAAACCAAATCTCCCTAAAATGCCTAGTACTATCAATCTTCCTATATGTCCATTCCCATTAACATATGGATGGATTCGTAGAAAAAGTTCAAAAACTGCACATGTGAAGCGTACGACACGTTTTAACAGTTCGAAAGGAGAATTAAGAGCGAGATAATCCAGTTGGATAATTCCTCGGGAAATATTATCCGCCAGTTGTTGCATGAGGTCCAATACGCTGTTGGGGTGAGCCCCGACCCTAGGATCAGATCTTATGCCGACCGGGTAAAAGCGCAAACATCGATATGGTTCTCCTCGATAATGTCCAGCATAGTAATCACATGCATCTGGGGTTAATTGCTCAAAGAGAAACCCATGAAACGGACGAGAGTCGACAGACAGGCGAAGTGTATCAGCAACGGCGCTGCGCAGATCACGGATAATCAAAGCCGTACGTTGATAGAGGACCTGGTTATTAAGAGGATTATTCGTATACTCCCAAGATGGGCAATCTGCTGGATGCATAATTACTGTTCTTTCGCATCAACGATATCCTTCGCTAATCTGTAAGGCCACTCTTCGTCTTGTTCTTCTTCGGGCTTACCAAGCATTTTAATAACAAGTTTTGCTAATTGAGCAGCATTAGGTGATAATTTGTATTCACCATCCTTAGTTAATTCATCTATTAAACTCTCAAGATTCTTAAGCCCCGCAAGAATTGATTCGGTCGCCCCAGTTGTACGATCTGTCCGCGGGGCGCCAAGATGAAAATATAGAACTTGATGTAACCCTTTCACTTCTTTATCTGTGCCAAAGAAAGAAACTCCTTTCCACGCCCCAATGCTAACAAATGTTACACGTTTAAATGGCCCCATCGAATATGGGTGAGCATCAAAAATCGGATTTGTTCTCAACATCACACGTCCAGATACCAAAACCGACTCTGGTATGAGAGTCTGAATCTCTGACTGTTGAATCAGCCAAGCCTGATCTTCGTATACCACTATGCCGCATGGATGGATTTCCCCTAAACCGGAAGACGTAGTGTCCGAATCAGTAACAGCATGAATAACTGGATTCATTCCTAATCTCCGGTTGGATAATACAACCCCAGAATTATGTCAAATTCCCTTGCCGCTGCCAAGAAGAATGATTCTAGATTTGTGCTGGTATAATCACACTTATCAACTTCTTCGCTGAGTGTATTCAAATCTTGCTCTACTAATACAGCGGGCTTGCCGCCATTGTCTGCCGTAAAAACAAATCCAGATTTATTCCTGACCCATGAGTTTACTAAAAATTCATTCGATAGTTCGAACCGTTTATGGGCATGCAATTCGAAACCTTCTGGTCGATTCAAGGGTTTGACCAACCAATCTTCCTTACAAAAGTGCTTCGATAGGAATTTTCCGGGAGCGGGGTGCGCTGCATAACGGATCACGACTGCGCCTATCCGTCCGACTCTGGTTTTAAGAAAATCAACATATTCTACAAGCATCGTAATTGCTTCGCTATAAAATTGATTAAGACTCGGAACGGCAACTTCGACTTTCGGTCTACGCCATGCAATAGTAATTCTTTCCGATGAAATCTCACAATTCCAATCTTCAGTGTGATTTTTTAATACTATTCGCGGCACTTCCCTGGGCATTCTGTCTAGTTGTGGAATTATGAATGGATCGGCATCAAATCGTTTGCTCCAAGATGAGAGTAACCCCCTGGCAATTTTTGCGCCTGATACTTCCTCGTCAGGGGTGAACAAAGTCGCCTGGCAACGAAGGATATGAAATTCTGCATAAGTTATAGAATGTTCTTGTTCCATCTTGAGTCCTAGCAATCCTTTCCCGGGGCAGGAAAAGCATCATCCATTCCCCACCCCTGATTCTGAATGTTAAATAAGCATAATGCGATGTGCTTGTCAAGGCATAAAGTCTCTGCCAGTACCATGTCTGGTAGCGCTAAATCGATGTCCTCAGCGCCTTCCTGCCCCAGGTGATCTCGGTCTTCACCTGCTTTCGCACCAGCCAGGAGTTGCTCCGGAGCGTGGATGACATGCAACGCGACGAGACCTAGCTTTCCGCGCCGCGGCGCGCCCTGCGAGTCCTCCGGCGTCTTGCCTCGCCCTCAGTCCTTGAGGCGGGCGGCGGCCTTGCGCACCAGGCTCAGGTCGGTCTGCTTCGCCACCTCGATGCGTACCGGCAGGTAGCCGCGGGCGGCGGCCCAGTCGATGTCCGCCTGCACGGATTGCAGGTCCGGCAGGCCGTTGGGGTCCTTGTACGAGTCCTGCCGGGTGAAGGCCCAGGGCTCGAACGCCATCGGCGGCAGCTTCAGAACCTTCGCCGCCAACCCCACCGCCGCGGCGTGGTTCTTCGGATCATCGAACCAGCGGGTGACGCGCAGGTAGTCCTCGAGGTAGTCCGTCACCACCTCGCCGTGCTTGTCGAGAAAGTCGCGCCGCGCCACCTGGCTGAGGACTTGGTAGTCCCCTTGCGCGTCGTTGAGCTTGAAGAGGTGACGCATCCCCCCCTGGCGCATGGCGCGGTGCCAGAACGGCGTCAGGAAGAAGCCCGTATCAATGCGGCCGCTGCGCACCATCGCCTCGACGTTCGGGTTCTGGACCTCCACGAGCGTCACGTCGTTGCGCCGCAGCCCATGCTTTTCCAGCAGCGCCAGCAGCTTCAGCTCCGCCGAGGTGCCGTGACCGGGCACGCCGATGGACTTCCCCCTCAGGTCCGCCACCTTCTTGATGGGCGAGTCGGCGCGCACCAGGTAGCTGTTCGACCAGTACGGCTGCTTGTCCTGCAGCATGTCGGCAATGATCACCAGGTCCAGCTTGGCGCGCACCAGGGCATTGGTGAAATCCGGGAAGGAGGCGAAGCCGATGTCGAGCTCCCGCGCCGCCAGGGGCTGGAGCTGGTGCGCCGACGAGTTGAACTTCAACGGCGTCAAGGTGTAGCTCTTGCCCATGTGGCGGGTGACCTCTGGAAGGTGCTCCATGAAATGCGAGGTGGTCGTCCCGCCGGCCACGGCGACGCGCAGCTCCATGGGTTTCCCCTGAGCCCAGGCGCCCGCCGCGCCTCCAAGAACGAGCAGTGCGAAGAGTCCAAGGCACAGCCTCTTCAGCATAGCGGCTTCCTCCCAAAGCAGGCGCAAGGTGCGGAACGACGCTGGGTGGGCCCGCCAGGTCCCTGGGTCCGGCAGCCGCGTCCGGTGCCGGCCCGCAGGCGTCAGCCCTCCCCGGTTTCAAAACAAGCACAGGAGTCCACAGCGACTATAGCAGGTTCGATGCAGCAGGTTCCATGGCTTTGGCGGCAGGCCGTGAGCCGCGAGCGGCGCCAGTCCGCTTCCCACAAGGCCGTCCCTTACGGCAAGGCGTAGGCCGCTGCCGCTCCCTCATGGATGGCCTCCAGCGTGCCGCGCGGCCAGACGCAATCTCCGACCGCCGCGACGGGCGCCGCCGCCTCGACCTGCAGGCGGTCCAGAAGGCCGCGCTCGGGGGCGGCCGTCCAGGCCATGACGAGGTCGCTCACCGCGGCAATCTCACTGAACACCCCGCCCTGCTGGACGAAGATGGAGCCAGGACGCACCTCCTCGATCGTCGTGGCCGGGCGCAGCTCGAGGGAGGGGTACTGCCGGAGCTGCGCCAGGAGCGCCAGCCGCTTCGCGGCGACCAGATCGCCCGCCAGCTCCGGCCCCGGCTCGCAGAGGGTGACGCGGCCACCCCGCTGGACGAGGTGCTCCGCCACCAGGCAGCCGAGCGCCGCGCCGCCGAAGACAACCGCGTGGGACCCGGCGTGCTTATCATCGGCGACGACGCGCATCGCCGAGGCGACGCGCATCCGCTCCATGCCGGGGAATGGCGGCATGTACGGCGCCGAGCCGGTGGCCACGATGACAGCGTCGGGCGCAAGGTCGTGAACCGACTCCACGGTGGCTTCGCAGCCAAGCCGCGCCTCGACGCCGAGCGCTGCCAGGCTGGAGCGGTAGTAGCGCAGCAGGTCGGCGTACTCGCCGTGGCGCGGCAGGCGGCTCCAGAGGCGCAGGTGCCCGCCAAGCTCGCGCTCCCGCTCGAAGAGGGTGACGCGGCATCCCCGCTCCGCCGCCAGGCGCGCCGCCTCGAGGCCGGCCGGCCCGCCGCCGATGACCGCGACCCTCTTGACGCCGCGGCACGGCCGCGGGGCCAGCTCGCGCTCGCGCCCCGCCGTGGGATTGACCTGACAACGGATCGGCATGCCGAGGCTGAGGTCCTCCAGGCAGTGGTTGCAGGTGATGCAGGGGCGGATGAGCTCGGCGCGCCCTTCCCGCGCCTTGCGGGCGAAAGCGGGATCGGCGTGGAGGACGCGCGCCAGGCCGATGAAATCGGCTTTCCCCTCGCTCAGGATCTTTTCGGCGAGGTCCGGCGTGGTGATCTTCCCCGCCGCCGCCACCGGCACCTGCACCACGCGCTTGATTTCGGCGGCCAGGTAGGCAAGCTTCCCCGGCTCCGCTCCCATGGGGAGGGTGGAGCTGAGGCGCGCGCCGTAGATGCCTCCCGTCACGTTCAGCGCGTCGAGCCCGGCGGCCGCGAGACGCGGCGCCATGACCCGGCTCTCGTCAAGGGTCAGGCCGCCGTCCATGAACTCGTCGGCGCAGAACCGGAAGGAGAGGGGAAAATCATCGCCCAGCACGCGCCGCGCGCCGGCGATCACCTGCAGGGGGAAACGCAGGCGGTTCTCCAGGCTGCCGCCGTAGGCATCCGTGCGTTTATTGCTGTAAGGTGAGAGGAACTGACCGATGAGGTAGCCGGTGGCGCCATGCAGCTCCACCAGGTCGAACCCCGCCTCCCGAGCCCGCCGCGCCCGCTGGGCGAAGGCGTCCACCCAGGCCTCGATCTCCTCCAACGTCAGGGGGCGGGGAATCGCCCCGCCGGTGGCCGGACAGGGCACGGCTGACGGGGCCACGGGTTGGAACCCACTGATCGCCGCGCTCATCTGCCGGCCGCGGGCGTTGAGCTGCAGGCCCACCCTGGCTCCCTCTGCCCGCACCGCCGCCGTCAGTCGGCGCAGGCCGCTGATCAGCCGGTCGTCATGGATGCCGAGCTGCAGGTGGCGTCCCTTCATCTGCGGCCGCAGGTAGACCGCCTCGAGGAAGATGAGGCCCACCCCGCCGCGCGCCCGCTCCACTGCATAGTCGATGTAGCGCTGCGTGACGCTGCCGTCGCGGTTGGCGTAGTTCTTCGACATCGACAGGCAGATGAGGCGGTTTTTCAGCTCCAGGGAGCCGATCACGCCCGGCTGGAAGAGGTGGGGGTAGCTCATCTCATGCCCTCCTGGGATGGCGGAATGCAGGCGCGGCGGGTTGCCTGCGCGTCGTCCGCGACGGCCTCTTCTTTTCCCCGCGGCGCGGCGGCGCCGGCGCGAGGGGTGCACCACGCCCGCGGGGCAGCGCGACGCTCAGGTGGTGACGATCACCACGCCGGCGACAACCAGCAGAGCCCCCAGAACGAGGCGCAGGGTGATGCGTTCGTCCTGGCGCAGGAGGATCGCCGAGAGGAGAATGGTGAGGAGCGGGAATGCGGAGTTGATCGAAACGACCACGGCCACCGACTCGCGGCTCAGCGCCAGCCAATAGAAGAGAACGCCGATGCTGCTGCAAAGGCCGGTGCCGAGAACGTACGCCTGGGTGCGACGCGGCCACTTCGTGAAGGTTAGGCGCCGGCGGCCGACGCACATGAAGAGGTAGAGGAACGGCAGGGCGCAGAGGGTGCTCCAGGTCGTGCCGAGGATGGACGGCAGGCCCCACAGCGCCCCCTGCCGCGCCAGCACGGGCGCCACGCCGAAGCCGACGGCGGAGAGCAGCGCGAAGGTGTAGCGGCTCATGGCGTCTCCGAGGAAAGGAGCGACAGGCCAAGCACCATCAGGGAACCCCCGATGGCAACCCGCAGGGTGAAGGGCTCGCTCAGCAGCAGCATGCCGATGAACGGCGCCAGGAGCACCCGCGTGGCGAGGACGATGGAGCTGCGCGACGGCCCGATGCGCTGCACGCTGATGAAATAGAAGAAACGGGCAAAGGCGAGGGAAAAGATGCCGGTGAGCGTGAACATGCCGAAAGCCGCCCAGGGGGACGAGGGAACGGCTGACCAGTCCACCACGGCAAGGCTGACGAAAATCAGCAGCGCCGCGCCGGGATAGGTCGAGACATAGGCGGCTTCCAGGGGATCAACGTCGCGCACCCCTTTGCGAATGAGGATGGCGTTCAGGGCCCAGAAGAATGATGAGATGAAAGCAAGCGTGACGCCCGACACCCCCCCTCCTTGCGCGTCGCCGCGCCGCCCGTCTGGGGCTCCTCGTGGCGTTCCCGAAAACTCTTCGCCGTCGTCGCGCCGCTGCTCCCATGCAGCGCACGGATGGGTTGCGAGGCAGCCGCATCCCTCGCCCGCCGCCGCTCGGTTCTGGCCCCTCCAGGAGCCAAAGCCTCGGGAGCGCGCGGGGATGGGGGGAATTGAGGAGACCCCACAGGGCAGGGGGCTCATCGAGCACGGCTTGCTAGGGAGGCTCAGGCGTCTCCCACCGCAGCGCTGTGGAGCATACTCCAGGTGCTTCGTTCGGAACAAGAGGGGCGGCCAGGCGGGGCGGCAGAGGCTCGGCATCTCGCCGCGGCGCCGCGTTCCGCGCTCCCGGCGCGCGCTGAAGATCGGCGGAGCACAAATTCGAGTACAATCGCTGTCTTCAAGAGGGCTTATCTTGACAATTTCGGTAGAGATTGTTATCTTAGCTTCGACCTGATAGCTCCGCTCCTTCACCGTCGAGCAGGCAGGAAGGGATGCGCGCCATGGTTGCGCCCGTTGGAAGCGTCTCTGAGCTCATTGGACGAACGCCGCTCGTGCAGCTCCGGCGTCTGCCCGAGAGCGAGATGGCCGCGATCTTCGCCAAGGTTGAGTTCTTCAACCCGGGCGGCAGCGTCAAGGATCGCATCGCCCTGAGCATGATCGAGGACGCCGAGCGCAAGGGCCTCCTGCAGCCGGGGGATACGATCATTGAGCCGACGAGCGGCAACACCGGCATCGGCCTCGCCATGGTGGGGGCCAGCAAGGGATACCGCGTCGTTATCGTGCTCTCCGAGAGCATGAGCTACGAGCGCCGCAGCCTGCTCGCATCCTACGGCGCCGAGGTTGAATTGACGCCGGCGGACACGGCGATGCAGGGTTCCATCGACCGCGCCGAGGAGCTCTGCGCCCTGCACAAGAACTACTTCATGCCGATGCAGTTCAACAACCCGGCCAACCCCGAGATCCACCGCCGCACCACCGCCAAGGAGATTCTTCGCGACATGGGGGGGATGCGCATCGACGCCTTCGTCGCCGGGATCGGCACCGGCGGCACGATCACGGGCGTCGGCGAGGTGCTGAAAGGACGCTACCCCGAGGTGCGCATCATCGGCGTCGAGCCGGAGACCTCCGCCGTCCTCTCCGGTCGCCCCGCCGGCGATCACAAGATTCAGGGGATCGGCGCGGGGTTCATCCCGAAAGTCCTGAACGTCGGCATTTTAGACGAAGTGCTGACCGTCTCGGATGATGATGCTTACCACATGTCGAAGCGCCTCGCGCGGACCGAAGGGCTGATGGTGGGAATCTCCTCCGGCGCTGCCTGTCATGCCGCCTTGCGCGTCGCCCAGCGCCTGGGGCGGGGGAAGAATGTCGTGGTGGTCTTCCCCGACACCGGCGAGCGCTACTTCAGCTTCGATCGTTACTTCTAGGCTGTCTCGTAAGCCGCCGCGGCCTCTCCACGCCTAGTTTCACCTGCCGTGAAGCGATTGGGAACGGAGGCGACCGGAAGTCGGGGACGCCAACGCGCGCGGCGAGGCAGCGGGGCGGCCGCAACGGCGCGTCGCCGACGCCACTCCACCGCGTTTTCCGCGCGGAGCCGGGGGGAGGGGCGTCGCTCCTCCCTGGTGGTCTCGGCGCCGGCGTCTGGCTCCAGCGACGGGGTTTGCCAAGCGGCAGAGATGGGGGGGCGCGGTTCAGCCGGCGGCTCAAGCATCAGGCTGCGCGGCGTGTCAGCAGGCGTGTGAGCAGGACGGCGCCGCCGAAGCGCGCGCGACGTCGGCCTTCAGGAAGGTTGAGGAACGAGCATGGGGTACGTGCAAGGGTTGCGCTGTCGGGAGTGCGGTCGCGCCTACGAGAAATTGCCGCAGCATGTCTGTGAGTTCTGTTTCGGTCCGCTCGAGTGCCTCTACGACTACGACGCCATTCGCGCCCGCGTCTCCCGCGCCAGCATCGAAGCGGGTCCGCCGTCGATGTGGCGTTACCGCGACCTGCTGCCCCTCGACGGCGAGCCGACGGTGGGGCTGCACGTCGGCATGACGCCCCTCGTGCACGCCAAGAACCTGGGTGAGGTCCTGGGTTTGACCAACCTCTGGTTGAAGAACGACAGCGTCTCGAACCCCACCCTCTCCTTCAAGGATCGCGTCGTCGCCGTGGCGGTGTCGAAGGCGCGGGAGTTCGGGTTTGACACCGTCGCCTGCGCCTCCACCGGCAACCTCGCCAACTCGCTGGCGGCCCATGCCGCCGAGGCGAGGATGCGCAGCTACATCTTCATCCCGGCGGACATCGAGAGTGGCAAGGTCGTCAGCACCCTCGTGTACGGCGCCCAGCTCGTCGGCGTGCGCGGCAATTATGACGAGGTCAACCGCCTCTGCAGCGAGATCAGCGATCACTACCACTGGGCCTTCGTGAACATCAACATCCGCCCGTACTATGGCGACGGCTCGAAGACCTTCATCTACGAGGTGATCGAGCAGCTCGGCTGGCGGGCGCCCGATCATATCGTCGTGCCGGTCGCCGGCAGCTCGCTCATCACCAAGGTTGCCAAGGGACTGAAAGAGTTCGAGATGCTCGGCCTGATCGAGAACGCCAAGACGAAAATCTACGCCGCCCAGGCCAGCGGCTGCGCCCCCGTCACCACCGCGATCAAGAACGGCGAGGACTTCATCCGCCCCGTGAAGCCGAACACCATCGCCAAGTCCATCGCCATCGGCAACCCGGCGGACGGCTACTACGGCATCCAGGTCTGTCGCGACAGCGGCGGCTACGGCGACGATGTCTGCGATGACGACATCCGCGCTTCCATGCGTCTGTTGGCGGAGACCGAGGGCATCTTCACGGAGACGGCGGGGGGCGTCACCATCGGCGTGCTGCGCAAGCTGGTGGAGCAGGGACGCATCGGCCGCGACGAGCTCGCCGTGGCCTCCATCACCGGCAACGGCCTGAAGACCCAGGAGGCGGTCGCGAGCCTCTTGCCGGATCGCATTGACATTGACACGACCCTGACCTCGTTCCGCGAAGCCTACGCGCAGATGAACGCGTAAAGTAAGGAGCAAGACCATGACGGTGCAGGTGCTCATCCCGACCCCGTTGCAGAAGATCACCAAGAACCAGGCCGAGGTGCCGGCGAGCGGGACAAGCATCAAGGAAGTGCTGGCCGATATGGAGTCGAACTACCCCGGCCTGCGCCAGCGGCTCTACGACGAGAACGGCCAGTTGCGGCGGTTCGTGAATATCTACGTGAACGAGGAAGATATCCGCTTCCTCAACGGCGAGCAGACCACCGTGAAGGATGGGGACAAGGTCTCCATCGTGCCGGCCATCGCCGGCGGGTCTCGGTAAGCTGGCGCTGCGAGCGGCGGAGCGGGCGCGCTCGGCCGCGGCCGGGCACCAGGCGCGGAGGGGTGACGCCGCGGCGTGGGCTTCGCGGCTACGAGATGAACCGGACAGAATCGAGGCGGCCGCTCCTGGGTGTGCAGGGGGCGCCTGGAGACGACGACCTGGCTGGCGGGAGCGTGAGACCTATGAGTTACGTCGAAACCACGCTGACAGCGTTGCAGCCCAGTCTGCGGCGGCCGCACCTCCTCAACCTCATCGGCAACACCCCCCTGATCCGGCTTACGAAGATCGGTCGCGACGTTCCCCACGTGGAGATCTACGCCAAGATCGAGCGCTTCAACCCCGGCGGCTCCGTGAAGGATCGGGCGGCGTTGCAGATCGTCGAGGACGCCGAGGCCGAGGGTCTCCTGACGCCGGAGAAGATTCTCATCGACGCCACCTCCGGCAACACCGGCATCGCCTACGCCATGATCGGCGCGGCGAAGGGCTTCCGCGTCGAGCTCGTCATGCCCGCGAACGTGAGCGCCGAGCGCAAGAAGCTGGTCGAAACCTACGGCGCCAAGATCATCTACTCAAGCTCCCTGGAAAGCTCCGATGGCGCCATCCGCCTGGCGCGCAAGCTGGTTGCCGAAAAGCCGGACCTCTACTTCTACGCCGACCAGTACAACAACCCCAGCAATTGGAAGGCGCATAACCTTACCACGGCGTGCGAGATCATCGAGCAGACCGAGGGCCGGCTCACCCACTTTGTCGCCGGCATCGGCACCGGCGGCACGATCATGGGGGCCCGCTGCCGACTGAAGCGCTTCAACCCCAACATCCAGATCATCGCCGTGGAGCCGGACTCGTCGCTGCACGGCCTTGAAGGGCTGAAGCACATGGCAAGCTCCATCGTGCCCGGCATCTACCACGAGGAGTTCCTGGACGGCAAGGTGCCGGTGAGCTCCGAGGCCGCCTACGCCATGTGCAAGCGCTTGGCGCGTCAGGAGGGGCTGCTGGTGGGGCACTCCTCGGGGGCCGCCCTCCTTGGCGCGCTGGAGATCGCCCGCCGCGTGAAGGAGGGCGTCATTGTCACCATCTTCCCGGACGGCGGCGACAAGTACCTCAGCCTGAACTACTGAGGAGCGAGTCGTTCTTTGTCAAGAAAGAACTGCTGAAGTCCTCGAATGCTGCATGAAACCATCATGCTTCCTAGGAGTTCGATCAGAGTGTGGCTTGCTGTACCACTTCTCAATTACAATGTCGCTGGACGTAGACGATGATCTACATATACTCGATGTGCGGGAGAGAACCGATCCTCACAGCGTCAATGGCATCGAATCCCGGCGAACAAGAGGGGCAACCGGGTTTGCAATAGAGCCTAGAGGTGCGGCATGAGAATCTCCATGAAGGGGGTCTACGCTGTCAGAGCCATGGTGGACCTGGCGGTGCAGTCCCAAAACTACCCGGTGACACTGGCGAACATCGCGGTCCGCCAGGATATCTCCCAGCACTACCTCGAGCAGCTCTTCATGAAGCTGCGGCGGGCCAAGCTGGTGCGCAGCGTGCGCGGTCCCGGCGGCGGCTACCTGCTCTCCAAGCGCCCGGAGGAGATTTCCGTCTGGGATATCCTGGTCGCGGTGGATGAGAACCTCATCCCTGCCGACTGCGGCGAGGCGGCCTACGACGAGGTCAACTCCTGCCACCGCGTCAGCAACTGCGCCGTGCGCGGCCTCTTCCTGGAGCTGTCGGCGAACATCCGCGCCTTCCTCGGCAAGGTGAGCCTGGCGTCGCTCTGTGACGAGAACAACCGCCTCGGCCGCGACAACGTGGTGCGCCGCGGCGTGGTGTTTCAGATTTAGCGCATTGTTTCGCAAATCAGCTCGGAAATTTTGCGAGGGAGCCGCGCCCCCTCGCGCTCCCCCCTTACGCGAGCTGCTGCGCAGCTCGCGCGGCATGGGGGTGTGGGGGAGCAATGGTCCCCCACAAAAAATCCCCCCCTCCAACAAGACAGGAACCGTCCGATGCCGGAAGACCGTTGGCAGCTCTTGCGGCTCCTCGCGGAGACCTCCTTCCACCGCAGCGTGGAGCCGCGCTACAAGCTCGCCTCCGGGATGCTCAGCAAGTACTACATCGATTGCAAGATCGCGCTCTCCTATCCCATCGTCCGGCAGCTCGTGGGTGACCTCGTTGATGAGCGCATTGCGGCCCTGCGCCTCGACGCCGTGGGCGGCATGGCCCTGGGCGCCTATCCGCTGGCTCTGGCGGTCTCCGACGCCGCGTACCGACGGCGCGGCGCCACCCTGCGCGCCTTCGTCGTGCGCAAGGACGCCAAGGGACACGGCATGAAGAAGCTCCTGGAAGGCGATGCGCGCCAAGGCGATACGGCGCTGATCGTCGAGGATGTGGTCACCACCGGCGGCTCCACCATCGAGGCGATCGCCAGGTGCCGCGAGAGCGGTCTTCAGGTCGCCACGGTGATCGCCCTGGTGGATCGCCAGGAGGCGGCGGGGAGGGAGAACCTCGAGGCCCAAGGCGTGCCGTTTCAAGCACTCTTCACCCTTCAGGACCTCATCGAACAGAGCGAACGCCTGGCCGAACCTCAGGCAGGCCGGCCGCAATCCGCGGCGGGATAGGCGAAGGCCGATTCCTGCCCCCCGTCAGCAATGCCTCTCCCCTCCCTTGCGGCTTCTCAAAAGTCCGTTGACACACCTGATTCGTTGCGCGTGGCGCTGGGAGGAAAGGTTGTCGCGGGGAACCGTCACGTTCCCGCACCTCACCTTACTGGGGGGTTACCCAGCAGTTTGCAGTGCAGGGGCGCGACAGGGGATGAGGCTTGTAGGGGCGGTTCGCGAACCGCCCCTACGGGATGGAACCTCGCAGGAAAAGGGTGCGCTTGGGAGGGATGCTGCCTCGCGCAAGGATCGCTTCGTGACTGGAACGACGGCACGGAAACTTGAAGGAATGCATTCATCAGTGCGCCAGAAGGATCGAGCCATGGAGAGCGTGGTCACCATCGCCGGCTCCGATAGCTGCGGCGGCGCCGGCATCGAGGCCGACCTGCGCACCATCGCGGCCCGCGGCCTGCATGGCGCGGCGGTGATCGTGGCGGTGACGGCCCAGAACACCCGCGGCGTGCAGGCCATCCAGAACCTGCCGGTGGAGATCGTCGCCGCCCAGTGCGACTCCGTCTTCAGCGATCTCCACGTCGTCGCCGTGAAGCTCGGCATGCTCTCCACCGCCGCGCTCATGCGCGCGGTCGCCGCGAAGCTGCGTCAGTACGCGCCGCCGCGCATCGTCCTCGATCCCGTCATGGTGTCGCAGACCGGGCACCGCCTGATGAGCGAGGACGCCATCACCACCCTGCGGCAGGAGGTGCTGCCGCTGGCCGACGTCATCACCCCCAACCTGCCGGAAGCGGCGGAGCTTCTCGGGCGTCCCGTCGCCACCCTGGCTGAGATGCGGCAGGCGGCGGGCGATCTCCACGCCCTGCTGCTCAGGCGGCGCGCCCTGCCGCGCGGCGCTTCCCCGGTGGTGTTGGTGAAGGGCGGCCACCTCAAGGGGGCTCCCATCGACATCTTTTTCGACGGCGGCGGCGCGCGGGAAATCTCCGCCGCCCGCATCGACACCCCGAACACCCACGGCACCGGCTGCACGCTCTCCTCCGCCATCGCCGCCGAGCTGGGGAAAGGGGCCGCTCCCCTCGAAGCGGTGCGCACGGCGAAGGCGTTCCTCAGCGAAGGTCTGGCGCACAGCCTGGCCATCGGCGGCGGCCCAGGCTGTCCCAACCAGATGTTCCAGCTCGGCGGCAGCGGCGAGCGACGCCTCCTGCTGGGCGAACTGGTGGAAGCCTTCGAGCGCTTGCGCGCCGCCCGCGTCGGACGGCTCATCCCCGAGGTGCAGTCGAACCTCGCCGCCGGTCTGCTTGGCGCCCGCGGCCGCGAGGAGGTCGCCGCCTTCCCGGGACGCCTCACCCGCCTCGGCGACACCATCACCACCCCCCTGCCGCCCTGCTTCGGCGCCTCGCGGCACGTGGCCGGCATCGTCCTTGAGGCGATGCAGTTTGACGGCCGCATCCGCGCCGTCATGAACCTGCGCTACGAGCCCCGCATCCTCGCCGCCTGCGAGCAGCTCGGGCTGCGTCTCGGCAGCTTCGACCGCGCCGACGAGCCCAAAGAGGTGAAAGAGCGTGAAGGCTCCTCCCTGGAGTGGGGGACACGCCAGGCGATCCTGGCCAGCGGCTGCGTGCCCGACGTCATCTACGACCTCGGCGAGCGCGGCAAGGAGCCGATGATCCGCCTCCTCGGCCCCAGCCCAGCACACATCGCCGAGCTGGTGCTGCGCATCAACGAAAGGCTGGGGTGAGCCGATCGGGAAGTATCGCCGCAGGTTCCCAGAAGAGTTCGCGCGCTTGGAGCAGGGATTGGCGGGGGGATGTTGGGCATCATTGCTTCCCCACGCCCCGTCGCCGCACGCCGCGGCACGGCCTCCGGGTGCGGGGAGGTTCCCCTTGGAGTCACCAGTCAGGCCGTTCCGCCACGTCGTTCTCCGGGTCAGGTCCCGCCGGCGCTCTCCCGCCTCCGCCGTGCCGGCATCCTCGTCCGCGCGCAGCCTTGGCAGGAATGAGGCAAGTCGCGGAATTGCTAAAGGTTACGGCACGGCGTAAACTGAGAGACGGCGAGAGCGCAAAGCCCTCCTTGAACGAGGCGCGCCCCGGTAGCTCAGAATGGAAAGAGCAGCGAATTCATAAATCGAACCTAGAGATTTTGAGGTTCATATAACTCAATACTTTTCAGTTGGTTAGAGAAATGGCATTCCCTTCACTGGAACTTCCTGACGCCTTGGTAGCCGCTGTTATTGACCAATCTGCGGTTCTCTTTCTCGGCGCAGGTGCAAGTTTCGGCGCACAGCATCCCGCGGGTGCAATAATCCCCAGTGCGGAGCTGCTGAAGAATGAACTATGCGACAAGTTCCTCGGTGGCAAACTGAAGAACCGCAGCCTCTCCCATGTGGCTGAGATGTGCATAAGTGAAACGGACCTCTTATCCGTTCAATCATTCATTCGTGATAAATTCCTGCCCTTTGAGCCTGCCGACCACCATCTAATTATTCCATGCTTTTACTGGCATGCCATCGTCACTACCAACTATGACCTGATACTTGAGAGGGCGTACGCCAAAGAGAAAACACCTAAGCAAACACTTGTACCATTCATCAAAGACGGCCAGAAAATTGATACAACATTAAAGAAAACAATTAAACCGGTTCCTTTTATAAAACTGCACGGGTCTATTGACAAGATTGATGACAGCGAGATTCCTTTAATCTTATCCAAGGAACAATACGTACGGCATTCAGGAAACAGAAAGCGCTTGTTTAGCACCTTCCAGCAATACGGATACGAATTCCCAATTATTTTCTGTGGTTATTCTATTGATGATCAGCACATTCAAACGATCCTGTTTGATCTTACAGACAGTGGTATCAACCGACCACGCTATTATGTCGTAAGTCCCGACCTCGACGATGTTGAGCAACGATATTGGGCTACCCACAGAATTACCTGTCTTCGCGCGACATCTGAGGATTTCCTTGTTGCGCTAGAAAAGGCGATCCCGGAGCACAAGCGCGCTATTCCCGTCTCTTTAGGCGGTGGAACGGAATCTGTACGTACTTTTCAAAAGATTTCCGGCGCTTCAGAGAGTGAAGGGCTAAGATTGTTCCTTTCGGCTGATGTCGATCACGTTCGATCGGGCATGGCAACATCCGGAAAGGAGCCAAAACATTTTTATATCGGGGCTGATACCGGATGGAGACCGATTGAATCCGACCTGGATGTGCGACGGAGAATAACGGATAACATTATTGTTGATGCGATACTGGCGGATGAAAAAGACCGTCAGCGGCTGGTCGATCTACACGTCATCAAAGGTCCGGCTGGACACGGCAAAACAACAACATTGCGCAGAGTGGCATGGGAGGCGTCTGTATCCTTTTCGAAGTTATGTCTTTTTGTTAAGGAAGAGGGTGCCATTCGCATAGATCAATTGAAGGAGCTTTGGGACCTTACACAAGAACGAATCTTCCTCTTTGTCGATCGCGCTGCTCTTCGTGTTGATGACATTCTTTCCGTGATAGGCTCTTTAGCTGAAGCGGGAATACCTCTAACCATAGTAACCGCTGAGCGTGACAATGAGTGGAATGTCAGGTGTGGAACGCTAGACGAATTCGTGACTCAGGAATATCCGCTTCGGAATCTCTCTGAGAAAGAGATACACGCTCTTCTTGCGAAACTGGAGAAGCATGACTCTTTAGGGCGCCTTTCTGATTTTTCTTATCAAGAACGAGTCCGCGAGTTTGTTGAAAGAGCAGAGCGACAGCTGTTGGTTGCGCTACATGAGGCTACGCTCGGCAAGCCATTTGAAGAAATCGTTAAGGATGAGTTTGATCGAATAATCCCTGCCGAGGCCCAGACCCTCTACCTAGATGTTTGCACGCTCAACAGACTAGGCGTTCCTGTGAGAGCTGGGCTTATCGCTAGAGTAAGTGGTATCAGGTTTGAGGATTTTAAGGAACGGTTCTTGAGTCCGCTGGAGCACGTGGTGACGAGCCATATTGACCGATATGTCGGAGACAGGATGTATTCGGCCCGTCATCAACACATCGCCGATCTGGTATTTCAACTTGTTCTACCAGACCCCGAAGATCGATTTGATCAAATTATAAGAATTCTGGACGGAATGAACATCGATTATTCATCCGATAACGAGGCATTTCGGGCTCTCATAAGAGGACGGGCAATCGCGGAAATCTTTGCTTCGCAAGAACTTGCCAGGAGATTTTACGCGCGTGCAGAGCAGCTTGTTGGAGATGACCAGCACCTACTCCAACAAAGGGCCGTATTCGAAATGAACCACCCGGGCGGCAGCTTACAGAAGGCGGAGGATAGTCTGTTGTCGGCGTTAGGTATCGCGCCTCATGATAAAGGCATCCAACACACGCTCGGCAACTTGAAACGCCAGCAGGCTAATGAAACTAATAACCCCCTGTTAAGGGACAAACTCCGCAGAGATTCGAGGGGATATCTCAGCGATCTCGCGCGGGGCGATGCGCGGACCCCTCACGGGTTTCACACATTGATACTTCTTTTATCGGATCAACTGCGTGATTTGCTAGCGAACAAAGGTGAAGAAAAACTCGATCAGCTTGAAGAGAGGACGGTTGTCGAGCTGATACGTGATATCGAATCCCGAATTCGCGAGGGGGAACAGCGATTTCCTGATGACGAGCGGCTATTGACGGCTGAAGCCGCATTCCGAGAGCTTTTGAAACAAGACGGCAGGGCGTTCGAGGCCCTTCGCAAGGCGTTCGATAAGAACCCAAGGTCAGAGTGGGTAGCTATTCGTATGAGCCAGCGCTTCGCTGAGAACGGTGACTATGACGACGCAAAGGGTATCCTTTTGAGATGTGTGAAAGAAAACCCGTCAAGTAAAGCGGTCAATTTTGCTTTGGCGAAATTGTATATGCGGTATGGCACCAGAGATGAGAAGGGCCAAGTCTTGCAATTGCTGCGGCGTAGCTTTACTGACGGCGATAGCCATTTTGACGCACAATATTGGTATGCACGGGAGCTTTTTCTTCGGAGTGCTTGTGATAAGGCCAACGAGTTGTTTTCAAAACTAAGCCATGCGTCGGTTAGCCCAGCGGCTCGTAATCGAATAAGGGGCCTTATTCGGGATGAGGACGGAAGGGTAAAAAGATTCAAGGCCACTGTTAGCAAGAAAGAGGAAGCATATCTTTTCGCCTCCCCAGAAGGATTTCCCAAAGATGTGTTTTGTCACTTCTCTCAAGCTTCGGAGGAGATATGGGGAGACTTGCACGTAGGCAGTTCCGTTGAGTTGGAGATTGGGTTTTCAATGAGGGGGCCTGTTGTGGCGGCTATAATTCAGGTTTGATATGGAAGAAAAAGATCTTCGCCATTTGACGCGAAGTGGCGAGTGAATCTCTTAAGGAATGCACTATCAGAGTCAAGTGTAGAGGTCAGAGATGCGGGGTAATTCCTCTAAGTCATTGACTGTGAAAGGCGCCCCGGTAGCTCAGTAATGGATAGAGCAGCGGATTCCTAATCCGTTGGTCGGAGGTTCGAGTCCTCTCCGGGGCACCAGACATCATCTTGACTCATAAGGCATTATTTAACGAGTTTGGGTTCGGGGAGGTTGGCGCGGCCGTGACTCCGTGAGCCACGGCTCAGCTCGAAAGCCCTGAAAAGAGCTGGCGGCGGGCATTCCGGCTTTGCCGCACGGAGGCTTGCGGTCAGGTCGTAGGGGCGCCGCTTGCCGCGCCCTTCTGGGCAGGGCCAGCCCTGCCTCTACAGCCCAGACGATTCGGGCACGCCGAGGGGTTCCAAAACTCGCCGTACCTCGCTTTGCACAGCCACGCCCGGGGGCAGTGCGGGTTCAGCTTTTGGGCTCTTCCCGTTCATGGTTCCTTCCTCGCTGAACCGGCGCCCGAAACCGGAGACCGCTTCCAAGTTCAAGTAACTGTGGCATACCCTGCGGTGAACTATGTAGACTTCACCCCCGATGTCACGAGCCGGAGCGCGGGCGTCCCGCCCGCCCTAAAAACTGCTATGAACTACGTAGACTTTACCCCTGATGTCACCCTATGAGTTGGGGTGTTCACTGGGGCTACTCACCATCATGAGGAGGGGGGAACGATGCGAAACTACAGCGGGCGGAGAGTAGGCGGGACGCGCGTACGGGGGGCGGCTCTGCTGGTAATCCTGGCAGCCGTCCTCGGGCTGTTCCTTACCCCTGCCTGGGGACAGCTCCCGGCGGGGATGAAACCGTATGAAGTCACCCAGATCGCGCCTGGAGTTTACAGCTTTCGCGCTTTCTTCCATCGCAATCTCTTCATCGTGACGCCGGCGGGGGTGATCGTTACCGATCCCATCAGCACGGCGGCGGCGAAAGAGCTGATGGCGGAAATCCGCAAGATCACGCAGGCGCCGATCAAATACGTCATCTACAGCCACTCGCATTGGGACCATGCGACCGGCGGACAAATTTTCAAAGAGGCCGGCGCCCGTTTCATCAGTCAAGCCAACTGCCTGCCGCGGTTCAAGGACCGCCCCAACCCGGAGGTGGTCATACCGGACGGCACCTACACGACGAACCACACCATCCGTCTTGGCGGGAAGACGGTTCGGCTTCTCTACTTCGGTCCGAACCATTCCAACTGCATGACCATCCTGCACCTGCCCAAGGAGCGCCTGGCCTTTGCCGTCGACTTCTTCTCGCCTGGCAGCCTGCCGTACCGCGGCCTGTATGATACCTATCCGCAGCACGTCATTGCGTCGCTGAAGAAGTTGCGCGACCTCGACGTTGACCGCATCGTGCCGGGCCACGGCCCCCCGGCGCTGCCCAAGGCGGCGGTCAACGACGTCCTCGGCTACTGGGAAGACCTCATGGCCGCCGTGACGGATGCCTATAACCGCAAGGTGCCTCTGGAAAAGGCGCAGCAGGAGATCAAGCTCGAGAAGTACGCTCAGTGGCGGGGCTATGAATGGCTGCCGTTGCAGATTGACCGCATCTACTTTTGGCTCCGCCTTGGCTACTAGGATCATGTCTCTGGCGCGGCGAGAAGAACCCGCCCCTGGGAAGCGGCATCGCCTGCGCGCGGGTGGGGTGGGGGCCCCGATCCCCCACGCCCGCCCCTTGCTCGTTGAAGGAGTATGATCACGGCAGGCCGTAGCTGGACCAGCGGCGGTCGACCTCGGCGAAGTGTTGCGGCGGCGGCACGGAGCGCGCCGGGTAGGGGTGCTTCTTGCGGGCGTCGAGGAGGAGCTTCGAGGAGCGCACCTTGAACCGGTCAGCCGGCGGCAAGGATGGATCGGCGAGCGATGGATCCAGGTTGATGCCGGCGGCATCGGCGATCAGGCGGCTGTCGCGCCGTGGCTGCAGACGAAACGCCAGGGCCCAGTGAACCTCGAAGGAGTTGCGTGGATTGATGTCCTCATCCAGCAGGACCGTGAACTTGCCGAGGGTGGGATCGAGCTTCCAGGTCTGCTCGGTCAGCGCCTCCACGTCGCAGGGCGACCCCTGGCGCAGGACGATGAGGAGCCAGGCCGCCGCGCCGCCTTCGGGGGGCAGGTAGACATCGGTGACCGGGAAGCCGCGGGCGGCGAGGTGCTCATAAAGCGCCGCGGCGCGTCCCACGCCGCGGATGAGGCTGCTCTCCGAGGGGGGCATCTCGCTGACGAAGCAGGGGTAGATCGGCTCGCGGCGGTGGGTGACGCAGGTCACCTCGAGGACGTGGCTTGCCCCCGCCGGGCCCATGTAGCCGGTGTACTCGCCGAACGGCCCCTCCATCTCGCGCTCGCCCGCGGGTACGATCCCCTCGATCACGATCTCGGCCTCCGCGGGCACGAAAAGGTCGTTCGTCTCGCAGCGCACCACGTCGACGGGCGCGCCCCGTAGGCCGCCGGCGACGGCGTACTCCTCCATGTCCGGCGGCACCTGCGAGGCCGCGGTCAGCACGCACGTCGGCTCGCTCCCCAAGACGACGGCCACGGGCGTCGGTCTGCCGAGCGCTTCATTGCGCGCCAGGTGGGGGCTCATGCCGTGGCCGGGGGCGACGAACAGCCCGGCCCGCCGCGGCCCCTTGATCTGGAGGCGGTAGACCCCGACGTTCGTCAGGCCGGTGTCCGGATGGGTTGAGATCACCTGGCCGGCGGTGATGTAGGGGCTGGGGTCCTCGCCGACGGTCCAGGTGGGCACCGGCAGGCTGGTGAGGTCGGCCGCCTCGCCGCGCAGGATGTGCTCCTTGCAGGCGCCATGGGCCACGACGCGCGGCGGCAGCGGATGACTGAAGGCGTGCCGCCAGCGGGCATGGATCTCCTCCGGCCGGCATTCAAGGGCCGTGGCGTAGACCTCCGGCGAGGCGCCGAAGACGCCCGCCGCGACGGGGATCGAGAAGCCCCGCACGCGCTCGAACAGGAGGCCGGGGCGGCGCGCCTCCGGTAGGCGCTGAAACAGCCGCTTGGCGACCGCCGCGATCTCCCAGTCCTTGTCGACCTCGACCGCGATGCGCCGCAGCAGCCCGGCACGTTCGAGGCTCTCGAGGTACTGCCGCAGATTCACGTAGGGCATGGCTCAGTCACCCGAGCGGCAATCTCCGCCGCGCCGCACCCCCGCAGCCGCAACGACACAGAGCTTGCTCAGCTCGATTCCCTCCGCAACCTCACCCTCCTTGATCTCCCGCCCTCGGTCGTTTCCCGCCTCTTCTTTGCATCGCTTCGATAATTGAAATTGAACTGTTGTTCGGCGAGGGAGCCGCGCCCGCTCGCGCACCCCGTCCCCACCTTACACCGTAATTACCTGATCCACGTAAAGTTTCCAGCTACCCCGGACCGGCGCCGCATCGCTGGCAAGCCACGCGCCGGTGACCTTGCCCTCCCACTCGACGGGCAAAACCATGCCGCGCATGAACTTGGCGGCCATCTGGGGAGAGCTCCAGGCGACGACGGTATCCGCGCCGGTTTCCCACCAGGTATCGCCGGGCAGCCGGTCCCGCGCTGATTCTCCCGCCTGTTCAACGTTGAAGGTCCCTTCGAGCAGGCAGCGGATGCCGGGACCCGGATGCTGATGCCGATCGGCGATGCGCCCGGCGGCGCTGGTGATGCGGTCGAGGCGGAACAGCCAGCGGCTGCCCGCCGCCAGGTCCAGCGTCGTGATCACCCGCGACATGCGCAGGCTCGAGTAGGTCCCTTCCCCGAGCAAGAGGTTGGGCGCAGCGTTGGGCCGCGCCAGTTCCCAGCGCCACACCTGCGACCACTCGGCCGCGGCCGCCAGCGTCAGAGCCTCGCCCACATAGGCCGCCGCATCCGCCGCCAGGGTCCGGCCCTTCGCGCTGACCGAGCCGTGCCGCACGTAGAGCAGGCGGTGCGCGACCGGTAAAGCGACCTCCGCCTCAGCGCCGCTCGCCACCTGATCATGATAGAGATTCAGCGCGTAGGCCATTCGTCGCGTCCATCAGTTGAGGTGCGAAGACTGAGCCGGACGGAGCCCGCGCCGCCGGCTGCTTTTATCACGGAGTGACGCGGCAGACGCCCCGCGATCGCCGTACGCTTCCATGGAGCACTTCACCCTGCCTGTGCAGAGCACGCAGACAGGCGTCTCACTGCCGACTCCCCCTGCATGATGGACACCTCCTCTTGCACCTCTTCTTCCTGCCGATCCAGCGTCCAAGCAATGAGGAGGCGATATTAGGGGGCGGGATACCCCTCACCCCTGGCCCCTCTCCCAATGGGAGAGGGAACGGGTGAGAGAGGGGGCGCGCGGGAGCGTTTGATCCCCCACAAAAATAGCCTCCAACGCATCCACTTGGCCAGTGAACCTTTGCACCGCGACCGTGGGCCAGAACGCCCCACGTCTCCCTACGGCGCCGCTTTGCGTTGCCGCCGGTGCTTCTCGCCGGTGACGTAGTGGTCGCCCTTGAGGGCGAGCTGGGCCTCCTCTTCGAGCTCCGCTGTCCAGTAGCCGAGGGTGTAGCCGTGCCAGGGGGCCTTCGGCGCGAGGGGCGGCAGGCCGAGCTGATCCCACAGCTCCTTGGCGCGCACCATGAACTCCTGGCGCGGCAGGGAGACTGGCGGGTAGTCCCACTTGCGGGTGGCGTCGATGAGCAGGCTGGAGACGCCGTGGGGCTGCGGGTAGGTGTTCTCGCGCGACTCCTCGCCGGGGGGGTAGGCGGAGTTGTCCTGGCCGTTGGTGGCGCGGCCGGTGACGATGCGCGCGTCGCGGTGCGGCTGCATGCCGAAGCTCAGGGCCCAGTTCACCGAGTCGGGATCGTGGGGGTCAATGTCCTCATCCACCGCGATGACGATCTTGTAGCCCATGGTGTCGAGGGCCATGACGCCGTTGAGGGCCTGCCAGGCGTGCGCCGGGTGCTGCTTCTTCATGCGGATGACGCAGTACTGCCAGCTTCCGCCGGATTCGTGCAGCGCCACGTCGAGGATGCCGGGGATGCGGCAGTGGTGCTGCAGGAAGGTGTAGACGACGTTCTCGAAGCCGATCTGGCGGATCTTGCTGCTCTCGCTGGGCGGGAACTGGCTGATCATCTGCGTGAAGATGGGGTTGCGGCGGTGGGTGATGCAGGTGATCTCGAACACCTTGGCGATCTTGCGGCCGCCGAGGTAGCCGGTGTACTCGCCGAACGGCGCCTCGTACTCGAAGTAGTCCGGCGCCAGGTAGCCCTCGAAGACGACCTCCGTGGTGGCCGGCACCTCGACGTCGATGGTCTTGCACTTCACCAGCTCGAGCGGCTCGCCCGCCAGGCCGCCCGCCACCGCGAACTCATCCGTGCCGTAGGGGATGTTGGTGACGGCGGCGAAGGAGATGCTGGGCACCACGCCCAAGGCCACCGCCACCTCGAGGCGCTGACCGCGCTTCTTCGCTTTCGACCAATGCACGCCGATGTGCTTCGTGGGGGGAAAGCCGCAGCCGGCGCGCGTGGGGCTCTTGATCAGGCCGCGGTAGTTGCCGACGTTGCGGATGCCGGTCTCCGGGTCCTTGCTGATCCAGTGGGCGGCGGTGAGGTACGGCCCGTTATCGAGGCCCGGTGTTGAGATGGGGATCGGGAAGAGGTCGAAGCCGCCGCCGGGGCGCTCGAGATCGGGGCCCTGGTAGACGACCTCGTGCACCGGCCCGTCATCCACCAGCACCGCCTCGATGGGGTTGATCTGCGCCTGCTGCCAGCGCGCCACGATCTCCTCCGAGCGGCACTGCATGCCGATGGCGTAGACCTCGCGGGATGCCGCCAGCGAGGCCACCAGCACGGGGATGTCGTAGTGGCGTCCCTTGGCGTCGGTGACGTTCTCGAACAGGAAGGCGCGCCGCTCGGACTCCGGCAGGCCGCGGAATTGCCAGCGCACCAGCGCCATGAGCTCGGTGTCTTTGTTGATCGGCGCCGTGATGCGCGCGAGTTTGCCGGCCGCCTCAAGCGCCGCGATATGCTGCCGCAGGTCTCGGTAGTAGGCCATCATCTCTCCACAGCGCAGCGGATCAGCAGCTCAAACGCAACCCCTCTCCCTGCCCCCACAGGAGACACGGAGCCCTAGTATCGTGTCCCCTACGTTCCATCACCTAATTCTGAGAGCTGAGAGGGGACCTTCTCCCCAACCGCGCCCGCGGGGACTGATCGTAGGGGCGGGGCTTGCCCCGCCCGCAACCTCAGTCTGGGAAGGAACCGTGTCTCCTCGCGCGCCCCGGCTTGGAGGGGCGGTTCGCGAACCGCCCCTACGGGATGGGCGTGTGGGGGAGCATAGGTCCCTTACAAGCCCCTTGCCAATACAGCGAGCAACGCCGCAAATAGGTAAGCGAACTTCTGAGACGCAACACTACGGTGCTCGGCATTCCGGGTCTGCGATCCCGCCATCCCACCCTGGCGTATCGACTCCGCGCCCGGCCGGAGGGGAGAGGTTCGGCGGGCGGAGCGGCCCGCGCCGCGCCGCGCCGCCAACCGGGAGCAGCCGCTTGCGAGCCGCCTCGGAGGGGCGACCCAGGCCGCCCTCCTACTTCAGGAAGCCCAGGTCGACGAGCTGCTCGATCGGCAACTTGCTCTTCGTGTAGCCAACCTCCTGCGCCCAATCGATGAACTCCTTCAGGCTGTCGAGGTTCGGCTTGCCATCCGGCGACAGGTAGAAGGGCGTGGCGAGCTTCAGGATATTCTGCGGCACCTTGGTGTGCTTGGTGAGGATCGACGACACCTCGTCGCTCTTCATGCCGTGGTCGTTGAAGAAGCGCGCCCCCTTCAACTGCGCGTTCATGAAGCGCTGCGCCGGGTCGCGCTCGGCGCGGAACTTCCCCGAGTAGATGATGGCGCCGATCTGCACGTTCCCGCTGCCGATCTTGTCCAAGCTGACAAGCTTGCGCGCCACCTTCTTCACTTCGGCGAGGGTGGCGAGGGGCTCGGCGATGGTGCTGGCGTCGATGGCCTTCGTCTCCATGGCGCCGATGATCTTGGCCGGCTCCAACGCCACGAGCGTCACGTCATCGAGCTTCAGGCCGGCGCTGCGCAGCGTCAGCCCCAGATAGAAGTCCCCGATGTTCCCCTTGGCGAAACGCGAAACGCGCTTGCCCTTCAGATCGGCAATGGTCTTCACCTGCCCGGAGTCGAGGAGGTCCGCCCGCACGATCACGGAGGAGGCGCCGTAGCCCGGGCGGACCTGCCCCGAGTCGGCCACGATGCGGAACTGCTCTCCCTGCAGGATCGCATTGAAAAGTCCCGCGCTGGCGGCGGAAGCCGAGACCTGAATCTCCCCCGTGGCCAGCGGCGCGTTCATCTTGGCGCCGGAGGCGAAGCGGATCAGCTCCGGCGCGATCTGCTGCTCCGCGAAGTACCCTTTCTCAATGGCAATGAACATCGGCGCGAAGTAGATAATCGGGATGTAGCCGACCTTCACCGTATCTGCCGCGCGCGCCGGCTGAAGTGGAGCGCTGAGAACCAGCAGGCAAAGCAGAAGGACGAAGGCGGCGAGCCTGAAGGAGCAGCGGGCGATTCGCGTATCCATGGTTCCCCCCTCAATGGCCGTAAAGGGACGCTTCTCGGTGGGTGGCGAAGTCCTCCCCTATTCTCTTGCCAAATGCCGAGACGTGTCAAGACCAGTGGGCGGCGGGCGCGAGAAGAGAATATCGAAGCTGCCGAATAGTTTTGCTTCAAACGTAGTTATAAGGACGAGCGGCCCGCCGGGCTGTGGTCGCTGGGGCGGCGATCTGTCGCTGGGGCCGCGGCGCTTCCGGCGCCCTCGGCGTCAGGCGGATGCAAGCCACGCGAGCACGAGGCGGCGGCAAACGCCGCGGGCTTCTCGGAGAGACCCGAAGGCGCGCGCGGGGAGCGCGGGGAGGTGATGCCCATGGCGGAGAAATCCGCGCCTCGATCTCGGTGGATCGCGGCGCTGGCGCTGCTGGCCCTTCTCGCGGCGGGGAGCGCGCCGGCGACCCCGCCGGCAGCCGTGGCCGAAGGGTTGGTCCAGGCGCCGGCGGCCCGCCACTGGTGGCGTCTCTCCCAGGAGCAGGCGGCGGTCACGGCGCTCGCCTTCGGCCCGCCTGGCAAGGAGGCTATCTGGTACGCTTCCGACAGCGCGGGCCTGTTCGTAAGCCGCGACCACGGCAAGCAGTGGCAGTCAATGGGCAAGGAGCTTACCGGCAAGCGCGTGAGCAGCCTGGCGGTCGATCCCGATGACAGCAGCACCCTGTACGTTGGCGTCCTGAAAGAAGGGGTCTTCAGAAGCAGTGATGCCGGCTTGAGCTGGCGGGCCGTCAGCGAGGGGCTGGGGAATCCGCACGTCTATGCGCTCGCCTTCGCGCCCCAGGGACGGAAGAGGCTGTATGCCGGGACCTACCAAGGAGTCTACGTGCGCGCCGAAGGAGAGGCGCGCTGGCGGAAGATCAGCAGCGACGCCGCGGGGGAGAACGTTCGGACCCTCGCCTTTGATCCGCGTCATCCCGAGACCCTCTACGCAGGCAGCTACAGCACCGGCCTGCACAGGAGCGAGCGCGCCGGCAGCGCCTGGCAGACCCTCTCCAAAGCCCTCCCAAGTGTGTCGATCTTCGATATCGCGGTTGATCCCGGTGACAGCAAAACCCTCTACGTGACGCTTTTCGATGTGGGAGTCTACCGGACGACGGACGGCGGCGCCTCCTGGTCCTTGCGCCAGGACGGCGTGCTGACCGTCGATGTCATCTCGCTGGCGGTGAACCCGCGCGACCCGCGTGAACTGTTTCTGGGAACCGGGGAGGGGGTCTACGTCAGCGCCAACCGGGGTGACTCGTGGAGCGAGCTGAGCGCCGGCCTTCCCGACGATGCCGGCGTCCTGCGCTTGAAGTTCCATCCCGGCGGCCGGAAGCTGTACGCCGCGACGCTGAAGGGTCTCTATGTACTGGAAGAACCGGAATGAGGGAGCGATCACGCATGAAACGCAGCCTGACGGCGGAGAGCGAAGAGGTACGATGCGCAAGGCGGGCCGGAGCGGTGATTGGCCTGGCCTGCCTGCTGCTCCTCGCGACCGCCGCGGATGGCGGCGCCGAGCCTTCCCTCAAGCGCCTCTTTCGCTCCCTGGGCATGTTCTCCTACGGGGATGCCGCCGCGCCGGCGCCGGCGTTCTCTCTCCCCAAGCTTGGCGGTGGCGTCGTGTCGTTGGAGCAGCTCCGCGGCAAGCTCGTGGTGGTGAACTTCTGGGCCACGTGGTGCCCGCCCTGCCGCGCCGAGATGCCGGAGCTCGAAACGCTGTTCAAGACCTACGAGGCGCGCGGCCTCGTCGTCCTGGGGGTGTCGATCGACACCCAAGGGGCGAAGGTCGTCGGTCCGTTCCAAGAGGAGTACCGCTACAGTTTCCCGCTGCTGCTCGACCCCCAGGAGGAGGTCAGCCGCCTCTATGCGGTTCGCTCCGTGCCCACCACCTTCATCATCGCCCGCAATGGGAACCTCCTGGCAGGGGTCCTGGGGCCCCGCAGTTGGGTAAGCGCGAACTCCCTGCACCTCTTCGATCGTCTCCTCGGCGGTGGGGGGAGCAATGCCGACGCTCCTGACGCGGCGCCAGGGCCATCCCCCGCGGCGCCGTAACCAGCCGCCTTCCCCTCCTTCCGCAAGAGCTGGAGCCGCTAGCGCTCCAACCTCCTCCTGGCGCGCAGCGACCGGGGCGGCACGACATCCTCGACCCCCAGCGGCTCACAAGGTCCATCCTAAATTCGATGCCCTCTTTGTGCCATGGGAGGGGCGAAAGTTTTTGTGGGGGACCCGTACTCCCCCACACCCCCATCCCGTAGGGGGGTTCGCGAACCGCCCTTACAAGGCGGGGTGCGCGAGGGGCGGGGCTCCCTCGCCAATCTATGCAATCGAATGTGAGAAACAGCACCTGAGGAAGGCGAGGTCTCGCGTTCATCTCCCCCTGCCCCGCTGGCTGCCGCCGAAACCCGGCCCTTGGCCCGCAGCCTCCGGCGGAGTGGCGACAGCAGAAGAGGCATGCCCCTCCGTGGCATGCCTCTTCACGATCCCCGAATGGATCGGATAGTGGAAGTTACGGATTCGCGCCTACCAGCTCCTTGAACTCTTCAATGCCGAGTAGGTCGGTCCCTTTGTAGGTCTTCCCCTTCACTTGCACGGTCTTGCCCAGCATGGCGTCCTTGCGCAGCGCGTCGTAGGCCGCCCCCTGGGGCAGGATGGTGACGACGCGGCCGTTCGTCAGGCGCAGCGCCGGTTGATGGCCGTTGCGAAGGTGGTCGGCGATGAGGGCAGCGGTGGCGTCGGGAAGCTGACAGCTAATGCAGACGACCTTGCCTTTCAAGGCCGGCACGTCGCCCTCTTGCTCGAGCGTGCCAGGAAGCCGAAAGCCCCCCTGGGCCGCTGCGTAGCCGGTCATGAGCAGCACGAGAAGCGGCACGATGAGCAACGCCGCGACGCGCAAGTCTCTACGTTGGTACATCGACGTATCCTCCATTCTTGGTAAGAACTCTGATCACGGTTCGGTCGGAGCTTTCCTTGGCGATCGCGTCGACCGGACCAGACTGCACCTTTTCGAAGTGAGTGCGTCTTCATACCTGCTCGGTACCTGAGGCATGAGAGTCACCGCTGTCCGGTAGAACAGATTGCTTGACAGGAAAATTCCCCCGCGAGAGAAAGCCATGAATCTGGTCGTTCCTTGGGTTGACTCTTGTACGGGGCAGGTGGCGGAGCGCCGCGCTGCCGCCCGCGCCCAGGAGGGCGCTGGAGCAAAGACGAGACTCGGCAACGGCGCGATCTCCCGTGCAACTGTCGTCGGCTGGCGCTGGTGAACCTTCGAGGCGGGCTGGTCGTGGCGTCATCTTCTTCAGCGACGAGACCCACCGCGCCCTGAAGGAGCGCCTCTCCCCAAGCAGGCCGTCATTATCTCCCCTGGCGCGCGCGAATGTTTTTCCTAACTTCTCAGTCAACAGCCTCAGCGCCGTGCGATAGGTGATGCCGCGCCCCAGGCAGCCGCAGGGTTCCGACCGCCTGGAGGCGTGGCAGAGGCGGCGGGGCGGCCGGCGTTGCCAGGCGGCCCGGCGACCGGCATGGCAGGCAAGGGAGAAAGCGAGGCCAGCAGATGCAGCGCGAGCAGGGGAGCGCCATCCCTTCAGGGTGACGCGAGCCCCCCGCCGCTGAGAAAGGACGATGGAATGGATGCGCGCGCCTTCGTTGCGGAGCTCGATGCGGCGAATCAGGAGATGTTGGCTCGCCTGGAGCCAACCGACACCTTGGAGAAAGACGCCCTCGGCAGGCTGGACATCACCCATCTCTTGAAGATGGCGTTGAAGAGCGAGCTGGAAGCGACGGAGATCGCGGCCCGCTGGCTGGCCACCACCAAGGACCTGCAGGTGAAGCTGGCGCTGGCGCGTCAGGTTGGGGACGAGGCGAAGCACTACCGCCTGATCGAGGATCGCCTGGCGGAGCTGCACGTTGACCTGCGGGAGTTCGACCCCGTGGCCGCCGGCTACACGCCGCTTTTCCAGTACCTCGACTCGCTCACCGACACCGTCGAGCGCGTCGCCGCCGGGCAGTTCACCCGCGAGGCCATCGCCACGGTGAAGAACCGGCAGTTCATCGAGCTGTGCGAGGCCAAGGGAGATGCCGCAACCGCCGCGCTCTACCGCGACACCATCCAGCCCGACGAGGAGTTCCACCACCTCCTCGGGCGGCAGCTCCTGCTGCGTCTGGCCACCACGCCGGAGGCGCAAGATCGCGCCCGCCGCGCGGCCGGCAAAACCCTGGCGATCGCCGCAGAGCTGCAGCGCCTGCTGCGGGAAAAGAGCGGCGTGCACCACGGTCCGGGATGTTAAGGCGCCGCGAGGGGGATGGGGGGAAGGGGACGGTGATCGATGGCGAGGGGGGAGAACGCGAGGCGAGAGGAGGCAGGCGCACCTCGCGGGCGCGAGGTTTCCCGCGGCTCGCTCGAAGAGGGGGGAGCGTTTGATCCCCCCTTCCAAGCCTCCCCGGACGATGCCGCCGGCAACGCCTCAATTCCCGCGGCGAAGGGTTGAGACGCAGCCTAGTTGATGCAGACCCGCCGCAGGGTCTTGAAGTTCTCCAGCACGATGCCGGCGCCGCGCACGATCGTCGTCAGCGGGTCCTTGGCGCGGAAGATGGGCAGCCCCGTCTCCTTGTGGAGCCGCGGTCCCAGCCCATGGAGCAGCGCCCCGCCGCCGGCCAGCACCAGCCCGCGCGAGGTGACATCCGCCGCCAGCTCGGGCGAGGTGCGCTCCAACGCCACCTTGATGGATTGCACGATGGCGCGCACCGGCTCCTCGAGCGCCTCGCGGAGTTCCGCGTCCTCCACCTGCACCGTGGCCGGGATGCCCGACATCTTGCGACCGCGCGCCGTGCCATAGCACGGTTCCTCGAACGGCATCGCCGAGCCGATCAGATGCTTCAGGCGCTGCGCCTCGAAGATGCCGATGTCGAGCTGGTGCTCGCGGTGCAGGTGCCGCTGGATCGCTTCGTCCATCTCATCACCGGCCACCCGCAGGGACTCACAGTAGGCCGTGGCGAAGAGGTTGATCACCGCCACCTCGGTGGTGCCGCCGCCGATGTCCACCACCATGTTCGCCTGGCTCGACTCCACCGGCAGCTTGGCGCCGATCGCCGCCGCCATCGGCTCCTCGAGGAGGAAGACCCGGCTCGCCCCCGCCATCTGCGCCGCCTCGATCACGGAGCGCTTCTCCACCTGGGTGATGCCGGACGGCACGCTGATGATCATCTTCGGCCGCACGAAGCTGTTGCGCCGGTGCACCTGCCGGATGAAGTACATCACCATGCGGTTGGTGATCTCGAAGTCGGCGATGACGCCGTCCTTCATCGGGCGCACCGTGCGGACGCCCTCCGGCGTGCGGCCATACATCCGCTTGGCCTCCTCGCCCACCGCCAACACGCCGCTGCCAGTCTCCGGCACCGCCACCACCGACGGTTGATTGAGAACGATGCCCTTCCCCTTCTGGTAGATGAGGGTGTTGGCGGTGCCCAGGTCCATGGCCAAATCGAACGAGAAACGTCGCATGAGTGCGTCAATCAGGAACATGGAGCAGTTCTCCTTCCGCGCCCCGCTGGGCGACCGCCATGCTGCGGGGCTTCGGGGGCGTTCCCAGACAGGACGACGGCGGGCGCTCGCGGCATGCGGGCCCGTCTCCCCTCTCGCGGCGCTTGGGCCGCCGGCTCCGCAACGGCGGCGGGGACTCACCTCCGGGGTTGATGGCCTCTCGGGTCGAAAAGCTCCTCAGCGCGCCGGAGCGAAGGCCTCCACCCGGTTCTTGCCGCGCCGTTTGGCGGAGGCCACGGCTCGACGCACCGCCCGCATCAGCTCTCCCTGGCTCTCCGCATCCGCGGGGTAGAAGGCCGCCCCAATGGTGACGGTCAGCATCTTGTCGGCCGTGCTGGATTGGAAGAGTGTCCCCTCGACGGTGCGGCGAATCTTCTCGGCCAACTCCAGGGAGTCGCCGAAGCTCGTGCCCTCGATGGCCAGCAGAAAGCAGTCGCTCTCGAACCGCCCCAGGAGGTTCTTCCCCAGCGCGAAGTTGCCGAGCAGGCGGGCCAGGCGCAGCAAAAAAGCATCCCCCGCCTCGTAGCCCACGGTTTCGTTGACCGCCGAGAAGCCGTCCGGATCAATGGCCAGCAGCGCCAGGCTGCCTCCCTGGGTGTCGATCCGCGCCAGCCGTTTGCTCAGCGCCTCTTCAAAGGCGCGACGGTTCAGGAGGCCGGTGAGGCCGTCGATGAGGTGCGCCTCGTGCTCGCGTTTGGCGCTGCTGTCGTGCGACAACGCCGCCACCACCTGGAAGCCGAGGATCTGGGTGAGCTGCGCGTGGCTGCGGGAGAACTGGTACGGCGCGGCGCAGGTGAAGATCATCGCCCCGTGGACGCCGCCACCATAGAGAATCGGCACGCCCAGGAAGGAGCCGACCGGCGGACGCTCCTCTCCCGGCGCGAACAGCATCGGGCGCCGGCCGTCGTCGTGCACGTCCGGCAGGTACAGCGGCTCCCCCTTGCGCAGCACGATTCCGGAGAGGCTCTGCTCCATCGCCACCGGCAGGACATGCACGCCGCTGCGGGAAGACGCCGCCAGCCGGTAGGCGACGAACTGCTGCTCCGGATGATCCTCGGCGCGCAGGCAGACGGCGCACTCGTCGTGCTCGATCAACACCCGCGGCAGTCGGCAGAGGTGCCGCGCCAGCGTCAGGCGGTCCGTCGCCTGGGCGCCGATGCGCTCGTGCAGGCCGCGGCAGTACTCGTAGAGCGTCTCGATGCTGGCCCGCAGGGACTGCTGCTGCTCGAACACCTGCTGGCGCCGCAGCACCAGCGCCGCCTGGTCGGCAAAGCCCTGCAACAGCTTCTGCAGCTTCGGGGTGAAGACGTACTGCTTCTTGCTGTCGATGCAGAGGACGCCCAGGAGCTCCTGCTCAACCACCGGCACGGCCATGAACGATTTGATCTCTTCGTCCTGGCTGTAGAACTGCAGCGTCTTCGTGTCGCGGTTAAACTCAGAGACATTGACTGCCTGGCAGTGGTTGGCCACCCAGCCGACCAGGCCGTGTCCATAGGGGATCACCGTGCCCTGGATCACCGAGTTCCCAAGCGTATGGAAGCTGGCAAGCCTCAGCTCCTGTTTTTGTTGGTCGGCCAGGAACAGGGTGGTCGTAAAGGAGTCAGCCACGTTGCTGACGAGGGCGATGAGGCTTTCGAGCTCCTGCTGGAAGTTCATGAATCATTCCAAAAAACAGGATGTTACATATCAATCGTTAGAAACAAGGATACCATCATATGGAAGACTTGACAAGCATCTTCTCACTTTTTTTCATCTTAAAGCTGTGCGCGAGGGTTTCGCTGCCGCCGGGAACCGCGAATCCACGGCTTGCGAGGTGGGCGCGCCAATGCTACCTTATACGCCTGGTTCGGCCCGGCGCCCCAGGCGCGCCGTGGCGGGCGCAGGCGCTCGGGCGCCGGGGACGAGCCGAAATCGGCTTACGCAACACGCCAGGCTAGGCTCATGGCAGGTCCCGCCGGCGGACCGGCAGGGAATTTGGACGGAGCACTTTTCATGAAGGCGATTCGTTACCACAAGCATGGTACGTCTGATGTCTTGAGGTATGAAGAGGTGGAGACGCCGCAGATCGGACCGAACGACGTGCTCGTGAAGGTGAAGACCTGCGGCGTGAACTACGTTGATATTTTGGCGCGCGATGGGAAGCTGCCGGTGAAGATCGCCCTGCCGCGCATCCCGGGGGTGGAGATCACCGGGGAGGTGGTGGAGCGCGGCGACATGGTCGACAGCATCGACGTCGGGCAGGCCGTGGTGGCCTTGAGCCGCGTCGGCTGCGGGCGCTGCGAGTATTGCCTCACCGCCGAGGAGAACATCTGCATCAACAACCAGTCCCTGGGGCTGAACCTGGACGGCGGCTACGCGGAGTACACGTGCATTCCGGTGAAGAACATCGTGCCGCTGCCCAACGGCGTCTCCTTCCTCGATGCGGCGGGGGCGCCGCTCTCCGGCCTGACGGCCTGGCACATGCTGGTGACGCGGGCACAGGTGAAGGCGGGCGAGGATGTCCTGATCCTCGCCGCCGGCAGCGGCATCGGCAGCATCGCCGTGCAGATCGCCAAGTTTTCCGGGGCGCGCGTCATCGCCACGGCGGGATCGGACGTGAAGCTCACGAAGGCCAAGACCCTTGGCGCCGACGTGGTGATCAACCACCGCGAGCAGGACATCTACGAGGAGGTGCGCCGCATCACCAACAAGCGCGGCGTTGATGTGGTCTTCGAGCACGTCGGCACGGCCACCTGGGAGAAAAGCATCGCCAGCCTGGCCCGCAATGGGCGGCTGGTGACCTGCGGCGCGCATACGGGGCATATGGGGACCATCGACATCTGGCGTCTCTTCTCGAAGCAGGTCTCCCTCCTCGGCTCCTACTACGGCACGAAACGCGAGCTCGTCGAGGTGCTCAAGCTCATCAGCCAAGGCAAGCTGCGCACCATCATCCACCAGGTGTTCCCGCTGGATGGGGCGCACGAGGCGCAGCGCGCCATGGAGACGCGCAGCGCCTTCGGGAAGCTGGTGCTGGAGATGAACTGAGGCCGCGGCGGCGAACGTGGGGCCCGCTCTGGAACGCCTGGGCCCCACCAACCGCGGCGCGCGCGGCGGCCGCGGCCGAGGTCCGCCCGGCCCGGCCTCAGGCGGCCACGCAGACGCGCTTGCCGCCGCTTAGTTTTGCTTGATACATCGCCCGATCCGCCGCCTCGAAGAACTCCTCCAGCGACATCTCCCCGCCGAGCTGCGCCACCCCGATGCTGAACAGCGTCAGCGGGAACTCCACGGCGCAGGAAGCGAAGATCTCTTCGGCAATCTCCGTGGCCTGCGCCAGCGTCGTCTGCACCAGGAGGACGGCGAACTCGTCGCCTCCATAGCGGAAGACTTTGTCAACCTCGTGGCGGACGAGGCCGGGGAGGTGAGCGCCGATCGAGCGCAGCAGCTCATCGCCGGCGCGATGTCCGTGCTGATCGTTGTAGTCCTTGAAGCGGTCGAGATCGAGGAGGAGGAGGGAGAGATCGGTTCCCTGCCGGCGCGCCCGCGTCATCTCCTGGCGCAGCTCCCGATTGAAGCAGCGGTAGTTATACAAGCTCGTCAGGTCGTCGGTGATGGAGAGCTCCTTGAGAAGCGCGCTCTTGCGCTCCAGCTCCGCGATCAGCCGCCGCTCCCGGATGACCCGCTGCACCTTGGCCTGGAACTCGTCGATCGCAAAGGGCTTGGCGAGGAAGTCGCTGGCGCCGTGGCGCACCACCGCGGCATAGCTGTGGGTGCTCACGTAGCCCGTCACGATGATGACATCGACGCTGGGCTGCTCACGCTTCATGAGGCGCATCAGCTCCAGCCCGTCGATGCCGGGCAGGCCGATATCCGCCACAATGATGTGGAAGTCGCCGGCGCGGAACTTCTGCAAGGCCTCCTCGGCGTTTCCCGCGCAGTCGAACTTGTAGCGCAGGCGCTTGCAGACCTGCGCCATGAGCATGGTGATGGCCGGCTCATCGTCAACGACGAGGATGCTGATGTGCTCGTCGTTCGCGTCGGCGAGGAAATCAACCAGCGACCCGGAGCCCGGCGCGGCGGGCAGCCGGCCGCGCTGCTCGACGCGGCCGGGTGAACCCGTCGCCGCGCCCGAGAGGCTCTCCGCCGCGAGGGGAGAGGAGGACTGGGGCGGGATCGGGGAAGCTGCCGCGTGGCTCTCATCGGCGGCGCCGTTCCCCAGCGCCGCCGGAGCCGGGGCAAGCAAGCCCTCCAGCCCGGGCGCCCTCATCCATGCTTCGCCGCGTTGCAGCTCTACTCCGGCGTCATCACGTCGTCTCGGCGCATACTTTCTCACAGCCACCGCCCCGCAGCATCAGGCACACCATCAACTCGCGGCTCTGGGCAAGCCTTCCTGCCGCGCCAGCCAGGGGCGTGAAGCCCGGCTCCGCGCCGGCCGCGCGCCCCGGCAGCCCTGGTCGTGCCCTTCGAAGTCGCCCTCCACCTCCGTGCGGGGGCGCGAACCGGCGGCCCGCCCCAGCCCTGCTTGCCACGAGGGATCGCAAGGCCGGCAGAAGGCGAGACGGATCACACCCCCGGTCGCCCTCCAGCGTCAGGTCAGCCCCCGGCCCTCCGTGCTCTAAGACATATCGACACAATGTCGCATCTTGTTGAACCAAAACTTCGGGATTTGGGCAATTTTTCGCGTCCAGCCGCGGCGGGCGCGCTGTCCGCCGGGGCCTCCCTTGTCGCCGCCGCCGTCGAGAGTTGCGTCACACCAATTCCATCCTTCATCGGACGCCTTCTTCGGGCCATGTGGTGGCGGAGTTTTTGCGGCAGACCCTCCGCCGCCGACGTGGCCGGAGACGAGCCGCTCCTCTGGAGCTCCCGCCGCCGCCGCGGCTAGGGGAATCGTCCGCAGATTACACGGATGACGCAGATTGAATTTGCGCAATCTGCGAAATCTGCGGATCACTCGGGAGAGATCGTGAACCTGCGCGAACGCCTCGCCACGCGCCTCCTTTGCTTCCCCACACCCCTCCCTCACCCGTTCCCTCTCCCATTGGGAGAGGGGCCAGGGGTGAGGGGTGCGCGAGAGGGCGAGGCTCCCTCGCAAATTCTTGCGATAGATTGTGTGAAACAGCACACTGGCCCCGCCTCCGCCTACCCATGGAAGGCGGTTACCAGCACGCCACCGGCGACAGTCAGCAGGGCGCCCAGGACAATGCGCAGCGTCACCCTTTCCAGTCCATGCAGAAAGAAGAACGCGATCCCCACCGTCAGGAGCGGCGAAATCTGCACCAGCGGCAGCACCACCGAGACGGCGCCGACCTGCAGCGCCGCAAGGTGGAAGAACATCCCCGTGCCGCCGATGCTGCCGGCCAGCAGCACCAGGGGGCCGGCCTTCGTGCGCAGTTGGCGCGGCTGGAAACGGCCGACGGCGAGGATCGCCGCCCAGGTCGCCACGGCGGCCGACAGCGAGGCCAGCGTGGCCCCCGCCAGCGGCGCCGGGTAGACCGCCAGGCCGAACTTGAAGAGGACCGCCCCCACCCCGGAGCAGCAGGCCGCGGCGATCGGGAAGAGGGCGTCGCGCCGTCTCCAGCTCCGCTCCGCCGTCGTCGGCGGCTCCAACGAGATGGCGGCGATGCCGGCCGCCACGAAGAGAATCCCCAGGAGGTGGATCGGCAGGGGGCGCTCCCCCAACATGAGCACCGCGGCGGCGGTGCCGAAGAGGGGAGAGGCGCCCTTGATCGGCGAGGCGCGGGCAATCCCGATGCGGTTCATGCCGATGATATAGAGCATGTTGAAGAGGGCCGGGCTGACCAGGCCGGCGACGACGAACCAGGCCACTCCCGCGGCGGGCGGCGACGGCACGCCCTGGATGACGAGCACTAGCACGGCGTAGAAGAGGAACTGGCTCAGGCGCATCCCCGCCATGCAGGTGGCCGGCGAGGCGAAGCGCAGCGCGCCGCGCAGGGAGACATCGGCGACGGAATAGAAGAGGGCGTTCAGGAGGGCAAAGACTTCGGCGGAGATGGTCGGCATGCTGGGCTCGGGCGTCGGGATAGAGAAAGAGGACCGGGGGGGAGGAGAAGCAGTTCCCGATGGGCCTCCGGCCCGCCCGCGAAGCGATGAACTTGGGGCTTACCGGGAGCGACCGTCTCTCATGTCAAAGGGTTCGGCATCCTGGGTGTGGGCGCGCCGCTTGCCGCGCCCCGGCGTGGCGGCTCGGAGGAGGCGGCTCGGAGGGCGGGGCAAGCCCCGCCCCTACCAGCGAGATGCCAAGAACCACTGATGAACACGGATGGACACTGATATCTGTGTACATCCGTGTCTATCCGTGGTTCTTTCCCTTGCCTTCTCCGCGTCCTCTGCGTCTCCGCGGTGCATTCGATTGAACCGCGGAGGCGCGGAGAGCGCTGAGCGTGCCGGACAGGCGTCCAGCCTGGCGCACATTGGGTAGGACCGTCCGCCTCACCGCCACGTGACCTCAATCGCCTCCGAGCCTGTTTTGTAAGCAGCAGGCGCGCCGCCCGGTGACCGTAGGGGCGGTTCGCGAACCGCCCCTACCAGCGGGATGCAAAGAACCACTGATGAACACGGATGGACACTGATATTTGTGTGAACCCGCGTCCACCGGTTGTTTCTTCCTCTCCCTTCTCCGCGTCCTCTGCGTCTCCGCGGTGCAATCCATGTAACCGCGGAGGCGCGGAGAGCGCGGAGGCGGAGGAGACTCGCCGCGCGCCGGAGTCAGCAGCCGTTGCGCCTCAGCGGGCGGCCCGCGCTGTCGCAGACTCGGCGCGGCCGGCCTCAGGCGCCGCCGACATGCAGCTCGATGAGGTCCCCATCCTGCACGACGTAGTCGCGCGTCACCCGCTGCCCATCATAGGCGCGCGCCCCCCAGATGCGGGCATACTTCAGGCTCGCCGCCACCTCCTTGTGCACGAGATTCGCCACCTCCCACACCGTCGAGCCCTGCGGCAGCACGTAGGGGACGCCGCGCTCCTCTTTCCTGCCCGGCGCCTTGGTGTAGACGCGCAACACCCTGAGCGCCGTGAAGACGGTCCTGCGGAAGCTTTCGAGGGTCGGGGCATCCGCGATCGTGACGGCGACGAACGGGAAGCGCCCGGCGTAGTACTCCCGCAGGAAGTCTGCGTTGTCGTCCGCCTTGGCGCCATCGAGCTTCGTGCCGACGAGGAGCGTCGGCTTCGCCACGCCGCCCGGCGGCGCCTCCCCTATCCCCTCCGGCCCGTTGCCGGTCCCCCCGCAGGCAGGCGCCCCATACACGGCGATGCGCTTGCCGGCGAGCTGCTCGCACACGCCGTCCACCTGCTGGAGCGGATCGACCGCGGTGAGATCGACCAGGAGGAGGAGAAGGTCCGCCGGCCGAATGAGCTCGAAGACCCAGGACTCCACGTGGTCCGCCAGCAACGGCGGCAGGTCGATGAGCTGAATCTGGACATCCTCGAACGGCATCATCCCCGGCGTCGGCGTGAAGGTGGTCATCGGGTAGGGGGCCACCTCGGACCTGGCCTGGGTGAGAGCGCACAGCAGCGCCGATTTGCCGACGTTCGGCGCGCCGACGAGGGGCACCTGCCCCGCTCCCTGCCGCGGAATGCGGTGCCCGGCGCGCTTGCCCCCCGCTGTCTTCTGCTCCTCATGCCGCAGCTTCGAGAGCCGCCTCTTCAGATCGGCCTGCAGCTTCTCGCTCCCCTTATGCTTCGGGATGAGCCGCAGCATCTCCTCGAGCCCGGCAATCTTCTCCTCCGTCGTCTTCGCCTCGCGGAAGACCTGCTCGGCGGCGTGGTACTGCGGGGTGAGGTTGGCAGGCATGGCGGAACCTCGTCAGCGCAAGCGTCCTGCGGGAAACTCTTCTGCCGGCCCTCCTATTGTAGTGAACCCTGCGGCAGCGGAACAAGCCCCCGGCGCCGAGGCGCCGCCGCAGCGCGCTCCCGGCCGCACAGGACCTTTGCGCGTCGGGGCGCGGAGTTGCTACAGTACGACCAACCGCGGCGCGCCCCCAGCAACGCGCGCCCCGCCGACGCCCGCGCCACAGTTCAGGAGGAGCCCATGGGAGAGATTCTGCACACCACGAGGGTAAAAATCTACAAGGACGCGACCCCCATCCGCCGCGCCTACATCGAGGGTTTCGAGCCCATCACCTACGGCGTGCACGGCGGCATCAAGCACCTGTACGGCCTCGACGCGGTGGAGGACCGCCCCACCACCCTCGACCATCTCATCGCCGCCGTCGCCGGCTGAATGACCGGCACCCTCGGGGGCGCGCTGGAGGCGCGCGGCATACCCAGCTCACCGAACAAGCTCTGGTCCGAGGTCGAGGGCGTCATCGAGAAGGTTGACGGCCGGCCCCTCATCACCGACATCCGCATCACCTACCACGTGAAGGTGCCGAAAGGGAAACGGCGGGAGGCCGAGCGCGCCCTCGCCGTGCATGAGGCGGGCTGCCCGGCCGCCAACAGCGTGAAGCGCGGCATCGCCCTCTCCTTCAGCGGCGCCATCGAGGAGGAGTGAGGAGGCGCGGCGTTTCCCTGCCGGCCCGGCGTGAGTGCGAGGAGATGAGGACGGCGCGGCGACTCAGGCGGCGCGTCCCGCCGCGTCATCGCTCGCGGCGCGGCGCACGCCACCCGGCAGACGCTGCCTGAGGCGTCGATACTGCCGCCGCGCCAGGACGCCGAGGCGGCGCAGCCTGCTCTTCGGCGCCAGCTCGTGGACGCCCCCCTTCGTGGTGATGTAGACCTGCTGGCCGATGCGCACCGGCAAATTGTTCCGCGTCCGCGCCACGGCTCGCCGTCCGAAGCGGTCGCGCACGATCGCCAGCACGAGCGGCGCGGGGAACCCCGCCGGCGGTCGGCGCGAGATGGTGAAGGTCTCCACCTCGCCCACGGCGTCGATGCCTTCCTGCCGCGGGCGCGCCTTCGGCCGCTCGCCCCCCTGGCTCGGGGCCCCGCTCGACCGCCGCGCCCCATTGGCACCGGCACCACCCTTGGCGGAGTCGGCAACGGCCCGCGGCGCGGCGCTGCTCCACCGCCCCGCCGCGGCGAGCGGCCCGGCGCGCGATTTGCCCAGGATGGTGACGAAGTTGTTGCTCGCCAGCCCGCCGATGCTCTGGGCGAGGGCGCACTCGGCGCGCGGCACGCGGCGCTCGGCGGGGAGGGACTGCTCGAGCTGCCAGGTGAGCTCGACGATCTGCGCCAGGCCGGACGCCCCCACCGGATGGCCGCGCGCCTTGAGGCCGCCGGAGGGATTGACGGGGAGTCGCCCGCGCAGCTCGGTGGCGCCCCGTTCCATTTCCTTCAGGGCCTCGCCGGGGGCGAAGAGACCCAGGTCCTCGCAGCCGATCAGCTCGAACGAGGTGAAGGCGTCGTGCACCTCGGCCAGGTCAATCGCCGCCGGGGTGAGGCGCGCCATGCGGAAGGCCAGCTCCGCCGCCCGCCTGGTGGCCTCGAAGGAGGTGAGGCTGCGCCGCAGCCGCAGCGCCACGTAGTCGGTGCCGTTCCCCAGCCCCAGCACGCGCACGGGGCGCGGCGTCGAGGTGAGGACCAGCGCCGCCGCGCCGTCCGAGATCGGGGCGCAATCGTAGAGGCGCAGGGGGTCCGCCACGAAGGCGCTTCTCAGGTAGTGCTCCTCGCTGAGGCCCTGGCGGAACTGCGCATAGGGGTTGAGGGCGCCGTTCGCGTGGTTCTTCACGGCGATGCGCGCCAGCACCTTGCTGAGCTGCTCGGGCGTCAGGCGCTGCTCGCTGGCGTAGCGCAGGGTGATCAGCGCCGCCGCGGCGGGCATGCTGAGGCCGCAGAGGCGTTCGTCGCGATCGAGCACCTCGGCGAGGATGCCGGTGACCAGCGGCGCCGGCCGATCGGTCATCTTCTCGCCCGCCACCACCAGCACGCTCTGGTACACCCGCGCCGCCACCGCCTGGGCCGCGGCGTGGAAGACCGCCGCCCCGGTCGCCGAAGCGGTCTCCAGGCGCACCGCCGGGATGCCGGTGAGATCGAGCGCGTCCACCAGCTCGCTGGCGACGTTGCTGTCGCCGGTGAACTGCTCGGCATTCATGACGCCGACGTAGAGGGCCTCCACCGCCCCCTGGCCGGCGGCGCGCAGGGCCATCTCGGCGGCCTCGCGCACCAGGACGCTGAGCGGCTCCGGGCGCTTCCCGAAGCGCGTCATGCCGGCTCCTGCGATGTAGACGTCCAGCATGCGCTGGTCCTCTGCCGTGGAGCGCGTCACCCCGCGGGCCGTGTCCGGCGCCCCGGCGGCCGAGACGCCGCGGCCGCCACGCCTCCCGTGCCGCTCCCTTTACTCTACAAGATAGCCACGCGCATGGTCCCGTGCCAGCGCGAACACAGCATCTCGAACAGGAACGACAGCAAGATTCATTCCCCGCTCGCCCCTGTTCACAACCGACGCCTCCGCCCCTCCAAACGGACGCGGCCATGCCCTCAGCCCTTGCAGCGACGCGCGCCAAAGTTTACGCTGGCTGGAGGAGTGCAGGAGGGGCGGGCGCGAACCACGGGCGAGGCGCTCCGCGCCTCGTGTGCTGTTTCACAAATTCTATCGCAACAATTTGCGAGGGAGCCTCGCCCCCTCGCGCACCCCGACTGGTAGGGGCGGTTCGCGAACCGCCCCTACGGAACAGGGGGTGTGGGGAAACAAAGGAGGCGCGTGGCGAGGCATTCGCGCAGGTTCACGATCTCTCCCGAGTGATCCGCAGATTGCGCAGATTGCGCAGATTCAATCTGCGTCATCCGTGTAATCTGCGGACGATTCCCCTAGCCGCGGCGGCGGGATCTCCCGAGGAGCGGCTCGTCTCCGGCCACGTCGGCGGCGGAGGGTCTTCCGCAAAAACTCCCCCACCACATGGCCCGAAGAAGGCGTCCGATGAAGGATGGAATGTGTCTGCCGTAACACTAGGACGAGATGACCACATGGCAGAGCTTCCCCCCAGCAGCACGGCGAGCGAGGAAGGGCTCCTCTGCGGCCTCGTGCAGCTCCGCGTCAACGACCAGACCTCCTACGCCTACGAGGCGCGCCCCGACGACGACCGCCCGCGCCCGGCCATCCTGCTCTTCCACGAGAAGTACGGCCTCACCCCCTACCTGCGCGGCGTGGCGCGGCGCCTGGCGCGCGCCGGCTACCTCGCCATGGCGCCGGATTTTTTCCTCCTGGCCCTCGGCGGGCACGTGGTGGTCGAGCGCGTGGACGAAGCCTGCTCAACGGCGCTCCGCGTCCCCCCCCGGCAGATGCTGCGGCTGGCTCGCTCCTTCGCGGAGTACCTGCGGCAAGCCAAGCCGTCGGTGACGGGGCTGGCGGCCCTCGGCTTCTGCTGGGGCGGCGAGCAAGTCTACCGCTTCGCCGCCAGCGACCCGCGCCTGCGCGCCGCCGTCTCCTTCTACGGCAACGCGCCCGCGCCCATCACCCTCCTGCGCGCCATCACCTGCCCGGTGCTGAGCTTCTACGGCGGCGAGGACGCCTGCGTGCCGGCGGTCACCGGACGGCGTATCGAGCGCCTGATGCGGAAGTACCACAAGCCGTTCGAGCTGGTCATCCAACCAGGGGCGCGGCACGCCTTCCACAACGACACCTTGCCGACACACTACGACCCGCGCGCCGCCGAGGCGGCTTTCCAGCGCACCCTGGCCTTCCTGCACCGCCACCTGGGCTGAGGCCGACGGCACAAGCCTCGCCGGCCCTTCTCCAGCCTATCCCGTAGGCATTCTGTCGAAAAACGAACCACTGATGAACATGGAACCACTGATGAACACGGATGGACACTGATAGCTGGGTGAACCCGTGTCCACCGGTGGTTCCTTCCCCTCCCTTCTCCGCGTCCTCCGCGTCTCCGCGGTGCATTTGATTGAACCGCCGAGGCGCGGAGAGCGCGGAGGTGAAGGACGCTGGCCGCATGAACGTCAGCCTCACCGTCACGTCAAATCAACCGCTTCGACGCTTCTTATCGAGGCAGGCAGGCGTCCTGTTCATCGACCGCAGGGGCGGTTCGCGAACCGCCCCTACCATCGGCATGCAGGGAACCGTGGAGGGAAACGGATATCGGTGTGCATCCGTGTCCATCAGTGGTTCCTCCTCCTCCCGTCTCCGCGGTGCATTTGATTGAACCGCGGAGGCGCAGAGAGCGCGCAGCGTGCTGGACAGGCGTCCAGCCTGTCGATGCGCCAAACCGGCGGGACGCCCGCCCCATCCTCTCCTCACTGCTGCTTCGCATCAGGCCGAAACGTGCTGGTGTTCGGTTCGCCGCCCGGCACGCGGCGCTCGATCAGCTCCTCGCCGGTCCGCCAGTAGTCGCCCCGCACGGCGCGCTCGGCGGCCTCCTCGAAACTCTCGCTCCAGAGACCCAAGGGGTAGCCGTGCCAGGGCGCCTCGGGCCGCAGCGGCGGCAGAGCCAGCTCCTCCCAGATTGCCCGGGCCCGCTCCATGTACTCACGCCGCGGCAGGGAGACCGGCGGGTAGGCGCGCTTGCGCACGGCATTGAAGAGGAGCGCCGCGTCGGCGCCTTCGGCCTGCATGCCGAGGGGCCCATGGCCGGCGGAGCGTCCGGGGAGCAGCCGCAGGTCGCGCTCCGGGTTCATGCGGTAGGAGAGGGCCCAGAAGAGGGCGTCGGGGTTGCGCGGATCGATGTCCTCATCAACGGCGATGATGAGCTTGCCGATGGAGGGATGGTACGCGGCGGCGGCCTCGAGGGCTTTCCACGCCTCCGCCTCGCCGGGCTCGCGCATCTGCACGACGACGAGCTTGCGCAGGTTGGTGAGCGGCTCATGCAGGGCCACCTGCGCGACGCTTGCCAGGCCGTGCTCGTCCCGCAGGTAGGCGAGGAAGAGCGGCTCGTACGCCACCTGCTTGATGAGGCTGCTCTCGCTCGGCGTCACCTGGCTGATGATGGAGAGGAAGATGGCGTCGCGCCGGTGGCTGATGGCGGTAACATCGAAGAAGGGGTTCAGCTCCTGCAGGTTGACGTAGCCGTGCGACTCGCCGAACGGCCCTTCCGGCTCCAGCGCCTGGGTGTCCACGAAGCCCTCGATGATGATCTCCGCCTCGGCCGGCACCAGGAGGTCGACGGTCATGGTGCGCACGGCGTTCAGCGGCGCCCCGGCGAGCGCCCCGGCAACGGCGAACTCATCCACATCGCGCGGCAGCTTCTGCGCGGCGGCGTAGCTGAACACCGGCGGCGCCCCCACAACGATGGCCGCCGGCATGGGGCGGCCGCGTGCGCGGTACTTGCACCAGTGCTCGTGGATGCCCTGCCCCATCTCGATCGAGGCGTTCAGGCCGAGGCGCATCCGCCCCTTCACCTGGGCGCGGTAGGTGCCGACGTTCTGGATGCCGCTGTCCGGGTCGCGCGTCACCCAATGGCCGGCGGTGAGGAAGGGGGCGATGTCGAAGCCGGGAGTCGAGATCGGCACCGGCAGCATGTCAATGCCGCGGCCGGGCTCCTCGTTCTCGTCCCCCAGGTGCAGGACCTCCTGCGCCGGCGCCGAATCCACGCGGCGCGGCGGCAGCGGGTTCCGCGCGGCCTGGCACCAGCGCGGGCCGATCTCCTCGAGCGGGCAGCCCATGCCGAGGCTGTAGATGCGCCGGCTGGCCGCCAGCGCGCCGACCAGCACCGGCATGGCGTAGGCTTCGCCGCGCGCCCCCACCACCTGCTCGAAGAGGAACGCCCGCCGCTGCGCCTCCGGAATGCCGCCGCGGAACTGCCAGCGCACCAGGGGATGGAGCTCGGTCTCCTTGTTGATGGGCCGCCGCACGCGCACCAGCAGGCCGTGGCGATCGAGCGCCGCGAGGTGATCGTGCAGGTCGGGGTAGGGGCGCGACGTCATGGCGGAGTTTCTCCTCGCCTCGGCGGCGGCGCGGGGGTGTGGCGGCGGTTCCCGGCGCAGGGGACCTGGGGAGCGCACGCGGGGGGTGCTCTGCGGGGGCCGGGGAGGCTGGCGCGCGCGGCGGGAGAAGAGGCGCGCCGCGCGGTTCTCCCGCCGCGTGCCGGAGGCGGCCACGGAAGGCTTTCTAGCTGGGCCGTGAGCGATGGTCAGAGGCCGGGCCGGGATCGGCTTGGGGCGCGGCGGCGGTCTGGAAGAAGCGGCAGAGGACCTCGGCAAGGACCTCCGGTCGCTCCCCCGGGACGTTATGGCCGCTGTCGGCGACGACTGCGTACTGCAGGCGCTCGTTCGCCGCCCGCATCCGCCCGGCCATCTGCTCGCTGAGGGTGCGCGAGTTGCCGCCGCGCACCAGCAGCGCCGGGCAGCGCACCTGCCGCAGCGCCTCCCAGAGGTCCGGCCCTTCCTCCTGGCGCGGGCGCTTGCGGATGCGGTCGCGCAGCGCCTTGTCGAACTTCGGGGTCCAGCCGCAGCCGGTCGATTTCAGGTAGCCCTCGAGGCGGCGCACCAGGCTGGCGGTGTCGAGGGCGCGGTAGTACGGCTGGAAGTAGGTGACGGCCTCGTCGAGGCTGCCGAAGTATTCCGGCATGCCGCCCAGGAACTCGCGCGTCTCCTGCACGCCTTCCGGCGACAGCTCGGGGCCTGAATCAATGAGGGCGAGCTGCGTGATCAAGTCGGGATGCTGAGCGGCGGTGAGCATGGCGACGCGGGCGCCGAAGGAATGGCCCACGAGCCGCAGCGAGGAGAGAGACAGGGCATTGCAGAGGCCGACCACGTCGGCGGAGTAGTCAACCAGGCTGTAGGCGCCCTTGGCGGACCAGACGCTGTCGCCGAAGCCGCGTTGATCGAGCGCGATGACGCGGTAGTCGCGGCTCAGGAGGGTTGCGGTTGGCGCCCAGTCGGCGGCCTGGCCCGTCATGCCGTGGAGAAGGAGCACCGGCGAGGCGGCATCCTCCCCCCAGATCGTGGCGTGGAGGAGGAGCTCGTTGATCTTCAGAAATTCGTCGTGCATGGCTCGCTCTCTTGCTGTACACTCCAGGCAAGGTGAGAAGGGGTGTGGGGGGTATTCTAAAGAGCCTCTTCCGAGCCTGTCAATGACTTCCTGGGAGCCCAGGCCGACTCTGCCGCGGCCCTATCCCGGCGGCACGCGACGCTCCACCTCCCGCCGCGCCCCCAGGATCACGCCCCGAGCCCTCTCTCATGCCGCTCGATGCCGCCGCGCCAAGCTCCCCAGCCGCCACGCCGACCGAGACCTCCCAGAAGGCCACGCACTGGAGCGCGCTCATTCCGGTCTGTCTCGGCGTCTTCCTCAGCGTGCTTGACGGCACGATGGTGAACGTCGCGTTCCCCACCCTAAGCCGCGCGTTCCAGGCGCCGATGACGACGATCAGTTGGGTGTCGCTCGTCAACCTGCTCACGGCGGCAAGCCTGGTGGCGGTCTTCGGCAGCCTGGTGGACATGGTGGGGCCGCGGCGCATCTACCTGTTGGGGTTCCTGGTCCACATGGCGGGATCGCTGGCGGTGGGGCTGAGCGGCAGCGTCCTGCAGCTCATCCTCCTGCGCGCCGTGCAGGCCGCCGGCTCGACCCTCGTCATGGCCACAAGCATCCCCCTCATCAACGCGGCGGTTCCCGCCCACCGCCGGGGCACGGGGATCGCCCTCTTCGAGGCCTCCGTCGGCGTCGGCCTCACGGTGGGGCCGCTCATCGGCGGCCTGCTCGTCGACTACGTGCACTGGCGGGCGATCTTTTTCCTCAGCATCCCCGTCGGCTTCGCCTGCTTCGTCTCCGGCCTGCGCGTTCTCCCGCGGCTGCCGTCCCCCGCCCGCGGGCGGCCCTTCGACATCGCGGGAGCGGCCGGCTTCGCGCTCGGCCTCAGCACCCTGCTGCTCGGCATCACGCAGAGCAGGGCCTGGGGATGGACCTCCGCGCCGGTCCTCGCTCTCCTGGCGGCCGGCGGCCTCTTCCTCGCCCTTTTCGTGGCGGCGGAGCAGCGCGCCTCGCACCCGATGATCGCCTTCTCGCTCTTCCGCAACCGCGCCTTCACCGCCGCCAACAGCGCCAAGACGTTCACCTACATGGCGCTCTTCACGGTCACCTTCCTCATGCCGTTCTACCTGCAGGACATCCTGGGCTTGCCGCCGGCGGGAGTCGGCGTCGCCATGCTGCCGTTCCCCCTGGCGCACATCCTGGGATCGCTCATCAGCGGCCCGCTTGCCGACCGCCTTGGAACCTCGCTCATCTCGCCCCTCGGCATGCTGGTGGCCGCCGGCGGCGCGGCGGTGCTGATCTTCCTCACCCCCGCCAGCGGCTACCCGATGGCGGGCCTGGCGATGGCCCTGGTGGCCTTCGGGGTGGCCCTCTTCATCACGCCCAACGACACCGTCATCATGGGCGCGTCGCCCCCGGACAAGATGGGCATCGCCGGCGCGCTCCTGGCGCTGACGCGGACCGTGGGCATGACCTGGGGAATCGCCGCGGCGGCCACGCTCTTCAGTTTCCGCTTCGACGTCCACCGCGCCCGGCTCGGCGCGCAGGTGGCGGAGGTGGTGCCGTTCATGGCGAGCTTCAGCGATGTCTTCAAGCTCACGGTGCTCCTCTGCCTCATCGCCATGGTCCTCGCCAGGGTGCGCCCCGAACCGCCCGCCGCCGCGTAAGGCGCCGCAAACCGAAGGCGCGCCTGCCAGGATTACGTCGCACAAGCTCCATCCTGAATTCGACGCCTTCTTCGTGCCATGGAGGGGGGGAAGGTTCTTGTGGGGGACCCTTGCTCCCCCACACCTCCATCCCGTAGGGGCGGTTCGCGAACCGCCCCTACAAGGCGGGGTGCGCGAGGGGACAAGGTTCCCTCGCAGACGTAGGTTTCGGGCGGGGCAAGCCCCGCCCCCTACGATCAGCCCCCGCGGCTGCGCGAGGGGGCGCGGCTCCCTCGCGCATCTCTGCAAGCGAAGTTGAGAAACCGCACCCTAGCCGCGCAGCGCCGCGATCAGGACCGCGCCGAGAAGGATCGCCAGCCCGCCCAGCAGGCTGCGCGGCCCAAGCTGCTCGCTGCGGCCGAGCACGAGCCGCGCCAGCACCACCGCGAACACCGGATGGGTGCTGACGAGCGGCGAGACGATCACCACCTCGCCGCCGGCGAAGGCGCGGAACATGCCGAGGTACGAGATACCCCCCGTGATGCCCGCCACGGTATAGTAGAGGAACCCCCGCCCCGTGCAGCGCAGCATGCCCGGGGCGCGGCGCCAGAGGGTCCAGGCCGCCATGACGACGAGCGACACCACGGCGGTGACGAAGCCGGCGATCAGCGGCGCCTGATCGATCGGCAACCCCTGGCGCGCCGCCACATCGCGCATGCCATAGAAGAACCCCGCCGCCAGCGGGAAGAGGAGGCTGAGGCGGCGCCAGGCGCGCGGCCCGCCGCGCGTCCCGGAGATGATGATCGTGCCCGAGACGATGGCGAGGGTGCCGGCGCCGATGGCGGGGGTGAGGCGCTCCGCGAAGAGGAGCACGGAGACCAGGCTGGCCCACAGCGGCGCCCCCGCCATGACCATGACGCTGATCGACACGCCGAGCCGCTGGAAGCCATGGAACGACACGAGGCGGGCGGTGCCCGGCGCGAAGAGCCCCGCCAGGATGAAGTAGGGCAGGCCGGGCGAGGCGAAGCGCCGCAACGGCAGCGTGGCCAGGATGTCGACCAGCAGCACCAGCGCCGTGAAGACCGTGCTGACCACCGCCGCGGCCATCGGCGAGGAGGTCTCCAGGCCCTTCTTGTGCAGCACGCTCGAGGCGCCGAAGGCGACGGCGGCAAACAGCGCGAGGAGTTCGACGCCCATGCTGGTCCTTCGTCCGCCCCGCCGCCTCGGCCCCGCGGGGTGGGGAAGGGCGCCGGGGAACGCGCCGTGGCGGGACGACCCGCCGGCCGTCGGCCGCGCCAGTCAGCCAGGCAGCCGCCACGCCGCCTGGGGATCGCCCATGCCGCGCCACTATGCTGCGCCCGCCCCCGTAACGCAACCGTAACCGCCGCGCTAGCGCACTTCCCCGGCGGCGCGAAGCGATCCTTCTGCTCTGCGGGGATAAATCGGGTGGGGGCGGAAGGCGTTTTTACCGGCAACTCATCAGCAAGGCAGATGCCCGGTTCGACGAACATCTTGCGAGGCTTGCGAAGCGGAAGAGGAGGTAGCCATGGCAACGCGCCTGAGAGATAAGATGAAGAAAATGGATGCAGCGCGCCGGGACAAGATCGAGGCGCGAGCAGCCGAGCTGATGGCGGAGGAGATGTCCTTGCGTGATTTGCGGCGCGCCCATCACCTCACGCAGCAACGCCTGGCCGAGCTGCTTGGTGTCGGCCAGGAGGGCATTTCGCGCCTGGAGAAGCGCAGCGATCTGTTGCTCTCAACCTTGCGCGGTTACCTCGAGGCCATGGGTGGGCAGTTACGCATTGTTGCTGAGTTCCCGGATCGGCCGCCTGTGAGTCTCAGCAATTTCACGGAAAATGACTTTCAGGCCGTTTCCGAGGATGTTCCCCGCAGACCCGCGCGTCCGCGTACACGAATCACGTAGAAGACCCATGGCGGATTGCGGCGGCGCATGCCTGGGACGCCGGCCGCGCCGCTCGTTCTCCTCCGCCCTTGGGAGGCGCGCCTGATGGTGACCTTCAGCCTGCGCCGACTTCTCGCTTTCATCCCGGTGCTGCTCGGCATCAGCCTGATGATGTTCCTGCTCAACGTCATGGCCCCCGGAGACCCGGTGAAGGCGACCACCGGCATGCCGCGCATCGACCCCGAGGTGGCGGCGCGCCTGCGCGCCGAGCTGGGCCTGGATGACCCCCTCTACGTGCAGTACGGGCGCTACCTCGGCCGCCTGCTGCGCGGCGACCTGGGCCGCTCCTACCAGCAGCGGCGGCCCGTCCTCGCGGTCATCGCCGAGCGCCTCGAGCCGACGGCGCGGCTGGCGGTCGCGGCGATGCTCCTGGCGCTGCTCGGAGGTCTCCTCGCCGGCCTGCTGGCGGCGGTGCGCCAGGCAACCTGGCTCGACCACCTGGTGATGGTCGGCGCCTTGCTCGGCATCTCCACGCCGGTCTTCTGGCTGGGCATGATGCTCATCCTCCTCTTCGGCGCCCAGCTCGGCTGGCTGCCGATCTCCGGCTACGGCGGCGGGCGGCTCAGCCACCTCCTGCTGCCGGCCGTGACGCTGGGCGCCCTGCAGATGGGCTACATCGCCCGCATGACGCGCGCCGCCGTGCTGGAGGTGATCCGCCAGGACTTCGTGCGCATGGCCCGCGCCAAGGGGCTGGCGGAACGCGTCGTCATCGGCCGGCACGTGCTGAAGAACGCCCTCGTGCCGGTCGTCACGGTGACCGGGCTCAGCCTGGCCAACCTCCTTGCCGGGGCGCCGCTCACCGAAACCGTCTTTGCCTGGCCGGGCATCGGGCGGGCGCTGGTGACGGCTGTCTTCATGCGCGACCTGCCCGTGGTGATGGGCATCACGCTCTTCTTCGCGCTCGTCTACGCCGGCCTCAACCTGCTCGTGGACCTGAGCTACGCCTTTCTCGACCCGCGCATCCGCCAGGCCGGGCAGAAGGAGTAGGGATGCGGCGCTTGTGGCGACGCAGCAAAACGGCGACCGTGGGCCTCGTCCTCACCGCGCTCCTGTTCGTGAGCGCCGCCGCGGCCCCCCTGCTGGCGCCCCACGCGCCCGAGGCGGTGCCGCGCGACCTCGTGCGCGCCAGCCTGCAGCCCCCCTCGCCGCGCCATCCCCTCGGCACCGATCTCCTCGGGCGCGACGTGCTCAGCCGGGTCATCTACGGCGCCCGCATCTCCCTCCTCGTCGGCTTCGGCGCCGAGCTCGTGGCCGTCGTCCTGGGGGTGGCCGTCGGCATGCTCGCCGGCTACGCCGGCGGCTGGACCGACGCCCTCCTCATGCGCCTCACCGACACCTTCCTCGCCTTCCCCAGCCTGGTACTGGCAATCGCCATGATGGCGGCGTTCCAGCAGCCCGGCCTGCTCAATGTCGTCGTGGTGCTCAGCCTCCTGGGCTGGACCGGCATCGCCCGCGTCATGCGCGCCCAGACGCTCGTGGTGATGGGGCGCGACTTCGTCCAGAGCGCCCAGGCCGCCGGCGCCGGGACGCTGCGCATCCTCCTGCGCTATGTGCTGCCGAACTGCCTGGCCCCCCTCATGGTGGCCGCCACCATCGGCATCGCCGGCAACATCCTCGCCGAAGCCGGCCTGAGCTTCCTCGGCATCGGCGTCTCGCCGCCGACGCCAAGCTGGGGACTGATGCTGGCCCAGGGCCGCAGCGAGCTGACGACGCACCCCTGGGTGACGATCTTCCCGGGCCTGGCGATCATGCTCACCGTGCTCGGCTTGAACCTCCTGGGGGACGGCCTGCGCGACCTCCTGGACCCGCAGCTTCGGCGTTGATAAGCGCCGCGCCTGCCGCCCCGGCCCCTGCTCCAACGCCACGCCCAACCGCAACAAGCCACTCCGGCACGCCCTTGACGCAGGCTGAGAGTCGAGACGGCAAAACCCTCGGCGCTGGTTCGCCGCGTTCCGGGGACGCATCGGAACTCCTTGATTATACGAACATTTCAGCCACCCCCTGGAGAGAGCATCACAGATTAGGATCAGGACGCAGGCTCTCAACAATAAAGAAATTTTTGGAATTACCTCCTTGACAAGCTAGAAATCATCTGAGCATAATGGTGAAAACATGCGAAAACATAAGGGAAAACTCGCTAGAATATTGACTCTGCATGGGGACTTGTGATGAATTCTTTTAGATTTCAGTGGCCGGGTGGAGGGAGGATCGGCGGAGCGGCGGCGGGCCGCGAGGCGCGCCTCGGGCGGCGACGTCCACGCCGGCGTCATCTCCTCGTCGCCGGGGCGGTCCTGGTCCTCGGGGGAGGGTTTGGGGCCAACGCCGTCGTGTCGAGCGTGTCGGGCGGCGGCGTTGCGGCAGTGCTGCGCTTGCTCTCGCCGTCTGCGGCGCCGAACGTTGCCACGGCCTCCGCTCCGAGCGGCGCGGCGACGGACTCCGCCGCGCGGCCGTCACTCGCCTCCCCGCCACCCCCTGCCGGCAACCCGGCCCAGCCCCCCGAGGTGGATCGCCCCGCGCCGGCGCCGGCCGGCCCCGCCTCGGAGCCCGAAGTCGATCGCCAGCCGCGCATTCTTGCCGACCAGACGCGCGAGGGCAAAATCAAGGCGCAGGAAACCTTCTTCGAGCTGCTGACGAAGAACGGCCTGGACGCCCGCCGCGCCTATGCCCTCATCGCCGCCGTGAAACCGACCTACAACCTGAACCGCGTGCGTCAGAACCAGGCCTACCGGGTCTACCTGGACAGGGACGGCGGCTTCCGCGGCTTCGAGTACTTCGTCGACGATGACTCGGTGCTCGTGGTCCATGCCGGGGAGCAGACGCACGCCGAGCTGAGCCCGATCCGCTACCAGACCCAGCAGACCATGATCCACGGCAGCATCTCCTCCTCCCTCTTCGAGACGATCCTGGCGCTCGGCGAGCAAGCGGAGCTGGCGCTGCGCGTGGCCGACATCTTCGCCTGGGACATCGACTTCTCCACCGACGTGCGCAGCGGCGACTCGTTTCGCCTCCTCGTCGAGAAGCAGCGCCGGGGGCCGGAGTTCTCCCGCTATGGGGACATCCTGGCGGCGGAGTTCGTCAACGCCGGGGAGGTGTACCGCGCCCTCCTCTTCGAAGGCAGCAAGACGCAACGCGGCTACTACACACCGGACGGCACGTCGCTGCGCAAGGTGTTCCTGAAGTCGCCGCTCAGCTTTACGCGCATCTCCTCGCACTTCGCGGCGCGCCGTTTCCATCCCATCCTGAAGGTCTACCGGCCGCATTCCGGCGTTGATTACGCCGCCCCCTACGGCACGCCCGTCGTCGCCCTTGGAGCCGGCCAGGTCGAGATCGCCAGGCGCAAGGGGGGAAACGGCAACCTGGTGCGCCTGCGCCATGCCGACCTCTACACGACCTACTACCTGCACCTGGCTCGCTTTGCCCCAGGCGTCAGGCCGGGGGCGCGCGTCGTTCAGGGGCAGGTGATCGGCTACGTCGGCTCCACCGGTCTCTCCACCGGCCCGCACCTCGATTTCCGCATCGCCCGCGACGGGCGATTCATCAACCCGCTCGCCCTGCGCGCCAAACGCGCCGCGCCGGTGGCGCGGCAGGACCAGGCGGCGTTTCGCCGCATCGCCGCGGCCCGCTTGAAGCAGCTCGACGACGCCGCCATGCAACTGGCCGGGTCGCCGGCGAGCCATGCCGAGGGGGCGGAGGTGAATTAAGGGCAACTCCTCCCCCAGGCAGCCGTACACGCCCTCGGTGTTGAAGCGGAGGGGGCGGGGGTGGTTATCTTCCGGGGGACCCTCCTCCCCCACACCCTCCCTCACCCGTTCCCTCTCCCATTGGGAGAGGGGCCAGGGGTGAGGGGCGCGCGAGGGGGCAAGGCTCCCTCGCGACCGCGAACCCGTGAACCACCGGAGCTTTCTTCACCTGCGCCACGCCCGCGGCGAGGAGGCCTTCCGTGGCGACGGAGCCGCCCACGCAGGGGTTGCGTTTGCTGGGACGCATCGACATCCCCGGCGGCGGCCAGGTGGTGGTGGAGGATGGCTACGCCTACGTCGGCCACATGGCGCCACCGCGCGGCACCTCCATCCTCGATGTGCGCGAACCGCGTTCGCCCCGCCTCGTCGCCACGCTCGGCATGCCGCAGGGGATGCACTCCCATAAGGTGCGCGTGCATGGGGACCTGATGCTGGTGAACCATGAGCACCTCGGCCCGGGCCGCCAGGGCGACGGCGGCCTGAAGGTGTTCGACATCAGCACGCGGCATGCCCCCCGCGAGCTGGCCTTCTGGCGCTGCGCCGGCAAGGGGGTGCATCGCTTCGACTTCGACGGCCGCTACGCCTACCTTTCCCCGGAGGTCGACGGCTACGTCGGCAACATCGTCATGATCCTCGACCTCGCCGAGCCGACGCGGCCGCGCGAGGTGGGCCGCTGGTGGCTGCCGGGGCAATGGACGGCGGGCCGCGAGGAGCCGACCTGGCAGGGGCGGGCGCACCGCACCCACCATCCGCTGCGCCACGGCGACCGCCTCTACGTGAGCTACTGGCACGGCGGCTTCGTCATCCTCGACATCGGCGACCTCTCCCGGCCCAAGCTGCTCGCCCACCTCGACTGGAGCCCGCCCTACCCCAGCCCGACGCACACGGTGCTGCGCATCCCCTGGCCCCTGCACGGCGGCGACTGGCTCTTCGTGGCCGACGAAGAGGTCATCTCCGAGCGCCTCCACGACCGCACCCCGGCCTTCGTCTGGATGGTGGACGCGACGGAGGAGACGCGCCCGGTGCCGGTCTCGACCTACCTTTTGCCGCGTCCCGCCGATCTGCCGCCGCACGTCACCTTCGGCGCCCACCAGCCGCAGGAGCGTCTCTACGACAACCGCGTCGCCGTCACCTGGTTCGCCGGCGGCCTGCGCGTCCTCGACTTCGGCAACCCTTACCGCCTCGCCGAGATCGCCCGCCACCTGCCCCAGCCCGCCCCCGGCCATGCCTATCCCCAGAGCAACGACGTCTACGTCACGCCGGACGGCCGCCTCTATCTCCTTGACCGCCTGGGCGGACTTGAGATACTGGAGTACGTGTAGGCGGCGACTGTGGGGGGTGGGGCCCCTCCGCCGGGCGGCACGATCGCCAGGGCGCCGGCCCTTATGGGGTATTGGGGAGGAGGGGGGCATGGACGCAGCGGCGACGAATCTCAAAGCTGTGGACCGTGTCGACATCACCATCCTGCTGGACAACAGCATCGACATCTTCCTGCCCAGCACCGAGGAGGTGAAGCGTCCGCAGCTTGCGGACACCGTGACCTGGGGGGAGCGCAAATCCCTGCTGGCGGAGCACGGCTACGCGGCGCTGGTGCGGGTTGCCGCGGGGGAGCGCTCGGCCATGCTCCTCTTCGACGCCGGCATCAGCACCCACGGCCTCATCCACAACATGGACGTCCTGGAGGTGAAACCCGCCGATCTGCAGAGCATCATCCTGAGCCATGGGCACATCGACCACACGCAGGGGCTCGTCGGCATGCTGCGGCGGCTGGGGCGGCGGGGCATGCCGGTGCTGCTGCACCCGGACGCCTTCCTGAAGCGCAAGGTGATCTTTCCCGACGGGCACGAGATCAACACCCCCGCCCCCGACCGCCGCCTGCTCGAGCAGGAGGGGGTGGAGTTCGTCGAGGCGCGCGGCCCCTCCTACCTCATCGAGGGGATGGTGCTCGTCACCGGGCAAATTCACCGCAGCACCGACTTCGAGCGCGGCTTCCCGATCCACTACGCCGAGATCGACGGCGCCTGGCGGCCCGATCCGCTCATCCATGACGACCAGGCGCTGGTGGTGAACGTGCGCGGCAAGGGGCTGGTGGTGCTGACCGGCTGCGGGCACGCCGGGGCGATCAACACGCTGCGTTACGCGCGCGAGCTGACGGGGGTCGAGCGCATCCACGCCCTGCTCGGCGGCCTGCACCTTACCGGGCCGATCTTCGAGCCGATCATCGGGCCAACGGTGGCGGAGCTGCGGCGCATCGCGCCCGCGATCATCATGCCGGGCCACTGCACCGGCTGGAAGGCGATTCACCGGCTGGCGCAGGAGCTGCCGGAGGCCTACGCGCCGAGCAGCGTCGGCAGCCGCCTCGTCGTTGAAGCCGTCGCGGCGGGGGTGGGGTAGCTTGGTGAAAGGGCAGGGCGGCGCGGCCTGCCCGGCGCTGGGGATCAGACGGCATCGCAACCAGGGGCCGTGGCGGCCTTTCGAGGAGGATGTCATGGACGGTAGAGGCGGAAAGCTTCAGGATATCGAGCTGGCGCCCGAGAGCACGGCGCTCGTCATCGTGGACATGGAGAACGAGTTCTGCAAGCCGAGCGGCAAGAAGTACATCGGGCCGCAGGCGGAGGGGGCGATCCGCGGCACGGCGGCCCTGCTGCGGCGCTGCCGCGACGCCGGCGCGCCGGTCATCTACGTGCGCTCCGTGCGCCTGCCGGACAACCCGGTGTTCACGCGCTTCGGGCGCGACCACTACCTCATCGAGGGGACCTCCGGGCCGGTGATCGTGCCCGAGGTGGCGCCGCTGCCGGGCGAGCCGGTGGTGGACAAGCACACCCACGACTGCTTCTACAACACCCGCATGGACGCCCTCCTCGCCAGCATGGGGATCACCCCGGAGACGCACGCCATCATCGTCACCGGCGTCGTCTCCACCGTCTGCGTCTACCACGCCGTCCTCGGCTTCCACGTGCGCCACTTCCGCAGCGTCCTGCCGCTCGACTGCACCACCGGCCCGGAAGGCGCCGAAGCCTTCATCCTGGAACAACTCGGCGGCCCGGCGTACAACTACAACGTCACCCTGACAACGAGCGACCGCCTGCGGCTGACGCCGGCGGGGGTGAGGGCGTGAGGATGGTGGGTAGACGGCGGGGATTAGCTGGGGCTGGGAAGGGGGTTAGGCAGTCACTTCGTCCCAGCCGCGGGCGTTGATGCCGTCGAACCGCGACAGGTGACCAACATTGTCGGTGGCAATGACCACCGTTGCGGCATCACCGCACGCCATGGCCTGTGCTGCGAGAATCGCATCTCCATCGAGGGCGCTGGCATCCGCCGTGGGCTGTCCCCTGTTGCGCACCGTGGCCCAATTCGCCGCGGCTTGCCGCATGATGTTGGTCGTGAGCGGCTGGTAGGAAAGGGTCCCCACCAACTCGTTGAGCCGCTCCAGCCCCTTTTCCATGCGAGCGCGCAATAACTCCCTGCGCAACTCGTAATCAGCAATTTCAGGGACGACGACTCTTGCTCCCCGTTGGAGCACGGTCTCCAGCCATTGATTGCAAGCTCTGGAGCGCTCGCCTCCCCGAGGATTCGTCACCAGGCCGAGGATGCCGGTATCGAGGAGAACCACGTCGCTCATGCGAACCGCCTTCTGTTCGAGAGGGGCTGCGCATCAATGGCGGCCTTGAGGTGTTCAAGCGTCTCTCTTTGCTCTTGCTCGTCCCCTTCACGCCATGATCGGAGAAGCTCTATTGCCTTGCGGTTTGCCTGAGCGACCTCGGTGTCTCCTTCTGATTCCGGCAATGTCGTGCAAGAGATCGCTTCCGCTGTCTCGCTGGTTCTCCCTTCCGGCGTGCCCGCCTCAGCTTCTATCGGTACCATGAACCACGCAAGCGACTGGCGCCTTGCGTCTATGATCTGAGCCGTCAGAGCGTCTAGCGACTCGCCTTCGGGGAGAGTATCAAGGGTGTCGTCGGATTGACTTCGTAGTTCCAGGGCAGGAAGAATATCGCGAACCACGTGCAGGATTTGCGCGTCCTGCTCGAGCCCGACTGCCTCGGTGACAGAGAAAATCCCTCCTTGTTCCTCGGCCAACGGCTTTGCGAAGAACGCTCCCAAGGGGGTTGCTGTGACACTGTGGACCATCGCCCGCCTTGCGCCCGCATGCCGATTGATCAGAATCTCGGCCAACGAACGTCTTGTGAAAAAAGAGGCCCACGCCGCTTCCCGCAAGAACCATCTTTCGTGTGTGGAGGTGGACACGACGGGCCCCTTATGCTGAAAACACTGCGGCTATCCACTGGGAGAAGCAGGTCACATCCTCTGCCCATGCCCTGCATATTTGCTTTATTTGCATGGCTCGATCTTGCCCCGGCTCAACTTCATGATGAAAATTGGAGGCGACCAGCAACGATTGCCGAGGGGGGGCGCCGCTTGGCGTTTCCCCCTGTATTGTAATATTCATTGCGCCACCCTTCCTTGCATACGCGAAGGAAAGGGACACGAGCGGCTTGCCGTGGTCAAGCTCATCCCATGGTCCGCGAGCCAGAAACTTCCCTAGCAGGAAGGCGCGGACCTCTGGCTCCCCCTCTAGCATAATGCGTGCCTTGGGATTGATTCCCACCGCTCTGTAATCCACATGGGGCAGTGTTTCTACATACTTGGCGGCTATATCGGGGATGCGGCAATGCTCAAGCCGGTCACCATCCGTCTGCTCGGAGAAGATCAGCCGGTCGAACTGCGCAAGCACCGTGACGCCGCATTTGTACGCGACTTTCGCAAACGGCTCAGTGCACAATGGCGCTTCCACCAATTCCCATTCCTGGGGGACGATGCCATGGAGGCGGAGGAAATCAGGGTTGAGAATGGACGGATTATGCATCCGCGCCAAGATCACGATGGACATCTCAAAAAAGGTTGGCGCTTGGATGGTCATGGCTCTTTCTCGACCGCATCTCAGACGAGCGCGGGACAAGGAATAGACTGGTTCTTTTCCTTCTTTTCCGGCCACACAATGCCGGTTTGTGCCCACCCTGTCAAGGGCGGTTATTGTCCTGCGGCCTCACCTCCGCCCCGCCTTTGCCCCGATCAGCGCATCCAGCTCCTCCTTCAGGCGGGGGAGGATTTCGCTGTACGGGTAGGCGCCGAGGGATTCGCCGCCGCGCTTCAGGTTGACGAAGTGGGGGCCGCACCAGAGGCCGAGGTCGGCGTCATCGGTCTCGCCGGGGCCGTTGACGCGGCAGCCCATGACGGCAATGGTGAGGGCGTGGTCCTGGGCGTAGCTCGTCAGCTCGCGCACCTGCTCCGCCAGCTCGACGAAGGCCTCGTTCTCCACCCGCGAGCAGCTCGGACAGCTTATGATATTGAGGCTCCGTAGACCGTAGTCCACAACACTGCGCACCCGACCCGCCGCGATGTCGTCGAGAATCTCCTTTCCCGCCGCGATCTCCTCCCCCTTGTGCGCGTTCGGCACCGTCAACGAGACGCGGATGGTGTCGCCGATGCCGCGGCTGATGAGCTGCTCGAAGGCGATGCGCGTCTTGATGACGCCGTCGGGCGGCAGGCCGGCCTCGGTGACGCCGAGGTGCAGCGGCACGTCGGGACGCGCGGCGGCGAAGCGGCGGTTCGCCTCGATCACCTTGGCCGGGTCGGAGTCCTTCAGCGACACGCAGTAGCGGGTAAACCCCAGGTCGTCGAGGCAGGCGCAGTGCTCCAGGGCGCTGGCGACCATCGGCGAAACAGAGTCCCGCGGGTCGAAGGCATCCTTCTTCGCCGGGTCCACCGAGCCGCAGTTGACCCCCACGCGCAGGGCGCAGTCGTGCTTCGCCGCCGTCTCCGCCAGGAAGGCCACCTTCTGCCGCCAGCCCTTGCGGCGCTCGTGGTGATAGAGGTGGCCGGGGTTGTAGCGGACTTTATCGACATGCGGCGCGACGGCCGCCGCCAGCCGGTAGTGCTCCTGCAGATCGACGCAGAGGTTGGCGCGGGTGCGCTCGCGGATGCGCGCCACGGCGTCGGCGTCGCGCTGGCTGTCCACGGCCAGACGCACAACCTCCGCCCCTGCCGCCGCCAGGTCGTTCGCCTGGGCGGCGGTGGCCTCGACGTCCTGCGTCTTTGTGGCGCACATGCTCTGCACGGCGATGGGATGACCGGCGCCGATGGTCAGTCTGCCGATGCGCACGGCGCGGGTTGGGTTGCGCGGCAGCTCCACCCGTGAGCTCCTCGTCAAGACAGTTGAGACAGGTTTGCACCTCAACGCTAGGTTCGGCGCGGGGCGATTGCAAGGGGAGCGTGGCGCGGCGGAGTGTCTCCCCGAGGTTTCATCCCTTATTTCCGCGCGGGAGCCTCGCCCCCGGAACAATGTTCCGCGCGCACCCCGACTACGCGAGCTGCGCAGCAGCTCGCGCGAAAAGGGGGCGTGGGGGAACAAGGTTCCCCCACAAAGAAACAACCCAACCCATCAAGAACGCCTCCTCATCCCAATTCAAGGAGCGCCGCCGCCAGGGCCTGGGGGTTGGAGATCATGATGTCGTGGTCGCCGTCGAGGGTGCGGAGGCGCGCGTGCGGCAGGCGGGCGGCATAGCGCCGGCAGCGCTCCGGGGTGAGGCCCCGGTCGTCGGAGCAGACGAGGTAGGTCATCGGCAGGCCGACGTCCGGGAAGCGCCGCAGCGTCACCGGCTCGCTCACGGGCAGCCAAGGCTGCGGGGTGAGCCGCGGCAGCGCCCAGGCGAGGTCGGCCCGTTCGCAGCGGTTCATCCAACGCACGATCGGCAGCTCCGTGGGCAGGGTCACCGTCTGATTGGCGCTGGCGGCCGCCAGTTCGGCCCACTGCCGCTGCGTTTCGGGCCGGCTCAGGCCCATCAGGCTCTCGCCGTCCTGGAGCACGTAGGCCGCCAGGAAGACCAGGTGCGCCAGGCGCTCCGCGGCCTGCTCCGCCGCCGTCTGGAGGACGATGCCGCCCATGCTGTGGCCGACGAGGACCACGCCGCGCAGGTCGAGCTCCTCGATGAAGCCGACGACGGCGCGGGTGTAGTCCGGCAGGCGCGCGCCGGCGGCCTCGGCGGCGCGGGCGCCGTGTCCCGGCAGGTCGATGGCGTAGGCGTCGCGACCGGCGACCCGCAGCAGGTCAAGGACGCGCTCCCAGCACCAGGCGCCGTGACAGGCGCCGTGCACGAAGAGGAAGGGTTTCGACTCAGCCATGGCAGCCCAGGCGCTAACGTCGTTATTGCGAGATCTGAACACGAAAACGCACCGCCTTGAGCATTATCCGGCCTCCCCTTCACGAAGAGAAACCGGGGCAAGCGGGTCTCCCTGGACGCGGTAAGCCTTGAAGATGTGCTCTCGCCCTGCATTGGGATTCGGGACCTGTGTGGTCGAAATCTCGTTGGTGCGAAGGTCGAAGCTGTAGGCGACAACCATGTGATCGACCTCGCGGCGAGTCAGCGTGCCGACCTCAACAAGTTCGTCATCGTCCGGAGTATCGCTCGGCACGATGAGCGTGCGTCGATGGGCGGTTTCCTCGGCAAGGGCAAACGGGGTCGGGGCAACGTACATCTTTCGGTCGCGAACGAGGATGTCGCCGTAGGTGCCGAACCCCCGAAAGCTCTTGTTCCTGTGAACATACGTATTGTCGGCGTTCAGAAAGCTCCCGTGGCACAATACAAGGTCGAGCACAGGATAACGGTTGCCGTCAGGGTCGGTCGGATACCGGCCAAAGACGTAATAGACTTGACGGCCGTTGTGTTCACCGCAGGGAACCTGGCTATTGCAGTCGTAATTGGCCTCACGACCTGGGTAGGCCAAGCCCTTTAATTCATAGCCTTCCGGAAAACGGACAAGACGGAAGTCCGGATAGGAGTTTCGGCCGGGCGAATCGAAATTCAATCCGAGAGTGTTAAGACGGGCCGCGAACCAATTCTGAAAGTGAAATTCCTTGTCACGGTGCCCCTCGCGCTCAATAAGTTCGCCATCGCGGATGGCCTGCACGCAGATTTTAAAGATCGAATACACGTTAGACATGATTCAGCCTCAGTTTTTCCCGTGGGCGCGCTGGTTCTTGCCGGAAGCATACATCTCATCGATGAGCGCCTCGACTTCGCCGTTGGCGGAATCGAGCAAGCGTAGCGCCGCCTCTATGGGGTGCAAAACGGAAAGGTGCCGCAGCAGTTGCGCCACGATGATGACACGCACATCATTCCGGCTGAGTCGACGGCTGTAATCGCGGAACCGGCGAACCTGTTCGGCGGCAAGCGGTGTGACCGTTCCCAATAAATCTCCGTTCCAGCGGTGTGCTTGAAGCTGGGAACGCTTGCGGCAGACGATGATGATATCGAGGTCGATAGGGTCCTTGGCCTGATGCTTTGGCATGGCCACCGACATTTCTGATTTGATAGGATGAGTGGCTGTGATTCCGAACCCGGCCACCATCAGGGCGCGCAAGACCGCACGCCAGCCCTCGGGACGGGAATGGTGATATGTGAATGCAAGAATACCGTCGTCTTTCAGCACACGCTGCGCTTCGGTCCATACTGCGGCGAGGCGAGTGGTAAACGCTTCCGCGTCGGTATTCTGAACCTCCTCGCTGGAGCGCGTAGTGTAGGCCCGCCAATGACCCTTGGGACCAAGAATATGGCGCTGCCAGACGTGGAAGAAGTCGGCAAGCTGGGAGTAATGCACGTTATCGAAAAATGGGGGATCGGTAAGAACAGCATCGACAGACCAGTCGGGTAGATCAGTCGCGCTTGAGTCCGCGCAGGAAAGATAGACGCGTTTTCCTTGTGCAAAGGCGGGGTAACTGTCAGCAATCTCGAAACCGATTTTTTCGGAAAGGCCGAAAACTCTCTCATTTGCCTTCCTGCCGTTGCGTGCGCCAGGGCGAATCTCAAACGGATCCTCCGCACAATCGAGCGCCCGCCTGATCCGCCCCTCAAACAAGGTCGAGAACGAACCCGAACTTTTCGGTGTGCCCCAAAGATTAGCTTCGAGCGGAACGCGCTCAGGCTTCAAGATATGGTGGGCGAACATGTGCCTCACAGCGCCGGTGCCTTCGCCCTTGTAAGACGCAAACATGTTGTTGAATTCGAGCGTGCCCGAAAGAAGGCACGTGAAAAGGTCGCGCAAGATCGGGTCCGGTATCCGTCTGATCCTTTCAGAAAGAATAGACAAGCACAGCAATTGCCGCGCATTGAACATCTCGTGCCAATAGCGGTAATTGTAGCCGAGAGCTTGGTTCGTATTGTAGCCTGGCTCGATCGCGACAACCGGATAAGCGTTCTTGCGGGACCCTAGAGCCTTTTCCGCTTGGGCATAGAGTGCCCGATCCCTATCCGTGGCTGGCAGGTATGCTTTCGTCCCGTCCGGCATGAGAACAAGTTTGGCATAGAGCCGGTGTGCCGGCGGACAGCCCGTTTCGCGGATCGTTTGCGCAATCCGGAAGGTATGGGAACACGCGGGGCAGGTGGCTTTCTGCCTATTGGCCGGGCCAGTTTGCGGATCAAAAGCCGCCCCGCATGTCTTGCAACAGGTTTTGTGAGTGTCATTGCGAACCTGATTGACTGCCCCGCAGACGGGGCAAACAGCCTGCGCCTCGGGATATCTCCTGGGGTAGGCATGCCGTGCGAAGATGTACGATGAAAATAGATCGACGGAGTTGGCACAGGACGGACAGCCGGCGGTCTTAACCCAAAAGAAGTAGAGAACGTCAACGGTGGTTCCGTCTGGAAGAATCGCACGGTAGAACCGGCGCACCCGGTCAGCAACATCGCGTTCGATAGCACGGAAGGTAGACAAGATTGCAGAACGGTTGTGGACGGACAGTGCGTTTCTGACAAGAAAATGGGCAACCGAATTGATGTCCCGGCCGATGCCACGGGCTCCGAGCTTGGTGGCCTCGCCGATCGTTGTGCCACTGCCCATAAACGGATCAAAAACAATGGCGTCCTTGATGCGCAGCGGCTTGTAGAAAAGATCAAGGATATCGGCACCCGCTGATGCGAACGCGCCAATGATCATTGCGCGGAACACAGATCCGAGGCGCTGCGCCCACCACTTGTGGATATGGTATAGAGGGCGGTTAATTTCCTTCCGCCAACTCTCGATCTCGGCGATATCGCTGAGTGCCTCGAAAGGAAAGGTTTCACCCTCTATGGCGCGGGGGCCGGGCGATACGGCAAGAGAGATAGTCGGCTGCTCGGGATATGACAGCGGGAGTTGCTGGGCATTCGGTGTATAGGCCCGCGCGCGTGAAGAGGTGTACGTTTTTGCGGTCACGCGCATTGCGGTCCTCCGGTCTGCCGGAGGTGCAGTGCCGGGCAGGATATAGCTCGCCCTCCTTCCAGATTCCTCTGTATGATGCTACACGGCGCCTTCACTTCTGTTTGTCCTCCGCGAGCTTGAGGATCCGTTGCCGGTCCTCGTACTGATCCAGAAAGCGCTGCAACACGTACGTGCCACGCACGCACTGAAGCGATAGCGGCTGCCGGTATGATGCGGCAATCCGGCGGAGCGCACCATAGTTTTCTGGTTCCAGAAACACCATAAACTGGTTCATCCCCGTGGCCTCCGCCCATGCTGGTGATCAGGCGCCCGCCCGCGTCTCGACAGCCGCGCCGTTCTCTGGCATAAGGGAGAGCGGCAGGTGGCCGCGGGCGTTGGCGAGGCGCCATGGGCCCGCCGCCGGCCTGCCGGCAGACGCCGCCGCATGGCGGCCGGGCGTTGCGCCGCTCCGCTCATCACCCGCCATCGTGGAAGGAAGTACCCCATGCAGCTTGCGGACCTCATCTCGACAGCGTTGGACCTCGACAACGGCTTCGTGCAGGGGGCGCTCGACGGACTGAGCGCCGACGAACTCGCCAAGTCTCCCGACCCGCAGTCGAACAACATCGGTTGGCTCGTCTGGCACAAGATGCGCACCGAAGACGCCATCGTCTCCCGCCTCGGCGGCAAGGACCAGGTGTTCACCGCGGGAAGCTGGCACACGAAGCTCGGGCGCGGCGCTGACCCGCAGATTACCGGCCGCGGCGAGCCGGTTGACCAGGCGGTGGCCTTCCGCGTCGCCGACCCCCAAGCGCTGAAGGACTACTGCGCCGCGGTGCGGGCGCGCACCAAGGAGTTCCTGGCGGGGCTCAGCGAGGCGGACGTGAACAAAGAGATGCCGCATCCGCGCGGCGGCCAGACGACGGCGCTCTTCTACCTGGCGATCCTGCTCGTCGACGGCTTGCAGCACAGCGGCCAGGCGTCCTACCTGCGCGGCCACCTGCGCGGCTTCGGCTGGGCGCCGGCGTAAGGGGCGCGCGGGGTCGGCGCGTCGGGAGCCTTGCCGCCGGCCCGGGCGCTCAGAGGTCGAGGCGCAGGCAGATGGCATCATAGAGCGGCGCCGGCAGGAGCTTCATGAGCCACGCCACCAGACGCCAGCGCCGCGTTACGTAGACGTGCCGCCGCCGCTTCATGATGGCCGCGAGCATCTGCCGCGCCGCCGTCTCCGGGGAGGCCGCCCAGACGAGGCGCCTGCCCGCCACCAGGGGCGTATCCACCAAGCCGGGCCGCACGTCCGTCACCCACACCGCCGCGCCCTGTTTCTGGAAGCGCTGCCGCAGCCCCTCGAGGTAGGTCGAGACGAAGGCCTTCGAGGCGTTGTAGACCGGCGCGCTCCAGCGACCGCGCAGGCCGGCGATGGAGGAGACGCCGACGAGGTGCCCGCGCCCGCGGGCGCGGAAGTAGCGGTACGCCTCGTCCGCCATGGCCACGAAGCCGGCAACGTTCACCGCAATGGTGGCGGCCTGCGCCTCCCAGGCCAACTGCGCCGTCTCCAGGCGCACGCCGGCGTTCACCACCACCATGTCCACGTCGCCCATTTCCTGGAGAAGCTCGCGCAGGGCCTGCCTAGCCTGATCGGCAGCGGCCAGGTCCATCTCCTTGACGAACGACGCGCCCGGCAGCTCGCCGCTCAGCTCCCGCAGCAGCGCCACGCGCCGCCCCGTCAGCCCCACCGCGTAACCCCGTTCCGCCAGCAGCCGCGCCAGGGCCCTGCCGATGCCGGAGCTTGCGCCAATGACGATCGCCTTCGGCATGGCTTGGACCGCATCCCTCCAGTCGCAGGTGGGCGCCGCGGCCGTCAGGGAACCCGCCGCCGCGGGCCGGCCGAGCGCGCACACTTCTTTCTAAGTAGACTCCCATCCCATCGACCGTAGGGGCGGTTCGCGAACCGGCCTTACCTCGGCAGGCAAGGAACCACAGATGAACACGGATGAACACTGATAGTTGTGTGAACCTGGCCTCGGTTTCTTGCCGAAGTAAGGCTCGGTCGAGCGCGAAATGAGCGCCTAGGAAGCTTCAGCCTTGGCTCGCGTGAGTGTTCGGGTTTGGCCCCGACTTCGGCCGCGGGGAGGCATCGGGGAGGCGTGGCGGCCTGTGACCCGGTTCTAGCACCAGGCCGCAACCGCGCCGCCTCCCAGGCGCCTCCGGCTAGCGGTTCCTGCGGAAGCCGAACACCTGGACATCACCGCTAACGCTCAGGAAAATTGTTCCGCTGAATTCGCCCCCACCGGGGAATCCCGAAACAGCGCCGCGGCTAAAGGATCTGAATTCCGCCGCGCTCGCGGGGTCTGGGTAGCTGGTGAGGAACAGCTCCGGGCCTTCCGCGGCAATGACGAACGAGAAGGGAGCGAGAAGACGTTGCTCCAAAGTTGCCAGGAGGCCGAGGCGGTCGGCGGACCCTATGTCGCTGGTGTTGGCGAGCGGGGCGATGAAGGTGGCCACGCGGCTGCCGGCAAGGCCCGCATCAGAGAGGAAGGAAAACTCGTCCGGCGGCAAACCTTCGACGCCGCTCCTGGCGATCGGCGGCGGACCTTGGTGAGCATCGACGTGGTGCAGCACGGGCCGCGCCGGCACTCGCCGGAAACGCCGATGAACGTCGAAGCCGAACGTATCTGGGGTGAAGCCGAACCTGCCTCCGAGATTGGCCTGCCCGCTCACCAGCACGCTGTCAATGGTGCTGGGAAGCTCCGGGATGATCTCGACCCCTCTCGGCCCCACTCCAAGACTTATAACCTGAGCAATCTGGCCCAAAACTACCAAAAGCCCCCGAGTTGACGAGCCACAACATTCGAGCTGACTTACAGGGAATGCGTCGAGTCTCGATTGCCGATCGACCGGGCCAAACGAGAGGTCCACCGCTCCCTGAATGAGTTCAACTCTGCCGACGGTGGCCAGGTGGAGCTCCACCCCGTTCACCACCGTATGGGCCACCCCGCGGTCACTCGGGTCGCGCAGGCGCTCGGCGGTCCACACCAGGGGGTAGGCTTCCTCGACGCCGTCGACGTAGCGTTGCACGTCGGTCCGGAAGACGCCCTTCAGCCAGGCGCCGGACGGCGCGTCAATGACCGCCGGCGCGCCGACCGGCGGCATTAGCTCCGGCAGACTCGAGAGCCGGAAGAGCACCAGCTCGTCGAAGTCCTCGCGCACTCGCCCTTCCGGGTCCACCGCCGTCACCGTCATGGTGAAGGAGCGGTCGGGGAGGATGTTCCCTGGCAACGCCATGTTGAACCTGATGCCGTCGACGAAGATCTCCGCTGCTTGCGAGGCGAGGGTGCTGCCGGCGATGGTGCTGGAGACCGTCACCTCTCCCTGGCCCAGCTCCATCTCTTGCGGCACGCGCGCGAGAAGGTAGTTCCCCTCCTCGCTCGCCTGCGCGACGCGGGCGACATGCCGCTCGTCGTTCAGATCAATGAAGGTCACCTCGTTGTTGGCGGGCTGGGGGGCGAAGCCGCAGCCGCTGAGGCGCACCAGCTCGCCGCGGCGGGGGCGCGCCGGCTCCACGCCGGTGATCTTCGGCTCCTCGACCACCTGCAACTGCGCCGAGCTTGGCGGCGGCGGGAAGTCCACGCCGTAGCGCGCCTGCACCGCTCCGCTGGCGAAGGTGGCGCCGGCGGGAGCGGCGAAGCGGACCAGGGCGATGGTCTCGTCGGCGTTGATGGCGAGGATGCGTCCGTTCGTTCCTGGGAGCGCGGTCACCTCGCGGCGGACGATCGGTCCTCCCTCGTCGAAGTTGATGCCGATGGCGAAGTTCGGCTCCTGGCTGGGGTCATCGTCGCGGCTGCGGAAATTGCGCCCGCGCGCGACGGCGTTCAGCTCCGTCTGGCGCGACGAAACGCAGCCCGGCTCGATGGAGTCAACCTCCGGCTGGTTGAAGTCAACGTCGAACTCGACCAGCGCCGGGATGGTGGTGATGTCGGCCAGCGCCTTGCCGATGGAGGCGATGTTGGTGACCACCCTGGCAATCGTCAGGGCGGCGACGATGGTGGAGAGATGGGCCGCCAGGCGCTTGCCGAGCGCGTCGATGAGGGCCAGCGTCGCGCCGACCCCCTTGCTCGTCAGCAGGGCCTGGATCAAGGCGGAGGTCACCGGGCCCGGGGGGAACTGCAAGGCATCCTCGATGAGGAGGCGGCCCATAAAGGCGGCGAGCTCGAAGATGCTCTCCTCATGCAGGCTGAACTCCGCCAGCCGGCGCATGATGTCGTCGCCGAAGTTGTTCACCACCCTGACGAACAGGTGCGTCGAGGTGGGGATGCCGAGTTCCGTCGGGAAGATGACGTCCAGCGCGATGTTGACGACGGGCGTAAACAGCCGCTCGAGCATGAACCGTATCCTGAGCATCGCGTTCGCCTGCTGCTGCAGCATCGTCGGCGTGACCTCGCCGAACAACCCCCCGGTGAGGACCTCGACGAAGACGTCGCGGTTTTTCGGCTGGTTGAACGCCTTCGTTTTGGCGATGAAGAACAGGCCGCCCCCCTGGGGACCGACGACATTGCTGTCGAAGAAAGTCTGCGCATGCGGGTGCAGGATTTGCGCGCTCAGCTTGTCCTTCATCTGCAGGCTGAGGAGCAGTTGCGTATCGTTCTCGGCCACCAGGTTGCCGGGATGCCTCGGGTCCTCGGAGATCATGATGTCATACTGCTCTTGCTGCGGCAGGACGGTGGCGGCCCTCTTCGACGCCTCGGCCTGCTCCTTGCGGCGCAGTTGGCCCTGGTCGAGGGCGGCGCGCACGGCCGCGCTGGCGGCTTCGAGGGCGCCGGCGAAGGCCGCCGCGTACCCCTCGTCGCCGCCGAGGAGCAGCAGCGGGTTCAGCGGCAGGCGCTCAGCCAGCACCGCCGCGGCGGCCGCCACCTCGGGCGTTTCCGCGATGATCGACAGGGCCCGCGACAGGGAAGACTCCTCCAGGCTCGCCTCGAGCAGCAGGGCGCGGGTGATCTGGGCGGCGACCGTGGTGAGGGGAGTGATCGTCACCTCGGCGACGGTGGGATCGAGAAAGGCCATGAGGCGGATGACGCCGGTGTTGGCGTCCACCGCCTCGATGAGCGAGCGCGACCCGGCGCGCGCGGCGATGCTGAAGGCGCCGTCAGGGGTGGGCGTCGCCTTTGCGAGCAGACCGCTCTCGAGGCGCAGGTCCGCCGCGCTCAGCCCAGGCGGCGGCTCGAGACGCCCGCCGACCTGGCGGGTGACGTTCAGCAGCAGCCGGTTGCTCTCCGCCCCCTGCCGCGCGATCCACACCTGCTGCACGCGCGCATCGGGCAGCCCGACCGAGAGCTCCCTGCCGTCGGCGCTGACGGTTGTCGGGGGTCTTGTGAACGTTTGCTCGAACGGCTCGCCCGTCTTGAACATCACCACGTCGTCCTGCCGGAACTCCTCGCCGATGAGGGTCAGCGGCGCATCCTGGGCCACCGAGGCGATCAGGGGGGCGGCGGGATCGTCGTTCGCCTGGCCGATGAGCAGCGGCAGCGAGGCCGGCACGATCTGCAGGAACACCTCTTCGGAGAGGAGCGCCCCCTGGCGCGCCTGCAGGGAGCCGCTGCGCGCGACCGGCGGCACCCGCACCGTCAGGCGCTGCACGGAGCCGTCCTGCTCGCTGCGCGCGGCCAGCGGCGCCACCGACAGCCGGGCGCCGTCGCCGGCTCCGGCATCAAAGAGGACAACGAGGCCGGCCGCGCCGGCCGCGCCGGACACCAGCAGGTCAACGAGATCGCCGCGGCGCGCCGCCGGCGCCGGCGCCAGCCCCGTCACCCGCGTCTCGACGGAACGGATGACCAGGCGCTCGGCGCCGCGGAAATCCCCCGCCACCATCGGCGTCAGCGGCTCATCATCGTCAACGTCGGGGATGCCGTCGCCGTCGTCGTCCTGATCCAGGAAGTCCGGCACGCCGTCGCCGTCGGTGTCGAGCAGTGAAGCCGCGGCCGTTCCCGCCGCCTGGCTGTCGGGGATGCCGTCGCCGTCCGCATCGGGATCGAGGAAGTTCGGCACGCCGTCGCCGTCGGTGTCGCCGCTCCCCTCAATGAGATTGGGGATGCCGTCGCCGTCGTCGTCCAGGTGCGGGATGAAAGCCGTGTCGGGGCGCGCCGGCAGGCCCTGGATGGCGAGTTGGGCGCCGTTCGAGAGGAGGGCCTGGGAGAAGTCGGGCGTCAGCGCCAGGGCCGCCTGGAAGAAGAACGCGCCGTCCACCCCGGGCGGCATGCTCAGGCGGAGGGCGAAGACGCCGCCGGCATCGGTCCGCGCGGCAAAGAGGATGAAGGCGTCGGCCCCCAGCAACACCGGCTGGCCGGCGAACTCGCCCAGGCCGCTGTTCGACCGCGAGGCGGCGATGACGACAGCGCTGTTCGGGCGGCCTCGCAGCTCAAACCGCAAGGTCTCCCCGGCCCGCACCTGGGCCGGCTCGAGGCGCAGCGTCAGCCCGTCTTGGGCAAGCGCGGCGGAACAAGGGAGAAGGAAGAGGAGAAGAGCAACGACGGCGCGAACGGCGCCGCGCCCGAGGCGACGACGGCGCATATCAGCTCCTTCACGAGCGGATAGGAACCAGCCATTACCCATGGTCTCCGTTGCGTACTCGGCCAGCAAGCCCGCGGCGTTACCTTGAACCCCGCAGCCTAGCGCGGTTTTCCAGCCTGCGCAAGAAGCCGCGCGCGGACGGCGGCGGCCCCGCGTCCGGCCGCGGCGCGCCCGAGGCTCCAATCCTTTGCCAATAGGACGGAAGGAGAGCCGCGTTGCCAGCATCCTCCAGCCCAGGGACCGCAGCCGCCGTTTCACCTGGTGGAGCAGTCGGCACAGGAGGGCATCGCCGCCGTCTTCCAAGAGCGTAAGGGTATGAGCGCCCGTCGATTGACATGTTAGAAAGCCCGAACCATCAGCACCACGGCGGAGTGGGGGCGTCCCTCTCGCCCCGACGGCGCCGTGCCATGCGGCGATTTCTTGACAAAGATCAAGGAACAATAGCACCCATAAGGTGTAAGGACGAAGAGAAGCCTTAAGAATCTTCTCCCGCCGGCTCGAGTTCGCCGCACGCTGGAAGAGGGCGGGCCCTCGCCGCCAAGTCGGCCAAAGCGACATCTAATCCCGTCTCAAGTAACGGATTGCCTATTGCCGTGGCGAGCGATAGGATGGCCCCTCGTTCTGGTTCATCCGAGGGTTCGAGGGTTCTGAAACGGCATGAGGATATCGCGAAGGACAAGCGGCGGTCGCGGCGAGTACGAGATCAGCGAAGAGGCGCCCGGTGGGATAACCCCGCACGACCTCGTTGATCACCGGCTCGTGTTGGACCTTGGCGATGGCCTTCTTCTCGACTCCGGATGCGTACTGCTTCATGCTCAAGGCAAGTTCCGCATTCGGATCGTCCGGCCTGATGCCAACATGCAGCTGCATCGCCAGCTTGTCGCGGTCCTGCTGCTGCCCGAGGCGATCAGATCGAACGTAACAATGGGCGGCGGAATGCCAATCGTCCAGAAGGGCCGCTATGCAATCGAGACGGTTGAGATCAAGGCCGTAGACCGCGAAGCAGGCCGTGCGACCCTGGCCGTGGGCGAGGTGGTCTTGTCGAATGCGGACCACCCGGCCGAAGAGCTTCACTTTGACAGAAGAGTTGCCGGCGTGGTCCGGCTGTGGCAGAAGAGGCAGAAACTACCCTCGGAAATGCAGGCGATCATCGAGCGCCATGAGGCCCTTGTGCGCGGCGGCGGTCCCCTGCATTCCGAAGCCGAGAGGCTTGTGTCAGAGCTTCAGTCCGTCCTGGCTGACCAGGCAGCGGACTTTGGCATCGCCTACAACGAATACACGGACGCCTTGCCACCGCTTCTTGAACTCCTGGACATTCAGATCGCCGAACCTGCGGTTCGGGTCGAGGACATCGACCCCGAAGAAGTCGAACTCCGCCGGCGAACGATTCGAGAGTGGAAACGATGGGCCGCACACCGGGGGACAGAGACCGCCCGCTTTCGTGTTCGGGTGCGCGACGCTTACCGGTCCACGTGCCTCGTTTGCGGTAAGCAGTACCCGCCTACGCCCTTCAATAGAGTGCCCGGCGTCGATGCGGCCCACATCCTCCCGTGGGCCGACTACGACCTCGACAGGACAGACAACGGCATTTGCCTATGCAAGCTTTGCCATTGGGCCTTCGACGAGGGCATCCTCGTCGTATCTGCTCGCGCCGGGCACTATCACGTTGAGGTCTCGCAAGCGGCACGTGCGGCGATAGCGCAGGCCGGAACGCCCTTCAGCTTGGACGTGTTCGATGGACTGGCGGGGCAGGTTCCTGGGGAGCGTCTGCCGGCGAGGCCGGAAGATTGGCCTAACGTGCAGTTCCTTGAAGAACTCCGTCAGAATCAGGAAGTCTAGCTGCGGCCGGCTCTGCCGAGCTTTGGGCCAGAGCGTCCGCGATGCGTTGGGCGAGCCATTCCGCGACGTTGACCGTCACCGCATTGCCGACGGCGTGATAGCGCAGAGCGTCGAGGTCTTCAGAATCCTCGATGGCGTCTTTCGGGAGCGTCCAGTTCACCGGGAAGCCCTGAATCGCCTCGCCTTCCCGTGGAGTTAGCCGCCGCACTCGCCCCTCCGGATAGGTTACATAGGTTCGGCTCCAGTCGGTCCCCGTGTGGCGTGCAGAGCAGGCGTAGAAGCAGTAGGCCAAGCCTTGGACTACTGGGCCTCTGACAGGATCTCCAAAGCTCTTCTTAAAGGGGGAAACAGATTCCTGCCCATTCTGTCCGCGCGAGTCAGCATTCCTTTTGCCGCGTTGGGGCTCAAAAAGTATCTCGGCGGCAGTTCGCCAGTCTCGATGACATCCAACAATGTAGACTCTTTGGCGCGACTGGGCGACTCCGAAGTTCTTGCTGTTAAACACACGCCATCCAACAGCATACCCGAGTTCGGCCAGCGTTCGTATGACGACTTGGAAGTCTCGTCCTCCGTGGGAAGAGAGGAGACCTGCGACGTTCTCGATAAGAACAACTCCGGGCAGAGCGTCCCCAATGACCCGAGCAAAGTCATAAAAGAGGCCAGACTGTTTCCCTCTAAGCCCTGATCGCGGGCCCATTCTTGCAAGAGAGACATCTTGGCAGGGGAAACCTGCGGCCCACACGTCGGCGTCCGGGATTTCTTCATGGTTCACCCTCCGGATGTCTTTAGACCTGGGGACATCGGGCCAGTGTTGTTCGAGGATTCGGTTGCAGAAGTCGTTAATCTCGCATTGGTATACGATCTCAAAGCCCGCACGCTCAAACCCAAGGTCGAACCCACCGATTCCTGAGAAGAATGAGACGAGCCGGTACTTCGTCTCGACCTTGCGGCGTTCCTTGCCCATGGCTTTCCTATTCATCGAGGGCATTTCTGATGATGTCCATGAGTCTGTCTTCTTCCGTGCACTGACAGGCCCAGATCACGACAGGCTTCCATCCGGCCCGCCTCAGGCGCTGCTTGTTGATCTTGTCTCGGTTCTTGTTCCTGTCGAGTTTCCCATTCCAGTAGCCCATGTTGCTCTTCGGCCTTCTGCCGTCCTTGCACCGGTGGCCATGCCAGAAGCATCCGTGGACCAGAATCGCCGTCTTGTACTTCGGCAGCACGATGTCGGGACGGCCGGGCAAGTCGCGAACGTGCAACCGAAAGCGATAGCCCATGCGGTGCAAGAGGCGTCGCACGGTCATCTCTGGCGTGGTGTCAGTCGAACGAATCCGCGCCATGATCTGGCTGCGTCTCTCGGCTGACACCATGTCGGTCATCGCCGCCTCCTCCGCAGCCCATCGAAGAGCGGTGTCGCCTCTGGCGGTCGAGTCACGTTCACGTAATCGCGAATCCGCTCAACATCCTCGTCGGTGAACACGCGCCAGTTGTTCCGGTCGCGCGCAACCTCGTCGATCCTGCCATCGAGCAGGCAACGCTTAAGCGTGATCGGGGCAACACCGACCATCCTGGCGACCTGGCTCAGCCGGTACTTGCTCACGGGTCATCCCATATCAAGCCGTATCAGGTTCCGTATCGACCAGTATCGTAGCAGGTCTTGAACCGTTTTCAAGCGAATTCCTTCCACGGCGCTACTTTTCCCTCCCTCGCTGGCGCTGCGCAGTCTTTCTTGACGGATGTCAAGGAACGGTAATGCCCCTAGGGTGTAATGAAGAAGAAACGCCTTGAAAACCTTCTCCCGCCGGCTCGAGTTCGGCGCGCGCTCGAAGAGAACGGCGCCGCCAGTGCGTTGGGCGCGGACGGGCGATCCGCGGGCTCGATCGCGGAGCTCTGCGCGGGGCGGTTGCGGCGCGCGCGGCGAGATCAAGACGGCCGAGGAGACGAACAGCCCAGGCGCCGGCAAGGCCCCGGGTTGATGGGGGGGATGAGGGGCGTTGCGGTGACGCCCGGAGCAGTGTTTCTCGCAGCTCGGGAGGAGGGTGTCTCATGCGCCGCGGAAGAATCGCCTACCATCTTGTTGCGGCTGTTGTCGTCGTTGTCCTTGTTCTTGGCTGGGGCGCCCTTGCTCCAACCGCCGCCGAACCCGTGAAGATCAAGGTTGGCTACACGGTGCTGGGGGCGGAACTCCATCCCCTTTACTGGGAGAAGCCGGAGATCCTGAAAAACTACGGCAAGTCGTACACCGTCGAGGCAACTCTCTTCAAGGGCAGCTCGCCGCAAATCCAGGCCATGGCGGCAAATGAGTTGCAGATCACCGGCCTGGCCTTCTCGAGCTATGCGATCGCGGTGGTGAACGGACAGCTCGACGTGAAGATCATTCACGACATCATGCGCGACGGCGTCAAGGGCTACTTCTCGCAGACCTGGGTGACCCTGGCGGATTCGGGCCTGTCGAAGGTTGAAGACCTGAAGGGGAAACGGGTCGCCATCAACGTGGCGGGCGCCGGCGTTGATCTGGGGCTGCGCAGCATGATGCGCAAACACAAGATGGAGGACCGCAAGGACTTCTTCATTACCGAGGTCGCCTTCCCGAATCAGGAAGTGATGCTGCGGCAGAAGAAGATCGACGCCGGGGTGCTGGTGCAGCCGTTCTATGACAAAGCCATGGCCGGCGGCGGCTTGCAGAAGATTTTCGATCTAGGTGACGCCCTGGGAGTGACGCAGTTCATCATGGGCGTTGCGAAGCGTGACTGGCTGGAGGCGAATCGGCAGGTGGTGGTCGATTACCTGGAAGACTTCTTGCGGGCGCACCGCTGGTTCCTCGATCCGGCGAATCGCGAGGAGGCGGTGGACATCGCCGCCAGGTACTCCAAGGTGCCGCGCAGCGTCTATGCGAGCTGGTTGCTCACCAAGCGCGATTGGTATCGCGATCGCAGCGCGGTGCCGGACATCGAGGCCCTGCAACGGAACATTGATGAGATGGCCTCGCTGAAGTTCATCAAGTCTCCCTTCGAGGTAAAGAAGTACACCGACCTCTCCTACCTGCAGGCGGCGCAGAAACGTCTTACGCCATAGGCAGGGGAGCGCGGCGCGGGAGGCACGGCGGGAGCCGAGCTGCCCGCGCCGCCGCGGCCCAACCGAGCCGCCGGCACGCGCCAGCAAGGAGCGCGCGATGAGACAGGTGGTCATCTATGGGCGAGGCGGTCAGGGCGCCAAGCTGACCGGCGATCTCCTTCTCGAGGCGTTCTTCCGGGCCGGCCACCCCGTGCAGGGTTCGCCGCTTTACAGCGGCGCCATGATGGGGCAGCTCGTGACCTACACGATCAGAATCGGCCGGCTGGGGGATCGCAGCCTTCCCCGGCGGAACGTCGATGCGCTCATCATCTTCCATCAAAACCTGCTGCAACCCGCCATGGTGAAGATGCTGGCGCCCGACGGATTGCTGCTCCTGAACGCGGGGCGGCAGGGGGCGCCCTCTCGCGGCCTGGCGCCGCGCCTCGCCTGCCTCGACGCCCAGGGCATCGCCCTGAAGCACCACCTGGTGAAGGCCAACGTCCCCATCCTCAGCACCGCGATGGCCGGCGCGTTCGTGCGGGTGAGCGGGCTGTGCGCCCTGCCGGTTCTGCTGGACGCCATCCAGGAACGCTTTGGCCCCCAGAGCGAGACGAACCTCTTGCTCGCCCGCGAAGGGTTTGAAGGAGTGACCCTGCTATGAAAGGGGCGGCGGAGCGGGTGCACACCGTCGGCGTGCTGCGCATGAGCTTTCGCGATCAGCGCAGCGTCCGGCCGGTGTACGATTTCGAAGCCAAGACGAGCCCCTGCCGCGAGGCGTGTCCCGCCGGTCATGACATCGCCGCGGCCCTGCATCTGGCGCGGGAGGGCCGCTTCGACGCCGCCCTGGCGTTGTTCCTGGCCGAAAGCCCCTTCCCGAGCATCACCGGTCGCGTCTGCTACCATCCCTGCGAAGCGGCCTGCAACCGTGCCTCCTACGACGGCGCGGTGCACATCAACCTCCTGGAGCGGGCCGCGGCCGAGCACGGGCGGCGCACGCCGGCGGCGGCCGCGGCGCGCCGCGGCGAGCGCGTCGCCATCATCGGCGCCGGGCCGGCCGGGCTGACGGCCGCTTACCACCTCCTGCGCTGGGGCTACCGGGTCACGGTGTACGAGCGCCACACGGCCCCCGGGGGGATGCTGCGCTACGGCATTCCAGAGTACCGCCTGCCGGCGCGGATCGTTGAAGCCGAGACCGAGCGGCTGGCGGCGCTGGGCCTGGAGTATCGCCTCGGCTGCCGGGTGGGGCAGGATGTCGCCTTCCAGGACCTCCTGGTTGGCTACGATGCCGTCTTCCTGGCGGCGGGGCTGGCGGCCGCCAAGAAGCTCCCGGTGCCGGGGGTGGGAGACGTGCCGGCGAAGGCGGGGATCGACTTTCTGCGCCGGGTGCGCGAGGGGACCCTGCGGCGCGTCGAGGGCTCGGTCCTCGTCATCGGCGGCGGCGATGTGGCCATTGATGCGGCGCGCACGGCGGCTCGGCTCGGGGCCGCCGACGTGCAGCTCTACTGCCTCGAAGACCGCCAGACGATGCCGGCGCATCCCGAGGAGATCTCCGAGGCGGAGCGCGAGGGCATCGGCCTGCACCCCGCCTGGGCGCCCATCCGCTTTGCTCCCCGGGCGGCCGGCCTACTCGCCGAGTTCCGCGGCGTCGAGCGCCTGGAGCAGGGACGGCCCGTCCTTACCGAGGCCGCCGCCGCGCATACCGCCGATCTCTGCCTCTACGCCATCGGCCAGGAAGCCATGGCGCCGTTCCTGCCCTCGGAGATGTTCGAGAACGGCCGGCTGCTGGTCAACGAACTTGGCCAAACCCGCCTCCCCTCCCTGTTCGCCGGGGGCGACCTCACCGGCACCTACAGCGTGGTGCAGGCCATCGGCTCCGCAAAGCGGGCCGCGCTGGGCATTGATTGCCACCTACGCGGGCGCGATGCGCGGGAACTCCTCCCAAGGCTCACCATCGGCGCCGGGCCGGCGCTCTCCCTGCGGCGCTACGAGGCGCTGTCGCCGGCGTCGGACGGCCAGCCGGCGCCGCGCTCGGTCACCAAGTTCGCCGCCCTCAACCTCGACTACTTCCCCCGCCAACCGCGCGGCCCGCGGCCTCAGCTCTCCCTCGCCGCGCGCCGGGGTTTCTCGGAGGTGAACCTGAGTCTCGCCGAGGAGGCGGCGCGGCAGGAGGGGCGCCGCTGCTTCAACTGCGGCGCCTGCACGGTGTGCGGCAACTGCTTCACCTTCTGCCCCGACGCCGCGGTGCTCCAGCTCCCCGGCGGCTACTTCACCATCGACGAGGAGCGCTGCAAGGGCTGCGGCGTCTGCGTCGAGGAGTGTCCGCGGGCGGCGATGTCGATGGTCCAGGAGGCGGAGGTCGCGCCATGAAGAAGCTCCTGAGCGGCGTCGAGGCGATGGGAGAGGCCGCGGCCCTGGCCAACGTGCAGATCGCCGCCGTCTACCCGATCACGCCGCAGAGCGAAGTGATCGACGTCCTGCTGCGGCACCCCCACATCCGCGTCCTGCGCGCCAGCTCGGAGTACAACGTCATGGCCCTCCTCTCCGGGGCCGCCTGGCGCGGGGCGCGCGTCTTCACGGCCTCGGCAAGCCACGGCCTGGCCTACATGACGGAGATGTGGTGGGAGGTCGCCGGCAGCCGCCTGCCCATCGTCATGGGCGTCTTCAACCGCGGCGTGCGCGGGCCCTGCTGGAACTTCGGCTCGCACCAGAACGACTCCCTCCTCCTGCGCGACGTCGGCTGGCTGCAGTTTTACTGCGAATCCGTGCAGGAGATCATTGATTTCATCCTCATCGCCTACCGGCTGGCCGAGGAGGTGCTCATGCCGGTGCTCGTGGTGGGGGACGGCTTCTTCCTGTCGCACTCGCGGGAGATCGTCGAGCTGCCCGAGCCGGGCGACCTGCGCCGCTTCCTGCCGGCGGCGCCGCCCGAGACCTACCAGCCCCACAACGCCGGGACGGACGGCTTCGGCGGCCTGGCTCCCGCCCGCACCTTCTTCGATTTCCACCAGCACCTGCACGAGGAGACCGTGGCCCTGCCGCACATGGTCCTGGGGGAGCTGTTCCACGAGTTTGCGGCGGTGTCGGGGCGGCGCTACGAGCTCGTCGAGGCCTACCGCGCCGACGGCGCCGAGACGATCATTGTGGCCACGGGCATCATCGCCGGCACGGTCCGCGCCACCCTCGAAGAGGAGGGCGGCGCCGATCTCGCCAAGGTGGGTCTCCTGAAGCTGCGGGCGCTGCGGCCGTTCCCCATTGACGACATCATCCGGCACAGCGCCTCCGCCCAACGGCTCATCGTTCTTGATCGAAACATCTCTGTAGGCTGCGGCGGCGTCTTCGCCACCGAGCTGGCGTCGCGCCTCTACCTGCGCGGCGGCAAGGGTCCGCGCCTTTACAGCGTCATCGCCGGCCTGGGTGGGGAGAACGTCGATGCGGCGATGCTGCGGCGCATCATTCGCCGAGCCAGGGCGAGCACCGGCGAGGGCGGCGACCTCTGGTTCGAGAGGGACGAGCATGTATCCTGAGGGGATTGCGGACGCGGCGGCGCGCTTCCAGGAGACCGGGTTGCAGGGGAGCCACTACGCCTGCCCCGGCTGCGGCCCGGTAACCGCCATGCGGATGATCCTGGATGTCCTGGGGCCGAACAGCATCGTCTTCGTGCCGCCCGGCTGCGGCGCCATCTACATCAGCCCGGGCCACGCGACCGTCACCATTCCGGCGCTCAACTGCGTCTACGCCAGCGTCTTCGGCCAGGCCGCCGGCTACGCCTACGCCGACCGCATGCTGGGAGGGGACCGCCAAGTGCTCGTCTGGGGCGGGGACGGCGCCTTCTTCGATATCGGCCTCGAGGGGCTCTCCTTCGTGGCGAACCAGAACTACGACATCATCGCCCTGTGCAACGACAACCAGGGCTACCAGAACACCGGCCACCACAGCACCACCGGCACGCCGCGCCAGAGCAGAACGCGCTCCACCCCCGGCGGCAAGCCGGAGCAGCAGAAGGAGCTCATGGAGATTCTCGTGGCGCACCGCATCCCTTACGCCGCCACCATCTCCGCGGCCTTCCCCGAGGACCTGAAGGCGAAGGTGGCCCGCGCCGCCTCCACCCGCGGCTTTGCCTTCCTCCACCTGCTGGCGCCCTGCATCAACTGGGGCTACGAGGGACCGCTCGGCATCAAGCTGGCCCGTCTCTCCGTCCTCTGCCGCCTCCATCCCCTCTATGAGGTGGTGGAGGGAAGCTACCGCCTCACCCTGAATCCCCCCGCGCGCCCGGTGCAGGAGTACACGCTGCTTCAGCGGCGCTTCGAGGGGGCGGACGCGCAACTCCTGCAAGAAGAGACCGACGCGCGTTGGCGCCGTCTCATGACGCGATGCGAGGAAGCGGCGCCGTAGTGTTGCGTCCTCTCACGCCGCCGCTTCCCGCGAGCTGCGCGGCAGCTCGCGCAGTCGGGGTGCGCGAGGGGGCGCGGCTCCCTCGCAACCTCATCTGCTCCAAATTGAGAACCAGCACGCTGGGCGCAGGGCGGCATCGCCCGCCCGCCTCCGTGCTTTGCGCATGCCGCCCGTCAACCTTCTCTTTAACGAAACCGGGGGATGCTTGCGCATCCCCCGGACAGTTCGCGACTCCTCAGCCAAGGTCGATCTCTTCCCGGCCCCCCCCCGCAAGGAATCGCCTCTCCCCCGCGCGGCCGCCGGCGCCGGCCCTCTGCGCCGGTGTGGCCCCGGCCTAGACCGACAGCATGCCGATGAGGCGCTCGAGGTCCTCCGCGGAGTAGTACTCGAAGATCAGCTTGCCGCGCCGCCCGCTTCCCTGCACCCGCACCTTGGTGCCGAACTTCTCTTGCAGGTGCCGCTCCAGACGCTCCAGGTACACCGCCATCTCGTCCGCCTGGCGCTCGCGCCGCTGCTCCCTCCCCGGCAGCAGCTTCCTGGCGCGGCGCTCGGCGTCGCGCACCGACAGGCCGCCGCTGACGATCCGCCGCGCCAGCTCCACCTGCCGCGCCGGCGCCTCCAGCCCAAGGAGGACCTTGGCGTGGCCGAGGCTGAGTCGGCCGTCCGCCACGTAGCCCCGCACTTCGTCCGGCAGGCGCAGCAGGCGCAGCATGTTGGTGACGCTGCTGCGGTCCTTGCTGAGGCGCTCCGCCACCTCCTCCTGGGTGAGCTGAAACTGCTCCATGAGGATGCGGTAGGCGCGCGCCTCGTCCATGGGGTTGAGGTCTTCGCGCTGCAGGTTCTCGATCAGCGCCAGCTCCAGCGCCTCGTGGTCGTCCGCCGGGCGGACGATGGCGGGCACGGCGGTCAGGCCGGCGCGCTCGGCGGCAAGCAGGCGGCGCTCGCCGGCGAGCAGCTCGTAGAACCCCTCCCTGCCGGCCGCCGGCCGCACCAGCACGGGCTGCACGATCCCTTGCGCCCTGATCGAGGCGGCGAGCTCCTCCAGCTTCTCCTCGCTGTACTGCGTGCGCGGCTGCAACGGGTTGCCGCCGATGCGCGCCAGGGGAATGTCGCGGTAGGGGCCGACCGCGGCGCCCGCCTCGCCCCCCGGCATGAGGCCCAGGTCGATCTCCGGCAGGAGGGCGGCGAGTCCCTTACCAAGCGCCTTTCTCTGCATGCTCGATGATCTCCTCGGCTAGAGCGGTGTACGCCTGCGTCCCGGCGCACTTGGGGTCGTAGAGGGCGATCGGGCGCCCGAAGCCGGGCGCCTCGCTGAGGCGGATGTTGCGCGGGATGACGGTGCGGAAGACGCGCTCCTGAAAGAGCTTGCGCACCTCCCCCAACACCTGCTCCGAGAGGGCGGTGCGGCGGTCGTACATGGTGGGCAGGATGCCTTCGAGGACGAGGCGCGGATTGAGGCTGTGGCGCACGCGGTTGACGGACTTGATAAGCTGGCTCAAGCCCTCCAGGGCATAGTACTCGCACTGGATGGGGATGAGCACCGAGTCGGCGGCGCAGAGCGCGTTCACGGTGAGGAGGCCGAGGGAGGGGGGGCAGTCAAGGATGGCGTAGCGGAAGCTGCTGTCGAGATGGCGCAGCGCCTCGGCCATGACGTGCTCGCGGTGGACGCGGGAGACGAGCTCGATCTCGGCGCCGATGAGGTCGATGTTGGTGGGTACCAGCCAGAGGTCCTTGACCACGGTCGGAGCGGCCGCTTCGGAGATGCCATGAGCCCCATTCATGACCTGGTAGGTGCCGTGCGTCCCCGCCGCCTGAGGGACCCCGACGCCCGTCGAGGCGTTGCCTTGCGGGTCCATGTCAACGAGGAGGGTTTTGCGGCCTGCCAGGGCGAGCGCGGCGGCGAGGTTGACCGCGGTGGTCGTCTTGCCGACGCCCCCTTTTTGATTGGCGATGCTGATGGTCCTTGCCATGGCGCCTGGGGTGGTGCTGGTCCAGCGGGGGCCGGGATGCGGCGGCGGTGCGTCCGCGGCGGCGGCGCGGCGCCAGGCGGGGATGCCTGTAACGCGCTCCGCCCTCTGTCAATGTTCCACGTGGAACATTCCCGGCGGCGACGCCTGGGCCGCCCTCGCTATCTATAGCAGAGACGCCGGCGCGGCGCAATTGCAAAGCGCCGCGGCGGCCTGGCGGCGGCCCTCCTCAGGCCTCGCCGGTGCGGCGGGCGGGGCCGTCGCGCCGCGCCGTGAGGACACCGAGGATGGAGATCGCCGCGGGCGTCACGCCGGCGATGCGCGAGGCCTGCCCGATGGTTTGGGGCCGAATCGCCGCAAGCTTCTCGCGCACCTCCTTCGAAAGCATGGTCAGCTCGGGGTACTCGAGGTCGGCTGGCAGGGGCCGCTCCTCCAGCTTCAGGAAGCGGGCTACCTCGTCCTCCTGGCGGGCGATGTAGCCCTTGTACTTGAGGGCGATCTCCACCTGCTCCACGACCTCCGCCGTCAGCCGCCGCGCCGGCTTGTCACCCGCCACGAGCAGCTCGTTCACCTTCCAGTAGTCGAGCTCCGGGCGCGCCAGCAGGGTTGCCAGCGAGCGCGCCGTCCCCAGCGAGGCCGAGCCGAAGCGCGCCAGGATGGCGTTGTTCTCGGCTGTCGGATGCACGGCCGTCGCCTCGAGGCGGGTGATCTCCGCCTCGATCAGCCGCCGTTTGGCGCGGAAGGTCCGATGCGTCGCCTCGTCAACCAGCCCCACCTCGTGGCCGATGTCGCGCAGCCGCAGGTCAGCGTTGTCCTGCCGCAGCAGGAGGCGGTATTCGGCGCGGGAGGTGAACATGCGGTACGGCTCGCGGGTGCCCTTGGTGACGAGATCATCGATGAGGACGCCGATGTAGGCCTGGTCGCGGCGCAGCACGACCGGCTCCTTGCCGCTCGCGTAGCGCGCCGCGTTGATCCCCGCCATCAGCCCCTGGGCCGCGGCCTCCTCGTACCCCGAGGTGCCGTTGATCTGCCCGGCGTGGAAGAGCCCCGGCACGCGCTTCGTCATCAGCGAGGGCAGGAGTTGCGTCGGCATGACGAAGTCGTACTCCACCGCGTAGCCGGCGCGCAGCATTTTCGCCCGCTCCAGCCCGGCGATGCTGTGCACGACCTGCCGCTGCACCTCCGCGGGCAGGCTGGTGGAGATGCCGTTGCAGTAGATTTCCGGCGTCTCGTAGCCCTCGGGCTCGAGGAAGACCTGGTGCTGGCGGCGTTCGGGAAAGCGCATCACCTTGTCCTCGAGCGACGGGCAGTAGCGCGGCCCGATCCCCTTGATGACGCCGGCGTAAAGCGGCGAGGCGCCGAGGTTGGCGCGGATGACGGCATGCGTGGCGGGGTTGGTGTGGGTGAGCCAGCAGGAGAGCTGCGGCTGCTCGATCTTCGTGGTGGAGTAGGAGAAGGGCAGCGGCGGCTCGTCTCCTGGCTGCTCCGCGCAGGCCGCGAAGTCGATGCTCGCCGCGTGCAGACGCGGCGGCGTGCCGGTCTTCAGGCGGCCGATCTCAAAGCCGAGCTGCTGGAGGGCGTCCGAGAGGCGCAGCGCGGCGCACTCGCCGGCGCGCCCGGCGGCGTAGTTCGTCAGGCCGACGTGGCAGAGGCCGTTCAGGAACGTGCCGGTGGCGAGCACGAGCGCCGCGCAGCGCAGCCGCCCGCCGGTCTCGGTCACCACCCCGGCGATGCGCCCGGCCTGGAAGAGGACCTGCTCGGCGCGCCCGGTCACAAGGTCGAGCCCCGGCTGCTCCTCGAGGCGCCGCCGCATCGCCAGCCGGTAGCGCCGCTTGTCCGCCTGGGCGCGCGGCGCCCGCACCGCCGGCCCCTTGCCGGTGTTGAGCATGCGGAACTGGATGCCGGTCTCGTCGATACAGCGCCCCATCTCGCCGCCGAGGGCGTCGATCTCGCGCACCAGGTGCCCCTTGGCCAGCCCCCCAATGGCGGGGTTGCAGGGCATCAGGGCGATCGTCTCGAGGCTCATCGTCAGCAGCAGCGCGCGGCCGCCCAGGCGCGCCGCCGCCAGCGCCGCCTCGCAGCCGGCATGGCCGCCGCCCACGACGATCACGTCGTACGCCGCGTCGAACCGCACCGTCTCCCCCTGACGACAGCCCCCGCCGACGGCCGCCGCGCCGCGGCCGCCGGGGCGCCCCTCACTTGCCGATGCAGAATTCGGCGAAGATTTTGTCCAGGACATCGGCGCGGCAGGTCTCGCCGGTGATCTCCCCCAGGAATCCCAGGCAGGCCTGCAGATCAGCCGCCGCGAACTCGCCCGACAGCCCCGCCGCCAGGCTCGCGCGCCCCTGCGCCAGGGCCTCGGCGGCCGCGGCCAGCGCGGCGCGCTGCCGCTCGCGCGTCACCAGGGCGCCCTCCGCCTCGCCGCCCCCTCCATCCGCCGCCTGCGCCGCGATTAGATCGCAGAGCTCCTCCAGGCCGCTGCGCCGCAGCGCCGAGACGCGCGCCAGCGGCGCGCCGGCAAGCAGGGCCTGGGCCTCGGCGTCGGATGCCTGCCGCGGCAGGTCGCATTTGTTGAGCACGAGGATGGCCCGCCGCCCCGCCAGCCGCCCCGCCAGGTCACGGTCGGCATCGAGCAGCGGCGCGGCGCCGTCCAGCACCAGCAGGACGAGCTCGGCGCTCTCCAGGGCGGCGCGGGAGCGCTCGACGCCAAGCTGCTCGACGGCGTCGGCGGAGCTGCGCATGCCCGCGGTATCCAGCAGCCGCAGCGCCACCCCCCGCACCGTCAGCCAGTCCTCGATCACGTCCCGGGTGGTGCCCGGCGTCTCATGCACGATCGCCCGATCCCGCAGCAGCAGCGCATTCAGGAGGCTTGACTTCCCCACGTTCGGCCGGCCGACGATGGCGGTGCGCACGCCGTCGCGCAGCAGCCGGCCGCGCTCAACCTGCGCCAACAACGCCCGCAGGCGTTGCGCCGCGGCGTCGGCGCGGGCCACGAGCTCCTCCTGCTCGAGGATCTCCAGCTCCTCGTCGGGGAAATCGACCGACGCCTCCAGGATGACGAGGATGCCCAGGACGTCCTCGCGGCTGGCGGCGACGGCGCGCGACAGCTCGCCGTCGAGGACGCTCAGGGCCGACCGCAGCGCCGCCTCGCTGCGGGCCGCGATGATCTCCGCCACCGCCTCGGCCTGCGCCAGGTCAAGGCGACCATTGAGGAAGGCGCGCTGCGTGAACTCCCCCGGCCGCGCCGGGCGCGCGCCGCTCGCCAGGAGGAGGCGCAGGATGCGCTGCTGCACCAGCGTACCCCCATGGCAGTGGATCTCGACGACATCCTCGCGCGTGTAGGAACGCGGCGCCAGCATCGGCGCCAGCATCACCTCATCGATCCTCTCCTGGGTGTCGGGGTCGACGATGTACCCGTGCCGCAGATGATGCGAGGGGAGCGAGGCAAGTTGAGCGTTCCCGGCCGCGCGGAAGAGGCGCCGAGCGATCGCCGCGGCCGCCGGGCCGCTGAGGCGCACAATGCCGATGCCGCCCTCGCCGCGCGGCGTCGCAATCGCGGCGATAGTCCCCTCGCCATTGTTCGTGTTCATGCCTGCCACTCCGCGCGGGCCTGCTTGGTGTATATCCACAGATTTCGCGGATTCCGCAGACGCCGGCCCCGCGCGCGCGCCTGCTTGGGGATAGAGGGCGGTTCGCGAACCGCCCCTACATTGTCTCCAGCCCCCTCGCGTGCGGATTGAGCTGGAAGCGGGCGGGACGCCCGCGCTCCGCCTTCTCCAGCCCCCCCGCGCGGCGCCTGGGGGGCCCGGGCGCGCGGCGCCGGCGGACCGAAGGAAAATCGAGTCGCGCGGAGGGGGATCGCGGGCCGAGCCGGGGGGCGCCGCGGGCGAGAGGCGAGACGGAATCCGCAGATGACGCAGATTGCGCGGATTGCGGCGGCGCCGCGGGCGAGAGGCGGGAGATGCGGAGCGCCGGGCGCAGGCGCGCGCTCAGCGCTCCGCGCGGGCCGACACGACAATGGTGCGCAGGAGGCCTTCTCCCTCGCTCGCCGTGGTCACATCCGCATCATCGCGCAGCGCCATGTGGAAGAGCCGCCGATCCGCCGGGTTCATGGGCGGCGCCGTCACGCGCTTGCCGGTGGCGCGCACTTCGTCCGCCAGCTTTCTCGCCAGGCCGGCGAGTTGCTGGGCATGGCGCTCCTGGTAGTTGCCGATATCGAGGCAGAGCCGCAGCCGCTCGTGCCTGGTGCTCTCCAGAACGCGCGTCGCGATGTACTGCAGCGCCTCCAGCGTGCGCCCCTGCTTGCCGATGAGCAGGCCGGGGCTGTCCGACTCCACGTCGAGGTAGATCGTCTCCTCCTCCATGCGGCCAACCACGTCCGCCCGCACATGCAGCAGCTTCAGCAGCTTCTCCACGATCTGCTTCGCCGCGGCCAGCTCCGGGGTTTCAACATGGTAATAGACGCGGATGCGCGTCCCCCTCGCCCCCAGCAGCTTCAGCAGGCGCTTATTTTCGTCCAGAACCTCGACGCGAACCTCCCGCAGGGCGCGTCCCAGCCGCCGCAGCGCCCGGTCAATCGCCTCTTCCTTGGTCTTGCCTTGTTCTTCGATCCAGTTCATGGGAATTCCCGTGGCTCGGCGGTCGCCGGCGGCGGTGGCCGCCGGCACATCCCGCTCCCCCCAGGCGTACAGCCCGTCCGCCAAGCCGGGCGCCGTCTACGCGGCCCCCAATGTCCATCCCCGCCCGCGACCCTGCTGGAAGCTCCGCCGACATCCACCCCTGCTCCGCTGCGCCCTCATGTCGTCGGCGCGCTCTCCTGCAGCTTGCGGTTGACGAGGAGCTGCTGCCCGATCGAGAGGATGTTGTTGACCAACCAGTAGATCACCAGCCCGGAGGGGAAGTTCAGGAACATGAAGGTGAAGACGACCGGCATCATGAGCATCATCTTGGCCTGCGTCGGGTCGATCGTGGTCGGCGTCATCTTCTGCTGCAGGAACATCGACGCCCCCATGATGATCGGCGTGATGTAGTACGGATCCTTCTTGGAGAGATCGGTGATCCAGAGCAGGAACGGGGCGTGCCGCAGGCTGATGTCGGTGAGGAGGACGTTGTAGAGGGCAATGAAAACCGGAATCTGCAGCGCCATGGGCAGGCAGCCGGAGATCGGGCTTGCCCCCTGCTGGCGGTAGATGCCCATCATCTCCTGATTGATTTTCTGCCGGTCGCCCTTGTAGCGCTCTTGCAGCTCCTTGATGCGCGGCTGCAGCGACTGCATCTTTTTCATCGACGCCAGGCTCTTGTTGGTCAGCGGGTAGAACGCGAGCTTGATGAGCACGGTAATGATGATGATCGCCAGGCCATAGTTGTGGGAGTAGCGATAGAAGAACGCCAGCACGCGCTGCAGGGGTCGTCCGAGGAAGCCGAAGTACCCGAAGTCGACAACCCGTTCCAGCTTCACGTCATAGGCGCGCAGGCGCTGCAACTCTTTGGGCCCGGCGTAGAGGGTGAACTCCTTGGCGACGCCGAGGTCTCGACCGTCGATCTCGAAGCCGGCGCTGTAGCGCTTCTCCCCGGCGGGCCGCACCACGACCGCGCTGACGGGGCTGCGCGGGATCATGGCGGCGACAAAGTACTTGCTCTGGATTCCCGCCCACAGCGCCTTGCCTTGCCGCTCCTGCCAGGCGGCGCCCGCGGGCTGGGGCGACGAGAGCTTGCCATCGAGAAACACCGCCGGCTCGCCGTGCTTGGGCTCGTCGTCGTTCGCCGCGGCGGCGTTCAAGCCGGGCCCCCAGAGAATCTCGTAGCCCTGCCCTTTCAGCGCGCCGCCTTCCACTCGCACGCCAACGTCAATCTGGTAGCGGTTCTGGTGGAAGGTGAGGCGTTTTTCGACCCGCAGCCCGTTCGCCTGGTCCAAGGTGAACGTCAGCGTTCCCTCCGGCCGCCGGTCGTCAAGGGCGAGGTCGCCGCCCCTCACGGCGTAGGTCGAGCCATTCAGGGCCTTATTGATGTCGGGGACGTTCGTGTGGAGGAAGAGCGGGAACTCCCCGCCCGGCTCCGGCATGGCGAGCACCAGCGGGGTCCCGTTATCTGCTTTGTAGCCTTTCAAGGTGATTTGTTTCACGGCCCCGCCGCGGTTGCTGAGGAGAACATCCATCAGCGGCGTTGCGACGCGGATTGTTTCTTCCGGGACCGCCTCGGCGGCCGGCGGCCGCAAGGCGGCATTGCCGCGCGCTTGCTCGGCCGCGGCGGCCTGCGGCGGCGGCTCTTCGGTCTTCGGCTCCGCCGCCGGGGCCTGCAGCTTCTCTTGCTCGAGCCGCGCCTGGCGCTCCTGCTGCGCGGCCTGTCGTCGCGCCTCTTGCGGACCCAGCACAAGGAACTGCCAGATGAGCAGCACCGCGATTGAGAGCGCAATTGCAATCAGGGTTCGCTTTTCCATCATCAGCAAGGTCTCTGTCCCCTTGGCGCACCCCCAGCGAGCACGCCATGCGCCCAACGCGGTTCAATGGGCGGCCCTATCTGGTTGCGGTGGCTGCTGTCTTCCGTGGACTCCCGGCCGGCGCCGGGCGAGGCTCTCCGTCTGTTGCCGCCGGCACCTCATCAAGCCCCCCCGCGCAGAAGGGGTGGCAGCGCAGGAGGCGCAGCGCCGTGAGGCGTAGGCCTCGCCGGACACCGTGTCGGCGCACCGCTTCCATGGCGTACCGAGAGCATGTTGGGGAGAACCGGCAGGCCGGCGGCAAAAGCGGCGAAACAATGAGCTGATACGAACGCAGGCAGGCGAGGACGGCTCCCCGGAGGATAGGCCCACCAAGGTGGCCGCTCGGTTGTTGCTTCATCCTCCCACCGACTAGCCCTGCAGGCTGCCGTGCTGCCCCTGCGGGTGTTCACGCCGGAGCCGTTCGCACACCTCGGTGAACGCATCCTCAAGCTGGCGGCGGAACGGCGCATCACTGTGGCGCAGCTCGCCAGCACGCGGCGCGCCTTTGGCGGGCAGCGCCTGCACCAAGACATCCACCGCCAAGCGGCGCAGCTCCCGGTCGCGGCGGAAGACCTCCCGCGCCACCCGCTTCAGGCGATTGCGATCCACGGCGCCGCCAACCTTCCTACCGATGCTGAGACCGAGGCGCGCGCCTCTCTCCGTGTTGTTGCGGAAAAAAACCCGCAGACCTTCGCGTCGCACGAGCTTGCCCTGGCGACGCACGGCTTCAAAGTCCCGCTGCGCGTGCAGGCGCGCCGCGCTCGTCAACGACTGTCTGCTTGTCTGCACCTCGACATCGCCCGCGAAGAGCGCCTCCGGGATTCCGCCGCAACTCCCCCCCGCGGCCCTGGAGGCCTTTGCGACCAGAGACGTGGCGCCAGGGGAAGTCACCATTTTACACGGCCAGCCGCTTGCGCCCCTTGGCGCGCCGACGCTTCAGGACGAGCCGCCCGCCGCGCGTGGCCATGCGGACGAGAAAGCCATGTGTTTTCTGACGCTTGCGCCGCGCCGGTTGATATGTCCGCTTCATCCCTGGCTCCTTTGGGACCGCGTCCTCGTGCTGACGTCTGTCACCGTCGCCCTTAAACCTAACCCGCTAACCACTTGGCGCCCTTGGCCTCCGCGGCCCCGCGTGGACCGCGGCTCTCTTTTCCTTTGCCAGGGCGCCAATCTAGATGATAGCATGCTTCATCCTTCTAGGCAATCACCGCACCCTGGCGGGGCGCCGCCATGTTATCTACCGCGCCTCATGGCTGGAGACCACCATGCAGGACCTCTGGCGTCGGACTCTCGCTGTGCTTTGTGAGGATATTAGTCCACACTCTTTTGACTCCTGGTTTACCTCGTTGGTTCCGAAACGCCTCTCCGACGACTGCTTTGAGATCCTTGTTCCGGACCAGTTCCATCGCGACTGGATCAGCAAGAACTACCGCGAGCTTATTGAGCGGCGTTTGGCCGAGCAGGCCCAGCACACCTTGCGGCTGGTACTTGACGTTGCGCTTCCTACTCCTCTCACGGCCGATGCTCACCCGCCTTCGGAGGCGCGGCAGAAGGGGCGCTCCTCGCAACGGGCGCCTTCGCTGGGCGCATCCGGGCTGAACGCGGCGTATTCGTTCCAGACGTTCGTGGTCGGCGGCTCAAATCAGTTTGCCCACGCCGCCGCCCGCGCTGTCGCCGATGCTCCGGGACAGTCCTACAACCCCCTCTTCATTTACGGGGGTGTTGGTCTGGGCAAGACACACCTGTTGCATGCGATCGGCAACGCGCTGGTCGGCAAAACGCCCCAGCCACGCCTCTCCTACATCTCATCTGAGTACTTTGTCAACGACCTGATCTCCTCACTGCAGCATGATCGTATGAACGGCTTCCGGGACAAGTATCGGCAGATGGATGTGCTGCTTATTGATGACATCCACTTCCTGGCCGGTAAGGACCGTACGCAGGAAGAGTTCTTTCACACCTTCAACACGCTCCACGGGGATCATAAACAAATCGTCATCTCAAGCGACCAATATCCGAAGGAAATTCCTGCCATGGAAGACCGCTTGCGGTCCCGGTTTGGGTGGGGCCTCATCGCCGACATCCAGCCAGCGGACCTGGAAACAAAGGTGGCGATTTTGCACAAGAAGGCGGAGGAGCGCAGCATTGACTTGCCCCAAGATGTTGCTCTCTTCATCGCCTCGAAGATCACCACGAATATCCGCGAGCTTGAAGGGGCCCTGGTGCGCATCAGCGCCTTCTCCTCGCTCACCAGCTCACCCATCAGCTTGCAGCTCGCGGAGGAGACCCTCCAACACCTCCTGTCGCTGAAGGAGCGCTTGATCACGATCAAGGCGATCCAGAAGGCCGTCTGCGACCACTTCAACCTCAACCTCGCGGACCTCAAATCCAAGAAACGCTCCCACAATATATCCATTCCACGACAAATCGCCATGTTCCTTTGCCGCCAGCACACCGGCGCTTCCCTCCCGGAGATCGGCAGGCAGTTCGGCGGCAAGGATCACTCGACCGTGCTCCACTCCTACCGCAAGGTGGAGGCCCAGGTCGCCGCCAGCGCCGCCGTGAAGAATGACCTCGATCAAATCCGCCGCGTCCTTGAACTGGCGTAGACGCCCCGTGGAACCCCTGTGGAAAGAGGACACAGCTCACTCTCCCCTTGCCCCCAAGAGGAAAACCGACTATACTATGAACAGTTCGCCTCACCGCCAACTCCTTCACTCAGCACGCCTTTTCACACTTTTCCACAATCCCACAGCGCCTACTACTACGGCTAGCAATTAGTAATCTTGTAGTAGTACCCAGGAGCCTGTGGAGAACAACTCCGCACCAAGAGGCAGCACGCGTGGAGCACGCCTACGACGCACGCAACATCAAGGTCCTGGAAGGCCTCACGGCTGTCCGCAAGCGCCCCGCCATGTACATCGGCACCACGGGCCTGGAAGGACTGCACCATCTTGTGCACGAGATCGTCGATAACAGCATCGACGAGGCGATGGCCGGCTATTGCACGCAGATCGACGTGAAGATCCATCCCGACAACAGCATCACGGTGAGCGATAACGGCCGCGGCATCCCCGTCGATCTGCACCCCACCGAGGGAGTCTCGGCGGCCGAGGTGGTGATGACGAAGCTGCACGCCGGCGGCAAGTTCGACAAGGACACCTACAAGGTTTCGGGAGGCCTGCACGGCGTCGGCGTCTCGGTGGTGAACGCGCTCTCCGAGCGCCTTGACCTTGAGGTGCATCGTGATGGAGGGATTTACCGCCAGTCGTACTGCCGTGGTAAGCCTATTAACAGCCTGACGCGCACCGGGCCGACGGAGCGGCGTGGCACGATCGTGCATTTTCTGGCGGATCGGGAGATTTTGGAGACCATCGAGTGCGACTTCGACATCCTTGCCACCCGCTTGCGCGAGCTGGCCTTCCTCAACCGCAGCCTGCAGATCAGAGTGACCGACGAGCGCGAAACACGGTCGGTTGAGTTCTACTTTTGTGGTGGCATTGAGTCTTTCGTGAAGCATTTGAACCGCAACAAGGAAGTCCTGCACGAGAAGCCGATCTGCATTGAAAGCGAGCGCGACCAGGTGAGAGTGCAGATCGCCCTACAGTACAACACCGGGTACATGGAAAAACTTCTCTCCTTCACGAACAATATCAACACCGTAGAGGGGGGCACACACCTTATCGGCTTCAAGAGCAGCCTCACCCGAACCACGAACAACTATGCCAGTGAGCACAAGCTCCTGAAGGACACTAAGGCTAGCCCCAGCGGCGAAGATGTGCGAGAGGGTCTGACGGCAGTGGTCAGCGTTTGGGTGCCGGAGCCGCAGTTCGAGGGCCAAACGAAGGCGAAGCTGGGCAACAGCGAGGTGAAGGGAATCGTCGAAGCGGTGATGAACGAGCGTCTCGGCTCCTATCTTGAGGAGAACCCCGATGTGGCGCGCCGCATTATCGAGAAGACGATCCAGGCCGCGCGGGCCCGCGACGCCGCCAGGAAGGCTCGGGAGCTGACCCGTCGCAAGGGCGCCCTAGACAGCGCGGCGCTGCCGGGCAAGCTGGCTGATTGTTCCGAGCGCGACCCGGCGCTTTGCGAGCTGTACATCGTAGAGGGAGACTCCGCCGGCGGCTCGGCGAAGCAGGCGCGCGACCGCAACTTCCAGGCGGTGCTGCCCATCAAGGGGAAAATCCTCAACGTCGAGCGGGCGCGCTTCGACAAGATGCTGGCAAGCAACGAGATTCAGACGCTCATCACAGCTATCGGCGCGGGCATCGGCCTCAGCGAGTTCGACCTGTCGAAGCTGCGCTACCACAAGGTTATCATCATGACCGATGCCGATGTTGACGGCTCGCATATCCGCTCGCTGCTCCTAACCTTCTTCTACCGCCAGATGGTTCAGCTCATCGAGGCCGGCCACCTGTATATCGCCCAGCCCCCGCTCTTCAGGGTGGCGCGGGGCAAGGCGGAGCGCTACGTCAAAACCGAGGCGCTGCTGGCAGAGTTCATCCTGCAGCAAGCCGCCGATGACGTGGCCATCTGCCGCGACGGCAAGGTCGCCCTGAGGGGAGAACGCTTCACGCGCGCCCTGCGGGAACTCCTGGAGTACACGACACTGCTGCGCAAGCTGGAGCGCCGCCGGCGCGACGCGCGAGTGATCAAGGCGGTGGTGGAAGACTCCCTGTTCGAAACTCCCCTGCTCCAAGACCCGCAGGCGTTCGGCAACGCAGTCGAGGGGCTGCGGGCTGCGTTCCAGCGCTCCTACACGGCGGAACCACTCTTCGACTACGCCATTCTGTACGACGCCGAGAGCAGCCAACACCACGCCGAGGTGCGCACCCTGCAGCGCAACCTGCAATACAAAACGCGCATCACCAAGGCGCTCCTCGAGTCGGCGGATATTCGGCGGCTGCGGAAGATTCACGAGACCACCACCCGCACCCTCGGCGACCCGCCGTACGAGCTCACCATCAAGGCCGCGCGCGCCACGGCGATGAGCTACAACGACCTGGTGGCGCGCGTGCTCGAGGGCGGCAAGAAGGGCCTCACCATCCAGCGTTACAAGGGACTTGGGGAGATGAACCCGGAGCAGCTCTGGGAAACGACCCTTGACCCGGAGCGGCGCACTCTCTTGCAGGTGCGCATCGACAACGCCGACGAGGCGGACAGCATCTTCACGATCCTCATGGGCGAAAAGGTTGAAAACCGCCGCGCCTTCATCGAGCGCAACGCCCTAGACGTGCGCAACCTTGACGTCTAACTTCGCCTGGCGCGCAGGACAGGCCGCGTCAGGTTCTGCTCCATCCTCGACGGGCGCGGGCCGCGGAGATACCCATGAGCGTAGTCTTGAGAGGCGACCAGCAGCCGCGCACGATTGAGGACGAGCTGCGCCAGTCCTTCCTCGACTACTCGATGTCGGTGATCATCAGCCGCGCCCTGCCGGACGTGCGCGACGGCCTGAAGCCGGTGCACCGGCGCATCCTCATCACCCTGAACGACCTCAACCTGCAGCACAACCGCGGCTTCCGCAAATGCGCCAAGATCGCCGGCGATGTGAGCGGCAACTACCACCCGCACGGGGAGGGGGTGGTCTACCCGTCGATCGTGCGCCTGGCGCAGACCTTCTCGATGCGCTACCCCCTGGTCGACGGGCAGGGGAACTTCGGCTCCGTGGACGGCGACGCCCCCGCCGCCATGCGCTACACCGAAGCCCGCATGACCGCCATCGCCGAGGAGATGCTGCGCGACCTCGAGAAGGAGACGGTCGATTTCATCCCGAACTACGACGAGACGCGCAACGAGCCGGTGGTCCTCCCGTGCGTGATCCCGAACCTGCTCATGAACGGCTCCACGGGAATTGCCGTGGGCATGGCGACGAACATCCCGCCGCACAACCTGAGCGAACTCTGCACCGCCTTCCTTTACCTCCTGGACCACCCGGAGGCGACCATCGCCGACCTCATGGCGTTCCTCTCCGGCCCCGATTTCCCCACCGGGGGCTTCATCTATGGACGCGCCGGCATCCGCGAGGCCTACGCCACCGGGCGCGGGCTGATCCAGCTTCGGGCGCGCGTCAACGTCGAGGTCTCGAAGCGCACCACCCGCGAGGCGATCATCATCACCGAGATTCCCTACCAGGTGAACAAGGCCAAGCTGGTTGAGCGCATCGCCGAACTGGTGAAGGAGAAGAAGATCGACGGCGTGGCGGACCTGCGCGACGAGTCCGACCGCAGCGGCATGCGGGTGGTCATCGAGCTGCGCCGCGACGAGGTCGCCAGCGTCATCATCAACCAGCTCTACAAGCACACCCAGATGCAGGTGACGTTCGGCGTCATCATGCTGGCCCTGGTTGATAACCAGCCGCGCGTCCTCACCCTGCGCGAGCTGATGGACTACTTCCTGGCCCACCGCCAGGAGGTCGTCATCCGCCGCACCCGCTACGACCTCGACCGCGCCCGGGAGCGCGCCCACATCCTGGCGGGGCTGAAGATCGCCCTCGACAACCTCGACCGCGTCATCGCCCTCATCCGCGCCGCGCAGTCGCCCCAGGCGGCCAGGGAGCAGCTCGTCGCCGCCTTCGCCATGAGCGAGCGCCAAGCCCAGGCGATCCTCGAACTCCGCCTGCAGCGCCTTACCGCCCTGCAGCGCGAGGAGATTCTGCGCGAGCGCGACGAGGTGCTGGCGACGATCGCCGAACTGGAGCGCATCCTCGCGGACCCGGAGAAGGTGCGCGGCATCATCAAGGGGGAGCTGGCCGCGCTGCGCGACACGTACGGCGACGAGCGCCGCACGGAGATCATCGACGAGGCGGAGGAGCTGGACTACGAGGACCTCATCATCGAAGAGGACATGGTCGTCACCATCTCTCACACCGGCTACATCAAGCGCAACGCCAGCAGCCAGTACCGCAGCCAACACCGCGGCGGCAAGGGCAGCACCGGCATGACGACGCGCGAAGAGGACTTCGTCGAGTACCTCTTCATCGCCTCGACCCACGACTACATCCTCTTCTTCACCAGCCTCGGCAGGGTCTACTGGCTGAAGGTCTACGACATCCCGCAGGCGGGGCGCGCGGCGCGCGGCAAGGCGATCGTCAACCTCCTGCAGCTCAGCCCGGGCGAGCACGTGCGCGCCTATGTGAACGTGCGCGACTTCCAGGCGAGCCGCTTCGTCATCCTGGCGACGCGCCGCGGCATCGTGAAGAAAGTGACCCTCGAGGCGTTCAAATCGCCGCGCGCCGGCGGCATCATCGCGCTCACCCTCGACGAGGCAGACGACCTCGTCGGAGCCGCCCTCACCGACGGCAACCGCACCATCATCCTTGGCACGCGCAACGGCATGGCGATCCGCTTCCGCGACCAGGCGGTGCGCCCGATGGGCCGCACGGCGCGCGGCATCATCGGCATTCGGCTGGCCGCGGACGATGAGGTGGTCGGGGCCGAGGTCATCAGCCCGAACACCAGCCTCCTCACCGTCACCGAGCATGGCTACGGCAAGCGCACCGAGATCAACAGCTACCGCTTGCAAGGCCGCGGCGGACGCGGCACCATCGACATCAAGACCACGCCGCGGAACGGCAAGGTCGTCAATGTCCGCCAGGTCCTCCACGATGACGACGTCATGCTCATCACCGCCCTCGGCGTCGTCATCCGCATGGGCGTGGAGTCCATCCGCGAGATCGGCCGCAACACCCAGGGGGTGCGGCTCATCGACCTCGCCGAGGGCGACCAGGTTGTGTCCGTCGCCCGCCTGGCGGAGAAGTAGCGGCGGGAGCGCGGGCATCTTGCCCGCTTCACTGCGGCCGAGACGGGCGCGGTCCATGCCCGCGGCTGCGCGCCGTACCCCCCGCGAGGATCGCCCATGCTCGATCGGCGCTTCCTGCGAGAGCATGCTGACGAGGCGAAGCGCCGCCTGGCGCAGCGCGGCACGGCCCTCGACCTTGACCGCGTCATCGGCTTGGCCGAGGAGCTGCGCGTCCAGCGCGGCGCCCTCGATACGCTGCGCGCCGAGCGCAACCAGATGAACGACGAGGCCGCGCGGCTGCGCCAGAAAGGGGCCGACGCCGCCGCGGCCATCGCCGCCATGCGCGCCCTCTCCGCTAAGATCAAGGCCCTGGAGGAGGAGACCCGCCGCCTCGACGAGGCGGTGACCGCGGCGCTCCTCGAGCTGCCCAACCTGCCGCACGCCAGCGTGCCCGCCGGCGCCGCCGACGCGGAGAACCGCGAGGAACGGCGCTGGGGCGCGCCGCCCGCCTTCGCCTTCACGCCGCGGGATCACGTGGACATCGGCGAAGGCCTCGGCATCCTCGACTTCAAGCGCGCCGCCCGCCTTGCCGGCACCCGCTTCGCCCTAACGCAGGGGGCCGGCGCCCGACTTGAGCGCGCCCTCATCAACTTCATGCTCGACCTGCACACCAGTGAGCACGGCTACCGCGAGACCTTCACCCCCTTCATCGTCAACAGCGCCAGCCTCACCGGCACCGGCCAACTGCCGAAGTTCGAGGATGACCTCTTCAAGCTGCGCGACAGCGACTACTACCTCATCCCCACCGCCGAAGTGCCGGTGACCAACATCCACCGCGAGGAGATCATCCCCTACGAGCAGCTCCCCATCTCCTACGCCGCCTACTCCGCCTGCTTCCGCCGCGAGGCCGGCTCCTACGGCAAGGACACCCGCGGCCTCATCCGCCAGCACCAGTTCAACAAGGTCGAGCTCGTCAAGCTCGTCGACCCGCAGACCTCCTACGACGAGCTGGAGCGCCTGACGGGCCACGCCGAAGCCGTCCTGCGGCGCCTCGGCCTGCACTACCGCGTCGTCACCCTGTGCGCCGGCGACCTCGGTTTCGCCGCCGCCAAGACCTACGACCTCGAGGTCTGGTTCCCGGCCCAACAGCGCTTCCGCGAAATCTCCTCCTGCTCGAACTTCGAGGACTTCCAGGCGCGGCGGGCGAACATCCGCGCCAAGGGCGGACCGTACCCCAAACCGGTCTTCGTGCACACCCTGAACGGTTCCGGCCTGGCGGTCGGGCGCACCTTCGCCGCCCTCCTCGAAAACTACCAGCAGGAAAACGGCGACGTGCTTCTTCCCGCAGCGCTCATTCCCTATATGGGCGGCCTGGAGCGTATCACGGCGGCGCCCTGATGTTGCGAGTCACACCCTCGCCGATAGTGGTAGTGGTTTCGTGTGAAGGAACCACGGATAGACACAGATAGACACTGATTGCAGGGGCGGTTCGCGAACCGCCCCTACATTATCCCTACATATCCGTGTGCATCCGTGTCCATCTGTGGTTCATTCTCCGGACATTTGGGCGCTCGCGCAACCGCCCTACGGCGGAGGGATGGCCGAGTGGTCGAAGGCGGCGGTCTTGAAAACCGCAGTCCGAAAGGACCGGGGGTTCGAATCCCTCTCCCTCCGCCAGGGTGATAGCAATGATGCACGTCGCACCAAGCGCTTCGGCGAGAGGGTGTACGACACCAGGCGCTGCAGAGAGGCAGGAAAACGAATCCTCGTGAGGCATTTGGGCCATGGCAAGTAGATCGGCGTCATGACCCACACAAGCAAGGCTAGCTTCCATGGCCTAATCAAGGAGAGAGGTATAGCATGGCGCGCATCAAAGAGAACGTTCCCTACCTCTTTATTCATCCATCCTGGCGCGCGGCCTGGTGCTGGGAGCGGGTTCTGCAAATCATGCAGGCCTGGGGGCGCGAGGCGTATGCTCTCGACCTGCCGGGGCACGGCTCGCGCTACCATGAGATTGAGCGGGTGCGGCTTGCCGACTACCCGCGCGCCGTTGCGGAGTTCATCCAGGAACATGACTTGGACTGCGTCGTCCTTGTTGGCAACAGCATGGGCGGCTTGGTCATCCAGCTCACGGCGCAAGAAATCCCGGAAAGAATTTCGCATCTGATCTGGTATATGGGCTTCATCTTGAAAGATGGCGAATCGGTGAGGGATGTACGTCCTCCGGAGGTCGAGGGTGGCTTTTTTACCGCGTCAGAGGGAAACAAGATCCCCGTTCCGCCGCATGCCATTATCCGGGAGAAATGGATGCAGGATATGACCGGCGAGGAACAAACAGCCGACTTGCAACGCTGGCAACCTCAGCCATTAGCTCCTTCAATCGAGAAAGCTGATCTCAAGCGCTTCTACAGTGATCCGCGGGTGCAGGAAATACCGAAGAGCTTCATCAACGGTGTCAAGGATGTGTGTTATGAGTGGGAGTACCGTAAGGCATGGGACCCGCGTCTGTCGGGGAACATAACCAATTTCACCTACGCGGAAGTCCCCGGCAGCCACTGTTGCTTCAACTGTCACCCCGAAGAGCTGGTCCAGGCCGTCATTGAGCTCGCTGAATACGAGCATCGTGGTGAAATGTATGCGAAAGAACGATTGAAGCGCCGGTTGTTGTATAAGGTTCAGTAGTTCTTGCTGTTCAACGCAAGGGAGTTCTTTCGGCGGCCGAGGGGAAGGCTCCTTCCTCGCGTCCTCGAACTCACCTACACCGCCTGGGACCTGGCCCCGTTCGCCAAGGACTGCGGCTACGACGGCCCGCCGTTCAGGTGGGACGAGGAGCGGCGGTTTCTGCTTCGCTACGAGCTGGACGCGGCGTTCTTCCATCTGTACTTGGGGAGTGGCAAGTGGCGAGGGGCGAGTGGGGAGACGGAGGAGGAGCTTGCGGCGTTGCAGGCGCGCTGCCCCACGCCGCGCGACGCGGCAGCCTACATCCTCGACACTTTCCCCATCGTCAAGCGCAAGGACGAGCAGCGTTTCGGCGAGTACCGCGCGAAGCGCCTCATCCTCGAGGTCTACGACGCCATGCAGCGCGCCACCACCACCGGCCAGCCCTACCAAACCCTCCTCGATCCCCGCCCGCGGACCCAGGATGCGCGCATGGGGCGGAGCAAGGATGAAATGGCTGTTGCTATGGATACGACAGATATTCGCCGACTTGTAGAACTCGCGGATTATTCCAGGCAAGAGGCAATCGGGTGCCTTCGTTCCGAGGCTTATTTCGCCGGATGTCTTGTAGTAGGCACGGCCTTGGAAGCTGCATTGTTGGCCCTCGTAATCTGGCATCCACAGGATGTTCACAAAGCCACCAGCACCCCTCGGCACAAGAACGGCACATTAAGACCATATACCCAATGGAGCCTTTCTCATTTGGTCGAAGTGGCGGATGAACTTAACTGGATACCAAAGGACCTGTCGAAATGGCTCCCTGAGGGGGAACAAAAGAAAATGCAGGTTGACGACCATACCCTCGACCATCTAATGCCTGGATTTCAATGCATAGATTTTCTGCACTTGTTGATTCGTGTGCGAAACCTTGTTCATCCGTACCGGTATCTGAAAGAAAATATGAGCGTTCCAGTTCCTGAGGATGTTTGTAGGTGTTGCCTCTTCATCCTCGACGACATACTGAGACATCTAACGCCCTCTACTTAAGACAAGGTTACCGCTAGAGAGGCATAGCGTCATGAGGCGGCAGTTAAAGATGCTCGACGGTTTATTCGAGTGGTTGCGCTCGCTTTTTCACACCAGAAAATCAGATAGGAACAAGGAACCCTTCGCCATGACATTTGATGAGAGATGGGAAGCTCTTCAGGCAACACTATATGCAGACACGGAGATACCAAACTGGACGGCCGCCAATGGGTATTTTGGTGATCCATTTCGTATCGTCCTGGTGACACCATCGTACATAGAGGTTGATCCTCGCAGGGCGGAGAATATCCAGCACATTCCAAAGGGTGAGTTTCGAAAGGTACACGAGCGCTGGGAGGGGTACTTGCGAGGAACTTTTCCTCGAAAAGAATTACGTGACTTGACCCGGTTCTCAAAGTACATCATCAGCATCTTTCATTGGCTCGGCGAACAGCGCTAAGGCTCGATGGACGCTGCAAGAAACATTCAAGGGAGTCCACCATGAGCAAGACCCTCAACAACGTCATCCGCGGTCTCTTCAAGGTTAACCGCGCGCTCATCTCGCTGAGCGTGCTGCTCAGCGGCAAGCCGTCCCGGATCGCGCGACGCTTCCTCTATGCCAAGCCCGCGCACCGCGCCGCGGGCCGCGCCATCCGCAAGCTCTGGCGGTAGCACCACGTGGTCGCCCGCCTGGCTGGCGGGAGAGGAGAGCACGCCCATGGGCTTACTCTGGAGCGAGCAGACGTGGCCGACGATCCGGGCCTGCGCGCGGGCGGGGTGGGGGGTCATCTTGCCGCTGGGGTCGATGGAGCAGCATGGCTACCACCTGCCGGTGGATACCGACGCGGCGAACGTCTACGAGGTGGCGGCGCGGTTGGCGGGGGCCGTCGACAAGCTGCTGGTGCTGCCGGCGCTGTGGACGGGCTTCTCGAGCGATAACCGCGACTACCCCGGCACGGTGACGCTGCGCTTCGACACCTGGTCGCGGCTCGTCGTGGACGCCTGCGTGAGCATCGCGCGCGGCGGCTTCCGCCACGTCGTGCTGCTGAACGGTCACGGCGGCCAGCACGCGCTGACCCAGGCGGTGGCGGCGCGGTTGCTGGACGAGCACGGCCTGCGCGCCCTGGCGGTCACCTGGTTCCGCTACATCGCCGATGCAATGCGCGAGATTTGTGCTACGGTAGCGGGTGGAATCGACCACGCAGGCGAGTTCGAGACCTCGGTGGTGGCGTACCTGCGGCCCCACCTGGCGGCGCAGGGGGAGCTGGCGGAGCACCGCTACGCGGCGCCGCTGCCGTCGATGCCGAAGGCCACGCCGGCCGCCTTCATCCCGCACCTGCGGCAGACGATGTCGCCGTCAGGCGTCGTGGGGGCGCCGAGCCAGGCGGACGCGGCGAAGGGGAAGGCCATCGTCGAGGCGGCGGTGGAGCGTCTGCGGGTGATCGTCGAGGAGTTCCTGGCGCTCGATGTCGATGCGGGCGGCGAGCCTGCGCCGCCTGCCGCGGCCCCGCCGTAGAGGGAGCGGTTGCCCTGCGTGGATGCCGCCGGTTCGCGGAGCGTGGTCGCCGCGGCGGAAGCGGACAGGCCGGACGTGGAGCAACGGCCGAGGGGAGAAAGATCGCCGGCCGTTCTCCGCCACAAGCCTACAGGCCAAGCAGGGCCCGCACCCTGGCGAGAACCTCCTCAAGCACCTGCGGCGGGGCGGTTGCGGCAGGCGCGGCGTGACGCGCTCTCCAGTCGAGGCACCTGAGCTGGTCCGCTAGGATGACGCCATGGACTCCAAGGCCGGGCGGCAGGTCCACCTCGAACGGGTATCCTTTCCTGGCGGCGGTGACGGGGCAGACAAGGGCGAGGCTGGTCTTGCCGTTGTAGCTTGCGGGTGAGAGGACGAGGGCGGGACGCTGCCCGGCTTGCTCGTGGCCGGCCTGGGGATCGACGGCGAGCCAGATGAGATCGCCGCGCTCGGGGACGTAGGGCCTGCGCCTCACCATGCCTCATGCCCGCGCGGGCCGCTCCAGTCTGCCTCGTCGAGGAGGTTCCGCGGCGTGATCGCGGCGACGAGCGCCTCGAGGTCGTAGCGCGGCGATGCGGGGGTGACGAGGAGCCGACCGTGCGCGACGGTGAGATCAACCTCGCTCCCCTCCTCGACATGGAGTTCGCGGGCGAAGGGCGCCGGGATTCTGAGGGCAAGGCTGTTGCCCCAGCGTGATACATGAACCTTCATGGGCTCCTTCTCCTCGCCACGGCGGTATATCTATATTGTAGATACGCGCGCGGCGGGCGTCAAGGGGCGTTTAATGGCAAAGCGGCAGGCTCATGACGTTCGCGGCAGGTGGTGCGCGCTGCCCTGAGAGGGGCGCCTGTAGGCGACCTGCACGCCTCGCGGCCCGGCTCGACGTGGATGCGGGCGGCGAGCCTGCGCCGCCGGACGCGGCCGCGCCCTGAAGGAGTTCGTTTCACCGGCAGGGGCTGCCGCGGCTGCGCGCGGCGCCTGTTGCGCGACTGGGTCCGCGAGACGACGAGGCAAGAAAGGAGGACGGCTCATGACTGGCATGAGGCAGCGACTGCAACGGGGAGTCATTCTGTTGGCGGCGGCGGCGTTCCTGGTTGGCCTGCTGGCGCCAAGCGGCGCGGCGGCGCTCACCAAAGTCAAGGTGGGGTCCTCGCCGCTTATCTCCTATGCCCCGATCTTCGTCGCCATCGAGAAAGGGTTCTACAAGGAAGAGGGCCTCGAGGTTGAACTGATCAACTTCGCCTCCGGCGCCAAGATGATCAGCGCCCTCGCCACCGGCGACATCCAGGTGGCTGCGGGGTCGGCCAGCGCCGGCTTGTTCAACAGCATCGCCAAGGGCGCGGATTTCCGCATCGTCGCCGACAAGGGGCAGATTCGACCCGGCTACGGCTTCGTGCAGCTCATCATCCGCAAGGACCTCCTCGATTCCGGCGCGATCAAGGACGTGCAGGACCTGGCCGGGCGGCGCGTCGCCAGCCACGCCAAGGGGATCATCAACGACTACATCCTGCACTACATCGCCAAGAACAAAGGACTGGACGTCAGCAAGGTGAACCTGGTGTACATGGCCCCGCCGAAGATTTTCCAGGCCCTGCAAACGAAGTCGATCGACGCGGCGGTGACGGTGGAACCGTGGACGGTGCGCGCCGAGAAGGAGGGCGTAGCCGTCCGCTTCCTGCCGGCGGACAAAATCCCGGAACTGCAAAAGCTGCAGGTGGCGGAAATCCTCTACTCTGGCAAGTTCATCCGCGAGGAAGAGGAGGTTGGCCGCAAGTTCATGCGCGCCTACCTGAAAGGCATCAAGTACTTCAACGCGCGCGGCATGCAGGAGAACGAGATGCTCGACATCATCGGCAAGTACACGAAGGTGCCGCAGGAGATGATCAAGGCCTCTATCCCGTTCTACCTCGATAACGACGGCAAGGTCCTGGTGGAGAGCGTGTCCGCCCTGCAGGACTACTTCTTTGATCAGGGCTTCATCAAACAGAAGCTGCCGATGGAGAAGGTGGTGGACCTGCGGTTCCTGAAGTAGGTCCCCGCCGCCAGCCCGCCGGCGCGGCGCGGCCCGAGCTCGACCGTCGCCGCGCCGGCATGGGGCGGAAAGGGACGCCAGGCGAGTTTCCGCACGATCGCGGGGCTCGTTCGTGATGATGGAGCGTGGCGTCGGAGAGGGGTCGCCGAGGCGCTGGTGCGCTTGTCTCGATACCTCTCCGCGACACGTAGCGTGCTCGCCGTCACCGTCGAGGCGCCGTCATGCCAACGCCGCAAGATGGGATTCCGCCGGAGCCGGGGGCGTTCGCGTATTTCCTCATTCTCAAGGCGGTCAACCGCGCCGCCGAGGCGCGCGAGCTGGCGCGGCGGCTGCGCGCTGTTCCGGCAACGCTGCGGGCCGTCGCCGCCCTCGACGAGCAGGCCGGGCTCCGCTGCGTGGCGAGCCTCGGGGCGGAGTTCTGGGCCGCCATCGCGCCAAACCGGCGGCCGCGCGAGCTGCGCTCCTTCCAGCCGATTCGCGGCGCTGGCCTGGAGGCGCCCGCCAGCGGCGGAGACATCCTGCTGCACATCACCTCGCAGCGGCATGACCTCAATTTCGAGCTGGCGCGGCGGCTGCGCGCCGAGCTGGGGGCCGCCGCGACCGTGCTCGACGAGGTGAGCGGCTTCCGCTACCTGGACAGCCGCGACCTCACGGGCTTTATTGACGGCACGGAGAACCCGAAGGGGGCGGAGCGCGCCGCCGTGGCGTTGATCGGCGAGGAGGACGCCGACTTCGCCGGCGGCAGCTACGTCCTGACGCAGCGCTACGTGCACAACCTGACGGCGTGGTCGGCCCTTGCCGCGGAGGCCCAGGAGAAGATCATCGGGCGCACCAAGCCCGACAGCGTCGAGCTGGCGGCGGGGGTGAAGCCGCAGACGGCCCACATCAGCCGGGTGGTGATCGAGGAGGAGGGCGAGGAGCTGGAGATCGTACGGCACAGCTTCCCCTACGGCACGACCTCCGAGGCGGGGCTCTTCTTCATTGCCTACGCCAAGACACTCAGCACCTTCGACAAGATGCTGGCGCGCATGTTCGGCGCCAGCGGCGACGGCCGGCATGACCACCTGATGGACTTCACGCGAGCGCTGTCGGGAGCGTACTTCTTCGCTCCATCCGAGGCGGGGCTGAGTTCCCTGGACCAGCAGGGGTAGGGGTTCCCCTCGTTACTTGTGGGGCATCGTCCCTCCCTGGCTCGCCTCCCCCCGCTCACCCGTGAGGCTCTTCAGAAAGGCAACGATATCAATCAACTGGCGGACGGTCATGCTATCGACGTAGTCGGGCATGATCGACAGGCCGTCGGGGCCGGTATAGCCGGGCCCCTGAATGATGACTCTGTTCGGGTTCAGGATCGATTCCGCGAAGTACTCGGCGGGGTGGTGGCGTCCCATCCCGCCGAGGTCCGTGCCGGGCTTCTCGCCGACCCCGGCCGCGCCCTGCAAGCCTCCACCGCTGACGCGATGGCACTGCTGGCAGCCGAGGTCGAGGAAGGCCGCGCGTCCCGCCTCGGGGTCTCCGGCCGGGAGGGCGAACCTCCATCCCTGGGGCAGGCCTCCCGGTTTGTGGAGTTCTTCCATCGTCATACGGTACGGTGTTCCAGCGCCGGGCGCCCGCTCTCTTTTCACGGCGCCCGGCTGATCGCCTGACGCCCCCTGCGCCTGCGAATACGGCGCGGCGGTTCCAGCGTGCTCATGACCCATGACCTGCGCCAGGCGCTGGTCTTGCGGCCCCGGGCTGGATTGCGCGGCCGCCGGCGCGACCCCAAGCGCCACCCCCAGGAGCCCCGCCGCCAGGGCCAGGAGGCCCATCGAACCCCGCCGGGACCTCTGTTTCCAGATGTTCATAGCTCTCTCGCCTCTCCCTCCGGACATCTGGTCCGTGGGCGCCATGCCTATCGCCCGGCAGGCGCGCATCACCGTCGGCGCCTGCCGCCACGCAGCTCAGGGGAATGACGCATTGTGGCAACGAAGCGGCGAAAGCGCAAGGCGGCCAGGCTTCGCGCTTTCCCTCCGCGGCCGACCCTCGGGCGCAAACTGAGGCTTGATTCCCGCTTGTCCGCGGTTCATGCTCTCTCCTTTATAAGAGGCATCCGCAGGGGATGTGGCGGCGCCAGGCAAGGGCAAGCGGCTTTTGCGAGCGCAGCTCCCCGGCGCCAGGCCGGGCTTGAGTGATGCTTCAAGAAAAAAGGGGGGGTGGCATGAGCGAACCAGCGCAGCAGCCCGAGAACATGCAGCCGCAGTCACAGTTCCCGTATCGGCAGTTCTTCCGCACGATCGATCTCCTCGCCGATCTCCAGGCGCCCAAGCAGGAGCGGCCCTGGCTCGACCGCGTGCCGGAGGAGGTGGAGGAGAAGGAGTACCTGCTCTACCTCGGCTGCAACGTGCTGCGCACCCCCGCGCTGATCCAGACCGCGGCGGCGGTGCTGACGCGCATGGGGGTGGACTTCGCCGCCGTGGGCGGGCCGGCCAACTGCTGCGGCATCATCCACTACGGCCAGGGGGACCGGCCCATCGCCACGAGCATCAGCAGCCGCACCCTGGGCAAGCTGCGCTCGTTCCGGGCGCGCCAGGTTCTCCTCTGGTGCCCCTCCTGCACGCACCATTTCCAGGAGGTGCTCGAGGGGACGGTGGAGATCGGCTTCCTGTACCTCCACCTGACGCAGTTCCTCAGCGAGAACCTGCATCGGCTGCGGTTCGACCGCGAGGTGCCGCTGCGGGTGGCGCTGCACCACCACACCGGCTTCGCGCAATCGGACCTCGACGCCGCCTGCACGAAGAAGATTCTGGCCGCCATCCCCGGCCTGCGGCTCGTGGAGGTGAGGAATCGGCGGGAGCTCGGCAAGTCCTGCTTGCCGGGGCAGCGGCCCGACCCCTACGGCGGCAAGTGGCGCGAGCTGATCGGCGGCATCCTGGAGGAGGCGCGGGAGAAAGGGGTGGATGTGCTGGCCACCGTCTACCACTCCTGCCAGCGCGAGCTTTGCGCCGAGGAGCGCACCTACCCGTTCAAAGTCGAGAACTACATTCAGCTCGTCGGTCGCGCCCTGGGCATCGAGCACGACGACCTCTACAAGAGCTACCTCCTGCTTGGGGATGAAGGCCGGGTCTTCGAACAGGCCCGCCCCACCATCGAGGCGAACAGCCTGGACCCCGAGGAGGCGCGCGACGTCATCCGCCGCACATTCCAGCGGTAGTATCGTGTCCCATAAGTTCCAACACCTCATTCTGACAGGGGGCCTTGTCTCCTCCGCGTACTCCGTAGGAGCGGATCGTAGGGGGGCGGGGCTTGCCCCGCCCGGCGCTTACGTCTGCGAGGGAACCTCGTCCCCTCGCGCCCCCCGCCTTGTAGGGGCGGTTCGCGAACCGCCCCTACGGGATGGGGGTATGGGGGAGCATGGGTCCCTCATAAGCTCCTTGCCAATCCAGCGAGCAACGCCACAACTAGGTAAGCGACCTTATGGGACGCACCGCTAGGGCCGGGCGCACCGCTTGTCCGGCGCCTCTCGGCGGCATGGCGGGCGGGAGCATCCTGATGAGGCCGGGCGAGAAACGCGCGACGTGGCGCCGGCGTTCGAGAACCCGCGCGCGGCGGCTGGAGGCGGGATGGGTGGTGGGTCCTGAAGCGCCTGTCCGCCGCTCCGGCACGGGCAAGCCGAATCCAGGAGGGCGAACACCGACGTGCCGACCTACTCGACTTCGCTCGAGTGAAGCGCGGCAAGAAGGCTCGTTTCAAGGTAGTTGAGATGAAGCGCCTTGGTGATGTAATCCGTTGCCCCCAGCTTCAGGGTCTGTCTGGCCAACTCCTCTTCCTGGACCGCGGTCACCATGATCACCTTGGTCTTCGGGGAAAGCTCCCTGATTTTCAGCAACGTCTCGACGCCTCCCATCCCAGGCATACGGATGTCGAGCAGCACGACCTCGGGCGGATCGTTGCGTATTTTCTCCAGCCCGTCCTCCGCCACCAGGACGGACTCGACATCGTAGCCAAGGTCACCCAGGTGTTGCTGGAGAAAAGCTCCAACCTCAGGCTCATCATCAATGACCAGGACGCGCGCCCGCGCCATCGTTCCCCTCCCCTCCCTCGCCGCCGCGTCAACCGCTTTCAGCGAACTGCTGCATCAGGCCGCGCGCCGCTTCCTCGCCCAGGCCACACCGCAGCGCTTGCAGCAGACGCGTGAGGTGCAAGCTCCGTGCCTCATCCAGATCGCGCTGCGTTTCCGGCATGGCATCCGTCACCAGGGCCGCCACCATGGAGAGAAGGGCCGCCCCCTCTTTCTCGACGTTGACGGCGAGCCGCAGTCTCTCTTCCAGCGGCAGACCTCCTTCCCGAACCTTTCGCATCGCCATGGCCACGGTCTCAAGGCAGTCGTCCACGACAGCGCGGGGCAGCCAGAACTCGGCGTCCTCAAAGCTCTCCGGCACGACCTCAACCAGGCGCAGCACCCTCTGCAACAGACGGACCTGCTGCAGCACCCCATCCTGCAACGCCGTCAAGCAGTCCAGCACGTCGCCCTCGATGCCGGCCCCTTGCGAGATATCCGCGTAGAACCGAACCCCTTCCTCCCGCAGCACCACGATGGTGCGAAGAAACTCCCTCATCTGCCGCCGCCTGGAGTCGTCGGGGGACTCCTCGCGCGGCGCGGCCTGCGGCAGCTCGACCGTGAAGGCGCTGCCGGCGCCGGGCTCGCTGGCCACTTTGATGCCGCCGCCATGGCTCTCGATGATGCCGTGGACTACGGAGAGCCCCAGGCCGGTCCCCTTGTCAGTCGGCTTGGTGGTGAAGAAGGGATCAAAAATACGCCCGACCACCTCCTCCGGCATGCCGATGCCGCTGTCTTTCACCACCAGCCGAGCCCAGGGCGCCTCGTTTTGCTGGAAGGTTTCGGTATGGATATCGAGACGCCCTCCGTCCGGCATGGCATCCCTGGCGTTGGTGCAGAGGTTGAGGATCACCTGGGCCAGCTCGTCGCGGTTGGCAAGGAGATCGGGGAGCTGGGGGTCAAGGTGGAGAACCACCTCGATACTGAAATGTCGCAGCTCCGGCCCGAGGAGCTGCAACGTCTCCTCGATCAGCCCATTGAGGCTGACCACTTCGCGCCCGCCACCGCCGGCGCGCGAGAAGCGCCGCAGGGAGTCACAGATCAGGCTGATCCGCCGTATCTGATCAAGGATGATGGCGCAGACCCTGCGCAGCGGTTCCGGGGTGTCGCTCCTCGCCAACAAGCCTTGGCTGTGCAAGCCGATGATGTTCGCCGGGTTGAGAATCTCGTGCGCCGCTCCGGCGGCCAGGGTGCCGAGGCTGGAGAGCCGCTCGGCATGGCGGAGCTGACCCTCGAGGGCCAGTTGGTGCGTGATGTCGCGCGCGACATGCACGAAGTTGACGATCCTGTCCGAGGCATCGAACACCGGCGAGACCACCGCATCCACCGTAGCGAGTTTGCCGTTCTTGTACTTCCTGGTGAGGCGACCGCTCCACACCTTGCCATGCAAGATAGCTCTCCAGGCCCGCTTGTAGGGGGCCTCCTCCTGTTGGTCACCCCTGAGGAAACGCGGCTGCCGGCCGAGCGCTTCCTGACTGGTGTAGCCGGTGATGCGCTCGAACGCCGGATTGACGTACTGGATGGTGCCGCCGGCGTCGGTGATGAAGATGCTGTCGGCGCTCTGCTCCACGGCGATGGCCAGGCGCGCGCGTTCCGCCTCGGCCTGCTTCTGCCGCAAGGCCGAGGCCGCCTGCGCGGCAACCGCGGACACCATGGCCAGCAGCCACTGGTCTTCTGCTTGGGTCTTCAGGGAGAAGAAAATGAGAACGGCGAGGCACTTGTCATCGGCGCCGACCGGAACGGCGAAGGCCCCCTTCAGGCCGGATTGGCGTGCAAAAGCTATGTGCGGGAAGTCCGCCTCGTTGAGCTGCGCAACTTCGGCAATCCACTCAGGCCGCCCCGAAGCCCACACCCGTCCGAGGAGATCTTCCCCGATGGCAAACTTCAATGTTCCACCGTGCCGCACAAACTCTTCGGCGATATCGTCCCTGCGGCAATAGAAGGTTTCGCGTTCCAGGAACTTCCCCTCTCGGTTGGGCACCCATGCTGACCCGTAGTCCCAGCCGGTGGCTTGACAGATGCGCGACAGCGCCACCTGCAATGCGGCGCGAAAATCCTCGCAGGCGGCGAGGTCCCTGGTGATGCCGTGCAGGAGGTCGGCTTCCGCTTCCACGCGCACGCGGTCGCTGATGTCGCGCAGGACATAGACGAAGTTGACGACCCGGCCGGAAGCATCGAACACCGGCGAGATCACCGCATCGACGGTAACGATGGAACCGTCTTTGTTCCTGTTGGCGATGCGACCCTTCCACACCCTGCCCAGCGAGGCGGTCTTCCACAGGTGTTCGTAGAAGGTATCGTCGTGCAGGCCGCTCTTCAGGAGGCGCGGGTGCTGGCCGAGCGCTTCCTGACTGGTGTAGCCGGTGGTGCGCTCGAACGCCGGATTGACGTACTGGATGTTCCTCTCGGCGTCGGTGATGAAGATGCTGTCGGCGCTCTGCTCCACGGCGGTGGCCAGGCGCGCGCGTTCCGCCTCGGCCTGCTTCTGCCGCAAGGCCGAGGCCACCTGCGCGGTAACCGCGGAGACCATGGCGAGCAACCACTGGTCTTCGGCTTGGATCTTCTGGGAGAAGAAAACGAGCACGGCAAGGAACTGGTCATCGGTTCCGACCGGAGCGGCGAAGGCCCCCTTCAGGCCGGCGTTCTCTGCCAGCGTTCTCCGTGGGAAGTCCGCCTCGTTGAGCTGCGCGACATCGGCGATCCACTCAGGCCGCCTTGAAGCCCATACCCTGCCGGGGAGGCCGGCGCCGCAGGAAAACTTGAACGCGCCACTTTGCCGCGCAAACTCTTCGGTGGCGTCGTCCCCGCAACAATAGAAGGCTTCACGTTCCAGGAGCTGCCCGTCTCGGTCCGGCGCCCAAGCCGCCCCGTAGTCCCAGCCGGTGGCTTTGCAGATGCGCGACACCGCCACCCGCAACGCGGCGCGGAAATCCTCGCAGGCGGCGAGGTCCCTGGTGATGCCATGCAGGAGGTCAGCCTCCGCCTCCACGCGCAGGCGAGCCCCGATGTCGCGCAGCAGGACATCCGTGCGGACAACCTCGCCGGCGGCATTGGGTAGGGTTCGGGCGCTGACCTCCGCCACGAAGCGCGAGCCATCGCGGCGCCTGAAGGCGCGACGAAACCTCCCTTGCTGACCTACCAGCTTGGAGCCTTCTATGTTCGTCCGGCACTCCTCTCGCTCCTCGGCAACCACGAGGTCGAGGTAGGAGGCGCCGATCAGCTCTTCCTTGCGGTAGCCCAGGGCATCGGCAAAGGTCTGGTTGCAGCTCAGGATCGTGGCGGCGCGATCGATCGACACGTACAGGTCGGGCGCGTTGTCGTAGAGATCACGGTACTTCGCTTCGGCTTCCGTGAGATCGCGGTACGCCTTCTGGAGATGCTCCCGAGCCTGGCCCCGCTCGGTGGCGCGGATGAGAAGCATATAGAGAGCAAGTGTGAGGAGGGAGCTGAAGGCCGCGGCCCCGGCGGCTTCCGAAAGGAGCGCCCAACGTCTCCGTGCCCACCAGTTGTGACGCGGGGCAACGGCCACCGTCCAGGTTGCATTCGGGACTTTGATGGAGAGGGTTACGAACGGCGGGAGATCAAGCACCGCCGAGCGGGCGAAGGTCTGTCGCTCCTGGGTATCGGGACGCAGCCGCCAGAGCGCGTAGTTGAAGCCTTGTTTCTGAATGGCGCGGAGGTCATCCTCGTCCACCAGGCGCGACAGGCGCACCACGACGGCCGCAAAGCCCCAGAATCGATCCCCGCCCGCGGCGTCGGGGAAGAACAGCGGCAGGAGCAGGATGACCGCCGCGCCGTCCTGCCTCACCATGAACGGTCCCGCAAGGGTCACCGCCCGCGATCGTATCGCCAGCTCCGCCTCGGCGCGGAGATGCGGCTCCTTGCGGAGATCGTGACCCAGCGCGGCCTCGTTACCTCCCAGGGGGTGGATGTATCGCACCACTCCATTGGGAGCCAACCGCACGGTCTCGATCACTCTGTGTCTCTCAAGAATGCCTTGGGCCAGGGCGTCGAATTCTTGCTTGGTGATCTGGCCCCCGGACGCGCCAAGAAACTCAGCGAGGGTTTGGCTCGCGGAAGATAGGGGGGCCAGACGCTCCTCGATGTGTTCTCCAATGTGCCCCCCGAAAGCGGTCGCTAGGGTGAGCAGGCTGTCGGATCTGTAACCCTCGATCAAGAAGATGACGCCGCCTCCCAACGCCAGGGCAAGAGCAAAGGTAAGAAGCGAGAGCGCGTAAATCCTGGACCTGCCCATGGGGAACCTTTTGCGGACGCAGGATGCGGACTTGGCCCGTCGTCATCCTCTGTCAACGATTGTTACTAAACATGGAGCCTCTATGCTTACTTTATACAGTCCGCGCCGTAGAGGCTAGAAAAAAGGGAAGTTAATGCCAAAGGTACCCATGCTCCTTCGGCCCGCCCTCAAGGCAATGACAATACTCACCTACACGCCTGTTTTCCACGCAGACCCCCATGGGTGCGCCGCCCGCGAAGGGATGAAAATGGGGGAGGCTTGGCGGTCCCGGTTCCGGAATGACGCCGACCGTTCCTTGGTACGCGACGGTCTGTCGAGGAAGAGAACCGTGGATGATCCCCGACCGTAGGGGCGGTTCGCGACCCGCCCCCGCCAGCGGCATGCAAGGAACCACGGATGAACGCGGAGGCATGCGGATGTCGGTGTGCATCCCCGTCGAGCGCTGGTTCCTTCCCCTACCTTCTCCGCGTCCTCTGCGTCTCCGCGGTGCAATCCATGTAACCGCGGAGGCGCGGAGAGCGCAGAGAGCGCAGGACGGGCCAGGCAGCCTCATCATCACATGAAATCAACCACGTAGGGGTTCTTTTTTGCAGGCCGGAGGAGCAGATACGGTAGGTCTATCGGGCGGTGCGGGAATTGGTGGGAAATCGAGCAACAGCGTGAACTGGTTGAGTAGAAAGCGATCAAGGTGGCGCCCGGGGAGGGAATTGAACCGCCGCCACGGGAATTTTCAGTCCCCTGCTCTATGGACTGAGCCACCCCCGCGCAATCTTGGGTGGGCGTTGTGACAACCTGAGCGAGGTGTGAGGAAGCGCGGCGGCTGGCTCCGCAAGGCGATGGAACGGCCTGCGCGCTAGCGCGTCTTCTCGGTGATATCGCGGCCCCAGGGCATGAGCATGCGGCCGAGCTTCTCGAGGCCGTAGGTGAAGAGCAGGCCGAGAACGGCAATGACGATCAGGCCGGCGTACATCTTTTCGGTGACCAGCGATTGCCAGGAAATCCAGATGAGGAACCCAATGCCTTTATTGGCGGCGACAAATTCGGTGGCCACGATGATGATAAGGGAGACGCCGAGGGAGAGCCGCAGGCCCGTAAAGATGTAGGGCAAGGTGCTGGGCAGCACCACCTTGCGGAACATGCGCGCGCCGCGGGCGCCGAAGTTATGGGCGGCTTCCACCAGAACCGGATCGATGTTCATCACTCCCGCCATGCTGTTGATGGTGACCAGGAAGAACGCCCCGATGGCGATGAGGATGATCTTCGAGAACTCGCCGATGCCGAAGATGAGGAGCACGAGCGGCAACAAGGCGATCTTCGGCATCGGGAAGGTGGCGGAGACGATGGGATCGAAGATGGCGCGGCAGGTGCGCGACCAGCCCATCAGCATGCCGATGACGATGCCGGGGATGGAGCCGAGGAGGAAGCCGGCGATGACCCGCCCAAGGCTGGCCAGGATGTGCTCGGTCAGCTCGCCGCTCATCAGCAGCTCGGCGAGCGACAGGCTCACCATCGTCGGCGCCGGGAAGAAGCGGTAGTCGAGCAGCCCCAGCCGCACCATGATTTCCCACAAGATCAGCACGGTGATGGGCGAGAAGATGCTCAGCAGCTTGTAACGCAGGGTCGATTGCTTCAAGGGGCGCCCGGACCCCCGGATCACCACCTCGTCAGCCAGCGCCGCGCTGGGCTGCTCGCGCCTCATCTGGACCGCCATCAGTCAGTCTCCATGCTCTTGACCACCTCGGACTCCAGCCCCTGCCACACCTCGTAGCAGAGCTCCGTGAACCGCACCGTGGTCTTGATCTTTGGGTCGCGCGGCCGCGGCAGCTCGACGCGCAGTTGGTGCTTGTTCCGACCGGGTTGCGCGGTCATGACGGCCACGCGGTCGCCCAACAGGATGGCCTCCTCGATGCTGTGGGTGATGTAGACGACGGTCTTCCGGTCCTCTTCCCACATGCGCAGGAGCTCTTGCTGCAGCAGGGTCTTGGTCTGCTCGTCGAGGGCGCCGAACGGCTCATCCATGAGGAGGATTTCGGGGTCGTTGGCAAAGGCCCGCGCGATGCTGACGCGCTGCTTCATGCCGCCGGAGAGCTGGTAGGGGTAGCGATCCTTGTAGCGCCGAAGCCCCACCTTTTCGAGGTAGGCATTGGCGATGGCCCGCCGCTCGCGGCGCGCCACGTTGCGCATCTCCAGCCCGAACATGACGTTGTCCAGGACCGTGCGCCACGGGAAGATGGCGTACTCCTGGAAGATCATCGAGTTGAGTGGCTTGGGGGCGCCGCCGTTGAGCCCCGACGAGCGGCGGATGATCAACTCGCCGGCGGTCGGCTCGTAGAGGCCGGCAAGGATGCGCAGAAAGGTGCTCTTGCCGCAGCCGCTGGGACCGACGATGCAGACGAACTCCCCCTCGCCCACCTCGAGATCGAAGCGGTCCAGGGCGGTGAACTCCTGGCCCTTCACGGGGTAGCGTTTGGTGATCTGACGAGCGCTGATCTTTGCCTGCACGATGCTCCCGAAAGTTGGCGCCGCGGCGAGGGGGGCCGGCTCACTTGCGGCCCAGCTTGGCCAAGGCGGCCTCGAGGAACTCAGGGTCGTACATTTGGGAGAGCGGCAGCGGCTCCTTGTACTTCGTATACCCGCGCCCTACATGATAGCGCTGCATGTCGGCGAGGCCCTCCTCCCAGAGCTTGCCGTTGACGTCGAAATGGTAGCCCCGGGTGCTGGTGATGATCTTGGGGGGGAGGCTCGTCCACTTGCCGATCGCGGCGGTGATGCGCGGTTCCGTCATGTGGGTGTCGCCGTCAAGGGCGCGGTGCGCCTTGATGAGGGCCACCATCATGCGCTTGCCGGCGTCCCGCTTGGTGAGGTAATTCTTGCCGTAGTAGTAGACCCCCGCCTGGGGGCTGGCGGTAATCTTGTCGCCGCGCAGCAGCAGTAGGGCCGCCTTCATGTCGATGGCCCGCGAGGCGAGCGGCTGCGGCAGGATCGCCGCCGCGATGGCGCCGCGGTTGAGCGCCTCCGGCATGGTGGGGAAGGCCATGGTGGTCAGGTCGATGTCGTCAATGGTCAAGCCCCCCTGCTTCAGGGCGCCCGCCAGGTAGTACTCGCCGAGGCCGCGCGGGGCGTTGATGGCGACCTTCATCCCCTTCAGGTCGGCGATGCGCTTCACCTTGCCGCTGTCCCACAGGGCCTTGCTGACGAGCAGCGGCGTGGAGTTGTAGCCCTCCGGCTGGTCGGTTGCGCTGCCCACGACCTTGATCGGCAACTTGTCATAAATCGCGTTGAAGAGCGACGTGGCGATGCTGCCGGCGCCGACATCGACGCTGCCGCTGGCGAGCAAGGCGATGATGTCCCCGCCGGTGCGGAATTTCTCGAGCTGCGGCTCAAAGCCCTGCTCCGCGAAGTAGCCGAGCTCCGTGGCCACGAACATCGGCGAGAACCCCATGATGGGGAGGTAGCCGATGACCGCCTTCTCGGCGCGAACCGGGCCCGGGTGCGCCAGCGTCAGCGCCACGAGCAAGGCGGTGATCAAGAAGGCTGCATGGATGTGTCGCCGCGGGAACTGTCGCAGGGTCTGCATTGCCCCCCCCTCCTCTATCATTTGATCATGTGTCAGTGTACCCGTCCATTCGTGGTTGCGGCGCTGGTAGTGTACGACAGCCCCTCCCCATGCTCAACGCCGCCCGCCGTTCGCCACGGCAACGGCGACGACGATCTGCGCCGCTTGCGGCGCATCGGCAATGGAGAATGTCGCCGAGAGGTGGTGCGAGCTGAAGGTGACGTCGCGGGTGTGGTGCAGGGGGATGTCGAAGGACGCCCCGGGCGCGGCCAGCTTGATCACCGCCGGCAGGAGCGTCGCGCCGTTCCCCGCCGCGGCGCGCACCGGCCCCCCAAAGCGGACGTTCGACACAATGACGGCGGCGTGCTCGATGTCGCCGCCGAGGCCGGCGATGGCCGCCTTGCCGTACGCCTCCACCTCAGCGGCGGGCACGCCGAGCGCCTCCACGGCGCGGGCGCCGAGAAGCTTGCCGAGCTGCTCGCAGTACGTCAGAACGATCTCGTTCAGGTTGAGCTGCTCGCAGTACGTCAGAACGATCTCGTTCAGGTTGTCGACGAACTTCCCCGCCAACGGGTCCGGCACCACCGCCGCCGCAATGGCGATGCGCAGCGGGCGCGGCAGGGCGACGCCGCGGTCCTCGTGAATCTCTTCGACGCAGGTGACAAGCTTGCACAGGTTCATCGGCTCTGCCTGTCGCCGCCGCGGGGTCGCCCCTCGGCAGGGCGCTGCCGCCTACTTCAAGTCCTGCCCAAACGCCGGCAGGCGCGGGTGCGGCCGCCCGCCGTTCGCCACCGCCACCGCAACGACCAACTCCTCCGCTCGCGGCGCATCGGCAATGGAGAAGGTCTTCGAGAAGTGGTGCGGCCGCGACGTGACATCGATCTTGTGATGCAGCGGGATGTCGAACGGTGCGCCGGGCGGAGCCACCTTGATCACCGAGGGGAGGTGCGAGGCGCCGTTCGTCGCTGCCTCGACCGCGCCGGCGAAGCGGTAGTTCGCCAGGATCGCGGCGGCGTGCTCGATGTCGCTGAGCTGCTCGCAGTACGTCAGAACGATCTCGTTCAGGTTGTCGACGAACTTCCCCGCCAACGGGTCCGGCACCACCGCCGCCGCAATGGCGATGCGCAGCGGGCGCGGCAGGGCGACGCCGCGGTCCTCGTGAATCTCTTCCACGAACGTGACGAACTTTCGCGGCTTCATGATCCCCCCCCTGCATGCCGCATTTCCGCCGGATGTGGAAATGCACCCGCCTCACGGAGCGCGCCGCGGCGAGATAGGAGAACGGACACTACCTCGTCGGCGTCGGCTTGATAACATACGGCACGCCGACCGGGATGTTGCTCAACTCGATTGCGTTGCCATCGGGGTCTTTGACGAAGAGGTTCCCCATCACCTCGGTGACGTGATGACCGGCGCCCTCCAGACGTTTGCGCAACTCGGCCAGCTTCGCCTCAACGTCGCGCGGCGCACCCACTTTGAAGGCCACGTGCGGATAGATCGGATCGATGTCGTTGGGGTCCTTGTACTCGAAGAGATTGACGACGTCGTACTCCCCGACGCCAAGGATCGTCAGCGTGTAGCGTGGCCGCTCCAGAGTGACCTTATGCTCGAGACCCAAGAGATCGCAATAGAACTTCATGGACCGCTGGCGATCCATGGTGAGAAAACAGAAGCCGAAGATATCCTCCAGCACTGCGCCTCCTCCTCCCTCGATGCAGGTCATGCCACGAGGCCCGCCTGCTCCCCGCGGGAGAGCTGCGGGTGATCCCCTGCCGACTCTCCTGATTCCAGGCCTTGCCGCGGGAGGCGCGCGACGATTCTTCCCGGGCCTTGCCGGCGGCGGCGCCCCTTCCGCGCCGGCCCCCGGCTCAGGTCCGGCAAGCTGGTCGTCCACTCCGGGAAATCGCAGACGCAACCTGAGTCAAGACCCTTGCCGCCGCGCTGCAGTCCCCCGCCCCTCCGCAACGCGGTGGGCTTTGCCCCTGAGCGCCGCCGGGCAGATCGAGCGCCGGCCGCATGCTCCAACGTTCCCCCCCCCCAGGATACTATGGCAAATAAAAATCCTGCGTCAAGGCAATTCGAGGGAGTCCGCTTCAGGGGAGAGAAGCCGGCTCGATCGCGCGGTGACGAACGCAGCGGTCTTCGCACCGCGGATAAGGCGCACGGCGCGGCGCTCCCAGGCGCGGGGGTGGAGAAGCGGTTTGGAGCCGCGGGCTCGAGGCGGCCGGCCGCGTTCTCCGGGGCTGCGCGGAAGGCGTCGTGGCCGCGAAGGTTGTGGTGCCGGGGGACGGAATTGAACCGCCGACACGGGAATTTTCAGTCCCCTGCTCTACCGACTGAGCTACCCCGGCACAATCTTGGGTGGGTGCTGTGACAACCTGAGCGAGATGTGAGGAAGTGCTGCGGCTGGCTCCGCAAGGCGGCGGAGCGGCCTGTCTGCGCGGCGCCCCTGTCTGCCCGGCTTGCCTGGGCAACGCTCGCGGACAGCCCGGCGCGCGCAGGCGACCTCGGCGCGCATGGAGCTGGGCGGCACGCCCCGGGTTCTCTTGTAGCAGAGTTCACGGGGGCGGTCAACTGCCGGGAGAGGAGCGCGGCGGCCGGCGGGGGTGGTAAAGAGAGCCCCCGCGCCGGACGAAACCAGCGGCGCCGCGACGAGGTCTGAAAAAGAGTTGCCGAGCACCGCCCGAGTGACAATATTACTCGCCGTTGGCTTGGCGCCGGCAGAGGTGAGCCGCCGCGGCGTCGGGTCAACCGCGGATGGAGATGATTTTTTTCTTGACCCGCGCGGCGGGATTTGGCATTGTATCGCCCGTTGCCAAGTTGGTGGAGGTCGTAGCGTGTCTCACCGCCGTTGCCTTGGCGCCCGCCAGGCAACAGCGATATCCCTGAACCGACGCATCCGAGCCTGCTGAACCCGATGATCTCCATTATCATCCCAACGCACAACTGCGAAGCGGTTCTTGGCGAGACGTTGCGGCGCGCCCTGCGCCAGAGCGGCGAGTTCGAGCTGCTGGTGGTCGACGGGGGCAGCACGGACCGCACCTGCGCCATCGCGCAGCGATTCGATCAGGTGAAGCTGTTCAGCGTGCCGCGCGGGCGGGCGCGCCAGCTTAACGAGGGCGTGCGCCACGCGCGGGGCGATCTCCTCCTCTTCCTGCATGCCGGAACGCAGCTTCCGCGCGGCGCCCTGGAGCGCGTGCAGGGCGTCGTGAAGCGCGGCAAGTGCGGAGCCGGCGGGTTCTACCAGCGCTTCGACGGCAACTCGCTTGGCATCCACCTCGCCAGCCTGGTGAACCATGTGCGCTGCCGCATCATGCACATCCTTTCCGATGACCAGGCCTTTTTCATCGAGCGCCGTCTGTTCGAATCCGTGGGTGGGTTCAATGAGAGCGGCGTGCTGGGGAATGCCGACCTTTGCCTGCGCTTGCAGGGATGCACGCGATTCGCCCTGCTCCGTCCGGCCATCATGGCCGCGCCGGAGAAGTGCCGCCATCTGCGCCGCCGGGGCGCCTGGCGGACCTTTGCGCGCTACGTCCGCCGCGTCTACGCCACGAAACGCCGACACGCCCTGGCGAATTCATGATGCGTCGTGCGGGCGGCGAGCCAGCCGCGGCCCCGTAACGAATCAGCTCCTCATCCCCCCGCCCCCGTCTTCCTATGCTAATTCACCGCGGAGACGCAGAGAGCGCACAGGATTCGTCTTGCCCCCTCTCCGCGTCCACCGCGTCTCGCGGGTAAAATTTGACTTGACATCATGAGGCCGGGTGGGGTAGGAGGCCCAACAACCAAGAAGACCTCGTTGCGGGAGAAGGATTTGGCTGTGAAGGGGGCCTCAGAGGCGCCTTCAGGTAGTTTCGATGCCTGGACTCCCAGGAGAAACGATGCCAGAAAGCGGGCGGACGAGCCCGAAATCTGGCTCCGAGCGGCTGTTGCTGCATAATTCCGGTTAGAGAATCGGTGATTCACCATGAGAATATTTGGGACTCTACCTTTTAGCAAACACGTAAGGCTCTCGGGGCATATCTGTACCATACGCATAGTTGCGATATCCGTGTTTCCAGAAAGCGATGATCGTTCGATACAGATATATGAGCGGCTCTCCAACCTCAGGGAGTCGTTCATGAGCGAGATTAGGTCGGAGGTTGCGTCTTTCCTCGGTCCCCAATTCGAGGCGCAGAATATTGACATCCGGCGGGGCAGCGTCGAAGTGTTGATCGACATCGCAACCGTTGGTGTCGTATATTACGCTTTCTCCCGATACAAGAGCTTTGTCGAGAGCCTTGATCTTCTGGCTCATCAGCTGGGAAGAGTTCTCGCGAGGTTTTCTGGTCCAGATACCGCTCACATTAGGGGCGGCTGGATTCCAAGCCCCGCCCTCTTCCATCCAGCGGCAGACCACGCAATGATTGTAGATGCTGGGTCGTTGTATATCCTACTGGTCGGCTACCTCATATTGACGAACACAGTGCTTATTGGTTTCGTTCTTTGGATGTTGTTAAGACGTTATTGAGAAGTAAGGTATAGAAGTTTTTCCTTTCGTGAGGAAGCATATATGAATGACAATGGCAGTGACTATTCCATAGAATGGGATTTGGCATCTGAATGTGCTGCAGTCGTGAAATTCCTAGAAGATGTTGGAAATCAATTAGACAAAGAGATAAATGATTGGTGATCAGCTCCTCATCCCCCCGCCCCCAGCCCGCGCCTTCCTATGCTAATTCACCGCCGAGACGCGGCGTCGGGCCTCGGTTGCCCCGTGGCGCGCGGCCGCGGGGGGAAATTGCGGCGATTTCAACAGAAGTGATAGGTGGAATTAGAACAATTTATGTGACAATTATTGCTTCTGGAGTATCCTACCGCTAGCACGGAGAGCTTGCGTCAAGGAGGCGCGCCCGCGGCGTTGGGGGAGGGTGGCGGCGCGCCCGGGGCGCGTTCGGGAAGACATCGCGGGGAGGGGGAGAGGCGTATGACCGGCACGCCGCGCGAGGCTCGTTTACTGAGCCTCTATGTGAAGGTGGCGATTTTCTGGCTGCTCGTGACCATGCTGGCGGGGATTCTCAACGCCCTGCGCTTCATGGCCCCGGATTTCCTTGGCGGCATCTCCTGGTTGAGCTATGGGCGGGTGCGGCTCATCCACACGAATGCCGCCGCCTTCGGCTGGATCACCACGATCTACCTCGCCCTGATGTTCTACATGGTGCCCCGCTTGACCGGCGCCGAGCTCTACCTCGGCGAGAAGCTGGGGAAGCTGGTGCTCTGGGCTTGGACGCTGATCGTGGCGGCGGGGTTGGTGGGCTTTGCCCTCGGCTACAACCAGGGGATCGAGTACGGGGAGTTTAGTTGGCCGATCGATATCCTGGTGGTGGTCGCCTTCCTCGTCGTCATCGTGATGATCTTCGGCGCCATCTTCAAGCGCCGGGAGCAGCAGCTCTACGTCAGCCTCTGGTACCTCATGGGCGGCCTGGTGTGGACGGCGCTGAACTACCTGGTGGGGAACTCGGTGCCGGTCTACCTGGCCGCGGGGGTGAACAGCGCCGCCATCGCGGGGTTCTACATCCACAACGTCGTGGGCCTGTGGGTGACGCCGATCGGTCTGGCGGTCATCTACTACTTCCTGCCGGTGAGCGTCCGCTCGCCCCTTTACAGTCACAAGCTCTCCCTCATCGGCTTCTGGACGCTGGCCTTCCTCTACCCGCTGACCGGGGCGCACCACTTCATCTACAGCGGCATCGCCGACTGGGTGGAGACGGTGGCCATCGTCAGCAGCGTGGCCCTCATTATCCCCGTCTGGACGGTGGTGGTGAACTTCTTCGGCACCGTGAAGGGCAACTGGTGGCGCTTCAGCGGCAACCTGCCGATGAAGTTCTTCGTCCTGGGCGTCGTCTTCTACGTCATGACCTGTCTGCAAGGCCCCCTGCAAGCCCTGCGCACGCTGCAGCAGATCGTCCACTTCACCGACTGGGTGGTGGGGCACGCCCACATGGCGCTCTTCGGCGTCTTCTCGCTGTGGTCGATCGCGGCCATCTACTACATGTGGCCGCGCCTGACGGGGCGGGAGCTCTACAGCATGAAGCTGGCGCACTGGCATTTCTGGCTCACCGCCGTGGGGTTCGGCCTCATGGGCACCACGCTCTGGGCGGTAGGGCTGCTGGAGGGGAGCTTCTGGCAGACCTCCCTGCCGTTCGTCTCCTACGTCCGCTTCGCCAAGCCGTTCTGGTGGATTCGCCTGGTCTCCGGCATCATGATGGCCCTGGGCACGCTCCTCTTCTTCTACAACCTGCACCAGACCGAGCGCCAGGGGCGGCGCCTGCAGGCGGGCGAAGCGCCCGTCTCGGACCTTGGCGGCAGGGTTGTCGTGGGCGCCTAGGAGGAGGAAGCCAGACATGGAACGCTTCAATAATATCTTGTTCATCGCCGGCTTCGGCTTCTTCCTCTTCGCCTTCGTGGTGGTGGGAGCCATCCCCTGGGCGCAGACCTATGGCCGCACGCCCACCCCGCAGGCCAAGCCGTACACCGACCTCGAGCTGCGGGGACGCCAGCTCTACATCCGCGAGGTCTGCTGGCACTGCCACACCCAGTTCGTGCGCCCGGTGCCGGGGGAGCCGGAGCGCTACGGCCCGGTCTCGGTGGCGGGAGAGTACGTTTACGACCGCCCGCACCTGCTCGGCACCCGCCGGGTGGGGCCGGACCTGGCCCGCGAGGGCGGCCTGCGCACGGATGACTGGCACATCGCCCACCTGCGCAACCCGCGCGCCCTGGTGCCGGAGTCGATCATGCCCTCCTTCCCGTGGCTCGGCGAGGAGGAGCTGAAGGCGCTCACCGCCTACCTGCAGAAGCTCGGCACCAACATCGGTCCGTGGCGCAAACAGCAGCCGCAGGAACCCGGCATCGGCGCCGAGGTGGCGGCGGCCACCCCTGATCTGCTGGCGCAAGGGAAGATGCTCTATGAACGCAACTGCTTCGGCTGCCACGGCATGAAGGGAGCCGGCGACGGTCCCGCGGCGGTTGCCTTGAATCCGAAACCGCGCGATTTTACTATTGGAGAGTACAAGTACGGCGGCGGTCCCCAGGAGGTGGCGAAGACCATCGCCCAGGGCGTGCCTGGCACGGCCATGCCGCCGTGGGGGCAACAGCTCAGCACGAAGGAAATCTACGCCCTGACGCACTACGTGAGGTCGTTCAAGAAGTAGGGCCGGGAGGTCGGCCGGCACGCGCCACCCTCGACCCCCGGGCGCACCTCCCCCGCACCCTGCCGAGGACGGGACATGTCGGGCAGCATCTTCGACAGCGCGCTGATCGTCGTGATCTTCTTCGCCCTCATGGGCTGCGGCGCGGCGCTCATCTTCCTCTGGTGCCGGCGGACGCGGCAGTTTGACGATATCGAAGGGATCAAGTACCGCATGCTGGAGCGGGCGCTGCGGGAAGAGGAGCGGCGCCCCGGCCCGGACCGCGACGCGGCGACCGGCGACGATGACCATGAGGTGACCGATGCCGAACACACAGCTTCCGGAAACGGATCATCCCCAGTACGGCGTCACTGAGCCGAAAATCCCGCTCTGGCTGAAGCTCACCTACGTCGGCCTGGCGGCGTGGGGGATCATCTACCTGATCCTTTACTGGAAACTGTAGTGCCGGCGCGCCAAGGCGCTCAGCCATGAGACTGGGCCTCGCGCGCCGCGCCGCCTGCCTGGTCCGCCGGCCGCTCCTCCACCTGGCGGCTGGAGTGCTGGCTTGGCCCGCGCCCGCCCTCGCCTCCCACCCCACCAGCACCCTGCCGGACATCGTGGCGCTGCCCACGACCCTCGGCCTTCTCCTGGTCATGGTCGGTATCCTCTGGAGCCTGGGGCTGGCGCCGTTCAAGCGGGCCGGCGTGGCCGCCGGACTCGCGCTCGTCGCGGCGGGAATCCTCGTCACGCTCCTCGGCTACCTGCTGCTCGCGCGCCACCCATGAGCGCGCCGACGCAGCGCCTCATCTCCCCGGCCAGCCGCGGAGCGCGGCCACGCGGGTCTTGATTTTTCCGCGAAAACCAAGCATGTTCAAACACAGGCCGAAACCCCCGCCGCGTCGCCTTCCAGGGGGCGGAACGATGCCGCTGACAATGAGGATGTAGTATGTTCGAGTTTCATCGCATGAAGCGCCTGCCGCCGTATGTCTTCAGTGTCGTCGATGCCCTCAAGATGGAAGCCCGGCACCGCGGCGAGGACATCATCGACTTCGGCATGGGCAACCCCGACCAGCCGCCGCCGCAGCACATCATCGATAAGCTTGTGGAGGCGGTGCAGCGGCCGACAAACCACCGCTACTCGGTGTCGCGCGGCATCAAAAACCTGCGCCGCGCCATGGCCGACCGCTACCGGCGCGTCTACGGCGTCGAGCTCGACCCGGAGACCGAGGTCATCGCCACCATCGGCTCGAAGGAGGGGTACTCGCACCTCGTCTTCGCCACCATCGGCCCGGGCGACCTCGTCATGGTGCCGTCGCCCACCTACCCCATCCACACCTACGGCGTCTACCTCGCCAACGGTGACATTATCCACGTGCCGATGACCGGCGACGCCGATTTCTTCGAGATGCTCTCCAGCATCTACAAGATGGTCTGGCCGTCGCCGCGCATGATCGTCCTCAGCTTCCCGCACAACCCCACCACCGCCTGCGTGGACCTCGACTTCTTCCGCAACGTGGTGAGCTTCGCGCGCGCCAACAAGCTCATCGTGGTGCACGATTTCGCCTACAGCGACCTGGTGTTCGACGGCTACCAGGCGCCCAGCCTGCTGCAGGCGCCGGGGGCGAAGGAGGTGGGCGTCGAGCTGCGTTCGCTGTCTAAAAGCTACAACATGCCGGGGTGGCGCATTGGATTTGTGGCTGGCAATCCACAGATCATCGCCGCCCTCACCCGCCTGAAGAGCTACCTCGACTACGGCATCTTCCAGCCCCTGCAGATTGCCGCCATCATCGCCCTGAACGAGGGGGACAAGGATGTCGAGGACATCCGCCTCATGTACCAGCACCGGCGCGACGTGCTGGTGGACGGCTTGAACCGCATCGGCTGGGAGGTGGAGAAGCCGAAGGGGACGATGTTCGTCTGGGCGCGCATCCCCGATCCGCACCGCCAGAAGGGCTCCCTCGAGTTCTCGAAGTTCCTGCTGCGGGAGGCCAAGGTAGCTGTCTCCCCCGGCGTCGGTTTCGGCGAGCTGGGCAACGAGTACGTCCGCTTCGCCCTCGTCGAGAACGAACACCGCACCCGCCAGGCGCTGCAGGGGATGAAGAGGGCGTTGTGAAACGTTAAGAGAAACTTGTGATGGCTCACAATGTCGGCAACTTTAAGGTTTTGCCTTGCTTCTTCCCCGTGAATTCCGCAGGCGATTTGGCGGATCTCGAAGCGCGCTTACAGTCTCAGGTTCTTCGCTACAAGCTCGATCAGTGGCTGCTCAAGATTCATAACAAATGCTTGGCCATCGAGGAGGTTGGGGAGGATACCATATTCTATCCTCCTTACTTGGCAGGGTTGGCATCTTTCGTTATCAGAAATACAAGTCCGATAATATATTCTGGGGTTGCGAATAGCATTTCTGACGACCAATTCCTAAATACTTACAAGCATATAGTAGCGTACCTCCAAGCTGATCCGGTCTCGTTCGATGGAGGGGTAAGGGAATATTATCATCACTCCGATCATGAGTTCCTTCCCTTTCGATTATTATGCCAGCAGGTTCCTTTTCTTATTTCTCCAACTCTGAAGCTCGGACAAGCATTGCTCTTTTACGAAATAGCGCCCAAGCGACTTAGTCGGAAGGAAAATATCGCTCATTTTGATCTGGCAGAGCAATTTGAAAGTCTTGTAGGAACAAGTCTAAGAGAATTCTTAAAAATAGGGCTATTCATTTCCGGCCAATGTCGAACGGAGAATGGATTTGCTCTTGGCCTAGTGAAAGTATCTCGCGATGAGTCACAATGGCGTGTTACCGATCAGGCCATCCATCAAATTATGGATCTTGTTTCGGCAGATCGCGAGAAATTTCGAAGGATTTATGAAGATCAACAAGTTTCTGATCGCAGATTTCGAATGTATTCTTTTAACCCTTTACTTGTATGTCCGTTAATAAAGCCATGGGAAGAAAACTTTTTTGGCAGCTCGGATAACGTGAGGCTCATTGCCCCCATACCCAACTTGGTATTCTATACATTTACGGCCGGCATATTCTACTTGATGATGCACAGGTTTAAGACTGCCTTCACTAACTACTTCGGCCATTTGTTTGAAGCTGCTACTGAAGTAATGCTGGAGCGCCTTGATGATACGTATCTACTGTTCCGAGAAGGTGAAATTCGTAGATCATATCCTAGCGGTAGTGGGAAATGCCCAGATTTTGCTATTCTGGAGGGTTCAACGCTTATTTTAATCGAGTGCAAGTCAACGTATCTGCTTGCGGATGCCATGACTTCGGCCAGTGAAGAGGCTATTGATAATAGTATGGAGCAGGTGATGGGGGCCCTGAGGCAACTTAATGATTTCAGCCGCGCAGTGATGGAGAGGCAGCCTGGCTTGGAAGATTTTCACGAAGTCCAAAGGGTTACAACTGTTGCGCTTGTCTTTGATACATTGATGGGTGATACTTGCGAACTGCTCAGAAGCCATCTGTTGAGGAGACTTAACGATGGTGCAGCGATTGATTTTGACTGGCAGATTATGTCATTTGAACAGCTTGCTATGCTAGAGCCTTATATTACGGCCGGCATTTCACTCTCTGCAACGCTAGACAAACTGCGCTGCCAGTCAGTTGCATTAGTTCTGAACGATCTCAAATGTCTTACTTCGTTTGGCATAGAGAGGTCCTTATTGGCAGTTTATGAGGATGCGTTTTTTTGTTCGCTTGGATTTCCATCAAGCCAGCGAAACAAGTTCATCCCGCCTGAACCCTCTTGAGTTTTACCCTTGGTCTCCCACACCTCCCCGCAAGCTGCGCAGCGGCTTGCGTAGTTGGGGTGCGCGAGGGGGCATTGCTCCCTCGCACCTAAATACCCCACTAAGCGAAAACTGACCCTTCTCCCCCCCCTTGCCTTTCCCCTCGCTTTCCCCCAAACTACGCCTGCGATTGACGCCAAGCCAGCTAAGGAGACACCCATGCAGCATGCCGTGGTGGGGCGGACGGCGCTCCGCGTTGATGCCATAGAGAAGGTGACGGGGGCTGCGGTGTACGGGGTGGACGTGACGCTGCCGCGCATGCTGCACGGCAAGATTCTGCGCAGCCGCCTGCCGCACGCCCGCATTTTGCACATCGACACTGCCAAGGCCCGCGCCCTGCCGGGGGTGAAGGCCGTCATCACCGCCGCCGACATGCCCGGCATCCCGATGGGGTTCATGGACTTCGTCCGGGAGTCCTGGGCCGACTGCCTGCCGCTGAAGAGCGACAAGGTGCGCTACCGCGGCGACGAGGTGGCCGCCGTGGCCGCCATCGACGCCGACATCGCCGAGGAGGCCCTGGATCTCATCGAGGTCGAGTACGAGGAACTGGAGCCGGTCTACGACCCCCTCGCCGCCATGGCGGAGGGGGCGCCGCTGGTGCACGAGCACCGCGCCCGCAACATCGCCGCCTCGCTCACCATGGGGGGCGGCGACCTCGACGAGGGCCTGCGCGCCGCCGAGCGCGTCTTCGAGCACACCTTCTCCACGCAGGCGCAGGCGCACTGCTGCCTGGAGCCACGCCAGAGCGTCATCCGCCCGGAGCCCGACGGCCGCCTCACCCTCTGGGCCAGCACGCAGATGCCCTTCATCCTGCGCCACGAGCTGGCCCACGCCCTCGGCCTGCCCGACAGCCGGGTGCGCGTCATCAAGACCCACCTCGGCGCCGGTTTCGGCTCGCGCATGGAGATGCACTGTATCGACCCCATCTGCGGCCGCCTGGCGCAGCTCACCAACCGCCCCGTGAAGATCGTCTACGACCGCGAGGAGGAGTTCGTCGCCACGCGCACCCGCCATCCCTTCCGCATGACCCTCCGCAGCGGCGTAAAGCGCGACGGCACACTGACGGCGCGCCACTTCAGCGTGGTGGTGGACAGCGGCGCTTACCTCAGCCAGGCGCCCGGCGTCACCTCGGTGGCCGGCGGCCTGGGGTTGGCGCTCTACCGCGTGCCGCATACGCGCTTCGAGGCTAAGATGGTCTACACCAACAAGCCCTACGGCGGCGCCTTCCGCGGCTACGGCAACCCGCAGGTGACCTTCGCCATCGAGTCGCAGATGGACATCATCGCCTGCGAGCTGGGCATCGAGCCGGCGGAGCTGCGCCGCCGCAACGCCAACGGGCCGAACGAGACGACGCCGCTGGGCCACGTCATCACCTCCTGCGGCCTGCGCGAGAGCCTTGACGACGCCCAGGGCCGCGGCAGCGCGAGCCTTGGTCCCGCCCTCGACGCCGCCCGGCCCGCCGCCGGTTCCGAGGCGGCGCGCAGCAACGGGCGGCGCTTCACGCGGCGCGGCCTCGGGCTTGCCTGCCTCTTCCACGTCGGCGGCGGGGCGCGCTTTCACGGCGACACCGACGGCTGCGGCGTCATCCTGAAGCTCGACGACGACGGCAGCCTCAGTCTCATCTCCGGCGCCGGCGACCTCGGCCAGGGCCTCGCCACCGTGCAGACGCAGGTGGCCGCCGAGGAGCTGGGGGTGCCGCTGGACCACATCCGCTTCTTCTCCGGCGATACCGACCTGACGCCGTGGGACGTCGGCATCCACGCCAGCCGCGGCACCTTCGTGGCCGGCAACGCCGTGCGCCTCGCCGGCCGCAAGCTGCGGGAGAAACTCTTCGCCTTCGCCGCCGAGCTGCTCGAGGCCGATGCCGCCGACCTGCGCGCCGCCGACGGCCGCGTCTTCGTGCAGGGCGCGCCCGACCGCTCCGTCAGCCTGGCCGAGGTGGCGCGCGCGGCGCACTACCGCGAAGGCGGCACGACGCTCATGGCGGAAGCCTTCTATGATCCGCCGACGCAGCTTCCCGGGCGGCACGGCGGCAACAGCTCCGCCGCCTACGCCTTCGGCACCCACGCCGCCGAGGTGGAGGTGGACGAGGAGACCGGCATCGTGCGCGTGGTGCGCCTCACCGCCTCGCACGACATCGGCTTCCCGATCAACCCCCAGGGGGCCGAGGGGCAGGTCGAGGGCGGCGCCGTGCAGGGGATGGGCTTTGGGCTGATGGAGGAGATGCGGTTCGGCGGCGGCACGACGCTGAACAGCAACTTCCTCGACTACAAGTTCCCCACCGTGCTGGATGTCCCCGAGGTTACGGCGCACTGGATCATCACCGAGGACCCGGAGGGACCATACGGCGCCAAGGGGATCGCCGAGCCGGCCATCATCCCGCCCGCCCCGGCCATCGCCAACGCCGTCTACCACGCCACCGGGGCGCGCGTCTTCGAGCTGCCGCTCACCCCGGAGCGCGTCCTGCGGGCGCTGCGCGAGGCGAAGCGCGCCTCCCCGAAGTAGCCGCGCGGCTGGGGAGCGATTCCCACGTAGGCGGGAGGTTCGTCCGCAGATTTCGCCGATCTCGCGGATTGCCCCGACGTAGCCGCGCGGCCGGGGGACGATTCCAACACGCCCCGCGGCATGAAGCGCGGGATTTTGAGCACGGCGTCTCTCAGCCTGGAGAACGACCATGGCCTACGACGATCTGCGCCACTATCTGCGGGCCCTCGATGCGGCCGGTAAGCTGCACCACATCAAGCGTGCCGTCGATAAGGATTGGGAGGTCTCCGCGGTCGGCAAGCGCGTCTTCCAGCGTATCCCGGATGAGAAGCGACCGGCCCTGCTGTTCGAGAACGTCAAGGGCTACTCCATCCCGATCGCCGCCGGGGTGCTGGGGGCCTCGCGGGCCGTCTACGCCATGGCGCTCTCCGCCGAGCCGCAGCAGATCATGGAGCGCTGGGAGCAGGCCCTGCGCAACCCCATCCCGCCGGAGATCGTCGACAGCGGCCCCTGCAAGGAGAACATCCTCACCGGCGATGCCGTCGATCTCGGCAAGTTTCCGGTGCCGGTCTGGACCGTCGGCGAAGACCCCGGCCCCTACTTGACGGCGCCGCAGGTCTGCTCCATCGACCCGGAGACGAAGCAGCGCAACGTCGGCACCTACCGGGTGCAGATCAAGGGCAAGAACCGCACCGGCCTGTGGGTGGGGGAGACGCAGAACATGCAGCTCCACCTGAGGAAGTACGAGGCGCGTGGCGAGCGCGTGCCGGTGGCGGTGGTGCTCGGCACGGAGCCCTGCATCGGCCTCTGCTCGGTGGCCAAGGTGCCGGTGCGGCAGGACGAGTTCGCCGTCGCCGGCGGTCTGCGCGGCAAGCCGCTGCAACTCGTGCGCTGCGAGACCGTGCCCCTGCAGGTGCCGGCGCACGCGGAGATCGTCATCGAAGGCTGGATCGACCCGGCCTTCCGCGAGGAGGAGGGCCCCTTCGGCGAGTACACCGGCTACATGGGCCCGCCCGGCGCCTCGCACGTCATCGAGGTGAGCTGCATCACCCACCGCAACGAGCCGATCTACCACGCCTTCATCAGCCAGATGCCGCCGTCGGAGAGCAGCACCATCCGCGGCTTCGGGCGGGAGATGGGCATCTACAAGCACCTGCGGCAGGAGCTCGGGCTGCAGGTGCGCGACGTGCACCTGAAGCACAGCGGCGGCTCGGCGGCCTTCCTCGCCATCTCGATGAAGAAGGACTACGACGGCCAGGCGCGGCAAGCGATGTGGGGGGCGTGGGCCATCGAGCCGTCGCTGGGCAAGATCACGGTCATCGTCGATGACGACATCGACGTGCGCGACACCTTCCAGCTCGAGTGGGCGATGAGCTTCCGCATGCAGCCGGAGCGGGATGTCTACGTGGCGCGCGACACCGTGGCGGTGCGCCTCGATCCCTCGATCGGCGACCTCGACGTGAGGCAGGACGCGAAGCAGAAGATGCTCGGCTCGAAGGTGGGCATCGACGCCACCAAGAAGCACCGCTATCCCCCCGTCTCCCTGCCGCCGAAGGCGCACATGGAGCGCGTCGACGAGGTCTGGGAGGGCTACGGCTTCAGCGACTGACGACGCCGGCGCTCAGGACGCCGCGCAACGGATGACGCCGCCCGCTTCGAGCTCCTCGATGCGGGCGGCGTCGTAGTGGAGCAGCTCGCCGAGGATGCGCCGCGTGTGCTGGCCGAGGAGCGGCGGCGGGGCGAAGTCCGCCTCCTCGATCCCCGCCATCTTCACGGGGTTGCCGAGGGCGGTGATCGGCCCGCTGCGCGGGTGCCGCAGCACGATCGCCATGGCGCGCTCGGCGACGTGCGGCAAGGAGAGCGCCTCGTCGATGGTGTTCACCTTGGCGACGGGCAGGCCGCGCTCCAGCAGCGTTTGCGCCAACTCCTCCGCGTCGTAGGCGGCGAAGGCTTCTTCGAGGAAGCGGTCCACCTCCTCGCGGTGCGCCACGCGCGCGGCGTTGGTGGCGAAGCGCGGGTCGTCGGCCAGTTCCGGCCGCCCCAGCGCCGCGCAGAGGATCGGCCAGAAGCCCTCGCCGATGAAGGCGACGGTGATCTGGCCGTCGCGGGTGGGGTACATGCGGTAGGGGACGATGTTGGGGTGGCCGGTGCCCTCGGGGCGCTTGTTCGTTTCGCCGTCGAGGAAGTACGGCCCCGCCAGGTAGGTGAGGAGGGCCAGGTTCGCGTCGAACATCGCCACGTCGACGGTGCGCCCCTCGCCGCTGACCGAGCGCGCCTGCAGGGCGGCGAGGATGCCGATGGCGCCGTAGAGCGAGGCCCCCAGGTCGCCGATGGGGATGCCCATCTTCACCAGCGGCCCCCGCGGCTCGCCGGTGATGCTCATGCCGCCGCTCAGCGCCTGGATGCTCAGGTCATAGGCGGGGAAATCGCGCAGCGGGCCGTGCTGGCCGAAGCCGGAGATCGAGCAGTAGACGAGACGCGGGTTGCGGGCGCGCACCGCCTCCGCGTCGATGCCCAGGCGCCGCGTGACGCCGACGCGGAAGTTCTCCACCAGCACGTCGCAGACGTCCACCAGGTCGAAGAAGACCTCGCGGCCGGCGGGCTGCTTGAGGTCGAGCACGAGGCTCTGCTTGTTGCGGTTGACGCTCATGAAGTAGCCGCTCTCGCCGGCGGCGAAGGGCGGCCCGATGGTGCGCGTGAAGTCGCCGTCCGGCGGCGCTTCGACCTTGATGACCTCGGCGCCGAGATCGCCGAGGATGAGCGTGCAGTGGGGTCCGGCGAGCATGCGCGTGAGATCGAGGACGCGCACGCCGCGCAGGGGCGGAACGGGCACGAGGAGGCTCTCCCTTGGCTGGCGAGGAGGAGGAATCCGAGGTCTGGACATGGGGGCGCGGCGCGGCGGAGGCGAGCCCGGCCGCGGGCGCGACGCGGCCAGCCTCCCCTCCTGCCGTGGACGGACGCGGCTTGCCGCGAGCCGCCAAGAGGATAGCACAGGCCGGCAGGCGCGGCAAAGGCAGGGCAGGCGGCGCGCGCGGCAGCCGACGCCGGAGCGGCCCTGGTCAACCTCCCCCAAGCCTTCACCCACCTCGGCCTCATCCGCGCCGCCTACAACCTCAACCGAAGGCTCAAGCATGGGCATTAGGGGGGAAGAAGGGGAGCCTTGGGCCTTACGTGGAGGGGAGGGGCGGGGGTGGGTACGACCTGGACATCACGTTAAAGAGGCAAGGGCGGCCGAGGGAAGCCTTCAGGATGACGAGATCCTTCTCCTTCCTGCCAGGACGACTGATCACAAATTGGGACTCGCCGCAGGGTTCGATTTGTGGTAACATATACGTTCTAGTTGCGGCTACGGACAGATATCCCAGTACAGAGTTGCAACTGTTAGTTTACATATACCTATAAAATGACGGTTCTTTTTCTTCGCGGCGAAATTGCTTAGGTTGGCTAGGAGCTGAGCCCTATGGCAAAATCTATGCGAGCTGAGAGGCCCAGGGTGGAGATCAAAATGTTGACACCTAAAGAGATTGAGAGCGGTATTACCAAATTACGTCGTCGCCTTGATGAAGTGAAAACTCTGAAGTTTCAGAATATAAGACATGATGATGTGAAAGTCGCGAATCTCGAATTCGACATTCGAGAGGCAATCAGAGAGGTATTTGGGACAGCATCGCCAGAATTCCTTCAGTATCAATATTATAAAATAGAGTATGGCGGAGTATACATAGGCATGACTGAAAGTCGCCACCAGCGAAACTTTGAGATAGGAATCCCGAGAACTGTAGAAATGTTGGAGGGTCTCATCGCTCGCTTGGAAGAAAAACAGGGAGATCTTCTAAAGGGCAATAGTATACTTTCTGGCTCTTTGTCCGAGACACTTGTTCTCCATCCGCGTATTGCTCAAGCTTGTTCAAAGCTCTACGAAGATGAGCATTACTCTAATGCGGTATTTGATGGCTGTGTAGCTTTAATAACTCTTGTTAAGGAGAAATCAGGAAGAGATGACCTTGATGGAGCCGATCTGATGCGCACTGTGTTTTCGGCAAAAAACCCAATTTTAGCTCTTAACGGTCTCAATAATAAGACTGACCAAGATGAGCAGGAAGGTACAATGTATCTCTTTTTGGGAGCAGTGCTCGCAGTCCGTAACCCCAGAGCGCATGCCGTTCAGGTTGACTCAGCAGGTCGAGCTCGGGAATATATCGCACTGCTAAGCTTACTGGCGAACCGAGTTGAAGAGGCAAAAAGATAAAACGTTTAAGGATGTGGAGAGTTCACACAGGGTCTAATTGCCTAGGGCGTGAGAAAGACTCCTTTGGGCGGGCGTTAATTGGGGAAGGCGTTGTTACAGTGCGGCCAGTAATGATTACCTTCGAACAGGGGTCGTAAGCCTTCAGGAAGCCTCATAACTCTGTAATTCCAATACCTTAGATCAAGCTTTCCCAGAAGCAAAGCCAGAAGCTCCCCCCGCGAACTGCGTAGCAGTTCGCGCGAGTGGGGTGCGCGAGGGGGCGCGGCTCCCTCGCATTTGCCTTCTTCCCTGCCTTCTTCCCTGCCTTCTTCCCTGCCTTCTTCCCTGCCTTCTTCCCTCGCTCCTTCCCTCGAATCCTCAAATCACCCCATGGTAGTGATCGAGTTTCAGGTCCCACACCTTGACGCTGTGGCGGCGCTCCCCTTAGACTCGTGTCGTGAGGGGATTTGGGGGGTTGGCGCGGCGGGTCGGTGGGCGGTCGGATCAGCAACTCGATCGGCACGGAGGCGTGGGTTTCCCTCGAGGAGAGGGGGGTGTTTGGGTTGGCGCTCGGCGCCCCCGCGGGGAGAAGCGTATGGCGGCGGACGTGCGGCGGCAGTGGCGGGAGGTGGTGCGCAAGTGGATGCTCTACCCGGCCGGGCCGGCGGTCGAGGACGGCAGCTCGTGGGCCCCGGAGCTCGAGTGCGCGGACCGCGACAAGTACAAAGAGGTCCAGAGCGAGAAGCTGGAGGTGAGTTTCCGCTACCTCTACGAGTGCAGCCCCTTCTACCGCGACAAGTTCAAGCGCGCCGGCCTGACGCCCAGCGACATCCGCTCCGTGGATGACCTGCGGAAGATTCCCGTCACCCTGAAGAAGGAGTACGTGCGGAACCAGCAGGAGCACCCGCCGTGGGGGAACTTCTCGCCGGTGGATGCCGAGACGCGCCGCGAACGCGGCTGGATGGCCTTTGCCTCCTCGGGCACGACGATGGCGCCGCGTCCCTTCTGGCACACGCGCCACGACAAGGAGGTGTGGCCGTACATCAACGCCCGCGGCCTCTGGGCCATGGGGGTGCGCCCGGAGGACGTGTTCATCATCTGCTTCGGCTACGGGCCGCACGTCGGGTTTTGGGGCATCCACTACGGCGCCCAGCTCCTCGGCTGCACCATCATCCCCACCGGCGGCATGGACACGAAGCGCCGCGTCAGCTTCATCGACTGGTTCCGGCCGACGGTGTGGGGCGGCACGCCAAGCTACGCCCTCTACATGGGCGAGACGATGAAGGAGATGGGCCTCGATCCGGCGGCCAGCGCCGTCGCGCGCGTCGTCACCGGCGGCGAGCCGGGCATCTGCGTGCCGGCCACCAAGCGCCGCCTGGACGCCCTGTGGAACGCCAAGAGCTTCGACTTTTTCGGCTGCACCGAGGTGGGCATGGCGATGCTCGGCTACACCTGCGAACCCCAGGCGGCCTACGCCGAGCAGCCCATCAGCCCGCATATCCCGGAGGATATGTACATCGTCGAGATCGTCGATCCGCAGACCTTCGAGCCGCTGCCGGAGGGGGAGCGCGGCATCACCCTGGTGACGAACCTCTACAGCGAGGCCACCTGCATCCCGCGCTACGAGATGGGGGACTACTCCGCCATCAGCACCGCGCCCTGCGAGTGCGGGCGCACCCTGGCGCGCGCCGTCGGCGGCCTGGTGGGGCGGGCCGACGACATGCTCCTCATCCGCGGCCTGGTGGTCTTCCCCAGCGGCGTCGAGGACGTGGTGCGCAGCTTCAAGGAGCTGGGAGACGAGTTTCAGCTCATCGTCGAGCGCGTCAAGGAGCTCGACGAGATCAGCGTCCAGGCGGAGCCGCTCTCAAGCGTGCCGCAGAGCGACTGGCCGGCGCTGCAACGGCGCTTGGCGGACAGCCTGCGCAACCATATCGGCGTGCGCTTCAGCGTGCAGCTCGTACCGCGGGGCACCCTGCCGAAGACTGAGTTCAAGGCCAAGCGCCTGAAGGACCTGCGCCGCCAGCCGGCGGGCGGCTCGTAGGAGGCCGCGGCAGAGTAAGCCGCGGCTTCGGCGGTTACTTCTTCTGAGAGATTTGAGGCGAGGGAGCCGTGCCCCCTCGCGCACCCCGGCTGGCAGGGGCGGTTCGCGAACCGCCCCTGCGGACCGGGTTGTGAGGGAGCAGAGACACCCCCTCGAGACGCGCGGCGTGGCTCGCCCGTACGCTGGTTCGCCCTCGGCGGTTTCCTCCACGGGAAAGAGGCGCACCCATGGCCTACGCCATCGTGGACATTGAGACCCGCATCGACAAGCAGCTCGTCAACGAGGTGAACTATGCCGGCCAGGGGCTGAACGATGACGAGGCCTACGCGCGCTACCGCCAGGAACTCCTGGCGAGCAGCGGCAGCGAGTTCTTCCCGGTCGTCTACCACCGTCCCTTCGTCATCTGCGTCGGCAGCGTCGGCGGAAGCTGGAAGCTCTTCAGCATCGAGGCCCTCGGCGCGCCGGAGTTGGACGAGGCCGCCCTGGCGCGGGAGTTCTGGAAGCGGCTCACCAGTTTCAGCGGCGCCATCGTCACCTACAACGGTCGCAACTTCGACCTGCCGGTGTTGGAGCTGCAGGCGCTGCGGCTGGGACTGAGCGCGCCGGCCTACTTCAAGGAGCGGTACGGCGCCCGCTACCGCTTTTCGCAAGAGGGCCACTACGACCTGCAGGACTTCCTCTCGAACTACGGCGCGGTGCGGCTGCGGGGCGGGCTGAAGGCCCTGGCGAAGCTCCTGGGCATGCCGGGCGCCTCCGACCTGCACGGGGGACTCGTCCAGGAGTATTGGGAGAGCGGCCGCCTGACGGAAATCGCCGCCTACTGCAGGCGGGATGTGCTGCTGACCTACCTGCTGCTGCTGCGCGTCGAGCTGCTGCGCGGCGCCCTCGACCAGGCCACCCACGACGCCGCGTGGCAGGATGCCTTGGAGCGCTACCCGGAGCTGACGGGGTGAGGCGTCGTCGTCGTGATGCACGTCATGGCGGCTTCCTTACTCTTGGCTCCCCCGCGCCCATCATGTCTGGCGGACGTATATTTTGATCCTTCCTTGGCATAGATATTGCCCGAGACGTGTGTAAATTCATATTGACAAGTCATACACCCTGTATAATAATAATTTGGTGGTCGTACCTCGAAGAGCATTGCATCTAGGTGGCGGTAAAAGACATGGCTGGTCTTAATACACGCAAGTTTAAGGAATTGGTTTTATACATTGCCCACAGATGTAAAGATGATGATACATTTGGGGCTGTGAAACTTAACAAGATCCTCTATTATTCCGATTTTGAGGCATACCGGCGTCTTGGCAACTCAATAACATGGGCCATCTATCAGCATCTGGATGAAGGGCCAGCGCCAATCGAGTTTCTGGGTATTAAAGATGCTCTCATAGAAGAAGAGGCGATCGTCTATGAGTACATCCAATACCACAATTATCAGCAACACAGGATTATTACCAAGAGGCAACCGAGAACGGATTTATTTACAAAGGATGAGCTGGAAATTGTGGACTGCGTCATTGATCGTCTCTGGCATCTCAACGCTTCACAGGTGAGCGCTTTATCTCATCAAGAGATCGGCTGGATGGCAACCTCCACAGGAGAGGAGATACCGTATACGTATAGTTGGATTGCCGCCGCCCCGCCGACCGACAGGCAAATTGCCAAGGCGAGGGAGCTTGAAAAGCTCGACCAAGGAAGAGATTAGGCGGTTGAATAGCGGCTACTATGAAATAATTGAGTCTCGGCAATTTACGCAAACCATTGCGGAATTTGCTGGTTCGATTGAACGCTGGGACGAAATAAGAGGTGCTTTAGACGATGTGCTTAGGAATCATCCTAACCTTTTTCCTGTCGTTGGGCGGACGAGTTACAGAATTGCGACGATTCGAGTCAACCCACCGTTATATGTGTATTTCAAAATCGATCAGATGAAGGTTATCTATTGTTTTGCGAGCTACGAGTAATGACTGGACGTGAATGCTCCTGCATCCGGTTGCCGTTGCATCATGGCGGCGCTACCGTATACTGGCTCCCCAGGAATGGGCATGGTGCGCGGTAGCTCCTCGCTGCGGCTCACGCGGGGCTACCCAGGATATCGAAGGATGAAAACCTTTTCGTGCGTGGCCGGATTGTCCAGGTCGTGGAAGGCAAGGGTTGAAGGAGAGCGCCATGGCGAAGCGTGTGTGGGATGACTTCATCACCGAACGCGACCGCAAGGTCTTCGAGGCGGCCGGGTACGGGCGGCAGGGAAAGCTCGGCGCGCGCCCGGCGCTGCTGATTGTGGACGTGAACTACAACTTCGTGGGCGACCGCCCGGAGCCGATCCTCGAGTCGATCAAGCGCTTCCGCAACAGTTGCGGCGAGGAGGGCTGGGTGGCCGTGGGCTACATCCGCGAGCTGCTGGAGGCGGCGCGGGCGGCGAAGGCGCCGGTCCTCTACTCGACCAGCGAGGGGCGCCAGACGCTGCGCGACTACGGCCGCTGGGCGACGAAGAACGCGCGCGCCGGTGAGGTGACGGACACCGCCGGCCACCTGGGCGTGCAGATCGTCAAGGACATCGAGCCGAAGGACGAGGATATCGTCATCCGCAAACAAAAGCCGAGCGTCTTCTTCGGCACGCCGCTGATGAGCTACCTCACCGAGATGGAGATCGACACCCTGATCGTCTGCGGCACCACGACGAGCGGCTGCGTGCGCGGCACCGTGATCGACGCCTTCTCTTACAACCTCTACGTCGGCGTGGTGGAGGAGTGCACCTTCGACCGCGGCCAGGCCAGCCACGCCATCAACCTGTGGGATATGAACGCCAAGTATGCCGACGTGATCTCCCTGCAGGCGGCGAAGGACTACTTCGCCGGGCTGCCGAAGCGGTAGTGTGCGGTTTCTCAAATTAGATCGCCTAGATTTGCGAGGGAGCCTCGCCCCCTCGCGCACCCCTCATCGTAGGGGCGGTTCGCGAACCGCCCCTACCGCGTGCGGGGAGTGGGGGTGTGGGGAAGGAAGGGTCCCCCACAAAAAATTTTCCCCCTGCAGATGGCACGAAGAAGGCGTCGAAGTTAGGATGGAACTTGTGAGACGTAACACTAGAAGCCGGGTGGCCCGCCAGCCAGGACCTCGCGGCCTCGTAAACTGGCCGGCGCCTATTCATGGCCTGGCCCGCGGACCCCGTAGGGGCGGTTGGGATCATTGATCCCTTCGCGAACCGCCCCTACCAGACCGCGCCTCGCCCGCCGCCCCAAGCCATCATGTAGGGGCGGGGCTTGCCCCGCCCGCCTCCGGCGGTCCTACCTCCCCCCGCCCGCGCGCGTCCGGCGGCGGGTTGCGTTTCGGAGCCGCGAGCGAGGGGGCGGCCCCTGCGAGCGGGCGGGGCAAGCCCCGCCCCTACCAGGTTGGGTTCAGTGCCGCGAGCGTGGCGTCGGGTGCAGGGAGGAAAGGCGCGAGACCTCCTCGCCGGCGCCGGCGGAGGTTCAGCCGATGCCCGATCGACCGGCGCGGTTCACCGACCGGCTGCGCCAGGCCGCGGCGCCCGTCTGGGAAGCGGAGCTGCGTCATCCCTTCGTGCGCGGCATCGCCGACGGCTCCCTGCCGGCGCGGAAGTTCACGTTCTACCTCGGCCAGGACTACCTCTTCCTCATCGACTACTGCCGCGTCTTCGCGCTCTGCTGCGCCAAGGCGGCGGACCTCGACCTCATGCGGCGCTTCGCCGGCCTGCTGTCGAGCACGCTGACGCAAGAGATGGCGCTGCACCGCGCCTACGCCGCCGAGTTCGGGTTGAGCGAGGCGGAGATGGCCGGGGCGGAGGTGCACGAGACGACGCGCGCCTACACCCGGCACCTCCTGGCGGTCGCCTGGAGCGCCCCCCTCGTCGAGGTGATCGCGGCGCTCCTGCCGTGCATGTGGGGCTACTGGGAGATCGGCGCGACGCTGGCGAGGGAGCGTGCCGCGCGGGGGGCGGACGCCGCGGCGGGCGATCGCCGCTACGCCGCCTGGATCACCACCTACAGCGACCCCGCCTTCGGCGAGCTGGCGGAGTGGTGCCGTCGCCTCCTCGATGAACGCTTCCAGGCCGCGGCGCTGCCAGCCGAGCAGCAGGCGCGCCTGACCGACCACTTCCTGGCAAGCTGCCGCTACGAGCTGCTCTTCTGGGACATGGCCTGGCAGGGCGGGGCGACGTAGGCGGGTCGATGGTGAGGATTTTCTGGGGGACCATTGATCCCCCAGACCCCTACCGCGTGCGGGGATTGGCGGTGCGGGGAAGGAAGGGGTCCCCCGCAAAAACTTCCCCGCCACATGGCGCGAAGAGGGCGTCGAATTTAGGCTGGAACTTGTGCGACGTAACTCTTGAGAGCGGGGGGAGCGGCGCCGCCGCGCCTGATCCCCCGCCTCGCCTCTCCTCCGCAAATCCACTCCGCCGACAACAACTTCCTCCGCTTCCCTCCCACGCAGGACGTGAGCAGGGCGCGGCGGCGCGCCGATGCTGCCGCTACGCGCTCGAGGCTGACTTGGCGCGCCGCAGCAGCTCCCAAACGCGGGTCGGCGGCAGGGGCAGTTGGGTGATGCTGATGCCGAGCGGCTGCAGGGCGTCGTCCACGGCGTTGGCGATGGTTGCCGGGGCCACCATCGTGCTGCTCTCGCCCAGCCCTTTCGAGCCGAGGACCGAGAAGGGCGAGGGCGTCTCGGTGTGCTCGAACTTCACGCGCGGCTGCTCCATGGCGGTGGGGCAGAGGTAGTCCATGAAGGTCGCCGCCAGCATCTGCCCGTCCTCGCCGTAGGCCAGCTCTTCGTAGAGCGCCCCGGCGACGCCGTGAACCTGGGCGCCCCATACCTGCCCGTCGACGATGAGGGGGTTGAGGAGGTTGCCGGCGTCGTGGGACGAGACGTAAGTCTTCAGCTCGATCTCGCCGGTTTGCGGGTCGATCTCCACGGCGAGGACTTCGGCGATGAAGCCGTAGGTCTGCTGCGAGTCGATGCGATCCTTCTCGTCCGGCGGCACGGCGGTGGGGAAGTTGTAGACGTAGGTCTCCAGCAGGCCGGGCATGGTGCCCGGCGGCAGGGAGGCGAGGTTCCAGTGGGCCGTGCCGGCGATGTGCCGCAGCTCGGCGGAGCGCTGCGGCGCGCCGCGCACCTTCACCTTGCCCTCCTCGAGGTAGACATCATCCTCCGAGACTTCCAGGAGGTGCGCGCCGATCTTGATGATCTTGCGGCGCAGGTTGCGCGCCGCCATGACGAAGGCGCTCGAACCCACCGACGCAAATCGGCTGGAGTAGCTGCCGGTGGTGATGCTCCACAAGCGGGTGAAGGTGTCCATCTCGGTAACGACGTGCACGTCTTCCGGGGTGAGGCCCAGCTCATCGGCGACGATCTGCGCGATGATCGTCTCGTGCCCCTGGCCTTCCGGCACCGTGTTGGCGATGGCCGTCACGTTGCCGAGGGGATCAATCTTCACCACCGCCGTCTCGCCGGAGCCGGACTTGGCGTGGTAGTTCTTCGCGGCGCGCTCCTCCGGGGTCCAGGCGACGGTGATGTAGGCGATGTTGGTGACCGAGGGGTCCACCGCGCAGGCGATGCCGATGCCGAACAGCTTGCCGGCGGCGCGCGCCTTCGCCTGCTGCTCGCGCAGCCCCTTGTAGTCGGCGCTGTCCAGCGCCTTCCGCAGCACCGCCGGGTAGTCGCCGCTGTCGTAGACGCCGCCGGCCGGCGTGGTGTAGGGGAAATCCTCCGGCTGGATGAAGTTCTTCATGCGGATGGCGGCGGGGTCCATGTCAAGCTCGCGCGCCACGAGATCGACCATGCGCTCCATGCTGAAGTAGAGCTGCTGGCAGCCATAGCCGCGGTTCGGGCCGGTGGGGCACTTGTTGGTCATCACGGCGTAGGCGTCGATCCGCAGGTTCTGGAACTTGTAGGCGCCGACGGAGCTGCCGGTGCGGCTGTAGAGGCAGGCCGGCTCGGGGGTGCGCAGGTAGCCGCCGACGTTGTCCATGATCTTCGTCTTCAGGCCCAGGATGGTGCCGTCCTTCTTCACCGCCGCCTCGAGGTAGGAGACGCGGTCGGTGCCGCTGGAACTGGCCAGCAGGTGCTCGCGCCGATCCTCGATCCACTTCACCGTCTCGCCGGATTTGCGCGCCGCCAAGGCCAGCAGGGTGAGGTACGGGTAGATGCTCGACTTGATGCCGAAGCCGCCGCCCACGTCCGACGGCACCAGGAAGCGCAGGTTGGTCTCCGGCACGCCGAGGGTCATGGAGACCACCGGGTGCATGATGAACGGCCCCTGGAAGTTCGACCAAATGGTGTAAAGGTTCTCCGCCGGCTGGTACTTGGCGATGACGGCGTAGGTCTCCATCGGCGTCGAGCTGTACTTCGGGAAGACGAACTTCTCGCGCACGACGAGGTCCGCCTCGGCGAAGGCCTGCTCGATGTCGCCGTAGTTCAGGACGCGGTGATTCGCCACGTTGCTGCCGACGCTCTCGTGCAGAATCGGCGCGTCGTCGGCCATGGCCTTCTCGATGTCCACCACCGGCGGCAGCGGTTCGTAGTCCACCACCAGGGCGTCGCAAGCGTCCTCCGCCGCGTAGCGGCTGCGCGCCACCACCAGCGCCACCGCTTCGCCCACGAAGCGCGCCTTGTCCACCGCCATGCAGTAGTACTTCACCGGCGCCGCCACGCCCAGGGGGAAGGGCCGGGCCATGCGCTTCACATCCTCGCCGGTCAGCACCGCGACCACCCCCGGCATGGCCTCCGCGGCGCTCGTGTCGATGCCGCGGATGCGGGCGTGCGGGTAGGGCGAACGCAGAATGGCGGCATGGCAGAGGTGGCTGATCGGCAGGTCATCGACGTAGGTCCCCTTGCCGGTCAACAGGCGCGGGTCTTCCTTGCGGTGAACTGGTTTCCCAACCCAGTTCTGGGAGGCGTGTGACATGGCTCGATCTCCCGGGCAGGTGCAGGGGCGCTGGAGGCGCAAGCAGAGAGGCTTCCCATGGGCAGGAAGACGGCCGCGGGCAGGGGGCTCTCGGTTTCATGCCGTGGCGCGGCGGCCGCCTACCGAACAACGCTGCCGCGGGCCGACCGACGACGCTCCGCCACGCCCATGGCCTCGATATGGCCTCAGCTTAGCGCGCTCCACGGAGATTGTCAATATGTGAACTATCTGTCGCGCCAGGGCGCGGCGCCGGGTCGGCGGCTCGCGGCCAACGCGGCGGCGCGGCGGCGCTTGCGGCGGCGCCTCAGAACCGGTAGGCGAGGTAGAGCACGAGGGGCGAGGTGAGCATGCTGATGAGCGTGCCGAGCATGATCGTGGCGGCCACCTGGTCGGCGTTCTGCCTGAACTTCTCGGCGTAGATGAAGTTCGCCACCGCCGGCGGCAGGACGGAGTAGAGGAGGATGACCTTGCTTTCCAGCCGTTCGGGACCCAGCAGGAAGAAGAGGACCACCCCCACCAGGAAGCCGAGCCCCAGGCGCAGGGAGGCGGCGAGGAGCGGCAGCTTCACCGCGCGCAGACGGACGGTCGAGAGTTTCAGCCCCAGGGTGAGGATCATCAGCGGGATGGTGATGCCGCCGAGGAGCTCCAGCGGCCGCATGAGCGTCGCCGGCGGACGCCAGCCGAGGAAGTTGACGGCGACTCCCAGGAACGTGGCATAGACGATCGGCAGGCGCAGGAACTCCCACGTCCCCTGCTTGCGGCTCACCAGGTAGACGCCGAGGGAGCTGTGCAGGAAACTCCCCAGCACGAAGAGGAGCACCTGGCGCGACAGCCCCGCCTCGCCGAAAGCGTAGAGGGCGAACGGCATGCCCATGTTGCCGGCGTTCATGAACATCACCGGCGGCAAAAAGACCGTGCTGGGCGCCTTCAGCAGCCGCAGGATCGGCAGGGCCAGCGCGCCGACGCAGAGGGTGACGGCCAGCCCCGAGCCGACGACGATGCTCACCTCCTCCAGGCGAATGGGGCGCTGGGTGAGAAACACGAAGGCCAGGCAGGGCGAGCTGATGTAGACGATGAGGTCGGCGAGAAGATCGGTGCGGATGGGACGCAGCCGCCCATACACAAAACCAAGCGCGGCGACAAAGTAGACCGGAAAGACCGTGGCGACGATGGGTCCGAGAATGGGTCGATCCTCGCGCAACGTCGGGTTCTAATAATTCTGCGAGGGAGCAGTGCCCCCTCGCGCACCCCGACGTCGCGAGCTGCCGCGCAGCTCGCGGGAGCTGGGGGTGTGGGGAAGCAAGGGTCCCACACAAAAAAATCCCCCCTTCATATGAATGAGAATGGCGCCGAATTGGTGATAGAGCTTCTGATACGTGACACTAGCACCAGCGGGGGGAAATGACAAGGGGGGGTGAAGCCAGGGGCGCGGGTTAGCGTGTCGCGGTGGGAGAGAGGTGTCAGGAGGTCTTGTGTTGAACGTCAGGAGAATGAATGACTCCCAGCAAACCATCGACGGACACATCTTCATCAAGCAAGGGCCAATGGATTCCATATCCCGATGGGGAGATTGCAAACGTGTTTCGCTCTCTTTCCGTGGCTTTCGCGAGAGCGGGCGATACCTCGTGGAGAGGGAACCGTCTCACTTCTCCGTCAATGGTCATGACCATCAACTCGCCTTCAAAATACAGGTCTGCTATCTCGTGGTGGCGTGGCATTAGTGGCGCCTCTTTTGAAAATCATCCCATTGTTGCTCGATATACTGGAAATGCTCACAAATGATCTGCCGAATCTCACGTCTGTCTTTTTGAAGTAACATCTTTACCAAACCCCGATCGCGAGTTATGACTTTGAAGCCAATTTATCGGATCCCAGTAGTACCCCAGGATTGATTGAGTCGAAATCCCACCTGGGTAACTGCCTCCTTCTTTCACTATAACTAGTAAGCAATGGCTGCAGGTCAGTAGGAGATGTAATTCCTAAAAGTCCTTTAACTAACTCGAAATAGCTTTTCGATATCGAACGTGCAAATATTTCGAATGGCCTACGGGAGTAACGAATATATAACAAAGTCTCCGGCCACCACCGGGGGTAATCATCCGTAGATTCTATTTCCGCTCGCATAAATATTACAAAGTCAGCTTGCATGAGATGCAAGAACTCGATACCTACCCCTGTGCAACGCTCATTCAAAAGATCAGCTCGAACAGAAAGGCGATTGAGACGCTTGCTGCGGTGTGTGAGAGATGACGTGCGTTGGTGGAAAATCAAATACTTAACCATTGAGTCCCGGCCAGACTCAGAATTTCCGGGGAAGTAATATCGTTGTTCCAGCATATATCTGGCTTGTTCGAAACATTCGAATTTGATTAAAATCCCCAAGGTGTATAAGAACAACTCGTGAACAATGAATCTGAAGTTATCGTAATCCTCATCGCGCCATGTAGAAATATGGGGAGGCCTGTCCATATATGGAATTAGGTTCTCGAAGAATCGGTGAATGCTCCACAGGAATGCACCGCCTTGAGAGTACTGACTAATTGTAATAAAGAGTTGAATGGCTTCATTGCGGAAAGGCAGGAATTCTTCGATATTCTTAACCACGGCATCATCGAACTCTCCGATGGGCTTCTCAAGCCTAAATCGTTCAAGGTTGCGAACAAAGGTATTTAGATATTCGTCTAATGCACCTGCTGCGTAAGTCTTGTTATTTTTTATGGCATCAATAGCTCTTCTAAAGCTTACTGTTGTACCGAGAGACACATGCTCACCCTCTTCCAGGAAAGAGGGCTTGTTGCCAAGTTCAGGTTTAACATAAAGTGGCTTATCGAAGGCCCACCTCAGAAGCCTTTCGAAGTTCGCGCCATATGTTTCTGGCTCACTCAGATCGATATGGATTCTTGACTTATAATAGGTTGGAAGATAAGGCTTGCCTTCTTCGTCTTTTTCTCGAACAACCGCAACAAATTTATCCTGCGTTTGTTTTTCATACACCTCTTTGGAAATTATTTGCGTCTCTTTTCCAACTCCACCTGCCCTGCCATCAGCTTTCGCCGCGTAGATGCGATCAGAAACAATCACGACTTTCTTAACCTCTGGGTCTGTAACCATCTTCTCCATAAATGCGATAGCATCATGGCCTTCTCTCAAATCCCACTTATCTAGGATCACATCAACGCCAGATTCACGCAACTCGGTAGCGAAATCCGCGACCCATTGTTCGTGGTCCGGACTTGACCAACTATATGATATGAACAACTTTGGCGCCGTCATTTGTCATGTTTACCTTTGAGCAGAGAAATAAGTAGTCTATTTAGCATAATCCTCCAGATACGCCTCGTCAAGTAGCCTGACAGGCCAACAAGACGTGGTGCAGGACGCGGCTACGTGGTCACCCCACGAAGGTCATGCGTGCTCCTACTCCAAAGTGATAGGGCCTATATTGAGGAATGCAAGACCTAAGCGAAATCTTGGCCATGGCGCACCCCCCCTACGCGAGCTGCTGAGCAGCTCGCGCGGAATGGGGGTGGGGGGGAGCAAGGGTCCCCCACAAGAACTTCGCTTATCAAATTCGCTTCCCCCTCGCCCCCAGCAAAGACCACCCCCCCATGCTCCCCCACCTCCAATCTCTCGCCCGCGGCCTGAAGACCGAGCTTGGCGTCTACCGGCTTGTGCTGCGGCACCCGCGCACGCCGCGGCGGGCGAAGTGGCTGTTGGGGCTGGCGGTGGGCTACCTGCTGCTGCCGTTCGACATCATTCCGGACTTTATCCCGATCATTGGGCATCTCGATGACGCGGTGATCGTGCCGCTCCTGGTCTACCTGGCGGTGAAGATGATCCCCGCCGAGGTTATCAGCGAGTGCCGGGAGCAGTGGCGGGCGCGGACGCCGCCGGGCGGCGGCGACGCGACGAGCGACGCTGAGTGATCCCCGAGCCATACTGCCGCCCTTCTGCCGCGCCGGCTCGATCCCGCATGCCTGAGGGGAGGTACAGGCGCGCAGGGCAAGCCCTGCCCCACGAGGCTCGACCCTCCGCGTACGTGTGAGATACCAGGTCAGGCGTAGGGGCGGTTCGCGAACCGCCCTTACAACGGCCGGCCATCCACGGCGCTTCACCTTTACAGACCGTCGCGGACCAAGGAACGGCTCGCGTCGTCGGGGGACAATCCCGCCGAGCCTACCTCATGTTCATCCCTTCGCGGGCAGGCGGCGTGCCTATGGGGAACTGCCTCGGAAACGCTTTCGCGCCTTCGCCGCCGCGCCGGGGAGGCGCTTGCCCCTGCCGGTCTCTCCTGCTATCGTGATCATCTTCGAGGGTTCAAGCCAAGCGCGACGCGGCGCCGGGAGAGGGACAGCACGGCGGATATGCTGGGCCGCTGTCTGCGAGGATGAAGCAGCGGGGTGGATGAGGGAGAGAGACGATGGCGAAGGAGATGACGCGCCTGGCGGTGATCGGCTCCGGCATCATGGGGAACGGCATCGCCCAGATCGGCGCCTTCGGCGGCTACGCGACGCGCCTGCAGGACATCTCGTCCGAGGCGCTGGCGAAGGCGCGCAAGACCATCGAGGCGAACCTGCGCAAGGGGATCGAGCGCGGCAAGTACGAAGAGGCGGACATGCGGCGCGCCTTGGGCAACCTCAGCTACACGACCGACCTGCGCGAGGCGGTGGGGGACGCCGACGTCGTCATCGAAGCCGTCACCGAGAACCTGGAGCTGAAGCGCGCCCTCTTCGCGCGGCTCGACGAGCTCTGCCCGCCGCGCACGCTGCTCGCCACCAACACCTCGGCCCTCAGCATCACCGCCATCGCCGCCGCCACGAAGCGTCCGGCGCAGGTCATCGGCATGCACTTCTTCAACCCGCCGCACATCATGCGCCTGATCGAGATCGTCAGGGGCCTGGAGACCAGCGACGAGAGCCTGCGCCTCGCCGAGGAGGTCTCCCGGCGCATGGGCAAGGAGACCGTGGCGGTGAACGACAAGGCGGGCTTCATCACCTCGCGCATCAACGCCGCCATCGGCAACGAGGCGTTCCGCATGCTGGAGGAGGGGGTGGCGTCGGCGCGCGACATCGACAAGGCGGTGCGGCTGGGGCTCAACTTCCCCATGGGGCCGTTCGAGCTGGTCGATCTGGTGGGCCTCGACACCCGCCTCAACGCCCTCGAGTTCATGCACCAGCACCTCGGCGAGCGCTACCGCCCCACGCCGATCCACCGCACGTACGTGGCGGCGGGTCGCCTGGGCCGCAAGAGCGGCAAGGGCTTCTTCGAGTACGACGCCAACGGCAACATCATCGGCGAGTAGGCGGCTCAGCGGGCCTGGGGCGGAGCCGATCACGCCGCCTCCGCCGGCTGCCCCCTCGCGCGCCAGCGCGTTAGGGGCGGTTCGCGAACCGCCCCTACGACCCAGGTGCCCCCTCGCGCGCCAGCCTGCCATCTGACCAGCCTCCGAGGCCGAGGAGCAGGAAGGGACGTTCGTGATGCCGGAACCAACCACCGACGAACAGATGCAGAAGGTGCGCACCTTCGAGCGCGGCTTCATCGGCGTGCTCGTCATCCTTACCGGAACGGAGCTCGGCCTGTTTGCCGCCCTGGAGCGCGCCGGCGCGCCGGGGTTGACGGCCGCGGAGCTGGCGGCTCGGCTCGGCCTGCACGCTCCCTACGTGCGCTTCTGGTGCGAGACCGCCTACGCGCTGGAGCTCCTCGACGCCGATGCGGCCGGCCGCTTCCAGCTTCAGCCGAACCTCGGCGAGGTGCTCGTGGACGAGAGCAATCCCCGCAACCTCGCCGCCAGCCTGCGCTTCTCAGGCCTCGAGGTGTACAAGGACCTGGTGCGCTTCCCGGAGTTCTTCCGTAGCGGCGCCACCTTCACGTACCAGGATCACGATGCCTCGCTGTCGCATGCCGTGGCGGACATCACGAAGAACTTCTACGTTGTCTTCGTCGGCGGGGTGACGAAGCGCGTGCGCGGCATGCGCGAACGCCTCGGCGCCGGCGCGCGCTTCCTGGAGATCGGCTGCGGCGCCGGGGCGCTGCCGCGCGAGCTGGCGAAACGTTATCCGGCCAGCCGGTTCACAGGCGTCGATTCCGATCGCCACGCAATCCAACGTGGGCGGGAGGGCATCGCCGCCGAGGGGTTGGGCGACCGGGTGACGCTGCTCGTGGCGAACGGCGCCGCGTTCGGCGAGGCGGCGAGCTTCGACTACGTCAGCATGGTGGTGACGCTGCACGAGGTGCGGGCCGACGACAAGGAGGCCGTGCTGCGCAACGCCCACCGCGTGCTGCGGCCGGGAGGGGTGTTCCTGAACCTGGACTTCTCCTACCCGGCGAGGCGCGAAGAGCTGCGCCAACCGGAGTTCTCCTACGGCGTCATGGACCAGTACATGGAGATGGTCTGGGGGAATCGGCACCTCAGCATCCCGGAGGTGCGGGCGCTGGTGGAGCGCTGCGGCTTCCGCGACCTTGAGCAGCACCCGTTCAACCAGGGCGCCTTCACCCTCACCGTCGGCGTCAAGCCCGGCGAGACCTAATGGAGCGTCGAGTGAAGTACCACATGACGAGGGAGAGGTCGTTGCAGCTCCGAGGCAGTTTTTCCGCGCGGCAGCCGCGCCGCCTCGCGCACCCCTCACCCCTGGCCCCTCTCCCAATTGGAGAGGGAACGGGTGAGGGAGGGTCTGGGGGCGCCTGCCTGCCCCGCTGAGGCGGTCGGCGGGTGGCTCGTAGGGGCGGGGCTTGCCCCGCCCGACTGTGAGGCGCCTGCCTGCCCCGGCGGTCGGCAGGTGGGGCGGCAAGGGCCTCCCGCAAGAAAATGTTGCTTGCAACGCAGCCAATTTCTCCTTGAAGCCGTGAGCCAGACCACGAGACCCCGCGGCGCGCCGCAGTGCCGTGGCTGCCGCGGATGGAGGAGAAGATCATGGCGGCCGCTGCCGGGGACTCCCTCGATGCCGCCGTCATCGCCGCCCTGGCGGAGAGCTTCTGTCGAGCCGAAGAGGAGGCGGCGCCCCGCCCCCTCGTGAGCCAGCAGCAGCCGGCCTTCTCGGTGGCGGAGGCGTACGCCGTGCAGCTTGCCGCGACCGCCCGCAAGCAGGCCGCCGGCCGGCGCCGCCTGGGCTACAAGGTGGGGTTCGCCAGCCGCGGCATCCAAGAGGCGTTCGGCGTCCACGAGCCGATCTTCGGCCATCTCCTCGACGGCGCCGTCTACCGGGATGGGGCGACGATTCCGCGCCGCGCCTTCATTCACCCCGGCATCGAGCCGGAACTGCTGTTCGTGTTGTCGCGGCGCCTGCGGGGTCCCGGCGTCACGGCGGAGCAGGCGCTTGCCGCCACCCAGCGCGTCGCCCCGGCCTTCGAGCTGGTGGACTGCCGCTTCCCGACCTGGAAGTTCAGCGCCGCCGACTGCATCGCCGATAACGGCTTCAACGCCGGCGCGGTGTTGGGCGGCGGCGACGAGGCGGCGCTCGGGCTGAACCTGGTGGAGCTGGAGATGGCGCTGGAGAAGAACGGCGTCGAGGTGGGACGGGCGCGCGGCGCGGCGATCCTGGGGCATCCGGCGAACTCGGTGGCCTGGCTCGTGAACAAGCTGGCGGAGTTCGACCGCGCCCTGGAAGCGGGGGAGTGCGTCCTCTGCGGATCGTTCACCACGACCTACATGGCGGCGGCAGGGGACCGCTTCGAGGCGGCCTACTCCGGCCTGGGGCGGCTGGTGGCGCGGTTCGCCTGATCAGCTCATGCAAGGAGGGAAGAAGGGGCGGGAGAGGAGCGCCGCGGCATGAGGACGCTTCCTTCGCGGCAGGCGGAGTTTTGCGGGCCGCCGCCGGCTTTGGCGCCTGCTCGTGTGCTGTTTCTCAAATTAGATCGCCTAGATTTGCGAGGGAGCCTCGCCCCCTCGCACACCCCTAATCGTAGGGCGGTTCGCGAACCGCCCCTACAGCTCGCAGGGTCTGAGGGTGTGGGGGAGCAAGGCCCCCCCAAATTTCCCCCCGCAGATGGCACGAAGAAGGCGTCGAATTTAGGATGGAGCTTGTGAGACGCAACACTAGTTGCCGAGCGCATTCGCCGAGGCGAAGCTCTTGCCGCGCTCGGTCTGGGTAGCGCTCTGCTTCATGTTGTTCACTTCGACGCCGCGGTCAACCTGGGCGCGCTCGATGAGCGACTGCACGGGCACGCCGCGGCGCTTCAGGATGTCGTAGCCAAGCTGGATATTCACCCCCTCCTGCTGCAAGCGCGACAGGGTCTGATCAGCGGTCAGCCCTTTGTTCCCCCAGTAGTCCAGGGCGCGGTCAACAGGCACCCCGATGGCCTCCAATTCGTTCTTCATTTGCTTGCTCATGGCAAACTGCTGTTCCAGGTAGCCAACGATCTTATTCGGCGGCACCTCTTGGCGGTGCAGGTCCACCGCTTTGGCGACGAACTTTTCGACATTGATATTCCCGTACGCCCTGCCTTCCACCGTCTTGGTCTCGCCTGTCAATGCCCTGAAGATAGCTTGCCCCCGCATGAAATCGAAGACCTCGGGGTGGATCAGCCCCAGCACGCTGGCGGCCGCGGTGAGCACGCAGATCGACAAGATCGGGTAGGTGAAGAAGCGCGCCCCGCCGCTCAGCAGGTTCTTGCGCAGGATCCCCCGCGTACTATGGCGCGTGCCGAGGTGCCGCGAGGGGCCGGTGCGCTTACCCGTTCGTGATCTTCCCCTGTACGGCATGACCTGCATCCCAGCAGTTGGGAATACTCCCAGTTGCCACAGCGAGCACACTAGCCACTGGACTAATTATAACTTCCCTGCTCACGTCCCGCAACTAAGAAATGCTTCGGCACGGGACCGTCGTGGCTAGTGTTGCGTCTCAGAAGTTCGCTCACATCATTGCGGCGCTGCTCGCTGCATTGGCAAGGGGCTTGTGAGGGACCCATGCTCCCCACACGCCCATCCCGTAGGGGCGGTTCGCGAACCGCCCCTACCAGGCGGGGTGCGCCTGCCTGCCGGCCGGCAGGCAGGCGAGGGGACAAGGTTCCCTCGCGGACGTAGGCGCCGGGCGGGGCAAGCCCCTCCCCTACGATCAGCCCCCGCGGGCGCGGTTGGGGAGAAGGTCCCCTCTCAGAATTAGGTGATGGAACGTAGGGGATACGATGCTAGCCATCCCCATGCCGTATCCTCGCGGCTGCCGGTGCGGCGTCGGGAGGCGCGGCGGCCCCGGCGTCAGGCCAGCACCGACATCTTCTCGCGCAGCGGCCGGGTATCCACCAGGTGCCGCTGGAGCTGCAGCTCATCCGGGCTGAACCCCATGGCGAGGCCGAGGAGCTGCGGCAGGTGCAGCACCGGCAGGTCGATCTCCACCCCTTTCTGCGCCCCGGCCCGGTCCTGATTGCCGTCCAGGTTGAGGTGGCAGAGGGGGCATGGCGTCACCATGCAGTCCGCGCCCTTGCTCTTCGCCTCGTGGGTGTGGTTGCCGGCCATCGCCAGGGAGTTGCGCTCGTTCGAGGTGAGGATGGGGAAGCCGCAGCATTTCCCTTTGCCGCTGTACTCGGTCACCTCGGCGCCCAGCGCCTCGATGAGCTCGTCAAGGTACTCCTTGCGGCCCTTGAAGTCCTTCGTGATGAGGTCGGACGGACGGCGGATGTAGCAGCCGTAGAACGGCGCCACGCGCAGCCCTTCGAGGGAGGTGGTGAGGTGCTCCTTCAGCTTCTCCAAGCCGTAATCCTCGAAGAGCACCCAGAGGAGGTGCTTCACTTTCGTGGCGCCGCGGTAGCGCAAGCCCTCTTCGGCCAGGTGCTCCGCGTTGATAGCCTCGCGGTAGCGCTCCTCCTGCAGGCGGGCGTTGGCCTGCGTCATCACCCCCGTGCAGGTGCTGCAGATGGTCATGATCGGCAGACCCTGGGCCTCCGCCTGCGCAAAGGTGCGGGCATTGATCGGGTCCGAAATCTCGGCGGGAAGGACGCCGGCGCCCGTGCAGCCCACGTCCGTCATCTCCACCAAGTCGATCCCCAGGCGCTCGCACACCTTCAGGGCCGCGGGGTAGAGTTCCGGACAGCCCCCCTTGGAGACGCAGCCGGGGTAGAAAGCATACTGCATGGTCATTTTTCCTCTGCCTTCTCGAAGATGCGGGTGATGTGCTCGGCGCCCGGCCGTTTGGCATGCAGGTAGGGCAGCGGCGCCTTGCCGCGCTTCATCGCCTTGATGGCGGTGGGAAGGAGCTTGAGGAGACCCTTGAGGTTGCCGTAGCCCTCCGACTCGATGGCGAGGCGCGTCTCATCCAGCCAGCCGCTCTGGCGCACGGACTTGGCGAAGCTGTCATAGTGGCGCGCCACCTTCGGGTTGGTGATCCCCGACTTGATGCCGTTGAGGATGGCCTCGTCCCGCATCTGAAAGATGCGGTCGGTGGGGGCGATGTTCTGCGGGCAATGGCCGTTGGCCTCGAAGCAGTGGGTGCAGTCCCAGACGCCCCCCGGTTCCGAGAGCTGGCGGAGCCGCTGCAGCCGCGCGCCGTCGCGCGGGTCGCTGGCGAAGCGGAAGCCTTTGGTGAGTGCCGCGGGGCCGAGGAACTCGGAGTCCACCACGATGACCGTGCAGCCTTCGTCGCACAGGCCGCAGTTGTTGCAGCGCATCGCCGCGCGCGTCTCCTCCAGCTCCTCGTCGCGCAGGAGGTGCTCCCGCGACGGCGTCTGCCGCGGGCTCAGCCAGGGCTGCACCTTCTTCATCTTCCGCCAGTGAAAGCGCTCCATGTCGAGCCGCACATCCTGGGCCACGGGGGCGCAGCGCACCGGTTCCACGTTGACGATGTTGTTCTTCGAGATGCTGCGCACCGGGAGGACGCAGGCGAGGCGGCCTTTCTTGTTGATGCGCATGGCGCAGCCGCCGCACAGCCCGCGATCGCAGGAGGAGCGGAACGCCAGCGAGCCGTCCTGCTCATCGCGGATTTTCAGCAGCCCATCGAGGACCGTGGCCGCCTCGGCAAGCTCCACCTCGTAGGTGGAGACGGCGGCGCCGGCGGCGCCGTTGCCCGCCGCGGCAGAGCGAGATACGTTGAACGTCACCTGCATCACAAGGTCCTCCTCTCGGCGCGCCAACGGGTCACCGTAACCGGCCGGCTGGTCACGCTGGGGGTCCCGGCGTCGAGCTTCACGAGGGTGTGCTTCAGCCATGCGTCATCATCGCGGGCGGGGAAATCACTGCGGCAGTGACAGCCGCGGCTCTCCTCGCGGCAGGCCGCCGCCGCCACGATGGCCTCCCCGACGACGAGGAGGTTGCCAAGGTCGAGGTGCGCCGTGAGGTCGAAGTTGAAGGCGCGGTTCTTCGCCCGCAGGCCCATCCTGTCGTAGCGTTCGCGCAAGCCGGCGATCGCCCGGCGCGCCTCGGCCAGCCCGCCGGCATCGCGGACGATCCCCGCCTTCGCCTGCAGCAGGCGCCCCAACTCCTGGCGGACGGCTGCCGGGCGGTCGTGGTTGGCGGGGCGGGCGAGGATCGCCAGCAGGCGGCGCTCCTCATCCTGCGCCAGGCTGGCCGGCAGAGGGCCGGAGGCCGGCTGCGAGCCGGCGTGGGCCGCGGCGGCGGCGCCCGCCCGGCTGCCGAAGACGAGGCAGCTCAACAGAGTGTTGCCCCCCAGGCAGCTTGCGCCGTGCACGTTGATGCTGGCGCACTCGCCGGCGGCGAAGAGGCCGGAAATCTCCGTCGCGCCGTCGAGGCTCACCGCCACGCCGCCCATCGAGCGATACATGATGGGGGCGACCGGCAGGCGATCTTTGTGCAGATCGAGACCCAGGAGGGTCTTCGTCAGCTCGCGGGTCTTGGCGAGATGACGCTCCACGAGCGCGGCCTCGAGGCCGGTGGCGTCGAGGAAGACGCAGCCCGCCTCGCCGCGACCGGCGGCAATCTCCTCGGCCGCGGCCCGGGCGCTGAGGTGACGCGGCGCCAGCTCCCGGCGCTCGGGCTCGCTGCGCTCCAGGAAGCGGTCGCCGGCGGCGTTCTTGAGCTGCGCGCCAAGGCCGAACACGGCTTCCCCCACGGCCAGCGGGCGCCCCTTCAGCCCGCAGGGGTGGAACTGGATCATCTCCATGTCGCGGAGCGCGGCGCCGCCGGCATAGGCGAGCGCCGGCCCGTCGCCGCTGCAATACTCCGAGGCGGCGCTGCCGGCGTAAGCGCGCCCAAACCCGCCGCTGGCCAGGACGACGGCGCCGGCTTCGAAGGCGTGCAGCGCGCCCGTCGCCAGCTCCAGGGCGAGGACGCCGCGGCAGGCGCCATCCTGGAGGATGAGCGAGGTGACGTGGAATTCGTCGTAGGTGGGGATGCCCTGCTTCAGGAGCTGCTCGTAGAGGACGGTGAGGATGCTGTGTCCCGTCAGGTCGCCCACGTAGCAGGCGCGCGGAGCGGCCGCGGCGGCGAGCTGCCGGGTGTCCAGCTTGCCCTCGGCGTTGCGGTGGAACGGCACGCCCCAGTGATCGAGCTCGAAGACGGCGGCCTCCGCTCCCTGGCAGAGCGCCTCCACGGCGTCCTGGTCGCAGAGATGCTCGCCCGCCGCGATGGTGTCAAGCGCGTGGGCGTCCCAGGAATCGCCCTGCCGCAGCGCTGCATTGATCCCGTCTTGCGCCGTCACCGAATGGCTGCGCAGCGGCTGCGTCTTCGAGATGAGGGCCACGCCGCGCCCCTGCCGCCCCGCCGCCAGCGCCGCCCGCATGCCCGCCACGCCCCCGCCAACGACGACGACCTCATGTCGCGGCATGATTCCCTCCCCGGCCCCGCTATCCAGCCTCCCGACTGATCAGCGCACTCCTGTCCACCATGGTCCTCTCGAACGCCGTCGCCTGGCACGCTCCAGGCTGCCGCATCCATTCCGCGGCGTTGCGGCGGGACGCGACAGCGACCCACGACGCTTGTCGCCTTGCCGCCGGAGCCGCGTCCGCCGTATACGTTTGGCAGTATAACAACTGTACAAAATTGCGCAGCTAGATTCCAGAGCGAATCCGCGCCGGCGGACGGGAGCGCGCCGGCAGAGCGGGCAGGAGGCTTGACGTGTGGCTCCGCGACAGCTAGAAGGAAGAGGCCATGACGGCGCCGGACGCCGGACTTCGAGAGCCAGAGGCGCCGCGTGGCCAGGCGTCCGGCTCAGCGCGGCGGCGACCACTGCGTGCGGCGAGCGGCGCCGCCGTGGCGCCCGTCGCGTCGGTCAGGCACGTCACGTCCGCGCCGAGGACGGACGCGCCGCGCGCTTCTCACGCTTTGCCGAGGTCCCAAGGATGGAAACATCGACGATCACGATGCGCGTCTCGAAACACGACTGCGACGAGACGGGACAGCTCTACTACGGCGCTGTCAACGTCTTCTTCCAACAGGGAGAGGAGGAGCTGTTCCGCACCGAGAAAGGGAGCAAACGCATCTTCCGCGAGAAGTACAAGATGGCTTACGTCTGCCTGGGCGTGCACTGGGAGGTGTTCGCCACGGCCTCCTATGACGAGGTTCTGCGGGTGGAGTCGCGCCTCGAGGACCTGCGCGAGAAGACCTACTACCTGGTGCACGAGGTCTATCGCGGCGACACGCGGGAGCTCGTCGCCAAGGGCTGGCTGCAGCGCATCTGCGTCAGCACCGAGGGGGGGAAGATCGGCGCGCGCGACATCCCCGACGAGGTGCGCGACTCGATCCGGCACTTCGCGCACCCGCCGACCGCCGTGCCCGTTGCCCGCTGAGGCGCGGACGGCGGCTCGGATCGCGCCCTGCTGGCGGTCCGCGCAGGAATCCCGGCCCTTCTTATCTATGCTGTTTCTTAAATTTAATCGTATCAATCCGCGAGGGAGCCTTGCCCCCTCGCCTGCCTGCCGGCCGGCAGGCGCACCCCGCCTTGCCAGGGCGGTTCGCGAACCGCCCCTATGGGATGGGGGTGTGGGGGGAGCAAGGGTCCCCCACAAAAATCCCCCTTTTACCGAGCACGAGGAAGGTGTTGAAATTATAGAGAGAACTTATGAGCTGGAAGGCGAGAACCCCGGCGCCAGGCTGGTGCGGTAGCGGCTGAGGTCGGCCGGCGGGATGGGGATGCGCTTGTGGCGCTTGGTGAAACCGAAGGGGAGGGTGGCGTCGATGCCGACCTTGGCGCGCACGCCCGCCTCGGAGATCGGCGCGATCTCGTGCCCCCGCGAGGCCGGCAGAAGGATGATGCCCCGCGAGGCGTCCCAGCGCATGGCCAGGGCCCACTCCACGTCGGTCCAATTGCGGATGTCGATGTCGTCATCGACGACGATGATCAGGTCGAGGTCCTTCAGGGCGGTGATGGCGGCGTAGATGGCGTTGCGCTGGTAGCCCTCGTCGGCGGCGCTGCGCTTGCGCACGGCGATGTGGAGGTGAAAGCGGTAGAGGCCGCCGGCGGTCAGGACCACGTCGGTGACGCAGGGCGCCGCCGCCTTCACCGCCTTGAGAATCGCCCCCTCGAGGAGGTGCTTGCGGAAGAGCGGCGCCTCGTTGGTCATGATGACGTGCCAGATCGGGTTCTTGCGGTGGTAGAGGCAGGTGATCGTCACCACCGGCGCCGGCTCGACTTCCGAGTAGAGGGTGGTGAAGTCGAGGAACGGCCCCTCCTGCATCTCCTCCGTGGGTGAGATATAGCCCTCCATGACTACCTCGGCGTCGGCCGGCACCTGCAGCGGCACGGTGCGGCAGTCGATGAGCTCGACCGGCTTGCGGCGGATGCCGGAAGCGACGTGGTACTCGTCCATCTCCAAGGGGAGCTGCGCCCCCATGATGGCGGCGGCGTAGAGCGTGCCGATGTCCGGCCCCAGGACGATGGCGATCGGCAGCGGCTCCCCTTTCGCCTTGGCCCGCTCCCACAGGGCGCGCAGGTGGCGCCCGAAGTCGAGCCGGATAAGGAGGCGGTTGCGCTCGACGTGCATGAAGCGGTGGAACGAGGCGTTGTAGACGCCGGTCTCGGCGTCCTTGGCGATGACGACGCCGGCGGAGATGTAGCGCCCGCCGTCTTGCGGGGCGTACTTCGGCAGCGGCAGGTGCTCGAGCAGGTCGGGGTTGTCGTGCACGACCTCCTGCACCGGGCCGGAGGCGACGCGCGTCGGCGGCATCGGCGATCCCAGCCCCTCGGCGATGTAGCGGCGCACCTCGGAGACGTCCTTCTGGTAGATGGCCAGGACGTTCTCCTCGCTGCCCATGAAGTTGCCGATCATCTGCATGCCGTAGCCCCGCACGCGCTGGAAGAGCATGGCCCGCTCCGGCTGCGTGAACATGATGCCCGTGACCTCGAGGTCGGTGTCGACCTCATCCTCCACCTTCAGCAGGAGGCCCGCCGCATCGAGGCGGCGCAGCGCCTCGCGGAAGCTCAGGTCGGGGGTCTGGGTCGATGCCGTCGTTGCCATGGGCTGCCCTTTCCGTGTCGTCGCTGGGGTGCGTGGCACTCGATCGCCAGGCGCCGCGGGGAGAGGCGCCGCCTTCTCCACCGCAGGGGAGCGTGCGTACGTCATAGCGCAATGCCGCGTGGTGATCAAGCGTGGGCCGGGTCTGCCGGGTAGGACGGGGGGGATCGCGCCATGCCGACAGCCGAGCAAGTGAAATCGCTCCTCACCCTCGCGCCTTCTCTCTCGCCAGGGAACGGTTGCGCGGCCTTCTCGACCAATGAGCGGGGGACTATCGCCACGGAATGCGCCGGCGCAAGCGCCGTGCTCGTTCCGGTGGTGCTTGCAGCGAAAATGCGCTACACTCCCTCCTGCTCCGCCATGGCTCAGGCGCGGCGCCGGAGAGGGGCCGCGCAAGCGCAACACCGAACGGCGGCTGTCGTGGAAGGTTTGGGTTGTGAAGCGCAAAGCCCAGAAGAATAGGAAGGCGACCGGCACTCAGGACAATCGGCTCTTCACCCTCGAGGTCGTCCTCACCAGCGGCCTGATCACGGAAGAATTCGCGGCGCGCAACCCGGTGGTGTCGCGCACGATCCAGATGCGCGGCGACCAGACCCTGGACCAGCTTCATCGCGCCATCTTCGCGGCCTTTGATCGCATGGACGAGCACCTCTACGAGTTTCGCCTTGAAGAGGGGTCAGGGAAAGTGCGGCGATTCCTGCCGCCGATGGCCATGTCGCCGGCGTTCGGCAGGGACGAGGGGGAGGAAAACGCCAATCACACCACGATCGGCTCCCTGGGGATCGAGATCGCGTCGGCGTTCGCCTACTGGTTCGACTTCGGTGATGATTGGTGGCACCAGGTCAACGTGGTGGCGGTGGACGAGGTAGCCCCGGCCGGCAAGTATCCACGCATCACCCAGCGCGTCGGCGAAAGCCCGCCACAGTACCCCGATTTGGGTGAAGAGTACGACGAGAGCGAGGAGGCGTAGCGCGGGCCCCGCGTGGCTGTTCGCCACCGCCGCGCGGCGCCTCCAGCCTCAGCCGCTCCAACAGGCTCTTCACCGCCGACCCGGCCGCTCCTCCTCAAAGACCGCTTTCACCTCCTGCCCGCCCGCGATCTCTCCCCACAAAACGGTACAGCACCTCTGTCCCCGCAGGGTTGACAATAGTAACATATATGGTACTATTGTAGATGATCGAAGTCCGGGAGTATCTCGACCAGAAAGGCGCCAGCCCCTACGAGAAATGGTTCGATAGCCTTAGCGCGCGGGCAGCGGCGAAGGTTGCGGTGGCTGTTACCCGGATGGGGCAAGGCAACTTCTCCACCATCAAGGGCGTTGGGGGCGGCGTCCTTGAATGCCGGATCGACTTCGGCCCTGGCTGGCGGGTGTATTTTGGCAAGGACGGCGACCGTCTTGTGATCTTGCTCGGCGGCGGCACGAAAAAGCGGCAGCAGAGAGACATCGATGCGGCCCGGACTTACTGGCAGGACTACCGACGACGCAAGAAGCAGGAGCCATGACGATGGCATTGACCCGCGATTTCAAGGAAACGATTCGGGCGCGCGCTCAGCGTGACGCCGCTTTTCGCAAGGCGCTTCTCCGCGAAGGCGTCGAAAGCTTTCTTGCCGGCGACGTGGAAACCGGCAAGACCGTCTTGCGTGACTATATCAACGCGACGGTCGGATTCGAAGAACTTGGCGCGGCCATGCACAAATCGCCGAAGAGCCTCATGGGCATGCTTGGCCCGAAGGGCAATCCGCAGGCCCGTAACCTGTTCGACATCGTGGCCTATCTCCAGAAGAAGGAAGGCGTGCGGCTGGAAGTCCGTCCGGCCCGCCGATGAGTGGAGAATCGGCAAAAATCGGCATGAAGCCTTCCTGCCTAGGTGCTTTTGTCCGCGCCGAGATTCACGACGAGTTTGGCCTGTCGGTTTCGCGCGCGGCGGGCGTTCAGCCACGAGCGGGAAGTCCGGCTGCTGTATGGCGAGAACAAAAAAAGGGCAACGACCTTTTCCGCTATGGAATTGATCCTGCTACATTCATCGACCAGATTATGATTGATCCCAGATGCTCTCAAGACGAGTTCAAGAAGTTGAAGATCGACAGACAAAGGCGAACAACTTTTCCCGGTCTGGTTATGAAATCGCGTCTCTACGCGCCGCCCCCGCGTTGTGTCATTCCGGTCGGCGGGATTGGTCTTGCAGAGAGCTTATGGTACGATGCCGTTGAAACGTTGATTGGAGGGTAAGGCGTGGAAACCAAGCAGCAGATCTTGAAGGCAATCGAAAAGCTACCGGACGACGCGAGCGTCGAGGACGCCATCGACCGGCTCTACCTCTTCTTCAAGATTGAGAGAGGCCTTCGCCAAGCGGACCGTGGTGAGCTGATCAGCCAGGAAGAGGCCCGGCGGCGGATGGCGAGATGGCTCAAGTAAGCTAGACGTTCCAGGCTCTCGATGACCTTGAAGCGATGTGGATAGAAAAAGGCCTCTTCTGGTTGACCTGCCTCGAACATGACCTCCGCGCCTCTGCGATGCATCAAGACCGCCGATGGACGCGACAGCGATGGGAACCACGGTTGCACGCGGATCATCTCGTAGGGGCGGTTCGCGAACCGCCCCTACCAGCGGTGCTCACCCACGGTTCTCCTCTTCGACGAACTGAGGCGCACCCCGGAACGTTCGACGTCGTTCCGGCAACGGCGTCGCGCCGTAAGATGAATTCACGTTGACATCAGGGGTCCAACTTAGCACAATGCGCCGGTAAACAAATCCTCGGACATGCTCCTTGCAGCCCCCGTCGCCGTCGGCAAGGAGCCCCACTTCCCAGCCAGCGGCTTGCCGTGGCCGTCGTGCCCCTGTGAGCGCGCCATGGAGCGCGCACGAGAACAGGGCAGGGGCGCAGGCTTGCGCCGCCGGCGGGCCGCATCTCGTGGAGGCACCCTTGGAGCGCTACAAGTACATTCTCGACGAGTCAGCCATCCCCACCCATTGGTACAACGTCCAGGCCGATCTCCCCCAGCCGCTGCTGCCGCCGATCGACCCCGCCACCAAGATGCCGGTCGACCTGGCGAAGATGACGGCGATCTTTCCGGCGGAGTGCGTGGCCCAGGAGGTGAGCAGCGAGCGCTGGATCGAGATTCCCGACGAGGTGCGCGACAAGCTGGCGATCTGGCGGCCCACGCCTCTGCACCGGGCGCGGCGGCTCGAGAAGGTCCTCGATACGCCGGCGAGAATTTACTACAAGTACGAAGGGGTCAGCCCCGCCGGCAGCCACAAGCTGAACACGGCGGTGGCGCAGGCGTACTACCTGAAGAAGGAGGGGGGGACGCGCTGCACCACCGAGACCGGCGCCGGCCAGTGGGGCAGCTCCATGGCCATGGCCGCGAAGCTCTTCGGCCTTGCCTGCCAGGTCTACATGGTGCGCATCAGCTACGACCAGAAACCGTACCGCCGCATCCTCATGGAGACCTGGGGCGCCAAGGTCGACGCCAGCCCCAGCCCCCTCACCGCGGCGGGCCGCGCCATCCTGGCGAAGGACCCCGATACCCCGGGAAGCCTCAGCATGGCCATTGCCGAGGGCATGGAAGACGCCCTGAACACCAAGGGGTCCAAGTACCTCCTCGGCAGCCTGCTGAACCACGTCATCATGCACCAGACGGTGATCGGGCAGGAGGCGCGCAAACAGATGGAGATGGCCGGAGACTACCCGGACATCATCATCGGCTGCTGCGCCGGCGGCAGCAGCTTCGGCGGCCTGGCTTTCCCGTTCCTGCGGGATCGGCTGGTGAACGGCGCCAAGACGCGCTTCATGCCGGTGGAGCCGACGGCCTGCCCGAGCCTGACGCGCGGCGAGTTCCGCTATGACTACGGCGACAGCAACAAGCTCACGCCGCTGATCCCCATGCACACCCTGGGGCACACCTTCATCCCGGCCAAGATTCACGCCGGCGGCCTGCGGCACCACGGCATGGGGCCGCTCATCAGCCACCTCTACAACCTCGGCCACATGGAGCCGCGCGCCTACAATCAGATGAAGGTCTTCGAGTCGGCGCGCCTGTTCGCCCAGTGCGAAGGCTTCATCCCCGCCCCGGAGAGCGCCCACGGCCTGCGCGCCGCCATCGATGAGGCGCTGCGCTGCAAGGCGGCGGGGCGGGCCGAGGTCATCCTCTTCAACATGAGCGGCCACGGCCTCTTCGATCTCAGCGCCTACGACGAGTTCAACAACGGCCGCATGCAGCCGTACGATCTGCCGGAGGAGGAAATCCGGCGCACCCTGAAGGATATCGAGTCGCAGCCGCGCACCGAGGAGATCGCCGCGGCCCTCGCCGGCATGAGCAAGTAGCAAGAACGAAGCCCCTGGGCCGAGAGGGAGGGGTGGCGACTGGCCGCGGCTGCGGCGGGGGTTGCGTCGCGCCGCAAGCGCCGGCGCGCGAAAGCCGCGCGAGGGGTGCCGCGCGGAGCAGGGCGGTGCCGTGAGCGGCTGCGACGCCACCGCGGACTCAAGGGTCGTTGGGGGCCGGGGGCCAACGTTCCCGGCCTTTTGCTTGCGGCGCGGGCGGGCCGAGGGCGGAAAGGGCGGGACGAGCATGGACCTGGCGAAACGCGGCTTGATCGACCTGCAGGCGTATATCGCCCACCTCGAGAAGCAGAACCAGCTCGTGCGCGTGAAGAGCCCCGTCTCCCTGAAGCACGAGCTGGCGGGCATCGCCAAGAAGTTCGAGGGCGGCAAAGTCGTCCTCTTCGAGAAGGTGGAACGGCGCGCCTACCCGGTGCTGATCGGCTTGTACTGGAACCGCGACATCCTGGCGTCCTTCTTCAACAGCACCAGCGAGCGGCTTCCCTTCCTGCTCAGCGAGGAGATCAAAGCCTGGCGCCGGGCGCCCATGGAACCGGTGGTGCTGAAGCGCGGGCCGGCGAACGAGGTCGTCGAGCGGCTGCCCGACGTCTCGAAGCTTCCCATTCCGCACCATGCCGAGAAGGACGGCGGGCCGTACCTCACCTCCAGCGTCGTCATCGCCAAGGACCCTGACACCGGCGTGCGCAACGCCTCCATCCACCGCATGATGGTGACCGGCAAGAAGCGCTTCGCGCTCCTGCTCGAGGAGCTGGGGCACCTGATGGACTACTTCAAGCGCGCCGAGGCGAAGGGGGCGCCGCTTGAGATCACGGTGAACAACGGCGTTGACTACTGCGTCAACATGGCCGCGGCGGCGCCTGCCTCGGCGGCTCCCCTGGAGATGGATGAGCTGGGCATCTCCAGCCAGCTCCTCGGCGAGCCGCTGCAGCTCCTCGAGGCGCAGACCGTCGGCGTGGAGGCCATCGCCAACGCTCAGTTCGTGCTCGAGGGCCGCCTCCTGCCGAACCGCCGCGAGCCGGAAGGCCCCTACGCCGAGGTCACCGGCTACTACGCCAACCGCGACCAGCGCTGGGTCTTCGAGGTCAGCGCCATCACCCGCCGGCGCGAGCCGATCTTCCACTCCATCCTCTCCGGCAAGGAGGTGTACAACGCCTTCTCCCTGATCACCGAGGCCGGCATCTACGAGAAGGTGCACAGCCTGGTGCCGGAGGTGACGGCGGTGCACCTCTCCGACGGCAGCGTCCCCTACCACCTCGTGGTGCAGATGGAGAAACGCGTCGAAGGCAGCCAGCGCAACGCCATCATGGCCGCCTTCGTGGCCCTCCCCTTCCTGAAGATCGTCACGGTGGTGGACCGCGACGTCAACATCTTCAGCCTGGCCGACGTGGAGTGGGCCGTCGCCACGCGCTGCCGCTTCGAGAAGGACCTCCTCTTCGTCCACGACGCCATCGGCCACCGCCTTAACCCCATGGTGGAGCACGACAAGTGGACCCGCCTCGGCATCGACGCCACCGTCCCCCTGCCCCGCCAGCCGCAGTTCGAGCGCGCCACCATGAAGCCCGTCGACCTCGGCGCCTATGAGATTGAGGGGGTGTAGCGGGGCGGTTCGTCAAGGCACGCTGATGACCAATCCGACCGCGGAACAGGACGCGATCCTCGAAGAGATTGTGCGCCGGCTCGTGGAAGTGTTCGCTCCCGAGCGAATCTATCTCTTCGGCTCGAAGGCCCGGGGCGACGCTGGAGCGGACAGCGACTTCGACATCATGGTCGTGGTGGCCTCCTCTCCCGATCCACCGCACCGGCGCTCGCAGCAAGGGTACCTCGCCCTGCGAGGCATCGGCGCGGCGGTGGACGTGCAGGTGTGGACGCGCGAGGCCTTCGATGGCCGTCTCCACCTCAAGGCATCCTTCCCGTCAACCGTCGTCCGCGAGGGGAAGCTGCTGTATGGCGCATGACCCGCGACTTGTCGAAGACACGCGGGCATGGCTCGTACGGGCCGGCAAAGACCTGCGCGGCGTTGACATCGCCCTCTCCGCTACCCCGCCGTTCCTCGAAGACGTCCTCTTCCATGCCCAGCAGGCCGCCGAGAAGGCCCTCAAAGCCTTTCTCACTTGGCACGACGTGCCGTTTCGGAAAACCCACGACCTGCGCGAGCTCGGGCGAGAGAGCGCGGCGATTGACGCCTCGCTGCAGCCGGTGTGCGAGCAGGCCGAAGAGCTGACGCCCTATGCGTGGCAGTTCCGCTACCCCCAGGAGCCGGGGGAACCATCTCTTGAAGACGCCGCGCGGGCCCGGATATTGGCGACGGCGGTCTACGAGACCATTCTTGCTCGACTGCCTGAAGTGGCGCGGCCATGACGGGGAAGCTTGAGGAAGAGAGGAGGAAACCTCCGCATCCGCAGGAATGAAGGGGCGCTCGTGACCGCCTCAACCCCATGGTGGAGCACGCAAGTGGACCCGCCTCGGCATCGACGCCACCGTCCCCCTGCCCCGCCAGCCGCAGTTCGAGCGCGCCACCATGAAGCCCGTCGACCTCAGCGCCTACGAGATCGAGGGGGTGTGACGCCCTGGTGTAGAAATACCGTCACGAACGGCAACGTCCTTTCTCAATGGGGGCAGTGTTGCTGCATGCACAGGCATTGACGTTGCCTTTCCATTGTCACAGATTTGTGCTAGAGGCTAACAGGGGCTGGAGGTTCGGAAGAAAAGCGCACCACGGATGTTCTGCCGGGCAGGGCGTCAGCCGCGGAGGGCGAAAAGCGCGAGGACGAAGACGACCTGCGTGTCCACCGTGACGCGGTGCAGTAAGCATGAGCAGAGGGCAAGCACATGAGAGCTACGCTCTTAGACAAGGAACTTAGCACCTTTGAAGCCAACAAGGGCGCACTCCTCGCCAGCGCCGAGGGGAAATTCGTTTTGATCAAGGGCGAACGCATCATTGGAACTTTCGATACCAGGCCTGACGCGGTAGGGCGTGGATATGAGGAGTTCGGCAATGAGCCGTTCCTGGTAAAAGAGGTGCTCGAAATGGACGTGCCGGCTGAGTTCGCTTCACACTACATCGCTATTTGATCTATGCCGTCGTTCACCACCAGGTTAAGCAATCTTGAAATAAGTGGGCCGATTTTAGAAATACTGATTGGCCCAACCATGGCGTTGACACGCAAGCTTCAATCGCAGGGCTTGGCGGTTCCAGAGCCGGTAAAGGTGACAGCTATTATTGACACCGGCGCAAGCCGGACGGCGATTCAACAATCAGTTATTCATTCCCTTGGGATTCAGCCAACCGGCATCCAGAACGTCCGTACACCCTCAACAACCTCTCCGGTTCCCTTCCATCTTTATGACATTGACCTATTCTTCATTCCCAGTAGGGTTAAACTGAGTCAAGTCACGGCAATTGCTGTCCCGTTAGTCGGCCAGTATATTCAGGCGCTTATCGGCAGGGATATTTTGAAACACGGAGTGTTGGTCTATATCGGCTATCAAGGCGAATTCACGCTAAGTTTCTGAAGCTCACGACTGCATTGACCCCGTTTCGTGGAGAGGCGATTCTTTACGCAGGAGGTGTTGAGTGGCTGTCAACCCTTTTGAACTTCAGCCGATACACGCCGAGCGGATTTGGAAGGAGTGGAAGGCCCGTTGAAAACCGCCTGATTGATTCGAGCGCCCCCCACTCCTGTCACCCTCTCCGCCATCCCCCCTGAGTCCGTCGCCGCCTTCCTGACGCCTTATGAGTGGCGCTTCATACCCGAAGACCCCCATTGCCGCCGCCCGGGGGTTGGGGTAGCATGGCGTCCAAGCGACGGACGCTTTGCACTGTGACAACTGGCACAACCCAGAGGAGAGCCACCGTCATGGCGAGTCTTGACGAGAAGATGGAGCGCTACCTGGCGCGCTTCGCCGCCAAGGAGCCGGACTGGGAGATGTTCGAGGAGGCGCGGCATGAGGGCAACCGGCGGGCGGCCTACCGCTACGTCGGCCCGAAGACGTACCGCAACCGGCAGCACAACACCATCGACGAGGGGACCTTCAACGTCAGCGTCATGTACGTGCCGCCGGGACAGGGGGCCCCCATGCACTGCCACCCGCACGAGGAGATCTTCTTCGTCCTGAAGGGCTACGTGACCGTCTTCTGGGAGGAGAACGGCGAGACGTGTCAGCGCGAGCTGGGGCCGCTCGACCTCATCTTCAACCCGCCCAACGCCATGCACGGCTACCGCAACCACGGCGTCGAGCCGCTCTGGTTGCAAATCCTCGTGGGGGGTGGTACGAACATCTTGCCAAAGTACGCCGACCCCGCCCTCGAGGCGGTGAAGACGACCTAGGGTGAGGGCCAAAGGCTCGTTGGCGGTTTGGAGCGCGGCAGGCTGGATGGTTTTGTGCGGCACCCTCGCTCACCGACGCCGCAGTTCCTGCGGGGGTAGGGGCGGTTCGCGCACCGCCCCTACAATGAGAGGGTGCGCGAGGGGGCAGGGCTCCCTCGCAGCCTTCGGTTCCGGGCGGGGCAGCAAGCCCCGCCCCTACAACTAGGGGCGCCAGAGGGCGGTGCTGCCCTGCACGAGCCTTTCCGGGCGCTGCACCCGAAAGCGGGTCGCGGAGTGACGATGTTGCTTTGGCTGCGTTCACCAGTGGAGGGTGCCCCATGGGAGCCGCGCGAGAGCGCGCGTTCGGCGCCAGCCTGAAGCGCAAGGAGGACCCCCGGCTGCTGGCGGGGTTGGGGCGCTTCGTCGGCGATCTGCGGCTGCCCGGCATGCTTTACGGCGCCGTCGTGCGCAGCCGCCACGCCCACGCCCGCATCCGCGCCATCGACGGCGCCCGCGCCGCGGCGCTTGCCGGCGTACGGCGCATCTTCACACCCGCCGACTTGGAATCCTTGCCGCGCTGCATCCCCCAACTTGTGCTGCACCCGGAGCTGCGCTCCTGCACCCCGCCGCTCCTCGCCGGGGAGCGCGCCCGCTACGTCGGCGAGCCGCTGGCCTTCGTGGTGGCGGACGACCCGTACACCGCGCAGGACGCCGCCGAGCGCGTGCTGGTGGAGTATGAGCCGCTGCCGGCGGTGGTGGACCCGGAGTGGGCGCTCAGCCCCGCGGCGCCCTGCCTGCACGACGCCGCGCCGGGAAACCTCGGCGCCCAGGTGACGCGCCGCAGCGGCGATGCCGAGGCCGCCTTCGCCGCCGCCGACCTCGTGGTGGCCGACCGCTTCACCGTCACCCGCGGCACCGCCCAAAGCCTGGAGACGCGCGGCGTGCTGGCGACGTACGAAGCGGCCAGCGGCGTGCTGCGCGTCTGGAGCTCGACGCAGGCGCCGCACCAGGTGCGCTGGGTGCTGGCGGCCCTGTTGAACCTGCCGGAGCACCGCATCCACGTCATCGCCCCCGACGTGGGCGGCGGGTTTGGGCCGAAGGGCGTCATCTACCCCGAGGAGTTCCTCGTTCCCTTCGCCGCGATGCAGCTTGGAGCGCCGGTGCGCTGGAGCGAGGACCGCCTCGAGCACAGCATGTGCGCCTACCACGAGCACCGCCAAGTGCACGACGCCGCCCTGGCGCTGCGCCGCGACGGCGCCATCCTCGGCCTGCGCGACCGCTTCATCTGCGATGCCGGCGCCTACACCCCGTACGGCATGGTCGTCCCCCTCGTCTCTCTCTCCTGCCTGCCTGGGTGCTATCGCGTGCCGAACTTCGACCTCTCCTTCCGGCTGGCGTATACGAACAAGGCGCCCACGGCGCCGGTGCGCGGCGCGGGGCAGCCGCAGGCCACCTTCGTGATGGAGCGCCTGCTGGACCGGGCCGCCGATGAGCTGGGCCTGGACCGCGCCGAGCTGCGCCTGGCGAACTTCGTGCAGCCAGGCGACATGCCCTACAAGACCGGCATCGCCCACAACGGCGTGCCGGTGAGCTACGACAACGTCGATTTTCCCTCCTGCCTGCGGCGGGTGATGGAGACCGCCGGCTATGCCGCGCTGCGCCGCGAGGCGGAGGAGCAGCGCCGGGCGGGACGGGCCGTCGGCGTCGGGGTGGCGTGCTACGTCGAGACGACGGGGCTGGGCCCCTTCGAGGGGGCGACGGTGCGCATCGACGCCACCGGCCGGATCATCCTGTGCAGCGGCGCGGCCAGCCAGGGGCAGGGGCACGCCACGACGCTGGCGCAGGTGTGCGCCGATGAGCTGGGCGTCGATCCGGAGGAGATCGAGGTGCAGGTCGGGGACACCGCCGGCATCCCCTTCGGCGTCGGCACCTTCGCCAGCCGCACGGCGGTGGTGGCCGCGAATGCCGTGTCGCTGGCCGCCCGTCGCCTGCGCGAGAAGCTGGTGGAGATCGCCGCGGCCAGGCTCGAGGCCAATCCGGGGGACCTCGAGCTGCGCGGCGGCAGCATCGTGGTGCGCGGCTCGAGCGAGCGGGCGCTCGATCTCGCCGAGCTGTCGCGCGACGTGGCCGGCGCCGCGCATGGCTACCTGAACCTGGCCTCGCCCGGCCTCGAAGCGACCGAGTATTTCCTGCCGCCGGCGGCGACCTACTCGAGCGGCGCGCACCTCGTCATGCTGGAGGTCGATGCCGCCAGCAGCGCGGTGCGGCTGCTGCGCTACGCCGCCGTCTCCGACTGCGGCCGCATGATCAACCCGCGCATCGTCGACGGCCAGGTGATCGGCGGCATCGCGCACGGCGTCGCCACGGCGCTCTTCGAGGACGTCCGCTACGATGCCGAGGGGCAGCCACTGACCTGCAGCTTCATGGATTACCTGCTGCCGAGCGCCGCGGAGCTCCCCTCGGTTGAGGTGCGGCACCTCGAGGTGCCGTCGCTGCGCAACCCCCGCGGCATCAAGGGGGTGGGCGAGAGCGGCGTGATCGCCCCGGGGGCGGCCATTGCTTCGGCGATCGAGGATGCCCTGCGGCCGCGGGATGTGCGTATCACCTGCCTGCCGCTCCCGCCCGAGCGCCTCCACGGGATTATCAACGGGCTGCCGTGAGGCGGGGCGGGATGCGGGCCGGGGAGGCGCGGGCCACTCGCGCCGGCGTGCCGCCGCCCACGGGGAGCCTGCCCGCATCGGCGCGTCGAGCGGCACGGGCGGGCGGCGGGCGGGGAGTGGCTTCGTGGGAAGGGGTTTTTTTCAGCAGCGGTCACGCAGGCGACGCAGAGAGGAGGAGGAGACATGAAGGGTCTTCGCAGAGCTTGGGTCCTGGGCGCGGCGAGGGGAGGCGTGGGGCTGCTCGCGCTGCTCGCCCTTTTGGCGGCCCCGCTTGCCCCGGCGGGCGCCGTGGACAAGGTGCGGGTGGCCTACATCCCGGCCATCTCGTTTGCGCCGATGTTCGTCACCCTCGAGAAGGGGTTCGTGAAGGAACAGAACCAGGAGTGGGAGATGCTGCAGCTTGGCGGCGGCTCGAAAGCGATCTTGCCGCTCACCAAGGATGAAATCCAGGTGTCGGCGGGGTCGTCCAGCGGCGGCTTCTTCAATACCATCGCCAAGGGCGCCCGGGTCAAGGTGGTGCTCGACAAGGGACAGATCAACAAGCAGTACAACTACGTGCCGCTGTCGGTGAGCAAGGAGCTGTGGGACAAGGGTCAGTTCCGCACCACGCGGGACCTCCTGAAGGTGAAGATCGGTCAGTTCGGCCGCGCCACCATCAGCGACTACGCCCTGTGGAAGCTTGTCGAGCCGTACGGCGTCAATTACAAGGACCTCGATCTCAGCTACCTGGACCCGCCGAAGCAGTACACGGCCATGAAGACCGGCGCCATCAAGGCCTCCATGACCGTCGAGCCGTGGGCCACCCGCATGGAGCTGGAAGGCGTCGGCGTCACCCTGCCGGGGCAGACGGATTGGCTGAAGGACCGCGTCTTTCAAGTGGCCACGATCATGTTCAGCTACGAGTTCATCACCCAGCGGCGGCCGTTGGCCCAAAGCTGGGTCAACGCTTCCCTGAAGGGGCTGCGCTACTATCACGAGAAGGGCTTGAAGCATGACGAGATCGTGACCATCGTCTCGAAGTGGACCAAGGTGCCGCCGGACATGATCAAGCGCTCGATCCCGCCGGTGTTCGCCGCTGATGGGCGCGTTGATACAGCGTCCATGCAGGAGGTGCAGCGCTTCTACAAGGAGATGGGCTACATCGAGGAGATCATTCCAGCGGAGCGCTACATCGACAACAGCTTCATCGAGCAAGCCGCGAAGTGAGGCGCGGACTCCCCGCCTGCCCTCAGGGGTACGGCGGGGAGACCCTCATGTCCGGCGCCGGCAGAGCGTGGGCGGCGCGCGGTGGCGCTTCGCCGCGGTCCCGCCGCGATCAACGTTGCGTCGCCAGCCCCGCCCCTGCCCGCGCCGGCTCTCCCTCCCCGCGCAGCCGGGCAGGACTCTTCCTCTGCCTCGCCGGGCGCGCAACATCTCCCGCCAAAGCAAGATGCCCGGCAACCACGCCAGCGTGGAGTTTCTCGGCATGTTCAGGCAACGTCGCATCGGCGCGCGCCACCTGCCCGCCGACCGGCAGGCCCGTCCTGGGGCGCCGCCTCGCCATGCCAGGACGAAACCAGCCGTAGGCCTGACGCAGAGCGCGTGAGGAGATGATCCCTTGCAAGCGTGTCCGCGCCGCCGCCGAGAAGGGCGCCGCCCGCCACCTGCCGCCTCCGTCGCGGAGCCGGGAGGGGCGGACGCCTGCGGCGCCAGCCAGTACCACCTTCGCGGGCGCTTCCTGTATGATACCCCGTCAAGAAGAGTGACCGGAAAGCGACCGAGGCCGAGCGCCGCCCGGCATCGTCACCTCGTAAGACCTCTGCCGACGCCGCATTCACATAAAGGATATCCACGTGGCTGCCACAGGACGCGACACCCCACCCATATCTCCGGCCGCGGGCTCCGCGCCGCTCCCCCGCCAACGGCAGGAGATCGGCGACATCGCCTTCGCGGCGCTGCATCATCGAGACTTCCGCTGGTTCTTCACCACGCGCATGCTCTCCATGATGGCGGACAGCATCGAACACATCGTCAGCTACTGGGCGATCTACAAAATCTTCCACTCCCCGGCGCTGGCGGGATTCGCGGTCATCAGCCACTGGCTGCCGTTCCTGCTCTTCTCGGTGCACGCCGGGGCGCTGGCCGATCGCTTCGATTGCCGCCGCCTCATCCAGATCGCCCAGTTCATCTTCATGGGGGTCTCCGTCGGCTGGGCGGCGCTCCTTTTGACGAACAGCCTACAGGTGTGGCACGCGGCGGTGCTCCTCATTCTCCACGGGTTGGCGGGGACGATCTGGATGCCGGCGAGCCAGCTCATCATCCACGAGATCGTCGGGCCTAAGCACCTGCAGAGCGCCATCCGCTTGAACGCCACCGCGCTGCAACTCGGGCTGCTGCTGGGGCCGGCGGTGGGCGGCGGCCTGCTGGTGGCCCTCGGTCCCAGCCTCAGCCTCTTCGTCAATGCTGCCATCTACCTGCCGTTCACGCTCTGGCTGCAGACGGTCCCCTACACCGGCCACAACCCCGCTGCCCAGCAAGGGCCTAAGGGAGGCCGCCTTGGCCTGGGCCTGGGGGACGCGGTGGCGATCTTCCGCGAGGTGGCCGGCAACCGCGTCATTCTCGCCATGATCTTGCTCGGCGGCTTCGCTTCCCTGCTGGTGGGGAATGCGTACCAGGCGCAGATGCCGGAGTTCGCCCACAACCTCGGGGCCGAAGACGGGGGCCTGCGCTACAGCCTCCTGCTGGCGGCCAACGCCGGCGGCGCCGTGGTCGGCGGCCTGCTCCTCGAAAGCGGCGGCCTCCTGGCCGCCAGGGCGCGCACCGCGGTGATCTGCGCCGGCCTCTTCTCGCTGAGCGTCATCGGCTTCACCCTTGTGTCCAGTTATCTGCCGGCCCTGGCGTTGCTCTTCATCGCTGGCGTCTTCAGCCTGGCGTTCTACTCCATGGCGCTGACCCTGGTGCAGATTCAGGCGCCGGCGGCGATTCGCGGCGGCGTCATCGGGCTGTTCAACGTCGCCCAGCTCGGCCTGCGCACCTTCAGCGGCGTCACCGTCGGCGTGCTGGGGAGCCTCATCGGCATCTCTTGGTCTCTGGGTCTGAGCGCCGCCACCCTGTTCTTCATCACCGTGGGCCTGCTGTTCTACCTGGCCGAGTCCGCCCGCGCGCCGGGGCCCGCGGAGGCGGCCGCGGTGACCGAGGCGGAGGGCGCCCCGGCGAAGGTTGGGCTGAAGGCGTAGGCGGCCGCGCGCGGCGCCGGAGGAGAGCGACGGGGTGTGCGGGAGTGGGCGAAGGCGTCCACCCGCGGGCCCGCATTTCGTTCATTCTTTCCGCAGAGGAGAGCGCGTATGCCGAACCCGATCCGCCGCGTTGTTACGGGGCATGACGCCAACGGGAAAGCGGTCGTCCTGATGGATGGGGCGGCGAGCAATGTGGTCGCCCGCGGCGGTTCCTGCTCCACCCTCTTGTGGGTGACCGATGGCACACCCGTCCAATTCTCGAACGACAAGGATGAAGCGCTGCGCACCATCGGCATCCCACCGCCCGCCAACGGTTCGAACTTCCGCATTGTGGAGTTCCTGCCCCAACAGGGGGAGCTCGACTGGAGCTCCCAGGAGGCGTTCAAGGCGATGGGCGTTGCGCCGGTGCTCCCGCCCGGCCAGAAGCCACGCCACCCGGGCATGCACCGAACCGACACCCTCGATTACGCCCTTGTCTTGTCCGGCGAGATCGACATGCTCATGGATGACTCTGAAATTCATGTGAAGCAAGGGGACGTGGTCATTCAGCAGGGGACCAACCACGCCTGGGCCAATCGCGGCAAGGCGCCTTGTGTCATCGCCTTCGTCCTCATCGATGCGGTGCGCTAAGCTGATGCCTGGGCGTGGAGGAGGTGGAGGGACGCTCATCCCCACCTCCCGCGCCGGGTGGGCCTGCCTGGAGGTGGCGCCTCTCTGCCCCAGCGGCTCAGCGGGCGGGGCAAGCCCCGCCCCTACCAACGGAATGCACACAACCACTGATGAACACGGATGGACACTGATATCTGTGTGCATCTGTGTCCATCAGTGGTTCCTTCCCCTACCTTCTCCGCGCCCTCTCCGTCTCCGCGGTGCACTTCATTGAACCGCGGAGGCGCGGAGAACGCAGAGAGGTCGGCCAGGCATCCATGCCCTCGGCCGTAGGGGCGGTTCGCGAACCGCCCCGACCAGCGGGAGGCACAGAACCACTGATGAACACGGATGGACACTGATATTTGTGTGAACCCGTGTCGAGCGGTGGTTCCTTCCCCTACCTTCTCCGCGCCCTCTGCGGCTCCGCGGTGCAATTCATTGAACCGCGGAGGCGCGGAGAGCGCCGAGGTGGAGGACGCTGGCCGCGCGAACGTCAGCCTCACCATCACAAGAAATCTATTACTTCGGGGGGCTTTTTTCCAAGCCGCAGGTGGCCCAGGCGGCAGGCTGGACGCCGCTGGCAACGAAACGGCGGCGGGCGGCGGGGGCTACATGTTTCCCCAGACAGACTGGGGCGCGTCGGTGGGGGCGCCGAAGAGGAGATCGTCGAGCTCGTCGACGGTTCGGGGGGCATCGACGAGCAGGGTGCTCGTTCTGCCGCCGATCACCTTCGTGATCCGCAGCTTCCTTGCGCGCACGTCATAGCGCAGCTCGTACCACGCCGCCCCCGCCTCGGCTGATTCGGTGGTGAGCCAACGGGCGCTCGTGAAGCGGTTGGCGCGCTCATCCCGATCATACCAGGCGGTGCTGCTGCCTTTGCGGAAGAAGCAGCCGCCGATGACGCGCCCCTCCTCTCCCGCGCGCGCCATGCGGAACACGTAGTTGAAGGCGCTCCAGAGGAACTTGCGCCGGCACCAGACCTCCAAGCGGTAGCCGCCGGCGTCGGGTGGGGTGCGGTAGAGGAGCGTCTCCCTGGCGAACGGCCCCGGCGTGCACGCCGGCAGGTCAAGCTGCGTCGCCGGCGCGCCCGGCGCGGCCGCCAACAGGCCGAGGCAGGCGACCAGGACGGCCCGGCACAGATACCAGGCGCTGGGAGCAGCGTGCCGGCACGGGAGCGCCGCCATGCGGGGTGGTCCTTTCCTGCGCCGCCGCGCGGCGCATCACGGGGGCCGCGGCGAGGTTACTCCGCCGCCTCCTCGGTGGGGGTGAAGAGCGGCCCGATGCCGAGGCGATCGAGGAAAGCGATGTAATCCTTGATGCCTGTCTCCAGCTCGAACTCCGGCTGATAGCCCAGCTCGGCGCGCGCGCGGCTGATATCCATGACGGCGTAAAGGTTGTACCCCACCTGGAAGCAGTCGAGCCCCGGGCCGATCTGAATCTCGGCATTCGGGTAGAGGCGGCGCACGACCTCCGCCGTATCGTGGAGCGTGACGCCGCGGCCGCTGCCGATGTTGAAGACGTGGTGGCCGAGGTTCTCGGCGTGCGTCGCCAGGGCGATGGCGCGGGCGACATCGCGCACGTACGTCATATCCTCGCGCTGATCGCCGCCCGAGGGGATGCGCACCGGCTGGCCGAGCATGGCGTTCTCGAGGATGACGCTATGCATGGCGAGGCCGCCGTGGCGCAGCAGCCGGCCGGGTCCATAGAGGCTGGAGAAGCGCAGGATGACGATATCCATGCCGTAGTTGCCGATGTAGTTGAAGCACATGTGCTCGCTCGCCAGCTTCGTGGCGCCGTAGACGTTCACCGGGTTCTTCGGGTACTCCTCGGTGATCGGGGCGTAGGTCGGGTGGGCGTGCGCGCCGCCGATCTCGTCATAGACCGCCTTGCTGCTGGTGAAGACGAGGCGCTCGCAGTTGGTGATGCGGCTTGCTTCCAGCACGTTCATGGTGCCCAGGGCGTTCACCTGGAAGCCGCGGTAGGGATTGATCTGCGCCGCCGGCACGATGAGCGCCGCCAGATGGAGAATCTTGCGCACCTTGTTGAGCTTGATGGTGTTGAGGAGGAGGGGGAGGTCGAGCACGTCGCCGTCAACGACGGTGATGTGCTCGAGGAGGTCCGCAATGAGCGAGGTGTCCGGCATGGGGTCGTAGACGATGATGTCATCGCCGTGTTCCAGCATATAGCGGGCGACGAACGAACCGATGACTCCCTTGCCTCCCGTGATGAGTATGCGCATCGTTCCTTCCAGCGGCGTGAAGAGGCGGCGGGATGCTTCGCCGCGCCGGGCGGCGGGGTGCAGGCTCCACCCCCGCGGGCGGCGGCCGGCACGGCTCCCCTGCCTCGATCTCTCGGACCAGCGGCGTCGGCTCGGCGGCTGCGAGGCACGCCCGCGGCACCGTCAGTTGAGGAGGGCGAGAATCTCCTTGGTGGGTTTCGGCACCAGCCCCAGCTCAACAGCCTTCTCGACTTGCCAGCGTCCGGCTTCCAGCGCTTTCTCATTCCAGGGCGTCCGGTAGATACGCAGCATCCGTTCCTTCAGCGCCGCGATGACGCGTGGGTCGGTGATCTCCAGAGCCTTGCGGCCGATCTCGAGGGCTTCGTCCGGGTGCGCCACAATCCAGGCGCGCGTCGCGCCGACGATGCGGGCAAGGGTGCGGGCCGCCTTCGGGTGCGCGTCGATCCAGGACTGACTGGCCGCCAGCGTGGAGAAGAGCAGCGGCGTCTTCGTGGTCTCGCGCCAGAGGTCTTCGTACCAGGCGATCTGCTCCGCCTGGCCGTTCACCAGCAGCATGGTCGAGAAGGGCTCGTAGTGAATCGAAGCATCCACCTCGCCCCGCGCGATAAACGCCATCAGCGCCATGGGGTTGCCGACGATGAGCTGGAAATCCTTGTCGGCGTCCCGGCCTTGCATGGCATTGAGGATGCGAAACGTCATGTAGGCGGCGGAGGTGCGCGGGATGAAGCCGAGACGTTTCCCCCGCACGTCGGCAAGCGATTTGAGCGGCGAGCCTTTCGGCTTCAGCAGGGAGATGTGGCTGTCCATCATGATCTCGAAGTTGACGAAATGATTTCCCTCCGCAAGCTGCAAGGCGGAGGTTAACGGTGAGAAGTAGGTGGCGTCGACCTTGCCCAGGATCAGGGCTTGCTGCCCCTTGGGGCCGGCAAAGTACTTCAAGTCGAGCACGATGCCGTTCTTTTCGTCAAGCCGCTGCGCCTTAATGATGTCCGTGACGAGGCGAATGCCTCCGCCGGTCGACGAGCCATAGACAATCTTCTCCTGCGCTTGACCCGCCGAGCTCAGCAGCAGGGTGGCAAGCGCGATCACCCACAGCGCGCTCAAAGAGAACCTCCGTGCCATCTCTTTCCTCCTCCCCAATCGGTGCTGCGGTCCAGCAACGCGCCGTGCCCAGCGGCGCACGCAGCAGCGCCCCTATTATACCCCGACTGGCAGGGGCGGCAAGGAAATCGCCGAGAACGGCAGCGCCCCGCCAACCGACTCGCGCCCCGCGCTCGACCTGGCCGCCGCCGGGCCGCCTCCAAACCGCCGCCGCCGAACTGTCGCGATGCCGGGCTGGGTGAGCGGCGCGCTTTCAACAGAATCCACAGCTTTTCCACAATATGTGGGGGCCCATCCTGGAAAAGCCACCACATCTCGTAGGGATGGCGGAGAAATTCCTGCTTTCGAGGGGAAGCGCGAGGCCAGCGGGGGGCAGGCGGGGTGATCCCCGCGAGCCGGCCCCGCGCCGCCTGCTCCCGGCTGGATCAACCCCTAGATTGACGTTGCGGGCCTCGAAAATGAAGGTATACAATACAGATGTGCGAACAGGGGGCGTGCTCACGCCAGGCACCAGCCCCACGACTGAGGAGCTCGCCATGACACGAGAAGGCGCCAGCCACACCTTAGCTCGCCGCTTCCTGGAAGAGAATAGACATCTGCTGAGGACGCTGAAGGAGTTGGGGAAACTTCTCGACGATGGAGGGGGCGCGAACGACGCGGCGGCGCGCCGAGCCAGCACCATGGCGCAGGTTCTGAACCTGCAGAAGCACCTCACGAGCCTCTTCCACATAGAAGAGGGGCCGCGAGGTCTCTTCGAGGACATCCAGGAGCAGCGTCCGACTGAAGAGCGCAAGCTCCTTCATCTGAAGAAGGAGCATCTCCGCATCCTGGACCAGCTCGACCAGCTTACGACGCGGCTTCAAGGCGGCGGCGAGGAGAACCTGGAGGCGATCCACCAGGACCTGCGGCCGCTCCTTGCCTTCCTCTACGAGCACGAGAGCAAGGAGGCGCGCCTCATCCAAGGCGCCTACCTGGTTGACGAAGGCGGGGCTGGCTGAGGGGGGGGAGAGCCGGAAGCCCTGAAGATCAGGTTCCACGCTGAACGCGTCCACGTCGCCGGCCGTCAGCCTGCCGCGATCGGGGTGTCATGACCGCGTAGGTCGAGCTCCACCCCGCCTGGGGTCGGTGGGGTCGCCTCGCCGCGCGTCATTCCGGCAGGAATCTCTCAGACCCGCCGCGCGGGAAGTCGGGACCGGCCTGCAGCCGGCTCACTGGAGCAGCATCTCGAAGGTCGCGGGGCGCACGAGTTTCAGGTGGCTGCGCCGTTCGATGCGGAACGCTTTCCGGTAGGCGGGCTTATCCTCCGTGAGGAGGAATCCCACCCCATGGAAGAGGCAGAGGGCCACCAGCAGGGTGCGAAAGGCTTGGGCGTAGTTTTCCATCTTGAGGAAGCTGCGGAACTCGAGGTCGTAGAGGAGCATGCCGATCATGTCGAGGAATGAGACCCAACGCTCCTCCTCCTCCGGCTCGAGGCCAACGCAGTACTCCGGCGGCGCCAGCATCTGATGGTAATCGGGCCAGTGTGCCAGCCCGGGAACGGTCAAGACCAGTTGCTGTGGCAGGAGAGGGTCTTCACGGCAAGCGGAGAGCCCCCCGAAATGCAGCCCGGTCACGCACACCGTCATGCTCTTGGCGGTGCAGCGTTTCTGCAGCTCGGGGTTTGCGAAGAGATTGAGGGAGCGAGGGTCCGGGATGACGAACGTCTCTCCGGCATCCTTCTCGTAGTTGACGTTATCTCCCTCCGGCAGGTGCATGATGCGCGGCAGGTCCGCGACCAGTGAGAGGTCCAGAGGCGCCTGCTCCCGGTAGGCGTCCTCAGGCGCCCACGTCGGCTCGCCGCCGGCCGCCTGCCGACGTTCTCGTGGCGGCGCTCCTGCGGGCGCGGTCTCGGCAGGACCCTCCTGAAACCCCGCCTCAAGCAGATCGCGCTTCACCTCGACAATCTTCTGCATCACCTCCTCGCGGGTGACGACGCCTTTCTCTTCCAGCAGCTCCATGACGACGTCGCTCATCAACGTGTAGGTGAAGATGAGATCACTGGCGAGGTTCTCTTGGTGCTGCTGGCTAGCGGAGCGCCCTGGCGACCGGGACCGCCTCTCCACGCCGCCCTCGTCTCCACCCCCCCGATAGTTCATGGGCACTCTTTCCGGGTAGTGCTGCTCTCGAGCGGTGGCCGGCTTCGCCATCTCTCGCCAAGGAGCGCGCTCGCCGCCGCCTGCCGCCACGGCAGTAGCAAGCAGGTCGCCAGGAAGAGGAAGGCGCGCGCGCCGCGGCGAGACCGCCGCCCGGCACCGCGTCCATCGTCAGGCTTGCAGCGGCCCGGCTTTCAGCCGCTGGCTGCGGCTTTTTTTGGGGTTGCGCACCGCCTTGATCTCATCCAGCCGCACCCAGACCTCGCCCCCCTCCTCTTCGTCGAGGTGCGCCATCTGATTGGTCACTCCGGTAAAGGTGCCGCGGAACATGAGCTTGTCGGTGTGCACCTCCAGGAACATGCCGGCCAAGGTTTGCAAGAGCTGCTCCATCTCCGTTCCTTCGCAGCCCCGGCAGGTGGCCATCCCCCCGCGGGCGTGTGCTGGAAGACGTGGAAGCTGTGTCCTCTGACCGGCGCCGCGGGCGAACGGCGGGCTGCGCCTGCGCCGGCCTGGCGCCGCCTACGTCCGCCCGGTCTCCCGCGCCACCATCTCCGCGAGGAGGCGGATGTGCTCCGGGGTGGAGCCGCAGCAGCCGCCGACGATGTTCACGCCCAGCTTCACGAAGCGCTTCATCTTCTCGGCCATCATCTGCGGAGTCAAGCTATAAACGATGGCGCCGTTGATGATCTCCGGGATGCCCGCGTTCGGTTTGGCGCTGAAGAGCTTGTCTTCGCGCCCGTGCCGCATGGTGCGCAGGAGCACAATCGCCTGCTCCACGCCGGTGCCGCAGTTGGCGCCCACGACGTCGGCGCCCGCCGCCAGCAGCTCGGTGGCGGCGGTGACGGCATCCACTCCCATCATGGTGAAGAGGGCTTCCTTGCCGGAGTCGAAGGCCATGGTGGCGATGATGAGGAGGGTGGCGGAGACGGAGCGCGCCGCCGCGATGGCCGCCTTCGCCTCGGTGGCGTCGCTCATCGTCTCGATGTTGATGGCATCGACCCCCGCTTCGTGCAGCGCGGCGACCTGGGCGCGAAAGTTCTCCACGCACTCCTCATAGGTCATGGTGCCGAGCGGGTCAAGGAGTTGACCGCTCGGACCGACCGAGGCGACCACGAAGCGCCCCTCGGGAGCCACCGAGCGGGCCAGCTCCACCGCCCGCAGGTTGAACTCGCGCACCTTGCCGCTGAAATCGCTCTCCCGCAGGCGCAGCTCGGTGCCGCCGAAGGTGTTCGTGAGGACGAAATCACTGCCGGCTTCGAAGTAGCGGCGATGGATGTCGCGCACCACCTCGGGGTGGGTGACGTTCATCTCCTCGGGCGCTCCGCCGATCTTCAGACCGGCTTTCTGCAGCATCGTCCCCATGGCCCCATCCGCCACGAGCATGCGGCGACCCAAGGCTTCGCGCAAGGTTTCAGCCACCTTCACTCCTCATTGAGCTGGGCCGCGCCGGCGCATCGCGTCCCGGCCCGGTCGCACGCCTCCCCTTCCAGGCGCCCCCCAACGGCCAAGCGGGCCGCGGCGGCGGGCAATCTCCTGCCGACGCCACGAGGGGGAGTCCCGCGCCGCGCGGGCCGCGGCCCGCCTACGGGAAGATGCCGCGCATCATCGTCGCTTCCTGCACGGTGCTGATGGCCACCGCCATGGCGGCGGTGCGCATATCCACGTCGAGGAGCTGGGCCTTCTCGTAGACGCGCGCGAACGCCCCGCTCATGATCTCGCGCAACTGCTGGTGGATGTGGTCTTCCTTCCAGAACAGCTCCTGGAGGTTCTGCACCCACTCGAAGTAGGAAACGACCACGCCGCCGGCATTCGCCAGGATATCGGGCAGGAGGAAAACGCCCTTCTCGTGCAGGATATCATCGGCCTCGAGGGTCAGCGGGCCGTTGGCGCACTCGGCGACCAGCTTCGCCCTCACCCGCTCGGCGTTGTCGCCGGTGACCTGGTTCTCCATCGCTGCCGGGATGAGCACGTCGCAGGGGATTTCCAGGACATCCGTGGGAGAGCAGCTCTCGGTGTCGGGGAAGCCGACCACGGAGCCGGTTTCCGTCTTATGCCGGATGAGCTCGCGGATGTTCAAGCCGCGCTGATTGATCACCCCGCCGCTCGAGTCGCTGACGGCGATGACCTTGCTGCCCAGCTCGTGCATGCGGCTTGCCACGGAAATGCCGGCGTTGCCGAAGCCCTGCACCGACACGGTGCTCGACAGCAGGTCGAGATCGAGCACCCGCGCGGCTTCCATGATGATGTAGAAGCAGCCGCGGCCCGTGGCGTCCACCCGCCCCCGCGAACCGCCAATGGAGAGGGGCTTGCCGGTGACCACGCCGGGGACGGAGTAGCCCTTGTTCATGCTGTAGGTGTCCATCATCCAGCCCATGACCTGCGCGTTCGTGTACATGTCGGGGGCCAGAATGTCCCGTTCCGGTCCGAGCAGGAGCGAGATTTCGGAGGTGAAGCGGCGGGTCAGGCGCTCCAGCTCCGCCAGGCTCATGGATTTTGCATCACAGGCAACCCCACCCTTGGCGCCGCCGAAGGGGATATTCACCACGGCGCACTTCCAGGTCATCCACATCGCCAGGGCGCGCACCTCATCGAGGTTCACCTTGGGGTAGTAGCGGATGCCCCCCTTGGCGGGCCCGCGCGCCAGGTTGTGCTGGATGCGATAGCCGGTGAAGACGCGGATGGCGCCATCATCCATGCGCACCGGGAAATGGGTGGTAAGCTCACGCTTGCACGCCCGCAGGATGTCGTACATGCCGGCCTCCAGCTTGATGTAGCGGGCGGCGCGGTCGAACTGACCAAGAGCATTCTCATAGGCGCTCAGGACTGCTTGGGCTACGGCCATTCCTCTCGTTCCTCTCAGGGAAGCAGCGGGTGACAGCGGCGGCGGAAGACGAAGGGCTGGCTTCGGCCTCGCGTGGATTGGGTGCGAGCATGAGCGGCGCGCCCAACGTGACGCCGCCGCGAGCTCCGCCACCAAGATGAGACCGGGACGACCATGCTGCGCCACCGGCGCCCGGCTTCTCCCTGCCGGACGCTGGCCTCACCGGCCCAGGATCGCGCCAGGACCCACGGCTAATGTTGGCCCTTGCCGAACCCAACGCAAGCAGGCAGCTCGCCGTCGCGGCGCGGACTCGCGGCTGCGGCCGCGGGCGCGGCTCGGCGCGAGCGTGGCGGCGGGCGGCGCAGAGGTAGTGGGGGAGGCCGCGGCAGGGAGGCGCGGCGGGCCTCAGGCGCGCAAGCTGGCCGCGCACTCTTCGCTGCAGCATGCATACGCCTGGCGCCCCAGGCGCCTGACAATCGCCTGGGATTGCGGCACGTAGGTCCCACAGACGGGACACTTCACCATCTCGTTGATGACGGCGCCCTGCTTCTCCGCCGGGGGATTGGCGGCGCGTTTGCCGGGGCTCTTGAGGAGGTTGCGCCCGACGTAGTACGCGATCAGGATGAGGACGGCATAGAGGAGGAGGCGCATGGTGGCGTGCCAACGAGAGGGAGGTTACACTAGACGATACCAACGCAGCCTCGCCCTGTCAATGCGAGCAGGCCGCCGCGTCCCGCAAGCGCGGATCGCCGGCCTGCCGCTGAAGCGCCCGGCCCGTCGCATGCTGCAGATCACCCACGTGACGCTCTACCCGTTCGACCTCCGCAGCGTCGGCAGCACCGTGCGCGCCTACGCCGAGGTCACCTTCAACGACGCCCTCCTCCTTCGTGGCCTGCGGGTGATGGAGACGTCCGCCGGGGGGCTCTTCATCAGCTACCCCGCGCAGAAGAGCCCCGGCGGCGAGTTCCGCGACCTCGTGGCGCCGCTCACCAAAGAGCTGAAGACGATGATCCGGCAGGCCGTCCTCGAAAAATACCGCGCCGCCCTTCCCGCCGCGCCGCAACCCTCCGCGCCGCCCTCGGACCCCGCGCAGGGACCCGGCGAGCCTCAGCCTCCCACCTGATCTCCCGCCGCGCTCCACCCCGGCGTCTCCTCGCCCGCCGCGCTGGGTGGGGCATGGGAACCACGCCAGCCCGGACGTGAACGCGCCTCGCCCCTGCCGCTCTCCCCACGATGCGCCGGTCCGGCTGCCTCCAGGCCACACCACGACAACGAGCCGAGGGCGCGCCCTATTCCCCGCCGCCTCATCGTGCTGCGTCGCACAAGTTCCATCCTTCATTCAACGCCTTCTTCGTGCCATGTGGCGGGGAAGTTTTTGTGGGGGACCCTTGCTCCCCCACACCCCCTGTTCCGTAGGGGCGGTTCGCGAACCGCCCCTACCAGTCGGGATGCGCGAGGGGGCGAGGCTCCCTCCGACATCGATGCGATCTAATTTGAGAAACAGACACTAGCCGCGGCGCCGCGCGAGGCCGTGTCGGGGCCCCGCAGGGCGGCGCGTAGGGCGGCGAGGGCCGCGGCTTCGGCGCTCTCCTGGCCGGGCGTCGTCGGCGTGTGCCCGAAACGAGCTGCGTAGTACCCCAGCGTCAGGAGGTCGATGGCCGACGCGGGCAGCCTGCGGTCCTCCAGCAGCGCCGCGGCGAACTCGGCCGGCGTCAGGTGGGCCGGCTTGGCGCGCCGATGGCGTTCCATCAGCTTCAGGAAGGAGGCGTAGCTTAGGGGGATGGCCGCCGCGGGTCGGCTGGGGGCGCGGCGGCGCCGAGCCAGGCCCAGGGCGGCGAACCAGACCAGCCCGGCGGCGCCCAGGAGGGCCAGGCTGATGCCGAGCAGGGCGGGGAGGTTCCGGCGCGCCAGGCTGCCGGCGGCGCGCCAGGCCCACCGCCCCGCCTCGGTCAGGGAGGCCGCCGCATCGACGAGGTGGCGGGAGAGCGCGCTGAGCAGACCGCGCACGAGCCGCGTCAGCTTGAGCTGCTGGTGCAGGCTGTAGTCGATCACGTAGGCGTTCCAGCGCACCCGCAGCGAGTCGAGGTAGCGCTGCAGGATGCCGAGGCGGGCGAGAATGCCGCCGGCGCCATCCGGGGGAGCGGCCGGGGTGGGGTCGAAGGGCACCCAGCCGACTGCCGGATCGTGGACCTCGACCCAGGCGTGCGCGTCGAGCTGCCGCACCAGGTAGTAGCCGCCGAACTCGTTCCATTCGCCGCCGCTGAAGCCCGTCACGTAGCGCGCCGGAATGCCGACGGCCCGCGCCATCAAGGCCATCGCCGAGGCGAAGAGCTCGCAGTGGCCGGCCTGCCAGTCGAAGAGGAACGCGTTCACCGGGTCGCGCCCCAGGGCAGGCTTCAGGTCGAGGGAGTAGGCGTAGGCGCGGCGCAGGTAACGCTCCAGGAGCAGCGCCTGCTCGAGGGGGCGCGCGGCGCCGGCGGTGACGCGACGGGCCAGCTCGCCGAGACGCTCGCTCCCCGGCGGCAGCTCGAGGTACGTCGCCAGGTTCGCCCGCAGCATCGCCGGCGGCGGCGCGCCGCCGAGCGAGGTCCGCGCCGTGGCGACGTAGCTGGTGCCGAGGTAGTGCATGAGGCCGGTGTAGACCGTGCCGTACCGATCCAGCGCCAGGGCGCGCGACAGGCCGGCGATCTGCGTCGTGTAGTAGGCGGTGAAGACGACGTTGGTGTTGATCTCCCGCACATGGAAGCGGAACTCCTCCGCGGGCTGGCGGGCCACGGCGGCGATCGCGGGCAGGCGCACGAGGCCGGCGTCGTCCCCCCGCACCCAGGCGCGGCGGCTCTCCGTGGCGGCCCAGCCGGCGCCGGTGTAGCGGTCGAAGGCCTTGCCGCGCCAGAGCTGCTGCTTGCCGTAGAGGGGGCGGCTGCCAGGCGGCTCGACGCGCATGACCTGGGCGCGGCTCAGCTTGATGCGGCCGATCTCGGTGAGCGAGACCTCCTCGGTGAAGCCGACGACTGCCTCGGGCATCCCCGCCTGCTTGTGGAGGAATCCCATCGTCACCCGCGGCACGAAGAGGAAGATGCTCATGGTGAGGAGGAGGGTCAGCAGGGTGATGCAGGAGACGCTCGCCGCGAAGCGCCCGTCGATGCGCAGCGCCGCGACGCTGGTCGGGGAGGCGGCGGCGCCGTCGGCGGCGGGCCCCTCGCCCCGGCTGGCGCGCCGGATGTGGAAGAGCATGAGCGACCAGGTGGCGGTGAAGAAGTAGATGAGGAAGGCGATCGAGAAGCTCAAGGCCGTGGTGAGCACCGAGGCGACGATGAGGTGGAGCAGGCTCAGAAAGGCGATCTGCAGGTAGTCGCGGTCCGCCTTCGGCTGGAAGAGCTTGATGAGCTGGATGACGGCCAGGAGGTGCGCCGCGCCCAGGACGTAGGAGCCCGACCAGAGCTGGGCGTCCAGCACGCCCAGCGGCAGCGACAGCAGCGACAGCGCCGTCGCCAGCCAGGCCGGCAGGTAGCGCGGCCTGCCGGCATGCTCCTGCAGCCAGGCGCAGCCGACGAGCACGAGGATGGCTACCGTGAGGGGCGCGGACCCCTCCGCCAGCGCCAGGGTGCTGAGGGTCGTGGCGACGGTGAGGTAGGTGGTGAGGTGAAAGGCGCGTTCCAACTTCATGGCGTCACTCGTTCCTCAGCCGACTCCGGCAAAGAGCCGCCGTCCGCGCGGCTGGCGGCGCTGCGTGCGCCGCTCCCCCGGGCCGCCGCCGGCGCGGCGGCCGGGATGTCGCTCGAGGGACTGATAACGATGCGGGGTGCGGACGCCTCGGCGTCGAGGCGGTCGTTGGCGCCCGCCGCGCTGCTCACCAGGAGCGTGGCGGCGTGGCCGCGGCTGCGCCGGCGCACCGCCTCGTAGAGGGCGCTCCGCTCGGCCGCCGGCTGCGGCGCGACGGTGGCGAGGAGGCGGAGGATGCGTCGCAGATGCGCCCGCCCATGTCCGTACGGGATGAGGTGCAGGCGGTCGGTCACGGTCGCGAAGAGGACCCAGCAGCCGCGCGCGTCGAGGTCGCAGCAGAGCGACGCGGCGATGCTGACGGCGCGCTCGAACGCCTCCTCGCCGCCCGGCTCGCAGGCGCCGTCGAGCAGCAGGTTGACGCACCAGAGGCGCTCCTGCTCGAGCTCCTTGGTCATGAGCCGCCCTTGCCTGGCGGTGGAGCGCCAGTGAATCCAGCGGGGGTTGTCTCCCGGCCGGAACTCCCGCAGGGCCTGGAACTCCATGCCGGCGCCGCGCCGCCGCCGGCCTCGCCGGTCCGTCAGCTCCTCCATGGCGCGCTCCAGCGCGGGCGAGCGCAGCGGCACGATCTGCGGGTAGACGAGGACCCTGCTCTCTTCCCCCAGGCGCAGCCGCTTCACAAACAGCCCAAAGGGGAACCGCGTGCCCAGGGTTGCTCGCCGCAGCGCGTGCCAGCCGCGGCGCGCCGGGACGACCGTGGCGGTGATCGCCTGCCGCTGCCGCGGCTTCAGGTAGAGGAGGTAGCTGGCGAGGGGCAGCATCTCCCCCTGGGGTGGGGTGAGGCGCTGCTCGAGGTGAAGCGAAAAACTAGGCAGCCACGCCTTGCTGTTGCGCACCTCGACCGTCAGGACGGCCGGCCGCGCCGCCCAGAGCTCGGCGGGGAGGCGGCGCGCCACCTCGACGCCGCGCAGGCTCAGCTCGGAGAGGATGCCGGAGACCAGGATGGCGCTCAAGAGCAGGGCCAGGAGCAAGTAGAGGAGGTTGAGGCCGGTGTTCACCGTGATGGCGCCGAGGGTGATGGTCAGGAGGAGGAAGACTTTTCCCTCCGTCGTCATGGAGGCGGTGCGCCGGCTGCTGCGCCAGCGCAGCCAGTGCCGGCGGCCTCGCGCGGTGATGCGTCGCGGCGGCCTCGCGGGGTCACCATCCTGGGGCGCGGGCTCTTCCGGCGCGCGCCGGCCGGGAATTGCGCCGCCGCGGCGGGCTCGAGGGCGCGGCACCCGCATGCAAAGCCTCCTCCCGGCAGACGGCTAGAGGGGGACGGGGAGCTTGTCGAGGATGTCCTGGAGGACTTCCGTGGCGGCGCGCAGGGGCGCCTGCGAGAGGTAGTCGCGCAGCAGCACGCGGTGCGCCAACACCGGCAGGGTGAGCTGCTTGATGTCGTCGGGGATGACGTAGGCGCGGCCGTTGACGAACGCCAGGGCCTGGGCGGCGCGCTGCAAGGCCAGGGCGCCGCGGGGGCTCACCCCCACCTCGAGGTGGGGCGACTCGCGCGTGGCGCGCACGATGTCCAGGAGGTAGTCCACCAGGCTGGGTTCGATGCGGACGCGCCGCACCTGGTCTTGGATCGCCTCCACCTCGCTGACGCTCAGCACCGGCGCCAGGGCGTCCACCGGCGGGCGCGAGGCGGCGTCGAGGAGCACGCGGCGCTCGTCCTGCCGCTCCGGGTAGCCCATCGCCAGGCGGATGAGGAAGCGGTCGAGCTGCGCCTCCGGGAGGGTGTAGGTGCCTTCGAACTCCAGGGGGTTCTGGGTGCCGATGACCATGAAGGGGCGCGGCAGCTCGTGCGTCACGCCGTCCACCGACACCTGGCCCTCGTTCATGGCTTCCAGGAGGCTGCTCTGGGTGCGCGGCGAGGCCCGGTTGATCTCATCGGCCAGCACGACGTTGGCGAAGATGGGGCCGGGTTTGAACTCGAAGCGCCCGCTCTCGGCGTGGTAGATCGAGACGCCGAGGATGTCGGAGGGGAGCAGGTCCGGCGTGAACTGGATGCGCTGGAAGCTGCACGCCAGGCAGCGGGCCAGGGCGCGGGCCAGGGTGGTCTTGCCGACGCCGGGGACATCCTCGATGAGCAGGTGCCCCTGGGCGAAGAGCGTCACCAGGGCGAGCCGGATGGCGGCCGTCTTGCCGATGAGGACCTGCTCGATGCTCGCCTGCAGCGCCCGCAGGCGCTCAGTGTCGTCCATGGTCTACCCGAGTGCGGCGAGGTGGTCCTGAAGGCTGCGCACCGTCAGCTTGCCCTCCTGCAGCGCCTGGATCGCCTGGATGGCGGCGAGCGCCCCGGGCACGGTGGTGCAGTAGGGCAGGCTGCGCTCCAGGGCGGTGCGCCGGATGCTGAAGGAGTCGAGCCGCGAGACTTCCCCCGCTGTGGTATTAATGACGAGGTCCACCCTGCCATTCTTGATGTGATCGACGATATGGGGGCGCCCCTCCTTCACCTTCTGCACCGCCTCCACCTCGATCCCCGCCGCCGTCAGGACCTGGGCGGTACCGGCCGTGGCCAGGAGCTGAAAGCCGAGCTTGCGGAACTGGCGCGCCATCGGCACGGCGGCCGGCTTGTCGTGATCCCGGACGCTGATGAAGACCGTCCCCTTGGTCGGCAGGGAGACGCCGGCGGCAAGCTGGGCCTTGGCGAAGGCAAGGCCGAAGGTGCGGTCGATGCCCATGACCTCGCCGGTGGACTTCATCTCCGGCCCGAGGATGGTATCCGCCCCGGGGAACTTCACGAAGGGGAGCACCGCCTCCTTGACGGCAATATGATCAAGCGCGACCTTCCGCGCCACGCCGAGATCGGCCAGTTTGCGGCCCACCATCAGCTTCGCGGCCAGCTTGGCGAGCGGCAGGCCGGTGGCTTTGCTGACGAAGGGGACGGTGCGCGAGGCCCGCGGGTTCACCTCCAGGATGTACACCATCTTCTCCTTGATGGCGAACTGGATGTTGATGAGCCCCACGACTTGCAACTCCCGCGCCAAAAGACAGGTCTGCTCCTCGATGCTGGCGATGATGTCGGCGGGCAGCGAGTAGGGGGGGAGGGAGCAGGCGCTGTCGCCGCTGTGCACGCCGGCCTCCTCGATGTGCTCCATGATGCCGGCGACGAAGACCTGCTCGCCGTCGGCGAGGGCGTCCACGTCGATCTCGATGGCATCCTCGAGGAAGCGGTCGATGAGCACCGGGTGCTCCGGCGAGGCTTTCACCGCTTCGCGCATGTAGCGGTGCAAGCCCTGGGCATCGTAGACGATGTCCATGGCCCGGCCGCCGAGCACGTAGGAGGGGCGCACGAGCACGGGGTAGCCGAGCTGGGCGGCGATGCGCTCGGCGTCCTGGACGGACTTGGCGGCGCCGTTGGGGGGCTGCCGCAGGTTGAGGTCGTCGAGGAGCTGCTTGAAGCGCTCGCGGTCCTCGGCGCGGTCGATGCTCTCCGGCTGGGTGCCGATGATGGGGACGCCGGCGGCCTCCAGGGTGCGGGCGAGGCGCAGCGGTGTCTGGCCGCCGAACTGCACGATCACCCCCCAGGGCTGCTCGCGCTCGACGATGTTGAGGACATCCTCGGCCGTCAGCGGCTCGAAGTAGAGGCGATCGGAGGTGTCGTAGTCGGTGCTCACCGTCTCGGGGTTGCAGTTCACCATGATCGCCTCGCAGCCCTCCTCCTTCAGCGCGAAGGCGGCGTGCACGCAACAGTAGTCGAACTCGATCCCCTGGCCGATGCGGTTCGGGCCGCCGCCCAGGATGACCACCTTGCGCCGCGTCGTGGGGTTGGCCTCGCATTCGCGCTCGTAGGTGGAGTAGAGGTAGGGGGTGGAGGCGACGAACTCGGCGGCGCAGGTATCGACGGTCTTGTAGGTGACGGTGATGCCGTGGGCCTTGCGGCGCGCCCGCAGGGCGGCCTCGGAGATGCCGAGCCGGCGGCTGATGGTGACGTCGCTGAAGCCGTAAGTCTTCAGGAGGCGCAGCGCCCGCGGGTCGTCCGCCGCCTGCGCCGCGGAGCCGTCCGCCGGGGCGCGGAGGAGCTTCTCCTCCACCTCGATGATTTGGGCGATGTTGGCGAGGAACCAACGGTCGATCTTGGTGAGGTCGTAGAGGGCGTCGATGCCGAGGCCCAGGCGCAGCCCCTCGGCGAGGTACCAGAGGCGTTCCCAGTTGGGCCGCCGCAGGCCGTCCTCGACCTGGCGGCGGGCGCGCTCGAGGCTGGCGGGGTCCGCCGCGTCCCAGGTCAGCAGGGGCTCGAAGCCGTAGCGGTCCACCTCGAGGGAGCGGATGGCCTTCTGCAGCGCCTCCTTGAACGTGCGCCCGATCGCCATCGCTTCGCCGATCGACTTCATCTGGCTGGTCAACGTGTCGTCGGCGCCGGGGAACTTCTCGAAGGCGAAACGGGGCACCTTCACCACGCAGTAGTCGATCATCGGCTCGAAGGAGGAGGGGGTGAGCCGGGTGATGTCGTTCGGAATCTCGTCCAGGGTGTAGCCGACCGCCAGCTTGGCGGCGATCTTGGCGATGGGGAAGCCGGTGGCTTTCGAGGCCAGGGCCGAGCTGCGCGACACCCGCGGGTTCATCTCGATGACGACGAGGTGGCCATTCTCGGGGTTGACGGCGAACTGGATGTTCGAGCCGCCGGTCTCGACGCCGATCTCGCGCATGATGGCGATGGCGGCGTCGCGCATCATCTGGTACTCCTTGTCGGTCAGCGTCTGGGCGGGGGCCACGGTGATGCTGTCGCCGGTGTGCACCCCCATGGGGTCGAAGTTCTCGATCGAGCAGATGATGACGACGTTGTCCTTGAAGTCGCGCATCACCTCCAGCTCGAACTCTTTCCAGCCCGCCACGGAGCGTTCGACGAGGACCTCGCCGATGGGGCTCGAGCGCAGGCCCCACTGGCAGTGCGCCTCGAACTCCTCGATGTTGTAGGCCAGGTTGCCGCCGGTGCCGCCGAGGGTGAAGGAGGGGCGGATGATCGCCGGCAAGCCGATCTCGTGGATGACGGCGAGGGCCTCCTCGTAGCTGCGCGCCGTGCCGCTGGGCGGCAGATCGAGGCCGATGCGCGTCATCGCCTCCTTGAAGAGTTGACGGTTCTCGGCTTTCTGGATCACCTCGAGGCGGGCGCCGATGAGCTCAACCCCGTAGCGATCCAGGACCCCGGCTTCCGCCAGGGCGACGCTGACGTTCAGGCCGGTCTGCCCGCCCATCGTCGGCAGCAGTGCCTGCGGCCGCTCCATGGCGATGATCTCGGCCACGATCTCAGGCGTCACCGGCTCGATGTAGGTGCGCTGCGCCACGTCGGGATCGGTCATGATGGTGGCGGGGTTGCTGTTCACCAGCACCACCTCGTAGCCCTCCTCGCGGAGGGCCTTGCAGGCCTGCGTGCCGGAGTAGTCGAACTCGCAGGCCTGGCCGATGACGATGGGGCCGGAGCCAAGCAGGAGGATGCGGTGCAGATCGGTGCGCTTCGGCATGCGTGCGTCCGTTGCGGGCCGGCCTGGGGCGGCGCGCGCCGCGGCGCGCGGGGCCCCGCGACCGCCCGGTGTTAGGCGGAACGAGAGGTGGACGCTCTCATCAGCTCGATGAATCGTTGAAAGAGGTACGTGGCATCGTGGGGCCCGGGGGAGGCTTCGGGGTGGTACTGGACCGACATGATCGGCAGGCTGCGGTGGCAAAACCCCTCGACGGTCTGATCGTTGAGGTTGATATGGGTCAGCTCGAGGGAGGCCGGCAGCGTCTCGGCCTGCACGGCGAAGCCATGATTCTGCGCCGTGATGGCGATGGAGCCGGTGCGCAGGTCCATGACCGGGTGGTTGCCGCCGTGGTGCCCGAACTTCAGCTTGAAGGTTCGGCCGCCCAACGCCAGGGCGAGGAGCTGGTGGCCGAGGCAGATGCCGAAGATGGGCCGCTGGCCGAGCAGGCCGGAGACGGCCTCGATGGCGTACGGCACGGCGGCGGGATCCCCCGGGCCGTTCGACAGGAAGATGCCGTCCGGCTTCAGGGCCAGCGCCTGGCTCGGCGTCGTCGCGGCCGGCACGACGGTCACCCGGCAGCCGACGGCGACGAGGTGGCGCAGGATGTTGCGCTTGACGCCGAAGTCGTACGCCACGACGTGCCAGGGGGGGCCTGCCGTGTCACCGCCGGACGGCGCGGCAACGCTGAACTCGCCGCGCCCCTCCGCCGGGCCGAGGCGGTGCTGGTAGGGTCCCTCCCGCCAGGGGTACGGCGCCGGGCACGTCACCCCGGCCACGAGGTCGCGCCCCTCCAGCGGCGGCGCCGTCGCCGCCAGCCGCCGCACCGCGGCCACGGACTCGGCCTCGCTGGAGATGGCGCCCATCTGCGCGCCGTGGTCCCGCAGGCGGCGGGTGAGGGCGCGGGTGTCGATGCCGTCGATGCCGACGATGCCGTGCCGCCGCAGGTAGCCGGCCAGGTCGAGCTGCTGCCGCCAGCTACTGGCGATGGGGCTGCATTCCCGCACCACGAAGCCCTCGACGCGCGGGCGGGTCGATTCGGTATCCTGCTCGTTGACGCCATAGTTGCCGATGAGCGGGTAGGTCATGGTGACGATCTGGCCGCTGTAGGAGGGATCGGTGAGAATCTCCTGGTAGCCCATCATGCTGGTATTGAAGACGACCTCGCCGATGCAGGCGCCGGAGGCGCCGAAGTTGCGCCCCTCGAAGACGGTGCCGTCGGCGAGGGCCAAGACCGCGCGTTGCATGCCACACTCACGACACGTTGGGGCGCGAGGCCGCCGGGCTCACCTGCGGGGCTCCGTCCAACGGCAGGGATGGGGAAGCGACGAGGAGCGGCGCGGGTGCTGGCGCCATGCCCGCCGACGGGGCAGGGGGCCTAAGCACGCCGAACCAGATGACGAGGCCAAGGAAGACGCCAATGAGGTTCGTCACCATGTCGAACCAGCCGAAGTAGCGGCTCGGGAGATAGAGTTGGTAGAATTCATCGCCGATGCCGATGAGACTTGCCGCCGCCACCGCCAAGATCAGCGCCTTGGCGGGGGCCGCGGGGAAGTGGTGCGCGAAGCGCCGGTAGAGCAGCACACTCAGCGCGCCGTACTCGATGAGGTGGATCTTCTCGACCGGCGCTTCGAGATGGCGGCTCACCACCCAGGCGGCGGCGCCGGCCACGGCCAGGCAGAAGATGCTGGTGACGCGCAGCCGACGGTGCAGGCGAACGGTATACCCCAGCAGCGCCGCCGCCACGAGGCCGAAGATCGCCAGCATGAGCGGGGCGAAGAGGTTCGCGTAAGGTCCGTGAAAGGCGTAGACCAAGCGCGGCTGGTAGGGCATGGTGGCGAAGATCGCCGCAACGTAGGAGGCGATGAGGAGCCATGCTTTCACAACAGCCGGGATTCCTAGCTTTCGAGTAAGGTGCGTTGGCTCTCGTCGGGATGCGAGGGCTGGGGCAGGTCCACCTCTTGATCACAGTAGTAGCAGCTCAGCCGGGTCTCGTTCTCGGTGGCCCAGTACTTCCCCGCCTCGACCTCCGCATGCTGGCTGACGCACTTCGCGTTGCCGCACAGGAGCGCCTTGCGCCGCGACAGCCTCGGCGCGCGCCGCGGCTCGGGCTCGGCGGCGGCGCGCTCGCCGGCGGGCAGCTCGATGCGGCCCAGCACCAGCGCCAGCAGCGCCATGCGCACCCAGACGCCGTTCCCCGCCTGGCGAAAGTACGCCGCCCGGCGGTCGTGGTCGATGGCGTAGCTCAGCTCGTCCTGCCGCGGCAACGGATGGAGGATGACGGCTTCGCGCTTGGCGCGTCGCAGCAGCGCCGCGCTCATGGCATAGCTGCTCTCCACGGCGGGGGTGCGGTCGTGTTCGGCGAGGCGCTCCTTCTGCACGCGCGTGAGGTACACCACGTCGAGGGTGGAAATGATGTCGCCGAAGAGCGTGCTCGTCTCCTCCGACGCGCCGTTCTCCGAGGGCGGCGCCGCCGGCATCGAGGTCACCGCGTCGAGCCGGTCATAGGTCTCGACTTTGCAGGCGTAGTCGCGCTCGAGGCGGCGCACCATGTAGCCCGGCATCTCGAAGCCCGGCGGGGCGACGCAGATGATGCGCGCCCCGAACCGCGCCAGGCCGATCGCCAGCGAGTGCACGGTGCGGCCATACTTCAGGTCGCCGCAGAGCGCCACCCGGATGCCCTCCAGGCCGCCGAACTCCTTCTGCATCGTATAGAGGTCGCAGAGGGTCTGGGTGGGATGCTCGTGGCTGCCATCCCCGCCGTTGATGATCGGCGTCTTCACCATCTCCGTCGCCACGCGCGTGGCGCCGTCCAGGAAGTGCCGCATGACGATGACATCGGCGTAGTGCTGGACGACGCGCACCGTATCGCGGATGGTCTCCCCCTTGGCGGCGGAGGAGGTGGTGAGCGCATTGGGGGCGCTGATCACCTGGCCGCCCAGGCGCAGCATGGCGCTCTCGAACGACAGGCGCGTGCGCGTGCTCGACTCGTAGAAGAGCGTGGCCAGGATGTCGCCGCGGCAGAGGTCGAGCTGGCGGGTGCTCTTGCGCGCCTGCTGGAGATCGCTGACAACGCGGAACAAGCCCTCGATTTCGGCGTTGCTGAGGTCGTTGATGGAGATGATGCTCCGCCGTTTCATGGAGTGCTTCTTGGGCGGTTCTCTTGCCTCGCCCGAGCCGGACCGCGAGGGAGCGCTCGGCAAGGTGCGAAGGCAGGGAATGCGCCGAGATCAAGGAACGCCGTGTCTCCAGGGGAGAAAGCAACACACCGGCGCGGCATGGAAAAAAACCTCCCAAACCGCCAGGGAAGCGGCATGCGGGAGGTCTCTCCGGGAAGGCGCCGTTGCCATTGGGGCTAGCTCACACCACCTGCTCCAACCAGGAACTACTATAGCACCCCGCGACCCCCCTGGCTAGTCCTTTCGGGGGGGGGCGCCTCGTTGGCGACGCCCCGCCGCTCCTCGCCAACTTCCCGGGCCCGGCGGCGCGTCCAGCCTGCGCTCCTACTGGAGGGGGTCCTTGCGCTCCTCCAGCACCACCTCGAACGCGAGGTGGGAAGGGGCGCCGCGCTGCCCCGCCCGCTCCACCAGCTCGGTGACGACCACCTCCACGTTGCGGTTCCAGAAGGCCACGCGGACGCGGTCTCCGACGCGCACGGGCTTGCTCCCTTTCGCCGCCTTGCCGTTCACCTGCACGGCGCCGGCATCGCAGAAGAGTTTCGACTGGGAGCGCCGGCGAATGAGCCGGCTGCGCTGCAAGAAGACGTCGAGCCGCACCCTCGCCTCCTGCGGCATGGGAGCGAGGGGCTGGGGGGGCCTGCTCCAGGGGGCCCGGTCCGGCGCGGCACCCGTCAGCCGACATGCGGCCCGGCCCCGCCGTCGCCGCCAGCCGCCCGGCGCGCCGCCGCTCCCTACATCAGCACTTCAACGAAAACCTCCTCGCGCAGCTTGGTCACCCATTCCTTGAAGCGCGCCGTGGTCTTCTCGCCGTAGAGCTTGTTCCGGATGGGGTCGCGCGCGAACTCAAGGGGTGTCCGACGGTTCACCAGGAGCTTCTCGGTCTTGATGAGGTGAAAGCCGAGCTGGGTGCGGAAGACCTCGCTGATGGTTCCCGCGGCTTGCCCGAAGGCATGCTGCTCGATCTCGGGGAGCACCTGGCCGCGACGGAACACCCCCAGGTCGCCGCCGCGATCGGCCGCCGGCCCTTCCGAGACCTTCTTGGCGACCTCCGCGAAGTCGGCGCCGTTGAGGAGGGTGCGCCGAATCTCTTCCAGCCGGCCGCGCGCGGCGTTCGCCTCGGCTTCGCTGGCGGCCTCGGGGAGCCGCAGGAGGATGTGGCTGGCCTGCACCTCGTCGGCGATGCTGAACTCCGTCGCGTTGGCGGTGTAATACTGCCGGACTTCCTCGTCGTCAATCGCCACGCGGGAGACCACCGCGAAGTTGTAGGCCTTGCGCACCAGAATCTGCTCGCGGACTTCGTCCTTGTAGTTCTGCATCGTCATGCCGCTCTGCTCGAGCATGGTCTTGAGTGCCGCGTCATCGAGGCGATTCTCTTTCTTGATCTCTTCCATGGCGCGCTCGACGTCCTTCTCGGCCACTTCGATGCCGATACGAAGCGCCTCGCCGAGCTGCAGTTTCTTTTCGATGAGTTGCTCGAGGAACCGGCGGCGGATGTCGGCGAGCTTCTTCTCGCGGCCCTCGCCCTGGGACTCCTGCCAGATTTGGCGAATCTCCTCGGCCGCCGCCTCCTCAACTTCGCTCAGCGTGATGATCTGGGTTCCAACCTTGGCCACCACGCGGTCGATGAGGATCGCTTGCCGCGGCCCCCGCCCCTCCGCCTGCAGGGCCGGCGAGCGCACCACCTTGATGGGGGGGAAGGCGGCTGGCGGGCCGCCGGCGGGCTCGCCCTCCAGGGAGGCGCCGGCCGCCGCGAAGCCGTCCTCGGGAGCGGCGCTCTCCTTGCGTTCCTGCCTCTTCTTCTCGGCATCCTTGTCGTCGCCGCGGCGCAGCAGCTTCATGGGCAGCGTCACCGGCGCGGCGATGATCTTGCCGAGGGTGCCGAGCAACCCCGCCTCGGCTGGGGGGGCGCTGAGGATGAGCACACTCCCCGCCAGCACCAGGACGCTCCGGCGCCAGCCGAAAGAGCGCCCTGCCCCTTCGCCACGGCGCCCGCTGCGGTGGATCATGCTCCCTCCCTTCGCGCCGAACTCCCTGCGCCCCTCCGCTCGACCCCCCTGGACGCACGCCGAGCGCACCTCGCGGCGAACCTTCTCAGGAGGAGGGGGCAGCAGGTTTCGACCCTTGCGCGAGCAGGCGATCCAGGTAGGTCCGGACGGTCGAGTCCCGCCAAAGCTGCTGCGCGTACTGCTGGAACAGGAGGGCCTGCCGCTCCTGGAAGAGCTTCTGCTGGATCATCTCCTGCACCTCGTCGAACTTCAGGTCCGCAGCGTTCTCCTGCTCGATGATGCGCAGGACGTGGAAGCCGTAAGGTGTCTGCACCACATCGCTGATCTGCCCGCGCCGCAGCTTGAAGGCGACCTCATCGAGCTTCTCGGGGAGCTGGCCCGGCGAGAACCAGCCGACCACGCCGCCGTTCTTGGCCTCGGGCGTCACGGAGCTGGCGCGGGCGAGCCGCGCGAAGTCGGCGCCGCGCGCAAGCTGGGTGCGCAGGCGAAACGCCTCCGCCTTGCTCTCGGTGACGATCTGCTGCAGCTTCACCCGTGGCGGTCGGCGGAAGCGCTGCTGGTTGGCGCGGTAGTAGGCCTCGACGTCGGCCTCCTCGACCTTGACCTGCCCGCTGATCCGGCGCTCGATGAGCTTGCGGACCAGGAGGTCCTGGCGCAGGTCCTGCCGCCATTCCTCCAGGGTGAGGCCCATGCCGTCGAGCTTCGTAAAGAACTGGCTGTCCGAGTAGCTGGCGCGCAGGGCATGCTCGGCCTGCTGCACCTCCAGGTCGGGAACCTCCAGGCCCTCCTTCTTGGCCGCCTGCAGGAAGAGCGCCTGCTCCACCATCTTCAGGAGGAAGGCGGCGCGTCGGTCGGAGGTTGCCGTCTCCATGGGGGATTTGTGCGCAGCCCTCCAGGAACGCTCAACCTCGCTCTTCGTCAGCGCCGTGCCGTCCACCTCGGCGACGATCGGATCAACGGGCTCGAGCGGGAGCTGCGCGGCGCGAGGCGGCGGCGCGGTGCAGCCGAGGAGGAGGCCCGCCAGGAGGGCGCACCAGAAGCGCCGTCCCCCCCTCCCGGCGGAGGGTGAGGCGGCGCGCCGCCGCATGGCGTGGAGCCTCATGGCCCGTTTCAGGATGCCCAGCGCCAGCCGAACTGCCACCTCGAGAGATCCCCCTGCGGTCAATGCCTACCAGTGAGTGTATCATGGGCCGGCGAGGGCGCGCAAATGATTGGCAAGGGTCGCATAGGTCTCGCGCCAGTCGTCCGGCGCGATGGCGATACGCAGGAGGTTCTCCGGCTCCAGCTTGGCGGTGCGCTGGTGGGTCTGGAGGAAGCGGAGGAGCCGTTCCGGTTCCAGGGCGGTGGAGGGATGGAAGCGGAGGTCCGCCCCCTCTCTCGTGCGCGCCAGCCGTTCGAGGTGCAGGCGCTGGGCGAGGATGCGCAGGCGCGTGGCGGCGATGAGCTGCTCCACCTCGTCGGGGATGCCGCCGTAGCGATCGATCAGCTCGTCGGCGAAGGCGTCCACCTCCTGCTCGTCGTCGCTGAGGGAGAGGCGCTGGTAGAGATCGAGGCGCTCCTGGGCGTCGCGCACGTAGTCAGCGGGGATGGAGCCGTGGAAATCGAGGCTGATGTCGGCCTCGAAGATCTCCGAGGGCTTCTTGCCGCGCAGCTCCGCCACGGCCTCTTCGATGAGCCGGCAGTAGAGCTCGAAGCCGACGGCGGCGACGTGCCCCGACTGCTCGGAGCCGAGGATGTTGCCGGCGCCGCGGATTTCCAGGTCGCGGCTGGCGAGCTGGAAGCCGGCGCTCAGCTCGCTCAGCTCCTCGATGGTGCGCAGGCGCTTGCGGGCGACGTCGCTGAGGGCGTCCATGCCGGGGACGAGGAGGTAGGCGTAGGCCTGGTAGCGATCCCGCCCGACCCGGCCGCGAAGCTGGTAGAGCTGCGCCAGCCCCAGCTTGTCGGCGCGGTGCATGATGATCGTGTTGGCGTTCGGGATGTCGAGCCCCGATTCGATGATCGTGGTGCAGACGAGGACGTTGAACTCGCCGCGCAGGAACCGCACCATGACGCGCTCGAGGGCGCGCTCGCTCATCTGCCCATGGGCGATGCCGACGCGCGCCTCGGGGACGATTGACTTCACCACGGCGGCCATCGAGTCGATGCTCTGCACGCGGTTGTGCACGAAGAAGACCTGGCCGCCGCGCTGCAGCTCGTTCATGATGGCCTCGCGGATGACCCGCGTGCTGAACTTGACGACGTAGGTATGGACCGGCAGGCGGTCCTCGGGCGGGGTGTTGATGATGCTGAGGTCCCGGATGTTCATGAGGGCGAACTGCATCGTGCGCGGGATCGGCGTGGCGCTGAGGGTGAGCACGTCCACGAGGTTGCGGAAGCGCTTGATGCGCTCCTTGTGAGCGACGCCGAAGCGGTGCTCCTCATCAACGACGAGCAGCCCAAGCTCCTTGAACCGCACATCCTCCTGCAGCAGCCGATGCGTGCCGATGACGATGTCCACCTTGCCCTCGGCGAGGTCGCGCAGCGTCGCCTTCTGCTGCGGGCGCGGCACGAAGCGGCTGAGCAGGGCGATGTGCACCGGCCAGCCGGCGAAGCGCTGGGTGAAGGTCTGGAGGTGCTGCTGGGCGAGGATCGTCGTTGGCACCAGCACGGCCGCCTGGCGATGGTCGAAGACCGCCTTGAAGGCGGCGCGCATGGCCACCTCCGTCTTGCCGTAGCCGACGTCGCCGCAGATGAGGCGATCCATCGGGCGGCGGTTCTCCATGTCGCGGCCCACATCCTCGATGGCGCGCCCCTGGTCCTCCGTCTCCTCGTACTCGAAGGCGGCGGCGAACTCGTGGTGGAGCGGCCCGTCGGCCTCGCACGACGTCCCCTCCAGCACCTCGCGCACGGCGTAGAGCCGCAGGAGGTCCCGCGCCATGTGCTGCACCGAGCGCTTGATGCGGGCCTTGACGCGCTTCCAGGACACCCCTCCCAGCCGGTCCAGGCGCGCCCGCCCCCCGGCGCCGATGTAGCGGTCGATGAGGTGCAGCTTCTCCACCGGCACGTAGAGTTTCTCGCGCTCGGCGTACTCCAGCTCGACGAACTCGCGGGGCGCCCCTCCCACCGCCAGCTCGCGCAGCCCGACGTAGCACCCGATGCCGTGCTCGTGGTGCACCACGAAGTCGCCCGGGTGCAGCTCCCGCAAGCCGGACTTCAGCAGGGTGCTGGCGCGCCGCGCCTTGAATTGGCGGCGCAGCCGCAGCCCGAAAATCTGGCTCTCGCTGAACATGATGAGGCGCAGGGGGAGGAACTGGAAGGCGCCGCTGATGCGGCCGAGGCAGAGCTCGAGGCGCGGCTCGAAGCCGGCCCCATCCTCGTCCGCGGCCGCGGCGATGCGGCGCCTGGCCGCCCCGCCCTCCAGGCCCAGGTCCGGCTCCTGCGCGTCCCGGACGCGCCGCGCTCCTTCCCTGGCCTCTCCCTGCCCGTTTCCGGCCCAGGGGCTGCCGAGGCGCAGCGCGCTGAAGCGCGGCGCGATGCTGGCGCCGAGGTCGTGCTCGCGCAGGAGCGCCTGCAAGCGCTCCGCTCCCGACTGGCTGGAGCAGACGATGATGATCCGGTAGCGCTCCTTCAGCCAGACGCGGAGCTGATCGATGAAGGAGGAGAAGCGGCCGCGGAAGGAGGCGAGGGAGAGCAGGCGGAGGGCGCCGCGCAGCGGTGACGCCCCCTCGCCCGCGGAGAGCTCCGAGATTTCCAGGCGCGGCGTCTGAGCGCAGAGGCCGGGGAGCTGATCGGGCCGCAGGGCGTGCTGGGGCGGATCGAGGGCCAGCCGGCCGTCGGCGCGCGCCGCCCGGTACTTCAGGCTCAGCCCCTCCCAGGCGCGCCGCGCCATCTCGGCAAGCCGTTCCGGCTCGTAGAGCACCTGGATGCACTCGGGGTCGAGGTAGTCCCAGATGCTGTCGAGCTGGCCGTGGCAGAGCGGCAGCAGCGCTTCGCTGGGGAAGGAGGCGGAGCCCTCGCGCAGGCGCTCCTCCAGGGCGGCGCGCTCGCCGTCGGGCAGGTCCTGCGCCTGGGCGGCGCGGCGCAGGCGGGCGAGGACGGCCGGCAGGTCTTCGGGGTTCGCCAAGAACTCGCGCACCGGCTCGAGCGTGATGGCGGTGATGGTCCGCAGCGATTTCTGCGTGGCGAGGTCGAACAGCCGCATCGACTCCAGCTCATTGCCGACGAACTCGCAGCGCACCGGGTGCTCGGCGCCGGGGGGATAGACGTCGAGGATGCCGCCGCGGATGCTGAAGTCGCCGTGCGCCTCGACCTGGACCTCGCGGCGATAACCGCCCCGCGCGAGCTGACCGGCGAGCGCCTCGAGGGGGGAGGTCGAGCCGACCGCCAGGTGCAGGCAGGCGGACGCCAGGGTGCGCCGCGGCAGCACGCGCTGCATGGCGGCGGTCGCGGTGGTGACGACGAGGCGCGTCGGCTCCTCGCAGAGGGCGCTCAGCACCTTCAGGCGCCGCCGCGTCGCCTCGTGGTCGGGCTGGATGCCGTCGTACGGCGTGACCTCGTAGGGCGGGAAGAAGAGCGGCCCGGCAAATCCGCCGGCAGGCGGCGCCAGCTCCTCGCGCGCCCCAGGCGGCGCGGCGGCGGGGTGCGCGGTCTCGCCGCCGTCGTGGAAGAACTCCAGGTCGACGCTGAGCTCCACGGCGGTGTCGACATCGGGGCAGATGATGAAGAGGGGCCGGCCCGAGGCGCGGGCGAGCTCGCTCAGCACGTACGCCAGGGCGGGGCCGGAAAGGCCGCCGAGCCGCAGGCGGTCCGCCCCCCGCAGGAGGTCTTCGAAGAGAGAGGAGAGATCACGCAACGCCGTCACCGATCAGAACTCTCACGGCTGCGCGTCCCCGGCGGACAGGCCCAGGCGGCCTCGCGGCTCCCTGCCGCGCGTCGGTCGCAGCCTCAAGGGGGAGGTGGCGAGCAGGCAAACGTCCACCCGCCGGGGAGGACCGGCAGGGGGTCTCGCTCCGCGCCGCGAGGCATGCCGGGGTCTTCGGGCTCCCGCCTCCCGCGCGCCTGCCTTCGCCGCGGCGCGACAGCGAAGGGAAAGCGGCAAACGCAGACCACCCCTCATGGGACGCCCCGGCGAAGGTCTGCGAACGAAACGCACCGCTGGGCGCGGAACCCCGGGATCGCTCCCCGGTTCGCTGCTCGTGCTCAAGGTAGGCACTCAGGAGGACTTCCCGCAAGGGGTGCGCGCAGATTCCAGCGGAATTCCCGGCGGCGGTCCTCCGCGGGGCCTGGGTTTGCAGCTTGACGTTGCGCGCCAGCGCCCGCGCGGCGAGGGGCGGCGGCGGCTTCTGGCCGGGCGCGGCGGCGCATCCCCGGCACTCTCCTGTGGTGTAAGTTACATCATGAATTTCTGCGAGGGGCCTTGTCCCTTCGCGCACCCCAGCTACGCGAGCCGCGGCGCAGCTCACGGGGACTGGGGGGGTGGGGGAGCGAGGGTTCCCGAGAAAAAATGTAGGCCGTTGCGCGGCAAATTTTCAGCGACGTTGTGAGACGCAACACTAGGTCTCGAGGCGATGCTTCTTCAAACGGTAGCGCAGGGACCGGAAGCTCACGCGGAGGAGCTTCGCCGCCAGGGTCTTCCGGCCGCTGGCGGCGCTGAGCGCCTGTTCCAGGTACTGCCGCTCGAGGCGGTTCAGCTCGGCGTCAAGATCGACCTCGGAAGATGACGCCAGCGGTATCGCCGGGGGCGGCGCGGCGGCGCGGTGCGTCACCTCCTCCGGCAGGCTCTCCAGCCCGATTGTTTCCCCGCCCTGGAAGGTGACGGCGCGCGCCACGATGTTCTCCAGCTCGCGCACGTTCCCCGGCCAGGCGTAGGCTTCCAGGCAGGCGAGGGCCTCCGGCGTCAGGCGGCACTTCGGCTGCCCCAGCTCCTGGCAGTACTTCTCCAGGAAGTGATCGAGGAGGAGGGCGATGTCGCCGCGGCGCTCGCGCAAGGGGGGGACGACGAGAGGGATGACGTTGAGGCGGTAGAAGAGGTCCTCGCGGAAGCGGCCCGCCGCCACTGCGTCGGCCAAGTTGCGGTTGCTGGCCGCGATGATGCGCACGTCGACGCGGATGTCCTTCGTGCCGCCGAGGCGCTTGAACTCCTTGTCCTGCAGAACGCGCAGGAGCTTCACCTGGATGGCGAGCGGCGTCTCGCCGATCTCATCGAGAAGAAAGGTGCCGCCGTCGGCCACCTCGAAGAGCCCCTCCTTCGTCTTCTCCGCGCCGGTGAAGGCGCCGCGCTGGTGCCCGAAGAGCTCGCTCTCCAGGAGCTGCTCCGGCAGGGCGCCGCAGTTCACCGTCAGGAAGGGACGATCGCGCCGGCTGCCGCGGTAGTGCATCGCCCGGGCCACCAGCTCCTTGCCGGTGCCGCTCTCCCCCTGGATGAGGACGGTGCTGCGGCTGTCGGCGATCTTGTCGATGAGCTGGAAGAGTTGACTCATCTGCGGGCTGCGGCCCACAAGGTTGCCGAAGCGGTACTTCTGTTGCAGCTCGCGCTTCAGGTAGAGGTTCTCCGCGGTCAGCCGCCGCGTTTCGAGGGCCTTGGCGATGGTGAGCTTCACCTCGTCGATCTGGAACGGCTTGGTGATGTAGTCGAAGGCGCCTTGCTTCACCGCCTGCACGGCCTCCTTGGTCGAGCCGAAGGCGGTGATGAGGATCACCGGCGTCAGCGGCGTCTCCTGCTTCACCGTGGCCAGGACCTGCATGCCGTTCACCTCCTGCATGCGCATGTCGGTGATGACGAGGTCCACCGAGTCCTGGCTCAGCAGGCGCAGGCCGGCCTCGCCGTTGGCGGCGGCGAGGACGTCGTACCCCTCCCGGCGCAGCATGATCTCCAGGAACTCGCGCATGCTTGCTTCGTCGTCGATGATCAGGATGGTGGCCACCGGCTCTGCTTTCGCAACGACTGGAGAGGCGCGCGCTCCTTCGCGGCGAGGAGCCGCCGGGCGGCGGGCGGGCTCGCCCGCTCCCTACCCTGGGGCAACCCGTGCCTCAAGGCTGTGCGGCGCGCCGATCCCTCGCCGGCGCCGGCCCCGCCGCGCCGAGGCCCGCCGGGGCCCGCGCCGGCAGCACGATCCGGAACCGCGTGCCCCGGCCGGGCTTGCTGTCGAGGTAAATCTCACCGTGGTGCGCGGTGACGATCTGATGCACGACGGCCAGCCCCAGGCCGCTGCCATACCTCTTCGTGCTGAAGAACGGCTCGAAGACCTGCTGCTGGAGGTCGTGCGGAATGCCTACCCCGGTATCCGCGATCGTCAAGGTGACGTAGGGATCAGCCAGCGCGCCGCGCGCCTGGAGCGCCGGGGCGAGGGGGGCGGCGCTCGTCTGCCCCGCCTCGACGCCGGCGCCGCTCGCGCCGGTGCTGACGCGCAGCATCCCCCCCTCCGCGGGAAATGCCTGCAAGGCGTTCAGGCAGAGGTTCCAGAGCACCTGGCGCAGTTGGTGCAGGTCGACCTCGGCGACCACCGGCTGGGGGGCGCAGGCCATCTCGATGCTGATTTCCGGATGGTACTGCGGGCTGTTGCTGAGCAGCTCCAGGGTCTCCTTGACGAGGATGTTGAGGTCGAACGGCTGCGGTTCCGGCGCCTGCGGGCGGGCATAGGTGAGGAATTCGGTGATCGTGGTGCTGAGGCGGTTGGCCTCGCGCAGGGCGATATCCAGCAGGCGGGCATTCGTGGCATCGAGGTCCACCTCGCCGCGCAGCACCTGGAGCGCGCCGCTCAGCGACGCCAACGGGTTGCGGATCTCGTGCGCAATGCCCGCCGCCAGGCGCCCGACGGCCGCCAGCCGGTCCGCGCGTTCCAGGCGCTGGCGCATCGTGTGCAGCTCGGTGCTCTCCTGGAAGATGCCCACCATGCCGGCGCAGTGGCCGCCGGGTGGGAGGAGGGGGGAGAGGCTCATGGTCAGGTTGATGGTGGCCCCCCCTCGGTGCTCGAACTCCCCCTCGACGAAGCGCCCGGCGGCCGCCTGCGCCGGCGTCGCCGCCGCGCCTGGGCCGCAGAGGGTTTCCAGGAAGTCCTTGATCGGAAACCCCGGGAAGAGGGTGGCGCAGCTCTGGCCGCGGACCTGTGGCCAGGAGTGGCCGAGGAGGGTTGCCGCCGCCTGGTTGAGGGAGGTGACGCGGCCGTCGCAATCGCAGGTGAAGAGTCCCACGCGCATGCTCGTGACGAGGCGCGTGTGCAGCTCCTGCAGTTCTTCCAGGGAGTCGCTCGTCTCCTGGAGTTCGCGGCGCTGGGCCTTCAGTTTCTCGGCGAGGTGGCTGCCCAGGAAGGCGACGAGGAAGAAGGCGCTGAGATGGAAGAAGAGCAGGTACGACCGCTCGGCGGTGATGCCCGCCATGGTGCGGCTGAGCCAGCCGCTCGGTCCTGCGGCGCCGAGGAGGGGCAGTTTCAAGGCGGCGCCGATATACCCCAGGCTGGCGAGCGCGGCGGTGGCCTGGCTGATGCGCCGCGGCAGCGTCATGCCGGCGCCGATGATGGGGAGGATGTAGAGGAAGGTGAAGGGGCTCTGCAGGCCGTCCGTCAGCAGGACGATGCCGCTGATGATGACGACATCAGCGGCGAACTGGGCGGGCGGCAGCGCCGGGTGGTCGCCCAGCAGGCGCCACACCAGGTAGGTGAGCAGGCTCACGGCGTAGGCGAGCGAGATGAGGAGGCGAAGCGCGCCCGTCTCCGGCCAGGCGGCGAAGCTCGCCTCGGCCAGCGTCACCGCGCCGAGGACGCCGCTCGCCAGGAGGAGCCGCAGCACGATGATGGTGCGGAGGCTTGCCGGCAATCTTCGTCGCGGCGTCCGCGGAGGCGTCATCACCGCGTCTCGCGCTTGTTCCGAGCCTGCACTCACCACCGCGCCGCCACCTTTCCCGCCGCCGGGCCTAGCTCCCCAGGGTGCTCGCCATGTTGAAGATCGGCAGGTACATGGCGACGACGATGAACCCTACGACGGTGCCAAGGAAGACCATGAGCATCGGTTCGAGCAGCTCGGTGAGGGCGCCGACGGTGCTGTCCACCTCCTCGTCGTAGAAGTCGGCGATCTTGCCGAGCATGGTGTCCAAGGCCCCCGAGGTTTCCCCCACCTGGATCATCTGAATCACCATGGGGGGGAAGATCTGCGTCTGCCCGAGGGGCTTGCTGATCGTTTCCCCCTGCTTGATGCTGGTGATCGTCGTCTCGATCGCCTCCTGCACCACGAGGTTGCCGGCGATGCGCGCCGTGATCCCCAGGGCCTCGATGATCGGCACGCCGCTGCTGATGAGGGTGCCGAGGGTGCGCGTGAACTTCGACACCGCCACCTTGCGCAGCAACAGGCCGAACACCGGCAGCTTCAGCGTCAGCCCATCGATCTTGCGGTGGCCCGCCTTGGTTTTGTAGTAGCGCTTGAAGGCGATCACCACCCCGACGATCGGCGGGATCACCAGGTAGCCGTAGCTCATCGTGATATCGCTGGCGCCAAGGACGATCGCGGTCGGCAGCGGCAGCTTTTGGCCGGCGTCGGAGAACATCTTGCCGAAGGTGGGGATGACGAAGATGAGCAGGAAGACCACCACCAAGACGGCCACCCCCACGATGGCGATAGGGTAGACGAGAGCGGACTTGATCTTCTTCTTCAGTGCCGCGTTCTTCTCGAGGTAGGCGGAGAGGCGGAAGAGGATCGTGTCGAGGATGCCGCCGGTCTCCCCCGCATCGACCATGTTGACGTAGAGGTTGTCGAAAATCTGCGGGAACTTGCGCAGGGCGTCGCCGTAACTCGCGCCGCCTTCCACGTCGGCCTTGATCTTCAGGATGGTCCCGGCGAGCAGCTTGTTCTCGCTCTGCTTGCCCAGGATGTCGAGGATCGTTACCAGGGGCAAGCCGGCGTCGATCATGGTGGCGAACTGGCGCGTGAGGATGACGATGTCGTGGTCCGTGACCTTGTCGCCGCCGAGGCCGGGAATCTTGATGTTGAGCGGCTTCGTCTTCGGTTTCAGCGTTTGCACGGCGACGCGCTGGCGTCGCAGCAGCGCGGTGGCGACCGTGCGGCTCGCCGCTTCGATCTCGCCGGTCTGCACATCACCGCCGCCGAGCCTGCCTGTCCACACGAATGTTGCCATGGCCTGTCCCATTCCTCAGGAGTGGCTGCAATTCCGAAGGAGAGCCCGCGGTTCCCTTCACAATTGACGCGTCGCCCACCCCGCCTCTAGCACCCTGACCACGCAGCTCACTCGGGCCAGAGCCGTGCCGGGGTCGCGGCAGGGCGGAAAGGCGTGGAGCGTCAGGATCGAGCCTCCTCGTCTCCCGCCGCCAGGTGCTCCAGCAAGGCGCGCCGCACCTGCTCCACCGGGAACGGCTCTCCGGTCCACCACTGGAAGGCGGCGGCGCCCTGGTAGAGAAGCATGCCGAGTCCGTTCAGCACGCGCGCGCCGCGCTGGCGCGCTTGGCGCAGCAGGCGCGTCTGCGGCGGGCGGTAAATGAGATCGCAGACGAAGTGCCGGTCGCTCAACACGTCGGCGGGCAGGGGGCTGGCGGCGTCATCCCCCATGCCGACCGAGGTGGCGTTGATGACCAGGTCCGCCCGCGCCAGCGGCTGCCGCAGCCTCTCGCCGTCCAGGGGGAGCGCCGCCAGCGCCACGCCTCCCACGTTCGCCGCGACGTGGCTGGCGAGGGCTGCGGCGCGCTCCGGCGTGCGGTTGGCGATGAGAATCTCGGCGGCGCCCGCCAGGGCCAACTGCACGACCACGGCGCGCGCCGCGCCGCCGGCGCCGAGCACCACGCAGCGCTTGCCGGCGGGATCGATGCCGCCGTCCCGCCGCAGCGCCGCCAGCAGCCCGACCCCATCGGTGTTATGCCCGATGAGCCGCTGGCCGTCGAGCCGCACGGTGTTCACCGCGCCGATCAGCCGCGCCTCCTCGGTGAGCTCCTGGAGGTACGGGAGAACGCGCTCCTTGTGCGGGATGGTGAGGTTGTAGCCGCGCACGCCGAGGGCGCGCAAGCCGGCCACCGCCTCGGCCAGGTCCGCCGGGGCGACCTCGAAGGCGACGTAGACGTAGGCCAGCCCCAGGGCCTGAATCGCCGTGTTGTGCATGAGCGGCGACAGGGAGTGCTCGATGGGCTGCCCAAGCACGGCCAGAACCCGCGGCTGCGCCATCCTGGTCCTTCCTCCCCGACCCCGCCGCAACCAAGGAGATGCCGCCCGCGCCCGCTCCTCCACCGCCGCGCCGACGGCGGCGAGGGGACGCCGGCGGGCGCTCGCCTACTGCCGATGCTGACGCAGACTCCCCGCATCGACATGAAAATCGCGCAGGACGTTGTCCTGGGTGACCGGCAGCATCAGCCGCACATTGTTAAGGTAGACCTCCGCCGCCCTGGCGTTGCCGATGGTGAGGAGGAAGCTTTCGGCGGCCTGCCAGCGGTACTCCTCGCCGGGCGTCATGGTGATGTCCTCGGAGACGCGCCCGTCGATGCTCAGGCGCATCCAGTTCGTCCGGGCGCTGCGCACCCGCAGGGTGAAGCGCGGCGACGGCCCTGGACGCGACGCGCCACGCGGGGCGGCGAGCGCCGCTGCAGCCCCCGGCATCTGGCCGGCGTTGCCGCTGGCGCCTGCTCCGGCGGGGGCGCCGCTGAGGTGATCGGAGGTCGAGCGCTCCTGCGCGCTCGGCGCCTGCGGCCACAGGCTGGGCTCCTGCCCCGGCAGCGCCGGCCCGAGACGCTGCAAGGTGGGTTCAGGCGCTTGCGGACTGACGGGCCGCCGGGGCTCGGGCGCAGGCACGGAGCCGAGTTGGAAAAACTGCCGCGCCGCCAGGTCCAGCCCCAGGCGCCATCCCGCCACGGCGCCAAGCCCCAGGATGATGACGATGCCGACCGCGAGAAGCGCCCGCCGCGGCATGCCGCGCGGCGGAGCGGCTGTCGGCGGCGCCGGCTCCGGCGGCGGCGCCGGCGTCTCCTCCAGCGGCGGCTTGGGCGCCGTCTCATCCAGGTAGAGCGAGATCACCTCGTCGTAGTTGAGGTGCACGAGCTGCACGTAGGCGCGCAGAAAACCGCGGATAAAGGGACCCCCCGGCAGGAGGTCGAACCGTCCGCTCTCGAGCGCTTCCAGGTAGCGCCGGTTGATGTTGGTCTTCTCGGCAACGTTCTCGAGGGTCAGCCCTTTCTCTTCCCTGGCCTGTCGCAGGGTTCTCCCTAAAGTGGACATGCTGCTGCCCTACGTGAGGTACTCGTCGGACGAAACCTGTGCTATACCTCACCACTGGAAAACTGCCCAGGCTTTCCCTCGCCGCCGCGGCTGCGCCGGCAGGGCCCGGCGCCCGCGCGGGCGGCCTGCTCAGGCCCCTGGCGCCTGCCGCGACGTGGCGTGAGCGCGCGGCACCACGGCGGTAGGCTTCCCGTGGGTCAAAATGATGGTACACTAGAAGCCTTGCCGCGCCAAGAGAGAACCCGGGGCGGATTCCCGGCCGCGGGCGAGCGGCTCGAGGGGTAGGGCGGGGGCATTCGCGGCTCCTCTCCCGGCCGCATGGCAGCCGTCCCCGGGCGAGAGGCCAGGGGAGGACGGGGCGAGGGGTGTGGAGGCGCCGCCGCGCCCGCCTGGCCGCGGGGTGGCAGGGCGGCAGCGGCGACCCCCAACCCAGGAGGCAGAGGAACCATGAAGCTGAAGGATCGCGTCGTCATCATCACCGGGGCGGCCCACGGCATCGGCGAGGCGTATGCCCGGCGCTGCGTGAAGGAAGGGGCCGCCGTCCTCGTCGCCGACATCGACGGCGAGGCGGGGCGGCGGCTTGCCGAGGAGCTGCAGGCCGCCGGCGGCAAGGCCGCGGCGGAGCGCGTCGATGTGAGCTCGCCGGAGGAGACCCGGCGCATGGCGGACGTGGCGGTGAAGCGCTTCGGCCGCATCGACGCCCTGGTCTGCAACGCCGGCATCTACCCCCTCACCGAGTGGGAGAAGATCACCCTCGATGACTGGCAGCGCGTCCTGAACGTCAACCTCACCGGCACCTTCCTCTGCTGCAAGGCGGTGGTGCCGCGCATGAAGGAGCAGCGGCGCGGCAGCATCGTCACCATCGCCTCCAGCACGTTCTGGTCGGGGTCGCCGCGCCTGGCGCACTACATCGCCAGCAAGGGCGGCGTGATCGGCTTGACGCGCGCCATGGCGAAGGAGTTCGGGCCGTACGGCATCACCGTGAACTGCGTCGCCCCCGGTCTGACGCAGACCGCCACCGTGCGCAATGCCTACGCCGAGGAGTGGTTCCAGAAGCGCATCGATGAGCAGTGCATCAAGCGCAAGCAGATGCCGGAGGACCTCACCGGCGCCATCGTCTTCCTCTGCTCCGAGGACGCGGCGTTCGTCACCGGGCAGTGTCTGCAGGTCAATGGGGGGATGTCGTTCAACTGAGAAACGTTGGCAAGGACGGAGAGGCGGGGGGACGCGCGGCGCGCAACGCCGGGGAGGCCGCGAAGGGCGGCGCCGCCTCGGCCTCCTGCCGGGGCGCGACGGCGGGCGGGCGCTGAGTGCGCGGAGCTGCGTGCTCGTGAGGGATGCGGCGTTGGAGGAGGATGAGAATGGAACTGCGGGATGTTGAAAACCTCACCGTGGCGCAGGCCGTCGAGCTCAGCGCCCGGCGGCTGCCCGAGAAAGTTGCGCTCATTGCCGGCGAGCGGCGCGTCACCTACCGAGACCTTCTCGGCATGGCCGATGCCGTGGCGGTCGGCCTGGCCGAGCGGGGGGTGAAGAAAGGAGACCGCGTGGCGGTGGCGCTGCTCAACACCCCCGAGATGGTGGCGAGCTACCTGGGATGCGTGAAGGCGGGCGCCGTCATCGTCTGGACCAACCCGGCCTTCCGTCACAGCGACCTCCTCTTCGTGCTGCGCAACACCCAGCCGACGACCATGTTCCTCCCCCGCGAGGTGGCCGGATTCGACTTCCTGGGCATGGTGCGGGAGCTGCGGCGGCAGGTCCCTTCGCTGCGGCAGCTCATCGTCGACGGCCTGCCGGCGCCGCAAGGGCCGCGGGAGGAGGACCTGGCAGCCATCCTCGAGCGCCACCAGGGAGCGACGCCGCCCGCCGTGACCATGGATGTTCGCAAGGACGTCCTCTTCCTGCAGCACACCTCAGGCACCACCGGGGTGCCGAAAGCGGCGGTGCACACGAACTACCACATGGTGCGGAACGTGGTGGGGGTGGTGAACTCCTACCACGGCACGGAGAACGAGGTCTACATCGGCCACCTCCCCTTCTTCCACCTCTTCGGCCGCACCTGCACGCTGAACGCCGCCCTCTTCTCGGGCGCCTCCTGCGTGCTGCAGCAAAGTTTCCAGCCCGCCGAGGCGCTGCATTTGATGGCCGAGCATGGCGTCACCGTGCAGCACGTCGCCCCGGCCCATCTCATCCTGGAACTGAACGTTCCCGACTTCGCGGCCCATGACCTCAGCTCCCTGCGGACGGGGTTCGTGGCGGGCGCCGTGCCGCCGGCGGAGACGTTCAAGCGCGCCTGCGACCGCATGGGGTGCCACTACCTCGGCTCCTGGGGGTGCTCCGAAGCCTTCGAGGGGCTGGTCTGCGACTACGACCACGACAGCCTGGAGATGCGCGCCACCACCGCCGGCAAGCCACTCGAGGGGTTCGAGTTCAAGGTCATCGACGAGGCCGGCACGACGCTGCCGCCGGGGCAGCCGGGGGAGCTCTGCGTGCGCTCCTACGCCGTGCTGACGGAGTACTGGCGCAACCCCGAGGAGACCGCCCGCCAGCTCGACGCGGAGGGCTGGCTGCATACCGGCGACGTGGCGGTGGCGGACGAGGAGGAGCACTACCGCATCGCCGGCCGCCTGAAGGAGATGGTGAACCGCGGCGGCATGAAAATCTACCCGAGCGAGCTGGAGAGCCTCCTCGACAAGCACCCGAAGGTGAAGGAGGTGTGCGTCGTCTCAACGCCGAACCCGGTGCTGGGGGAGAGCATCTGCGCCTGCATCGTGCCGAAGGGCGAGGAGAAGCCGACCCTCGCCGAGCTGCGGCAGTACCTCGCCGAGCACGTGGCGCGCTACAAGCTCCCCGACGAGCTCTGCCTGTTCACGGAGTTCCCGCGGCTCTCCGGCGGCGTGAAGCTGCGTAAGTTCGGCCCCGGCAGCATCCAGGACCAGGCGATCAAGAACGAAGCGCGCGAGCGCGTGCGCTGAGCGTCGCTGTGGAGTTGGAGCGACCCCGACAAGTCGGCCCCTCCGCGCGAAGGTGAGCAGGCTCTCCACCCCAGGAGGGGGGCAGGTCCAGCCAGGGTTCGGCTGGCGCCGCGCCCCGCCTGCCTTGGCCTCGCACTCCGGCGGAACCGCCCCACGACGCCCTCGGCGCGCCGCGGGCGGGCGCTGCCATTGACGTCAAAGCACTCCTTGTCATAAGATAACGCCTCGTCAGCTTCATCGACGGAGAGGATCGACCGCCCAGGCCAAGCGGACGACCTGCGCCGGAAGGCCACCCCAAATCGCGCCCACGGGTGCGAAGAACGTCACCGTTCCGCAGCCTCGACGTTGCAGGCGGCGGACGTCTTTCCAGTCTCCAAGGCGGCCTATCCTGGCAAAACCAGGCGAACCACTCCAGGTGAAATCCCTGCAACGGGATGCTGGTTCCATCTCGGGGGAGACGCTGTATCCAGCGGGAGCAAGGCTATGCCATTCGACGATTTCCGCAGCTTCCTGTCGTACCTTGAGAGTCAGGGCGAACTCAAGCGCGTGACCCGCGAGGTCGATCGCTACCTCGAAACGACGCTGGTGGCGAAGAAGTCCATCGACTTCCAGGGGCCCGCCCTCTGGTTCGAGAACGTCAAGGGCTATCGCGTCCCCCTGACGGTGGCGGTGTACGGCACGCAGAAGCGCGTCTGCATGGGCCTCGACACGACGCCGGAAAACTTCGTGCGGGACTACATGGCTGGCTCGAAGCGCATCGGACAGTATGATCCGGTGCTGGTCAAGGACGGGCCGTGCAAGGAGAACATCATCACGGGCGACGCCGTGGACCTGAACATGTTCCCCATCACCTGGCACGCCAAGAAGGACCGCGGCTGGTACATCGACGCCACCTGCTGCGTCGTGCAGCACCCGGTGACGCGGGTGCACAACGCCTCGGTGCATCGCCTCTACATCCATAAGAAAAATCAGACCGGCCTCTGGATGTCGCCCTTCAACCTCTGGCACATCATCATGATGTACTGGGAGCGCGGGGAACCGTGCCCGATGGCGGTGGCCATCGGCGCCGACCCCGCCACCATGATGGCCGCCTCAACGAGCATGCCGCTGGACGAAGACGAGTTCGCCTTCGCCGGCGCGCAGCGGCGGAAACCGGTCGAGCTGGTGCGCTGCGAGACCATCGACGTCGAGGTCCCGGCGAACGCCGAGATCATCATCGAGGGGCTCATCCCGCCGCACGAGCGTCTCCCCGAGGCCCCCTTCGTCGAGTTCACCGGCTACTACGGCGACGAGCGCCTGGCGCCCGTCTTTAACGTGACCGCCATCACCCACCGCAACAACCCCATCTACAACGACATCGTCACCGGCCCGCCGCCCGATGAGAACCAGCCGATGCTGATCACCAACCAGGTGGAGGTCTATCGGGCGCTGGAACGGGTCTTCCCGCAGGAGTGCATCCTCGACGTCTACCTCACCCCCGGCGGCTGCACTTACTTCGACTGCGTGGTGCGCATCAAGAAGGTCTATCCGGGCCACGGCAAGCAGGTGATCTCCACGGTCCTGTCGTACCAGGGGGTGAAGAACGTCTGGGTCGTGGATGAAGACATCGACGCGCGCAACCACATCCAGGTGGAATGGGCCTTCGCCACCCGCTGCCGCGGCAGGGACGACGTGGTTTTCATCCAGGACACCCTCGGCATCCCTCTCGATCCCACCACCACCGACTCGGTGGTCACCAAGATGGGCTTCGATTGCACCCGGCCGATCGGCCTGGACAAGGTGACCTCGCCGATGATCAATCAGCCCTGCTACTTCCCCACCCATACCATCAACCTGGGGGACTACATCGAGGGCTTCGTGGATACCTACACCAAGCCCCTCATCGAGCTGCCGGAGGAGTCCAAGATCACCGGCGAGGGGATCACCCATCTGCCGACCGGGATGAAGTCCACCGCCCAGCGCCCCAGTTGAGCCGCGGCGAGCCGCAGCGGCATCGGCGGCGGGCGCTCCGACCGGCGGCGTCGCATGAGGGGGGAGATGGCGAGAGTCCGCGAGTTCCAATACCTGGAAGCCACCTCGGTGGAGGAAGCCTGCGCCTGGCTGCGGGAGTATGGAGGGGCCAAGGTCTTCGCCGGCGGCCTCGCCCTCACCATCCTGATGAAGCAGCATCTCTTCGAGCCGACCTGCCTGATCAACATCAAGACCATCCCCGGCCTGGACCGCATCGACTACGATGCCGCGACCGGGCTGCGCATCGGCCCCCTGGCGCGGCACCAGTGGATCGCCGAATCGGCCACCATCGCCGCGCACTACCCCATCCTCGCCGAGGCGGCGGGCCACGTCGCCTCGCTGCCGATCCGCCGCATGGGCACCGTGGGGGGAAGCCTCAGCCACGCCGACCCCGCCACCGACATGGCGGCGGCGCTCATCGCCGCCGGCGCCCGCCTGCACCTGCGCAGCAGCGACGGCGAGCGGACTCTGCCGATCGAGGAGTTCTTCCTCGACGCCCACGAGACGCAGCTCCAGCCGGACGAACTCCTCACCGGCATCAGCGTGGCGGCCGAGCTGGCGGGACGCAGCGGCGCCCACGAGAAGCTGCGCAAGAACGCCACCGACATCCCCATCGTGGCGGTCTCGGTAACCGTCGCCCTCCAGGATGGGGTGCTGCGCGAGGCGCGCATCGGCCTGGCGGCCGCGGCCCCCACGCCGATGCGCTGCCCGGCCGCCGAGGCGCTTCTGCGCGGGGCCGCGCCCACCGCCGCAAGCATCGCCGCCGCCGCCGCGCAGGCGGCGCGGGAAGCCCGGCCGATCAGCGACCTGCGCGCCTCCGCCGACTACCGCCGCAAGATGGTCCGCGTGCTCGCGCGGCGGGCCCTGCGCCGGGCCGTCGCCGCCGCGGGCCTGCCGATCCCGGAGTGAGCCTCGCATGCTGATCTCCCTCACCCTGCGGGTCAACGGCGCTTCCGAGACCCTGGACGCGCCGGCGAACGAACTGCTCATCGATCTCCTGCGCGGCCGCCTCAACCTCACCGGCACGAAGGAGGCCTGCGAGGTCGGCGAGTGCGGCTCCTGCACGGTGCTGCTGGACGGCGCCGCGGTGCGCTCCTGCCTCCTCTTCGCCTTCGACGCCGCGGGCAAAGAGATCACCACCATCGAGGGCCTGGCGGTTGATGGGCGCCTTCATCCCTTGCAGGAGGCGTTCATGGAGCTCGGCGCCGTGCAGTGCGGCTTCTGCATCCCCGGCATGATCCTGGCCGCCAAGGCCCTGCTCGACGTGCAGCCGCGGCCGACGCTGGCGGAGATCAAGCAGCACCTCGCCGGCAACCTCTGCCGCTGCACCGGCTATGCGAAGATCGTGGCGGCCGTGCAGCATGCCGCGCGCCGGCTCGCCGCGGCCACGCGTCCTGAAGCCGGGGCCGCCGCGCCGTAGCAGGAGAAGACTATGCCAACGCCCCTGGCGGTTGTCGGCACGAGCGTGGTGAAGGTCGATGCCGCCGAGAAGGTCAGCGGGCGGTCGCGCTACTTCGATGACGTCCCGCACCGCGACGCCCTCGTCGGCAAAGTGCTCTGGAGCCGCCAGCCGCACGCGCGCCTCGTCAACATTGAGCGCAGTCGGGCGCTGCGTGTGCCCGGGGTGAAGGCGATCGTCATCGGCGCCGACCTTCCCGACGGCCTGATGGGTCCCTTCATCAAGGATGAGCCGATCCTCGCCAAGGGGGTGACGCGTTTCGTCGGCGAGCCGCTGGCCCTTGTCGCCGCCTGCTCCGACGAGGCCGCCGCCGAGGCCTTGCAGCTCATCGAGGTGGAGTATGAGGAGCTGCCGGCGGTGTTCACCGCCGAGGACGCCCTGCGTCCCGGCGCCCCCCTCCTCCACCCCGACCTGGCGAGCTACGTGAAGATCTATGAGGCCGTCCAGGAGGGGAACGTCTGCTCCCACACCACCTTCGCCGAAGGAGACCTTGACGCCGGTTTCGCCGAGGCCGACGAGGTCTTCGAGGACACCTTCACGACGCAGCGCGTGCACCAGACCTACCTGGAGCGCAGCGGCGCCGTGGTGGAGGTGGACGCGGGCGGGCGCCTCGTCGTCTGGAGCAACACCCAGTCGGTGCACCTGACGCAAATCCGCATCGCCGAGGCCCTGCTCATTCCGCAGTCGAAAATCCACGTCATCAACAGCCGCGTCGGCGGAGGCTTCGGGGGGCGCATGGAGCCGACCGTGCAGCCCATGGCCGCTGCCCTGGCCCTGAAGTGCGGCAAGAAGGTGAAGCTCTACCTCAGCCGCGACGAGGAGTTCACCTTCGGCAAGCCGCGCCACAGCAGCCGCATCGACATCAAGACCGGCGTCAAGCGCGACGGGCGCCTCACCGCCAAGCAGGTGCGCCTCATCTACAACACCGGCGCTTACGCCGACGACGGGCCGGGGATCGCCGGCTTCGGCGCCATGATGGCGCGCGGTCCGTACAACATCCCGCACGTGCGCATCGACGCCTACTGCGTCTACACCAACCTGCCGAAGAGCGGCGCCTTCCGCGGCTTCGGCAACCCGCAGGCCACCTTCGCCTCGGAGTCCCAGCTCGACCTCATCGCCGAGCGCCTCCGCCTCGACCCCATCGAGCTGCGCCTGCGCAACGCCGTGCAGACCGGGGACACCGCGTTGGGGGGGCAACGCTACACGAGCGTCGGGCTGAGGCGCTGCTTCGAGCAGGCCGCGGCGCGCGCCGGCTGGCGTCGGGTTTCCGCTTCCTCTTCGCCCACAAAGCGCCGCGGCATGGGCGTCGCCGCCATGCACCACATCAGCGGCCTGCTCTCGGCGGGGGCCTTCGTGAAGATCAATGAAGACGGCACGGTGGGGCTGGTGGCCGGCGCCGTCGACATCGGCCAGGGCTGCGAGACGGTGCTGACGCAGATCGCCGCCGAGGAGCTCGGCGTGCCGATGAGCGACATCCACTACGCCGCCATCGACTCCGATACGGCGCCCTTCAACTGGGGCACCGCGGGGAGCCGCACCACCTTCACGGTCGGCAACGCCGTGCGCCTGGCGGCCGGCGACGCCCGCCGGCAGCTCCTGGCGTTGGCGGCGAAGACGCTCGAGGTCAGCCCCGACGACCTGGAGACCGTTGATCGGACGGTGCGCGTCAAGGGCTCGCCCCAGCGCGCGCTCTCCTACCGCGACCTCGGCGCCATCAGCCACTGGGTGAGCGGCGGCCCGATCCTCGCCAAGGGTTCCTTCATCGTCGACGGCCCCGGCTTCGACCCGAAGCGGGCGGTGCTGCGCGGCTTCCCCTTCGGGCCGCTGACCGCGTACATCTTCGGCGTGCACGTCGTCGAGGTCGAGGTGGACGTGGAGACCGGCGAGGTCAAGGTGCTGAAGGCGGCGGCGGCCCACGACGTGGGGCGGGCCATCAACCCCACGGTGGTCGAAGGGCAGATCGAGGGAGGCTTCGCGCAGGGACTCGGCTACGCCCTCTTCGAGGAGCTCTGCACCGAGGGCGGCCAGACGCTCAACCCCTCCTTCATCGACTACAAGATTCCCAGCATCCTCGACGTGCCGGAGGAGATGACCGCGATCATCGTCGAGGAGGAAGACCCGCACGGCCCGTTCGGCGCCAAGGGGGTGGGCGAACCCGGCCTGGTGGCCACCGCCGCCGCCATCGCCAATGCCGTCAGCCATGCCCTCGGCGTGCGCCTGCGGGACCTCCCCCTGACGCCGGAGCGCGTGCTCGCCGCCCTCGAAGCCAAGCAGGGGACCTTGTCCCCTCCGCGCGCTCCGTAGGAGCGGATCGTAGGGAGCGGGGCTTGCCCCGCCCGGCGCCTACGTCTGCGAGGGAACCTTGTCCCCTCGCGCACCCCGCCTTGTAAGGGCGGTTCGCGAACCGCCCCTACGGGATGGGGGTAGGGGGGAGCATGGGTCCTTGACAAGCTCCTTGCCAATACAGCGAGCACCGCCGCAACTAGGTAAGCGAACTTGTGGGACGCACCACTCGACGTTTGCCGCCATCGTCACCGGAACGCAGCGCAGAGAAGGGATGAGCATGGCTCGCTACACCGTCGGCGTGGACATTGGAGGGACCTTCAGCGATCTCGTCTGCATCAACGACGAGAGCGGGGAGATGACCATCGCCAAGGTGCCGTCAACTCCCCCGACGTTCATTGACGGCATCATGAACGTCCTCGCCAAGGCGGGGATTCAGCTCTCCGAGATCAGCGTCTTCAAGCACGGCTCCACCATCGCCACCAACGCCATCCTCGAGCGCAAGGGCGCCCTGACGGGGCTGATCACCACGAAGGGCTTCCGCGACGTGCTGGAGGCCGCGCGCGGCAACCGCCCGAACATCTACGACCTGCGCTGGGCGCCGCCGGCGCCGCTCGTCCTGCGGCGCCACCGCCTGACGGTGAGCGAGCGCATCGACTACGAGGGCAACGCCATCGAGCCGCTGAACGAGGAGGAAGTGCGGCGGGTGGCGGAAATCTTCAAGAAGCGCGGCATGCAGTCGGTCGCCATCTGTTTCATCAACTCCTTCATGAACCCGGAGCACGAGCGCCGCGCCAAGGAGCTGGTGGAGGAGCTCATGCCCGACGTCTTCGTCTGCAACTCGAACGAGTTCCCCGAGCAGCGCGAGTTCGAGCGCACCAGCACCACCGTGGCCAACGCCTACCTGGGCCCCCTGGTGGAGGACTACTACAGCGAGCTGACGAAGCGCGCCAAGAACAAGGGCTTCCGCGGCGACATCCTGGTCGTCCACTCCGGCGGCGGCGTCATCTCCATTGACAGCGCCAAGAAGTTTCCGGCGCGCACCTGTCAGTCCGGCCCCGCCGGCGGCGTCATGGGCGGCGCCTTCATCGGCCGGCTGGCCGGCTACGAGAACGTCATCACCTTCGACATGGGAGGGACGAGCACGGACCTCTCCCTCGTCTACAAGGGGCAGCCGCTCTACACCCCCGGCACCAAGGTCGAGTTTCGCGTCCCCGTGCGCTACCCCTCGGTCGACCTCGAGGTGATCGGCGCGGGCGGCGGCAGCATCGCCTGGATCGACGTCGGCGGAGCGCTGAAGAACGGCCCGCAGAGCGCCGGCGCCATCCCCGGCCCCGCCTGCTACGATCAGGGGGGCAGCGAGCCGACCAACACCGACGCCAACCTCGTCCTCGGGCGGCTCGACCCTGCGGCCTTCCTGGGGGGCGAGATGACGCTGCGGCCGGACCTGGCCCGCGCCGCCATCGCGGAGAAGATCGCCGCCCACTTCGGCATGACCGTCGAGGAGGCGGCCTTCGGCATCATCCACATCGCCAACACCAACATGACCAACGCCATCCGCCGCATCACCGTCGAGCGCGGCTACGACCCGCGCGACTTCGCCCTGGTGGCCTTCGGCGGCGCCGGGCCCCTGCACGCCGCCGCCCTGGCCCAGGAGCTCTCCATCCCGAAGATCATCGTCCCCGTCTCCCCGGGCGTCACCTCGGCCTTCGGCGTCAGCCTGGTGCACGTGAAGCACGACTTCATCGCGCCGATCATCGAGAAGGCCGCCAGCCTCTCGCCCGAACGGTTCAACGCCGTCTGGGCGGAGCTCGAGGAGCGGGCCATTCGCACCCTGAAGGAGGAGGACATCCCGGAGAGCGCCATCGAGCTGAGCCGCATCGTGGACGTGAAGTACTTCCCGCAGACGCAGTACCTCAGCATCCCCATCGACACCAAGACCTACAGCCGCGAGGACATCGACCGGCTCGTCACCACCTTCACGCAGCGGCACGAGCAGGAGTTCGGCTACACGGTGCCGCTGGAGTTCGTCGCCGTCGAGATCGGCAACGCCCGCATCGCCGCCACCGGCAACCTCCCCAGCCCCGAGCTGCGGCGCTACACCCAGCGGGGCGAGGCGTCGGCGGCGCTGAAGGGGTCGCGTCCGGTCTACTTCAAGGAAGCCGGCGGCTTCACCGAGTCGCGCATCTACGAGCGCGCCCGCCTGCTCCCCGGCGCCGCCTTCGTCGGCCCGGCGATCATCGAGCAGCTCGACTCGACCACCGTCGTGCCGCCGAGCGCCGCGGCGACGGTGGATGACTACTTGAACCTGATCATCGCCGTGGAGGGAGCGCTGCCGGGGAGGAAGTGAGCGCCGCGCGGCGAGGCGGCGTTGGGGCGCTGGAGAGGACGAAGCGGAAGGGTGAGGGGTGCGCGGCGAGCGGCGCCCCTCTTTTGCTGCCCGCGGCAAGGGCGGCGCAAAGCCGACCGCCGCCCCGCGCGGGCGGTTCGCATCAGCAGCTATCAAGCGAGGTCGATGCCGTAGTCCGGCCAGCGCTCGTCGACGTGCCGCACGTCGGCGGGGCTGGGAACGGCCAGGGGGACGAACTCGAAGCCCTTGTACTGCAGGGTGGCGTCGATGCCGATCTTCGAGGTCGCCGTGTCCGGGTATTCCCGAACCTCCGGCGGGATGGAGGGATCGAGGTTGATGCCGCACTCGCGGTTCGAGGTGATGATGATGTCGCGGTGCGGCTGCACCCGCGTCGCCATGGCCCATTCCACCTGGCCGCGGTCGTAGATGTCGATGTCCGCATCGACGACGACGGCGAACTTGCCGTAGTGTCCCGTGGCCCAGAGAGCGCGCATGAGCTGCCGGGAGTTCCCCTGGTAGTACTGGCGGCTCATCTGGATGACCACCCAGAGGTTCGCGCCCCCCATGTCGGTGACGTAGCAATCCTTAAACCCGGGCGTGCCGCAGTGGGTCAGGGTGAACCAGGCGCCGGCGGAGTGACCGATGGTGCGCAGGGTGGTGCTCTCCGAGGGCGGCTTGCCTTCGAGGGTTCCCTGGAAGATCGGCTGGTTGCGGTGCGTGACGGCCTTTACCTTGATGACCGGCTTGGGGCTCTTCATGCCGCCGTAGTAGCCCGTGAACTCGCCGAAGTTGCCCTCCATCTCCCAGTCGTCCGGGTTTGGTGAAACCTCGCCCTCGATGACGATCTCGGCGTTGGCCGGGGCCTCGGCATCGATGCTGCGGCAGCGCACCATCTCCACCGGGGCGCCGCGCAGAGCCCCGGCGATGTCGAGCTCGTCGTGCCCCAGCGGCGGGCGGAAGCAACTCGCCGCCAGCACGTAGGGATCGACGCCGATCGCCACGGCGATGGGCATCGGCCGGCCGCGCTGCTGGTGCTTCTGGTACAGCACCCCCATCTGCTGCGTGCCGTTCAGCCCCATGCGGTCCGCGCCGTGGAGCTGGTGCCGGTAGATGCCAACGTTGCGCACGCCGGTCTCCGGGTCCTTCACGAAGGAGACGCCGAGGGTGCCGATGTACTTGCCGCCGTCCAGCCGGTGCCAAAGGGGCACCGGCAGGCCGAGGAGATCGACGGCGTCGCCTTCCATAACGTTCTCCTGGCAGACGCCGCGAGCGACGACCACCGCCGGGCGCGGATTCTTGGTGGCCCAGCGCACTTTCTCCATGATGGCGGCGGGGTTCTCCGCCGTGCCGATGCCCAGGGCGTAGCGCTTGAAGGTGTCCATGGCGCCGCTCAGCATCGCATGGGCGCTGCCCTTCACCTTCTCGAAGAGCAGGGCGGGACCACGCCGGTCGAAGACCCGCCGGACGATGGCGCCGATCTCGTAGACGGGGTCCACCTCGGCTTTGACGCGCACCAGCAAGCCGTTCTTCTCCAAGAGCCCAAGAAACTCACGCAGGTCGGCATGCGCCATCCTCTCCACCTCCTGTTTCGATTTCCACCTTGCGGGGCGGACCTTGCGCGGCCCCCCGCTGCCGGTTCGGGCGACGCGCGCGCCCGTGCGTCATCGTCCGTTTCGGGCGCGGCAAGCGGCGCCCCTACGATCGCCCGCGCAACGTCCGCGCCCGCGCGGCGCCGTTCCAGACGGCGGGGTGGGGAGACCCCGCGCGCTTCTAGCGGTACTTCCAGGGGGCCAGACGCCGTTCGATCCACTCCAACCACTTGCTCAGCACGATGGCCGCCGCCATGAGCAGGGTGACGACCACGAAAATCTTCGGGGTGCGGAAGGTTGCCCCCGCCTCGACGAGGACGTATCCCAGGCCGCTGTTGCCGATGTAGAACTCGGCCACCACCACGCCGATGAGGGCGGCGCCGAGGCCGAGACGAATGCCGGTGAGGATGAGCGGCAGGGTGGAGGGCCAGACCACCAGGACGAAGATGTCCTTCTCCCCCGCCCCGAAGACACGCGCCGCTTCGACGAGCGCCGGGTTCACGGTCTTCGCCCCTGCCAGGCAGTTGATGATGATGGGGAAGACGGCCATCACGAAGACGAGGGTGAAGATGCTCGTGAAGCCGATGCCGAACCACACCAGGAAAAGGGGGAGGAGCGCCACCTTGGGCATGGAGTAGAAGGCCATGATGAACGGGTCCAAGAGCTCTTCCAGGATGGTCAAGCGGCCCAGCAGCAGGCCGAGCGGCACACCGGCCACGATGGCCAGCGCCAGGGCCACGCTGAACTCCTTCAGGCTGGCCCAGAGGTGGGGGTTGAGCTCGCTGCTGCGCAGGAGGCTGCCGAACTCCGAGAGGATCACCGAGGGGGCGCTCAGGAAGAGGGGGTCCACGAGCCGCAGCGTTGCGGTCGCGAGCTCCCAGACGGCCAGGAAGCCGGCCAGGCCGCTCAGGCCCAAGACAAGGGAACGGTGCCGTTTCAGCAGGCGCATGGGTGATGACCGCGAGAAGATGCAGAGGCGGAGCTACCGCCGCCGGAGGTTGATCTCCTCTTCCAGCAGCTCCCAGATGTGGCTGCGGAGCTCCAGGAAGGCGGGCGATTCCTTCACCTCGCGGCGCCAGCGGGGCCGGGGGAGGGTGATGTCGAGCATCGTCTTGATGCGGCCGGGCCGGGCCTTCATGACGATCAGCAGGTCGCCGAGGAGGATCGCCTCGTCAATGCTGTGGGTGATGAAGCAGACCGTCTTGCGGTCATGCTCCCAGAGGTCGAGCATCTCACGCTGCAGGATTTCACGAGTCTGCGCATCGAGGGCGGCGAAGGGCTCATCCATCATCAGCACCTTGGGCTCGACGCAGAGGGCCCGCGCGATGCCCACCCGCTGCTGCATGCCGCCCGAGAGCTCGTAGGGGTAGTGGCGCTCGAAGCCCTCGAGCCCCAGACGCTTGATGAGGTCCTGCGCGCGCTCGTGGGAGCGCTCGCGGCCGTGGAAGCGCAGGCCGAACTCCACATTCGCCAGGATGGTCATCCAGGGGAAAAGGCGGAAGTCCTGGAACACCATGGCAAAATCAGGATGGGGACGAGGCTGCGCCTTGCCGGCATAGCGCACCTCGCCGCTGCTCGGCGCCAGGAGACCCGCCAAGATTTTCAGCAGGGTGGTCTTGCCGCAGCCGCTCGGCCCCACGATGGTCACGAACTGCTGCGGCTTGATGGTAAAGGTGACGTTCTCGAGGGCGGTGGTGAACTCGCCGCCGGCTTCGTAGACCTGGCTGACGCCGCTGAATTCCAGTAAGGGCGCCATCTCCCCACCTCGCTGACTCACCCCGCGGCGACGAGGTCGCCGCCCGCCCCTCGCGCCGGATGCTTCCCCAGCCCTCGGACATCCCGGCCTCGCACCCTCCCGGCGCCGCCAACCGCCGGCCTCACGAGGGGTCCGCCGGGCGTCCAGCCGCTACCGCTTCGTCTCTTTCAGCACCTCGTTCAGCAGCCCGAAGTCGACCACCCGCTCGACGGGAACCTTGCCGACATCCTTCAGGCGCTGGCTCGCCAGCTCGATGTTCTCCAGGACGGCCGCATCGCCGACCTTGCCGTCCGCCGGGAAGGCCTTCTTCAGGCGCGCGAAGGTCTTCTCGGCGTAGCGCCGCTCGAGCTGGAACCACTGGGCGATGATGTCGATGGTGCCGGCGCTCTCCGTGTTGATGTAGTTCGTCGCCTTCAGGCTGGCGCGGATCGCCTTCTTCACGCCCTCGCGGTCCTCGGTGATCTTCTTCACCGTGGTGCCGAGGCCGCCGAGGAGGAACTCCGGGATGATGTCAGGCCCGAAGACCACTTCGTTGAAGCCCTGCTCTTTCAGGAACTCGTCCTGCGGCGGGATGACGATGGTCGCGTCCACCACCTTGGCCTGCAGCGCCTTGGCGCGCTGCTCGGCGAAGCCCACCACCCGCAGCACCACGTCCTTGCCGGGCTCCAGCTTGAAGTGGCGCAGGAACTGCCGCTGCATGTACTCCATGGTGCCGCCGACGCTCTCGGTGCCGATGATCTGCTTCGGCTCGCCGCGCAGCGACTCGATGGTCTTCCACTCCGGCTTCGTCATCATCACCCCCAGGGCCGACGTGAGGTAGGCCATCACCGCCTTCACGGGCACGCCGGTGACCGCCGCCCGCACCACACTGCCGATGGCGGTGGCGTAGACCACCTCGCCGGCGATCATGCCCTTGATGGAGATGTCGGGCCGCATGCGCCGCACCTCGATCTGCAGACCTTGCTCGGTGAAGTAGCCGCGCTCAGCCGCCACCCACGCCGGCAACGCCGAGAGGGTGACCGCCGGGATGGTGAGCACCTCCTTGCCCGCCGCCCTCGCCGGCGCGCCGGCGGCCAGGAGACCCAGGTGCGCCAGGAGCGCGCCGGCCAAGATGAGACGCAGCAGATGTTTCTTCTCCATCGCTCTCCCCCCTTCGTTGGTTCAAGCCACGTCGGAAGCTGGGGGCGCCGCCCCCCTTCCCCGCCTGGCGCGCAAGCCGCCGGCAACGTGCCGCCCGGCTCAGTTCCAGTCCCGGCGCCGGCGCCTCACGCGAGGCGCAAGCCCAGGCCCGTCGCCGCGCTCCATGCCGCCCCGCGACGCGCGGACTCCCCGCGCCTCGGGGCAAAGGAGACCTCTGCGGCGCAGCCGCGGCGTGCACCGCGCCAGAGGAAGGCGCGCGCCTTGGTTCGCAGTGCCGCGAACCGTCGCCGGTTTATTTCTTCGGCGGCGGCGGCAGCTTGATGCTCTGGGCGTTGCTCGAGTCGATCAGCAGGTGCCGGATGTAGACGTTCTTGCCGGGTTTGACGCCGTTCAGGTAGTCCACCGCCGTCTTCACGCCGAGCTTTCCCCAGTCGACGGGATTGAGCCCGACGGTGAGGGCCATGCGTCCCTCGCGCACCGCCATGACGGCGGGCGGGATGCCGTTCAGCCCGGTCACCTTGATGGTGGCGCGCTTCGCCGCCTGCACGGCCTGCGAGGCGCCGAGGGCGATCTCATCGTTGGCGGCGTAGATGACCGCCAGGTCGCGCTGCGCCGTCAGCACGTCCTCGGCCAGCTTCAGGCCCTCCTCGCGGGTGAGGCCGGAGTGCAGCTCGGCGACGATCCGCAGGCCGGGGTTCTTGGCGATCTCGCGCTTGAACCCCTGCGCCATGAAGTAGGCGAAGGAGGCGCCGGCCGGTCCCGAGAGCATGGCGATGTTCCCCTTGCCGCCCGTCTGCTTCACCACCCACTGGCCGACCTCTTCGCCGATCTGCTCCTCGTTCATGCGGATGAAGGCGGTCTGCTTCTCCGACTTGGCGCCGCGCGCGATGCTCATGATCGGGATGTTGGCCTTGGCGGCGGCGTCGTAGGCGGCGCCGGAGGCCACGGCATCGATCGGCGAGATGAGGATGAGATTGACGCCGGCGGCGATGAGGTCCTGGACGCCGTTGAGCTGCGTCGCCATGTCCTCGTTGGCGGTCACGAAGCGCAGCGTGGCCCCCGTTTCCTTCGCCTGCATCTTCATGCCGTTGGCCATGGCGATGTAGAAGGGATTGACGTCGCTGGCCAGGGAGACGCCCAGGGTGAACTCCTTGGCCGCAGCGCGCCCGGCGCCGGCGGCCAGAACCAGCGCCAGCGACATGAGCCCGACGAGCAGAACACGCGCTTTCATCGTTCTCGCCTCCTAATCAGGTGAAGCCTACGCCGTGCGCCGGAATCGGTCCACGGCCGCCGCCACGATGATGATCCCTCCCACCAGGACGCGCTGCCAGTACGAGTGGACGTTGAGGAGGTTCAGGCTGTTGCTCAGCACCTGGATGATCAGCACCCCCAGGACCGTCCGCTGCACCTTGCCCTCGCCGCCGGTCAGCGAGGCGCCGCCCAACACCACCGCGGCGATCGAGGTGAGCTCGTAGAACTCTCCCGCCGTGGGTTGACCGGAGCGCAGGCGCGCCGTCAGCACCAAGCCGGCGGCGCCGGCCAGGGCGCCGCAGATGCCGTAGGCGGCGATGGTGACGCGGTTCACCGCCACGCCCGACAGCCGCGAGGCTTCGCGGTTGCCCCCCACGGCGTAGATTTTCAGCCCCAGCGGGGTGAACTGCAGCAGCACCCAGAAGACCGCGAAGATGAGCGCCGTGATCAGCACCGGAATGGGAATGCCGAACACCCCCTCGGTGCCGACGACGGTGAACGTCTCCGGCAGGTTGACGATGGGCACGCCGCCCGTGAACAGGAGCGCCGCGCCGCGCACCAGCACCATGGCGCCGAGGGTGGCGATGAAGGGGGAGACGTTGAGCAGGCTGACCACGACGCCGTTCATCACCCCCACCAGGAGCCCGATCCCCAGGCCGGCCAGCACGCCCCCCGCGATGCTCCCCCGCACCATCACCGCGGCGCCGACGCAGCCCGCCAACGACACGACCGAGCCGACCGAAAGGTCGAAGCCGCCGCTGATGATCACCACGGTCATCCCCACCGAGACGATGGCCAGCACCGCCGCTTGGTTGAGGATGTTCGTGACGTTGCGCACCGTCAGGAAGTGGTCGCTGAGCAGGGCGGCGACGGCGGACATGACCAGCAGCGCCAGCGGCGTGATGAGCCATGGGTAGCGCGCCAGCAGCAGCGACCAGCGGGAACGTCGCCGCTCGCCGCCGGCCAGCGTGGCGGCGGCCGGTGCGGCATTGAATTGGACCATGCTCGACCACCTACCTGCCCCGCCCGCTCCCCCCGCGGGCTGGCGCCGCCAACGTCGCGGCGCCCGCGAACCTGTCGCGGCTGCGCCTCAGATGAACAGCGGCGCCAGGACCAGCGTGATCGTCGACAGGAGCTTGATCAGGACGTGCAGCGACGGCCCGGCCGTGTCCTTGAAGGGATCGCCCACCGTGTCGCCGACCACGGCGGCCTTGTGGGGCTCGGAGCGCTTGCCGACCACCTGGCCGTCCACCATGAACAGGCCCGACTCGATGTACTTCTTGGCGTTGTCCCAGGCGCCGCCGCCGTTGTTCATGACGGTCGCCATCAGGATGCCGGCGATGGTGCCGACCATCAGGACCCCGGCCACCGATTCGGCGCCGAGGTGCCCGTAGGGCGAAAGATACTTGAAGAGGAAGCCGATGGCGACCGGGGTGAGGACCGCCAGCAGGCCCGGCGCGACCATCGCCTTCAGGGCGCCCACGGTAACGATGTCCACGCAGCGCGCGTAGTCCGGCTTGGCGGTGCCCTGCATGATCTGCGGGTTCTCCCTGAACTGTCGGCGCACCTCGGCGATGACCACCTGGGCCGTCCTGCCGACCGCCTTGATCGCCATGGAGGAGAAGACAAAGACCAGGGTGGCGCCCAGCAGCCCGCCGACGAACACCGGCACGCGCGTCAGGTCAACGCCGATCTCGCTGCCGGTGATCTTGGTGACCTCGTCCAGGTAGGCGCGGAAGAGCAGGAAGGCGGCCAGGGCCGCCGAGCCGATGGCGTAGCCCTTGGTCAGCGCCTTGGTGGTGTTGCCGACGGCGTCCAGCCGGTCCGTCTTCTGGCGGATCGCCTCCGGCTGCTTCGACATCTCGATGATGCCGCCGGCGTTGTCGGTGATGGGGCCGAAGGTATCCATCGCCAGGATGTAGGCGCACGGCGCCAGCATTCCCATGGTGGCGATCGCGGTGCCGTACAGGCCGGACCCCGGTATGCCGCCCAGGGCCATCTTGCCGCACCAGTAGGAGCCCATCAGGGCCGCCGACACGGTCAGCACCGGCAGGCCGGTGCACTCGAAGCCGACCGCCAGGCCGCTGATGATGTTGGTCGCCGGCCCCGTCCGCGAGGCCTCGGCGATGGAGCGCACCGGGCGGTAGCGGTACTCGGTGTAGTACTGGGTGATGAGGACGAAAGCGAACGCCGTCAGGATGCCGATGATGCCGGCCGCCAGCAGGTAGCCCTGCCGCACCTCGCCCCCGAATCCGGCCGCTGGCTTGAGGAGCAGGTAGACGGCGGCGGCGAAACCGAGCATGGCCAGCACCGTCGTCACCAGGTAGCCCCGGTTGAGGGCCCGCATCGGGTCCTCGTCCTCGCGGCAGCGCACGCTGAAGACGCCGACCATGGTGGCGATCAATCCAAACGCGCGCGCCAGGAGGGGGAACAGGATGCCGCCCATGCCGAACACGGGATAGAGCGCGATCCCCAGGATCATGGCGCCGACGTTCTCGGCGGCGGTGGACTCGAAGAGGTCGGCGCCGCGGCCGGCGCAGTCGCCGACGTTGTCGCCCACCAGGTCGGCGATGACGGCCGGGTTGCGCGGGTCGTCCTCCGGGATGCCCGCCTCGACCTTGCCGACCAGGTCGGCCCCGACGTCGGCCGCCTTGGTGTAGATGCCGCCGCCGAGCTGCGCGAACAGGGCGACGAAGGAGGCCCCGAAGCCGAAGCCGACGATCTGCAGCGGCACGTGCCGGTAGTCCTGCATGCCGCCGAACAGGTAGAACAACCCGCCCACCCCCAGCAGGCTCATCGCCACCACCGACAGGCCGCTCACGGCGCCGCCGCGCAGGGAAATCTGCAGCGCCTTGTTCAGGCTGGTCATGGCGGCCGTCGCGGTGCGGATGTTGGCCCTGATCGACACGTACATGCCGATGTAGCCGGCGATCAACGAGCAGAGCGCCCCGGTGACGAAGGAGAGGGTGATCTTCCAGACCACCCCGGCGCCCATCTCGGCGATGTTCTTCACGTCGCGATTGACGAAGTAGAAGCCGAAGATGAGCAGGGCGGCGACCACCGCCAGGGTGGCGATGGTGCGGTACTGACGCGACAGGAACGCCTCGGCCCCCTCGCGGATGGCGTCCGAGATGGCGCGCATCTCGGGCCTGCCGGTGTCGGCCGACAGGACGTGCCTGGCCAGCAAGGCCGCCACCAGCAGAGACAGGAGGCTGATTCCCAGAACCAGCGGCAAAACGGCGCCGACGTTCATGCATACCCTCCTACGATGGGCGGGGCGGGTGAGAAGCGCGCGCGGGCTTCTGGGGGGCCCCCTCCCTGAGTTGAGAGGCCGGTGGTCGGTCCCCGCGGATGCGGGAGCCTCTCCCACCCGCCCCTTGTGCGTCACGCGTCATCGTGGCTGCGCCCCGGGCCGGAATGGGGCGCCCTTGGCCCGCCGCGGCGGGCTTGTATCGTCTCCCCGAAGTTCCATCACCTCATTCCGCGAGAGGACCTTCTCCCCTCCCGCATCCGCCGGGGCTGATCGTAGGGGCGGGGCTTGCCCCGCCCGCAACCTCAGTCTAGGAAGGAATCGTGTCTCCTCGCGCGCCCCGGCTTGTAGGGGCGGTTCGCGAACCGCCCCTACGGGATGGGCGTGTGGGGGAGCATGGGTCCCTCGCACACCCCTTGCCGATGCGGCGAGCAGGGCCGCACAGATATGAGCGAACTTGCGAGACCCACCACTAGCTCGCCATGCCCGCCGCGTGGGCCACGATGCGCTCCTGCGAGAACTCGTGGCGCTCGAAGCGCGCCGTGATGCGGCCGCCGCGGAAGACGAGCATGCGGTCGCTCATCCCCAGGGCCTCCGGCAGCTCGGAGCTGCTGAGCAGGATGCTGCCCCCGGCGCCGGTGAACTGATTCATGATGCGGTGGATTTCGGCCTTGGCCCCCACATCGATGCCGTGCGTCGGTTCATCGAGGGCCAGGATCGACGCCTGGGCCGCGAACCACTTCGCCAACACCACCTTCTGCTGGTTGCCGCCGCTCAGGTGCTTGACGGCGGTCCTGGAGCGGGGGGCGCGGATGTCAAAGCGCTGCATGAGGGGCGTCACGAGCCGCCGCACCGCCCGCCGCGACAGGAATCCCCAGCGGCTGACGCGGCGCAGGTTGGGGAGGATGAGGTTGGCCTCGACGGAGAGATTCATCACCAGCCCCTCGACCTGGCGGTTTTCCGGCACGAAGGCGATGCCGCGCGCGATGGCGGCGGCGGGGCTGCGCGCCCTCCCCCGCCGGCCCCCCACGACCAGCTCGCCAGCGACGACCGGCGCGGCGCCGAAGAGTCCGCGCAGAACCTCCGCGCAGCCCGATCCCAGCAAGCCGGTGAGCCCGAGCACCTCGCCCCGCCGCGCCTCGAACGACAGCGGCGTCCGAAACCGTTGCAAGGTGTAGCCCTGGGCGGCCAGCGCCACCTCGGCGCCGGCATGCTCCTCCTTGACGTAGAGGTCGCGCACGTCGCGCCCGACGATGAGGCGGATCATCTCCTGCGGCGCCAGGTCGCGGCAGGCGCGCGCCGCCGCCACCTCGCCGTCGCGCAGCACGGTGACGCGGTCGGCGATGGCGTAGACCTCGTCGATCTTATGGGAGATGAAGATGGTGCCGGTCCCCTGCCCCTTCATGCGGCGGATGAGCGCGAAGAGGGCCTCGACCTCGTGCGCCTCCAGGCTGGCCGTCGGCTCATCCATCACCAGGATGCGGGCCTCCTGGTTCAGCGCCTTGGCGATCTCCACGAGCTGCTGCTCGGCCGGGCTGAGGGCGGAGACGGGGGCGCGGGGATCGAGGCGCACGCCGAGCGTCTCGAGGAGCTGCTCCGTGCCGGCGAGCATGCGCCGGCGGTTGAGCACCGGCAGGCAGCCGAGGAGCCTCCGCGCCGGCAGGCGCCGCAGGCAGACGTTCTCCGCCACCGAGAGCTGCGGCACCAGGTGGCGCTCCTGGTGGATGACCGCCAGACCCGCCGCGTAGGCGTCGCCGGGGCTGGTGAACTGCACCCGCCGCCCCTGCAGCTCGATGCTGCCGTGCTCCGCCGTCAGGACGCCGCAGAGGACCTTGATGAGGGTGCTCTTGCCGGCGCCATTCTCGCCGACGATGGCGTGCACCTCGCCCGTCGCCAGGTCGAAATCAACCCCGCGCAGGGCGCGCACGCCGTAGAAGCTCTTGCTGATGCCGCGCATGGCGAGCAGCGTGCCCGCTTGGCCGCCAGGCGCGCCGCCGGCTGCGTCTCTGCCCTGGGTCATCGGGGAGCATCCAGCGGCGGGCGCGCGGAGACCGCCCGCCGCGTCGTGGGGGCCCGTCAACGCGCCGGCGCCTCGTAGAGCTTCTGGATGAGCTGGGCCTTCATCTCGTAGCGCGGCAGCGCTCCCGGCGCCACCACCTCGACGTCCGCCGTGAAGACGAGCTTGGCCCGCAGCAGCTCCTCGGCGTCCCGCTTGAGGTGCGCCGGATCGTCAACGCCGGGGCCGTGCTCCACCTGCACGCGCAGTGGCGGGTCGACGCGCGGGCCGGGCGCCCGCAGGAGAATCCGCACCTCGCCGGTGGTGCGCGGCCGCATGGAGGAGATGACATCCTTGATGGCCGAGGGCCAGACGTTGACGCCGCGCAGGATGAGCATGTCGTCGGTGCGGCCGATGATGCGCAGGCGCCAGCTCGTCCGCCCGCACGGGCAGGGCGCGGTCCACACCTGGATGTGGTCGCGGCTGCGGAAGCGCACCAGGGGGACGCACTCGCGCTCGATGTGCGTGGCGACCAGCTCGCCGGTCACCCCCTCGGCGGGCTCGATGACCTTGCCCGTCCGCGGGTCGATGATCTCGAGGATGACGACGTCGCCGCAGAGCACGTGGTTGCCGGAGCGCTGCGGACATTCGGCGCCGTACACCGGGATGATGTCGGCGTTGCCGACCCCCTCGGTCACCTCGCAGCCCCACAGCTCCTCGAGCTTCCGGCGCACGCCCGGCACGCCGCCGCCGGGCTCGGCGCCGCAGAGGATACGGCGGATGCCGACGCTCTTCGGGTCGAGGCGCATCTTCGTCTGGGCGTATTCGGCCAGGTAGGCGGCATAGGACGGCGTGCAGGTGAGGATGTCGGCGTTGAGGTCGCGGCAGGAGGAGAGGAGGCGGTCCGAGGCGCCCGTGCCGATCGGCAGGAAGGTGGCGCCGATGTTCTCGACGGCATCGTGCAGGGGGAGGCCGCCGACAAAGAAGCCGATGCCGAACCCCATCGCCACGATGCTGTTCGGCCGCACCCCCTCGCACCAGTAGACGCGCGACACCACCTCGGTCCAGACGCGGCGGTCGTGGGCGGTGATGCCGACGTAGCTCGGCCGCCCCGTGGTGCCGGAGGAGGAGTGGACGCGGATCACCCGCTCCATCGACGCCGCGGCGTGCGTGCCGAGGGGCGGCTGGGCAAGCTGGCTGTCGCGCAGCTCATCCTTCGTGGTGAAGGGGAGGCGCGCCAGGTCCTCGATGGTCGTCACGTCGAGGGGGTCGAGACCGGCGGCGGCGAACTTCTCGCGATAGAAGGAGGAGTGCTTGGCGTTGTACTTGAGCTGCGTGCGCAGCTTCGTCTCTTGCATGGCCCGCAGCTTCGCCGGCTCCATGGTCTCGACGGCTTCGTTGAAGTACGCCCCATAGCCCATGCGCTACGCTCCGAAGCAGACCGAGGCCGGCGCCAATCCGCTGGCTTTCGGGCGCCGGCCTGCGCGCACCCCCCGCGCTCTGCCACCGCGGCCCGCCTCGCCCCGCGAGTCGGGCTGTCGCATGTCCGGCCCTAGCTCCCCGTGCCGCCCTCGGCGAGCGTGGGGAGCGAGCCGTAGGGATGGACCTCCCAGGGCCCGTAGCCGGTGGGCCGCTTTTTGCCGGCCAGCGCCGCCCGCAGGCGCTTCGTCTCCTCCACGTCGATCTCGTAGCGCGCCAGGTCCTTGTCGATGACCCGGATCGCCACGCCGTAGACGTCGCGCGCCTTGTGGAGCGACAGGAACTCGTCGATGACGTCCTCCAGGACGCCGCGCGGCTCGCGCTCGAGCGGGTTGCCGAAGCCGCCGCCGCCATTGGAGCTGAAGGCGAGGCGGTCGCCGGCCTTGAGCTTGATGCCGGTGGCGTACATGCCGAGGTTCAGCTCGTTCTTCGCGCCGGGGTTCAGGATGAGCTGGTTCGGCCCGCCGTTGCTGCCGCCCGCCAGACCGAAGGGGGTGATCTTGGCGCGGTCGCCGTGGATGGAGAGGACGCCGTCGCCCCACATCTCGTAGTCGCGCCGGATGCCGTAGCCGCCGCGGAACTTGCCGTCGCCGCAGGAGTCCTGCACCGCTTCCACGGCGGTGTAACGGAGCGGGTACCAGCGCTCGTGGATTTCGCAGGGCTGGTTCGAGGCGCCGCCGGCGTACATCATCATGGCGAAGCTGTTGCCATCGGCGTCGGGGTGGGCGCCCTGGCCCCCCTCCAGCCAGACGTAGGAGACGTAGGGCGCCTTGGTCTTCGGATGGACGCCGCCGGTGACGCAGTTTTGCAAATTCACCGTGCCGCAGGTGATCTGCTTCGGGTTCACCGTGGCGAACGCCTTGGCCCACACCCCCATGGTGGCGCAGTTGACCTTCTCGTAGGCGCCGCTGCAGTAGCCGGCCACCGGCGTGGGGCGCACCACGTGGGTCACCGTCCCCGGCTTCGTCACCACCTTGATCGAGCGGATGATGCCGTTGTTGAGCGGCAGCAGGTGCGGGAACATGTTGAGGGTGCCGTTGAAGGTGGCGCTGTGGCAGGCCGGCAAGGTGACGCCGCTGGGCCCCCTGACGGGGTCGGAGCCGCTCCAGTCGAAGGTGACGTCGCTCCCCGCGATGCTCATGACGCAGTGCACCTTCACCGGCGGGCGCCCCTCCTGCCCCTCGTCCTGGTCCACGTAGTCCACGAACTCGTACGATCCGTCCGGCAGCGTTTCCACCTCGGCGCGGAAGAGGCGCTCGGTGTAGTCCATGATCTCCTCGAAGCTCTGCCAGATGGTGGCCAGGCCGTAGCGCTCGACGTACTCGCACATGCGCCGCTCCATCTGGCGCACCGCCTGGTACTGCGCCGCGATGTCGCCCATGCGGTCGTGCGGCACGCGCACGTTGAGGCGGATGAGCTCGAAGGTGTGCCGCACCGGCTCGTCGTTCTCGTAAATCTTCATCGCCGGCAGTTGCAGCCCCTCGGCGAAGCACTCGACGGCCTTGGGGTTGAAGCTCCCCGGCATGGGGCCGCCGACGTCGGTCCAGTGGCAGAGGGCCATGGTGATCGCCACCAGCTCGCCCTTGTAGAAGACCGGCCGCACGAAGCGGATGTCCTGGGCGTGGGTGCCGGCGGTGTACGGCTCATTGCAGCAGTAGACATCACCCGGCTTGAGCTTCTCCGCCCCGCCGATGCTCGCCAGGATGTAGCGCATGGAGGCCTCGAAGGTGCCGAAGTGCGGCGCCAGGTCATTTGGGCCGTGCGCCACGATGCGCCCGTCCTTGGTGAGCAGCGACACCGAGTAGTCGTGCCCCTCGGTGATCACCGGCCCGTACGCCACCCGCTCGATCAGGCGGGTCCCCTCGTTGCACATGCTCATGTAGGCGTTCTTCAAGACCTCGAAGGTGATGGGATCCATCCCCACCTTGTTCTCGGTGTTGGCCATTCCTGGTGCTCTCCTTTCACGTTCCGCGCCGGGCGTCCGAGCCGTCGGGCCCAGCGGCCCGCCGCCGCGCTTCAGGCGCGCCGAACCCGACACGGCGACCGGCCCGACGCAGCCGGCCGTGGAAGCCTGCGCCTCATGATCCTGCAAGCTGCCCTCGAATCAGAGCCTGGCGGAGGTGGTCGATCTCCACGCAGGTCTGCAGGCAGCCGTCGTTGTGGGTGCATTGGCGGAAGGCGGTGATGCGACGCAGGAGCTGGATGTTGCCGCTCTCATCGCAGCGCGCGTCGGTTTCCAGGTCCACAAACAAGCCGACATGCAGGCGCTTCCGGCCGCAGAGATGGTGGACCTTCTTGAAGAGTTCGGCGCTTGTCAGCGGCTTGATCCCCGGCCCCGACACCTGCTCCACCCTCACCTCCCCCGCGGAGGCCCCGCCCGCCGCCGCCTGCCGCGACGGAAAGAGGTCCTTGTCGCATCCAACGCTGAAGCGTGACTATATCAATCAGCCAGAACATGCGTCAAGCGGTTCATCCCCCAAAGCTGCTCAGGCGCGGCAGAGCCGCATTGCGACAGGCGGCGCCTTGCGCGGAGGAGATGCGGCTGCTGGAGGAGGGCGGCGCTGGCTTGCGGGGGGCGGCCTGTCTGTATGCGGCGCGCAGGCGGGCGCGAGTGCGACCGTCGTCTTCAAATGGCTACCGAACGGGGAGGGAGGCGTTGCCCTGGTTGGGGGGCGGCGCTCGTGGCGCGAACCCGTTCAGGAAACAGAGGATCATGCCGTCCGCATTGAATTTCGGGGAGCTTCTCGAAGGGTATCGCGCTACGACGAAGGGAGACCGCGGGGTTTGGGCGCCGGCAGCACGGCGCCGCACTTCTTGCAGGTGCGCATGGCGTCGCTGGCGTAGAACTCCTCCATGATGACCTTGAGCTGGCCGACGATGTCGGTGACGCGCAGCGACACCTCGTGGATGAGGGAGTTGCAGGCGTCGCAGAACCAGGCGAAGCGGTCCTGCTCGGTCTCCAGCCGCCGGCGCTCCACGACCAAGCCCACGGTATGGGGACCGCGCTGCGGGCTGTGCGGCACCCAGGCCGGGCAGAGCCACAGGTCCCCGGCCCGCAGGTGGGCCACCTGGCGCCGCCCATCCTCGTCGAGGTAGATCACCTCCACCTCACCGCGCACCTGGTAGAAGAGCTCGTCGCCGGGGTCGATGTGGAAATCGTTGCGACGGTTCGGCCCGCCGATCACCTGCACGATGAAGTCGCCGCAAGCATAGACCTCCTTATTGCCCACGGGGGGTTTCAAGGCCTCGCGGTTCTCCTCGATCCACTTCTGAAAATTGAACGGCGGCGTCACGGACATGTTCGCCCCCCCGCGGCGCGTCTTGTCCCTGCCGCGGCGGCGTCCCAACCCCAGGGCGCACGCTGCAGCCGGGGCGCGCGAGGAGACACGGTTCCTTCCCAGACTGAGGTTGCGGGCGGGGCAAGCCCCGCCCCTACGATCAGTCCCCGCGGGCGCGGTTGGGGAGAAGGTCCCCTCTCAGAATTAGGTGATGGAACGTAGGGGACATGCTACTAGCGCGGCAGGATGTGGTTGAACTGAAACTCCTCCGCCGCGCTGCCCGCCGCCGCCTCGAACTCGCGCTCCCCCCACTGCTCGAGGGCGAGGAAACGCTGCCCGCTGGCGTCGATGAAGCTCCAGGTGATGAGTTGCTGCCCTTGCCCCTTCGCCTCGGAGAGGCGCGGCGTGTTGCGGTGGAAGTAGCCGGCGCGGTCGCTTTCCAGCTCGTACGCCACGCCCTCGAAGGTCACCCGCTCGGGAGGATCGTCGCTTGCCGCGATGCTGCGGCGAACGTCCGGCGTGATGTCGGCGACGCGGACCTTGCGCGACACGCACCACTCGGCGTCGTCGTCCCCCTCCCGCTCCAGGTAGATGACCTCGTCAGCGCTGCGCAGCTCCCACTCCTGGCTGGAGCGACCCTCGCCCCAGTCGTAGCAATGGCGCGCCGTCACCTCCCAGGTCTTCATGTCGTAGTCCACCAGGTAACCGAGCTTCATGTTCTCCAGCGCCAGGTCCGCCAGCGGGTCGAAGTCCTCCTCTTTCTTTCGATCTCCCCCGAAGAAGCCGCGGAATATCATGCCCTGTCTGCTCCTCTCTCCCACACCGCCGCAGCCGCCGCGGCACGCCGCCTCTTGCGTCAGCGGGAAGCGCCGCCGTTGTCGGCGATTGCGCCGCGCCCCAACGGCGCCTCCGCGGCGTTTCCGCACTCCACGCTTAGGCGCGGCTGAGGGCGGGCTGGCGCGCCGACTCGGGGCTGTACGCCGGGCTGCCGATGGCCCCGTAGATGCTCTCATTCTGCAGCCACATGGTGTCGGTGCGGAACTTCACCACCTCGCGCATCTCGTTCTGCAGGTGCTCCTCCATGCAATACGCGCCAAGCACCTCGAGGATGAAGTTGCCGTGCCCCTCGTCGTGATACTCGTGGGCGCGGAAGAAGTCGAGCGTCTCCGACGGAATCCACGGGTAGTGCCGCTCCAGGGCTTCGCGCTCCTCGCGCATGCGTTCGGGGCCCTCCCCCTCGAAGACCATGCCGGAGCCGATGGCAACCACCCAGTGGCTCTGCTCGACGAGCTTCACGTACATCTCGAGGGCGGCGCGCACGCCGGGCAGCGGTTCGTAGCTCAGCATCTCCTGGCGCGGGATGCCCATGCCTTCGCCGAAGCGCGTCCACAGCTCCGCATGACTGGGATACTTGCCGCCGAAGAGGTCCTCCCCCTCTTCCTCGACGATGTTCTCGATCAGCCCGCGCCGCAGCTCGGGAATGGGACACTTCAGGTAGCGCACCCCGAAAAAGCGGTGGATGTTGCGGAACTCGTGGAACTGGTTCTTGGCCCAGACGTGGAGCTGCGCTTTGGTCAACTTCCCTTGCAGGAGCAGACCGCGCACCGGATGAGGCCGCGGGTGCCGCGTGCGCAGCGTCGTTTTCAGGTCGGCGATCAAGGCTTCGGGTGAAAGCAGAGCCATTCCAAGCCCCCCTTTTGCAGTTCGGAGCGGAGGAGAAATCTCGTGCCGGAGCAGGGCTCCTGGCGGGCGAGCCGCCCTTGCCGCGAGGCGGGCGCGAGGTTCTCAAGTACCTACTGTGACAAGCGGAGTATACCCGGGGCTTGGACGCTTGGCAATGCCCGGCCTCGGTGGCACGCTTCTTCGCGCTCTCGCCAGGCGGGGTGGCGGCGCGAGCTCCCCGCGGCCCAACAGCGTGCGCTGGGATGGACCGCGGGGGGGACGAATTTCAGAGGCCCCCTCTTGACGGGAGTGAAGCTGGATTCTAGGTTACTTGTAGAGAAATGGCACTGGGAAAGCCTGCTGAGTTGGGTTGACTGTCTGGGTGATGGAAAGCCGTTGGAGATGGGGCTTTCCCAGTGCCAGAGAAAAGGGGGTGTGCATGAACGACAGGACTGTGAGGGTTCATCTGCTCAACGGAGTCCTGCAAGTTGAGCTATTCCCCCTGATCGGCGTGGATGTCAGCGCTGGTCAGGGTGCTCGCAGAACAGAGAGCATGGTGACGCTTCCTCGCAGGTGAGAGAAGCTACCCCTACCTCGAACGAGAGGTATAAGGCGCCGCGACAGCGGCGCTTTTTTATTCCTTCGCGGAAGCTCAGGAGGCGCCCAGGCTCGGGACATCCTCCTTCCTTCCATTTCCACCACGCTCGCAGGTCTTCCTGAAGCTGCCGGCGCTCGCCCTGGCGCCGGCGGTTCCGGGGAGCCGGCGCGTTGGCTTGCGGCCGCCACTCCAGCGTCTCTGCGCCTCACGACGGCGATGGGCCGGGTGGCTGCTCCAGAACCGAGCGCACCTTGGCGACGAGGTCCATCACCAGGTAGGGCTTCTGGATGAACCCCGCCAGGGCGTCCCTGGGGAACTTCGCGGCGACGTCATCCTGGGTGTAGCCGCTGGACAGGATGATGCGCACCGCCGGTCGGATGCGGCGCATCTCGCGCGAGGCTTCATCGGCGTTCATGTTCGGCATCGTCATGTCCAGCAGCACCACAACGATCTCGTCGGCGTGGGCGCGGAAGAGCTTGACCCCCTCGCGGCCATCCTCGGCGGTGAGGACGGTGAAGCCGAACTTCTCCAGGGCGCGCTGGGTGATGGAGCGCACCGCGGCCTCGTCATCAACCACCAGGATGGCGCCGCTGCCGCGCCAGCCTGCCGCGGGCTTCGGCTCTTCGGGAAGGCCGGCCTCGGCGGCGCGGTCCTGACAGGGGAGCAGGATGCGGATCGTCGTGCCGACGCCCTTTCTGGTGTCGATCTTGATCGCTCCTTGGTGACCGCGCACAATGCCGAGCACCGCGGCGAGTCCCAGGCCGCGGCCGGTGAACTTGGTGCTGAAGAAGGGATCGAAGATCTTGGCGACCGTGTCGTGGTCCATGCCCGCGCCGGTATCGGCGACCTCGATGTAGGCGTAGCGGCCCTCGGGCAGCTCCTCATCGAGGTAGGTCCGCGACAGGTAGGCGCGGTCGGCCTCGAAGATGCCCGTCCGCAGGGTGATCACCCCGGTGGCGCCGTCGAGGGCGTCGGAGGCATTGGTGATGAGGTTCATGACCACCTGGCGGACCTGCGTGGCATCCACCTCGACCGGGGGGAGGTCCTTCGCCAGGTCGAACCGCAGCACGGCTTTCTTGGAGATCACTGTTTGCAGCAGATGCGCCATCTCCTCGACGAGCTTGGAGAGGTTGAGTGGCTGCACGATGAACCGCCCTTTCCCCGAGTACGCCAGCATCTGGTTGGTCAGCTCGGCGGCGCGGCGGGCCGCCGTCTCCACCTGTTGCATGGATTGCCGCGCCGGCGACTCGGGAGGGAGCTCCATCAGGGCCAGGCTGGCGTGACCCATGACACCCATGAGCAGGTTGTTGAAGTCGTGCGCAATCCCCCCCGCCAGCACGCCGAGACTCTCCAGCTTCTGGGACTGCTGCATCTTCGCTTGCAAGTGCCGCCGCTCCGCTTCGGCCTGCTTGCGCTCGCTGATATCGCGTAGGATGCCGATGAAGAGCTGGTGCCCGTCCAGCTCGAGCTCGGAGACGGCCAGCTCCATCGGGAAGATCGAGCCGTCGCGGCGCTGTCCCTCGGTCTCCCGCGGGTGTCCCACGACGCGGCGCTCCCCCGTGCGCAGGTAGTTGGCCAGGTGCGCGGCGTACTCGGCTTGCAGGCGCGGCGCCAGCAGGAGGCTGATGACGTTCTGGCCGATGGCCTCGGCGGCGTTGTACCCAAAGATGCGCTCGGCGGCGCGGTTGAACGAGATGATGGCGCAGGCGCGGTCGGTCGTGACAATGGCGTCCATGACGTTATCGAGGATGAGCCCGGTGCGCAGCTCGTTGGCGCGCAGCGCCGCCTCCGCCCGCTTGCGGTCGCTGATGTCGCGCAGGAGGGTGTCGGTGCGCACGACGTTGCCGCTGGCGTCGAGGACCGCCCGGCGCTTCACCTCCACCGTCAAGGTGGAGCCATCCCGGCGCACCATGGTGCGCTCGATGCGCATCGGCGTGGCGCTGCCGAAGATGTTCCGCACGTTGCTGAGCGCCTCCTCGCGCTCCCCCGGCGCCACGAGGTCGAGGTAGGAGCTGCCGATGAGCTCCTCCTTGGTGTAGCCGAGGGTATCCGCATAGGTTTGGTTGCAGCCCAGGATGGCGCCGTTGCGGTCCAGCGAGTGGTAGAGGTCGGGCGCGTGGTCGTAGAGATCGCGCAGCCGCGCCTCGGCTTTCTCGAGGGTCTCATGCTGCTGGGCATTGCGGATGGAGACGGCGGCCTGGGCGCAGAGGAGCTCGAGGAGCGCCAGCTCCGAGGCCTCGAACATCGGCTGCTCGCTGCTGCGCCGCACCGACATGGTGCCCAGAATCTGCTCGCCGAGGTGGAGCGGCGCGATCATCAGGTGCTGCGGGGGGACCTTGCCGCCGAGCTGAGGGTGGGCGCACGTTCGCGCCCGCATGTCGTCCCAGGACATGCGCACGCCGCGCCGCGTGCTGAAGAGCGTTTCGGAGATGGACCCCGGCAGCGGAATCGGCTCCAGCTCGATGGGCTCGGCCTGTCCCGAGGAGACGAAGCAGTCGAGCCGCGCGCCGTCGCTCGACAGCAGGCGCAGGAAACAGGCGCGGGCGTTCAGCAGGGCGGCGCCATGCTCGACGACGCACGTGAACACGGCCTGCGGATCGAGGGCGGCCGAAATCGTGCTGCAAATCTCCTGCAGGGCGATCAGCTCCCGATTGTGCCGCTGCATCGCCAGCTCCATGCGGCGGCGCTCGGTGATATCCTTCCCCACCCCCATGATCCCGGCTGGCTGCCCTGCCCCATCGGAGATCGGCGACAGCGTGTAGAGGACATGCCGGCGGCTGCCGTCCTTGTGCTTCCAGGACACCTCCATGTCGCGCACCGTCTCGCCCGCCAGCACGCGCTCATGGAAGCGCACCGCCTCCTCCGTCACCCGCCGCCAGAGAGTGAAGATCGGCTTCCCCCGCATCTCCGCGGCGGTGTAGCCGTAGACCGACTGGGCCGCCTTGTTCCAGGTGACGATGCGGAGCTGGCGATCGACCGCGATGATGACGTCGCCGGCGGCCTCGATGAGGTGCTCGAGCCGCGCCCGGCTGGCCCGGCTGTCGCGCAGGAGGTCGGCGGCGTGCAGCGCGGCGGCGGCGTAGTTCCCGAAGCTCTTCAGGAGGAGCAGGTCTTCCTCGTTGAAGGGGGGCCGCCCGAGGGGACGCGCCAGCCCCAGCACGCCGCGCACGCTGTCGGCGACGCGCAGCGGCACGAAGATGAGCGATTCCATCGGCTGCCCGCGGCGATGGGTCTGAAAGAAGCCGCGCGCCTTCACCTCGTCGCGCCTGAACACCTGGCAGGAGCCCCGCTCGGCGACCTCGCCGCCGAGGCTGCCGGCAAGGGGGTAGCGCGCGCCCACGTGCGCGGCGAGCATCCCCGTGGCGGCCAGCAGCTCGAGCTCGCGGCTGTCCCAATGGCACACCGCGACGTGGCCGAACTCCGCCTTCAGGAGCTCGCCGGCGCCCTGCAGAATGTGCTGGATCACCTCGCCCGACGCCACATTCCCTACCAGCTCGGCCGCCGCCGCCTGCAGGACCTCCTGGCGCTTCGCGAGCTGCCGCAGGGAGTCGGCGCTGTCGCGGAGCTGCGTCACCATGCGGGTGTTCTGCATGGCAATGGCGGCGTGCTGGGCGAAATCGCCGAGGAGCTGCATCTCCTCCGGGGCGAAGCGGCGCTCGCTGGTGGTGAGGATGGAGAGCACGCCGAGAGGCTCGCCGCGCAGCAGCACCGGCATGCCGGCGAAGGAGACGAACCTCGCCTGGTCGGCAAGCCCCACCGGGAGCCAGGCCGGCGACTCGGCGACGCGCGGCACCACCAGCGGCCGGCGCTCCTTCAGGACGGCGCCGATGAGCCCCTCGCCGGGGCGGAACTCTTTGTGGCGCGAATCGGTCGGATCGGGGAAGAGCCCGGCCCGGAAGAAGACGACTTCGCGCTCCGCGTCATAGGTGTAGACGGAAGCTTCCGGCACGTTCAGCAAGGTTCCCAGGGCCCGCACGATTTCCCGGAAGGTCTCCTGTTCGTCGAGGGAGCCCGAGACTTGCAGGGCGAGCTTGTTCAGCACCTGCTGGTTGGCGGCGTGCTGCTTCACTTGCTCGTGCAGGCGGGCGCGCTCCACGGCGAGGCCCACCTGGCGCCCCACGGCGGCCAGGAGCTCTACTTTGGCGTCGGCGATGATGCGGCTCTCCCGCGCCGCCACCACCAGGGTGCCCAAGACGCGCTCGCCGGCGATGAGGGGCACGCAGGCGTACCCCCGGATGCCCTCCTGACGGAGAAGATCAACGGATCGGCGCGGGTCCTTCGAGACATCTTCGAGGACAATCGGACGACCCGTCCGCACCACCTCCCCGGCGATGCCTTCTTCGCGCCCCAGCTTCTGCACCCGGCGCAGGAACTCCTCGCTCACCTCGCCCATCTGCGCCTGCAGGGTGCGGTACTCCCCCTCGATGAGGTGCACCGCCCCGCCGAAGCCGCCCAGCGCCGCCACCACCTCGGCCAGCGCATGGCGCAGGAGGGTCTCGAGGGTCAGGGAGCTGGCAGCCTCGACGACGCGCTGCAGCACCTCGTACTCCGCGGAGGTGAAGCTCTGGGGCCGCTCTCCAAACTGCTTGTCCGTGCCCTCCATGGTTCTATCCCTCAGCGAGGCCCCCGCGGCTCGACGGGGGCGAGAGCTGCCGCGCGCGCCGCGAGACCGTTCCCTCCGCTCTCCACCGCGTTTCCCCTGAACGGGCTGCGGGATGGTCTGCGGAGTCGCCCTGCCTCGCAAGCCTCACCAGGCAAGGGGCGGCGCGCGGGCCACCCTTCAGGGCGCCGCGCAGGGGGCCCGCCAACAGGAGGAATTCTTCTCGGCATGGCGCGAACCTTTTCCTATATTGCGCTCATGGCGCGGAGCGAGGCGGCCAGCCCTTCTCACCACGGTCCTCCCGTTGAAGGTCCGCGAGGGACGGCGGCGCGGCGCCACCTCCCCGGCGGCGCGCTGGCGGCGCCTCTCCAAGGGGGGGTCACGCGTCGGCTCTGACGGAGTTCCCCCGGCAGCCGCTGCGCTCCTAATAGTATCTATTAATTAGAATGTTCACCCCGAGGTCGCACGATGCCAGCCCATCGCTTCACGAACCATCTCGCCGGCGAGACCAGCCCGTACCTCCTGCAACACGCGCACAACCCCGTCGACTGGCGCCCCTGGGGCGAGGAGGCCCTGGCCAAGGCCAAGCGCGAGGGCAAACCGATCCTCCTCAGCATCGGTTACTCCGCCTGCCACTGGTGCCACGTGATGGAGCATGAATCGTTCGAAAACGAAGAGATCGCCGCGCTGATGAATGAGCACTTCGTGAACGTCAAGGTGGACCGGGAGGAGCGGCCTGATCTCGACCACATTTACCAGACGGTGGCGCAGATGATCACCGGCGGCGGCGGTTGGCCGCTGACGATGTTCCTGACGCCCCAGCAGCAGCCCTTCTTCGCCGGCACCTACTTTCCACCCGAGGATCGCTACGGCCGACCGGGGTTCCCGCGCCTTCTCCTGGCGATCGCCCGGCACTTCCGCGAGCAGCCCGAGGACATTCTCCAGAGCGTCGAGCAGATCACCGCCGCGTTGCAGCGCCAGAACACCCCCCTGGCGGCGCCCGGCGAGCTCGGCGACGACCTCCTGCGGAGCGCCGCCGAGCGTCTCGCCCAGGTCTTCGATTCCCTGCACGGCGGCTTCGGCACTCAGCCGAAGTTCCCCAACCCCATGAGCCTGGAGTTCTTCCTGCGCTACGCCCAGGTCAGCGGCGAGGAGCGCTACCTGCGCATGGTCCTCCTGGCCCTCGAGAAGATGGCCTGGGGCGGCATCTACGACCAGCTCGGCGGCGGGTTCCATCGCTACGCGGTGGACAGCCACTGGCTGGTGCCGCACTTCGAGAAGATGCTCTACGACAACGCCCTGCTCATCAAGCTCTACCTCGATGCCTTCCAGCTCACCAGCGACCCCGAGCTGCGCCGCGTGGCGGTGGAGTCGCTGGAGTACGTCTGCCGCGAGATGCTCGATGCCGCCAGCGGGGCGTTCTACTCAACCCAGGACGCCGACAGCGAGGGCGAGGAGGGGAAGTTCTACGTCTGGACCCCGCGGCAGGTGGCCGAGCTGCTCGACGACGAGGAGCGGCAGCTCTTCACGCGCTTCTACGACGTCACGGAGCAGGGCAACTTCGAGCACGGCGCCAGCATCCTGCATCGCACCCTCACCGTCGAGCAGCTCGGCAAGCTCTTCCGCATCCCCACGGAGGACGCCGAGGCTGTCCTGGCGCGGGCGCGCGCCAAGCTCTTCGCGGCGCGCCGCCGGCGCGTCTGGCCGGGGCGCGACGAGAAGGCGCTGACCGCCTGGAACGGCCTGATGATCAGCGCCTGCGCGCGCGCCGGCAGCCTCCTCGACGAGCCGCGCTACCTGGAGATCGCCCTGCGCGCCCTGCGCTTCATCCGCGAGACGATGCTGCGCGACGGCCTCCTCCTGCGCACTTACAAAGAGGGACGCGCCAAGCTCAACGCCTACCTGGATGACTACGCCTACGTCGTCGGCGCCCTCCTCGATGCCTACGAAGCGACCGGCGACGGCGATCTCCTCAGCCTGGCGTCGCAGCTCAACGAGACGATGATCGCCCAGTTCCACGATGCGGACGCCGGCGGCTTCTTCTTCACCGGCAAGGATCACGAGCCGCTCATCGTGCGCACCAAGAGCGCTTCCGACCAAGCGATCCCGTCCGGCAGCTCCGTGGCGGCGCAGAACCTCCTGCGCTTCCACGCCCTGACCGGCGAGGAGCGGTTCCGCAGCCTGGCCGAGGGCGTTTTCCGCCTCTACCGCGAGCAGTTCCTGCAGAACCCCTTCGGGTTCGGGAACATGCTCTGCGCCCTGCACCTCTACCTCGATACGCCGCGGCAGATCGTCATCGTCGGCGGGCGGGACGATGCCGCGGTGCGGTCCATGCTCGAGGTCGTGCGGCAGCGCTACCTGCCGAACCGCTGGCTGGTCTGCCTCGACCCCGCCGACCCGAATGGCGCGCGCTTGCCCGCCGCGCTGGCGGGGAAGGGGCAGGTCGACGGCAAGCCCACGGCCTATGTCTGCCACCGCTTCGCCTGCTCGGCCCCGGTGCACTCTGCCGCGGCGCTGGCGCGCCTCCTCGACTGAGCGCGCCGCGGCGGCGCGCACCCTCGCCCCGCCGCTCCCGCACCGCGAAAGGCGCCGCCTGCCGCCGCTCCCGCGCGCTCGGCGCGGCTTTTGGTCTCCCCCGCGCGGGAGCGGCGAGCCTGCCGTCAATCTTGCCCTCTACTCATCCCAGCCCTTGGCCTTATCAACCGACCACCGCCCGGAGCCGAGGATGAGCAACGTCAACGACATGGTCAAGAGGTTGAGGACGTTCGCGAAGCCCTGGTTGTTGGGAGGGCCATAGAAGAAGCCGTACGTGATGTGGCGCCCGAAGATCGCCACCAGCATCTCAATGCAGAAGAGCAGCGCCACCCAGCGGGTTTGGAAGCCGATGATGAGCGCGATGCCGCCGAGAAGTTCGAGGTAGCTCGCCACGAAGCCGAAGAGCATCGGCACCGGGAACCCGACGACGGTGGCGAAGTACTTCGTCATCCCCGCGAAGCCGATCCGGAAGACCTTCTGATAGCCATACAGGAAAAACGCCACCCCCAGCACGACGCGCATGTAAACCGGCACCGCGTTGCGCCAATTCCCGAAAATGTTTTTCAACATAGCCCTCCCCCTTTCCCTGGCCAAGGTGGTGGTGCCGCGTCACGCTCCCTTCTTCGCCATGCCCCTCTCCGGAGACCGTCCCTCATCTCGGCTGCATGCCCTCTGGCGCCGCGCCGCGCCATCGGCACGCAGGCAAGCTGCGGAGCATCAAGCCGGCCGATCACCGCGGCTGATCAGCCGGCCCCACGCGCAGTGTGCCCGCCCGCGGCGCGATGAATCCCTTCCCGGATGCTCCCGACCAGCCGGCGGCGGTTCCGCCTGAGGCGCACGCGCGGCGACTGAGGCAGCCCGACCTTCGGTCACCCTGTTTCGCCGTTGACCCGCCACGGCGATCATGTGATGCTACCATGGTTTGGGGGCAAAGCGGTATGCGAAGTCGAGGCTGGGCCGCCCCGCCTTCCGAAGGTGGGAGCGGGCTGGCGCGGAGCGCCGTTGATGAAGCGCAGGACGATCCTCAAGGGGGCCGGTGCGGTCCTGGTGCTGGCGGCGGGCGGCGGCGTCTGGCGCGCCTCCGACCGAGGCGTCTTCAGCACCGGCCGGGGTCCCGCCTACGAGCCCTGGAGCACCTGGCGCGGCGACCCCAGTGAAGGACCCCTGGTCTACGTGCGCGCCGCCATCCTGGCGGCGAACCCGCACAACACCCAGCCCTGGCTCTTTCGCCTCAGCGCCTCGCGCCTTGACCTGTTTGCCGATCCGCGCCGCAGCCTCGGGCCGCTCGATCCCTTCCGTCGCGAGCTCTACCTCGGCCTCGGCTGCGCACTCGAAAACCTGCACCTGGCGGCGCAGGTTGACGGGTTTCTGGCCAACGTCGCCTATCTCCCCGATGCCGCCAGCTTGGAGCACGCCGCCGCCATCGGCTTGACGCGAGCTCCCGCCGCTCCGACCGGCAGCCGCTCGCCGGCCGCGACCCTGCACGCCGCCATCCCGCGCCGGCACACCAATCGCGCCCCCTACGACATGGCGCGGCCGGTCTCCCAGGCGGCCCTCCAGGCGCTCGGAGGGTTGAACGATGATCCTGAGCTGATGCTCTTCTGGTTCGCCGAGGAGGGCAAACGTCGGCGCCTCGCCGAGGTGATGGTGCGGGCGACCGAGGCGATGCGCCGCGACGACGAGGTGATGCGCGCCAGCGCGCAGTGGGAGCGCTTCCGCTGGCGGGAAATGCAGGCCTTCGCGGACGGCTTGACGGTCGACGCCCTCGGCCTCTCCGCCAAGGAGCGGGCGCTGGCGAAGTGGTTGCCGACGCCGGACCCTGCGAGGGTGCGGGATTTGTGGCAGCGGGCGACGCGCGAGCGGCAGACGGCCACGGCGAGCGTCTTCGGGGTTCTGGCGGGGCTGGGAGGCGAGCTGACGCCTCGCGGCGCCAGCGGCGGCGGCGGGGTGCGGGCGACGGAGGCGGCACGCTGGCTGCGCTGCGGCAGGCTTTGGCAGCGCCTGCACTTGTGGGGAACCACCCAGGACCTCGCCATGCAGCCGATGAACCAGGCCATCGAGCGCGCCGAGCGCGAAGCGGTGCTGGGCGTCGAGCCCACCATCGGCAAGGCGCTGGAGGAGCTCATCGGCGAGCCGAGATGGAAGCCGCTGATGATCTTCCGCCTCGGCTACCCGACCCTGCCCGCCCTGCCGACGCCGCGCCGTTCCGTGCACCGAGTGCTGGCCTAGGCTCGCTCTCCCTTGGGGCGCGGCGTGCTGGAGTGAGAAGGGTGGCCGCGCCCCTCAACCCGAGGCTTGCCGCGCAACGCTGATGCAGCAGACCATGAGCTGAAGATGAGAACGTTCCCCGTCATTCGAGAGGCTGCCTTGGTTCTGGCGCACATGCCGAACCTGGTGCGCTACGGCTCGAAGCCGTTCCGCGAGGTGCAGCAGTCGAACGGCGAGCTGCTGGCGCGCCTGCGGCCGCGGCTGCGGGACTACGCCGCCGCCCTGGCCTACCTGCCCAACCAGGTCTTCCTTGGCAACGCGGCCCCGGAGGCGCTGAAGGAGGCCGATCGCCCCTGGTACGCCAAGCCCGTGCCCGAGGCGCGCCGTTTCGGCGCCTTCGGCGAGATCATGCCGGAGGAGGAGTTCTACTGCCTCCTGAGGCGCGCCGACCAGTTCGATCTCTTGTGGCTGCGCGAGGAGTTCCTGCGCCAGGCCGAGCCGCAGCTTCGTGAGCACCCCCTGTTGGCGGCGGCGGGCGCCGGCGAGGGCGCCGGGGGAACGAAACCGAAGGGCCGCGACCTGGCCGCCATCCTGGCGCAGATCGAGCGCGGCGCGGCGATGCCGCTCGAGCACGGCGGCGAGGTCGTCGGCTGCATCCGCCGCGCGCACGAGATCGACCCCAGCCTCTGGTGCGAGGTGCTGCTGGAAAACCTCGCCACGAAAGCCTCCGGCGCCCTCGCCCTGCGCCATCTCCTGCAGCGGCTGGAGGTCGAGCCGGGCGCGGTGAGCTACCTGTTGAGCTGTTCCGAGGAGGCGGTGGGCGACCGCTATAACCGCGGCGGCGGCAACCTCGCCAAGGCCATCGCCGAGGAGGTCGGCTGCGTCAACGCCTCGGGCTCGGACGTGAAGGCCTTTTGCGCCGGGCCGGTGTATGCCCTCGTGCACGCGGCGGCGCTCGTGCAGGCCGGGGTGTTCGAGAACGTCGTGGTGGTGGGGGGCGGCTCGCTGGCGAAGCTCGGCATGAAGTGCATGGGGCACCTCGAGAAGGAGATGCCCATCCTGGAGGACTGCCTGGCCGCCATGGCCTTCTGGGTGGGCCCTGATGATGGCCGCAGCCCGCGGCTCCGGCTCGATGCGGTCGGCAAGCACAACGTCAGCTACGGCGCCTCGCCGCAGGGGATGCTGGAGGCCCTCGTGGTCGAGCCCTTGCGGCGCCATGGGCTGGGCTTGTGCGACGTCGATCGCTACGCCGTCGAGCTGCACAACCCGGAGATCACCGAGCCGGCGGGGAGCGGCAACGTGCCGCGCGCCAACTACCGCATGCTGGCGGCCATCGCGGCCATGCGCGGCGAGATCGAACGCGGCGACATCGACGCCTTCGTGGCGCGGCGCGGCATGGTCGGCTTCGCGCCCACCCAGGGGCACGTGCCCGCCGCCGTGCCCTACGTGGCGCACGCCCTGCCGGCGCTGCGGGAGGGCCGGCTGCGACGCGCCATGTTCATCGCCAAGGGCAGTCTCTTCCTCGGGCGCATGACGCAGCTTGCCGACGGCATGTCGTTTATTTTGGAGGCGCGGGAGGAGGTCGCGTAGGGAGGCGGTGGAAGGAGGCAAGCGCGGGCGCCACGGCGCGCCACGCGGATACCCCAGCTAGGAAGGAGAGCGAACGATGCTGAAAGGGAAGAAGGTTATCGCCATCGGCGAGCGCGACGGCGTTCCCGGGCCGGTGATTGCCGAGCTTGCCGCGGCGGCCGGCGCCGAGGTCGTGTACCAGACCACCGAGTGCTTCGTCTGAACGGCGGCCGGCGCCATGGACCTGGAGAACCAGGGCACCATCAAGCAGCTCGTCGATGAACACGGCGCTGCGGACCTGGTGGTGGTCCTGGGGGCGGGCGAACTGGAAGCCATCAAGATCGCCGCGGAGACGGTGACAAGTGGCGACCCCGCCTACGCCGGGCCCTTGGCGGGGGTCTCGTTGGGACTCCCTGTCTTCCACATCCTTGAAGCCGCTCTGAAGGATGAGGTGCCGAGCGCCCTCTACGAGGAGAAGCTCGGCATGTACGCGATGCTCTATGACAGCGCGGAGCTGAGCACCACCCTGGGAGGGTTCCGCGGCGGCGCCGGGTAGCGCTCGCGGGGCGCCCGTGCGCGGGGGTGAAAAGGGCGAGGACAGCGGGACGCGGGAGCCGCCGGGGGCCGCGCCCTGTGTCTCGGGTGGGTTCGGCCTGAGCGCCGAAACGGAGGGGAGATGGCGAAGGCCGCCTGGCGCAGGGTGACACGCCACAGCCTCGGCGCCGGCCACTTCGTCGATGCGCGCGGCTGGGTCGTCAACCCCATCCCGCCGCAGTACGCGGCCGGGCCGTTCGGCCACCTCCACCTGGCCTCCATCGCGCCGGGCGCGGTGCGCGGCAACCACCGGCACCGGCGCCTGAATGAGCTGATCTTCGTGTGGGGCGGGCGTTCCGCCTGGCGCGTCGAAGGTGCCGACGGCGGGGAGGAGTTCGAGCTCTCGGCCGCGGAGCTCACCGTGGTGGAGATTCCCGCCGGCCTTGGCCACGCCGTGCGCAACATCGATGAGCACGTCATCTACCTCCTGTCGTACTACGACCAGCCTTACGATGCCGCGCACCCCGACGTCGAGCTCTGCCACCTGCTCGGCGGCTCGCCCCCCTGAAACGGGACTCCGCCCAGGCGGCCTTCGAGCCGGCCCGGCACACGCCCCGCGCGGTGGCGGCGGGGCGCCCGGCGCGGCCTGCATGCCCGCCGGCGGCCGCCGGGGGCGCGCAAGCGCATCGCCGCACCTCAATGGCAAGGAGATCGATATGCACGGCAGCCGTCTGACGCAGGCGCTCCTGACCCTCATCTTCCTCGCCCTGGTGGCCAACCTGCTGGCGCGGGGTGGTCCGCGGCCCGCCGAGGCGCAGTTTTCCTTCGGGCTGTCGCAGGCGCTCGTTGATGCGGTGAAGGGCATCTCCGAGGCCACGAGTCGGCAGGCGCAGGCGCTGGAACGCCTGGCCGAAGCAGTGCGGGGCCTGCAGCGCGCCAACCGCTAGCGGCTGGGCGGCCTCGTTCGCCGGTCATCGCCGGCCGCCGCCGCTGCGCCGCCGGCGCCGTCCGGTGCGCAGGCTCTTTGCCGGCGAGGGCGCCGCTTGCCCCAGGATAGAGAATTGACACTGCTCGCGCCGCTTCCGTATAGTGAGTGAAAGTGGCGAGCCGAAAGAGGCCTTGAGGCGCGGAGAGCGTTCCCGCGACGGCGGCGTCATGGCGCGTCCCGACCGGGCGGACGCGGCGTCGGCCGCCAGGGTGAGCGGGGGCGCCGGGCAGGGTCGGAGAGGAGCAGGGCTCATGCGGGGGCGACGAGCCTGAGCGATGGAACATCGTCCTGTGGTTGCGCGGGGAAGAATCACCGCGCCGCAAGGGTGGCTGGGCGCTTGCGGCTGCGCCGGCGGTGAGGAGCGGCAGCGCCAGGGGGCGCCCTGACGAAGAACTCGCGGGGCGCCGCCCCGACTACGGGCGCTCCCGGCAGGGGCGCCGACGCTCCCCACGACGCACGCATGGAGGAGCAGGAGAGCATGCGCACCTCAACAAGCAAGCATCACCTTGTCCGCCTGTCGATGTTCGCCACCATCATCCTCGTCTGGCAGATCATCTCCTTCTTCTTCCCCCCCGCGTTCATCCCCGGTCCTTTCATCGTGCTCGGCGAGGTGTACAAGCTCTTTGCCGACGGCAGCTTCTTCTTCCACATGTACCATACCCTGGTGCGGGTGATCGTCGGCTTCATCTGGGCCTTCCTCGTCAGTCTGGGGCTCGGCATCATGATGGGCGTGAACCGCCTCGCCGAGAGGTACTTCGAGGAGGCGATCCTCGTCGGCCTGACGATCCCCGGTTTGGCCTGGTCGATCATCGCCCTGCTCTGGTTCGGCATCTCGGACCTGGCGGCCTGGTTCGCCATCTTCATCATCATCGCTCCCATCATCACGATCAACGTGTGGCAGGGAACGAAGGCGCTGGACAAGGACCTCATCGAGATGGGGCAGGCCTTCCAGGCGAGCAAGCCGCAGATCATCTTCAGCATCATCCTGCCGCAGCTCGTCCCTTACCTCTTCGCCGCCCTGCGCTTTGGCTTCGCCCTCTCCTGGAAGGTCGTGGTGCTCTCCGAGATGCTGGGGTTGAGCAACGGCGTCGGCTTCATGATCAACTACGCCTTCGAGCTCTTCTCGATGAAACTGGTGCTCGCCTGGACCGTCGGCTTCGCGCTCGTCATGCTGGTGCTGGAGATGGGCATCTTCAAATTCTTCGAGAAGCGCTTGACGAGCTGGCGTCCTGAGATCAACCTGGCGGCAACGACGTAGCGTGCCGCGCCCCTGCCTGCCTGCTTCCTTGCTGCGCCGTCCGCTCGCGGCTGAACCGCCGGCGCCGCCCGCCGAACCCACCGGGTGGGATGAGCGCGGTCGGGCGGCCGCGGCGGCAGAGCGTTGCGGAGACCTGGCGCACCCCGACTCCGCCCTGTCTGCTCCGCCGAGGCCGGCGAGGCGGCAGGCAGGTGGGTGATCTCCCCGCCATCGACCCCGACTGCCGACGAAGACCGCGGGCGAACCCCGGCGCGGCGCCGGCCTGCGCGCGCGAGCCCGCCGTGGGTCGCGCCTGCGCCCGGGCTGGGAGGAGGGGGCCTGGATGTTTCACCGTCTGCTTGCGCGGCTGGGGGCGAGAGAGGGAGGGGGGGAGGCGGGGCGCGCCCGGCTGCCTGAGCTCATCGACCAGCCCCTCTCCTCCTATCCCGAGCTCTACGAGAACCTCCTGGACATCCGCCGCTACAACCGCTGGCTGGGGGGCCGCCGGTTCCTCATGCGCCACCTGGCGCCCTTGCTCCTGGCCGAGCCGCGGCGGCGCTGGACGATCCTCGACCTCGCCACGGGATCGGCGGACATCCCGCAGCACCTGGCGAAGTGGGGCGCCCGGCGCGGCCTGCGTCTCACCTGCATCGGCCTGGATGCCAATGCGTTGGTGCTGCGCGCCGCCAGGGAGCTCCTGCATGGAGCCGCGCGGCCGACCAGCTCAGGGCTGCCCGCCGCCGGCGTGCGGCTCCTGCGGGCGGATGCGCGCGCCCTGCCGCTGCGCGACGGCAGCGTCGATGTGGTGCTCTGCTCCCAGGCGCTGCACCATTTCGAGGACGGGGAGGGAAGGGCGCTGCTGCGCAGCCTGGCGCGCCTGGCGCGGCGCGCCGTCATTGTCGAGGACCTCGTGCGCCACTGGCTGCCGTACCGCGGCGTGCAGGCGATCGTGCGCGCGACGACGCGCAATCGGCTGACGCGCGCCGACGGCCCGGCTTCGGTGCGCAACAGCTTCTCGCCCGCGGAGTGGCGCCGCCTCGCCGCGGCGCTGGCGGCCGAGGGCTACGTCCTGCACCGGCACTTTCCGTATCGGGCGGTCCTGACCCTGCGGCGCCCGCCCCCGCCGATGGGATTCGCCGCCGAACCCGTGGGGACGGCCTCCTCATCCCAGGCTGGAGAGCAGCATGCGTGGTGACGTTCAGGCGCGCATCACCCACCTCGGCGTTGCCGTGCCGGCGGAACGATTCAGCCAGCAGGAGGTCTACGAGCTCATCGGCTACCGCAGCGCCGCCATCCGCAAGTTCTTCCTGAACACGGAGATCGGCTACCGCCACCTGTACAGGGTCAACGCCGAGACGGCGCCCTCGTACGAAGACCCCAACTTCCTCCTCCGGCGGTTCACGGAGGGGAGCGTCAGCCTCGCCAAAGAGGCGATTGAGCGCTGCCTGGGGCGCGCCGGCATCGAGCCGCGGCAGGTCGAGTTCCTCGCCGTCGCGACGAGCACCGGCTATGTCTGCCCGGGACTCTCGGCGCGCCTCATGGGCGCCCTCGAGTTCCCGCACCACTTGCAACATACCGATATCGTCGGCCACGGCTGCGCCGGCGCCCTGCCGGCCCTGCAACGCGCCGGCGACTTCGCGCGGGCTAACGGCGGGCCCGCCCTGGCGGTGGCCGTGGAGGTCTGTTCCGCGGCCTATTACAAGGACGCCTCCCTGGAGACGGTCATCGGCAACGCCCTCTGCGCCGACGGCGCCGCCGCGGCCCTGCTGGCGCCGAGCGGCTCTCGGGCGCGCCCCGCCGCCGCGCCCGAGAGCCGCGGCGCCACCGTCCTCGGCTTCGCCTCGGCGCTGTACCCGGAGTACCTCGGCCACGTGGGCTTCGACACCATCGATGGGCGGCATCGCATTCGCCTGTCGAAGGAGCTGCGCACCATCAGCGGCCCGGTGGTGCAGGACCTGGTGAAGCGCCTCCTCGATGCGCGGGGCGTGGAGGCAAGCAGGGTGGCGCGCTGGGTGCTGCACCCCGGCGGCGTGCGGGTGATCGAGAGCATCAAGCATCACCTCGGCCTGCGGGACGACCAGCTCGCGGCGTCGCAGCACATCCTCTACCACTACGGGAACATGTCGTCCCCCACGGTGCTCTTCGTTCTGGAGCGCGTCCTGGGCAGCGATCCCCCCCGTCCCGGCGAGCTGGGGGTGATGGCGGCCCTGGGCCCCGGACTCTGCGCCGAGGGCGCCCTGCTGCAATTCTGAGGGGCGGGGGTGAGGCAGGACTGGGTGGCTGGCGCTTCCAAGCAGTTCCCCATGGGCCTGCGGCCCACCCGCAAGGTCATGAAAGTAAGCGGACACTTCTTTCTCAGCAGGCTTCCATGCCATCGACCGTAGGGGCGGTTCGCGAACCGCCCCTACCACCGGGATGCAAAGAACCACTGATGAACACGGATGGACACTGATATCTGTGTGCATCCGTGTCCATCAGCGGTTCCTTCCCCTACCTTCTCCGCGCTCTCTGCGTCTCCGCGGTGCACTCCATTAAACCGCAGAGGCGCAGAGAACGCAGGGGTAAAGGACACCGGCCGCCCAAACGGCATCCTCACCGCCACGTCAAATCAACCACTTCGAGGTTCTTTTCTCTCAGCAGTCCGCATGAAAGGAAGGGTGCGGCGCCTGGCGGGGAAGGAGGGGTGAGGTCTCGACGAGCGGCCGGGGCGGGGCGTCGTCAATCAAGCCGCTTCAGCGAGGCGTAGCGCTCGACGAGGCCTTGGTAGTGGCTGGCGCCGCGCTGCACCTCGAGGAGCTGGGCCTCGCTGGCCTTCCCCACGACCTTCCCCGGCATGCCCATGAGCAGGCTGCCGCTCGGCACGCGGCTCCCCTTGGTCACCAGGGCGCCCGCCGCGATGATGCAGCGATCCTCGACCACCGCCCCATCGAGGATGATGCAGCCCATGCCGATGAGGCAGGCGTCGCCGACGGTGGCGCAGTGGATGATGGCGCGGTGGCCGACGTGGTTGCGCTTGCCGATGACGACCGGGGCATCGACCTCGCCGTGGCAGAGGCAGTGGTCCTGGATGTTCGTGCCGTCGCCGATGACGATGGGGCCGAAGTCGCCCCGCAGCACCGCGCCAGGCGCGATGTAGACGCCGTCGCCGATGACCACGTCGCCGATCACGCTGGCCGAGGGATCGACGTAGGAGTTCGCGCCCAGGCGCGGGCGCTTGCCGTCAAGCTCGTAGATCGCCATTGGCTCTTCCCTGTTCTGGAGCGTCGCGAGACAGGAGGCGCATGCGTGGCCGCGGGATGCCGCGCTCGCCGGCCGCCCCGCCTCGCCAAGCAACCTGCCTGCTGGTATAGTAAACCCGGCACGATGCGGGACGCCACTGTCGTAGCAGCGCAGCCCCGCAGGCAACGCGCGCTGCCTCATTGGTAGGGGCGGCTCCCAAACCGCCCCTACGTGCCGGCATGCGGGGCGATTGTAGGCGATGCGCGGCGGGCTGGCAACTCGCGCCTGGTGACCGGACGGCGGGGGCAGGGCGATACGGGAGCACGATCCGCACCGCGGGCGACAGGAGCGTTACGGTGAGCGAACGAAGCGAATCTGCCTACGAGCGCGCCGGGGTCCTGCCGATCGGCGGCAGCGAGCGGCAGCAGCAGTTCAGCCGGTTGCTGCGCGCCACCTTCGCTTACTGCGGCAGCGTCGGCAGGCCGGTGATGGACCTCGGCTACTTCGCCAACGTCATCGACCTCGGCAACGGCATGGGCATGGCCATCAGCACCGACGGGGTGGGGACAAAGACGATCATCGCGCAGCTCATGGAGCGCTACGACACCATCGGCATCGACTGCGTGGCGATGAATGTCAATGACCTCCTCTGCGTGGGGGCGCGGCCGCTCGCCCTGGTCGATTACATCGCCCTGGCGCGGTACGATGAGGAGGTGATGGTGGAGCTGGCCAAGGGCCTGGCCGAAGGGGCGCGCCAGGCGGGCATCAGCATCCCCGGCGGCGAGACGGCGCAACTCGGCGACCTGATCATGGGCGGCCCGAACGAACGCGGCTTCGACCTGGTGGGCACGTGCATCGGCCTCGTTACCCTGGCGCACCTGATGACCGGCGACCGCCTGGCCGCCGGCGACGCCGTCATCGGCCTGGCGAGCACCGGCGTCCACAGCAACGGCATGACCCTGGCGCGGCGCATCTGCTTCAGCGAGCAAGGGTGGGACGTTGGCCGGCGCCTCGACGAGCTGGGACGGACGCTCGGCGAGGAGCTCCTCGAACCGACCGCCATCTACGTGCAGGAGGCGCTCTCCCTGCTCGACAGCGGCGTGGACGTGAAGGCGTACCTGAACATCACCGGGGACGGCTTTCTGAACCTGGCGCGTGTGCCGGCGGCGGTCGGCTTCGTCCTCGACGCCCTGCCGGAGCCGCCGCCGGTCTTCCCGCTGCTGCAGCGCGCCGGCGGCATCAGCGACGCCGAGATGCACAGCGTCTTCAACATGGGGGTGGGCTTCTGCGCCGTGGTGGCGGAGGGGGACGCCGACCTTGCCCTGGAGTTGCTGAAAGAACGCGGCCGGGGCTGCTGGCGCATCGGCACTGTGGTGGCCGACCCCGAACGCCGTGTGCGCATTCCCGCGAAGAACCTGGTGAGCGAGGGGAAGCATTTCCGGTAGGCGCCGTAGGCCCCCCGGCAGCCCGGCGCGGGACGGAGTCAGAGAAGAGGTAGAGACGAACGGGCGGGCCGGTGGGACGGCTCGCCCGTTGGTCGTTTGAGGTTGGCCGCCGGGGCATCTGCCGCGGCCGGCGGCAGACCGGCCAAGAGAATGCCAGCGCCGTTGCGCCCGCCTCACCCCTTCAGCGCGGCGTCGATGATGCTGTAGTCCAGGGCTTCCTTCTTGAGATCGACGCGCCGCTTCATGTAGCCGAAGCTGAGCATCATGTCGGCCTCCTCCTGGGCGCCCTCGGCGTCGATCCGCCCGTCCCGCGGGATGTAAAGGATTTTCACCGTCCGCTTGCCCTTGGCCCACTCCGACCAAATGCTGTCCGCCTCGGCCGGGTTGTCGTTGCAGAAGTTCGCCGCCTTCAAGAACTGCTTGGCGAAGGCCACCGCCGTCTGCCGCTGCTTGGCAATGTAGTCATCGGACATGACGATGAAGAAGTTGGGCACGCGGTGGGCGCGCGACTCGGCGTGGTACCACATGTTCTCGAGGATGCGGATTTTCTCCTTCGGCAGGTCCCAGTAAAAGGAGGGCGGGAAGCAGGAGGCGTCGAGGCGTCCGGTGAGGATTGAGGCGACCGCCTTGGGCATGGGGATTTCGAGAAGCTGGGCCTCGGTCTTCGGGTCGATGCCATGGTCGAGCAAGAGCCTGCGGGTGCGGACATCGAGGCCCGATCCGTAGCTGCTGATGGCGATCTGCTTTCCCTTCAGGTCCTTCACCGACTTGATCGGAGAGTTGGCGGGAACAACCCAAGCAACGGGCAGGCCGTCGTTATACTTGTAGCTGTTGTGGTCGATAATGCCTTTGACCTTCAGGCCGCGCTCGACGGCGATCATCACGGCGCTCCCCGAGACAATCCCCGCATCCAGGTCGCCGGCGACAATAGCTTCGATCTGCCGCATCGAGGCGGGGATATGGGTGAACTCCGTCTTCAGCTCAGGCGTGTCGAACCAGCCCTTCTTCATGCCGACGAAGATCGGCGGTTCCGTCCAGAAGCGAGTGTAGCCCAGGCGCAGCCTCCCCTGCGCGGCGCGCGCGGCAAGGCGCGTCAACGGCAGGGCGCCAAGGGACAGACCCGCCGCGGCCCCCATCTTCAGCACCTGACGACGACTCAGCGCACGGTTCGTCCGCTCCATCGCTCTCCCCTCCTCAAGCTGCATGGTCCCAGACAATGGCGCCGCGGTTCCCGGCGTCCCCCGCCCTGGGTCGTGGCCCGCCATCCTCGGCTCGACGTGGGCGGAGCGACTCGCGACCGACCTTGGTCTCGTCGGCCCGCGCGGCCCTGCCGCCCCGCGACGGCGAGGCGCCCGCAGCGCCGTCAGTCGATGAGCTGAAAGGTGTAGTTCCTCCCCTTGTCGTCGGTGATGACGACGCTGCCGGCTGCGTCCTGGCGATTTGCAATCGGCTGGGAAAACTGGAATCCTCCAAAGGTAAAGACGAGCCGCTCGGTCAGCTCCAGCTCTCCCACTTTATTGAGAAAGGCGCGGACCTCGGCGTTGCTGGCCGTCGTCAACCTTGCCCGCATGCGCCTCCTTCACTCCCGCGTGGTCAACCTTGGGACTCGCGGCGCTCTCCCTCGCAGGGCCGCGTCTCGATCTGCCGCCGGTCCCGAACCTGATGATGGTCTCAACGTGTATGGTAGGGAGGGAGAGGCTGCCGCGCAAGCTCTCTTCGCGGGCGGCGCGGCCGCCGCGCCTGCCGCGCGGCGCCGCCAAAAACCGCTGGCCTCCGGGGCGCGGATATGGCATGTAGGGGCTGCATGGGAGCGCACTCGACGCGGCAGGGGCGCGCCGGGCTGAAATCGTTCCCTCGCGGGAGCCCGGCGATCCACCTTGCCCTCGCCCCTTGGAAACGAAGTCCCCGCCTGGACCACCAGGCCGCGGAGCGACGTCGCGCCGGGCATGCCGCACCTCGCCCGCGGGGATCAATCGCCCGGCTTCCTACCCCCCCTCACAGTAAGGTTGACCGAAGCGTATGCCGACACCCAACCCTCCAGAAGCGGCGCCTCCTCAGCGTCCTCCCCAGAGCGACGGGACGCGGCAGAAGGTCTGCCCCGCCTGCGGCGCGGCGTTTCGCTGCGGCGGCTGCTGGTGCGCCTACGTCCCCGTTTCCGCATCGGTCCTCACCGAAATCTCCCGGCGGTATGCCGGCTGCCTCTGCGCGGACTGCTTGCGCGCCTTTGCCGAAGGCCGCGGCATCGTGGTGGAAGAGGACGGCCAAGTGCGCCCCGAAGAAAATGCGGGGTAGCTTCCCCCCGGCGTCTTCCCAACAGTCTCATCCAGCGCCGCCGCGGCGCGGTTCCGGCGGAGCTGTCGAACCCCGCGGCATGGCGGGGGAAGGTCGTTGCGGCGGTTGGGTGAATCTGGCACAATGCCTTCCACCCGGCAATTCCCTGGCGCTGCGTCAGGCTCGCGGGCGAGCCTGGGATGCCACCACCGAGCCAAGAACCGCCTTACGAGGGAGTGGCGCGCATGGACTTCAATCTGACGGAAGGCCAGCAGCTCCTGCAGATGACGGTGCGGGAGTTCTTCCAGGAGGAGTGCAGCCCCGATTTCATCCGCCGCGTCGAGCGCGAGGGGGCGAGCGCCTACCGCCGCCTCTACGCCCAGATGGGCGAGCTCGGCATGTTCGGCCTGGCCTTCCCGGAGGAGATCGGCGGCGCCGGCGGCAACTGGCTCGACGTGATCATCTTCTTCCAGGAAGCGGGGCGGCGGCTGGTGCCGGGGCCGCTGCTGGAGACCGTGGCGCTGGCGCTCCCCCTCCTGGCGCCTCGGGACGGCGCCTCTCCGCCCGCCTGGTGGCGGGCCGTGCTGCTGGGCAAGGAGCTGGCGACCGCGGCGTGGGACCTTGAGGGGCTGACGGACCTGGCGGTGCAGCCGACCGGCGGCGGCGCCGGCCTGGCCGGGAGATGGTCCTTCGTGCCGCACGTCGATGGGGCGCGTTACGTCCTCCTTCCGGCGCCCCAGGGAGAGCGCCTCGCCCTCGCCCTCCTCGATCTCAAGGAGGCGACCGTGGAGCAGGAAGCCTGCGCCTTGCAGGATTGCTCAACGGCGGCGGCGCTGCACGTCAAGGAGGCGCGGCTCCCCGAGGCGCAGTGGAGCGAGGGGGGCGAGGTGCGCGCACGCTGGGACGCCGCCCTCGATCGCGGAAAAATCTGCGTCGCCGCCTGGGGCGTGGGGATGATGGAGGAGGCCCTGCGGTTGGCGGTGGGCTACGTCGGCGAGCGGCGGCAGTTCGGCCGCCCGGTGGGCGCCTTCCAGGCCCTGCAGCATAAGCTGGCCAACGCCAAGACGGCCCTCGAGAAGGCGCGCGCCGCCACCTTGTACGCCGCCTCCGTGGCGGCCCGCGAGCAGCCCTGCCGCGTCGAGGCCGCCACCGCGAAGCTGGTGACCGGACGCGCCGCCCAGGAGGTGACGACGATCGCGGACCTGGCCTACGGCGGCTACGGTTTCATCGTCGATACGGACATCCAGCTCTTCTACCGCCGCGCCAAGCACCTGCAGGTGTGGCTGGGGAGCGCCTGCGAGCAGGAGCGCATCCTCCTCGACGCGGGCCCCTTCATGGCTGCCCCCCTTGCCGGTTGACGGGGCAATCCGGCCGCCCCCGCCACAGAGGAACGTGCCATGGATCTGACCTTCGAGCCGCAGCATGACGAGTTCCGCCAGGAGGTCCGCGCCTTCATCGCCCGCGAGCTCACCGAGGCGATCTATGCCGACCTCAGCAAGGAGGACGAGAGCTACAGCCCGATCTTCCACAAGAAGCTGGCCGCCGCCGGCTACGTCGGCATGCAGTGGCCGGAGAAGCTGGGCGGACGCGGACGCAGCAACGTCGATATGGCCATCTTCTACGAGGAGATGAACTACGCCCTGGCCCCCCTCGGCGCCTACACCGGCTCGGTCGTCTTCGTCGGGCAGTCTATCGCCACCTATGGGAACAACGAGCAGCGCGCCCGCTTCCTGCCGCGCATCGCCGCGGGCGAGGTGACCTGCTGCTGGTGCCTCTCCGAGCCGGAAGCCGGCAGCGATCTGATGAACCTGCAGCTCCGCGCCGTCCCTGCCGGCGGCGCCTACCGCCTCAGCGGCCAGAAAATCTTCACCAGCGGCGCGCACCGCTCGGACATGGCCCTCGTCGCCACCCGCACGCAGCCGGACAAGGTGGGCACGCGCGACGGCGTCTCCCTCTTCGTCGTCGATATGCGCAGCCCCGGCATCACCATCCGCCCCCTCTGGAGCATGGCCGGCTGGCGCGTCAACCAGTGCTTCTTCGACAACGTCGAGGCGCCGGCGGAGAACCTCCTGGGACGCAAGGACACCGGCTGGAACCACATCCTCACGACGCTGGGGTTCGAGCGCTCCGCCATCGGCAAGGTCGGCTTCCTGATGCGCGGCTACGACATCATGCACCGCAAGGTGATGACCTCCCCGCCCGCCGCCGGCTCCCGCGTGCCGCACCGCCTGGCGCAGCTCCGGGCCGAAATCCTCACCTGCCGCTGGATGAACTACCAGATCGCCTGGCGCCAGGATCAGGGGGAGGACCTCTTCTGGGAAGCCTCGCTCTCGAAGCTGGCGACCTCCGAGCTCATCTACGAGATGTCCGATCTCGGCATGGAGGTCGACGGCCTGGCGGGTCTGCGGCGCAGCAACAGCCACGGCGCCGAGGGCCTCTTCGAGAAGACCTACCGGACGATCCCCTTCTACCTCATCGGCGGCGGCACGCCGGAGATTCAACGCAACGCCATCGCCATGCGCGGCCTCAACCTGCCGAAACGGTGAGGGAGGCGCGAAGCTGAGCTTGCCTGAAATAAGCAGGGGTGGGAGATCAGCGCCTCACCGCCCAGTGGGTGAAACACGAGAAACGCCCTCTCCTACGCTCTTCTACGCAAAACTCTTGACAGTACCAGAATCAGAAGATACTATGCCTATTCTGGCGTTGCGTATACTGTGTAGTTATACTGAGCACATCCTCTATGCATCTCTAACAGACATAAGTAGGTTACTTTATGCCCGGCGCCAGTGAGGTCACTTTCCGGTTAGGTCGTGCAATTGCATTCGTTGGAATTGCATTCTACGCTTTCGTCGTTGTCGCACTAAATGTTTTTTATTTTCTTGACTATAAGAACCAAAAAGTAGTTCTACGAGTCGCCCTTTATCCATACATCCCAGATAGCGATAGTGATAACTATGAGAAACTACGGTCCACCATCATCGACGAATTTAACAGCACACACCCTTCTATACGCTTAGACTTAAGACCCATCAAGCCCAACGAAGATTATCATTATGACCTTAACAAGCTCGCTCAATGGTTAACAACCCGTCCAGAAAACGGTGGCTACGATGTTGTAGAAGTGGATACCATGTTACTCGGTGAGCTCTATAAGCGCAACATTATAGCACCCTGGGAGGCGCCTGGGCTTGATCAAACTGATTGGTACCAAGCGGGGAGATCGGCTTCCATCATAAATGGAAGGCTTTACGGCGTGCCTCACTGGTTATGTGGCTATTTCATTCTAGCTCGCGACGAAAAAGTCGCAAAGGCACAAAGCCTTGATATACTTATCGACACGCTACAATTAAATACTAAGGATATTCCCAATCTAGCTGGGAACATGGTTGGACAATGGCGCTTACCGACTCTTTATGTCAAGGCATGGTCTGATGCTGATGAATCCCGGACAGAAAACATTGACTCAGCTATTCGCGCTATCTTGCGGAGAAGGTCCGCACCATATGTTCGGAATGTCCTGTTATCGCTCCGTAAGTTTGCGTCTCAGTGTAGGAAACATCCGGAAGAACCAAGTCAGTGTTTAGATGGTTCATTTGAAGAGGAGCCTTACAAGGCTGAGTCTAAGTTCGCAGATCATAAAGTTAAGGCCATCTTCGGATATTTTGAAAGTCTTCATAACGTCAAGAAGCACAATAACGTCAAGAAGGACACGGCGGAGCCCATCTATATCGCACCACTCCCACTTGGGGAAAGGAATAGTCACGTATTTATGGTGGACGCTTTTGTATTAAACAGAAAGTGTGGAGATAAGTGCCAAAAGGCCGCCGTAGCCTTCGTGAAGTATATACATGCCGAGGAAACCTACGAGTGGATTGTAATGGGCAAGAAGGGCACATCTACGGTGCCCCGATACCTGATTCCTGCGACAAAGAGTGCCTTTACAGTCGACCGCATCATTGAGGATAAACACTATGAAGCGATAAAAAGTATTGTAAAAGGAGCCAGGGAATATCCGCGCTGGTATTCTGAATTCAATGGAGTTGATCGTATTCTTCTGGAAGAATTAGAGGACGGTGTTAGACCCGTCTCGACCGGCGGGAGGTCTGATTTAGAGTCAATCATCGACCCTTAGTGAAAAGGGGAGAGTAACGGAAGGGGCAATCGAATACTTCATTGCCGGCTTCGCATTGCATCCATCGTTTTTCTTAAAGTAGACAATCAGGCTAAGATGTATATCCCTTAGGGGAGTGAACATAATGGATGATATCCGTCGCCCCAGATTCATCGTTCCGCCTATTGTAGTCATGATTTTTGCGCTTGCGGCAATTTCAACTACTTCCTTTAATTTAGAAAATCCAATTCCTAAATGGATAGACTATCTTGTTGCAAGTGGAGCACATGCCGAAACTATTCTAGGAAGTGTATTAGCCGCTCTCGTGGCTGGAGGTGCCTTAACGATAACCCTTGGTTACTTATTAAGCGTTATCAGCATCGCTTTGTTGACACTAGTAGGCATTCTAGGCGGCTTCGAATATGAAGCTGTTGTAGATGACGGCACTCTAGCGGTTATCAGGAGAAGAATCGCTGGTAGGCAAGGAACGATAACGCCGGAAAGTGATGGAGGTGACTGGTGGAAGCTTGTTATGATTCTATCTGCTTTTTTCATTGTTTTCTCGTGGTGGTACTTTCGTGTAAGTAAAATAAGTTGGTGGGTAATAGGAAGCCTCATTGTGGCCGCTATCTATATGAGGGTTGCGCTTGCAGTTCTAAATGGCAGACGTGTGACGCATCGGGGGCAAACAAGCACTGTCCAACCAGGAACCACTACGCCACAAGAGGCCGTTGAAGGTAAGCAGAAGAAGTGGAGGCTTTGCAGGGATGGTATTGCATTAGGTATTGTTGGTAATTTCTTCGTGTTTTGGCAGGGGGGCGTAAGTATGACATTAACGTTGTTCATGGGAATTCTTGCAGCGACCGCAATCTGGTGGGCGCTGAGTGGCTACCGGCATGACTTGTATCCAGTAGCAATTCATAACCATTGCTATATGGAAAAAAAAATGAACGACTGGACAATTCGCCGCATGACGAGCTTCTATACTTCTTTCCATTCATTTCTGGGATTGGTTGTCTGCATGGCTATTTTGAGATGGATTTTGGAACCAGTTGGACTGCCATGGAGGGTTCACCAGTGGTGGTACTACGTCACCGTGTTAGTAACATTCTGTTTGCTCGTTAATAGCATAAGAGCATGGTGTGATACAATGGGGTTAACCAGATACTATGTGGAAATTGGCCGGCGACGTTAAAGCCAAGGTGACTCTAGATTGTGAGTCTTCATTTTACATGCTATGAGAATACTATGAACAGAGCATCTCTCGCCATGTGGTTGAGGCAGGAAGGGGGGGAGACGGGGAAAGGCCGCATGCGCGTGGCAACGAAGAAACAACGGTAGTGCTGTGCGAAGGTTCGAGATTCTCCGGCGAAAGGCGTCTCTCCGCCCGCCGCCAGGGAGCTTGCCTCGCGGCGCTTCCCTGGCAAGGCATGGCGAGGAGCCGGGACGCGCTACCCCCCGGCATCGGCCTTCGTCCTCGTGAGCCCCCCATGAGCGGTAGCAAGATCGACATCCACACGCACATCCTGCCGCGCCTCGGCGCCACCGCCCGCGCCAACCTCAGCCGCGACGCGGCGCGCCGCATCCTGAAGCTGGCCTGAGCTGCTGTCCTCCGCCGTCGCGTTGGCTATACTTACACCTGCGCGATCAACCGCCGCCCCGGCGCGGCCCGCCTCCGCACCCTTGCCGCTGGACCCGTTGGCCATGGACCACGACCGCCGCGACCTCCTCCGCCGCACCCTGAACCCCCGCAGCGTCGCCATCCTGGGCGCCTCGTCGCGCTCGCTGAGCGTCGGCTACAGCGCCGTGGACAGCGTCCTCGGCAGCGGCTTCCCCGGCCCGGTCTACCTCGTCAACCCGAAGTACGAGGTCATCCACGGGCAGCGCTGCTTCGCCTCGCTGCGGGCGGTCGGCGCGCCCATCGACCTGGTCATCATCGCCCTGCGCAAGGAGCAGATCATCCCCGCCCTGCGGGAGTGCGGCGAGCTGGGCATACGGAGCGTCCTCTGCATGTCCGCCGGCTTCGGCGAGTCGGGCGGCGGCGGCCAGGCGCTCGAGGACGAGCTGCGCCGCGTCGCGGAGGAGCTCGGCATCCTCCTCATCGGGCCGAACACCCTGGGCTTCCACAACCCCCACCTGCCGCTGAACGCCACCTTCTGGCCGAAGAAGCTGCCGGCGGGCGGCGTGGCGGTCCTGTCGCAGAGCGGCGGCACCGGCGTCAACGTGCTCTGCGCCTTCCTCGCCGCGGGCGTCGGCATCAGCACCTTCGTCGGCGTCGGCAACCGCACCGTGCTCGAGTTCCACGACTACATCGACTACCTCGCCGAGGATGACGCCACCACGGTCATCGGCGTCGTCATCGAGGGGGTGCGCACGGCCCGCGCCTTCATCGAGTCGGTGCGCCGGGCGCTGGCGCGCAAGCCGGTGGTCGTCTGGAAGGTCGGCTCGACGGACGTGGCGAGCGCCGCCGCCCTTACCCACACCGGCGGCATCGCCGGCGCCCGCGAGCTGTGGGACGCCGCCCTGCGGCAGAGCGGGGCCGTCGCCGTCGGCGGCTCGAGCGAGTTCGTCGCCGCGTGCAAGGCCCTCGCCCTGGCGCCCCTGCCGCGCGGCCCGCGCGTCTGCGTCATGACCCACACCTCCGGCCCGAGCATCATCGCCGCCGACATCCTGGCGCGGCACGGCTGGCCCCTGCCGGAGCTGGGGCAACCGCTCATCGACACCCTCGACCGCACCGTCAAGCTCGGCGGCCTCGTCCTCTTGCAGAACCCCATCGACCTCTCCAGCCCCGGCGCCTCCGCCCGCCCCTGGTGCGACGCCGCCGAAGTCCTCTTCCAGGCCGATTTCGCCGACGCCTACCTGTTCATCTTCAACGTCCACAAGCACTTCCGCGCCCCCACCGACGGCCTGCGGCGCCTCTGCGAGATGTACCGCAAACCCGTCGTCGTCAACTACCTCGCCGACGCCGACGAGATGCGCCACGAAGCGCCCCCCCTGCAAGCCGTCGGCGTCCCCGTCTTCCACACCCCCGACGAAGCCGCCCACGCCACCCACGCCCTGCTAAGGTATGGGAATTTGAGGAGGGGGTGAGGGGGGAGGCAGTGGATGGGGCGTGGTGGTAAAAACACCTGGGGGGAGGCGAGGGAACCTTCAGCATGTGCACATACCAGCTCGTCAAGGCGCTCACGCGCGCCGGATGCCTGGATGAAGCGCCTCACCTTCAAGGAGATGCCCGGCTGTGCCAAGCACCCCGGCCTCTATGGCGAGACGATGAGCTTGCGGAGCGAAGCCCTGGGCAATTTTCGGCAGGCCTTCACCCACCTCGGCCGCATCAGTGTTGCCTACAACTTCAACAGGTGGCTGGGGTATGAGCACTAGGGGAAAAGCGACGGGTGCTTAGCTCATTTGGAGGGTTGTGGCGGTGGAGATGTGGCTTGGAATCGATTCGGTTTCCCCCGCGTTACCGGCTATCCGTGGAGGTCCGTCCGGCCAATCTGGCCACGTAGTTTGCAGAAGGTACTTAAATCTTTAACCCGAGGCCAACCTTTACGGACACAAGAAAATTACTGCCCCTATCCTCGTATTGCATTTCTAATTATTTCCAGAATCTTAGGGGACGCTGAAGGCTCCGAATCCTTAGACAAAAACCCAGAGTTTTGAGGAGAAAATATTGATTGCGTAGCTTGGATAAGAACAGCGTTTTTCGTCCCATCATCACTGGCCGCTTTCACAAATGTTTCGAACGTGCTTAAAGCATTTTGCCTATGCCGATTTATCACATAATTGTGCCGCTGAGCCTTGTAAATTCTTCCAGACCAGATTAGCCCATAATAGAGAACTGCGAAAACTACTAGCTTCGACATGGCTATTTGTATGGTTTGCTCAGTAGTTAATATCGAAGGCCCACTCTTAAAAAGCCAAGTATAATTCCAAGCGTTATACAAACCGTATAATATAGTAATTAAGGATAAACATCCAGTTACAATAAGCCACCCGATACTTTGCTTTCTATACTTTATAGCCTCTTCAGAAAAATGAATGGCATGTTGGGCTACACCCACTTCTGCAGCCGCCCTTCTCACTTTCTCTTGAGTATCTTCAATTTGCGCTAGCCACTCTTTACTCTCTTTTTCCATACCATCGCGGATTTCCTTAGCTTCAGCCACGGTTTTCCGCGCATCTTCTTCTAACCTTTGAAAGTCTGTCCCCTTCCTTACCGAATAAGCAATAATGGGCGAAATTGACTGAAATTGATTATTATATTGCTCCGCTATTGCCCGAATACGCTGATCCCTAGCTTGTTTGGGTTTATCTTGTCCTGCTGAGCTGAAGGTTTGAACATCCTTGAAGTGTTGAGATGCTTCGTCTGCTAACGACTTTAATTCCTGCAAGCGTTGAAGAGGCACATTGTCTAGGTTGGCGTCTTGGAGAGATCTAAAAAGTGCAAGTGTGCGATCAAATACTTTAAGTCCATCGCTGAAATCTAGCTCAGTGCCTAGTTCATTTGTTCGCACCAAGTCTTGCGATAAAATAAGTGTAAGGTTAGATAATATGGTTTGGAGTGCTTCCCTGACCGTTTGCTCTTGTGCCAGAAAATCCATAGTACGTTCCTTCTCTCCGAGCAAATGCCCTTGTTATGAAAAAGAGGCCCTTGCTGCCCCCCGCGAACTGCTACGCAGTTCGCGCGAGTGGGGTGCGCGAGGGGGCGCGGCTCCCTCGCCTTTTTCTTCCTTTTTCCCCTCCCCCCCCTCTCTCTCTTCCCTCTATCCTCAAATCACCCTTTGGTAGTCATCGAGTTTGAGGGACCAGACCTTGACGCCGCAGAAGCGGTCGCCTTCGGGGCAGATGGGGCGGGTTTTGGCCATGACGCGCAGGGTGCAGGGTGGCAGGAGGTAGCGTCCGATGCGCGGGTTGACCTGGCTGATCTGCCGCGCCTCCTCCACCGAGGCCTGCCAAATCTCCTCCTGAGCGTTGTAGCAGAGGCGCATGGCGTGCTTGTGGTGCAGGTTCAGGAGGTCGGCGGACTCCGTGAAGCGCACCGCCGTGGCGTTCGGCAGCAGGTAGAGGGCGAACTCCGCTGGTGTGCCGGCGTCGAGGAGTTGGCGCATCGCCTGCCAGCTCTCCTCCATGCTCGTGCGGTAGAGGTCGGCGGCGGCCGCGTCGCGCCGCACCAGCGGCGGCGTCACGTAGTCCGGCTCGCCCGTGAAGTGCGCCGCCAGGCAGGGGCGCGAGGCCGGCGTCATACGGTGGCGTTGGTTCTGCGAGTCGGCGGTATGGCTGAGCTTCTTGCGGAAGGTGTAGGACGGGTGGGAGAGGGCGCGGCTGAGCTTTGACAGGGTGGTGAGGTTGAGGGTCTCGCCGAGGATCGGGTTGCGCGCCGGGTCGAGGACGAGGGCGATGGCCGCGTCGTCGGAGAGGCGGCCGCGGCTCAGCCCCAGCACCCCGCGCACCGCGTCCGCCAAGATGGGCTCGTTCTCCGGCTTGGCGTCGATGAGGCGCGAGCAGAGGCCGCCGAGGGCTGCGTCGAACTCGGCGGTGAACTCGCGCGCCCGCTGGCAATCGATGCGGCGTGGGCCGAGCGAGGCCGCGCCCGGCTCCTCGTAGGGGAGCGCCTCGAGGGGTTCTTCCAGGATGAGGCGGTAGTTCGGGTCGAAGTTGAGCAGCTCCTCGACCATGGCGCCGACGACGAGGCGCTGTTCGAGCGGGCAGTCCCCCTCCTGGCAGAGGCGATAATAGCGCAGCAGGGTGATGCCGCTGACGGTGTGGTAGAGGTAGGCGAAGGTGGCCACCGGCAGGACGTAGCGCGCCATCTCCTGGGCCTTCTTGCGCACGTCGCGCTGGGCGCGCGGAACATTGTTCCGGGGGCGCTTGCGGCGGGCCGGGAAGATGCCGTAGTAGGCCTCCGCCACCAGCGGCTCGAGCAGCGTGATGAGCGCCTCGTAGCGCTGCTGCTGCCGTCGCACCGCCTCGAGGTAGATGTCCAGGCAGCGCCCCTCCAGCGGCGGCACGGCGAAGGTCTCCGGCTTCACCCGCACGTAGCGCTGGCTGACCTGCTCGGAGTTGTAGAAGGGGTGGCTGTGCAGGAAGGACCAGAGGAAGTGCCGCGACACGTTGGCCAGCGTGAACTGGAAGTGGGCGTGCTGCAGGGTGGTGTGGTGGCCGGCGGCGTAGATGCTTTGGGCGATGCGCGTGGTGCGCTCGTCCAGCTCCGGGTCGGCGATGATGCCGGAGCCGGAGTAGCAGGTGCGCGCCGTCGCCACGGCGTTGCGGAACGGCTCCTGGAAAGCCCGCACCAGCTTCACTTCGGGAGCGGCGGAGAGAAACATTGTTCCGAGGAACGGCATGGGCGGCCCTTCTTTGCGAAAGGACGCGGGGGAAGGCGAACCACTGATGGACACGGATGGAGGGCCGGTGGCTCCGCCCCGGGCCCCCGCCGGAACATTGTTCCGCGGGATCATTGATCCCTGGACCCTGTTCGCGCGAGCCGCGTGCGGCTCGCGTGGGCCGCCTCAGAAGGAACCGAGGAGGCCGCGCATGTCGCGCGTCTGGCGCTGCTTCGTCTCGGAGAGCGTTGCGAGCAGGCGCTTTGTGGGCCCCTCGTCGCAGCCGCTCATCTGCTCGCGGTAAATCTGGGCTTGATCGACCTCGATCTCCCAGAGCTGCCCGAGCACCTCGAGGGGATTGTGGTGCAGGGGGACCTCCCTCGGCGTGCCGCTGGGCTCCCCACCATGGAGGCGCAGATGATGCTCCAGGGCCTCCACCTGTCGCTCCGCAAGCTGCGCCAGCTTCAGCAGGCCCGCCTGCAGGCCGCGGATGCGGAAGCGCCCGGCGTTGCGGCGGTAGAGCTCGGCCATGGCGCGCTCGTGCTCCAGGTCGCGGTTGAGGAACTCCGCCTCATCCCACGGCGCTCCCAGAAGAGGATCGAGGAAGGCGCGCGCCAGGCAGCAACGCCGCGCGCGCGGCTTCTCCGGGCGCCCCGGCAGCTCCCGCGGGTGGACGAGGTGAACATCGGCGCCCTTGCGCGGGTCGGCTTTGGTGGTCTCCTCCGGCTTCATGCGTTCCTCTCCACACTCGAAGTCAGCGCCTTGTGCCCGGTACCGCGTCGCGGCGCCGGCCCGCACCCGGCAGTCAGTATACCCCATCCAGGGCCGCGCCTCATCTTCATCCCATATTTCTGCGAGGGAGCCGCGCCCCCTCGCGCACCCCCCTTACGCGAGCTGCTACGCAGCTCGCGGGAAATGGGGGCGTGGGGAAGCATGGGTCCCCCACAAGAAATCTTCCTCTCAATGCTACGTGCCATCCATAACTTTTCTTTGCGAACTCGTGAGACGCGCCCCTCGCCCCCTCGCTCCCTTAGATGTTGATCGCCTCGCCGGTGATGCTGAGGGCCGCCTCCATGAGGGACTCGGCATAGGTGGGATGGGCGTGGATGGTGTGGCCGAGCCGGGCCACCGGCGCCTCCAGGGTGCTGAAGCCGTTGATCTCGTTGATCAGCTCGGCGGCGCTGTGTCCCAGGATATGCGCCCCGAGGAGGGCGCCGCTGGCGGCGTCGGCGATGAGCTTCACCAGGCCCTCGTAGTCCCCCTCCGCCTGCGCCCGGCCGTTCGCCATGAAGGGGTAGCGGCCGATCTTCACGGCGCGGCCCTCCGCCGCCGCCTGCGCCTCCGTCAGGCCCAGGCTCGCCACTTGCGGCTGGCAATAGACGCAGCTCGGCGCCCGCGCCGGGTCGCGGGGCCGGGGCGACGTTCCCGCCAGGTGCTCGGCGGCCAGCACCCCCTCCGCGGCGGCGGCGTGCGCCAGCAGCGGCGGGCCGTTGACATCGCCGACGGCGTAGATGTGGGGCACGCTGGCGCGGCAGAAGCCATCCACCGCGATAACGCCCCTCTCGACCGCGACCCCCGCCGCCTCCAGCCCGAGCCCCTCGGTGTTGCCGCCCCGCCCCACCGCCATCAGCACGACGTCCGCCCGCAGCTCGTCCATTTGCCCCGCCTTGGAGACACGCACGCGCGCCGCGGCCGCCTCGACCGTGGCTCCCTCCACCTTCCAGCCGCTGCGCAGCACGATCTTGCGCTTGGCGAAGGAGCGCTCCAGGCCGGTGCTGATCTCCTCATCAACGCCGGGGAGGATGTGCGGCAGCATCTCCACGATGGTCACCTGCACGCCGTACATGCTGAAGACATAGGCGAACTCGACGCCCACGGCGCCGCCCCCCAGGATGATCATCGACTCCGGCAGCTCGCGCAGCAGCATCGCCTCGGTGCTCGTGATCACCCGCCGACCGTCGACCTCCACCCCCGGCAGGCTCTTGGCGTGGGAGCCGGTGGCGATGATGACGTGCTGCGCCCGCAGGACCGCGGTCTGCGCGCCATCGGCGCCGACGACGGCGATGTCGCGCGGCCCCAGGAAGCGCCCGCTGCCTGGAATCAGCGTCACCTTGTTCTTCTTCAGGAGGTACTCGACGCCCTTCGCCAGCTTGCCGGCGACGCGGCGGCTGCGGTCCACGGCGGCGCCGAAGTCGGCTTCAATGCCGCCGACCTTGATGCCGAACTCGCCGGCCCGCCGCACCAGCCCCAGCACCTCGGCGTTGCGGATGAGGGCCTTGGTGGGGATGCAGCCCCAGTTCAGGCAGACGCCGCCGACCTTGTCGCGCTCGACCACCGCCGCGGACTTGCCGAGCTGCGCGGCGCGAATGGCCGCCGAGTACCCACCCGGCCCGGCGCCCAGCACGACCACATCATAGGGTTGGGACTGCGGGGGTTGCGATGCTGGCACGACGTCTCCTCCCTGTCGGTCGCCTGTCTTGCGACCACCGCGGGATGGCACGGCGGGCGCCACTGGGGGGGCGGGCCGCGCCGCCGTCACGCCGCGGAGAGCGTATGAGATATCGTATTATGAGGAGAAGGAAGAGAGAACAGCAAGGAGGAATCGCCCCAGCCGTGGAAAAGCGGCCGCGGCGCGTCCTGCAAGCCAGCCAGACGCTCCGTGGCGAAGCGCCGTCGCCACTTCGTGTTGGTTGGTGTGCTCACCCCGAGCGCCCGGGTGCTGGCGCGCAGCACCCGGCGCTGCTCCGTGGTGCTCATGCGGAGCCAATACTCCAGGGTCTGCCGTTCGTCCTGACTCAACGTGACGGGGAAGGATGAGTTGTTCATGCTTGCATAGAGCACGTAAAATGAAATAACGCAACTAAGTACAGGTGAGTCGGATGAGTCACGACACCCTTGGAGCACCCTCGTGCCGCCATGTCGCGCGCAGACGGATGGGCGCGGCCCTGGACGCTATTTCCTGGCGAAGCCGATCATCGAGGCACCATTGGGAAGCCTGCGAAACAACGCATAGTCGAGGAACAGCAGCCGTTGGCCAATCCCACGCAGCGGGCCCCGAAAGCCGTAGCCGCACACGAAAGAGAAGAAGTGGGCGCGAAACCGGAATCCGATATCGGTGAAGCCGACCCTTTGCAGGCGCTGCCGCACTTCCCGGCTACGCAGTCGGCGCAGATGTGATGGGTCCTCCCACCTCCATCGCCTGAAACCTTCCGGGGTAGCCTCGATCTGGCCGGTGACGAGGCTGTACAGGTGTTCAATCGAGCCGCGATTGGCGCACGGCGTCGTCCACACAAACGTCCCATTGGGCTTAAGTAGCCGATAGATATCGTGAAGGTAAGCAGCGGTGGATGCCACGTGCTCCATGACCTCAACGCTCACTACCACATCGAAGCTGCGGTCCGCGAATGAGGCTCCCCGTTCGGTGATTTCCGCGCAGTGGGCGTGGTACTCTGGATGGGCGGCACACAGCTTGGTCAGGGCAACCGGGCTGATATCGCAAAAGTAGAGGTCGGCCTGTGGAAAGACACAGCGCCAGGTGGCAATGTGCAGACCACTCCCGCTGCCGTAGTCCAAGACCCTGGCACTCTGCGACACCCGGAGGAGCTTTGACAGAACGTGGACCAGGGCTTTGCTCCGCGCCCGTTCAGCGCCCGCCAGCACGTTCCGGTAGCCTTCGCGATAACGGTGATCGTAGTACTCTCTGAGATGCTCCACGGTGACTCACCAAAAGCGATGCCTTCAATGGGTGCCGCATTCCCGATAGCCATTGGGCGGGGGAGATGGTGCGCTCCGTCTCACAAGAACCTAGCCCGAGCGATTCTGCTCTGGGGAAAGAACCACCCTTTGGGGTAAGATGCTGCAAATGCTGAAGATTCAACACTGCTTCGGAGTCACCACGCGCAACCCAAAGGTTGGGACTTGAGCATGGCACGAATCGTCTCCCGCCGTAGGGCTGAATCGCCGCTTGCGCCCTGGGGGTTCAGGCGATGCTCAGGGCAATCTTGTCGAAGCTGCGCTCCTTTAGGTAGTCGTCCAGGCCCCAGCGCCGCACCATCTCCATGATCGCCTCGAACTCCTGCCGCGACAGGGGCTCGGGCACGAAGCGCTCGCCGCGGCTGAAGCGGTTATAGTCCCAAGGGTGGTCCTGGAACTCCGGCGGGTTGCTGTGCTTCCAGAGGTGCAGGTAGCGCCGCGGCTCGGCGCTGATCGCCTCTTCGGCGCGGGTGAGGGCGCGGAAGTAGCGCCGCAACGTCTGCACCGGAACGCGCTCGTCCACCCACCAGAGCGTCTTGAACTCACCGCCCAGCACCTGGCGCATGCCGAGCTGCTCCGCCATATCGAGCTGCGGCGGCAGCAGACTGGCGGCCTCGAACTCGCCGTCCACCAGGGCCTTCAGGCGGGCGCCGAATCCGCCGACGTTGACCGGCTTGATCCGCTCCAGGGGGAGGTAGCGCTCGAGGTGGTACGGCACGTTGAAGTGGCTGCCGGCGCGCAGGCCGACGGCGATCGGCACATCCTTCAGGTCTTCAGGGGCGGCGATGCGGGAGTCGGGGCGGACGTAGATGCCCCAGGGCGAGACGCCGTGCACCTCCGGCACGAACTTCCCCATGCCGGCGCCGGCGTTGCTGATCGTGCCCCACATGCAGGCCGAGCCGATGCTCACCTCGCCGGTCGTGAAGGGGATGTCCTGGGGACGTTCCTTGTACGCATTCTTCCAGCGCGCCATCTGGCCCCGCAGGACCTCCCACATGATCTCGACGTCAAGCCCTTCGTCGCGGTACATTCCCTCTTCGAGGGCGACGTACTCATGCAGGCGCATGCCGGTCGGGAACGCTTTGATCTTGATCAGCTCCGGTGACATGGGTACAACCTCCTGAACTCCACGGAGGGTTCTATCACGGTCGCTTGCGGCCGGCGGCCGGCGGCAAACGCGGGACACGGGGCGGCGCTTGGTGGAAACGCCGGGAGCGCCACTATGACATATTCTGGGGCACGTCGCACGAGGAGAGAGCATGAAGATTTTGATCGTCTATCACAGTGGACCGCAGGGCAACACCGAGAAGCTCGCCAAGGAGGTGGCGGAGGGCGCCAAGGAGGTGGATGCCGCCGACGTGGTGCTGCGCCGGGTGGAGGAGGCCGAGGCCCAGGAATGCGTGGGGTCCGACGCGATCATTCTCGGTTCCTCGAACCGCTTTGGGGGCATGAGCGCCAAGATGAAGGCGTTCGTCGAGACCTGGGCGCCGGAGATCTGGCTGCAGGGCAAGCTCATCGGCAAGGTGGGGGCGGCCTTCTGCACCAGCGGCACGCTGCACTGCGGCAAGGAGATGGCGCTCATGTCGCTGCTGACGCCGCTCATCCACCACGGCATGTACGTCGTCGGGGTGCCGGAGATTCATGCCATGACCGCCGGCTCCTGCTATGGCGCCGCCGCCACGACGCCGCGCGGCAGCACCGGGCCGAGCGAGCCGGAATGCGCGGTGGCGCGGGAACTCGGTCGCCGCGTCGCGGATCTCACCGCCAAGGTGCTGGCGCCCTGAGCCGACGGGGGCTCGCTTGCTCCGCGGCGGGCGGCGACGGGGAGGCGGCGGCGATGCCCCGGCGGAGGCGCGGAGCTACGCGCTTGGGTAATGGCTGCGGATGATGGTCTTGATGTTGCCGCGGCGGTTGAAGTCGCCCTCCACGCTCAAACGCCGCGGCTGCAACGCCTGCACGAGGTCGTCGCGGATGAGGTTCACCACCTGCTCGTGGAAGAGGTGCTGGTTGCGGAACTTGTTGATGTAGAGCTTCAGCGACTTCAACTCGACGCAGCGCTGGTCGGGCACGTAGGTGATGCTGATGACCGCGAAATCGGGGTAGCCGGAAATCGGGCAGAGACAGGTGAACTCCGGACAACTGATGCTGATCTCGTAGTCCCGATCCGGGTAGAGGTTCGGGATGCTCTCGAGCTGGGCGCGTTCGATCGCCTCCTCGCCGTAGCGTTTCGCCTTCTCTTCCATGGCGCTCCTCGCAGGTTGCCGGCGGGCGCCGATGCTCCGCCCCGTTGATCACGGGCCTGCCGGCTTCTTCGTGTGCTGTTTCTCAGATTAGATCATATAACTTTGCGAGGGAGCCGCGCCCCCTCGCGCACCCCGACTACGCGATCTGCTACGCAGCTCGCGCGGATTGGGAGCGTAGGGGAGCAAGGGCCCCCCCAAAACTCCCCCTCCCGCATAGCACGAAGAAGGCGTCGAATTAAGAGTAAGAATGGAACTTTTGTGAGGTAACACTACTATCGTGTCCCATAAGGTCCACCACCTAATTCTGACAGGGGACCTTGTCTCCTCCGCGCACTCCGTAGGAGCGGATCGTAGGGGCGGGGCTTGCCCCGCCCGGCGCCTACGTCTGCGAGGGAGCCGCGCCCCCTCGCGCACCCCGCCTTGTAGGGGCGGTTCGCGAACCGCCCCTGCGGGATGGGGGCATGGGGGAGCATGGGTCCCTTACAAGCCTCTTGCCAATACAGCGAGGAACGCCGCAAATAGATAAGCGAACTTGTGGGACGCAACACTAGAATACGTCAGCTCCTGGCACGCTTGCGGACGGCTGCGCAGGCAGGTGTACCCCCCCCGCCGACGCGCCCCCGCGCCGCGCGCGAGTCTACCACCCTCCCCGAGGGGAAACCCGCCAGCCCTCGCGCCGCCGCCATGCTCAGCATAAGGGCGGTGAGGACTCAGGGCAATCCCCCTCTCTCCCTCAGCGGCCAAGCAAACAGATTCGCGGGGGATCATTGGCCCCCCACGCCCCCACTCAGCGCGAGGCGGCGGCCCTGGGGCGCAGAGATGGGCGAGGGTCCCTCGCGGCATCGATGCTGGGGTGGCAGAGGTGGCGGCCGGCGCGCGGCGCCCGAGGCCTCTTGGCGGGAAGCGGCGGAGCTTCGGTCGCGGCGGCGGGTAGGGTTAGGGCTCCGTGGACTCCGCCAGGGGGAGGGCGAGGATAATGGTGGTGCCCTTGCCGACGGTGCTCTCCACGACCAGCTCGCCCCGATGCTCGGCGATGATGCCGTGACAGATCGACAGCCCCAGGCCGGTGCCCTTGTCGAGGTCTTTGGTGGTGAAGAACGGATCGAAGATGCGATCCTTCACCTCGGGGGGGATGCCCGTGCCGGTGTCGGTGATATGCAGCCGCACCATCGGCTCGCCACGCAGGGTGGCGGCGCTGGAGGACATGGTGATCGCGCCGCCATGCGGCATGGCATCGCGCGCGTTGGTGAAGAGGTTGACGAGGACTTGCAGAATCTGATCGTAGTCCGCCAGCACGGGGGGGAGGGTACGAGCAAGGTCCTGGCTCACCTGGATGCCGTGGGAGCGGAACTCGTGCGCCAGCAGATCAACCGCCTGATCGACGACGTCGAGCAGGCTGATGGCGCGCGTCTTCGGGCCCTGCAGCTGGGCGAAGGACTTGATGCCGCGGACGATCTTGGTGATGCGATCAACCTGACGGGTGATCGAGGCGTAGCTCTCCTTGCGCACCGCGGGATTACGATCCTCCTGCTCGAGAAGCTGGGTGCTCATGGAGATGATATGCAGGGGATTGAGAATCTCATGGGCGATGCCGGCCGCGAGGGTGCCGATGGAGGCCAACTTCTCGGCCCGCAGCACCTGGGCTTCGAGGAGCTTGCGCTCCGTGACATCGCGGCCGATGGCCAACACGTTGACGCTGCCATCCTCCGCCCGGCCGGCAATGGTGAGGCGGAATTCGATGATATGGACGGGACTGCCGGGCAGGCGCAGCTCCACCTCGTAGGGGGCCGCCAGGACGCCAGTCGTGACCGCCTCGACGGCCGCCTCATGGCGGGCCACCGAGGTGGCGTGCAGCACCGGCAGGTCTCCGAAGCGCAGCCCAACAAGGTCGGCCTGCTCTTGGCCGAGGTACCGGCGCGCCATGCTGTTGGAATAGACGATCCGGCCGTCGGCGTCGAGGAGGAGGACATACTCGTGCGCCGCCTGATCGAGCAGCGCCTCGCGCCGCATCGCCTGGTTCAGCTCGATACGGCTGCCCTCCTCGATGATCGCCGCGAGCTGGCAGCGGCGCAGGAGGGTCGCCAGCAGGTCGGCGGTGATGGTGAAGAAGCGTTCCTGGTGTTTGGTGATGGAGGCGAAATTGGCGTGGCTGAGGTTGAGGACCCCGATGAGCTCGTCATCAGCGACGAGCGGCAGGCAGAGGATCGACGCGAGGGGCACCCGGCTGCTCAGCAAGGCGAACGACTCGTCGGCCTGCACATCGGTAACGAAGCGCGGCAGGCGCGAAAGCGCCACCTGGCCGGCGATGCCGACCCCCATCTCGATACTGAGCAGGCTGTTGTACGACTTCGATTCCAGCGGCAGCCGGAAGCGGTCGGCCTGGCCGAACGCCGCCGCCAGCCGCAGGTGGGTGCGCTCTTCATTGGCGAGGAGGATGCTGCAGTTCTCCAGGTCCAGCTCTTCGACGATGATGCGCACCGCTTGCTGGCAGAGGTCCGGCAGGGGGACGTTCGAGGTCAACAGGTGGCTGAAGCGGCGGAAGGTCGTCAGGGCGGCCAGGAGGTCATCTTGTTCCTGCAGGGTTTGACGCAGCGCTTTCGCGTACGTCTCCTTGTTGATGGTGGTCTTCTCGAGCTGCCGGAGAAGCGCGTTCAGGGCTGCCGCGCGCGCCTGCTCCTCCTCCGCATAGGCGGCGGAGGTGAGCCGCGCCTGCAGCGTGCCGGCGCGAACCGCTCGCAGCACCTCGTCAAGATCAGCAAGGAACTCGCTCATGTGCGCAGGCTTTCAGCGCGGGGGAGGACGGGGCGCGGCGTCGACCGCCGGAGCTGGCGCGGCGCACGCGGCTGCCTCGGGGAGAGCGGGAGAGGGCCTGCCGCGGCGCCGCCGCGGAGATCCTCAGGGAGAGGGCGGCGCGGCGCGACGATCCCTCCTTCGGCGGCCAAGCTTCGGGGGGTGGTCCCGACGCAGGGCCGCGACGCATGCGGCCGCATCATTCGCCCTCCCGCCCGTACCGCGGCGGTCCCCGCCACCTGCCGCACGACCATGGAACATCCCTCCCGCGTGTGGTCATTCTACCCCATGGTGGCTACTTGAGAATGGCGAAAAACTGTTCGATCCTCCCGCGCTGCTCGAGCAACGCCGCCTCGATGCCGGCGAGCTGGTCCACCGTCAGCCCGATAACCCGCAGGGAGTTCGAGGCCAGCGGCTGGAGGACCGGATCAATGCTTGAGCCGAGGCCAAGCTTCTTGCTGAGGTAATCCGCCACGCCGACGGTATGGACCAGCTCGGCATCCTGTCCGGCGTAGGAAGGGTTGTGGTGCTCGTGCAGGCAGCGAACGAGGTCGCTGGGGAGATGCCAGCGCTCGGCCACCCAGGAGCCTAGGGTATCGTGCGCCACCCCGAAGGCTTCCTGCTCCACCTCGTAGAGGCGACGGTTGAGCCGCAGCGACTCCGCCACGGCCTCCTGGTAGTCGTTCGGCAGGATGGAGATGAAGGCGACCTTGCCCAGGTCGTGCAGCAGCCCGCAGATAAACGAGGCCTCCAGATTGCCGCGCCGCAAACGCTCGCTGATGAGGCGCGTACCTTCGGCGGTGGCGACGGAGTGCATCCAGAGCCCGTTGAGGTCCAGCAGCGTCCCCTGCACCGTGTTGTAGAACTTGTCGAAAATGCTCACCCCGATGGCGAGACTCTTCACGGCATTGAAGCCGATCACGATGATGGCCTGGGAGATCGTGTCGATCTTGCGCCCAAACCCGTAGAAGGCGGAGTTGGCCAGGCCGAGCACCTTCGCGGCAATGCTCTGATCGTGCGAGATCACCTCTTCGAGATCGAAAACCGAGGAGTTCACGTCTTCAATCAAGTCCAGGATTTTCGACAGCACGATGGGAATGGTGGGGAGCCGTTTCGTCCGCACGATGTGACGGCGCAATTCATCTGCGGCAAGTCTCGGTTCCATGCGCGCAACCTCTCCTCTCGTCGATGCGCCCGAGGATGCGGCGGCCTCCATCCTGCCTGGTGAGCTCAGGGATGTGATGGGAATGCAGGCTGGGAGGGCAGCAAGAAGGGTGCCAACTCCTCGCTCCATGGCGGGGAGCTGGGATCGGGGCGGTCCGCGGCAGGCTGGGAGAGCCGCGCGGCCGCTGCTGCCTCGCTCGGTTGCCTCCCCCGAAGGCGCTGGCGGGGGGGGGTAAGCAAGCTCCGTGCTGCGTCAAAAAATCAGACAGCGGCAGTCGCGCCTGAGTCGAGGAATGCGACGTCAGGCGGGTTCAACCATGGCAGCCGCGTGGCGTCCGGACCAACGGCGCGGCTCGGGCCTGCCGGCGGCGGCATGCTGAGATTGTGGACGCCTGCCGACGGCGCGCTCCGTGGCGAGGAGTTGCGGCGCTGGTGGGGGAATGCCGTCGGACGCTCGTCGCCGGCATTGCGCGGACCGGGTGCTTCTCCGGTTGCCCGGGCGAGGAGGGAATCGGTTGGCTCGGCGTGGCGGCGCCGCAACCACTCCCCTGCCAGGGGCTTGCTACTCATCGTTGAGCTGCTCCGCGGGCTGGTAGTTCCTGAGGTTCACCGACATCAAGCGCAGCAGCTTGTAGAACCCTTCCACCTCCGCCGCGCTGGCCGAGGCGGTGGCGATCTCGTCGAGACCCACGTGAAAGGCGGGAAGCTCGTCGCGCAGACGTTTGCCGGCGGGGGTAAGAAAAATCTGCGTGCTGCGACGGTCGGCCGGCAGCGTCTTGCGAACCACGAAGCGTTTTTTCTCAAGCTTGTCAATGAGCCAGACGATGGTCGAGCCTTCGAGCTGCAGGCTCTTGGCAAGGTCCTTTTGGGTGACGCCGTCCTGCTCCCAGAGACGAGCCAGGATCGTCCATTGGGCCACCGTGATCTCATACGGCGCCAGCCGTTCGTTCATCCCCTTCTTGAACTGGCGCGCCAGGTTGTTCACCAGGAAGCCGATACAGCTATCGAGACCGGTCATAGGTGATCCACCAGGTGCTGCTGCCGGCGGGGAACACGGCTCGAGGCGCGGCATCGAGGCAGCCGAAAACGCCGCGGGGCAGCAAATGATTCGCTATCGAACAATTAACCGTAGGCGTGATAGCACGCGGGCGAGAGAGAGTCAACCTGGCGCCCGCCCCGCCAGCCGGTCACGCCTCCGCGGGGCGCCGCCGCCTTGCCGGCGCGGCCCCGGCGGCGGGCTTAGCTCTGGCTCCAGAGCACGTCGCCGTACACCGGCGCGCTCCGCTTCTTGGCGGCAAAGACGGCATACTCCGCCTTGGATTCGCGGATGGTGGTGTTGAGGCCGTGGCCGGGGTAGAGCATGGTGTCATCGGGAAGCACGTAGAGCCGCTTGGTGATGCTCTGCAGCAGCGAGTCGAAGTCGCGGGCGCTCCAGGTCTTGCCGGGTCCGCCTGGGAAGACGGTATCGCCGCAGAAGCAGTGTGGCTCGTGGAGGAAGCAGAGGCCGCCCTTGGAGTGGCCGGGGGTGTGCATGACCCGCAGCGCGCACTCCCCAAACCGCATCGTTGCGCCGTCCTCGAGCTGGAAGTCGCCCCGCAGGTGGAACTGCTCCTCGTCCCGCGGATGGATGCCGACCGGCGCCTGGGTCGTGGCTTTCAGCTCGTCGAGGCCGGCGACGTGGTCCATATGGCAATGCGTCTGCAGGATTGCCTGCACGGTGCTGCCGGCGGCCGCCTCGACGATGCGGGGCACCTCGAAGGAGGCGTCGATGATGACGCTCTTTCTGGTTGCTTTGCAGATGAGGACATAGACGTTGTTGCTGTAGGGGCCGACCGTGATCTTGCGAATTTCCATGCGCGGGCTGTCGTACATTTCCATGGGCGGCGCGTCTCCCTTGCAGATCGGCTGGGCGGCGAGGAGCTGACCCGAGGGGCTGAGGCGGCACGGCGCGGGCCGGGCGCGGCGCAACCCCGCGAGCGATTCACTGTCCTGCTGTTGCGTCTCGCAAGTTCGCTTACCTAGTTGCGGCTTTGCTCGCTGTATTGGCAAGGAGCTTATCAGGGACCCATGCGCCCCCACACCCCCATCCCGTAGGGGCGGTTCGCGAACCGCCCCTACAATCAGCCCCTGCGGGTGCGCGAGGAGACAAGGGCCCCTCTCAGAATTAGGTGGTGGAACTTAGGGGACACGATACTGCTCCATCGGCCCGTCGCGGCAACTCAGAGCCGGCCCTCTTCCCTTTCTTGAGCGCCGCGCCCCCTGGCGCGCCGGAGCCGAACCTCGGGCTAAGGATGCACGAACTTGTGCTCCGCGAGGCGCACCGTGAGGACCGGGCAAGGAGCTTTCCGCGCCACCTTCTCGGCCGTGCTGCCGAGCAAGGCGTGCTTCAGCCCAGTCCGCCCATGCGTCCCCATGCAGATCAGGTCCACGCCGAGGCGCCGCGCCTCTTCGACAATGGCCACGAAGGGAGCGGCGAACCCTTCGCTGACGCGGCTCTGGACCACCACCCGCCGGCCCGCGGCCTCCGCCGCGAACGCCTCCATCTCTTTGCGGGCGCCCTCCAAGAGGCTCTCCCGCACCGCGCCGCCGAAATCCGCCACCTCGAGCACGCGGCTGTCCACCACGTGGTAGAGGTGCAGAACCGTACCCTTGGCGGCGGCGAAGAAGAGGGCGAGCTGCAAGGCCTGACGGGCATTCTCTGAGAAGTCGGTCGGAACGAGGATTGAACGAAACGTCATGGTGCCGTCTCCCCTCCCCCGCGGCCGGGCAGTTGCTGGCACGGGTCACCACGAATGTCGCGCCATGGGCATCTGAGCATGATATTGTAAGGAATCGGCCCGGCCCAGTCAAAACGGGCGACTGAGCACTGCGTGGAACAGCCGCGATCCTGGTTTCGCAAGGGGCAGCATGCGGCAGGCAGCGCCACGGAAGATCTGCCACGTCTTGGGACGCCTGGAACGGGCCGGTGCCGAGCTGCGCACCCTGGAGCTGATGCGGCAGCTGGCCTGCCCCGGCGTGCAGTTTCACGTCTGCACCATTAGCGGCCTTCCCGGTATGCCGGACGGACGGGGTGGCGGGTCCCTGGAGGCCGACGTCCGCAACCTGGGCGGCATTATCCACCCATGCCCCATGGGGGCAACCTTTCCGTGGCAGTTCCAGCGGCTGCTTCGCCGGCAACGCTTCGACGTCGTCCATGCTCATCTGTTCTATTTTTCCGGCTACCTCCTGCGGCTGGCGGGCAGGGAAGGGGTGCCGGTGCGTGTCGCCCATCTCCGCGACACGCAGGATCACCACGTCGACGGTCCTCTGCGTGTCCTGCGGCGACGGCTCCTGCGCCACTGGATTCAGCACCACGCCACCCACATCCTGGCCGTCAGCGAGGCGGCGATGGCAGCGGCGTGGCGACCGGATTGGCGCTCCGATACGCGCTGCCGGGTTATTTACGACGGCGTGGAGAGCGGCGCCTTCGCGCAGCCGGCGGACCATGAGGGGGTGCGCCGTGAGTTTGGCTTCCAGGCGGACTGCCCCCTCTACCTGCACGTCGGCCGCATGGCTCCCGCTAAGAACCACGCCCGGGTGCTGGCGATCTTCGGCCACGTGGTGAAGCAGCAACCCGCGGCGCGCCTGCTCTTGGTGGGCCGCGGTGGCAACGAGGTAGAGGTGCGCCTGCGCGAGCAGGTCGCGAGGCGCGGCTTCGAGGGGCTCGTGGTGATGGCCGGTGAGCGCGGCGACGTGGCGCGGCTGCTGCTGGCGGCCGACCTTCTGCTTTTCCCGTCCCTGGCAGAGGGGCTGCCAGGCGTCGTGCTGGAGGCCTGTGCCGCGGGCCTGCCGGTGCTCGCCAGCGACCTGGCGTCAGTGCAGGAGATCGCCGCCCACTTCCCCTGGGTGGTATCGCTGTCCTTGACGGCCAGCGATCAGGCGTGGGCGCGGCGGGCTGAAGAGCTCCGTGCCGATGCCAACCTGGCGGCACAGCGCCATCGCGCCCCGGAAGCCTTTCCCGCGAGCGTCTTCGGCATTCGGAGGTGCGCGACAAGCATGTGCGAGGTGTGGGGAGTGTCGCCAACCGGGACGTGAAGGAACGCCGGCCTCGTGCAAGCCAGCCGGGCCGTCTACCGCTGCGGCCTGCGGGCTTTCTCAGGTGGATGACCAGCACCGTGCAGAACCACGATATCGTCTGCATCTCCTCCATTGACTGGGACTTTCTCTGGCAGGGGCAGCAGGAGATCATGTCCCGCCTGGCCCAGGCCGGGAACCGGGTGCTCTACATCGAGAACACCGGGGTGCGCCGCCCGCGCCTCGCGGACCTGCCGCGCCTGAAGCAGCGCCTGCGCAACTGGTGGCGCAGCTACGCCGGCGTGCGGCAGGAGTCCGAGAACCTCTACATCCTGTCGCCTCTCCTGCTGCCCTTCCCCTATTCGCGCCTGGCCCGCTGGATCAACGGCGCCGTTATCTGGCGGGTGGTGCGCCGCTGGATGAAGTCCCTCGGCTTCGCCAACCCCATCGTCTGGTCGTTCCTGCCCACCCCCCTGGCCCTGAACCTGGCCAGGCGCCTCGACGGCAAGCTCCTCCTTTACCACCGCGCCGACGATTTCCGCAGCAGCTCGCCGCAGGCGCGCCGCATCGAGTCCTTCGAGCGCCGCATGCTGCGCGCCGCCGACCTCGTCATCACGAACTCGCGCAGTCTGGCGCGGGACTCGCTGCGGGAGAACGGCGAGACCTACCAGCTCTCTTACGGCGTCAACCTCGAGCACCTCGCTGGTCCCGCCGAGCCCCCGGCGGAGCTGGCGCGCCTGCCGCGCCCGATCATCGGCTACGTCGGGGGAATCCACCAGCACGTCGATTTCGCCCTCCTGGCGGCGGCGGCGCGGCAGGCGCCGCAATGGTCGTTCGTCTTCGTGGGGCCGCTGCAAGCGGACCCCGGGCCGCTGGCGGGGTTGCCGAACGCGCACTTCCTGGGCGAGCGCCCGCACGCCGAGCTGGGGGCGTACCTGGCCGCCTTCGACGTGGCGCTCATCCCTTACGCGCGCAGCGCCTATACCGACAACGTCTTCCCCGCCAAGCTGCCGGAGTACTTCGCCTTCGGGCTGCCGGTGGTCTCCACGCCGCTGCCGGAGGTCAGCGCCTTCCGCGACGAGCACGGCCCCCTCCTGTCGCTCGCCGGTGATGCGCCCGCCTTCGTCGCGGCCATTGCGGCGGAGCTGGCCCAGGATACCCCCGAGCGCCGCAGCCGACGCCGCGCCATCGCCCAGACCTACCACTGGCCGCGGCGCATGGAGGCGCTCTCCGTGCTCATCTCCGCCCGCCTCGAGCAGCTCCGCCACGAGCGCGCCAAGACCTGGCAGCGCCGCATGCGCCAGGTGGTCCGGCGCACCTACGCGCGCACCGCCCAGGGGCTGGCGGCGCTGCTCCTCCTCTACCTGGTGATCTTCGAGTCGCCCCTCGTCTGGCGGCTTGCCGGCCCCTTGCTGATGGCGGCGCCGCCGCAACCGAGCAGCGCCATCGTCGTGCTCGCCGGCGGCGTCGGCGAGACGGGACGGCCTGGCACCAGCACCTTCGAGCGCGCCCACGCCGCCGGCGAGCTCTATGCGCGCGGCCTCTCCGGCACGGTCGTGGTCGTCAGCGGCTTCCGCTACGTGGAACGCGAGACGCGCGACCTGCGCCGCATCCTGATGTCGCTGGGGGTGCCGGAGAAGGCGATCCTCCTCGAGGAGCGCGGCGTCAACACGTTCCAGTACGCGCGCTACGTCAGCGAACTCGCCGCGTCCCACGGCTGGAGCTCGGTGCTCCTCGTCTCCGCGTCGTACCACATGCGCCGGGCGATGCTGACCTTCCAGCGGCAGGCGCCGAGGGTGCGGTTCCTGCCGGCGCCGGTGCGCACGAGCAGCTTCTACGAGCACACCCGCGGCATCAGCGCGCAGCAGCTCGGCGCCCTGGCCCATGAGGCGGCGGGGATTCTCTACTACTGGTGGAAAGGCTACCTGGAGCCGGCGGAGGGGGGCTGAGGCGAGGAAGGCAGGAGGACGGGAGGGGCGATTTCGGACTTATAAGCGAGGGACCCTGGGGCATCCTTGATCCCCCAGGCCCCCCGCTTCGTAGGGGCGGGGCTTGCCCCGCCCGGAACCGAAGTCTGCCAGGGAATCTTGTCCCCTCGCGCACCCCGCCTTGTAGGGGCGGTTCGCGAACCGCCCCTACGGGATGGGGGGATGTGGGGGAGCATGGGTCCCGCACAAGCCCCTTGCCGATGCAGTGAGCAACACCGCAACTATGTGAGCGAACTTGCGAGTACCAACACTAGCGAGCCACGGGGGTCTCTTCCGCATGGAGCTGGGCGAGCACCTGATCGATTACCGGCGAGTCGGTCCAGTTGGCCTTGTAGACGACCTTGCCCGCCTTGTCGATGACGTAGACCGCGTTCGGCATGTTGCCGTAGGCGTGGTGCACCTTCTCGTCCATGCCGTCGATGACGATGGGGGAGGCGATGTGCAGCACTTCGCGCATCTCCTTGGCGTACGCCACGCGGTGCTCGTAGTCCTTGTGGGGCCAGTACTTCTTGAACTTGCGCTCCTGCGGGTGCGGCTCGCGCACGTACATGTGCCAGACGTCCACGTCGTCGTACGCGCGCGCGATCTCCTCCAGGGCGGGCACCTGCCCGCGGTAGGGGGGTCACGTGATGGCGCCGAAGCTCATGACGACGTACTTCTTGCCGACGCGCTCGGAGAGCCGGTAGCGCCTGCCGTCGTCGCCCCGCAGGTCCACCTCGGGGGCCGTCTCGCCGAGGCGCACGGCGGCGTCGAAATTCGCGTAGCGCTTCCTGATCTGGCGGCTGAAGCGGATTTTGATCAGCTTCGTGAGGTCGCAATACTTGAAGCTGATCCACTTGTCCGGCGGCATGTCGTAGTAGTCGGAGCGCGGTTGCATGCGCGTTTCCCCCCTTTCCAGAGCTCGTGGCTTGGACGTAATGCCGCATCGCGGCCAGCAGCCGCCGGGTCGCCGCACCGCGGCGACCCCGCCGCCCTCCCCGATGTCCTGGGCGGAGTTGCAACTCCCCGGGGCGGAGGCGGTCTGCGCGCCATTATTCTTTAACTTGAGACGCGGGGCAAGCTATTCCCGCTTCCGTGCCCTCCGCTCACCGCAGCCGGAAGGACTTGCAAACCGCCTCTTCTTCACCGTACCTTCTAGCGTATGGAATCCGCAAGCCTGATCCAGTCGTTGGAAAAGCTGCTCGGGGTCGAGGCGGTGACCTCGGCGGCGGACGAGCTGCTGGTCTACGAGTGCGACGGCCACACGATTGAGCGCGCCCTGCCGACGGCGGTGGTCTTTCCGACGACGGCCGAGCAGATCGCCGAGGTGGTGCGCCTCTGCCACCGCCTGCGCGTCCCCTTCCTGGCGCGCGGCGCCGGCACCGGCCTGAGCGGCGGCGCCCTGCCGGTGGAGGGGGGCGTGCTCATCGAGATGGCGCGGATGAACCGCGTGCTCGAGATCGACGAGGTCAACCAGGTGGCGGTCGTCGAGCCGGGCCTGGTGAACCTGCGCCTCAGCCAGGCGGTGCAGGGGATGGGGCTCTACTACGCGCCGGACCCCTCCAGCCAGGCGGCCTGCACCCTGGGCGGCAACGCGGCCGAGAACTCCGGCGGCCCGCACACGCTGAAGTACGGGGTCACCACCAACCACGTGCTGGGGCTCGAAATGGTGCTGCCGAACGGCGAGACGATCACCTGCGGCAGCCGCGCGGGACGCGGCCCCGGCTACGACCTCACCGGCCTCCTCGTCGGCTCGGAGGGGACCTTCGGCATCATCACCAAGATCATCGTCCGCCTGACCCGCCTGCCCGAGGCGTACAAGACGCTGGCCGCGGTCTTCCCGAGCATCGATGCCGCCAGCTCCACGGTGACGGAGATCATCGGCGCCGGCATCATCCCGGCGGCCCTGGAGATGATCGACCACTTCGTGCTGCGGGCGGTGGAAGCGTACCTGCACCTCGGCTTCCCGGCGGCTGCGGGGGCGGTGCTCCTCATCGAGCTCGACGGCATCCGCGACGGCCTCGACGAGCTGGCTGAGCGCATCGAGGCCATCTGCCGGCAGAACGGCAGCCTGGAGGTGCGCGTCGCCAAGGACGACGCCGAGCGCGCCCTGCTCTGGAAGGCGCGCAAGGAGGCCTTCGGGGCGCTGGGCCGGGTGACGCGCAGCTTCTACACCCACGACGGCGTGATCCCGCGCACCAAGCTGCCGGAGGCGCTGCGGCGCATCTACGCCATTGTCGAGAAGCACGGCCTGGGCATCGCCAACGTCTTCCACGCCGGCGACGGCAACCTGCACCCTCTCGTGCTCTTCGATGACCGCAAGCCCGGCGATCAGGAGCGCGCCCTGAAGGCGGGGGAGGAGATTTTGCGGGTCTGCGTCGATCTCGGCGGCTCGCTCAGCGGCGAGCACGGCATCGGCCTGGAGAAGCGCGAGTGGATGCCCTGGTTCTTTACTGACCAAGACCTCGAGCTGATGCAGCGGGTGCGCAGCGTCTTCAACCCCGAGGGGCTGTGCAACCCCGGCAAGGTCTTTCCCACGCCCGGCCGCTGTGTCGAGACCAGGCCCTTCGCCAAGGCGCCGAACGTTTCCGCCTGAGCAGCCCCCGCTCCCTCGTGCGTGACGAACATGACCGACCCGACGACCCTGGACCTCTCAACCTTGCGCTGCGAGCTGCCCGCCGAGGCATTCTCCTCCGTAGCCCCGACTGGCGCCGACGGTTACGCCGTCGACGGCGTGGCGGCGTTGGGGGCCGTCTTCCCCGCCACGGTCGAAGAGGTGGCGGCGGTGCTGCGCTGGGCGAACGCGCGCGGGGTCGCCGTCTGGCCGCGCGGCGGCGGCAGCAAGCTGGCGACGGGCAACGTGCCGGCTCGTCCCGGCCTCGTCCTTGGGCTGGAGCGCCTCGACCGGCTGGTCGACCACGTGCCGGGGGACCTCACCGCCACGATGCAGGCCGGGCTGCGCCTGAAGAGGCTGCAGGAGATGCTGCGCCCCAGCCGCCAATGGCTCCCCATCGACCCGCCGTTCGTCGAGGAGGCCACCATCGGCGGCATCATGGCGGCGGCCAGCGTCGGCTCGCGGCGCTACGGCCACGGCGGCATGCGCGACCTCGTCCTGGGGACGACGATCGTGCTGCCGGACGGCACGGTGGCGCGCGCCGGCGGCCGGGTCGTCAAAAACGTCACCGGCTACGACCTCATGAAGCTCTACATCGGCTCCTTCGGGACGTTGGGCGTGCTTGTCGAGTGCACGTGCAAGCTGCAGCCGCTGCCGCTGAAGGAGAGCGTCCTCCTCCTCATGGCGCGGGAGCTCGACGGCGCCTGCGAGGCCCTGCGGCGTATCCGCGGGTCCTGCCTCGTGCCGACGGCGCTCGACCTTCTCAACCAGCCGGCCCTCAGCCTGCTGGCCGAGCGCGCCAACCTCGAGCCCGCCGGGGAGACGTGCGCCCTGCTCATCGGCCTGGAGGGGACGCAGAGCGAGCTGCAGCGCAGCCTGGACGAGATCACGCGGCGGCACGCCGGCGGCCTGAGCAGCGAGTGGATCGTCCTGGACGGCCTCGACACCACGATGATCTGGAACATCATCCAGGATTTCCCGAAGGTGCTGGCCTCCTTCGATCGCCCGTTCTTCCTCGCCGCCGCCAGCCTGCCGGTCTCCGGCCTCGCCGGCTTCCTCCAGGCGGTGCAGGATGATCTGCGCGCCGGCGGTTTCACCCCTTACATCTACGCCCAGGCCGGCAACGGCGAGGCGCGGCTTGCGGCGTTCTACGAAGCGGAGCGCCTGGAGGAAGCCGCGGCGAGCGTGCGGCGGGCGCGCCAGCGGGCCGTCGCGCAGGGGGGCTGCCTCATCCTGGAGCGCGCCGAGCCGGCGTTCAAGCAGCACTGCGAGACCTGGGGCGAAGTGGGGGGGGCGCTGCCGATCATGCGCGCCCTGAAGCAGCAGTACGACCCGAACGGGGTGATGAACCCCGGCCGATTCGCAGGAGGCATCTAGCGTGGGTCCCCTCACTCCCGGCGGCGAGCGCGCCGATCTCCCCGACGCCGCCGCCTCGACCACGGCGCCCGGCGAGGCGAACGGATCCGGCATCGACCTGGCGTTGCCGTGCATCCACTGCGGTCTCTGCCTCGACCACTGCCCGACGTACCGTGCCCTGGGCCGCGAGACCGACTCGCCGCGCGGCCGCATCTACCTCATCCGCGCCCAGGCCGAGGGGCGCATCGGCTTGACCGACAACTACATCAAGCACCTCGACCTCTGCCTCAACTGCCGCGCCTGCGAGACGGCCTGCCCTTCCGGGGTGCGGTTCGGGGCGCTGATGGAGTCGGCGCGCGAACGCCTCTACCGGGCGGCGCCGCAGCGCTACCAGCAGGGGAGCCAGGGCGAACTGCTGCTGCGCCACCTGATTGCCAGGCCGGCGCTGCTGCGCGCCGCCTTTGCGCTGCTGCGCTGGGCGCGGCCGCTCCTCCTGGGGCCGGCGCGGGCGCTCCTGTCGCCGGAACAGCGCAACTTCGCCGCCATGCTCCCCCCCACGGCGGGGGGCTCCTTCAGCCTGCGGGCGAAGCCGGTGTATCGGGCCCGCCATGAGCGCCGGGCCACGGTGGCGCTGCTGACCGGCTGCGTCATGGACGTGCTTTTCGATGACGTCCACGAGGCGACGGTGGGCGTCCTGCGGGCCAACGGCTGCGACGTCCTGGTGCCGCGCCCGCAGAGCTGCTGCGGCGCCCTGCACGCCCATGCGGGGCGGGGCGAGGAGGCCCGCGCCATGGCGCGGCGCGTCATCGACCAGCTCGGGGAGCTGGCCTGCGACGCCGTCCTCGTCAACGCCGCCGGCTGCGGCGCGCACCTGAAGAGCTACGGCCGGCTCCTGGCGGCGGATGCGGCCTACGCCGAGCGCGCCCGCGCCTTCGCGGCGAAGGTGCGCGACGTGAGCGAGTTCCTGGCGGCGCTCGAGCTGAAGCGGCCGCCGAAGGCCGTCGCGGCGCGCGTCGCCTATGACGACCCCTGCCACCTCCTGCACGGGCAGCAGATCAGCCGCCAGCCGCGCGAGCTGTTGCGCCTGATCCAGGGAGTTGAGCTGGTCGATTTCCCGGAGGCCGACGCCTGCTGCGGCAGCGCCGGCATCTACACCCTCGCCCACGCCGACCTCTCCCTGCAAATCCTCGACCGCAAGATGGCGCACATCGCCGCCGCCGCGCCGGACATCATCGCCAGCGGCAACCCCGGCTGCCTCCTGCAGCTTCGCCTGGGGGTGGCGCGCGCCGGCCTGACCTGCCGCGTCGTCCATCCCATCACCCTGCTGGCGGAGGCGTACGGCGCGTAACCCCTCGCGCCAGCGGCAACCGCTGCGGTGGCAGCGGGGTGGACATGACGACTCATTGACAGGCCTGGCGGCTATCCCTATGTTGGAGGTGAGTTGACGCTGCCGGTGTCGCTGTGAAGGCGCGCGGCGGGGTGATTTCTCGTATCTCCCGGCCTGGTTGCCCGCGGAAGAGGGAACGATGAGCCCGCGCTCGTCCGCGAAGGACTACTACAAGATTCTCGGCGTGGAGCCGAACGCCCCAGCGGAGGAGATTCGCAAGGCGTACCGCCGGCTGGCGTTCGAGTACCATCCCGACCGCAACGGCGGCAACCCCGCCGCCGAGGAGCGTTTCAAGGAGATCAGCGAGGCGTACGGCGTGCTGATGGATGCGGAGAAACGCGCCCAGTACGACCACCTGCGGGCGGCCGGCTTTGATCGCCGCCAGGCGGGCGGCTTCTCCTACTCGCAGGAGGAGATCTTCCGCGACATCTTCCAGAACCCGCAAGCGGCCGACATCTTCGCCGAGCTGCAGCGGGAGTTCCAGCGCTTCGGCATCCGCTTCGACGAGCAGTTCTTCAACAACCTCTTCTTTAAGCGCAGCGGCATCTTCTTCGGCGGGGTCATCTTCGGTCCCTTGGGGAGGACGTGGCGTTTCGGCAACACCGGCTTCGGTCGGCGGCACGTCGGAGACAGGGACGAGGGGGGACGGATGGGCGGCGCCGCCCGAAACGCCCGCCTCGAGGCGGACGAGGACGAGGGCGCGCGCAACCCCGGCGAGTCGCTGCTCGCCAAACTGGGCCGCAAGGCGCTCGGCTATCTGGTGGGCGCGCCAAGCGCGCCGGGGGCCAACCAGCAGACGGTTGACGAAGCGCCGCCCGTGGCAACCGCCGCGCAGAGCGCCGGGGCCGACGGAGCGCGCGCAGCCGATCTCAGTTTCCGGCTCCCCCTCTCGAGGCGGGAAGCGGCGCGCGGCGCGGAGAAGTTCATCGCTTACCGCCGCAACGGCCAGAAAGAGCGCATCAAAGTGAAGATCCCCGCCGGCGTCCGGGATGGCACGAAGCTGCGCCTGGCCGGCAAGGGCATGCCCGGGGGCACGCCCGCCGCCTGCGGGGACCTCTACCTCCTCATCGCCGTCCGCTAGTGTTGCGTCTCAGAAGTTCGCTCACGTCGTTGCGGCGCTGTTCGCTGCATTGGCAAGGGGCTTGTGAGGAACCCATGCTCCCCCACACTCCCATCCCGTAGGGGCGGTTCGCGAACCGCCCCTACACGCCGGGGCGCGCGAGGAGACATGGTTCCTTCCTAGACTGAGGTTGCGGGCGGGGCAAGCCCCGCCCCTACGATCAGCCCCCGCGGGCGCGGTTGGGGAGAAGGTCCCCTCTCAGGATTAGGTGATGGAACGTAGGGGAGACGATACTAGCCCCTCCCCGCAGACATTTCCGCGCCTCGGCGCCCCGCCGGCGCGCCGCCATCCTGCTTCCCTTGTTCGCGGCTCCAGCGTCTCTCCGATCCAGCTCATCACCAGCCGGCCTCTGCCCCGGTCGCGGTCGGGCCAGTGCGGCTGGACAGCGGCTGGCGCAAGAAGGGGAGCGCAACGGCTTCGTCGTCACGCCGCGTGCCTCTCTTGACAGATGCCGGCGCCTCCCTTGCCAGCCGCCCGCCCAGCACTCTCCACTCCCCAGCGCGTCAGCCCGCCGCCACCCACCGCATCCTGTCACGGCAGGCGGGGAGGCACATTGACAGTGGAGCCGGCCTCGGTTTACACTTGCCGCATCGTTGCCTTGTCGCTTCACGGCTTGACAACCGTAGGGTCGCATGAGGGGAGAATGCTCATGAAGCGCGTTGTGAATATACTTACACTTCTCGTCAGCATCGCGGCGCTCCTGGCGCCCACCGCCCTGGCCCAGATGCCGGAGGTCGAGATCAGCTCCTTCGATAAACCCTCCTTCGGCCACTCCACCGCAAGCATGCTCTCGGCCAACAAGTTCGATGAGAAGAACGGCGTGAAGATCAAATGGCTCTTCAAACAGAGCCGGGCGGCGAACATGGACTTCGCCGCCGGCCGCGACAAGATCACCTTCTCCTCGTCGCTCCTTGCCGAGGCGAACCGCCGCCTGAAGGGCGTGAAGTCGGTGTGGCTCTTCAACGTCGTGCCGCTCCACGGCGCCCTCCTGACGGAGGACCCCAACCTCAAAACCCTCAAGGACCTGGAGGGGAAGACCATCGCCGCCGACACGGTGACGACGAACTACGCGATGTTCCGCTACTTCGTCTTGAAGGCGGGAGTTGATCTCAACAAGGTGCGCATCCAGTCCTCGAACGCTCCTGGGCTGGGGACGCTGTTGCTGGCCAAGCGCGTGGACGCCTCGCAAGTCTGGGAGCCGAATCTCTCGCACATCCTGGACAAGAATCCGGGGCGCTTCCGTAACATCGAGTACGTGGATGACTGGCTGCGCTACAACAAGCGGCCGATGCGCGGCTACCTCGGGGTGGCGGCGCATGAAGACTTCGTTGCCGGCAACCGGGAGATCATTCAGAAGGTCTACCGCGCCTTCAAGGACCTCGAGGGGTGGGTGCCGAGCCACCATAACGAGGCGGCCGCGATCGTCAGCGGAGCGACGGGGATCGCACCCGCGGCCATCAAGGCGGCGCTGGGCGCGAAGCGCCTGGCCTACGACGTGGTGTCCGCCGGAGCCATTGCGGAGCAGATCAAGGACGTCTTCAAGGCCGGCCTGGAAATCGGCTACATGAAAGAGATGCCTGACGACGGCATCATCTACACCGGCCTGAAGGAGTAGCGCCCGGCGGCGGCGAGGAGGGGGGACGCCGCGGGGAGGGCTCGCGAGGCTCCCCTCCCGAAGCGGCGAGGGGTGCGCGGTCGTCCAGGAGTGAGCTGCGCTGGACGAGGGGGCCGACGGGGGCGACGTGGCGGGAGGGGTGATGGCGCATGCGTACGAAAGCCCTTGAGGCCGAGATCGCCGCGGTGAGCGAAGATGCCGGAGCCGTGACTCGCGGGTGGGGCGCCCTCGCCTCCCGCAAGGAACCGGTCATCTCCGTCCTCATCATCCTCGTGATGTGGCAGATTCTCTCCCTCTTCCTGCCGCGCTACCTCGTGCCGAGTTTCGCGACCATCATCGTCTCGTTCGTGGAGATCGTCAGCAGCTCGACGCTGATGGTCGATACCCTGCGCACGATCATGCGCATCTTCATCGGGCTCGGCCTCTCCTTCCTTGCCGGCATCATCGTCGGCGTGCTGATGGGGTTCTCGAACACCCTGGAGAAGTACATCCTGCCGGTCCTGCACTTCATCATGGGGGTGCCGGCGCTCTCCTGGGTCATCTTCGCCATCATTTGGTTCAAGCCGGTCGAACTCCGCGTCGCCTTCATCCTCCTGGCTGGCTGCCTGCCGAACTACAGCCTGATCATCCATGACGGCATCAAGGGCATCTCGCGCGATTACTACGATATGCTGCGCGCCATGCGGCCGACGCGCCGGCAGCTCTTCAGCAAGCTCGTTCTGCCTGGCATGCTGCCGGCGGTGCTGACCTCCTGGAAGGTGAACATCGGGCTGGCCACGCGCGTCGTCATCGTGGCGGAGCTGGTCGGCGCCACGGTCGGCATCGGCAACAAGCTCCTGCTGGCCCAGGAGCTCTTCGACATGCCGAAAGCCGTTGCCTGGACGCTCATCCTGGTGATCTTCCTGCTCCTCACGCAGTACCTCCTGCTCCTCCTCGAACGGCACTTGCTGCGCTGGCGGCCGTCGAAGGAAGGGGGTATCCAATGATCCCCTCCGCGCCCGTGGTTCAGATGGAGCATGTGCGCCACGTCTTCACCAGCGTGGACGGCAGTCGTTTCGTGGCGGTGGATGACCTGACGCTCGAGGTGCGGGAGGGCGAGATCGTCTCCATCGTCGGCAAAACCGGCTGCGGCAAGTCGACGATGTTCAACCTGCTCCTCGGGCTGGAAAACCCGACCGCGGGTTCCATTACCGTTCTCGGCAGAGACCCGTACCAGGATTTCGACTTCTTTCGCGCCAAGTTCGGGGTGATCTTCCAGACCGACCGCCTGCTGCCGTGGCGGACAGCGTTCGCGAACGCCAAGGTGGGGCTCGAGATCCTCGGCTACTCCGAGGCGGAGCAAGGTGAGATCGCCAGGCACTGGCTGCACAAGCTCGAGCTCATGGGCTTCGAGGACGCCTACCCGCACGAGCTCTCCGGCGGCATGCGCCAGCGCGTGGGGATCGCGCGCGCCTTCTGCTTGTCGCCCGACGTCTTCTTCGCCGACGAGGCCTTCGGGCACCTCGACCAGTCCACCGCGCAGCGCCTGCGGGAGGTCTTCCTGACCCTCATCGGCGAGACGAAGAAGACCTGCCTGCTCATCACGCACAACATCCACGAGGCCCTCGAGATCGGTTCCCGCCTGATCGTCCTCGGCAAGCCGAGCCGGGTGCTCTACGACGTGCAGTGCCCCACGCGCGCCAGCCGCGCCGAGCTGGTCGAGTTCGAGGAGCGCATCCTGGACATCATCGAGCGCAACGAACCGCACCACGAGGCCGCCGCGCGGGCGCGTTCCTGACGGGCCGCGACGCGTCCGCCGCTCCTCACCTGCCGGCGCCCGCCGGGCGGTCCGCGGGCCGGGGAGCCGCCGGGGACGGCGCGGCGCCAGGCGCGGCCGCCGGGTGCTGCGCCGGACTGAGCATGCGGTCGACCACCGGCACGGTGATGCGCGTCGCGGCGCTCTCCCCCATCGCCAGGAGCTCGACGCGCACTGGTTCGGGCGTCCCCTTCCTCTGCATGGTCACCAGGGCAAGGTGGGAGAGCGGCACCTCCGGCGTGAAGTAGGCGGCCACGCTCACGCCTTCGATGACGGCGCGCCAGACGCGGGTCCGGAACGTCCCCGCGGGCAGGCGCAGTTCTTCCTCGGGGAGATCAGCGCGCCTGGCGAAGTAGCCCCGCAGATCGAGCTTCGGCGCGCCGTCGGCGGCCGTCATCTGCTGCACCATGCTGCTGATGGAGCCGGGCGGCAGGGCGAGCGCCGCGGTGAACCCCGGCGGCAGCATGATGAGCTGGCTCGGGCGCGCCGGCACACCCCAGGGGCTCGTCCGCAGGCTCTCCACCTCGTAGAGCGACTTCATCGTCATCTCGCGCCCTTGCAGGCGGTTGGGGTATTGGAAGTGGAGTTCCAGCCACACCTGCTCCTTGCTGTCGACGGTCTCCTTGCCGACCGCGGCAAGCTCCCAGGTGAACAGCTCCGGTCCGCCGCTCTGCCGGTAGCGCACGAACTGGCCGACGCGCACCGCCTCGCTGAGCACCAGCGGCTGGGGGAAGATGTTGAGGAGCGGGGCCCGGGGAGCCGCGCCGCCCTGCCGCGCTGAGAGAAGAAGACCGCCGAGCAGGATCACGCCGAGGAGGACGTGGGTTCCCGCCCCTCTGCCGGGTCGATTGCCGCGTTTCATGGACATCTCCACTCAGCTCAGTTCAAGCTGCCCTGCACGCCGGGGTTCGAGCGCCGGCGCCGGTCGTCTCCCCGGAGATTGCCGACGCGGGTCGGGCTGCGCGAGCTCTCAGCATACGCCAGTCCTGGCGCGACAGGAAGGGGAGAGCGGGGCGCAGCCTTGGGGGCGGCAAGGCTGCCGCGGCGAGGGCCGCGGGGGTCGCCGCGCCCTTGGCTACGCTGCCAGCTCCGCCGCGCCCCGATCCCTCACCGTCCGCCGCGACCCGCGGCTCTCGACCAAGGGGGCGCCGCGGCGATGCGAGCCTGCGAGGCCATGATCCCATGAAGGTGCTCTTCGGCCCTTTCAACCGGCCCACGCACCTGATGTTCCAGGGCCTTGCGGCGGACATCAGCATCAAGCTGTTCCACGAGGCCGGGCAGCTCACGCCGCCGGCCGACCTCGTCTATGAGCCGCACCGCGAGACGATCACCGAGGCCATGGCGCGGCAGCTCGGCGCCTGGCGGCCGGATGTGCTGATCTTCTTCTGGGCGGAGCACCACACCTTCCCTCCCGGCCTCGATGAGTGCCCCTGCTTCACCCTGGCCATCGTCTGCGATTGGAACCGCGCCTTCACGAGCCTGCGCGAAAACCTGCGGCGCTTCGACGCCATCGTGGCGGGTGCGAAGTGCACGCAGCTCCTGCGCGACCTCGGCTACCCCAACGTCGAGCCCTGGGAGGTGTACAGCTCGCGCTACCCGCTCAACGAGGCGCGGCCCTCGCCGGAGAAGGACTACGACATCTTCTTCGCCGGCGCCTACGGGCCGGTCTACCCGCGGCGCGATGCCTACCTGCGGCGCATCGCGCGGCTCTCCGGCAGGTGGCGGGTGGGGCTCTTCGAGCAGCTCGACCCGCCCGCCTACTACCGCGCCCTCGGACGCAGCAGGATCGCCTTCAACCAGTCGCTGCAGAGCGACCTCAACTTCCGCGTCTACGAGATCGCCCTCAGCGAGGCGCTCCTGTTCATGGAAGCCGACAACCTGGAGATCGGCGAGCGCTTCACGGACGGCGTCGACTGCGTCCTTTACAACGAGGAGAACTTCGAGGCGCGGCTGGAGTACTACCTCAGCCACGAGGAGGAGCGCCGGCGCATCGCGGCGGCGGGGCGGGCGAACGTTCTGGCGAGGCCGCCGCGCGTGCCGCTCCAGGCCCTGCTCGAGGGGGTGCGCGGGCGCGCCGCCGGCCGGGGGCGCGGCGCGCGGCGCTTCGCCACACGCCTCGCGGAGCCGCAGCAGCTCTACTGGCAAGGGGTGCAGGCGTTCAACCATGTCTACCAGCGCATGGGGAGGACCTGGGGCGTGGCGCCCTGCGAGTTGGCGCGGCAACTCCTTAGCCGGGCGCTGGAGCTGGCGCCGGGCGAGGCGCGCGCCTGGAATGCGCGGGCCGTGCTGCACGCCTGCCTCGCCTCGCTGGTCGACAACCAGCCGGAGATCGAGCAGCAGCTCCTGGCGCAGGCGGTCCGGGATGCCCTGGCGGCGGTCGAGGCGCTGCCGGACTACGCCCTGGGCTACTTCAACCTCGGGCAGCTCTTCGCCCTCCTCAACGCCGCCGAGGATGCCGAGAAGGCCCTCTTCAACTGCCTGCTGATCCTGGAGGGGAGCGCGCTCCGGGAGGAGATGCTCGACGGACTTGCCATCGTCGACGAGCGCGATCCCTTCCACGCCCTCCTCTTCAAGGTCGCCTGGCAGCAGGCGCACTACGAGCACCTGCGGGACGCAGCGCGGCGGCTGGAGGAGTGCGGCGCCATCCTCGGCGCGGCGGCCTGGGATCGCCTCGGTGATCTCTGGGATCGGCAGGGAGAGCGCATCAAGGCGGCCGTCGGCTGGCAGCGCTCGCTGCGGGTGCGCCCCGGCGTGCCGCCGGTGCTGCGCAAGCTGGCCGCCGTCCTCGGCAAGCTGGGACGCCGCGACGAGCGCATCGCGCGCATCGCCAACCTCGTCGAGGTCTTCTGGAACGACCCGGATGCGCGCTGCGTGCTGCTGCGCGAGAAGCGCGCGCGGGGCGACACGGACCTGGAGCCGCTCTACGCGGAGACGCAGGCCCTGCTCCGCGCCTTCCCCGACCACGCCTCCTGGCTGCGGCGGCTCCAGGAGGAGTTCCACGAGCTTTCCGGCCGCGAGGCGCTTCGTTCGTCCCAGATTGCGGCAGGGGAACCAGCCCCGGCGGCGGAGCAGGCCCGCTAGCAGGGCAGCAAGGAGGATTGCCATGATCTACGAGATACGCACCTACGACCTGAGCGCCGGCATGGTGCCCGAGTTCGAGCGCAGCTTCGCCGCGGTCCTGCCGAAGCGGACGGTCTACTCCCCGCTGCTGGCCCTCTGGCATACCGAGATCGGGCCGCTCAACCAAGTCATTCATATCTGGCCCTACGAAAGCCTGCAGCAGCGTGACGAGGTGCGCCTGGCATCCCGGCAGACGCAGGAGTGGCCGCCGAAGTTCCCGCCGAACACCATCCTGCGGCAGCACACGATGATCGCCAAGCCCGCGCCGTTCTCTCCCGAGCCGCAACCCCAGGAGACGGGAGGCGTCTTCGAGGTGCGCACCTACACCTACCGGCCGGGGACGCTGCCGGAGGTGCTGAAGCGTTTCGGCGAGGTGATGCCGAAGCGGGTCACCATCTCTCCCCTTGTCGCCGCCTTCACCAGCGAGTTCGGCGCCCTGAACCAGTTCATCCACATCTGGGCGTACCCCGACCTCAACGCGCGCGCCAAGCTGCGCGCCGAGGCCAGCAAGCAGGACTACTGGCCGCCGAAGACGCGCGACTTCATGCTCAGCCAAGAGGTGAAAATCTGCCTGCCGGCGGCCTGCTCGCCGCTGCGCTAGTGTTGCGTCTCAGAAGTTCGCTCACATCGTTGCGGCGCTGTTCGCTGCATTGGCAAGGGGCTTGTGAGGAACCCATGCTCCCCCACACTCCCATCCCGTAGGGGCGGTTCGCGAACCGCCCCTCCAAGCCGGGGCGCGCGAGGAGACACGGTTCCTTCCTAGACTGAGGTTGCGGGCGGGGCAAGCCCCGCCCCTACGATCAGCCCCCGCGGGCGCGGTTGGGGAGAAGGTCCCCTCTCAGGATTAGGTGATGGAACGTAGGGGACACGATACTAGGGCGCCGCGGGCGCGGGCCGCGGGCTGCCGCGGGGAGGGGCCGCGGAGACGCCGCGGGTCACACCGTCAGCTTATAGAAGCCGCGCGGGTTGTCGCAGAGGATGCGGCGCTTGGCGGCGTCGTCGAGGGCGCCGCCCTCGAACAGCTCGCGCACAGCGTCGGCGCTGGCGTCGAAGTGCGGGAAGTCGCTGGCGAAGAGGACGCGCTCGCTGCCCACGAACTGGATGGCAAAGGGGGCGGTCGCCTCGTCGGGATCGAAGGTGATGGCGCACTGGCGGCGGAAGTAGTCGCTCGGCTTCATGGTGAGGAGGCTCCACTGCTTGCCGAGGACCTTGTGCTCGTAATGCTCGTCGAGGCGTCCCAGCCAGTACGGCAGCCAGCCGATGCCGGCCTCGAAGAAGCCGACGCGCAGCTTCGGGAAGCGGTCGAGGACGCCGCCGGCCAACAGGCTCATGGAGGCGATCATCTGCTCGAAGGGGTGCGAGATCATGTGGTTGAAGGCGTAGCGGTCGTGGCGGCGGATGTCGTAGCGCTCGCCCCCGGCGGTGGCGTCCACGCCGGTGGTCTCGTGCACGCAGAGAGGGACGTCGAGGTCGCTCATGGCGGCGTAAAAGTCATCGTAGTCGAGGTTGTCGAGGTTGCGCCCGCAGACGGGGTTGGGGCGGATGACGATGCCTTTCATGCCGAGCTGGGTGATGCAGCGCTGCGCCTCGCGCACGGCGCCGTCGACGTTCCGCAGGGAGACGATGCCGATGCCAAAGAGGCGCTGCGGGTTGTGGCCGCAGAAGTCGCCGAGCCAGTCGTTGTAGCAACGGCAGAGCGCCTCCGCCAGCCTGGCGTGGGGGGCGATGGGGAAGATCGTGGCGCGCGAGGGGAAGAGCACCTGCGCCTGGATGCCGAGGGCGTCGAGCGCTTCGATGCGGTGTTCCGGCACCTCCTCGTGGAACTGCGACGAGCCTTCGCCTTCCGGGAAAGGAGGCCAGTAGCGCCCTTCGAAGAACATGCGGTTGGCGCCGCCGGGATCGGGCACCATGCGCGGCGCAACGTGCCGAAACTCCTTGTCGAGGTAGATATCGAAGAGGGCGTTCGATTCAACGGCGTGCCCATCTGAATCGATGATCGGGTAGTCGAGGGCGCTCATACTTTCCCCCCGCGTCTCCTGCTCGAGGTTCGTTGATCCCTCTGCCGCCCGGCGTTCGAGCCAGCCTCGCGCCGCGTCACCGCCTGAGCGCCGGCGGGCGCGCGCGCCCCTGCCGCCGCATGCCGGGAGAGGGTATCGAGGGACTCTAGCAGAGGGTCGGCGCTTCGGCAAGCGGGGTTGGCGGCTCGCGGAGAGAGCGGCTGAGAGGCGTTGCGGGCGCCGCCGGCCGCCGCGGCTGACCTTGACCCGAGGCGCCGAACTTGGTAAGTGGTACACGGTCACAGGGACGCACCAGCTCGATGAACCCACTCCATGAGGTGATGAGCCATGGCCTACCGAGATTTGCGTGACTACCTCGGCCTGCTCGAGTCGCACGGCAAGCTGCGCCGGGTGAAGCGGCAGGTCGATCCGAGCTGGGAGCTCTCCTGCATGGCGCGCTGGGTTTACCAGGGCTTCCCGGAGGACCGCCGCTTCGGGCTGCTGTTCGAGAACGTCAAGGGAAGCTCGATGTCCGTCGGCACGGCGCTCATCGGCGCCTCGCGGGATGTCTACGCCCTGGCGATGGGCGCCACGCCGGAGAAGATCCACGACACCTGGCTGCGCGCCTTGCGCAACCCGCTGCCCCCGAAGCTCGTCAATTCCGGCCCGGCGCACGAGGTGGTCATCCCCAAGGAGAAGGTGGACCTCACCTCCCTGCCGGTGCCGACCTGGACGCCGGGGAAAGACGTGACGCCCTGCATCACCGCCTGCGTCATCACCCGCGACCGCGACAGCGGCGTGCAGAACATCGGCACCTACCGCTGCCAGGTGCAGTCGAAGAACCAGATCACCCTGAACACGAACCCCGGCCGGCAGGGTTACCAGAACTACGAGTCCTACGCCGCGCGCGGCGAGGCGGCGCCGGTTGCGGTGGCCATCGGCTGCGAGCCGGCGGTGCACCTGGCCACCTCGGCGGCCCTGCCGAAGGGGATGGACGAGATGCACGTCGCCGGCGCCCTGAAGGGAGAGCCGATCGAGGTGGTGCGGGGGAAGACGGTCGATATCCTGGTGCCGGCGCACGCCGAGATCGTCGTCGAGGGGCTGCTGCACCCCACCGGGCGCATGGTCGAGGGCGGCTTCGGCGAGTTCGCCGGCTACATGGGCCACGCCGCGGAGCGCATCTGGTTCGAGGTCACCGCCATCACGCACCGCCGGAACCCGATTTACTACGGCTACACCAGCCAGTGCCCGCCGAGCGAGAGCACGATGATCCAGGGCCAGGCGAACGAGTGCGTCATCCACTGGCAGCTCATCGATGTGTTCGGCGAGCAGACGGTGACCGACGTCGCCATCAACCAGACCCATGGGGGCCTCATGGGGCACGCCGTGGTGCAGATGACGCCGCTCTACGGCGGCCATGCCAAGAAGGTCGGCCGCCTGGTCTGCGAGATGAGCCACATCAAGATGGTCACCCTGGTCGACACGGGCATCGATGTCCGCTACCAGCAACATCTCGACTGGGTCTGGAACTCTCTCATCAACCCGGCCACGGACGTAGTGATCATCAAGGATGCCTGCATGTTCTTCGATCCCTCCCAGGATGCGGCGGGCAGGAGCGGCAAGATGGTCCTTGACGCCACGCACAAGATCGGCCACTCCTACACGGACCTCTCGCTTCCCCCCAAGCACCTGCTCTGGAAAGCGTATGAGAGCTGGCAAGATACCGACCTGCCGGCCTTCAACATCCCGCAGCGCGTCGAGCACAGCCTCGACTGGCACGCCCGGCGACTTGAGCGCTCCGAGAAGGGGCGCTTCCTCGGCCTGGGCTAGGGCTGGCGGCGCCGCCTCCGCCGCTGCCCTCGAGGGTGGGGGACGGGGGTGGCATGACCGGAGGACGGAGGGGAGAGGGACAGGGGTGCGGCACTCAGCAGCCGGCGACGCGGTTCACCTTCTCGCAGAGGATGATGGCGATGGCGTACAAGGATCTGCGCGACTACCTGAGGGTGCTGGAAGAGAATGGCAAGCTGCGCCGGGTGAAGCGGCAGGTTGATCCGAGCTGGGAGGTCTCCTGCATGGCGCGCTGGATTTACCAGGGCTTCCCGGAGGACCGCCGCTTCGGGCTGCTGTTCGAGAACGTCAAGGGGACCTCGATGTCGGTGGGCACCGCCCTCGTCGGCGCCTCGCGGGATGTCTACGCCCTGGCCCTCGGCACTCCCCCGGAGAAGATTCATGACACCTGGCTGCGCGTCCTCTCCCAGCCCTTGGCGCCGAAGACAGTCGCCAGCGGCCCGGTGCATGAGGTCGTCATCCCCAAGGAGAAGGTGGACCTCTCCTACCTGCCGGTGCCGACCTGGACGCCGGAGAAGGACAAGCGCCCCTGCATCACCGCCTGCTGCATCACCCGCGACCGCGACAGCGGCGTGCAGAACATCGGCACCTACCGCTGCCAGGTGCAGTCGAAGAACCAGATCACTTTCAACACCAACCCGGGCCGCCAGGGCTACCAGAACTACGAGTCCTACGCCGTCCACGGCGAGCCGGCGCCGGTTGCGGTGGCCATCGGCTGCGAGCCGGCGGTGCACCTGGCCACCTCGGCCGCCCTGCCGAAGGGGATGGACGAGCTTCATGTCGCCGGCGCCCTGAAGGGGGAGCCGATCGAGGTGGTGCGGGGGAAGACGGTCGATATCCTGGTGCCGGCGCACGCCGAGATCGTCGTCGAGGGGCTGCTGCACCCCACCGGGCGCATGGTGGAGGACGGCTTCGGCGAGTTCCTCGGCTACATGGGCACGTCCGCCGACCGCATCTGGTTCGAGGTCACCGCCATCACGCATCGCCGGGACCCGATTTACTACGGCTACATCAGCCAGTGCCCGCCGAGCGAGAGCACGATGATCCAGGGGCAGGCGAACGAGTGCATGGCGCACTGGCAGCTTGTGACGCACTTCGGCGAGCAGACGGTGACCGACGTGGCGCTGACCCAGACGCACGGCGGCATGCTGGGCCACGCCGTGGTGCAGATGACGCCGATGTACCCGGGCCATGCCAAGAGGGTGGGGCGCCTGCTGGCGGAGATCACCCACTTCAAGATCATCACCGTCGTCGATACGGGCATCGACATCCGCTACCAGCAACACCTCGACTGGGTCCACAACTCCCTGGTGAACCCGGCCACGGACGTGACGATCATCGACGACTGCTTCACCTTCTTCATGGACCCCTCGCGCGACGAGCGGGGCATGGGCGGCAAGCTCATCCTCGACGCCACGCACAAGATCGGCCACTCCTACACCGACCTGTCGCTGCCGCCGAAGCACCTGATGTGGAAGGCCTACGAGAGCTGGCAGGACGCCGACCTGCCGGCCTTCAACATCCCGCAGCGCGTCGAGCGCAGCCTCGACTGGCACGCCAAACGCCTGGAGTGCAGCGACAACGGACGCTTCGCCGGGCTGGGGACGACGGTGCGGCGGCTGAAGTACTAGGGTGAGGTCTCAACAGTTCACTGGCGGATTTGCTGCCTGGCATGTTCCATTTCTTGTGGGGCGCCCGTGCTCCCGCGCACACCTCCATACCCGCGAGCTGCGCGGCAGTTCGCGTCATGGGGGTGCGCCTGCCTGTGCCTTGCACGCAGACAGGCGAGGGGGCGCGGCTCCCGCACACAACAACTGCTTGGAAAATAAGCGTCTAAGCGGTTGATTTTACGTGATGATGAGGCTGACGTGCGTGCGGCCGGTCTCCTCCACATCGGCGCTCTCTGCGCCTCTGCGGTTAGGTTACATGGATTGCACCGCGGAGACGCAGAGAACGCGGAGAAGGTAGGGGAAGGGAACCGGTGATGGACACGGGTTCACACAAATATCAGTGTCCATCCGTGTTCATCAGTGGTTCTTTGCATCCCGCTCGTAGGGGCGGTTCGCGAACCGCCCCTACGAGTGCCTGCTGCCTCGAAAATAAGCGTCTACGTGGTTGAACCGTGCGTGTCACAGCGGACGGGATGTTCAGAGCCGTAGGGGCGGGGCTTGCCCCGCCCGCCGAGTCGCCCCCTCTGAGCCACGCTGGGGCGCAGCAAGCGGCGCCCCTACACCCGGGGTGCCGAACCCTTCGACATGAGAGACGGTCGCTCCCTGTAACCTCCAGTTTCATCTCTTCGCGGGTGAGCCGAAGGCCCATGGGGAACTGCCTCGGATTGGCGTCGGTGCGGCCACTTTGCGAATGCGAAACGACCTTCGGGGCCCTGACGTTAGAACAGTTTCGCGCTATCGAGGAGAATCGTCACCGGACCGTAGTTGACCAGGCTCACCTCCATCATGGCCCCGAACTCCCCCGCGGCGGTCTCGATGCCGCGCGCGCGGGCCAGGGCCACGAAGCGCTCGTAGAGGACCTTGCCCGGCGCGGGCGGAGCCGCCTCCACGAAGGAGGGTCGGCGCCCTTTGCGCGCGTCACCATAGAGCGTGAACTGTGAAATGACCAGCATCGCCCCGCCGCAGTCCAGTAGGGAGCGGTTCATCTTCCCCATCTCATCCTCGAAGATGCGCAGGTTGAGGACCTTGTCGAGGAGGTAGGCGGCATCCCCCTCGGCATCGCTCTGCCCCACCCCGAGCAGGACGAGCAGCCCCTTGCCGATGCGCCCAACCACCCGGCCATCGACCGTAACCGCCGCCTCGCGCACGCGCTGCACCACTGCCCGCATCGAGCGCTCCTCCCTGGTTCCGTCAGCCGCTCCGGGCGCATTCCCCGACCGGACGATTGTTCGGCGGCGAGGGTAGAGCCTCACCGCGAGGATGGCAACCGCGCCCAGCCGTAGGGGACGGTTCGCGAACCGCCCCTACGAACGGAGAACGTTGCGGCATGGGCGGTAACCCACGCGCGAGGGCGGCAGCGCGGTCCCCGGCCTTGCCGTCCGGGTGGGGCCGTGCCGGGGGGAACGAGATTGCGCCGGGGCGCCGCGGCACGTATAATCCCGACAAGCCAGGGGGGCGCCGGTGGAACGTCCGGCGCACCGCGGCAGGCAGAGGTGAATCTCTCCACCGCGCCATCCGCCGGCGTGAGCGGCGTGGAGTACGTATGATTCTAGGGCTGACCGGCAAGAACGGCGCGGGGAAGGGGGTCGCCGCGGAGTTCCTGAAGGAGCGCAGCTTCGCCTACCACTCCCTCTCGGACGTGATTCGCGAGGAGATCACCAGCAGCGGCCAGGAGATCAGCCGCGAGCGGCTCATCGAGACGGGCAACGAGCTGCGCCGCCGCTGCGGCCCGGCGGTGCTCGCCGAGCGCATTCTGGAGCGCTTGCCGCACGACCGCCACGCCATCGTCGACTCGATCCGGCATCCGGCGGAGGTGCAGGCCCTGCGCAGGCGGCGCGACTTCGTCCTGCTCGGTATCGACGCCGAGCCGCGGCTGCGCTTCGAGCGCCTGCGCGCCCGCGGGCGGGAGCACGACCCGCGCACCTACGAGGAGTTCCTCGACCTCGACGCCCGCGAAGCGCGGAGTGCCAGCGACTTCGGCCAGCAAGTGGAAGGCTGCCGGGAGCTGGCTGATTGCAACCTACGCAACGACGGCGGCCTGGCGGAATTCCACCTCGCCTTGCAGACCCTGGTGGTCGATCTCCTGATGAATCAGCGGCGTCCGGGGTGGGATGAGTACTTCATGGAGATCGCGCGCGTCGTGGCCTCGCGCAGCAACTGCATCAAGCGCAAGGTGGCGGCCATCGTGGTGAAGGACGAGAAGGTCATCTCCACGGGGTACAACGGCACGCCGCGCGGCACCCGCAACTGCAACGAGGGCGGCTGCCCGCGCTGTAGCAGCCTGGCCGCCGGCGGCTCGCAGCTCGGCGAGTGCCTCTGCTCGCACGCGGAGGAGAACGCCATCACCCAGGCGGCCTACCACGGCGTCTCCCTGCGGGACGCCACCATCTTCACCACCTTCGCCCCCTGCCTCATCTGCAGCAAGATGATCATCAACGCCGGCATCCGCGAGGTCGTCTACCACCACGAGTACCCGCTGGCCGAGGTGGCGCTGCAGCTCCTGACGGAAGCCAGGGTGAAGGTGCGGCAGTACCAGCCGGGACGAACGACCCCCTGACTCCTCCCCCCACCTCGCTCCGCAGCCCTCTCCGCCTCGCAGTGCTCCGGCAGGCAGTAACGCCGGCGCAGCAGCGGCGGACGGCGCGACGGACGTCCTACGGCCGGGGCACCGCGGCGGGCTGCTGGCGGTCAGGCTGATCATTCACCGGCAGGGTGATGGACTGCACTTGGCCGAGGGAGGAGAGCGGCTCGGTAAAGCTTCTGGCATCGCCCACGACCAGGGCGATGCTGCGCCGCGGGTACAAGAAGCGCTTCGCCACGCGCTGCACGTCGGCCAACGTCACGGTGGCGATGCGGTCGCGATACGTCCGCAGGGAGTCCTCCGGCAGGCCCTTGAACTCCAACTGAAGCTGCTGCATCACCACCTGCTCGGGCGAGGAGAAGGAGAAGATGAAACGGTTGATGATCGACTCCTTGGCCCAGGCCAGCTCGTCCTCGCTGATCTTCCCCTCGGTCGCCTCCTGCAGGATGCGCCGCAGCAGTTCAATCACCTCCACGGTGCTCTGCGACTTCGTCTGCGCGTAGGCCGCGAAGACGCCATAGTCGATGTCCCCCCGATAGAAGCTGCCCACGGAGTACGCCAGGCCGCGCTCGGCGCGGACCTTGCTCACCAGTTTCGAGGAGAAGCCGCCGCCGCCCAGGATGGTGTTGAGCACCGTGAAGGCGTAGAAATCGGGGTGGTTCTCGGCCACGGTGAGGTGCCCGATGACGATGGTGGACTGGGGCAGATCCTTGCTCGCGAGGTTGAGGGAGGAGGTGGTCTCCCCGCGCGGCGGCGGCGGCGCGGCGACGGCCGGACGCTCGTCATGCCACGTTCCCAGAACGCGCTCCAGCTTCGCCAGCATGCCGGCGGTCTCGAAGTCCCCGCTGACCGCGAGCATGAGATTGCGGGGATAGAAGAAGCGCCGGTAAAACTCCACCACGTCGGCGCGGCTGAGGCGCGACACCGTTTCGATGCTGGGGCTGCGGCCGCGCGGGTGTCCCGGGTAGACGAGGCGCCGGAACTCGCGGAAGGCGATGGAGTTGGGGTTGTCGTTCTGCCGGCGGAGACCCTCGAGCATCTGCCGCCTGGCCAGCTCGATCTTCTCCTGCCGGAACGCCGGGTGGCGCAGGAGATCGTCGAAGATTTCCAGCACCTCGTCGAAGTCCTTGCTGAGCGCCGACAGGGTGACGGTGCCGGAGTCCACGCCGAAGGAGCTCTCCACGCTGGCGGCCAAGAACTCGAGGCGTTCGTTCAGCGCCTCGGGCTCGCGGCGCTCGGTGCCGCCGGAGCGCAGCACGGTGCCGGCGAGCCGCGCCAGCCCCACCTTGTCATCCGGCGCATAGATGGACCCGGTGCGCGCCAGGGCATGCACCGTGATGAGCGGCAGCTCGTGGTCCTCGAAGAGGTAGACGACGATGCCGTTGCCGAGGACGGCGCGCTGGGGCTGCGGCGGCGCGAAGCGCAGGGCTGGAAACCGCAGCTCGGCGGGGGGAGTCAAGGGGACCCTGCCCTCCTGCGCCCAGCTCAGCGCCGGCAGCAGCCATGCCGCTGCGACGACAAGGCCGAGAACCCAGCAGCGGCGAGGATGACGCCGGCATCGTTCGTTCGTAGCGCGGTGGCTCATGATAAGGTTGCTCATGGCTCCTCCTCGGGGGGGAGCATCGTCACGACGGTTCGGTTGGCAGCCTTGAAGTACTGCTGGGCGGCCTTTTGAACGTCCGCCACGCCGATGGTGGCGATTGCTTGGGGGTAGCGCGTGATGTAGCGCCAGTCCCCCAGCCCGGCTTGGTAGTACGTGAGCTGGCCCGCCAGGCCGCTGTTCGAGCGCAGGCCGCGGATGAAGTTCGCCTCGAGCTGGTTCTTCACCTTCTGGAGGTCGCGCTCGCTCACCTCACCCTTCTTCACGCCCTCCAGCTCCGCGAGGATGGCCGCTTCCACCTCGGCCGCGGTGTGCGGATGGCGCGGCGTGGCGAAGATGGCGAAGAGGTTGTCGTCGCGCACGCCGGGCACGCCGTTCGAGGTGGAGACGGAGGCGGCCAACTGACGCTCCTCAACGATGGACCGATAGAGGCGCGAGGTGCGGCCGGAGGTGAGGAGCCGGTCGATGAGATCGAAGATGTAGTCATCGCGGTGCGGCGCGGTCGGTTTCTGGAAGCCGATCACCAGCCGCGGCTCCGCCTTGAAGCGCACCACGGCGCGGCGTTCCCCCTGCCGCGGCGGCTCGGCGGTAACCAGGCGAGGCCGCGCGGGGGCCGCCGGGATCGGCCCGAAGTAGCGCCTCAGGAGGGGGATGAGCGCTTGCGGGTCGACATCGCCCACGATGGCGACGACGGCGTTGTTCGGCCCATAGTGATCCCGGTAGAAGCGCTCCGTGGCGGCGCGGTTGAGGAAGGCGATATCGGAGGGCCAACCGATGGTCGGATTGCGGTACGGATGGGCCTGGTAGGCCAGAGCCAGGAACTGCTCGTAGAGCTTCCCGCCCGGCTCCGACTCGTAGCGCATGCGGCGCTCCTCGAGCACCACCTCGCGTTCGGCGTAGAAGCTGCGCAGCACCGGGTTGACCATGCGGTCCGCTTCAATGCGCGCCCACAGCTCCAGGCGGTTCGCCGGCAGGCTGATGAAGTAGGTGGTGAAATCGCGCCCGGTGGTGGCGTTGAAGCCGACGCCGCCGTTGCGCGTGTAGAGGGCATCGATCTGCCCATCCTTGTCGATAAACTGCTTCTGGCGCTCCTGCAGGGCCTGGAGCTCGGCGCGCAAGGTGGCCAGGCGCGCCGCGTCAGCCGCCTCGCCTTTGCGGCGCTCCGCATCGAGCGCCGCCGCCCGCGCGTCGATCTCGGCGAGGAGGGTCCGCTCGCGCTCGAAGTCGGTGGTCCCCAGCGTCTCCGTGCCCTTGAAGAGCATGTGCTCGAGCATGTGGGCCATGCCGGTCTCGCCGGAAGCCTCATCCACCGAGCCCACCTTGAAGCGCAGGTTCATGGCCACCGTCGGCGCGAAGGGGCGCCGAACAATCAGGAAGAGCATGCCGTTGTCGAGGCGATGCTCGATGACGCGCGCCTCGAGGTTGAAGCTCGGCGTCGGCGCCGTGGCCGCCGGCGCGGCGTCGGGCGCGCTCGCGCCACGGCCCGGGCCCACCGTTCCGGCGAGGAGCCCGGCGCTCAGCAGGATGACGAAGAAGACACCGGCAAGAGCCCGCACGACGGGTCGCATCTCATCCCTCCACGACTGCTGGGGGGGGCGAAACTAGAGGACAGCGGGACCCTGCGCCTGCTGCGGCAGGAGACGGCCCGGTGGCCTCCTGAACGGCTCGCTAGGAGAGGGCTGAACGCTGAGCAGGGAGCGGCTCTGGCGAGAGGACGACGACAGGCGCGCGGCGCCCGGCCGCCGGTCGGGGCGCGGCGCAGCCGCAACCGGAGCATGCGCGCGGCTCGCTCGGCGCTCCATCCCGCAGCTCCACGAAGCCGCGATCCTGGAGCTGCTTGAAGCTCAGCCGTTTGGCGCCGGCCGCAGGGCCGCCGGGCGGCAGCTCGGTGTCGCAGCGCACGCACGAGGTGCGCAGCGAGCCCCCCGCCGCGCCGAGCCTCGTGTGGACGAGCACATCATCGTTGCAAGTGGGGCAGTAGTAGGCGGGGAACAGGACATCCGCAAGCTCCGACGGCGCCAGGTTCGGCATCTCAAAGCCTCTCCTCTCTATCGTCTGCCTCGTGGGGGGACCAGCGTCCCTGCCGAGGCGGGGAATCGGCCCGCGCCTCCGTGATCCCGCGGCCGCGCGCCCGCTGGCGAGGCGCCCGGCGGCGCCGGCGCGGCGACCTCCTGCCGAGCTAGCGCCGCAGCCGCTCGCATTGCCGCAGCACCACCTCGCGCACTTTCTCGTAGTCGGCCGGCAGCTCCACCGGCAGGTTGGCGTAGCGCGAGGAGACACCCTCCAAGCGACGCTCATGGTACCCCAGGTGAAAATCGGTGAACTTCAGGCCGTTGGCCGTGGAGATGATGACCACCTGCTGATCGCGCCTGATCTCGCCGCGCTGCACGAGCTTGAAGAGCGCCGCCAGGGCCACGCCGGTATGCGGGCAGTTGAAGAGGCCGGTGCGGTTGCCGAGCGCCGCCGCCTCCGCCAGCTCCTCCTCGCTGGCCTGCTCGACGATGCCGTCGAAGCGCCGCAGGATGTCGATGGCCTTCTGCACGCTGACGGGGTCGCCGATCTGGATGGCGTTTGCCAGGGTCTTGCGGGCTTGAATCGGATGGAACTCCCGGAAGCCGACCTGGTAGCTCTGGTAGAGCGGGTTGGCGTGCTCGGCCTGGGCGCAGACGAGACGCGGCAGGCGATCGATCATGCCGAGCTCCCGCATCATCAGGAACCCATTGCCAAGGGCGCTGACGTTGCCGAGGTTGCCGCCCGGGATGATGATGACGTCGGGAACCTGCCAGTCGAACTGCTGCGTGATCTCGATGCCGACGGTCTTCTGCCCCTCGATGCGCAGGGAGTTCATGGAGTTCGCCAGGTAGACGTCATTCTTGCGGCAGACCTCCTGGACGAGCTTCATGCAGCCGTCGAAGTCGGTATCGAGGGAGAGGGTGAGGGCCCCGTGCGCCAGCGGTTGGATGAGCTGCGCCACCGAGACCTTGTTGCGCGGCAGGAAGACGATGGCCTGCATGCCGCCGACGGCGCAGTACGCCGCCAACGAGGCGGAGGTATCACCCGTGGAGGCGCAGGCGACGGCCTGGATGTCGCTCCCCTCGGCTTGCATCTGCTTGACCATGGAGACGAGCACGGTCATGCCAAGGTCTTTGAAGGAGCCGGTGTGGCTGTTGCCGCACTGCTTCACCCACAGCGCTTCAATGCCGATCTGCGCGCCCAGACGCTCCGCCCAGAAGAGGTTGGTGCCCCCTTCATAAGTGGAGACGATGTTGCGATTCTCCACCGTCGGACAGACGAACTCCTTCTTTCCCCAGACGGAGCTGCCGTAGGGCCATTCGGTGCGCATGTAGCGGTTGTCGAAGAGCGTTTTCCAGTACTCGGGGGGGCGGCGCTTCAGCACCTCGAGGTCGTGCGCCACCTCGAGCAGGCCGTTGCAGGTCGGGCAGCGGTAGATCACCTCCTGCAGGCGGTACTCCCCCGGGCAGCCGTTGTAGCAGCGAAACCAGGCGCGCACGGGCAAGGCATCCTGCGCCCGGGCGTTCCCCTTCTCCGCCCGCTTCTCCGTCAGGTGCTGGTGATTGTTCGCGCTCACGCCGCGTTCTCCCCACCTCTCCAGCTCGCTGCCGCGCCCCAACCTTGCCGCCGCCGGCGCGCCCCACGTTTCAGGCGATCAGTGAGCGGCGCCGCGCTTCGGCCACGCCCGGCCGCCACTCGCCTGCCAGGCCGACCGCTGCCGGCGGCCTCCCCCACCAGCTCCTCGCCGCCGCCTGGTCGCGGCAGGTGATGGTCGCGATGGTAGTGGAGGAATCCGCCGAGCGTCAAGCTCTTCCGCCGCGCCTGTACCTCCGCCGGCAGATTCGCCCGCCGGTGCGATACTGGTGTGTGACACTATGGTCCCTGGGTGGTTCCTGCGCAAGCTTTCCCGCCGCCTCGGCGAGGGACCAGGCCGCGCCCCGCGCGGCGCCTGCGGGGAACGCGCCACGGCTGCGCCGGATGCTCCTGCGCCGGGCTCGCGGGGCCCGCCGGGACGCCTGGCGGAAATCCCTTCACTCCGGCATGACAGGGCGACGCCGACGCACGAGGTAGATGATGAAGCTGGCGACGATGAGGACCACGAGGAGGATGGTGATGCGCTCGAACTTGCCGAAGAAGAGCAGGACCCGCTCGATCTCTTCACCGAAGCGGTAGGCCAAACCCATGACGATGGAGAGGTTGATGATGGCGGCGACGAAGTCAATGACCATGAAGTTCAAGGCGCGCATCTTCAGGGTGCCGGCGACCAGGAAGAGGGCCATGCGGAAACCGGAGAAGAAGCGCACCACGAAAAGCGCCTTGTTGCCATAGCGCACGAAGTAGCGCCGCGCTTTGAGCTGACGCCGATCCGGCAACAACGGCGTGAAGATGCGCCAACGAATGATGCTCGGGCCCCAGAGGCGTCCCATGGTGTAGAGAATGATATCGCCGCCGACCGAGCCGAGCAGGCAGGTGAGCGCGGTGGCGTAGAGATTCGTGTAGCCGGCGTAGGCGAGGTAGCCCCCCGTCACCAGGATGAGCTCCTCGCTGATCGGCAGAAAACTCCAGCCCAGCAGCAGGATGAGGAAGAGCCCCACGTAGATGCTATACTGGTTGGCGCCGAAGCTGAGATCGAGGAATGGCAGGTTCATGGGCGCGAGCGTGGCAGGGGAGACTCTGGGGGCTTGGGACAGCGCGCGTGGCGACCGCCCGAGCCATGGGTGGGAACCTCGGCGTTCCTCCAGCCACCACCTGGAGAAGAGGGGGCGGTAAGGAGGCGCCCAGGAAAGGTTTTGCTTTGAGCCTCCCTCTACCGTATGATAACCGCCAGCAGCTCTATAGTATCAATGTCGGGCGGCTCTGTCAAAAGGGCAGCTCGGCCCGCGGCGGGTTCCAGGCAGGCGCGGTGCGCGTCGGCCGCCGCCGGCGAGCCGACGCACCTCGGGAACAGGAGCAGGGTATGGAACGGAGCAAAGCATACATCCCGCCGATTATCTCAGAAGCAGACTTGAAGATGTTCGAGAAAGGGAGCATGGGCGTTCGGGTAGGCTTTGGCGAGCGACTGGCGGTCGTGGTGGTGGATATGACGCGCGCCTTCGTGGAGGATCGCTTCCCCCTCGGCTGCAGCCGGACGGGCGAGCCGTGCGCCGCGGCCATTCGGCGGCTCCTCGATGCGGCGCGCCCGCTCAACGTGCCGATCTTCTACACGCGGGCCGAACCGTGGATCCTCCCCACCCTGGCGGGCCGCTGGCTCGACAAGGGGACGAACACCGAGCCCGATGCGGCCATGTCGAAACCGGAGGCCCACGAAATCGTCGAGGTGCTGAGACCGCGAACGACGGAAATCGTCATCGTCAAGCAGAAGCCGAGCGCCTTCTTCGGCACCCCCTTCGCCGCCATGCTCACCTACCATTCCATCGACACGCTCATCGTCACCGGCATGGTCACCTCCGGCTGCGTGCGGGCCACCGTCATCGACGCCTTCTCGCACAATTTCCGGGTCATGGTCCCTATCGAGTGCGTGGCCGATCGCGGCGACGTCTCGCACCAGGTGAACCTCTTCGACATGGACATGAAGTACGCCGATGTGATGCACCTCCAAGAGGTGCTGGCGCACCTCGCCACCCTGGAGCCGCAGCAGAGCCAGCTTACGGCTCACGCGCCGGCGTAGCCGCGCAGGCGCCTGGCGCCGCGCTCAAGAAGCGCCGCCGGGGCATCCTTGCTCCCCCACCGCCTCCTCTCCCTCCTCCGCCGCGAGGGGGAGAGGGGGGTGGGATGAGACTCGGCGCCACGCCAGATGATCTCGCCCCCCCTCCCTTCCCGCCGCAACGTGTGATCCATCGCGGCCGCGCAGGTTCGCGCGCGGCTCGGCCTGGCGGGTCCTACGTCAGTGGCTGGGCTTCGCCTGCATGGCGCGCATGATCTGGTTCTTCTCATCCACCAGCACCACGGTGGGGCGGTAGGAGCGCGCCTCCTCCTCGTTCATCGCCGCGTAGGAGGCGATGATGATCGGGTCGCCCACCGCCACGCAGCGGGCCGCCGCGCCGTTCAAGCAGATGGTGCCGCTGTCGGCGTCGCCCTCGATGACGTAGGTGCTGAAGCGCTGGCCGTTCGCCACGTTGTAGATGTGCACCTGCTCGAAGGGGATCAGGTTCGCCGACTCCATGAGGGTGCGATCGATGGTGATGCTCCCCTCGTAGTGGAGGCAGGCCTCGGTGACGATGGCGCGATGGATCTTCGACTTCATCAGCGTGCGAAGCATGGCGGGATGGTCCTCCCCAGGTGCGCGAAGAGGTGCGCGAGGCACCGCTGCTGGGTAACGGTCGGGGCGGCCGCGTCAGTCCTGGCGGGACGACGAGGCGGCCGCCTCGGTCCTTCCTTGCGCGTCGGGCGTGTCCACGGAGGCGGGACACACCACCAGGTTGTCGATGAGGCGCGCCTGCCCCACGTAGGCGGCAAGCGCGATGAGCGTCGGGCCGTCGAGCACGGCCACCGGCCGCAGTGTTTCTGGATGGCAGACCTCCACGTAGTCGAGCCGCGCGAGTGGCTCCGCGCGCAGCGTCTCCGTGACGCGCCGCCGCACCGCCAGGGCGTCGTGCTCGCCGGCGGCGACGGCGCGGCGCGCCGCCTCGAGGCTGCGCCACAGCGCCGTGGCGGCCTGCCGCTCCGCCCCGCTCAGGTAGCGGTTGCGCGAGCTCATCGCCAGGCCGTCGGTTTGCCGCAGCGTGGGCATGCCGACGACCTCGAGCGGCAGGTTGAGATCGGCAACCATGCGGCGGATGACCTGGAGCTGCTGGTAGTCCTTCTCCCCGAAGTAGGCGCGCTGCGGCTGCACGAGGTTGAAGAGTTTGCACACCACCGTGGCGACGCCGCGAAAATGGCCGGGCCGCCGGGCGCCGCAGAGACCCTCGGTGAGGCCCGTCACCTCCACGAAGGTGGCGAAGCCTGCGGGGTAGAGGCTGCCTTCAGCCGGCGCGAAGACCACGTCGGCTGAAACCTCCAGGAGCCGCGCCAGATCGTCGGCGAGGGTGCGCGGGTAACCCGCCAGGTCCTCGCGGGGGCCGAACTGCAAGGGGTTCACGAAGATGCTCACGACGACCACGTCGCAGTCGCGCCGCGCCGCCCGCACCAGGGAGAGGTGGCCCTCGTGCAGGCAGCCCATGGTGGGGACGAAGCCGAGGCGCTTGCCCGCCAGCCGCTGTCGCAGGGCGTGCGCCTGCATCTCCTGGGCGGTGCGGATGATGTGGAGCATCCTTCCTGCCTCATGGGGCGTCGCCGCGCCGTGCTTCCCGGTCGGCACCGGCCGCGGCGCGCTCGCTGGGCGTATCGAGGCGCCGCCTCTGCCGGGCCCCGCCGGCGGAGGGGCTAGGAACCGCCGCGCCGTCAGTCGTTGAAACTGTGCTCGAGGCTCGGGAAACTCCCCTCCTTCACCTCGCGGCTGTAAGCCGCGACCGCCTCGCGCACGATCGTGTGGAGCTGCGCGTAGCGCTTCACGAAGCGGGGGGTAAAATCGGGGTTCAGCCCAAGGAGATCGTGCATGACGAGCACCTGACCGTCGCAGTAAGGGCCGGCGCCGATGCCGATCGTCGGGATGAGGAGCATCTCGGTGAGCGTCTTCGCCAGCTTCACGGGCACGCACTCGAGGACGACGCAGAACGCCCCCGCCTCCTCGATGGCGCGGGCGTCTTCGACGATGCGCTCGGCCGCCGAGGAGGTCTTCCCCTGCACCTTGTAGCCGCCGAGCTGGTGCACCGATTGCGGCGTCAGCCCCACGTGCCCCACCACCGGGATGCCGGCGGCGCAGATGGCGGCGATCTGCTCGCGCACCGCCACGCCCCCCTCGAGCTTCACCGCCTCCGCTCCCCCCTCCTTCAGGAAGAGCCCGGCATTCCTCACCGCCTCCGGCACCGAGCACTGGTAAGAGAGGAAGGGAAGGTCCGCCGCCACCATGGCGCGGGGGTTGGCGCGCGCCACCGCCTTGGTGTGGTGCAGCATCTCCTCCATGCTGACGGGGAGCGTCGTGTCGTAGCCGAGCATGACGTTGCCGACGGAATCGCCGACCAGGAGCACGTCCACGCCGGCGTCGTCGAAGAGCCTGGCGAAGGGCTGGTCATAGGCGGTGATCATGCTGATCCGCTCGCCGGCGGCCTTCATCTTCAAGATTTTGGTCACCGTGACCTTGTCGCGTCGCATGGCGGCCTCCTCCCCTCCTGCCGCGTCGCCGAAACTACGGCGGCTTCTGGGTCTCACCTGGGACTGCTGAGCCTGGGGCCACAAAAAAAACCTTCCGTCCCGGTGGGATGGAAGGTTCGCGGCGAGACGCGGCGCGCCCGCTTCGGCAAGCAGCTTGCCCACTCCGCCTCTGGTCGCAATCGCAGTTCGTTCCGGCGGAGCAGCGATTGGGCGCCGGCGACCGGTCACCCATCCACAGGGCAAGGGGCGCTACCTAGCTGGTGGCCTTCCGTCTCGGTCCGTCCTACACGGATCCCAGCGGAACGTAGTATTCGCGGCCTTGCTTCAAGCTCGTGATCTTCGTGATGAGGTCGTCAAGGTCCTCCTCATGGGCGATGAAATCAACCTCGTTGGTGTTCACGACGAGCAGCGGCGCTTCGTCGTAGGTGAAGAAGAACTCATTGTAGGCCTGGTTCACCTGGTCGACGTAGCGCCCCGTGATGCTCTTCTCGAGGGCGCGCTGGCGCTTGGCGATGCGCCGCATCAACACCTCGGTGCTGGCCTGCAGGAAGATCACCAGGTCCGGCGTGGGGATGCGCGCCTTCAGGAGCGGATACAACTGTTCATACAACTGCAACTCATCTTCGTCAAGGTTCAGGTAGGCGAAAATGCGATCCTTGACGAACAGGTAGTCCGTCACCGTGGTGCGCTCGAACAGAGGCGCCTGGCTCAGCTCGAGCTGCTGGCGGTAGCGGCTCAAGAGGAAAAAAATCTGCGTCTGGAAGGCGTGATGACGCGCTTCGGCGTAGAACTTCTCCAGGAAGGGGTTCTCCTCGCTCGCCTCCAGGACTACCCGACCGTCCAGCCGATCCGCGAGCAGGCGCACCAAGCTCGTCTTGCCGACCCCGATGGGGCCTTCAACGGCGATGTAGCGCGGCGGAGTACGTACGGCTCGCGGTATCGTCATCATCCCACCAAGTATACATCACTCGTCCACAGGTGCACAACGAAAAGCGCTCAGACGTGGCTCGACGCGGAGGGTTGGCGGGCGCCGGGCCGTCGAGGTCGCCCGCATCAAGCTTCCGTCAAGAGCTCCACCACCTGACCGGCAGGCAGCCGGCGCAGGAGCTCCCGCATCGGCAGGCCCAGGAGGGGGTGCGTCAGATCGGGCGCCAAATCGCACAGCGGCAGGAGGACGAAGCGCCGCTCGTGCAGCGCGGCATGGGGAACGATGAGCTCCGCGGTGTCGATCAGCCGCTCGCCGTACAGGAGCAGGTCGAGGTCGATGCGGCGCGGCCCCCACCGCGGGCCGGGCACGCGGCCCAGGCGGCGCTCCAGCTCCTTCAACGCGGCGAGGAGCGCAAGGGGCTCGAGCGTCGTCCGCGCGGCGACCACGCCGTTGACAAACCAGTCCTGTTCGACTCCCCCGACCGGCTCGCTGCGATACCAGCGCGAGGCGCGCAGCACCCGGATACCCTCGCTGCGCCCCAGCTCGCGCACCGCCCGCCGGCAGTTGGCGGCGGCATCGCCGAGGTTCGACCCCAGGCCGATGTAAACATCGCCCGCCGCGGTCTCCATGCCCCACGGCCCCTCTGCGCGGCTGGCGGCGCGTCCCCTGCCGCGGTCCAGAAGGAGCGGCCGACAGAGGAGCGCGGCGCCCCCGGCTCACACCTGCACCTTGCGCAGGCGCTCGAGCGCCTCCTCGAGGCGCGGCTCCTCGACCGTGAGGGTCATGCGGATGTAGCCTTCGCCGGCCTGCCCCAGGCCCACGCCGGGGGTCGTCACGATGCCGGCCTCCTGCAGCAGCCGGGCGGTGAAGGCGGTGGAGCCGCAGCCGGCGGGCGTCTTCACCCAGACGTAGAAGGTCGCCATCGGCAGGTTGACCTCGTAGCCGAGCTTCTTCAGGCCGGCGACGAAGAGGTCGCGCCGCCCCTGGTAGATGGCGCGCACCCGCGGCGCCAGCCGCGCATTGGCGTGGAGCGCCGCGATGCCGGCCTCCTGGACGGCCTGGAAGATGCCCGAGTCGAGGTTCGTCTTCACCGCGCCCAGGCCGGCGAGCACCTCGGCGTGCCCCAACGCGAAGCCGATGCGCCAGCCGGTCATGTTGAACGTTTTCGACAGGGAGTGGAACTCGACGCCGACTTCCCTGGCTCCTTCGATCTGTAGGAAGCTGAGCGGCGGCTGCTCATCGTAGAAAATCTCGGAATAGGCGGCGTCGTGGCAGATGATGATCGAGTGCCGCCGGGCGAAGTCGATGGCGCGCCGGAAGAATGCCGCGTCGGCGCAGGCGGCGGTGGGGTTGTTTGGGTAGTTGAGGTACATCATGGTGGCGCGCCGGGCGTCCGCCGGGGCGATGGCGTCGAAGTCCGGCAGGAAGCCGCGCTCGGCCCGCAGCGGCATGCTCACCGGCGCGCCGCCGGCGAAGATCGTGGCGGCGGGGTAAACGGGGTAGCCGGGGTCAGGGCAAAGCACGACATCCCCCGGGTTCACGAAGGCCAGGGTGATGTGGCCGATGCCCTCCTTCGAGCCGATGAGCGACAGCACCTCGCGCTCCGCATCGAGCTCGACGCCGAAGCGCTCCAGGTACCAGCGCGCCACCGCCTGGCGGAAACTCAGCATGCCGACGTAGGAGGGGTACTGATGGTGTTCGGGTTTCGCCGCGGCGACCTTGAGGGCCTCGACGATCTCCCTGGGCGTGGGGCGGTCCGGGTCGCCCACCCCCAGGTTGATGAGATCGACGCCGCGCGCCAGCGCCGCGCGCTTCATGCGGTCGACCTCCGCGAAGAGGTACGGCGGGAGCTGCCGCAGGCGTTGGGAACGCTGGGGGTTCAATGCTGCCACGCTGGGGTTCCTTCTGCGGCGATGAAGGGATCAGAGCAAGGGTTCTTGAGTTGCGGACTCATTTTTATTAGCCTTTTGCGCTTTCTTAAAAGTCACATTCACCTGCCGCGAGGGCGGATAGTCGATTCTCTTCCCAGCTAACAATTCTTCAATCGTCAGTATCTGTATCCGAGGATGCTTTCCCCACTGCGATTCATAGAAGCCGGCTCCCGCTGCCTCGCTCCTCATGGGTTGCGTCATTTTCTGCATGGTGATTAAAACACCGATTTCGGCTTTCTCTCGCTCAATCACGCCACGAAGGTCGCGCACATGCGCCACGGTGGTAGTACCGGCTTTTACTGAAAAGATGATCTGCTTCGTTTTCCCGCCGAGACCTTCGTCGTGGAAGTAGAGCCGTCCGTCGATCCCCCGGTCAGCCCCTTTCTTTTGTTCCACTGGGCGCGCTCCGACAAGCCCCAACGCCCACCACTGAAACTCATACGGGTTTTGTTCCGCCAACACCTTCGCATCCGGCAACGCTATCGGCTCCCCCTTCACTTTGTAGTCCACCACACCCTCACCAAACTCATCGCGCAAGCGGTGTTTAATTACCGTAATTGCCAGATAGGTAATGTCGATACCTATCCACCGCCGATGAAGGCGTTGTGCTACAGCTATCGTCGTTCCACAGCCACAAAACGGGTCTAAGATCAAGTCGTTTTCATTACTGCTGCTCGTAATAATCCGCTCCAATAGGGGCCCAGGTTTTTGCGTTGGGAACAATTGCTTTATCGGTGGAACGCGCCCAATTGCCCAGACATCATCTTGGCGAACTCCCTCTGATTCCTGCTGCTTTGTCCGAGAGGGCACGCGACGGCCAGTCTCATCATGCCCAGATACGATCTTGGAAGTTCCAAACCTCTTCAGCGTCGAAGGAGCACGTTCCATGTAAAGTTGATTGAAAGTCCTTTTTCGGCTGTCTGAACGGAAGTAGAAAAGCAGCACATCATGATTTTTCTGAAACGCGTATTTTCCGGTCGCCCATTTTCGATAATGCCAGACAATCTCATTCCTGAAATTCTTTGGTCCAAAACTTGCGTCCATTAGAATTTTCAAGTAATGGCTGGCAGTTGGATCACAGTGTAGGTAGATGCTTCCAGTAGGCTTCAGGACACGCTGCAGCTCCACCAGCCGTGACGCCATCATCACCAGGTAGGTCAGCATATCGTTCTTGCCAAACAACTCGTTGAATGCGATTAAAGTCCTGGCTATATTCTTACCGCCCTCAACTATTTCTTCATATGTTTTTGCCGCATCCTGATCCCACCGCCAAGTATCCTCAAAAGCCTTGAATTGTGCTGCCGCCTGCGAGCCGTTCTTTTCCGCAAACAGCACGTTGTAGGTCGCCTTGCTGTTGAACGGTGGATCCAGGTAAATCAAGTCTACCGTCTCATCCCCAATATGTCGCCGCAGAATATCTAGATTATCACCGTAAAAAAGAATGTTGCCAGTCATTGCCCGCCTCCTCATATTGAGGTTTTATGAAGCATAGCATAGACTAGCAGACAAATCTATAAGACCCTACCGTAATCTAAGACATTCCGTAAATGTCCTTGGAGGGGATGCGGAGAGAAACCGCGGCACGCCCGCACGCCCGCAGCCCTCAAGGGCGCTCCAGGAATGGGGGGATGCATTCGCCGGCGACCAGGTCGGCGTACGTCTCGCGCTCGCGGATGACGTGGAACTCATCCCCTTTCACGAGCACCTCGACGACGCGCGGACGGGCATTGTAGTTCGACGACATGGAGAATCCGTAGGCGCCGGCGCTGAGGACCGCCAGCAGCTCGCCCTGGTCGAGCCGGCCGAGGTGGCGGTCGCGCGCCAGGAAGTCGCCGCTTTCGCAGATCGGCCCCACCACATCCGCCACGATGTCGCCGCGCTGCCGCCGCTGCGCCGGCAGGATGTCGTGGTAGGCGCCGTAGATGCTCGGGCGCAGCAGATCATTCATCGCCGCATCGACGATGTAGAAGTGCTTCGCGGCGGTCTCCTTCTCGTAGAGGACGCGGGTGAGGAGCACCCCGGCGTTGCCGACGATGGCGCGGCCCGGCTCGACGATGAGCGTGCAGTTCGTATCGCTGAGGAGCGGCGCCAAGGCTTGCGCGAACTCCTCGGGCCGCGGCGGCGCCTCGTCGGCATACTGAATGCCGAGGCCGCCGCCGATGTCGAGGTAGTGGAGGTCGATGCCGCTTTCGCGCAGCCGGCGCACCAGCTCCAGCTCCTTGGCGACGGCCTCGCAGAAGGGCCCCACGCTGGTGATCTGCGAGCCGATATGGATGTGGATGCCGATGACGCTGATATTTGGCAGCCGCGTCGCCTCGGCGTAGAGCTGCAGCGCCGCCTCCGGCGCCAGGCCGAACTTGCTCTTCTTCAGGCCGGTGGCGATGTAGGGGTGGGTTTGCGGGTCAACGTCGGGGTTCACCCGCAGGGCGATCGGCGCGCTCCTCCCTACCTCGGCGGCGGCCGCCTGCAAGGCCTGCAGCTCCTGCCCTGACTCGATATTGAGCATGAGGATATCCGCCTCGAGGGCGGCGCGCAGCTCGGCGTGGGTTTTGCCGACGCCGGAGAAGACGATGCGCCGCGGCTCGATGCCGGCGCGCACGGCGCGGAAGAGCTCGCCGCCGGAGACGATGTCGGCGCCCGCTCCTTCGTTCCCCAACAGGCGCAGAATGGCAAGGTTGCCGTTCGCCTTGACGGCGAAGCAGATGAGGTGGGGGATAGCCGCGAACGGCTTGGAGAAGGCGTGGAAGTTCGCCGCTAACGAGGCGTGGCTGTACACGTAGGCGGGCGTCCCCACCGCCTCGCCCAGACGCCGCAGCGGCACGTCTTCGCACCACAGCTCGGCGTCGCGATAGGAGAAAGCCGGCGCCTGCGGCAGCGTCTCGCAGGCCGTCACCTTCGACACCGTTTGACTCCTGAACTCTGCGCCGAGGCACCGGAACCGCAGCCGGGCGTCTGGCTCGGCAGCCGCCGCGTCGCGGCCTGACGCCGCGGGAGAGGCCCCCCGGCCGCGCTCCAGCGCCCCGCGCGTTAGGCGCCACCCTGTCTCACCGGCGTTGCCGGCGAGAGGCCGCGGCGCGGGGACTGCGCGGTCGGCAGCCGAGGTTCCGCGCGTTGCGCCAGCAGGGTGGAAGGCGCCGGGACATGCCCCGACCTGCCGGGGGGAGTGGGCTCTTTGGGCGGCCGGGGCGGCCCCTTCTTGCCGCATCCCAAAAGCATCAGCCCGGCGATCAGGAGCACCACGCTCAGGACCATCGCAGCGCGTCGTCGCATCTCACGCCCCCCGCTCCCGCTCATAGGTTGCGGTCAGAAGGTCCAGGCGGGCCGCCACCCGAGCCGGCGCCGTGCCGCCGGTCACCGCCTTGGCGCGCACCGCCGCCTCCGGTCGCAGCACCTCCCGGGCCTCCTCGTCAAAGAGGGGTGAGGCGGCCCGCAGCTCCTCGAGGGTCAGCTCTTCGAGCCTGCGGTCCTGCTCGATGCAGCGGCGCACCAGCTTCCCCACCGCCTCGTGCGCCTGGCGGAAGGGGAGACCGCGCCGCACCAGCGCATCCGCCAGCTCCGTGGCGCCCGTGAAGCCCTCGCCGGCGGCGGCGGCCAGGCGCTCGCGCCGGAAGGCGATCCCCGGCACAAGCTGCGCCATCAGGTGCGTGCACGCCGTCACGGTGTCCATGGCGTCGAAGAGCGCCGGCTTGTCCTCCTGCAGGTCGCGGTTGTAGGCGAGCGGCAGGGACTTCAGCAGCGTCAGCAGCGCCGTGAGGTCGCCGAACACCCGCCCCGCCTTGCCGCGGATGATCTCCGGCACGTCCGGATTCTTCTTCTGCGGCATCATGCTGCTGCCGGTGCAGAAGGCGTCCGGCAGCTCGACGAAGCGGAACTCGCTGCTGCTCCAGAGGACGAGTTCCTCGCACCAGCGGCTGAGGTGCACCATGACGAGGGCCGCGGCGGCCGCCGCCTCGACCGCGAAATCGCGGTCGCTCACCGCATCGAGGCTGTTCGCGCTCACCCCGTCGAACCCCAGCTCGCGCGCCACGAAGTCGCGATCGATAGGGAACGAGGTGCCGGCAAGGGCGCCGCTTCCCAGGGGCAGGACGTTCACCCGGCCCCGGCAGTCGGCCAGACGCGCCCGGTCGCGCTCGAACATCTCGAGGTAGGCCAGAAGGTGATGCGCCAGCACCACCGGCTGGGCGTGCTGCAAGTGGGTGAAGCCCGGCATGAGCGTCGTGACGTGGGCCCGGGCCTGCGCCAGGAGCGCCTCCTGCAGGCGTCGCAGGGCGGCGCGCAGCTCATCCAACGCCTGCCGTAGGTAGAGACGGACATCGAGCGCCACCTGGTCATTGCGGCTGCGGGCGGTGTGCAGCTTGCCGGCGACCGGGCCGAGCCGCTCGGCGAGGGCGTGCTCGATGTTCATGTGCACGTCCTCCAGCTCCGGCCGGAAGGTGAACTCGCCCCGCTCGACCTCCGCGGCGATGGCCTGCAGGCCCGCGATAAGGGTCCGCGCCTCCTCGTCCGTGATGATGCCGCAGCGGCCCAGCATGCGGGCGTGGGCCATGCTGCCCCGCAGGTCGTAGGGCGCCAGGCGCGCATCGAAGCTGATCGAGGCGGTGAACGCCTCGACGCTCGGGTGCGTCGCCTCGCTGAAGCGGCCGCCCCAGAGCTTTGCCGGCTTCGCCGCCGCTGCCGTGTCGGGTTGCCCGCTCATGGGTCGATCCGTGGGAGAGGGGAGGAGCCGGCATCCCCCGCATCAACACCGAGCGCGGAACGCCGCGGGCGCTCCTCCGGTTCGCACCTGGCGGCGCGGCCCGCCCCTACGCCTGCGACTCCGCGCCGAACCGCCGCCACGCCGTGCTCCGCGCCTCGTCGAGGATCAGCTTCAGCGGCCGGCCGCTGCTCCGGGCGAGCAGCTTGCAGTCCTCGTACTCCGGCGCCGCGTTGATCACCCGGCCGTCCACTTCCGCAAGCTTCACCCGCACCCTGCCGCCCCGCAGCGACACCGACTCGGTGCGCCGCTCCGCCACGAAGCGCTCCTCGGTGCGCCAGCGCACGCCGAGGGTGGTGGTCTCGGTGAGGATGAGCGCCGCCAGCGTCTCCACCTGCGGGGCCTCGCAGAGCACCGTCAGCGTGGTGCCGGGCCGCGATTTCTTCATGATCACCGGCTGCAGGAAGACGTCGCGGGCGCCGCACTCGAAGAGGCGTTCGATGACGTACTCGTACACCTCCGGGTTCAGATCGTCGAGGGTCGCCTCGATCACGACAATGGGTTGACGCTGCACCGCAACCTCTCTGTTCCCTCGCCGCCGCCATCGACCGACGCCCTGCCGACGCCCCCAGAGAGGGCCTGGCGCTCTCCCGCAGGTCCGATCACCGCCCGCGGGGGCCACTCGCATCCACAGATTACGCAGATTTACGCAGATTCCCTCGCTCCTCGCACGCGGGGGCCACTCACGAAGATGCGGCGGGCAAGGGGATGCGGGGCTCCGTCCGGGACCCTGAGACGTGAACCGGCGACCAGCGCGGGCGCCGATGGAACACCTCACGGCGCCGGCGCCTCCGCCCGCCGTGGCGTTTCCTGCATGGCATGCCGGGTAGGGTGTTACGTCCGCGGGGGCAACGTTTCGTTCAGACTGCCGGAGCGGAACCCTTGCAGGTCGAGGGTCACATAGGCGAACCCGAGCGCCTTCAGGCGTTCGACGACCAGCGCCGCGACGCCCGGCTCGATGAGGCGCGGCATCTCCGCCGGCTCCACCTCGATGCGGGCCACGGTGTCATGGTGGCGCACCCGGAGCTGCCGCAGGCCGAGCTGCCGCAGGAACGACTCGGCCTGATCCACCCGCGACAGCTTCTCGAGGGTGATCACCTGCCCATACGGCAGGCGCGACGACAGGCACGCCAGGGCCGGCTTGTCCCACACCGGCAACTTCAGCTCGCGCGCCATGAGGCGAATCTCGGCCTTCCCCAGCTCGGCCTCCTGGAGGGGGCTGCGCACGCCGCGCTCGCGCCCCGCCTGCGCCCCGGGGCGATAGTCCCCCCGGTCGTCGGCGTTGAAGCCATCGGCCACCCAAGCGTACCCCTCGCGCCGCGCCAGGGCGGTAAGCGCCTCGTAGAGCTCGCTCTTGCAGTGGTAGCAGCGGTTCGGCGCGTTGGCGGTGTAGGATGGGTTCTCCATCTCGCGCGTTTCGATGCAGCGATGCGCGATCCCCAGTCGCCGCGCCAGCGCTGCGCTCTCCTGGCGCTCGGACGATGGATAGGAGGGGGAGACGGCGGTGACGGCCAGCGCCTGATCGCCAAGCTCCTGCTGGGCCAGCGCCGCGACGAGGGCGCTGTCCACCCCCCCGGAATACGCCACCACCACACTCGCCATCTCGGCGACGGTGCGCCGCAGGCGTTCGTACTTCTCCCGCACAGCCGCGTCCACGGTGGCCGGCTCCTTATCCCGGTGGCCAGCGCATCGGACGTCCCGCCAGCAGATGGAAGTGGACGTGGAAGACCGTCTGGCCGCCGGCTCGATTGCAGTTCAGCACCACGCGATAGCCCTGTTCCGCCACCCCGCGCTCCTCCGCGAGCCGCTTGGCCGCCAGGAAGACGCTGCCGATGAGCTGACGGTGGCTGGAGTCGAAGTCCTGCGCCGTCGCCAGGTGCTGGCGTGGAATGATGAGGAGGTGGGTCGGGGCCTGAGGGTGTACGTCCTCAATCGCGATCAGAGTCTCATCTTCGTAGACGCGGCTCGCCGGCAGGTTCCCTTCGATGATGCGGCAGAAGATACAGTCACGCATGCGCGTCATCCACGCCTGCCGCGCGCCCCAGGGGTGGCGCCCACCTCGCGGCGCCGCCCGCGGCCCTTCCCGCGCCGCACCCCGGCCGCCGCGTCCCGTGCCTCGCGGCATGGTCGGGTTGGGTCGCCATGCCTCACTCAAGCCGCAGCCGCTGCTCGCGCAACCAGGCCGTCTCATCGAACCGCTTCTGGCAGTACTCGAGAAAGGCCAGCTCGCTTGGCGAGAGTTTCCGTCCATCGACGAGCTGGGGATCGACGTTTTTGCGCCGACTCCTGACGGTGCGACGCGTCGTCTTCTTTCCCCCCGTGCCGGGTGCGCCGCGGCTCTTTGTCGCCGCGCCCTCCACCAGGTCCACCAGGTCATGCATGCGCAGGACGAGGGCCAGGAAGCTTTCCGGGCCAACGAGACGCTGGCGGTGCAGGCGATAGAGGGTGTGGCGCACATCCTCCGAGTTCATGATGGCTTTGCTGATCGCCTTCGACAGCTCCTCGAGGTCCTTGGGATACTTACTATCGTCTGGCATGGTGCGCTCCTTCCTCGGACGCCAGCCGGAAACCTTCCCTTGCGCTTGAACCCACGCACTCTTCCTCGGAGAGACCTCACTATACTCTTGCGGCTGCCGCGCCGTCAATCACGCCGGACACGCCGCAGGAGCCCCCCAGGGGCGTGGGGGGTTCTCCACACGTCTTGTGCATGAAGTGTGGAGAAGCCGCCCTATGCATGAGCTAACTTCTTGCGGCGCCACGGCCTGCTCTAAACTGCCCACCCACGAGGCAGCGCTGTCGAGAGCGGCGGCGCGCCCACCCGGGTGTCGGCTTATGGATGCGGCGGAGCGCCGCGAACGTCGTCCAGGATGCGCTGGCCGGCCTCCTGATCGGCGGCGTCGACGCACACCACCACCTCGCCGAGCCCGTTCACCGTCAGCGGCAGGAGCGCGATCCCTTTCGAGCGCACCCAGCAGGAGATCCCCTCGCCCTCCAGCAGGCCGCGCACCAGATGGGCCTCCACGGCGTTCTGGGTGCGGAAGATCGGCACCCAGCAGCGGTAGGCGTCGAGGCGTGACTTCTTGAACAACCTGGCCATCTCCCCTCCTGCCGCGCCTCCATGGCGGCGTTCGACGAACGCGGACGGGACCCGGCGCCCAGCGCGGCGCGGCCTCCTACGGCGATGCCGCGCAAGCATCCGCTGCCGCGGCGGAGTTGCCCGCGGCCTCGGGATACGGCGCTTCATCACTAGGGGAGTCCACCTCCTCGGCGGCCGCGGCGAGGTCGCCGGCGCCGGGCAGACGGCTCAGGAGTTGCCGCACACAGCGCTTGTCGGCCTCGCTCAGCGTCTGGCTCTGCTGGACCTCCCGCCAGGTCTGGCGCGGCTCCGCGGCCAGCGCTTCGCTCAGGCGCCGCGCCGCCGTGAGGAAGCGGCTCAGCTTGCGATTCACCAGGCCGCTCACCAACGGCAGCAGCGGTTTCAAGAGGTACCGCAGGGGGCGCTGCTCGAGGCGCAGATAGACCGTCAGCCGGGTCTCCACGAAGGGTCGCCCCTGGCGCTCGATGGGGTGGAACTCCAACACCATGACGGTGCGTCCGGACATCCTCGGCAGCAGCGCGCCTACATAGACCCCCTCGCCATAGTAAATACGCCTGCCGGTGGCCTGGTAGGCCACCGTGAAGTTCCCCGTCAGGCCGCTCTGGTCATCCCCGAAGAACTGCCCGGGCGCCGTCGCCTCGATGCGGTAGCGGTCGATCGCCAGGGCCGCGGCGAGGCGCGCCGCCAGCGGCAGGTGGTCGAGGAGGAAGGTGTATCCCTCCAGGGAGCTGGCGAACGGCTCGCTCGTCATGACGCGCCGCAGGGTGCGCTTGACGACGACAAAGGTGACGCGCTGGCGCAGCTCGATCGGCATCGCCGCCAGCGGCAGGATGGCGGCGTCCTCGGGTTTGAGCACCAGCGGCTCGTCAGCCGCCGCGGCAACCGGCAAGACCGCCGCCACGAGGAGCGCCAGTCCCAGGAGGGGCAGACCTCCAACGGCGGACCTGCGCTCGCGCTCTCTTTCCGAGGCAGGGCCTGCACGCACGCGCCACCACCCCCGCGGCGCTCCCCCGCGACAGCCCCGAATCGCCTCAGGAGGCGACGCGTTTCTTCGGTCGCAGGCTTGCGGGGTCCCACGGCGGTTCGAAGCTGATCGAGGTCTCAATGATGACCGGTCCCCCTTTCCTGGCGGCGAAGCGAATGGCCCCCGGCAGCTCATGCAGGGATGAAATGCGCACCCCTTCCACGCCGAAGGCGTCGGCAAACTTCATGAAATCGGGGTTCGCCAGCGTGGCGTCAACGACGCGGTCGTAGCGGTTCTGCTGGAACCACTCGATGGCGCCGTACTTGTTGTCGTTGAAGAGCAGGATCGGGAGCTCCAAGCCATAGCGCAGAGCCGTGGCGTACTCCTGGCAGGTGAAGAGGAAGCCGCCATCACCGCAGACGACGAACACCTGCCGCTCGGGGCGGGCGATTTTGGCGCCGATGGCAAGCGGCAGCGCCGCTCCCAAGGTGCCGCTGCCGATGGGCTGCACGAACGTGCTCGGCCCGTAGACCTCGTAGTGCGTGCGGCACCAGTAGCTCAGGAGGGTCATATCCATCACCAGGCAGGACTCGCGCGGCAGCGCCTGGCGCAGGTCGCGCAGCGCCGCGTCGACGGTGGGGTGCTCCTCGCGCAAGGCGGCGAACACCTCCCTCTTGCGGCTGCTGATCTCTTTCTCCACCTCGCGGCTGGCGGCCACCGCCTTCCCCTCAAGTTCCCCGCGCACCTGCCGCAACACCGTGGCGGCGTCGGCGGCCACGCCGAGCCGGCAGGGGTAGTTCTTGTTGAACTCGCCGGCATCGATGTTGACGTGGATGAGGTTCTTCGAGTACGGCGTCGTCCAGGTCTGCGTGGAGCGATCGCAGAACTTCGTCCCCAGGGCCAGCACGAAATCGCAGCTGGCGAGATACTCCTTGATCGGCGCCTGCGCCACAAGCGCTCCGCAGGCCAGGGGATGGTCCTCGGGGATGGCGCCGCGCCCGTTGAGCGAGGTGGTGACGGCGGCGGGCACCAGCTCGAGCAGGGCGAGCAGCTCGGACGTGCCGCCGGAGGAGATGACGCCGCCGCCACAGACGATGAGCGGGCGCTCCGCGCCGCGCAGGGCCTCGACGATGGCCCGCACCTCCGCCGCGGTGGCGGCGGGGCGGATCACCTCGCGCGGCCTGCCGAGATCGACCTCCGCCTCCTTGTTCAGCACGTCGAATGGAATCTCGAGGTAGGCCGGGCGCGGCCGGCCGGCGCGCATGCCGTGCAGCAGCTCGTGGATCGTTTCCGGAATCGCCGCCACCTCGTCGACGTAGCGCTGCTGGGCGGTCACCGGCCTGAACATCGCAAGCTGGTTTTCCACCTCGTGCAAGAGCCCCTTGCCCTGCCCATGATACTTCGAGGTGATCTGACTGGAGATGATGAGCACCGGCGAGGAGCAGCCGTACGCCTCGAGCGCCGGGGTCAAGGTGTTCAGGGCGCCCGGGCCGGTGGTCACGAGCACCACCCCTACCTTGCCGCTCGCCCGGGCGTAGCCATCCGCCATGAACGCCGCCCCCTGCTCATGCCGCGTCACGAAGTGCTGCAGGTCCGGGAACTCCGCCAGGGCGTCATAGATGGCGAGGTTGTGGACACCCGGAATGCCGAAGACGCACCGGACACCTTCCTGGTATAAGGTGTGAACGACTGCCTGTCCGCCGGTAAGGAGCATGAGCATCATCCTTCGTGGTGGGGGAGGTGCGCTGCGGCGCCGCCACCTCGGCGGGGCGGAGCGAGGTTCACCAGGCCGCGGCTCATTCAGAAGAACATAGGGAAGCATCCTCTTCTTCATTATAGATGTCACCCCCCACCAGGCAAGGGCATTCCAGGCGGAGAAGGCGGTGGGGCATCCTCGACATGGGACAACGCGCCGCCGCCGGACGACGCGGGAGCGGCCAGGCGCGCTTCAGCACGCCTTCAGCCGCTCGCCGCGGGTTGGCCCTGCCGTCGCCCGGCAAGGGCGGTGAACAGGCCCGAGCGGCAAGGGAGCAAGCATGTGAGCGGCGCGGCGTGTGACCTCCTGGTCATCGGCAGCATGAATGTGGACCTTACCACCACGACCGACCGCCTGCCTCGCGCCGGAGAGACCGTCCTCGGCAAGGAGAGCCTGCTGAGTTTCGGCGGCAAGGGCGCGAACCAAGCCGTGGCCGCGGCGCGCCTCGGCAGCCGGGTGGTCCTGGCGGGGAAGGTCGGGCGCGACCTCCTGGGACGGCAGGTGCTGGCCCACCTCCGGCGCAGCGGCGTGGACGTCGCCGCCGCGCGGCAAACGGACGACGCCCCAACCGGCCTGGCGACGATCATCGTCGGACCCGCCGGCGAGAACCGCATCATCGTCGCGCCCGGGGCGAACGCCGCCATGCTGCCGGCGGACCTGGCGCCCCTGAAGCCGCTGATGGCGGGCGCCGGCGCGCTCCTCCTGCAGCTCGAGCTGCCCCTGGAGACGGTGGCGGCGGCGGTCGCCATGGCGCGCGACCTGGGCACGCGGGTGATCCTCAATCCCGCTCCCGGCCGGCCGCTGCCGCGCGACCTTCTGGGCGGCGTCTGGTGCCTGATTCCAAACCGCCTCGAGCTGGGGATGCTGACGCCGCCGCGCCCCCTGCCGCCGCGGCGGGGCGGGCGCGACGCCATGGTGCGGGCGGCGCAGGGGCTCCTGGCGTGGGCCGAGGCGCCGGCGGCGACTCCCGGCCAAGCGGACGGCTGCCGCCAGGTCATCGTCACGCTGGGCCGGCAGGGGTGCCTGTGGGTGAGCCGCGAGGGGGCCTGGCGGTGGCCGGCGCAGCGGGCCGACGTGGTGGACACCACCGGCGCCGGGGATGCTTTCGTCGGCAGCTTCGCCCACGGCGTGGCGCAGGGACTCGCCCTGCCCGAGGCGATCACCCAGGCGACGCTCTATGCCGCCCTGGCCACGGAGCGGCTTGGCGCCCAGGCGTCCTACCTCACGGCCGCGGCCTTCAGGCGGGCGCTGCGCCGGCGGCTGGCGCGGACCTCGCCGCGGCGCTGCGGATGAGGAGGTAGAAGAGCGACAAGGGTTGCGCGGCGGTGGTGTAGAAGTCGTGCGGGGTATTCACCGGAATGTGGCAGACGGCGCCCGGCCGCAGCTCGTGGGTGGTGCCGCCGATGCGCACGAACCCCTGCCCGGCGATCACCTGGGCCACCACCTCCTGGTCGGCGTGGGTGATGAGCTTCGGGTCCGCCGAGGCGCGCGGCGCGAAGGAGATCACACCCGCTTCAAAGGAGTCCCCGCGCAGGCAGCGGGCGTAGCTGATCTCTTGGTTGATCCGCCGCATCTCCGCCAGTTTCTCGGCGAGGGTGAAGAGGTGCATCCTGCTCCTCCGGCGCATCGACGGCGCAGCCCTTCGCGTCACGGCGTCTTGGCGACGGTCTTCGAGAACGGCGGCTCCACGACCGCCGCCGCCACCTCGTTCCCCTCCCAGACGACCGTCAGGGGCGCCTGCTCCTCCAGGGTCTTCCAGCGCACGTAGGCGAGCGCGATCGGCTTGCCGAGCTTGGGGGAGATGCCGCCGCTCGTCACCTCGCCCACGTTCTCTCCGGCGTGCAGCACCGTTGCTCCGGCGGGCGGCGCGCTGTCGCCCTCGAGGACCAGCCCGCTGAGCAGGCGGCTGACGTGGCCCCGCGCCCGCAGGCGCGCCAGAATCTCCTGGCCGACGTAGCAGCCCTTGGTGTAGCTGATGGCGTCGAGGAGGTTCGCCTCCACCGGCAGGTGGGTGTGGTCGAAGTCGACGCCGAAGAGCGCCACGCCCGCCTCGAGACGCAGGAGGTTCAGCGCCTCGAACCCCAGCGGCGTGACCCCGGCGGCGCCGAGGACGGTCCACAGGTCCACGCCGAGCTCGCGCGGCAGCAAGAGCTCGAAGCCGCCCGCCTCCGCCAGCCTCGAGCGCACCATGGTGACAGGCTGCCGCCGCCAGCGCGCCTCGACCCAGCGCCACGGCTCGCTCGGCCACGCCGAGGCGCCGGCCACTCCCGCCCGCCCCAGCGCCGCGGCGGCCCCCGGCCCCAGGACGGCGAGCTGCGCGTACCGCGCCGACACGTCCTCCACCTCCACGTCGCTCAGCACGCCGTACTTCGCCAGCAGCTCGAAGACCGGTTGCGTGGCAAGAGGCTCGCAGACCAGCCGCACCTCGTCGCCGCCGCAGAGGAGTCCCATATCGCCGAGGACCCTCCCCTGCGGCGTCAACAGGGTGGTATGGTTCCCATCGCCGGAGCGCAGGGTTTTCACCTCGTTCGACAGCATGCTCTGCAGGTAGGCGGTGCGCTCCGACCCGGCGACGCGCAGCACGCCGCGGTGCGACAGATCGGCAACGGCGGCTGACGCGCAGGCGGCGCGGTATTCCTCCTCGACCCGCGAGAAGACGCCGGGGACCTCCCACTCCTGGTACAGCCGCAGGCGCGCGCCCGCCGTGGCCGCCGCCTCTGCAATGGGGCTTCGCTGCATGGCTCGTCGTCCTCAGACTCGGGTGAGCGCCGCGGCATGAGCGCGGATGCGACGGCGGCGCGCGCCGTTCGCCGTTCCCCTTGAAAGCTAGAAACGGCGGCAGCGCTTGTCAAGCATGGCAGGCGCCCGCGCCGCCGGCCCCAGCCGCCGCGCCTGCGCAGCGGTTGCCTCCTGCGCCTGGCTCCCGTATAATTAATGCCGCACCCTCCCCACCCTCGACGGGACGACGACCGTGCAAGCTGGCCATGCCGTGTGCCTCGATGCGAAGATTGAGATGGGCTCCCGGGCGGAACTGCGGGCGGTGCAGGAGGAGCGTTTCCAGGTCATGCAGCGGCATGCCTACGAGCACAGCCCGCTGATGCGCCGCAAGTTCGACAGCGTCGGCCTGCGCCCTTCCGACCTCCCGGACCTCAGCCACCTGCCGAAGCTCCCTTTCGTCACCAAGGACGAGCTGCGCGAGAGCCAGGTTGCTGTCCCCCCGTACGGCGACTTCATGGGGGTGCCGGTGGAGAAATGCCTGCGCATCCACCAGACCTCGGCGACGACGGGGCGGCCCTTGCTGGTGCTGGACGCCTGGGAGGACTGGCGCGGCCTCTACCTTGCCTACGCGCGGGCGCTCTACGCGGCGGGCGTGCGCCCCGCCGACATGGCGATGCCCGCCTTCAGCTTCGGCCCTTGGATCGGCTTCTGGCTGTCGGTCTACGCGCTGCAAGAGATCGGCGCCCTCCTCTATCCCAGCGGCGGCATGAGCACCGAGCAGCGCCTCGACACCCTGCTGACCTACCCCATCACGGTGGTCGGCTGCACCCCTTCCTACGCCCTCTACATGATCGAGCAGGCGCGGCGCAAAGGCATCGATCTGGCGACGCAGAGCAAGGTGCGGCTCACCTTCCACACCGGCGAGCCGGGCGCCAGCATCGCCGGCACGAAGCGCCGCCTGCAGGAGGGGTTCGGGGCCCTCGCCTTCGACCTGCCCGGCCTCACCGAGGTGGTCCTGTGGGGCTTCGAGTGCGCCGAGCAGTCGGGAAAGCTGCACCTGAACGAGGATTACTGCTACTGCGAGATTCTCGATCCGGAGAGCGGCGCCGAGGCGCCCCCCGGCGACGTGGGTGAGCTGGTGGTGACGAACCTCTTCCGCAAGAGCCTCCCCTTGCTGCGCTACCGCACCCGCGACCTGGTGCGCCGGGCCGCCGAGCCCTGCCCGTGCGGCCGCACCCTGGCCTGCATCGACGGCGGCATCATCGGCCGCCTCGACGATATGAAGAAGGTGCGCGGCGTCATCGTCTACCCCTCCCGCGTCGAGGAGGCGGTGCGGCGGTTCGAGGCGGCCGACGAATTCCAGATCATCTTCCGCCGCCGGCAGGGGCTGGATGACATCCTGGTGCGGGTCGATCCCTCTCCGACGCTGGCGGAAGAGGAGCGCCAGCACCTGCGCCAGCGGATGTCGGCGGAGCTGCGCAACGAGCTTGGCTTGCGGGTGAGCGTGGAGATCGTCGCCTCGGGCTCCCTGCCGCGCTTTGAACATAAAGCGCGCCGCGTCGTCGATGAGCGCACGGAGGTGCCGTTCTAGCGGCGCTGGGGCGGCGAGGGGAAGGGGGCCGGCGGGGGACCTGGCGGGCGGCGCCGCGGCGCGCCGATGACTCCTAAGCATCTGGAGGTGCTCCATGGCTGAGGCGGCAACCATCGAACAGCGGTCGGAGGTCGAAGCCACGCAGAGCGAGCGCGTCGTGAAGAGCACCTGCCGGGGCTGCCACGGCGCCTGCGGGGTGCTCGTGCACGTGCGCGACGGCGTCGTCACCAAGGTGGTGGGCGATCCCGACAACCCCATGAACCGCGGCAGCCTGTGCAGCATCGGGCTGGCGGCGCCGGAGCTTCTCTACCACCAGGATCGGCTCCTCCACCCGATGAAGCGGCGGGGTGCGCGGGGCAGCGGCCAGTGGGAGCGCATCAGTTGGGATGAGGCGTTCGACACCATCGCGGCGAAGCTCCAGGGCCTGCGGCAGGCGCATGGCGCCGAATCGGTCTGCCTGGTGCAGGGGACGGGGCGGGACTACGCCGAGTTCCTCTACCGCTTCGCCAACGTCTTCGGCACGCCGAGCGTGGCGACGCCGGGCTACATCTGCTACTTCCCGCGCGTCGTCGTGCACAACGCCGTTTGCGGTGGCCTGCCGATCGCCAACTACGAGGCGCACCCGAAGTGCGCCGTCATCTGGGGCTGCAACCCCCACATCACCAGCCCCGAGGAGTACCAGGGCGCGCAGCTCGTCGATGCCCTCAACGCCGGCATGAAGCTCATCGTCATCGACCCGCGCTTCACCACCCTGGCGTCGCGGGCGACGATCTGGCTGCAACTCCGCCCGGGGACCGATACCGCCCTGGCCCTCGGCATGCTGCACCACATCATCAGCAACAAGCTCTACGACCGCGACTTCGTGGAGAACTACACCATCGGCTTCGAGCAGCTCGCGGAACGCGCGCGCCTGTGGCCCCTCGAGCGGGTGGCGGAGATCACCTGGCTGCCGGCGCGGAAGATCGCCGACGCGGCGGAGCTCTACGCCAGGGAGAAACCCGCCGCCATCAATCCCGGGCAGGTGCTGGACGGCTCGGTGAATGCCGCCAGCAACGCCCTCTGCCTGGGCCATCTCATGGCGCTGACGGGCAACCTCGACCGCCAGGGCGGCAACGTCCTCTTCTCGCCGCCAAAGGTGAAGACCCTCAGCCAGTTCGCCCTGCACGGCGAGCTGCCGCCGGAGGCCAACGCCAAGCGCCTGGGGGGCGCGGAGTTCCCCGTCGCCAACCAGGGCATGATCACCACCCACCCCAAGCTCCTCGACTCGATCCTCGACGGCACGCCGTACCGGACGCGCGCCGTGCTCGTCCACGGCAGCAACGCGCTGTTGAGCTGGCCGGACTCGCAGCGCGTCTACAAGGCCTTCAACGCCCTGGAGTTCCTCGTCGTCACCGAGCTCTTCATGACGCCCACGGCGGAGCTCGCGGACATCGTTCTGCCGGTGGCCACCTGGCTGGAGACCGACGACGTGGCGGCCTACTGGACGCGCCACGGCAAGGTCTCGGTGCGGCAGAAGATCGTGCAGTGCGGCGAGGTGAAGTCGGATCAGGAAATCCTCATGGAGCTGGGCAAGCGCCTGGGCTATGCCGACAAGTTCTTTCCCACCATGGAGGACGCCCTCACCGATCTGCTCACCCCTTCCGGCCTCACCTGGCGGCAGTTCAAGGAGGTGGGCTTCCTGCCGGGCGAGCTGCGGTACGAGAAGTACCGCACGCGCGGCTTCTCGACCCCGTCGCGCAAGTATGAGTTCGTGCCGGAGAAGATTTCGGCGATGGGGAGAGACCCGCTGCCGACCTACCTGGAGCCGCCGGAGAGCCCGGTGAGCAAGCCGGAACTCTGCAAGGTGTACCCGCTTATCCTCAGCACCGGCTACCGCCAGCCGATGTTCTTCCACAGCGAATCGCGGCAGATTCCCTCGCTGCGCGCCAAGTGGCCCGAGCCGCTGGCGGAGGTCCACCCGGAGACGGCGGCGCGGTACAACCTGAAGGACGGCGCCATGGCGGTCATCGAGTCGCCGCGCGGCAGCATTTCCATGAAGGTGAAGGTGACGCCGGGCGTCCTGCGCGGCGTGGTGGCGGCGCCGCACTGCTGGTGGTTCCCGGAGAAGACCAGCCCCGACCACGGCTGGCGCGAGGCCAATGTCAACATGCTGACGGACAGCGGCCCGCCGTACGACGCCTATGCCGGCTCGGTGAGCATCCGGACGCTCCTTTGCCGCGTGCGCCCGGCGTAGCCATCGTGCGATGAACCCGCCGCGGGTGGAGGACCACCCCGGCCCTGCAGTGAGGATGGAGCCGTGGCAGCAAGGCTGGTGCTGGATGAAGCGCGCTGCGTCGGGTGTTTTGCGTGCGAGGTGGCGTGCGGCAGTGAAAACGAGCTGGGGCCGGCAAAGAGCTGGATCCACGTCTCGACCGATGGCCCTCAACTGGTGAACGGCAACTTGACGTTGGCCTGGAAGCTGCGGCTCGACGCGGGCTGCACGCTTTGCGCCCACCTGCTCGCCAGGGGCGAACAACCGAGCTGCGTGCACCATTGCATGGCGCACTGCATCCACGTGGAGAACTAAGGGAGTGTCACCTACGTTACCTCGCGTCTTTTTGCGAGGGAGCCGCGCCCCCTCGCGCACCCCGTTTACGCGAGCTGCCGCGCGGCTCGCGGAGCATGGTGGTGCCTGCCACTGCCGTGGCGGGAGGTAGGTGGGGGGAGCGAGGGTTCCCCGCGAGAACCCCACTCCCTAGGCCGCCTCCGACGCCTCACGTTCTTTCGCAGCTTCGAAGACGCACGACCAGGCAGCGGTTTCGATTCAGGGAATGAAGTTCTGCAACCCACCCGAGGGGAGAGGCGCGGGCCATGCCACAAGCACTCGTCAACGGCATCATGCTGAACTACACGGAGGCCGGTCGGGGGGAGGCGGTGCTCTTCATGCACGCCTACGGCTGGTCGCACGCCTTTTGGCTGCCGCAGGTGCGGCGCTACGCCGCGGAGTTCCGCGCCGTGGCCGTTGACTGCCGCGGCCACGGCGACTCCGACAAGCCGCGCGCGCCGTACAGCATCGACGGCTTCGCCGACGACCACCTGGCGCTCTGCGACGCGCTCGGCATCGAGCGCGCCCATCTCGTCGGCACCTCCATGGGCGGCTGCCTGGCGATGATCATGGCCCTGAAGCGCCCGCAGTTCGCCCGCAGCCTGGTGCTCATCGGCACCTGGGCCTCGGCGGACCCGATGTTCCACAAGTACCACCACGAGACCATCGCCATGCTCGATGATCCCGCCAACATGGAGGCCTACGCCCGCCGGCGCATCCCCATCATCTTCAGCCCCGGCTTTTTGGAGCGCAATCCCCAGGTGGTCGACTCCGAGGTTGCCCGCGGCATGGCCGCCGACCGCAAGGCCCTGCAGCTCACCAGCGAGGCCTTCCTGCACTACGATATCGTCGATCAGATCTCCGCCATCAAAGCCCCCACCATGGTTCTCGTCGGCAGCGAGGACCGCCTCGATCCGCCCCACCTGTCGCTGGAAATCTACGAGCGCATCCCCGGCTCGGAGTATGTGGAGATTCTCGGCTCCGGCCACCTCCCCAGCATGGAGCAGCCGGAGGAGTTTGACCGCATCGTGCTCACCTGGCTGCGCCGGCACGCCGGCGCGTAGCCGCGCGCCAGCGGCGCTCCTCGCGCGCCTCCCAGCCGCGCCTTGTTCGCCCGTCGCGTTGAGAAAGGGGCCTCTGTCGGCCTGCCCGGAGGCGGCGGGTGGGAAGGACGAAGCCCGCCCCTACATGATCGTCATGCCGCCATCGACGAGAATGCTTTGGCCGCGAATCCAGCGCGCCTCGTCGCTGCACAGGAACGCCACCACGTGGGCGAGGTCTTCCGGCGTGCCGATGCGTTTCATCGGCGTGCGTTCGCTCCACTGCCTCGCCTCGGCGACGAAGAACTTCAACGACTCCGTGGCGATGGGGCCGCCGTTGACGACGTTGACGTTGATGTCGCGTTCGGTGAGCTCCACCGAGAGGGTGCGCGTCAGGCTCTCGATGGCCGCCTTGCAGGCCGCGATGGGGCCGTAGCGCGGGATGTAGGTGAAGATGCCGAAGCTCGTCAGGCTGACGATCTTGCCGTTGGGGTTCATGATCTTCAGCGCCTCGCGGACGCACCAGACGACGCCCTTGAAGTTGACGTTCAAGGTGCGGTCCCAGTCGCGGTCGCGCATATCCTCCACGCGGCGGAAGGCGCTGATGGCGGCGTTATTGACGAGGATGTCGAGGGAGCCGAACTCCTTGGCAATGCGGTCCATGAGGGCCATGACGTGCGACAGCCGGGCGATATCGGCGCGCACGGCGATGGAGCGGCGCCCCATGGCGCGAATCTTTGTCACCACGTCGAGGGCAAGCTGGCGCTGGCGGCGGTAGTTGACCACCACGTCGGCCCCCTTCGCCGCCAGCTCCAAGGCAATCGCCTTGCCGATGCCGCGCGAACTGCCAGTCACGAGCGCCACGTTTCCTTCCAACGACATATCGAACTCCGGGCTGGAGAAAGATACAGAGGCCGGGTGCAGGATCAGGCGCGCCAGCTCCAGCGGAACCTCCCCCGGTTCCTCGCGACAAGGGAACCCTGCCGCCGCGGTTCAACTTCACTCCTCCATGGGGACAAAGCTTCCCTGATCGGCCCCGCAGACTGGACAGGACCAGTCCCTCGGCAGGTCCGCCCAGCTCGTGCCAGGGGCCACCCTGGATGTATCGTCTCCCTCGGCGGGATCATAGACGTAGCCGCAGATGCCGCAGACCATCTTCTCCATGCTCTCCCCCTAGCCATGCGCGAACCGGCGGCCGCCCTGAGCCGCCGGGCGGCCCCCCGGTCTCTTCCCCAGAGGCGTCAGTATGCCAGAAAACCGCAGGCGCGCAAAGGCGTGACAGCCCGCGCCGGGTTGACTATCATGAGGACGACAGAGGACCGGCCCGCGAGGCACGATGTTTCTCAGCTCTGCCGCGCGGCATGGAACGCCGCTCTTGATCCGGGGAGGCAGATGGACCGCTCCGCCATGTTCCAGATGCGGCGCGAGAAGTTCATGTCGACCATGGAAGGAGGGGTGGCGCTGTTTCGCAATGCCCCCCTCGCCCTGCGCTCGAACGACGTGCACTTCAAGTATCGCGCCGATAACGATTTCTACTACCTGAGCGGCTTCGAGGAGCCGAACGCCGCGCTGCTGTTGGCCCCTGGGCATGCGGAGCACCGCTGCGTCCTCTTCGTGCAGCCGAAGAACGCGGAGGAGGAGGTGTGGACGGGATGGCGCGCCGGCGTCGAAGGGGCGGTGGAACAGTACGGCGCGGATGCCGCCTACCCCATCGGGGAGCTTCAGGCTCGCCTGAAGGAGCACCTGAAGAACGTCGACACGCTCTACTACTGCGTCGGGCGGGATGTCGCCTTCGATGCCGCGGTTGCCGCGCTGCTGCAGGAGTACCGTCTGCAGCGGCGGCTGGGGGTGCATGGGCCGAGCCGTATCCTCGACCCGACGGAGACGGTGCACGAGATGCGCCTCTTCAAGAGCGCCGCCGAAGTGGAGCTCATGCGGCGCGCCGCCGCCGTCAGCATGGAGGCCCACCGCGTTGTCATGCGGGCGGTGCGACCGGGGATGCGGGAGTACGAGCTCGAAGCGCTCATGGAGTACCAGTTCCGCAGCCGCGGCGCCACGGGGGCCGGCTACCCCAGCATCGTTGGCAGCGGCGCCAATGCAACGGTGCTGCACTACGTTAGGAACGACGCCACCATCGGCGCCGACGACCTCGTGCTCATTGATGCCGGGGCGGAGCACGCCTTCTACACCGCCGACATCACCCGCACCTTCCCCGCCAGCGGGCGCTTCACGGTGCCGCAGCGCGCCGTCTACGAGGTGGTCCTGCGCGCGCAGCAGCGCGCCATCGCCAGGGTGCGTCCCGGCGCCAGCTTCGTCGAGGTGCACGAGACCGCCCTGGCCTGCCTGGTGGAGGGGCTCGTGGACCTCGGCATCCTGCGGGGCGACGTGCCGGAGCTCATCGCCGCGGAAGCCTACCGGCGCTTCTACATGCACCGCACCAGCCACTGGCTGGGGATGGATGTGCATGACGTGGGCAAGTACAAGCTTGGCGAAACCTGGCGCGCCCTGGAGCCGGGGATGGTCCTCACCGTGGAGCCGGGACTCTATATCGCTCCACGGAGCGAGGGGGTGGCCTCGCAGTTCTGGGGCATCGGGGTGCGCATCGAGGACGACGTCCTGGTCACGCAGGACGGCTGCGAGGTCTTGACCGGCGGCCTGGAGAAGGAACCGGACGCCCTCGAGGCCCTCGTGGGTGCCAACCCGTAAGGCCTGTGCCGCCGCGACGAGGCGCAAGGAACGGGGGCAAGAAAGCGTCAATTCAGGCGAGGGGGATGGAAGCTTCGGCGCCGGGGGAGGAGAGGGGCGCGGCAATACCCCCGCCGCGTTGGCCACACCAAGGGGGAAGGTTGGACCATGGAGTGGCGGTTTCACCACAGCAAGGGTCGAGCGCGAAGGGGTCCGTCTCCCCCTTGGCGAAAAGTCTCCCTCGGGCACGTTTTGAAGCTCTCTTTGCTCTTGAAGAGGCGGTTTTCTGACTTAGAATAGGAAGGAGAAATCAGGGAAGGGTGGATTCCGCGCCGAGGTCTCCCCGCAACGGAGCGACGCGCGACTCCGGAGGGCGGAAGAGCGTCTCCACGCTGCGGCTTCCTCAGGTTTGAGGAGCAGAGGGGGCAACGAGAGAGCGGCTGGCGGGGGTGACGCCTAAGGCTGCTCCATGCGCCTCGCGGCGAGGCGGGAACGAGCCGGCAGACGCATCCTGCGCGTCGCCGCCCGTACCGCAAGCATTGTCGCCGGGAATGGGGCTGCAGGGTGGGTCGCCGGCGGGGAGCCCCAGGCCGGGGAGCCTGTGCAGGCGGCGCCGTGGATGAGTTTTGGCACGAAACTTGCTGTCGTGCAGTGCGCCGCTGTTCCCAGGGCTTGTGAGTTGGTGTGCGGAGGCAGCGCGGCGAAGGATCGCAGGATGCCTCGCTCGTCAGTTCCCCAGGGGCATGGTGGTCAGGAGCGGGGCAGCCGCGGAGGTGGGCGGCGCGCCCCATCCCCACCTGGAACGACGGGCATCCCCACGGCGTCCATGGCATGAGGGCCATGAACCCGCAGGGCAGGAGGGAGCAGGCGGACCATGAGCCTCCCGATTACGCTCCTGTACGTTGACGCCTCTCCGGACAGCCTCATCGAGCAGACCCTCGAGCAGCTCCAGCCCGACTATCGCCTGCTGCCCACGCTGCGGTCGGTCGAGCTGCTGTCGCTCGATCACGACGAGAACCCGCTGCTCCTCCTTGTCGATCAGCAGCTTTGTCTCGAGGCTCTTGGGAAAATCACCTCCCTGAAGAGCGGGGAGAGGCCTCGCCCCTTCGCCCTGGTGCCCATCATCGACGCGGAGAAGGAGGCCTCCCTCGAGGAGCACAGCTTCGCGAACCCGTACCTTGGTGGCTACCTGACGAGGCCGGTGCGCCCGCCCCAGCTCCGCACCACCCTGCGACTGGCGAGTGACACCCTGCGCCTGAAGGCGGAGCGCCTGGCGCTGCAGCAGCAGGTGACGCGCCAGGAACACGCCATGCACGAGCTGAACCGCATCGGCACCGCGCTCTCCAGCGAGCACAACCTGGACACCCTGCTCGAGAAGATCCTGCGCCTCGCCCGCGAGATCACCGTGGCCGACGCCGGCAGCCTCTACCTCATCGACGAGATCGAGGGTATGCCGGCGGACGAGAAAGATTTTCTCGCCAACAAGCGCCTGCGCTTCACCCTGGCCCAGAACGACACCCGCCCGGTTCCCTACCAGCAGTTCACGATGCCGATCAACCGCCAGAGCATCGCGGGATTCGTCTCCATCACCGGCGCGCCGGAGAACATTCAGGATTGCTACGAGCTGCCGCCGGGCTGCGAGTTCAGCATCAATCGCTCCTTCGACGAGTCCACCGGCTACCGCACCAAATCGATGCTGGTGGTGCCGATGCGCAACCAGAAAAATGAGAGCATCGGCGTGCTGCAGCTCATCAACCGAAAAAAGAGCGCCGCCATCACCCTGGATACCCCGGAGGCTATCGCCGAGGCGATCATCCCCTTCGATGCGGAGTGCGAGGAGCTCGCCTACTCCCTCTCCAGCCAGGCGGCCATCGCCATCGAGAACGCCCTCCTCTACGAGGAGATCCAGAAACTCTTCGAAGGGTTCATCCGCGCCTCCGTCACCGCGATTGAAGCGCGCGACCCCACCACCTCCGGTCATTCGACGCGCGTGGCGATCCTCACCGTGGCGCTGGCCGAGCAGGTGGACCGCCTCGACCGCGGTCCTTACCGCGACGTGCACTTCACTCCCGAGCAGATGAAGGAGATCAACTACGCCTCGCTGCTGCACGATTTCGGCAAGATCGGCGTGCGCGAGCCCGTGTTGGTGAAGGCGAAGAAGCTCTACCCGAACGAGCTCGAGCTGCTCTCGCAGCGCTACTGCTTCCTGCGCAAGGCCATCGAGCTCGACGTCGCGCGCCGCAAGCTGCATTGCCTGCAGCAAGGCGGCGCCGGCGCCGCGCCGCTTGCGGCCCTCGACGCCGAACTGCAGGCCAAGGTGGCAGCCGTCAACGAGGCGTACGCCTTCATTCTGCAGGTGAATGAGCCGACGGTGCTGCCGGCGACCGGCTTCGAGAAACTCTCGGAGATCGCCAACCAGGCCCTGGCCGAGCCCGAGGGCAGCATCATCCCGTACCTCACCGAGCGCGAGTACTACAACCTCAGCATCAGCAAAGGCAGCCTCAACCCCGAGGAACGCCTGGAGATCGAGTCGCACGTCACCCACACCTACAACTTCCTCAGCAAGATCCCCTGGACCCGCGAGCTGCGCCAGGTGCCCGAGATCGCCTATGCCCACCACGAGAAGCTGGACGGCTCCGGCTACCCGCGCAGCGTCATTGCGGGGGTGATCCCGCCGCAGGCGAGGATGATGACCATCGCCGATATCTACGACGCCCTCACGGCGCGCGACCGGCCGTACAAGCGCGCCATCCCCCCCGAGCGCGCCCTCTCCATCCTCGAGGCCGAGATGAAGAGCGGCCACCTCGATCCCGACCTCTTCCAGCTCTTCCTCGAAACGCGCATCTACGACCTGGTGGGCGGGGAGAAGGAGGGGGGACGTTAGCTTTCACTTGTTCTATTTAAGCAACGGATATTATTTTCGCAAATGCAGGAATGCTAGTTAGACATTGATCTGCTACGCGCCTGGCTTGTAACATAGCATTAAGCATTAAATTCCGTTGACCGAGAATTCTATAAGAGGAGTATCCTCGGAGCGGTGTTACATAAAGGATTAAACTAGGAAACTTGGTTTTCATCTTTGGCTTGGTTTTCAACCGATTCACCAGTGACCTTTGAGGCCGAATCGTTTTTCAACAGTGTGCTCCTAATGGTAGGAGGTTCATCAATATCCTCGTGCATACCTTTATCGCCAGTCTTGGGCTGATCAAGCTTCTTAAGTCGGCGGCTGACACGTTGAATTCTCTTCTTCGCCTCATTAGCGTAATCACCCTCAACAACTTCACGTTTTAGTACATCTTGCTCCAATACTGATCTTATTTCAGGAATCTGAATACTAATACCAGGAGAGAGGCGGCGAAGTTCCCGCCTAATTACATTGAGCATAAGGTCACTTGTCAGGATGGCGGCAAGAGAAAACCTGTCCAAGGCTTGCTTCTGCGTATGGTAATTTAGAAGTGCCGATTTGAGCACTCCCTCTCGAGTCAGGAGATAGAGACTTTCTAAATGCGATGAATTCCGAGGATTGAGACTGAGCAGGTCAATTTCTACAAGAAGTTCTGCATGTATTGGCTTGGCAAAGATAACACGAAACACCTTCCAAATCACTCCGTTCGTGAGGGCAACCCAGTCGACACCTTGATTCGAGGCATAATCAACGGCCTGCTTGACGTGTGACTCTTTGAAGTCAACTGCAGCAGCTTTTACTTCAATCAAGAGATGGGGCTTGCCATCAATCTTAATAGCAAGATCGCAGTAGGTTCCTCGAATAGCATATTCTGTAGTAATTTCGGAGTATTTATCGTAGCCGAATAACTCAGCAAGAACGTCCGCAACAATTACGCTTGTATCCGATTCGTTTATATCTCGATCACGTGCCGATCGGATGATGGGTTGGTACTTCTTCAGTCCGTCAGCCAGACGACTTTCCACCTTCTTTGGTATTGATCCCATTGTTTAGTCCCCTAACTGTGTGAATACGGCAAGTGGTAGAATAGCCACTCATTCTTAATCGTTTCCCTTGCAATCGGCGTATCTTAGGAGTCTGCGCCATCGACGGCACATGGCGATGCCCGTAACGCACAGCGTCGCTGCTTCCTTCAGGAAACGGACCCACTTTTGTGTTCGCTTCACCTACTGTTGTTAGGTTGCCAGGACTTGTGCACCCATGCCACCGTGCTCGCTGCTGGCGGACGAAGCGAACATCGACTGATTTAGCAGGTATCATAACAGAGGCGGCGTCTATGTCAAGAGACCGCTTCCAGGGCACGTCTCGCGTTGCGGTGGCACGGAGCTCCAGCACCGTGGGTTCGTTGCGGGGCGAGCGGCGCCCCTCCACTCCCCACGGGAAAAATTGCCGCCGTTGATCCACATCAATGCTGCCGGCGTCTAGCTACCCTATCGTTACGGTACGACGCTAGTCCCATGGTCCCTGGAGGGATTTCCGATGTCAGACAACCGAGCCGCAACGATCCACATCGACGCCGAGATGACGGTGCAGCAGGTGAACATGACCTACCCGGCCTGCCAGGCCGTCTTCGAGCGCCACGGCATGGCGGGGTGCGGCGGGCCGTACGGTCCGCCGGAGCCGCTGAGCTTCTTTGCCGCGGCGCATCATATCAATCTGCCTGACCTGCTGCGCGACCTGGAGCGCGCCGCCGCGGCGCCCGTGGCGCCTCCGGCAAGCCAACCAGCCGCCGCCACGCCGCCAACCCCCGCGGCGATCTTCCGCCCCTTCGTCTGGAGCGCCTTGGGCATCACCCTCACCCTGGGCGGCGCCTGGGGCGTCTACAACCTCAGCCGCATCGCCTTCTCGCGCTCCCTCGGCGGCGCGCCGCTGAGCTGGTCGCAGGCGCACGGGCACGCGCAGATTTTCGGCTGGGTGGCCCTCTTCATCATGGGGATCGCTTACTACGTGCTGCCGAAGTTCCGCAACGCTCCCGCCGCGCCAGCGCCGTTGGCGCTCACCTCGCTGGGGCTGATGCTGGCCGGCGTCCTCTTGCGGGTGTCGTCCCAGCCGTGGGTCAGTGAAGGCTACGCCGCCGGGGTGATGGTGACCTCCGCCCTCCTCGAGCTGGCGGCCGTCGTCATCTTCGCGGCGAGCGCCGTGTGGGTGCTTGCCAAGGGACAGGCGCCCAACGAGGGCTACGAGAAATTCCTCGCCGCCGCCCTCGGCTCCTTCCTGCTGCTTGGCGTCTGGAACCTCTGGACCGCCTGGGTGATGGCGCGGGGCGGCTTCGGCCTCATGTTCGGGCGCCTCAACGACGGGCTGATCGTCTTGGCGCTCCTCGGCTTCGCCGGCAACCTCATCTTCGGCGTATCGCAGCGCATCCTGCCGAACTTCCTGGGGCTCAAGCCATCGCTGCCGCGCTTCAGCACCACCGGCTTCCTCTGCTTCAACGCCGGCGTGGCGCTGAGTCTGCTGCCGGCGGGTCCCTCCTTCGCCGCCGCGCTCCTCATGCTCGTCGGCGCCGCCTTCGTGGCGGCGGGGCTGCGCATCTTCGAGCCGCCCCGCATGCGCGTCGCCATCCGCGGCGTCGATCCGGCCTTCGCCTGGTTCATCATCACGGGCTACGGCTGGCTCCTTGTGGGGCTGGCCATCCTCCTGGTGGTCGCGGCGGCCTCCAGCCTTGCGGGCCGGCCCTTGCCGCTCGAGGTCCTGGGCGCCGGGCGCCACGCTCTCGCCGTGGGCTTCGTCACCAGCCTCATGCTCGGCGTCGGCTACCGCGTGCTTCCCGTCTTCCAGGGCGTCACCCTCTACAACCCCGCCTTGCTGCGCGCCTCCTTCTGGCTGCTGTTGGCCGGGAACGTACTGCGGGTTGGGGGGGAGTCAGTGGTTCCCTACGCCGGCAGCGCCGCCGCGGCCGTCTGGGCAGCGGTCGGTCTCTCCGGCTACCTGCAGCTTGCGGCGATCGTCTGCTTCGCCGTCAATCTCTGGCAGACGATGCGGCAGCGGGTCAGCGCGGCGCAGTCGCCGTCGATTCGCCAGGCCACGCTGCCCAGCTACCCGACCGCATCCGCGCCGCAGCCGCCGGCCCAGGCAGGGCCGCGGTTTGTCCCCCTTGCCAGTGTAACGGCGACCCGCCCGCCCGCCACCCCGGTGCCAGCCGCGCCGGCCGCCCCCACCTCGGCAAGCGGCAAGGGTGCGGCGGTCGAGTTGAACGCCGAGACGCGCATCGCCCCGCTCGTCGAGCGCTGGCCTGTGATCAAGGAGGCGCTCGTCGACCTCGGGTTCGAGCATCTCCGCCAGCTTCCCGCCGTGCCGCCGATGGTCACCCTCGGCATGGCCTCGCAGATGCACGGCCTGAAGCTTGAAACCCTCATCGCGCGGATCAGGGAAGTCATCACCGAGACAGAGGAGGTTCACCCATGATTACCAAAGAGATGATCATTCGCGACGTCACCGAGCAGTACCCGGAAACCGTCAACGTCTTCGGCAATTTCGGGGTCGATTTCTGCTGCGGCGGCAGCCACTCGATCGAGCAGACCGCCAGGGCCTGCGGCGTCACGACCATCGACCAGCTCATCGAGGAGCTGAACCGCGTGGCGGCACAGGCGACGGCGTAGGGCACGCGGCGCCCACCTCGGGGCCCCATGGGGGCCCCTTTGCAATCCCCTGGACGCTCCCGCTGGCACAGAGTATGCTGCAACCGCTGCATGACGCGCCGCCATGATTTGGTGCGCGCGCGAGGTCTTCGCCTTGCCGCGCTGCCGCGCCTGCGGGGGGTGTCCAGCCGCCATGCTCGCCAAGGTTCATAGCTGCACGGTGGTGGGCATCGAGGCCTTCCGCGTCGAGGTGGAGGTGGACATTGCGCGCGGCCTGCCGGCCTTCAACATCGTCGGCCTGCCGGACGCCGCCGTCAAAGAGAGCAAGGAACGCGTGCGCGCCGCGGTGCGCAACTGCGGCTTCGAATTCCCGCCCAAGAACATCACCCTCAACCTCGCCCCGGCCGATGTCGAGAAGCGCGGCTCGGCGTTCGACCTGCCCATCGCCGTCGGCCTTCTCGCCGCCCTGGGGGTGGTGGAGAGCGACGGCCTGCGCGATTACCTCATCCTGGGCGAGCTCTCCCTCGACGGCCTGGTGAAACCCATCCAGGGCGCCCTGCCGGTGGCGGTCTACGCGCGCGCGCATGGGTACCGGGGACTCCTCGTGCCGGCGGAGAACGCGGCGGAAGCAGCCGTCGTCGAGGAGATGCCGGTCTACGCGGTGAAGAACCTCCCCCACGCGGTGGATTTCCTGAACCAGGCGGCGACCATCATCCCCTACCGGGTGGACCGCGACGAGGTGCTGCGGCAGGCCGCCGAGGAGAGCGTCGATCTCGCCGAGGTGAAGGGGCAGCAGCACGTCAAGCGCGCCCTCGAGGTGGCGGCGGCGGGTGGACACAACATGCTCATGCTCGGCCCGCCCGGTGCCGGCAAGTCGATGCTGGCGCGGCGCCTGGCGACGATCTTGCCGAGCATGTCGTTCGAGGAGGCCATCGAGACGACGAAAGTCCACAGCGTCATGGGGCTGCTCGGCCAGGGGCAGGCGCCGGTCGGCGCCCGCCCCTTCCGCAACCCGCACCACAGCATCAGCGATGCCGGCCTGGTCGGCGGCGGCAGCCTGCCGCGGCCCGGCGAGGTGAGCATGGCGCACAACGGCGTCCTTTTTCTCGACGAGCTGCCGGAGTTCCGCCGCCACGTCCTCGAAGTGCTGCGCCAGCCCCTCGAGGATGGCAAGGTCACCATCAGCCGCTCGAAGCTCTCCCTCACCTTCCCGGCGCGCTTCATGCTCACCGCCGCGATGAACCCCTGCCCCTGCGGCTACCTCACGTGCGGGAACGCGTCGAGGCGGCGCGGCAGCGGCAGCTTGCCCGCTTCGCCAAGGACTCCCTCTACTGCAACGCCCACATGACCTCGAAACACCTGCGGCGCCACTGCCAGCTCGACGAGCCGTCGCAGCGCCTCCTCGACGCGGCGATCAACCAGCTCGGCCTGTCGGCGCGCGCCCACGACCGCATCCTCAAGGTCTCCCGCACCATCGCCGACCTGGCGGGCGAGGAGCGCCTCACGGCAACCCACCTCGGCGAAGCCATCATGTACCGCACCCTCGACCGCACCTTGAGCTACTGAACCTGTCGCGCCGCACCCACGGCGGTGAACATTTTAAATACCAGGACTATGAACGAATGGGGTTGAAAGAAGTGCTGGCGAAAAAGTATTATTCTCATACAACATCGTTACACATGACATAGAAAAGACTGCCTTCGTCTGGCTATATTAAAGCCTTGTAGAAGGGCGAAAGTTCTCTTATGAGGTCTAGATATTGATCAATTTGTGGATGACACACAATTGTCTTATCCAATAGAAATGACCACACCGCATCCCGTAACGCTCCCATAAATTTACACCGTCCAATAAGGCTCAATCCGCCATATGTGCAAGTTACCGCTGGACACACACCGCCACAACTTCCCCGCCACACACACTCTTCACAGTAACGTTGAAGAGAAGGCCAGGATTCGGTATGAAACGCTAACATGCGACTCTCACATGGCTCTCCTAAAGAACCGTAGGATTCCACACTAGCTTTCCAACGATGGCATGGGAAGAGCTCACCCCCAGGGCCAATGTAGACAGAATTACCAAACACGCCGCACATTGACCAGAGCGGATGCTTATGTTTGATCTGCATGACCGTCAGCGGAAAAACATAGTGCACCAGAGTTTTGGCGCGAAGAATTAACCATTCATCGGAGTTACCTTGCGCCCACTCCTCGAAGCTCTCGTGCAGCACGCTAAGAATAAACGCAAACACCCTTTTCCAGTTGGTCTCAGAGAGATCAATTGCTTCTCCCTTCTCGTAGCCGCCATCAACGTAGTCAAATTGCACAAGGATATTTCGGTCCCAGTACCAACGGGCTATTGCATCTATATGGATAAGGTCTGGGGCTGTCAGGGTATATTTTACTTTCATGAATCTACCACATACATGAGAAAAGTAGCGCAGAATTTCTTCAGCATTTCTTGTATTTCGCTCGCAGCTCACCCCTCCGAGCTCACAGGAAATCTGGAGTAATGTCCCACGTCCTTCTTCGTTCCGACGCATAATCTTCTTGAGAATTCTCTCCACATGGCCATTGAGCACTTGCCCGTTCGAAGAGATTACCATTCTGTTGGGACAATGATCGAGCAGAACTTCAACAGCGTGAGGATTTAAAAAGGGTTCTCCTCCCAGTACAAATACATAAGATGGGTCAGGATATTGTTTGAATATTCTCGTCGCAACATCCGTACTCATATCGCGGCGCTTGACAAAAGGAGGTTGGCTCATCTTGTCGTAACAGTAAGTGCAAGACAGATTACACCTATTGGTGACGGAAATGTGTAGTGATGGTTTAGGCACAAGTTTTCTGCGAATAGTATTAAAATATAATTTCGCACCCTCGTCATAAAGTCTATTTAGTCGGTCGCAGACAGACTGCACTGCTGCTGAAATTTCGTAAGGACGTTTTGTGATACTCATAATAATACTCCATCCTGAGCAGCTCAAAGTCCACGCTTCCCCCACTCTTTTGTGAAGGCTGTCTAGGGCAGATTAAATACGATACTTTCCAAGTCAGTATGTCTCAGACAGCGTGAACACTCATACCAGGTATAAAAAGAATGTATTGCAATGCTTGAAGCTTCAACTCTCGGTTATCTTTCCTGAATGTATTCTTTATGATCTGCAGTATTTACCCTGGAATTCTGGAGCACAATTTCCATACTATTATCCCTGCCATTATATGGATATGAGGAAAATAAACGCGCATAGAGGCCGCCCTCTCTTACAAGTTTTTCGTGGACGCCTTGCTGAACAATTCTTCCGTTCTCGATGACGAGAATTCTATCTGCGAGCAATATTGTTGGGAGATGATGACCTATAATAAGACCGCTTCGCTGAGCAAACAATGCTTTGATAACATTGTTGATGGAATCCTGAGCCATCGGGTCAAGGGAAGAAGTAACTTCATCAAGAATAAGAATGAGCGGATTCTTAATCATTGCCCTCGCGAGCATCACCCTCCTTTTCTGTCCTGCGGACAACTGGGCACCACCCTGGTGTAACCAACTCTCGTATCCCTTAGAAAGTGAGGTGATATAATCATGTATGCCCACCGCTTTGCAAGCCTTCAGAATTTCATCCTCGCGGGCCAATTCATTGCCAAGTAGAAGATTATCTCTTATCGTCGCATCCAGCAAGCAATTATCTTCTGTCACAAGTGCGACGCACCGGCGCAGACTTTTTTCATCAAGATCCAAAACATTATAGCCATCTATAGAAATACTGCCGAGGGTCGGCTCATACAGGGCCGCAAGGAGGTATGCCAAGGTAGTCTTTCCCGCTCCAGACGGACCAACAAGAGCTACAATCTCCCCCTGGTTGATGTCAAAACAAGCGTCTTTGATGCCCCAACATTGGGCATCGTACGTAAATGAGAGATTTCTTACCGCTATTGATCCCTTCGTAAATTCGACAATTCTCTTCTCCCTTACCCGGCGATTCGGTTTGCCATAATGATCAAAGACTTCAAATATTCTTTGGAACAACGCAATGGAGGCAAGAAAATCGATCTGGACGTTAAGTAATTGGCTCACCGGAGCATAAATCCTTCCCAGGTAAGCACTGAAAGCTATCAACGTGCCTAGGGTGAGATCACCATGTGCTACTTTTGGGATGCCGTACCAAAACAGTAGCGCAACCCCAACTGGCGAGGCTGTTGATAGAAGGAGAAGAAAACATCTTCCAATGAAATGGTTCCGACATTCAAGCTTTCTTACCTCATCTGTTATTTCTCGATAGTGCTTCGTGCGCTGTTTTGTCAAATTAAATGACCGAGTTAGGATTACGGTTTGAACCCGAGTAGCTTCGTCCAAGAGCGAAGTCAAAAGGCTTAATCTTTCTTGCACAGCATGTTTCACGGTTTGACGTAATTTTCCAATGCGCCGAACCGGGAGGACAAAGAGGGGGAGAATCGCAAGCGTAAAAGTCGCAAGTCACGCGTCAAGGTAAAACATAACGACGCATGTCGCAAGGACGGTCACGAGATTCGCCGTACTGAGGGCAAATGAACGCGCCAATACTTCCTGCACCCCTGTCAGGTCGTTCGTACAGCGCGACAGCAGATCTCCCGTTGCGGTATTGGTAAGCTTTTGCAAAGAGCTCTCCTGCAATCTCTCATATAATTCCTGTCTTAAATTCAAGATGACATGCTGTGTTACGGATGTGTTGACATGATTCTCGACAATTCCAACGAGCGCCGCACCAAGGGTGAGACTGATGAGTAATAATACAGTTAGCGCGAGTCGATATGGTTCATACGCAACTATCTGATGGTCAATAATGTTGCGCAGAATTAACGGAACTAGCGTGCGCGCAACCGCTGCAAGTACAATGCTTAAAAGGATGAAGACAAGTTCTCTCTTAAACCTCGAAAAATATGAGAAAATCCGTCGAAACGGCCAATTAGTTACCCGATGCGCCGTTGCTCCGGCAAAATTAATACGTCCTATGTTAGAGATTTCCTGAGGAAACATTGTCAGTTTACTCTGCTTATGATGCGCTTCATATAGAGGCGTTCGGCAAGCTCATGCAACGCTAATCGAAATGCCTTCCTCTTCTCTGTGGTATTCATTCCTAGTCGATCCTGCAAAACCATCTCTATCTTGCGAAAGTGACTTCCGCCGACACAGCAGTCGAGGAATAACCTTGTTACCTCATTGATTTTGCTAATGTGTATTTGCTCCACTCCTGATATCTTGTAAAAGAGATAAGTCTGAGGATCCTTCCGCGGCGCTTTCACGCAATTGTTCGCATTGTAATTTTTGGCAATAGTGTGTATCTCATAGGTAAACGATTCCCATCTGGCATGTGCGCAATTCTGTAGAATCGTGCTCGCATCAATCCGGCCACGGGGTTGCGCATGCTGCGTGCAGCACGACAAGAGACAGATCTTGGTTTTTGTTTCCTGGGAAATTTCATGGCACAACAATTCCCAGCGGCCTACCTCCCTTACCAGTTGGATGCCATTCCTGGTCTCGAACTTTGGAGAGCAAGTAAAATGGTAAAACGCAATCGCTTCCTCAAGAAAACTGATTGTCGTTGGTGGAGTCATAGGAAAAAAAGAGGCAAACAATCCTTCCGCGTCCGTGCCCAGCAAACCAATAGTTAAAGGAAGCATCTGACGAATCTTCGCTTCGCGCTTTTGCTTGATGAGGTCGGCACAGAGGGTTAAACGGCTGCTATCGAGCGCGCGCAGGTAGGCACGAGCCTCGTCAGGAAACTCACGGAGTGATCCCTCCACATCATTACTGCCAGCAATCGCCTGCCGCACAACTTCATCAGTAAGAACTCGGGCGAGCAGCATTTGTTGTTCTGCCAGGAACACTTGTTACCCTCCTCCGAAGACTGCGAACGAAGATTCCGTATTTTCTCAATGTGGACCTCGCCGTGCGCACCTCTTCGAGAAGTTCTGAAAATGGCGGGTAATGACCATCGCGTTCTACAATAACGCCCTTCACCGCACAACGCGGGACGACAAAATCGAAGAGCCTCCAAACCTCACGTGAGATCGACCTCCGATGAGAGTCGATAAGGTATTGTCCCTTCCATTCACCTCCAGCGAGGTGAATTTGGACAACTCTGTCGAGAGGCAGCGAGAGAATAAACTCATATGGGTCGTAGTTGTGATTGACCGAGTTGGTATAGGCATTATTGATGTCCAAGAGCAAGTAGACATTAGCTTTGTGCAATATGCGCGTGAGGAACTCCGCTTCCGTCATTTCCCCAGCGGGGTGTGCGAGATAGTAGGCTATGTTTTCCAAGAGAAGTGGCTGCTTGATTTTGTTTTTCAGTTTTCCTATATTTTGCGTGATCGCATCAACGGCTTCCTCAGTGAAGGGCAGTGGCATCAACTGCCCAAGGTCAATTCCTGGTACTTTCGTAAACGCTGCATGTTCACTGAACCAGGGGGAGCGCGCGATGTCTAGCGTTCGCTTAACTTTATTGACATACGCACTTTCTACCGGAAGTGCCGTTCCCAAGGACATACCAATGCCATGGGAGAGGAGACAGACATTACTGGCGAGGTCATGAAACTGTGCCTCTTTTTCTGGGGTCATATCAAGGAAATGGTCGATAATGATTTCAAGACAGGTGATTTCGCGCAAATGTGATACTATCTCTCTGTGTAGCGCAGGGCGATATCCGAGGCCGACACCGACGGCCGGTAGCTGGGGGAGGGGTCTTGCATGTCTCTTCATTTTTTGCCTCATCACTATGTATCCAAAGGTAGTAGTTTCGTCCTCAGATTTTCAGCTTACCTTTGGGTGGCATATTCGGCCATTTACACATGTCCACGATTTGGTCTTCGAGCCACTGATAGAAGTTCTGAATGGCGAACCGAAGGGAGTCCTGGCGACGGACTGGCGCTGGAGCAATGTCCGAACGCTTGAACTCCACCTGCGAAGGGGTGTGCGCTTTCACGATGGTACGCCATTTGATGCCGAGGTCGTGCGACAGAATTTTGAGGTTTACAAATCCTACCAACCAGCACGAGGAAGGACCAGGGCTTTCCCTAACAACACGAAGATGGAGGTCATCTCCCCCTTCACCATTAGGTTTATCTATCCACATAAGCCAGGGCTTCCTATGTTGAGCCTGTCCCTTTTTCCTCTTGCCTCAAGCAGCTACCTACACAAGTACGCCGAGCCCCCCATCGCCATTCTCAAGGAGCCGGGACCCTATGGCACCGGCCCCTTTATTCTTCATTCCGGACACTCGACAACCTTTCATACCTCAGCAAAGATCGTGCTCAAGGCCAACCCCTACTATTGGGACAAGCGCTTCCCGAAGATCTCAAGCATCATTCTCGTGCCGGCTCCTGCGAATCCCCAATGGGCAATAGAGGCCGTAAAAAACGGTCAACTTGATTTGACCGTTGCACGCTACTCACTCACCGACATCGATGTGGCACACCCGAACATCGAAATCTCAAAGCTCCCTGGGCCCTTGACGATCGCTGTATTTAACCAACGGAAACATAACTCTCTCTGGCTGCAGAAGCCCTTACGCCGTGCTCTAAACTTATTAATTAACAGAGACGAAATCATTGATCATTTCCTTGGAGGCAATGGGCGGGTTATCGCCGGACTGCTTCCTCCCTCAATGTTTGGTTCTAACCCCGACCTCGAACCTTATACGTTTGACCCAACGGAAGGAGCTCGAATCTTGAGAAATTTTATGGAAAAGGAGCGAACGGAGGTTCACATCAAGCTCCTTGTTCCAGATTTCCTGGGAAAGCTAGCTCTTATTATTCGCGCTCAATTGAAGCCCTTCGGCATTTCCATGAGCTTCAGTGCTCTCCATCCGTCAGCCTTTTTCCCCCTGATCAACGTCATGCGATACAGCAAGGAGGCGCTTCAGCAACAAGATTGGGACATATTGATTGCCTCGATTTTCCCCCAATTTGATTCGTTTGGCCTTTTTTCCAGCTTCTTCTCAAAGGATGGTATCTTCAGGTGGTCACGTAAAGATAATCTTTTTGATGAAGTGCTGGAGCGGGTCAGCCTCGAACAAGATATTCATACCCAGAAGGTTCTCCTACAGAGATTAGAAAAGATGCTCCACGACAATCTCTGCTGCCTTTTTCTGTATGATTCCCCGTTTATCCTGGTGAGGAATAAGAGGGTTGGTGCGCTGGGACCAGAAGAGGACCAGCGCACCTTTCTGAGAAGTGTGCGCATCGCACCGACACCCGGTGCTGCGCGTTAGGCACCGCACCCACACCCGCAACCGCAACCACAGAATCCATCTGCGGGTTCCCAGAGGGAAACCTCTTCGAACTCGGGATTCAGGTTACCGCCGGGAATGCTTGTCCCGACAGCTGCTGAGATGCGGGCGGTTCGCACCTCAAGAAGCTGAGCAACGTCCGACGCCAACATGGTTCTCGTGCTGACCATCAATCAACCTCCTCTCCTACTGGGGTTAGCCGTGATGTGTTTCTACACAGCGCAGAAACACGGACTCGATTATTTGGATTGCGTCGTCCCACTCGTCATGCTGTTCCAGGAGCGCCCGAGCTGCTGCGCCGATTTTTTTTGCCAATTGGGGGTATTGAATTATAAAAGCCAGCTTTTCTGCAAATGATTCTGGATTGGAAGGATTCACTGCGAGGGTATGCACGCCATCCTGAAAGAATCTGTATATACCCTTCCCTTTTACTTTTTCACCGATAATCGTGCAGCATGCACAAGCCATCGCCTCGAGAGATACGATTGGATAATGGGTACCTCTCGGCAGGTACGGTTCTTCGTCACTTTCCGGTTTTACGATGCACGTTGAGGCAGTCATGATCCGCGACATGCTCCAAGGGGGGACAAAGGGTAGAAAGACGCATTTTTGATCAATTCCCAATTCTTTTGCCAAACCTTTAAGCTGCTCAATCGTCGTTCCCCGTCCTACTACGAACGCTAAGGAAAATTGGAGATCCTTTAGGCGCGCTGCAGCGCGTAACAAGGCAGTGGGGTTCTTCAACGCTGAAACCTTTCCGATATAGGTGATGACGGGGTACTCAGCAGTGTGGGGAATACCATACGGTCGGAAATCATAAGCCGGATTGTCAGGATGAAACTCTCGTAGATTGACTGCCTGTTTGATTACGGCCACCTTTTCTGGGTTGATCCCGCTTCCTTTAAGGATAGCTTTTGTCCTTTGTGTACCGAGCACTACGTCTGCGCCTGCGAGGACTTCACGCAAGATCTCATGCAAAAAAGGAGCGCGATATAGGGACGTGATATCTGAGCCGGCATGTCTTACGATCAGAGGCAGTTTCCCCAACTGCTTGACCAAAAGCGCAGCTACACCGTACGGAAGGAGATAATGTGAGTACACAAGGTCTACATCAACTTCTCTCACCACTGCAAGCGCGAGATTTGCGAGTTTGGCAATGTGTGGATTGTACTGCGGGATAAAACGCTTTCTCATCGAAGGCGAAGTGCTCCAACGGCGAACGTTTTGCGGTTCGAGCAGACCCCTCTCTTCTTCGGGAATTTCCTCCCTATAGGAGTCCTCCACTTCGTCAGCGTTCGTTACAACGTGCACTTGATGTCCGCGTGCTCCTAGTGCCTTTGCGAGCCAGTAACTTTTTGCTGCCACACCACCCTCGATGGGAGGATACTTGCTGATGAGGCAGATTTTCATACGCTTACGCTCCGGACTCCTTTAGAGTCTTGATAAGGAGTAACTTATTTCTTCCTGCCCCGAGGTAATCAGGAAAGGCAGGAAGGCCATTGACGATGATTGGTGTTTGTCCCCACTGGATAGGGGAAGCGATACGAAAACCCTGTGAAATTTGGAACGCGAGCGCCTCAGTATTCTCAGGGGAAAGGATGCCTGTCACGCGCCTGACCCCTCGCGTAATCATGTTGGAAAAAAAGCTCTTGTAGAGGAGAGAGGCGATGCCGCAGCGGCGGTGCTGCGGATCGACCACCACCCCCTGAATGTAAGCTTCATCCTGGTACTTCTGTGAAAGAAAGGAAAAGAGAAACCCGACAATGGTCTCTGCTCCTTCAGCTACGAAACACGTATCAGCGAAGTGCGTGACAAAGAATCTCGGAAAGATCGCTGGCCCTCGTTCTCCCCACCACCTGCTGGCGCTGGAGAGTATAAAGTAATAATCGTCTATTTCAACCGTCCGAACACGCGTACTTGTATGTAGATGTAATAGACTTATACCGCCCACTGTGAACTCCTGGCCGGAAGGCAACAATCGCTGACTAAGCAAGTCGAATGCCAGGAATCTGAGGCGGGCAAAGACTTTCTCTAAATGTTTTTTTCAACAGGAGTTAGCGCTATGCGCAGGGTAAAGAGCAAGAACAAGGCCAAACCTCGACATGTGCAGCTGTGCAGACGTGCAACCCGCATGAAAACCGTGAACGCTCCTACTCCTCGTGGGTTAGAGGAAGTACCGAAAAAGGGACCCGGGGTCTCCGAAAGTGGAAGCTTCTTGGCTTATCTGTGGCTCAGACATGCCGGTCGCTGCTACCTGCTGGGGTTAATTTAACGTCGAATTGTTTGATCAACCTTGCCAAATAGGTTCTTCGTAATTTGAGCGTCCGCGCCGCCTTTGTTGGGCTTCCGGAGGATTGTTGAAGTACTTCATAAATAAGACGCCGCTTGAATTCCCGGACACAGTCGTGATAGGCAGTGGTAGTGCTCCCAGCAAGAATTTGCCCATCAAGGGGTTGCAGAAGAATGTCCTGGGGATGGATACCATCGGAGCGGCAGAATACCACTGCCCGCTCAATGACATTTTGCAGTTCCCGAACATTGCCTGGCCAGGTATAGTTTTGGAGTACTTCAAAGGCCTCATCGGTAATCCCCTTTACACTTTTTTTCATTGAATAATTACAGTTTTGGAGAAAATAGTCCGCCAGCAGTCGAATATCATCTAGTCGCTTTCTCAATGGCGGCAACATAATGCTAACGACATTGAGCCGAAAGTAGAGATCGTCCCGAAAAGTTCCATTCTTTATAGCCTGCCGCAAATCCTTATTTGTGGCGGCTATTACACGGATATCAACCTTGATTTGCTTATTACCTCCAAGACGTTCAAATTCATATTCCTGCAAAAACCGCAACAACTTTGCTTGAATTGATAAATCAATATCACCAATTTCATCCAAAAATACTGTACCCTTATGCGCAATTTCCAACTTACCAAGTTTTCTTTGATGGGCACTCGTAAACGCACCTTTCTCGTGCCCAAATAATTCACTCAGGAGAAGTTCCTCTGAGAGTGCTGCGCAATTTATCGGAACAAATGCCTCACGTGCACGACGACTCCAACGGTGTATGGCTCTGGCAAATATTTCCTTCCCTGTTCCTGTCTCGCCAACGAGCAAAATGTTCGTGTCCGTTTCTGCGGACACACGTGCTTCATCTAACGCATCTCTGAAGGCCCTATTCCCTCCAATAAGCAGACTATACCTGGTATTGACCAACTCATTTAAGAAGGTGTTTTGCCTTCGCAAACGATCTCGCTCGACTGCCTTTTCAATAACCAGCTGCAACTGTTCAGGGTTGTAAGGTTTAATTATGAAGTCATAGGCGCCTATCTTCATTGCCCTTACGGCGTTTTCGACCGTACCATATGCCGTGAGCATAATCACCGTGGTTTCTACTGCCAATTCTGCAAGCCTGCGTAGGACCTCCAGCCCATCTAACTTTGGAAGCTTCAAATCCAGCAGCACGACAACAGGTTCTTCCTCGCGAATCAGCGCAAGCGCTTGAAATCCATCAACAGCTACAATAACTTCATAATGAAGTGCTTCGAGCATATCGCGCAGGACATCGACGATTTCCTCTTCATCATCAGCGATAAGGATTTTTGCTTCATACTTTGCCATACCACATTCCTCCTTCTTGGGCTGCGGCAGATTACTCTTATTGCGTGTAGGATGCGAAGGTAACAAAAAACGTCGTTCCAGCTCCTGGACTGCTTTGTACCTGAATCTGGCCTCCTTGAAGTTCAACTAGCCTTTTGCAAATAGAAAGCCCAAGCCCGCTCCCCTTGGCGGCAGTCCCACGTTGTACTCGATAAAACCGATCAAAGATGAACGGCAGATCGCGCTCTGGAATTCCTTCTCCACTATCCTGTACCATTAATACACACGACCCATTTTCGTAATACGTCTTCAGTACAATGCTGCCATTTTGGGGGGTAAACTTGATAGCATTTTCGACAAGATTTGTCAGTACTTGAATTGTCTGATCCCGGTCAGCATAAGCAACTATGGGCGGATTAGTTCGTTCATAGTTCAGCGTAATATTTTTTTCTGCCGCCTGTGCGACGAGATTGTCCAAGACTACTTCAACAAGATTGCAGGTCAGGACAGGGCGAAGCGTGAACTGTACAAAGCCTGCACGGATTCGCTCTAAATCTAGTAAATCGTTAACAAAACTCGTGAGCCGATGTATATTATTCTCCACCGTCTTCAAGTATTTCTGCTGCTTCTCAGAAGGAGGTCCGCCAATACCTAAGAGAAGGTTATATACCGAAGATCGAATAATGGTGAGTGGGGTACGAATCTCATGAGAAACGTTGGCGAGAAATTCTGATTTCATCCGATCAGCTTCTTCAAGCTCCCTGTTGGCAAGTTGAAGCTTCTTATTTGCTTCACGGAGTTCTTCGGTTCGTTGGTGGACGTGTATATCTAATTCAGTGTTCAGTGCTTGAAGCTCCGCCGCATAGTGCTCTTTCGCCGTAATCGAACGGCTGAGTTCAAGGGTCATCTTGCTAAAATCGTGAGCCAATGCTCCAATTTCGTCATTGGTCTTGACGTCAAGCGTCAGAGAGAGTTGACCGTTCGCAATTCTTTGGGTTGCCTCAGCAAGATGATTGATGGGTTCAGTAATTTTGCCGATGACGAAGCTCACAATAATCACCGCTATGAGCAGGCTTGCGAAGAGGATAGATACAATTGTCAAAGATGCCATTTTCCTAATATGCTGAAATTCAGCCATGGGATAAGTAAAGCTGCTCGTTAGTATCCCTTTTAATTCCGCAGGCGAGTTCAGGCCATCAAAGTTTTCGTCTCTGTAGATCGGAATTACGGCGTGCATGATTGGGGCCAGGGCGCTGAATGAAACCTTTCCTGGTCCGCTTTGAAGGGCGGATTGCAAGTACGTGTTCGATGGAATAATTGCCGTAGGATTAGCAGAAAGTTCTTGAGCCGTCGACCGAAGCGCCTCTTTCCATTGCACAATCATACCGTTGGAGTCTCTTATAAGCACAATGAGGCTTATGTCCTTATAAAGGGTTCCCTTGAAAAGCTGGTTTCGCACAAAAAATCTCTCATTATAGCGTTCTATTTCTCTGCGAAAACGATCCGCCTCTGGGAGAAACTCTGGTCCGTAACCTAAGTTAATAAAAAAGTTCTGGATAGAAGGAATTTCAGAAATAGCGATCAGATCCTGAGAACGCTGCTGAAAGAATCGCTCATTTTTTGTTGATTCTTCAAGCTTGGAAGTGGCGAACCATCCCAGCCCTAGGAGGAGGATCGGCACGGCCACGAGTGGGATGACAGTACGTAGCATTTTAGTTCTTATACTCACTAAACACTGTGCATTAGTACTCATTGGCATAGCCCCTTCCCAATGAAGGCCCGCGTGTGGCGCCCAGCACCTGAGAGGTACTCAGTTATGAGGGTATCAAAAAAGATACTATGCGTCTTTGAAAGGAGACGCAATCGAAAATTGTGGGCTTTCGACGAAGGCGTCATGCTGAATAACATATTGATATTGTGTGAGATATTGGTGATTCTCATAATTATTGCTGCAGATTATTTCTGGCATATGTTTTGCAGTTGGGTGGCGCAACACCATGTACGGCGTCTCGGATTTGAGACTCTGGCTGACCACGGACAGTCCCGGGCACAGCCGAGGGATGGTTGGATAGTTATGGAGGAGTGATTACATGTCGGCGCCAGCATTAGAAAGGTTTTATCAAGAGCTTATCCAAATGCTCGATCTAGTGATTTTGAGGAGTGCGCGGCTACTGGAAAACCACCCTGCCCTGCTCCCCAAACCCTCGGTCGCGGAGGAGCTTTCTCTGATCATGCAGTGCTGTGGTGACGTTACGAGGGTCTTAGAAAGCTTACACGATAAACCTCTCTCCAAGCACATTCATTCGCTCGACGAGATAGAGTTGAATACGGCAATTGGCGAGGTGCTAGAAGTTATTAAGCCATTGATTCAGCAGACAAGAGAACGCGGGGCAGAGCTCACGGTTAATTTAACGTTGAATGATTTACCGATAGGGATTGGCAACCCGTCGAAAGTCCGCTTGGCACTCACTAATCTACTTATCCTTGCTCTTCAAACGATTCCGGATGGCGGAGAACTTCAGATATCGAGCCAAGTAAGAAATAACCATGTAAGTACCGTAATTGCTACGACAACGCAGTATATGCCTGAAACCCTGCGACGGGAACTCGAGAGAATTTTTCAGAGATACAACGAAGACAACGATTTCGGGATCACCATATCCTGTCCTTTCGTGCTTTCAGGAGATCACCTTGCAAGCAACTCAACAGATTTGCAACACGGAGTTACCTTCATTTTCAGTTTACCTGCCAAATCTGATGCGCGCCCCAGCGAACTGAGGAACTCTTTCGGGGTTGCCTGAACATTATGAGGTTCATCCGAATCGCGGAAGCCGAGGGCCTAGCGCTGGAGCACCTTGATTCTCTTGTTGACGGCCTCTAGTGGTCCCGTGGAGATGGAGATGTCTTAGACGGCCAGGATGTCCCGGCGGTAAGTGGCAAGGGTTCTGACCAGCCGTTGCAGGATGCGGATGCCTGAGGCCTCGGAGCGAGCAATCCAGTCCTCAGGGAGGCGGGCTGCGGTAACCTTGTCCGGCTGCGTCCAGAGCTGTCGCAGGTCCTCCTTCACGTCGTACGTCGTGGCCGGGGGTTGGTTGAGCGCCAGGGCCTCGTGGAGCCGCAGCCACACATGGCGCCGCGCATCGAGATGTTCAGGATTCCTCACCAGCAACAAGCGGCTGCCCTTCAGGACCTGTTTTTGGAGCACCCTCTCCGCCGCGCGGTGCAACAACTGGCGTAGGAGCGCCACCTTTGCATTGACGAGCCCGAGGAGGTGGAAGTGGTTCGAGACGATGGTCCACCGGGGAGGTGCCGCCGCACCACTTTGATGGAGGCGGGCGCCATGTCCGCCGCCACCGCGTCAATCCTCGCCCGGGCGCGCCGCAGTTGGCGCGAGCCAAATCCGGCACACCACCGCTTCATCACATCAAGCTCGACGGCGAACTGGAAGAGTCAAAATTCCCTTGACGGGCTTGCGCCCATAGCTTTATGTTACCGCGAGCAGTGACAGTTTTACATTCCGCCAGGTCCGAAAGGAGCGATGCAGCATGAAATTTGAACCCGTGCCACTTGCAGAACTCAAGACGAAGATTCCTGCCGAACTTCTGCCGATGGTTGACGAGCTGAAAGGCTACCTTGCAGGCCTTGCCAATGATCAGGGTGGCAGAATCACTTTGGATGATGACGAGGACCCTGGCAAGGTCAAGAAAGCCCTTAAGGCTGCTGCTGCATCGCTGTACAAGGGCGTTCGATTCCCCTTCAGGGGTGAGCGAAGCGCGGTTAGCTTCTATCTTGAAGAGGCAAGGAAGCGGAGAGGCAGGCCTAAGAAAGTAGAGGCAGAAGGCACGCTTGCCTTCCCAAAGTCTGGCGCAAAGCCGGTAAAGCCGGGTGCGAAGCGGCGCGGGAGGCCGAGAAAGGCTGAGGTTGGTTCGGAGGAGGAATAGTGTGCCGTCGCATCTTTGGATAGGAATGCTCGCCTTCTGTAGCGAGGGAGGACAATAAAGAAGGCGATAACGTGAAAATCATAGGAACCCTTTTTTCACAATTTGCAGGATCAAGCTTAGTTCTTTATTCTTGGAAACCAAGGACGTTATATTCCAGAGGTATATCAGGAGACTAAAGTGACGCTGAACTTCTCGCTTCTTGTCTACACGGTGCAATAAACTGAGGCCGAGAGGTATGTGGGATTGTCCTATCCTGACATGCCATTCGAGATTGTTGCCGTTGCTGGTGGGCGCCGACAAACTTCATTTGTAGCCTTCTGTGTCCCTTTCATGATCATTACCTGCGTTAAGTATCCTTCCGGCTCCGCACAAGAATCTGCGCACATGTGCGGGTTCTGGGAGTTTCTAGAAAACGTTCTGGGGGACGGTGATGGTGGTGCGGGCGGCCTGCCTTTGCCAGCACGGCTGACGGGTGCGGAACCCCTAGCAGCGGTGGCCAATCACTCTGGCCTTATTGTTCATGTCTTCGATTGCTCCGTCGTCGATGCGCAGACAGAAGGAGTTGAGGACGTCCGTCATGGTGCCGACACCACGGTGGATCTTAGCCCTGTCTGCCGGTAGGCAGGGGTGATGTCAATGAGAGTCCGGCGCAGGCTGGCGGGCAGGCGGGAATCTGTCTGCATGCTCAGCAAGCGCAGCGCACATCGGCACCCTATTGGGGAGGCATCCTGAACTGATGAAGATGAATCACATCCCGAGGGGAACTGAGAACCTCCTCTACTTGCGGAACACGACCGCAATTGATCCAAAAACCTGATTATCTCCTTGACATACCGCCTTGCCGGCACAACACGACCTTTCTCCCAGTTGTAGATTGTGGTAGCATCGACCCCTATCACTTCAGCAACGTCTTTCTGGAGGAGGCCGAGATCGAGGCGTTTTTTCCTGAGTTGATCTCCCAACGTCTTGATATTCTTCGGATAAGCCTGGGGAAGCGGCTTGGTAGCCTTCAGGCTGGCATGGCAGTAAGGCAACGCGACAGTGCCCCTGCGGCTACCTCACCGATCCGAAGCGGGAGTGTACCAGCCCCATCGTGCAGATTCGCCCCTCCCGCGCCCGCATCTCCGGGCCGCTGCTGGACCGCATCGACATCCACGTCGAGGTTCCGCCCCTGAGTCACGACGAGCTGCGCGGCGCCGTGCCGGGCGAGCCGTCGCGCCGGGTGCGGGAACGCGTCGAGGCGGCGCGGCAGCGGCAGCTTGCCCGCTTCGCCAAGGACTCCCTCTACTGCAACGCCCACATGACCTCGAAGCACCTGCGGCGCCACTGCCAGCTCGACGAGCCGTCGCAGCGCCTGCTGGACGCGGCGATCAACCAGCTTGGCCTGTCGGCGCGCGCCCATGACCGCATCCTCAAGGTCTCCCGCACCATCGCCGACCTGGCGGGCGAGGAGCGCCTCAGCGCCGCCCACCTCAGCGAAGCGATCATGTACCGCACCCTCGACCGCGCGACGGGATACTGAAGAACCTCGCGCCTCCCTGAAACCAGGTCAACTCCAAGGTAGAGCTGGTTTTATGATGCCTTTGGGGCCATGGACAGGTAAGGTGAATTGTCGCTTCTTTTGAGGCCCCGCGGTATCTACGGGGCCTGACAGCTGATCACCCTACTATCACGTACTCTATTATCGCCGACTCTTACAAACCCATCCACCGTTCTTCCCTCCGCTGTCCCGACGACGAGACGGGCTGACCACGCTGTTGTTTCAGGGTCACCTAGTCGCCGGGCATCATCTCTTGAGTTACGGGTCCCCCAGCCGCTCGTCCATGACTCCTCTAGGAGCCTGTCGGAGAAACCCCCGCAGGCGTCTGGTTTTTGGTAGACTGTGAGGTGTTCGCAACCGGCGGGGTGCCGGCCCTGTTCCGCTGTTTGCTGGTGGGGGTGTTATGCCACGCAAGTTCCGCACGACCAACCCT